>JAFKFL010000007.1 GCA_017308235.1 Alphaproteobacteria bacterium | reverse complement strand
TCAAGCGCTGGTACAAGTATTCGAAGGCGCGCGACCTGATGCTGAAGCACACGGACGTCGAGCACTCGCCGTGGCACATCGTCGATTCCAATGACAAGAAGCGCGCCCGCCTGAACTGCATCGCGCACATCCTGTCGCAGATTCCCTACAAGAAGGTCGAGCGGGAGAAGGTGAAGCTTCCCGACCGTTCGGAGAAGCACAAGTACGACGACACCGCCTTCCTCGCAAAGCATCGCATGGTCGCGCAAAGATACTGAGACTCGTTTGACGGAGGACAGCCATGATTGATTTGCCCAGCGTCAAGGATTTGCAGGCGAAGATCGCCGCGGCCGAAGCAGCAAAGGCCTCTGCCGCGCTGAAGACGCAGGCCGCCGAGGAGGAAGAGAAGCGGGCCCTCCTCGATCGGCTGAGCAAGCCCTCCGGGCTTTCCGACGATGAGGTCATGCATAAGGCGTCGATCATCATCAATCGCGCCGTCGAGAACGGCCAGATGTCGGTCCAGATATTCCGTTTTCCCAATCATCTCTGCACCGACAATGGCCGCGCCATCAACCAGGTGGAACCGGGCTGGGAGAAGACCCTGACCGGCATTCCGCTCGAGATCCTCGAGTTCTGGCGGCGCCAGCTCAAGCCACGTGGTTACCACATCCAGTACCAGATCCTCGATTTCCCGCACGGAATGCCGGGCGACGTCGTCATCACGCTCAGCTGGCACTGAACGCGACGCCGGGCGTCTTGCCTGCCCGGCGCGGCGCTTCCACGTTTCCGTCATCGGGCGTCTGAAAATGCGCATGGGCCTACTTCTTCCCGATCGCATTGCGAAGTAGTCTGCGGTCTTGCGACTGGCCGGCGTGCCGGATTGAGACGGGTGGGTTCAATGTCGAAAATCCGAACCGGGCTGATCATCGGGCTTGGGCTGGCGATTGCATACTGGGCCGCTGCGATGGCGCAACAACCGGACCGGTCGAAGCCCGCCCGGGCCGAATTCGCCTGCCTCACCTCCGCGCGCGAGGATTTCCAGAACGGCAAGCTCGCCCTGCTCAAGGACTCGGTGAAAAAGACCATCGAAACGCTGGTCTCGGAGCGCCGGCTGGAGGAGCAGTACTGCCTGCGCATCGCGCGCTGCGTCGTCCGGACAGAAGCCGGCCCCGGCGCCGAGCTGCAGGCGCCGATCGAGTTCTCCAACTGCCTCGAGGAGGTCTCGCTCGAGAAGTACGACGCCAAGAAGCGCGGGGAATGACCTCACCTTGATCGTTTCAGCGTTTCCTCGCGATGTGCGCGAGATCGAGCACACGCTGATCCCCCTGAGCGACGGTACGCGGCTGGCCGCGCGCCTCTGGCTGCCGGCCGATGCCGAGCGCAACCCCGTGCCGGCAATCCTGGAGTACCTGCCGTATCGCAAGCGCGACGGCACGCACGAGCGCGATGCGCTCACCCATCCCTACCTCGCGGGCCACGGCTACGCTTGCGTGCGCGTCGACATCCGCGGCAGCGGCGAGTCGGAAGGCCTGCTCACCGACGAGTACGCCCGGCAGGAACAGGACGATGCGCTCGAGGTGATCGCCTGGCTGGCGCGCCAGCCCTGGTGCACGGGCGCGGTCGGCATGATGGGGATCTCCTGGGGCGGCTTCAATGCGCTGCAGGTGGCGGCCCACCAGCCGCCGGCGCTGAAGGCCATCGTGTCGATCTGCTCGACCGACGATCGCTACGCCGACGACGTGCACTATATGGGCGGCGCGCGGCTGGGCGGCGGACTTGGCTGGGCGTCCTTCTTCTTTCGCGCACTCTGCCATCCGCCCGATCCCCTGCTGGTGGGCGAGCAGTGGCGCGCGATGTGGCACGCGCGGCTCGCGAACGCGCCCCTGCCGCTGGAGGCCTGGCTGAAGCATCAGAGGCGCGATGCCTACTGGAAGCACGGCTCGATCTGCGAGGACTACGGCGCCGTGAAATGCCCGACCTGGCTCGTGGGCGGCTGGACAGACGGTTACACCAACGCGATCCCGCGCATGCTCGAGCACCTCTCCTGCCCGCGCAAAGGACTGATCGGGCCATGGGCGCATGCCTATCCGCATTTCGCCAAGCCCGGCCCGCAGATCGGCTTCCTGCAGGAGATGCTGCGCTGGTGGGACCATTGGCTGAAGGGCATCGACACCGGCGTGATGGACGAGCCGATGCTGCGCGCCTGGATGACCAAGACCATGATGCCCGCCGCCCATCACGAGACGTTGCCCGGCCATTGGGTCGAGGAGCCCTGCTGGCCGCCAGCGGATCGCAAGACGCATCGCCTGTTCCTCACCGACGACGGACTTGCAACGGAAACGGCAACGCTCACGCCGCGGCCGATCGTGTCGCTGCAAACCGTCGGCAAGCATGCCGGCGAATGGTGCCCGTTCGGCGCCGGCAACGACCAGGCCGACGACCAGCACGAGGACGACGCACGCTCGCTTGTCTTCGAGACGCCGCCACTCGATCGCCCGCTCGCTCTTCTCGGTGCGCCGGAACTCGCCGTCGAAATCACGTCCGACAAGCCGATCGCCTATCTGGTCGCGCGGCTCTGCGACGTCCATCCCTCGGGTGAGTCGCTGCGCGTCTCCTATGGCCTCCTCAACCTTGCCCATCGCGACAGCCACGAGACGCCCTCGCCGCTCACCGTCGGCCAGCGCTACCGCGTGCGGATCAAGCTCAACGACCTCGGCTTCGTCTTTCCCGCGGGGCACCGCATCCGGCTCGCGCTCTCTACGACCTACTGGCCGCTCCTGTGGCCCGGCCCCGAGGCGGCGACGGTGACGATCCTGGGCGGCGCGCTCGACCTGCCGCTCCTGCCCGAGCGGGTCCGCGCGACGCCTCGGCCGTTCCCGGAACCTGAGACGGCGCCGCCGGAGAAGGTCACGCCGCTCGGCTCCGGCGCAAAACGCATCGACCGCCTCGGCCTCGAACTCGCCACGCAAGGCCGCTGGCATTGGCACATCGAAGACGACGATCCCACCAGCGCCATCGCCGAGCTTGGCGCCAGCGAGACGATCGCGCGAGACGCCTGGAAGGTCCGGATCGAGACATCGCTCCGCGTCTCCTGCACGCCCGAGGCGTTCCTGCTCAACGCCAGCCTGCGCGCCTGGGAAGGCGACGACGAGGCTTGCTCGCGCACCTGGGATCAGCTCATCCCGCGCGATTGTTTGTAGGGCTTCCAACACCTCACCCTGAGGGGCGGCCTCAGGCCGCGTCTTGAAGGGTGGGATACGGCGCTTCGCGCCTCCTGAGGGTGACGCATCATGTCGATTGACCGTCGCCGTGAGCCTTCAAAACGGCTGCACGCCTTCCTTGAGCTGGGTGCGGTAGTTCTCCATCCAGGATTTCTTGGCGCGCAGGAAGTCGAGATACCATCCCTCGTCGTCGCTATGAGGATCACTCATGCCGAAGAACAGCGCGGGCATGGGATAGAGGACGCCGCCGCCGAGTTCCGACCGGTTGAACTGGGGATGGTTCTCATCGTGGCCCGCCGCGTCGACGTCCCGCGTCCGGAACGAGGCCGGACCGCCGCGCGACCAGCGTTCGCCGAAGGCCTGTGCCGCCTGCCGCGAGGGAAAGCGTTTGGGAATCCCTTCGGTCGCAAGCGGCGGCGACGGCAGGACCGAGATCTCCTGGTAGAGCGTCTCGATCAGCTTCTGCAGCAGAGCGGTTTCGCGCGCCCGCTCGATCACACGCCGTTTCCTATAGGCGGCGCGCGCAGCACGAACCGCCCAGATAAGGGCCGCGATAATGCCCAGGACCGCGAGGACAAACGGAAATGCGCTGCTCAAAATATTGAAATATGCCTTTCACATATGTTGTTGCCGTCGATCGACTCGCGCCGACCGGACGCCAGTTTCACCCACGCCCGCGCAAATTGCGGACCACCACACCCCGATGAAAATTGCATCGGGCACACCGCCTATCCTGCGCAGCCGGCCGGGCTTTTCAAGTCCTTTCCGTCGAGCGGGCTGTGCTAGCATTCCGTAACAGGGAGGAAACAATGCAAAGCGCCAGGACCATTGTCGCGGCGTTGCTTGGCTGTTGCCTGTGGGGCACGAGCACGCTTGCCCAGAACAACTCTGTAAAAATCGGCGTGCTGGACGACATGTCCGGCCCCTATGCCGAGAACACCGGACCGGGCGACGTCGCGTCAGTCAAATTCGCGATCGCCGATTTCGGCGGCTCGGCGCTGGGCAAGCCGATCGAGATGGTGAGCGCCGATTTTCAGAGCAAGGTCGATGTCGGCGTCGGCATCGCCAAACGCTGGTATGAGAACGAAGACGTCGACCTGGTGATCGGCATACCGAACTCCGCCATCGCGTTGGCGCTGGTGAAGGTCGCCGCGGAGAAGAACCGCATCGTCATGCCGACGGCGGCGGCGACCTCGGAGCTGACCGGCAAGTCTTGCGGCAGCCACAGCATTCACTGGATCTACGACACCTACGGCCAGACCAAGACAATCGTGAGCGCTCTCGGCAAGCAGGGTATCGACAGCTGGTTCTTCATCACCGTGGATTATGCGTTCGGGCTCGCCATCGAAGCCGACGCGACCCGCTTCATCAAGGCGACAGGCGGCAGCGTGCTGGGTTCGGCACGCCATCCGCTGAACTCCCAGGATTTCTCCTCCTATCTCGTGCAGGCACAGGCCTCGAAGGCCAAAGGGCTGCTGGTTGCAAACGGTGGCAACGACATCATCAACGCCGTGAAGCAGGCCTCCGAGTTTGGCTTGTCGAAGCGAGGCATCAAGATCAGCGCACCGCTGGCGCAGTTTCCCGATGTGCACGGCCTCGGCCTGAAGATCGCACAAGGTCTCCTGATCTCGAGTCCCTTCTACTACGACATGAACCCACAGGCGCGCGCCTTCACCGACCGATTCACCAAGGAGATCGGCCGGCCGCCGTCTTTCATTCAGGCGGGCACCTATGGCGCTGTGCTGCACTATTTGAAGGCGGTGAAGGCCGCCGGTACTGACGAAGCCAAGGCCGTGCTGGCGGAAATGAGGAAGATCCCGATCAACGACTTCATGACCACGAACGGGAGCGTACGCGGCGACGGTCGTGTCATTCGCGACATGTACCTCATGCAGGTAAAGACGCCCGAAGAATCCAAGGGCGAATGGGACCTGGCCAGGATCATCGCTACGGTTCCTGGCACGGAGGCTTTCCGGCCGCTGAACGAAGGCGGATGTCCGCTGGTGGCGAAGAATTGAGCTTTTTATACCTGTGCGCGCAAAAAGCGCATGGTCCGAAAGACTTGAGTGCCGATAGATTGATCCACCTTCTTTCTCGACGCGGGTGGTCCCATGGAGCAGCGCTTTGCCTTCGATCACCTGCTCTACGGTCCGGCTCCCCAGACGGCACAGCGTAAGATCGCGCATTATGCACCCGAGCGGCATGGCATCGACACACGTGTCTGTGCCTCTTCATCGACTTGACGGGCCGTATCCTGTAGGATACGAATATATTCTTGCCTTACACCGTCTTCCAGACCGAAGCCTTCCTCGAATGGCGTGATCGTTTGCGGGACGAGAGGGCCAAGGCAATCATTGCCCGACGCATCGAGCGAGTGACGGCGGGATCGTTGGGCGACGTGAAGTCGGTCGGCCGTGGCGTCTCCGAGATGCGGATTGTCTATGGTCCCGGCTACCGGCTGTACTTCGCGATCCGCCGGCGCGTAGTCGTGATCCTGCTGGTCGGCGGCGACAAGGGCACGCAGCGGACCGATATTCGGCGCGCGCGGGAATTGGCGAAGGAGATCTAGGCCATGGCAACCAAAAAGGCGAGGAAAGGGCTCAAGCTCCTTCCCTTCGACATGTCCGAATGGCTCGACAACCCCAAGATCATCGCCGAGTACCTGAACCAGGTTCTTGCTGATGGTGACGAGGACGAGCTGCTGCGCGCCCTCGGCCACATCGCCAAGGCGCGCGGCATGAGCCAAATCGCCGCCAAGACCGGGCTCGGACGGGAGAGCCTGTACAAGGCCCTCGCCCCCGGTGCTCGTCCCCGGCACGACACGATCGTGAAGGTCACGCGGGCCTTGGGCGTGAAGCTGGTGGCGGTTCCGACGTAGAGCCACGCTGCTCTCCTCACGTCGAGCTACGTCCGGACGAACTCTACATCGCGCGTCGCATCGATCGCGATTGAACCGGGCGCGATTGAACAGGCGCCATTGAGCCGACGCGAGCGCGCGTTGCTGGCATCGCGATGCACGATGCGAGGGCGCTGTACGCCGGACTTTCGGAATGTGCTCTAGTGAGCGTCGATCAGAGTTCCTGACACAGGAGTCATCGATGTTGCTCAATGCCCAATTCCCGACGCGCGACATAGGCACCGATCCGGCCAAGATCCGGGATTGGGCACAGGCGGCGGAAGATCTCGGCTACCACGGGATCGAGGTCGCCGATCATGTGTTCGGTGCCGCGGCGCGCGGCGACTGGAAGCCGCTCTACAGTGAGACCGATCCCTTCCACGAGACCTTCACGACGATGGCCTTCATCGCCGCCGTCACCAAGAAGGTCGAGTTGTGCAGCGGCGTGCTGATCCTGCCGCAGCGGCAGACCGGCCTTGTCGCCAAGCAGGCGGCCCAGGTCGATATCCTGAGCGGCGGGCGGTTGCGGCTCGGCGTCGGCGTCGGCTGGAACCACATCGAGTACGAATCGCTCGACATGAAGTGGGAAACGCGCGGTCCGATGCAGTCCGAGCAGATCGAGGTGATGCGCAAGCTGTGGACGGGCGACCTCGTGACTTACACCGGCAAGTACCACAAGCTGGTCGACGTCAACGTGGTCCCCGGCCCGACCCAGCGCACGATCCCGATCTGGTTCGGCGGCTCGGCGGACGCCGTGATCAAGCGCGCGGCGCGGATCGGCGACGGCTGGATGCCGATCATGGCGCCCGACGCCGAGGGCGAGAAGAAGCTCGCGATGTTGCGTGATCACCTGAAGTCGTTCGGCCGCGATCCCGCCAAGTTCGGCATCGAGGGCTGGCTGCGCATGGACAAGTTCGACCCCGACGCCTGGGCGAAAGCAGCGCAGGGCTGGAAGCGTCTCGGCGCACAGATGGTGATGCTCTATCCGATGTACCGCATGCCGAAGTTCGACCAGCAGATCGAAACCCTGCGCCGCTTCAAGGAAGTCGCCGGCGGCTAGACGTGCTGGGGGCGCGCCACTGCGCGCGCAGTAACCTGCGCGCTGAAGTGGCGCGATCATGAGTTGTGAGAAGACGCGCGACTGGAGTCGCGCGCCCCAGCAAGATGCAACCTATTGACCTCGCTGGCGTTTCTCCTGCGGCGGGTCACGCGTTGAACCGATGGACCGCCGCGCCCATATCGTCGGTCAGCGTCATTACCATGAAAGAAAAGCCCCTCTTGATCTCCCGTTTTCGATCACATCGTCTACTGGGTATCGTGCTGTTGTTGAGCGTGGCCGCGGGTCTCGGTGGCTGCGGCGTCGTCGCAGCGCCAGTCCGCGTCACCAGTGCCGTCGTCAAAGCGGTGCCGGTGGCAGGCCACGTCGTCGCCGCCCCGCTCGACGTGACGGCCGACGCGATCGATTGAGCCTGCAATGCGCGCGATTTAACGCGCACGTTATGCGCCGCCGTCAGGCCTTGCCGTAGACCGGGATCAGCGCCCCTGAATTGATCGGATCGCTGAGGCTGAGCTGCGCCACGATCAGCTCAGCGAGCGCTGAAGGCTTTACCCACGAAGCATGATCCGCCTTGGGCATGTCGGCCCGGTTGGTCGGCGTGTCGATGGTCGAGGGACAAAGCGCGACGACAGAGATGTTCTCGCCCTTGAGCTCCTCGGCGAGCGCCACGGTGAAGGCGGCGACCGCGGCCTTGGACGCAGTGTAGGCCGTCATGTTCGCACCCTGACGTGGATTGAGCGCGGGCCGCGCCGAGATATTCACGATGTGTCCGCCGCGGCCGCCTTTGCGGAAGTTGAGTACCGCCTGCCGGCAGCTCAGAACGCAGGACGCGAGGTTCATCGACATCTGTTGCTGGAACACCTTCGCCGGGCTGTCGGCGATCGGCGCCCAGGCAAAGCCGCCGGCGATGTTCACCACGCCATGCAGGGCCGGCAACCCGGCATAAAACGCTTCGACCGACGCCTCGCTGGAAAGGTCGACCTTCGGAACGGCCGTCACCTTGCCTTCGGGCAAACGACCCGCCGGCACGGAATCCTCGATCGCGGGCACATGGCAATGCGCGCCCGCCTTCACGAGCGCCGCCACGACGGCCGCCCCCAACGCCCCGGTCCCGCCGGTCACGACAACATGGCGATCCTGCAAAACAGCCATCCCCTCGCCTCGCTCAAAAGTTCGAGACGACAACAAACCCGAAGCGACGCGGCCTTGTCCAGCTTCACCATCCGAAATGGGACGTAGATATTTCCTGAAGCGGGCTTTCACTGGAAAAACATGTCTGCGCCGAAGGCAGATACAAAAGTGTTTGCGCTTTGCGCCCTCTCCTTTGCCAAGGAAACTATCCGGGAGCTGCCATCTGAAAGAGCCAACGCGTGGGAAACAAGCACTCGGGCTTCATCGAAAGCATCGGCAATACGCCGCTGATCAGGTTACGAGCGGCCTCGGAAACGACG
The DNA here is from genome assembly GCA_017308235.1 of Alphaproteobacteria bacterium. Taxonomy (GTDB): domain Bacteria; phylum Pseudomonadota; class Alphaproteobacteria; order Reyranellales; family Reyranellaceae; genus Reyranella. Next base: position 464,428 of record JAFKFL010000007.1, on the reverse strand, counting down.
GGTTGCGACATCTACGGCAAGGCCGAGTTCCTGAATCCGGGTGGTTCGATCAAGGATCGCGCGGCGCTCGCCATCATCGAGGACGCGGAGAAGCAGGGCAGGCTGCAGCCCGGCGGGGTGATCGTCGAAGGGACTGCCGGCAACGTCGGCATTGGCATTGCGCTGGTGGCCAACGTGCGCGGCTATCGGTCGGTCATCGTGATGACCGAAACGCAAAGCCAGGAGAAGAAGGACATGCTGCGGCTCTGCGGCGCCGACCTTCGCCTGGTGCCGGCCGTGCCCTACTCCAACCCCGATCACTACGTCCACTATTCCAACCGTCTGGCCCAGGAGCTGGCAGCGACCGAGCCCCATGGCGCGATCTGGGCCAACCAGTTCGACAACGTGGCCAATCGCGATGGCCACTATCGCACGACCGGCCCGGAGATCTGGCAGCAGACGGACGGCAAGATCGACGGCTTCGTCTGCGCCGTCGGCAGCGGCGGGACATTGGGCGGCATCGCGCGCGCCCTCAAGGAGCGCAATCCGGACGTGAAGATCGCGCTCGCCGATCCGATGGGTGCATCTCTCTATAGCTGGTACACCAAAGGCGAGTTGAAGGCCGAAGGCGATTCGATCGCCGAGGGCATCGGCCAGATCCGCATCACGAAGAACCTCGAAGGCACGCCGGTCGACTTCGCCTACCAGATCACCGACGAGGAGGCGCTTCCCCTCCTGTTCGACCTGGTCGAGCATGAAGGCCTGGTGCTGGGCGGATCGTCCGCCATCAACATCGTGGGCGCCCTGCGGCTGGCGCGCGAGCTTGGACCGGGCAAGACCATCGTCACCATCCTGGCCGACGGCGGCCAGCGCTATCAGTCCAAGCTCTTCAACCCAGCCTTCCTGCGCCAGAAGAACCTGCCGACACCGCGCTGGCTCTCCTAGTCGTTAGAGCTGATCCAAAATGTTGGGACCATCCTAACCTCACCCTGAGGAGCGGTCCGGAGGACCGCGTCTCGAAGGGTGGGACCAGTCATATCATTGCCACCCTTCGAGACGCGCCGCCACACGGCGCTCCTCAGGGTGAGATGATTCTGTTTATGCGCGAGTGCCCTAACGCGGCTTGAGCCGCAGCGTGGTCGGCAAGGCCTCGGGTCGCACCATCGACTCGGCATAAGGGCTCGTCCGGTATTTCTGCAGATACTCGCGGCTCACGCGCTCGACGGTGGCGGGACCAGTCACGGGGGTCGCCTGCACCGCCAGCCGCCGACCGGCAAACTCCAGCGTGGCGGGCCCGCCCTTTGCGAGATCCCGATACCATTGTCCCTTGGCGCCGCGCACCGACCGCACGAAGACCTCGTCGTCGGCGACGACTGCCCAAATGATCACCGCACGCGTGGAATGCTTCTCGGTCCGGATCGCGACTTCGTCGCGGTCGCGCAGATCACTCAGCGTATTCGCACCGAAGATCGCCATGGCCAAACCCTCCTGTGCATGAGCGCCACTCCTCAGCGGAGTAACCTCCGCTTGAGTTGCGCTCAGGTGCGGCGTTTCAAAGCACGCAGGTCGATGATGTCCGGCAGGCTGCGCGGATCGGTGTCGCCGGGATAGATGTTGTGTTTCTGGATCTTCTGCGTGCCCGTCGTCGGCAGGCTTTGCACGATATGGATCCAGCCCGGCGGCTTGTAATAGGCAAGGCGTTCGTTGCAATGCCGGAACAACGCGTCGGCCGCCTCTTTCGCCGGCAGCGCGCGCTTCAGCACGATGCAGGCCAGCACCTCCTCTTCGCGCAGCTCGTCCGCCACCGCCATCACGGCGACCTGCTGCACATCGGGATGCGTCAGCAGCACGGCCTCCACTTCGGCCGCGGCGATGTTCTCGCCCGAGCGGCGGATGATGTTCTTCTTGCGCTCGACGAAGTGCAGCATGCCGTCCGGCCCGCGCCACACCACGTCGCCGGTATGGAACCAGCCGCCGCGCCAGCCCGCTTCGGTCGCCGCCTCGTCCTTGAGATAGCCCGAGAAGGCGCCGCGGCGCGGTGTCGCCGCCGAGTGACGCACCAGCATTTCGCCCGGCTGGCCGTCGGCCACCTCGCGGTCGGCATCGTCGACCACGCGCACGTCGATGCCGGGCACGGCCTTGCCGAAGGCGCGCGTGCCGACCTGGCGCGGCTCCTCGGCGTCGCCCAGCACGCGCACCATTTCGGTCATGCCCCAGAGCTCGACCATCGGAAAGCCGAAGCGCTTTTCGAACACCGCATGCAGCTCGGGCTCGATACCGGCGCCGATGCCGAAGCGGACCTTGTGCTGCCGCTCGAAGGGACCGGGCGCCAGCTTCAGCAACACGGGCGCGATCACGCCGAGATAATGGACGATGGTGGCGCCCGATTCGGCGACCTCGCGCCACCAGCGCTGCGGATGGAAGCGATCGGGCTGGATCTGGCAGTTGCCGGTCAGGATCGCGCCCATCAGCGACACGATGGCGGCATTGGCATGATAAAGCGGCAGCGGATTGTAGATGCGATCGGCCGCCGGACGCAGGCCTGCGACGCCGCCCAGCGAGGCATAGCGCGCGCCGGACGCCACTTCGTAGCCGTGCGAAACAACGCAGCCCTTGGGCCGGCCCGTCGTGCCCGAGGTGTAGAGGATGCTGGCCGGCGTCTCGGGCAAAGGCTTCTCGCCTTGGGCCGATCGCGAGGGTTTCTTTACGGATCTGTCGAACGATTCGGCCACGACGACCGGCGGCCGATGGGTGCCCTGCGCCAGCGCATCGCTGATCGAGGCCTGTCGCGAGCCGAGCACTAGGATGAGATCGGGCTCGCTGTGGTCGAGAAGATAGGCGATCTCCGCCGCGCGATAGTCCGGATTGATCGGCACGCAGCAGACGCCGAGGCTGTTGAGCGCGAGCTTGTGCAGGACGTATTCGGGCCGGTTCTCCATCAGGGTCGCGACCCGATGGCCGATGCCGTAGCCGGCCTGGCGGTAGATCTCGGCGAGTTCGCCGACGCGCTGGCCGGCCGCGCCGTAGGTTATCTCAAAACCTGACGGCAAGTAGCCGCGCTCCTCGTTGGCGGGCACGGCCAGGAACGGCCGATCGGCATGGGTTGCGACTACTGCGGAGAAAACGGCACTGATGGTCGTGCCATCCATGATGTCGGCCAAGGCGTCCTCATCTGTCGGCGCAAGGCGGCGCCGCGTGATCGTTCGCCTTGGATAGTACGGTCAGCCGACGCGATGGTGAAGGCCGCAGCTCCTACACCAGCTGCAACCCGTTCAGCGTATGCCGATCTCGTTGGCGACGCTGCGCACGCCCTTCACGCCGTAGGCGATCTGCACCGCGCGCTGGCGTTCGCGGTCAGAGTTCACCTGGCCGGTCAGGCGGACATTGCCGTTCAGCGTGGTCACGCCGATCTCGCCGACATGAACGATAGAATCTTCGACGAACCTGGCGCGAATGGTGTTGGTGATGCTGGAATCGTCGGCATATTCGGTCACGTTCTGCTTGCCCTGGAACACGTCGCAGCCCACGACAGGCGCGGTGAGTGCCAAAGCCGTCAGCAGACGGATTGCGAGCGATGCGGGTGACATGGAAGCCTCTTCTGCGGGAACCTTGGCGGTTGTGAGATCGAACGGCTGGCCATGTCCAAGGTTCCATCGAAGGTCCCTTTCCGGGACCGACGATCGCATCGGTCGTTTCACTCGCGGTTCACCCGACGCTCTTCTCTCCTTCTATCCGACCTGCGCTCGCGCCCAAGCACCGTTCGCAGGAGGGCCATGAACAGCAAAACGGCGACGGGCCATTGGAACCACATCCTGTGCATGCCGGTGAGGACATTGATCACGATCAGGAAGGCCGAGATGACGATGGCCGCTGAAAGGGGGCGCGGCAGGCCGGCCAGCCAATCCTGGATGGCGTGGATCCCCGCGGTGATCCCCGTGGCCGGCTCACGTCGGTCGCGATCCCGGGAAGCGTCGGCAGCCGGCGTTGCCGATACATCCGCTGGCCGGGCGGGGCCGTCGTTGGCGGGAAAGCTGCTTCGGCCGGCAGCCTGGCCGTTCAGGGTCACCCGATAGCTGGTGACGGGCGCGACGTTCTTCATCGGCTGCTGGCCGAGACAATCGAAGCCGATGGAGAGCTTGTTGCGCACCTGCTCGTAGACTGGACCCGAGACCACGACGCCGCCGGGCTCGGCGAGGTCCTGCAGGCGCGAGGCGATGTTGACTCCGTCGCCGTAGATGTCGGAGCCGTCAACCATCACATCGCCGAGATTGATGCCGATGCGGAACCGCATCGGATCCGCGCGCGATGATTGGGACTCCTGCTGGGAGATTTCCTGTTGGATCTCGACCGCGCACTGCACCGCCTCGACGACGCTCGCGAACTCGGCGATCACGGCATCGCCCCAGGTGTTCACGATCCGCCCGTCGTGGCGCTCCACCAGTCCGGCCATGGCGGTGCGGTAGCGGCGCAACGTTTCCAGCGTTCCCGTCTCGTCGGCCTCCATGAGGCGGGAGTAGCCGTGCACGTCGGCGCACAGGACCGTGGTCAGCCGCCGTTTCACCTTGTCGTCGGTCATCGTGCCCATGGTAGTCCCATCCGCCGTCAAAGTTGACAAGGCTCGACCTGGGATTTAACACTTAACCATATAGTTAACAAACAGGTGCGTGATGGGCTCTGATTGCAGGATCGTGACAGTGGAGCGCCGATTGACGGCCGTTATCAAGACCGAGCCGGCATTTCCCCAGATCCCCGAGGTCCAGCGCGCGTCACGCGGCAAGCTCGGCACCCTCCTGCGTCGGCTCGATTGCGGGCCGCTCGGCCCGACCTGCACGCGCTGGACGCCGCCCATCGGTGGCAAGCTGCCGATGGAGATCGGCGTGATCGTGGCACAGGACTTCGCGGCAAAGGACGACGTCGTGCCGTCGGACCTGCGGCGGGGCGAGCCGTTCACTTTTCGATGAAGGGTCCGTTCGACGGCCTGCCCGGTGCCTGGCACACGGTGTTCGAATGGTGCCAGGCACAAGCGCTTACGCCAGCGGGCATCAACTGGGAAATCTATGGCGGCGAGCAGGACGCGGAACTCTACGCCCTGCTCGCATAATGATCGTTGTCACGGCACCAAAGATCCCTCGCTAACGCTCGGGATGACACGATTCTTTGGATCAAAAATGGTGTCATCCTGAGGCGAAGCCGAAGGATCTTTAGCTCGCCTTGCGGATGCCAAGCTTAGCTCGTTGCAGCTTGCGGAACGGTTGAGCGACGACGGTAACCAGGGTCATCCGGTCTCTGCTAAGGTCAAGGTTGGTAAGTCTCCACGACTGAAGCAGTGCTGGAAAGGCTGGGTTGGCAATGGCTCTCGATTTGATCTTGCGTGATGTTCGTCTTCCCGACGCCAAGCCGGACCAGCCCACCACCGATATCGGCGTGAAGGACGGTCGCATCGTGGCCCTGGCGACCGGCCTTCAGGGCGACGCCGCTCAGGAAGCACAGGGTCATGGCCGGCTTGTTTGCTCCGGCTTCGTCGAGACCCACATCCATCTCGACAAGTCGTGCATCCTCGGCCGCTGCGCCTGCGAGACGACGCGCATGCCTCACCTCGCCATGGAGCGGGTGTCGGCCATCAAGCACACCTTCACCGTCGAGGATGTGACCGAGCGCGCCGCCGGGACCATCGAGAAATGCATCTCGCACGGCTGCACGAGGATGCGCACCCATGTCGAGGTCGATCCGAAGGTCGGGCTGCGCGGCCTGGAAGGCGTCAAGGCCCTGATCGATCGCTACGCCTGGGCAATCGACCTCGAGATTTGCGTGATGCCGCAGGAAGGCCTCACCAACAATCCCGGCACTGACGAGCTGATGGTTGCGGCGTTGAAGAACGGCGCGACGGTCGTCGGCGCGGCACCCAACTACGACACCGACAGGGCGGCGCAAATCCGCCGCGTCTTCGAGATGGCGCGCGAATTCGACATCGATATCGACATGCATCTCGACAGCGGCACCTCGGCAAACGAGTTAGACACGCTCCTGGTCTGCGACCTCGCGGAAAAATACGGCTGGGGCGGCCGGGTCGCGGTCGGACACGTCACCAAGTTGGCGTCGATGCCGCAGGCCGACATGGACAAGGTCGCGAAGCGGATGGCGGATGCCGGCGTCGCGCTCACGGTGCTGACGGCAACGGATCTCTTTCTCGGCGGCCGCCATACCGATCACAACGTGCCGCGCTCCGTCGTCGACGCCAACCGGCTGGCCGAGCTCGGCGTCGTATGCTCGGTCGGATCGAACAACATCCTCAATCCGTTCACACCGTTCGGCGACGGTCAGTTGCTGCGCCAGGCGAACATGCAGGCGATCGTGACCCAGCGAGGGTCCGACGCGGAAGTCCGCTCGGTCTGGGACATGGCCACCGCCTCCGCCGCGCGCCTCGCGCGGCACACGGACTATGGCGTCGCCGTGGGCGCCCCCGCCGATCTGGTGGTCCTCGATGCCCCCGACCCGGTGACGGCACTTCGGACGGTGGCGCCCGTGCTGATGGCCTACAAGCGCGGTCGGCGAACGGTGACACGCGAGCCCGTTCGCCTCCACACGCCGTGACCTGTTGCCGGTCAGGCTCGGGCGAGCTTCCGCTCGGCCGACGCCGCCGGCTGCGTTGGATCGGATCCGGCCCACGCGTCAGTCGCGCGGACCGCGTCGAAATATCGGTTGATGTTGGGAAACGGCGACCAGTCGAACGAAGTCATGCCGCGATACCTCTCGAGAGAGACCATCGCGTAGTCGGCGAGCGTGATGTCGTCGCCCACGACGGTCGAGCGGCCGCGCAGATGCTGCTCCAGCACCTTGGCGAACCGGCCGGTCTCGCGCAGGCAGTATTCGACCAGCCCGGGACTCGCCTCGCCCATGCCGAACTTGGGCCTGATCAGGCTCTCGAAGATCAGCGTGCCGAACGACCGGTTGAAATGCGCCTGCTCCCAGAGCTGCCAGCGCACGATGTCGACGCGGGTCTGCGCATTGCGCGGAAACAGCGAAGAGTCGCCCGCCTTGTCGACCAGGTAGATGTTGATGGCGTTCGACTCCCAGAGAGTGAAGGTCCCGTCCACCAGGACCGGCACCATGCTGTTGGGATTGAGCGCCAGGAATTCCGGCGTCCGCAGGTCGCCGCGGGCAAAATCGACCGAGGCGATCTCCAGCGAGGCGCCGAGATGACGGACGACCGCCAGGACCTTGTGGCTGTTGGGAGATGTAGCGACGTAGAGCTTCATGGACCGGACTCCTCTGTTGGGGTCACGGCAAGGACGCGCGGCGCGCGGCAAAGGATTCCGGCCCGAATTATTTTCTTTCCGCGAATCCTTTTCCCGCCCTCGAACGTCCTGGGTAGGTGTGCCAAGGAGAATCTTGTGCCGACCAGACTGATGATGGACGAACAACGAAAACTCTCCGTACTGAAGCTCTTCCTGCGGATCTATGGTGCTCTTTCGTTCTTGATTTTCGTTCCCCTCTGCCTTGCGATCATGTTGCAGAACCCGTTGTTCGACGACGGCGGCTTGATGAATTGGACGATCTGGAACGGCGTCATTTGCGGCGGGCAGCCCTGCTACGTTCCCCCGATGTTGTTCATCATCTACCTGGTGTGGGCGGCGTTCCTCTTCCTGGCCGCAAGGGATCCTTACCGATACCGTTCCTTCTTGACTTTCACGGCGTGGGCAAACCTGTTCCACGGACTGCTCATGTCGGTTCAAGCGGCAACGGATCTTGGCCTGTTTTGGTCGAAATACTTCACCGACATCCCGTTCGTCACGATCCTCGCGCTAGGTATCTTCATTCTTCTTCCCAAACGCGACGGCGCGCGAACGGCTACAGCTTGATCAAGGAGGATCTCGTGCCGCTAGCCGATCAGCCGTTGCAGGATTTCGAGGAGATAGCGCAGGCCCTGCGGCCTAAGCTTCATCGCTACTGCGCCCGCATGGCCGGCTCCGCGGTCGACGGCGAGGACATCGTCCAGGATGCGCTCCTGAAGGCGATGGAAGCCTTCCCGCGCGACGGCTCGATTGCCCATCCGGAGGCCTGGCTGTTCCGGATCGCGCACAACACCGCGCTCGATTTCCTGCGCCGACGGCTGCGGCTGCAGGCGGTCGTGGCCGGACCGGCGGAGGATGACATCGCCGATCCCGAGGACGAGATCGCGCGCCGCCAGGTCGCGGCGATGGGCCTGCGCCCGTTCATGAAACTGTCGCCGGCCGAACGCAGCAGCGTGATCCTGATGGATGTGATCGGCTATTCCCTGAACGAGATCGGCGAGATCATGGACACGACCTTGCCGGCCGTGAAGGCAGCACTTCACCGCGGGCGCACGCGCCTGAAGATTCTGGGCGAGTCCTCCGATGGTGACACGGCGCTGACGCTCACCGAGCAGGAGCACCAACGGCTTGCACGCTATGTCGACCGCTTCAATGCGCGCGACTTCGATGCCGTGCGCGACATGCTGGCCGAGGACGTGCGGCTGGAGCTGGTCGGCAAGTTCGCCCGCCGCGGCAAGCCTGCTGTCGCGCCCTACTTCGGCAACTACGCCGGCCGGTCGGATTGGCGTTTCGGCATCGGAGCCGTCGACGGCCAACCCGCCCTCCTGTGGCACCATCCTGACGATGCCGACCAAACGCCGGTCAACTTCGTCCTGCTGGACTGGGAGGGCGACAAGGTCTCGCGGATCCGCGACTTCTACTACGCCCGCTACACCCTCGACATCGCCGACGTTCATGCTCTTCCGGACCGCGAGCTTCCAGCTCGCTCATGAGCGAGCGAGACGCTCGCGGTCCGGAAGATTCTGAAGCTGATAGCGCAGCCAGACGGCGCCGCCGTCGAGCACCTGGCAGCTTTGCAGGGTCATCGCGCTAAGCGGAGCGCGCGTTCCGGAATCCGTTTCGCTCGAATCGAACACAGCAGGCGCGCCCTTGGCGCCGTCGACGGCCGGCAGGATCGCGAGGCTGATCTCGTCGACCAGGCCCGCGCGCAGGAAAGAGCCGTTCGACCCGCCGCCGCCTTCCAGCAGCAGGCGCTTGATGCCGAGCTCGCGATTCAGAATCTCTAGCACGAACGCGAGATCGAGCTCCCGCTTGCCGGCGAAGATGTAGGACACGCCCTCGCTGCGCAGGCCGGCGAGATGGGCGTCCGACACCTGCTCGGTCAGCACCGCCACGATCGGATCGCCGCCAATGTCGGCGCGGCCCCAGGCGATCTTGCCCTGTGCATCGAGCGCGATGCCGTAGGCGGCCGCGGCGCGGCGCGCAAACCAGGGCTCGCGCGGATAGGTCTGGTCGGTATGCGGCGGATAGGCCGTCCCCTTGGCGAACTCGCTGCCGGTGACGCGGCCGATCAGCCAGGCGTCGCCTTCGAGCTGCTCGTGCAGGCGCTCGAACAGGCCACCCGAATTGGCGCCCCTGGGCCGCATGCGGCTGTTGAGCGTGCGGCCGTCGACGCTCGAGACCATGTGACAGATCACGTGAGGTTTCATCTATGCCCCTATAGCCAGAACAACGGCCGCTTCAGCGAGCGGGCGATCGGCCGGGACCATAGCGTGAAGCGCACATCGGGGAGAAACGATTCGCCCAAAATTCTTTCAGAGCCGCTGACTTCTTCTCTGCTGTTTCGGCTCCGCGGCGCGGTCTATATAGAAAGCATATATTTGCACTGCATAGTTGAATTGGTTTCCTGAAATTCTATCCGGCCGGAGGCTTCAGTGCCGGGAACAGCCCCAAACACCACGCCGAACCGCGAAGCTCGCGGCGTCTTGCCCGCTGGTTCACTGCTGCTGGACTACGAAATCATTTCCGTCCTTGGCCAGGGCGGATTCGGTATCACCTACCTTGCGCACGACAGGTCCCTTGGCTGTCGCGTGGCCATCAAGGAGTACCTGCCTGCCTCGATCGCCATGCGCGACGGCATCAAGACCGTCGCGCCACGGTCGAGCGACCTTGCCGAGTCGTTTGTGTGGGGACGCGAACGCTTCCTCGAAGAGGCCTGCACGCTTGCCAAGCTCGGCGACGCCCCGTCCATCGTCCGCATCAACGATCTCTTTGAAGCCAACAACACCGCCTACACGGTCATGGAGCTCGCGAAGGGAGAAACCCTCCGCCGGCTCTTGCTGCGCAGGACCAATCTGACTCCATCGGCGATCGAGCGGCTGTTTTCGTCTTTGCTCGAAGGGCTCGAAGTCGTTCACACGGCGGGGCTGCTGCACCATGACATCAGGCCGGCCAACATCATTGTCGATCCCGACGGCAACCCGACGCTGGTCGACTTCAGCGCCGCCCGCGCGTCGATGGCAGAGCGCACCGCAATGGTGCCCGCATTCTCGCCGAACTATGCGGCGGCCGAGCAATTCACTTCCGAGAAGCAGGGACCGTGGACCGACATCTACGGTCTGTCGGCGACGCTCTATCACGCGATCACTGGCGCACAGGCACCTGGCGTCCTCGACCGCATGCTCGAAGATGCCTATCGGCCGCTGACGACCCTGATGCCGGCGGAGTTCTCGCCCGCCCTGCTGGCGGGCATCGATGCCGGGTTGAGGCTACGCGCCAGCGAGCGGCCGAAGTCGATAGCCGCCTGGCGATCGACCCTCCCCTCCCTCGAATCGTTCAATGAACCCGCCATCATGCTGGATCGCCTACCCCCGGCTGCGGACGTCCGGCCTTGGGCCGGACTCGCGGCAGCGCTCGTCGTGGTCGTCCTGGCGACCGATAGCCTCTTGATGCTCACAGGCGCGCCGCCCGAAACGGCTGAGCTGGCACGCCGCCCCGCCGTTGCCGAACAGGTTAGTCTCCCGCCGCAGAGCAGCACCCAACCGCGCACCGCCGTGGTGCAGAGAACCGCGCTCGAAGCGACGTCACCCGGGTCGGCGTCGCCGCCGGAAGCCCATCGGAAAACCGCCGAGGCGACGAATGCCGCGCAGATAACCGGGCTTCAGCGCGAAGTCGCAGTTATGCAGTCATCCCGAGAAGCAGAAAGAGTCGAGACCGCATTCGTACGGCGGCCGGCGGAAACGGAAGCCCGCGTCGCAGCGCAGGAAATCGCCCGTCGCGCCGAATCGCCCGCGGAAAAGCCGGCGGATAGCAAACCGAAGGCCGAGGACATTCGACAACAGGCCGAGAAAGCGGAAACTGCCCTCAACCTGCCAGACGGAGACCGCCGGCACGTGCAGGCGGCTCTAACCGCCGTTGGCTATGAAGTTCCGGCGACGGGTTACTTCGGCCCGATCACCCGCGGCGCCATCGCGACCTGGCAAACCGCGCAAGGTCTGCCGAGCACCGGTTTCCTCGATCGCGACCAACTCGCCGCCTTGTACGCGGCGGAGCAGATCAGGCTCGAAAGCCCGCAGACCGAAGCAAGCCTCAACCTCTCCGAGCCGGATCGCAAACGCGTGCAGGCGGCCCTTACGACACTGGGCCAAGCGGTCCCGACAACGGGATACTTCGGGTCGATCACCCGAGGCGCGATATCGACCTGGCAGAAAACGCACGGTTGGCCGACGACCGGATACCTGACAGAGACGCAGCTCGCGGCTCTCCAGCAACAAGCGGCAACGACTGAAGCGAAGAACGATCCGGTGCAAGCCAAGGCCAAAGCACCATAGCCGAGAGCGGCAGTATCGCTGATGCGAGGGAAGTCGGCGGCGCGCTCCGGAGGCCAGGCGACGTTCTTCCGGCTTAGCTGCTTGTGCACCCAGCAGCGTTGGGAAGGATCCAAGTCGGACAGCGGTCGCGTGACTAGCAAAGGCTAGCTGCTTTTCTCCGTGGCAACAAAACCGGTGGATCTTGTAGATCGAGGTCTGGCGGGATGTCTTCTCGACCCAGTTCGCCGCCTTTGGCTTCGGCAGCTTTGGCCTTGCAAGCTAAATTCCGCCACGTCTTTGCTGTCTCGAACCACATGGCGCGCGACAGGTCATCGTGGCACATACGGGAATGTTCCAGACAGCTGGCAGCTTTCAAATAGCAATTAAGCGCTGACATCATGGCGCCCTCCGTCACTCAATTGAGCGGGAGCGCGGGACATTCTTTCCTCAGATGCCGCTGTCTCTCAGCCGCCGGCGCTCGGGTATCCCTCAGCTAGCCGGCCGCCTTGGCCCCGGCCGCGAACGGCTTCACCCAAGAAGAACATGTCGAGAAACATAACCCGAGTTCAGTGCGTCCGCAGAGACCGCCCAAGACCCGGCCCGAGGTTGGATCGGTTAGCTTCGCGCCGATTGGTTTGCGATCGGCCACTCCCGTCTTCCATCGACCAGGGTCAGGATGTGTTGCTCGGCGTCATCCTGCATCGCAATGGTCCTCGTACGGTCCGGGATGGGAACGTCAAACAAGCTGGTCGGAACCAGCCCGATGACGTGTCGTTGCTTCGATGGTGGCTAGGGTGGGCGACATGGATCTGGAGACCCTACAACTGAACCTTCAGAAGGCCGAGGAGCAGATCGCGACCGGTATCGAGCTGCTCGGGCGGCAGGAGCAGGTTGTCGCCGATCTGGAGAGAGACGGTCACGATGCGGCAATGGCCCTCGCCGTCCTGAAGACAATGGAACGCTCCTTGGCGCTACAGGTCGCTGCGATGGAGCAGCTTTCAGACGAGCTCGCGGATGCCAAGCTTGAAAGGGCCCGAAATCTCCGGACCTGCTAGGAACACAGGCGGGCGGTTCATCTGGCAGGAAGCTATGGCACCGGCCGGCGCGACTCAGGATAGCGCGACTCCGGATAGGATGTCGGGCCCGACTCATCCGCCACCCCGACATGGTCGCAGTACACCATCTTCCAGCCCATCCAACCGGTGAAGCCCATCAAGAGCACAGCGATGGCGGAGAGGACCAAGCCTGTCGGAAGGATGGCATTCGGCCCGCCGGTTTCGCGGGCATACAAGCTGTAAGCCTGGATCAGAACCAACAATATGTTGCCGCCGGCATGCAGCCAGACGTCGTAAAGCCGGCGGATTCGCTGGTCTCCGAGGACATCGATCAGGCCCGCGACGGCGGCCAGCAGCGCCATCGCCACACCGGCGCCCAGCCACATGGAGGCCGTGGCCCAACTCAGGTTGCCCGACCGCACGTAAGCGATGTCACACAACAGTGTTGCCACGAAGAAGGCGATCGGAAAGGGAATCAGCATCGGATGGATCGGATGGCCCGCGATGCTTGCGATGGAGCGGGGATTGGCCATCGGAGTCTCCTCCCACAGTTGCTTAGGGCAACGCCGAGCCCGATGACGAAGTTCCAGAAGGGCTGCTCGCAATCGGAGGTAACCTAGACGCAAGGCAGGGAGTTATCCGTACGGGAGGTTATCATGCCAAGCGTTAACCTCCTCAACTTGTCCCCGCCGGCCCTACCGTGCGGGGCTTTTTATGGCTAATCGTCGTACTCCGGTTTGCAAACGCCTTTGCGCCGCGCTGCGTAAAAACATCGGAAATCGGCGAGTTGATGCGTTGCTGGAGGAACGGTTGAGCCGGTAGGCTTCTGCGGGGAGGAAACCGAGTGGAGCGAGAGCAGCGCAGACTTGCCGCGATCTTGGCAGCCGACGCCGTGGGCTATTCTCGGCTCATGGGCCGGGACGAGGCCGGCACGCTCGCTCGACTTAAGCATCATCGCGCCCAACGGTTGGAGCCCGCGGTGGCGCGCAATGGCGGGCGCCTTGTGAAGCTGACCGGGGACGGAGCGCTGGTCGAGTTCGGGAGCGCTGTCGACGCTCTTAGGGCTGCAATAGAATTCCAGCAATCCATGGCCGAAGCCAATCGAGACCATCCCGACGACGATCACATTGTCTTTCGAATCGGACTTCATCTTGGGGATCTCATCGTGGATCACGACGACCTTTATGGCGAGGGTATCAACATTGCCGCTCGGCTCGAGGCGGAAGCACCGCCGGGTGGCATCGTCATATCTCGTGACTTTCACAATGCCGTCGCGGGACGGATCAAGGCAGAGCTTGTCGATCTCGGTCATTTGGATTTGAAGAACATCGAGCGACAGATTCGCGCGCACCGGGTTGTGTGGAATCCGGCCGAATGGTCAGTGTCGGCGAACATCAGTCGAGACCAGAAGGCCGCAAGGGAAGTTACCTCATCTCTACCCAACAAGCCGTCCATCGCCGTACTGCCCTTCCAGAATATGACTGGTGACCCGGACCAAGAGTATTTCGCTGACGGCATCGTTGAGGACATCACCACCGCCCTTTCGCGTAACAAGGGCTTGTTCGTCATAGCCCGCAATTCATCGTTCACCTACAAGGGCCGCGCCGTTGATGTGCGGAACGTGGGACGTGAACTGGGTGCGCGATAGTTGGAGGGCAGCGTTCGGAAAGCGGGTAATAGGCTTCGATTGACAGGCCAGCTTGTGGAGGCCGCCTCTGGCGTCCATGTCTGGGCGGAGCGCTTCGACGGTGCGCTGGACGACGTATTCGATTTGCAGGACCGAATCACATCCGGCGTAGTCGTCGCCATGCTACCAACCCTCGAGCTCGCTGAGATTGAACGGTCGCGCCGCAAGCCGACCGGGAGTCTGGCCGCCTATGATTACTACCTGCAAGGTAGGGCACTTCATGGCAAACACACCAATGAGGCGAACGACGACGCCATCGCACTCTTTCAGAGGGCCGCCAAGCTAGATCCCACTTGGGCGCTGCCCGTAGCGCATACAGCCGAGTGCTTTAAACGCCGGCTCGAATGGGGATGGAGCACGGATACTGAGCGCGATGTGACAGAAGCCGCCACTTTCGCACGTAGAGCGATGGGTATCGATAGTGCCGACGGTCGAGCTCTCGCATTCGCGGGTTCTGCGCTGATGCTTGCGCAGCCCTGGGAGGCGGCAAACCTTCTCGACCGTGCGATTGCGTTCGATCCTAACTATCCCCCCGCGTGGAACTGGCGCGGCTGGACGGCTCTTGTGATCGGCGAAAAGAACGCTGGCCGGTATTTCGAAAGTGCGTTGCGACTCAGTCCCGCGTTTCCAGGACGCTACTGGATGCAAGTCGGCCTCGCGGCCACTCACGTCGTGGACGGGCGGTATGATGAGGCTGCCTCTCTACTAAGCAGTGTTTTGCGCCAACATCCGACACAGCATCTGGCGCTCTTGCTCCATACAGTTTCACTGGCGTTGGCGGGGCGAAGCAATGAGGCGCAGCGAGCCCGCGATTCACTGTCGAGAAATGTGCCTACGATCCGGGCGTCCAATGTCGGCAACTGGGCTCCCACCCGTGATCAACGAACCTTGGATTTGCTGACTCAAGGCCTGCGCGCCGCCGGCCTGCCTGACTAAAGGCGATCTGTTTTTTAACCTGCGTGCTCGATCAGCTAGGCTCGACAGTATGTGCAATCTCTACACCTACCAGACGCACACCGACTATTGCCTTAGTCGTCGTATTCGGGCTTGTCGCCGCCACCTGCCGATCCAAGGAGAAACAAACCGTTCGATGCACTTCGCGATCTACCGCCGTCCGTTCGTCGGTTTTGGTCGATACTAGTTTCTGTTCCGGCGCCATGCGCCGAGCCACATGACGATCAGCCCAAGCAACAGTCCTATGATGAACGCCTGCACAGCGATGTCGAACCAGATTCCCGGGATCGGGGGCGCGCCTCCTGCCCGAATGATTGGCATTGCATTCCAGAGCAGGCTTACGGCTGCGCCGACGACAAAGCCTATAAGGAAATACACCACCCTGCGGCCCATGTCGGACTGTAGGGGCAGGTTCGCACCACGGCCAGGCAATACGACTACCGGATGACAACGACCGCTGGCCTTTCGTGTGCCGCAGAGTTGGTAGGATGATCGTGCACCATCGACAGTGATCGTGGCGGACAGGCGAGCGTTCATTTACCTTTCAGGTCGTTGCGGCGCGCGAACATGTAGAGCAAGGGCGAAAGCGCGAGCACGATGCCCATGGCCGCACCGAACGTCTGCCCGATCACCCGCGTGCTGTCGGGGCTGGCACGCGAGGAGGTCAGCGCGAAGTTGTGCAGCCAGAACCAGCCGCCCGCGAGCAGCAGTTCGACGACGATCAGGCCGATGACCAAGCGTGTGCGCTTCGACATGCTCTTCCCTCCAAAGATAGTTCGCCGCCGTATAACCGGGGAATGGCGCCCGCCAACATACGAGAATCGTCGTAGGCGGGGTCGACGAACAGGCTTCGGAGCCGGTTTGTATCGATGGCCACCTCGGTTGCCGAGGAGTGGCAAGCCGCTAAATACAGTGGCAGTAGATCATCGCCACCTACCGGACGATCGTTTGTGTCCCAGCGATTGTGTGTATCGAAGGCCTGACGACTACTCATTGTTTGCTCATCGCGTAGCTTTGAAACCTTTCAGCGTCGGGACGCTCTACTGTGGCCGTATGCGCATTGCTGTAGCTCTTGCCCTGCTTGGGATGGCGTTCCTGACAGGGTGCGCCGACGTCCCAGGATCGGATGGCCGTTATGCCACTCACGACCATGGAGCCAACAACCGGGAAGGCGGAAGGGGCCTGCCAGCCACTCCGTATGTCCCGCGCTAAACATCGTCGATGTCTGGCTCGCTATAGTGCTCGCGAAGATAGTCACTTGGGCGTCCGCCCAATTCAGGAACTCGCGCACCGAATGTTTACCGGCGCGTGCAGCACGGTGATGTGATGTGTCTCTTAACCTCTCCCGGCGGAGCCATGCCTGGGCGAACGCGTTAGTGCTGCATATCGCAGAGAGGCACCTTACTGAAATGGACAAAACAGGCTTGCAGCGCTTCTTAGCGCGCGCCGAGCAGCGCGTCACAAATGGCGCCCACCGGATTGCTCAACAAGAAGCATTCATCGCCGGAATTGAACAACGAGGCCAGGACGCCAGGTTGGCTCGTCGAGCGCTCCTGCGGTTTGAAGCGGAACAAGCGGCGCATCTCGCCGATCGCGCGCAACTCCGTACGAGGTTTTCACAGGCTTGGCTAAAAGGGCGCGCTTGAGCGAAAGGCGCTGGCGGAGGGGAGCCATTGCCAGTCGCAGGCCCACGTTCGCTACATCCTGAGACCGATCTGGTTGACGATCGGGACCGGACGGCCCATGCCGCGCAGCATCTGCTCGCCGAGGGGCTGGACGTCGGCGAGGCCATCGACCGCGGCTGCCGGCCGGCCACTGGTCAGCACCTGCCCGTGACCCGCCTCCGTGCCGCTACATTGATGACGGCGCCAATCGCCGTGTAGTCCATACGATCCTCGAACCCGATCCGCCCCAGCGTCGCATAGCCCTGTGCCAGGCCGATGCCGCAGCCCATCTTTTGCCCACGCTTCGCCCAGCCGACGGCCAACCGCTCGACCGCATCGCGCATCTCGAGCGCCAGCCGGACCGCTCGCTCCGCTGCGTCGGGACAAGGTAGCGGATCATTGAAGAAGATCATCATGCCGTCGCCCGTGAAACGATCGAGCGTGCCCTCGTACTTGCGGATCAGGGGGCCGACCGCACCACAGCCACGCCAAATAAGTAATGCCGACGGCTACCCTCTGGACGTCCGACGCGGATCGGTGGGGTCATCTAGGCATGGTCCCGAATGGCGCCGATCGCAGCACCATTCAGGGCACATTGCGCGGCCACGACGGACCGCGTGCCTGCCGATGCGATGGCTACATCTTCTTCGGGAGCGTAAAGCCACCATCCTTCAGGGTCTTTTCGAGCACGGGAATGGCGGTGGCCGAAGAGCTGTTGCACGTGTTGAGTGCCGCGGCGACATTGGTTGGGGGGTCGATGTCATAGTAGGTGTACCACAGCGTCGCCAGCTTCTTGCAATAGGCGACGTCCGCCGCCGACTGGGCGGAAGCGGCGACCGGCAATACAAGCGCAGCCCCCACGGCCAGAAGAGTTAGCGTCGTTTTCATCGCAGTCCTTTCATAGATGCGACCGGCATCCGGACCGGCCGGCAACATCATCGACCTGAACCAGAAATTCGGACAAGTAACGACGTTGGCATCACTCTATTTGGGCTTGGCACTGGCTCCTTATGCGGTCCGCTATACTGATTCCAGGGCTGCCGATTATTGAGGACGACGACTAGGCGGCCTTCTCGATATCGACGATCTTGATGGCGTCGTCCGGCGCCGGCTTCTGCATCTCCATGGCGTCGGCCACGCTTTTGCCTGCAAGCCAGCGGTCGACCTCCTCCGGCGTGATCAGCATCACCGGCATCACCTTCTCGTGAATCGGCTTCGCGATGCCATTCGGCTCAGTCGTCATGATCGCCCGCCTGGGAAGGCGAGCGGAGCGGCGATAGGGGCGCTGCACCCACAGTCTCCGGCACGCTGGTCGCCAGCGGCGCAACAGGTCATTGACGCCGCCGGCGGCCTCCCTATTCCGCCGGCGGCGGCGCCGAGCTCACGTGGGGCGCTGCCGTTCCGCTGATGCTTCAGTGGCTTACTTTCACACTGTGCCCAACGTCGGCGACATGCGAGCTGCGACGCAATGCGTGCTCCCGCCGGCCCCGGTTTAAGACAATTCAGTTATCGTAGAGGTGTCGCGAACATTAACTCGGTGTAATCGAATAGACGGACTGCCCTGGCTGGGTGATCGGAACCAGTTGGTACTGCAGAATCCATGCGGTTCGAGAACAGGCGCAGGACAAGGCCGAATCGGCGGGGATCCATGCTTGCCTCCGGGCGCACTTATTCCGGATCCCTGATCGGCGCGTAATCCTTGAAGCGCCCCAGGCCCATCTCGAGAAGCCAGCGGATTGCTTCAGCTCTCGATACGCCCGCCCGTGCGGCCCACTCGTCGAGCGCCTCAAGGAGGGACGACGGAAGGCCAATAGTGATTTCTTTGTCAGCCAAGGCTCTTTTCCTGCTCCAATCCAGTACTCGCAGCTCGGCCATTATATTCCATCAGGCGCCGCATCGGCGGACCGTCGCCTGATCGTCCGAACGTGCGGCCGACTTCGACCGTCTAAGCGTGGCTGTCCGTTGCGTTTGAAACAATGCGCACATTGAAGCTTTCAACCGCTTCCGTATCTTAACTTCAATATCGTGTGCTTCAATTTTGTGGTTCCGAGAGAGCCACCGCACCAAGCGAAAGGTGCCGTTCCGTGAGTGAGATAAGAGACGAACTCCCACCGGAGTTTGATGCGTGCCTAAACGGTTGGCGGCTAGCTGATCGAGATGCGCAAATCTGTTTGGCGCGGTACCAGATCAGACCGACCTTTCTTACCCGACTCGCCATAGACGCGGCATGGGCTGCACTCGAGGTGGCGCTTGGCACTCTCGAGGCGTGGTTAGTAACCCATCCCCGGACACGGGCCGCGCGAGTGGTCGATCATGCACAATCAAGCTGGAACGGCTTGCATACTCAAATCGAGCGAGCGGGCTTGCTGGAGGATTGGGCTACCGACCTGCCCCGGCACTGAAACAACCAATAGAGTAGCCGACCGATAGCGCAGAAAGCAGGGGCCATCCCACCTGAGACGTCTTAATGACATCCCCGGTGGACACGATGTTCTTTAGCGAGCGAGATCACGTGGCCTTGGCGACGCGCTTGCCGTGGTGGACGCCGGCCCGGCCGCGGTCGCTCGGCGTCTCGAACACCGCACAGGTCCCATTGTCGCGCACGACGAATTCGACGAAGCGGATCTGGCCCTGCGCTACCGTCACGTTGATCTGATCACCGTTGGAGCAGCCGATCTGGTGGGGGCCGGGTGATGCACCGACCGTTAGCCAGGAATGCGGGCCCAGAGTACCTAGGATCTGACCGTCGACCCAGGCCGTCGCCATCGCACCGGCGCCAGTATCGCTGTCACGATAAACATAGAGGGAAGCGAGGCCACTCGGCGGCGGACTGATATCGCGTCCCTCGGCGTCCTCCTGCAGGGTCTTGAACGTCGTGTTCCCGCAACCGGCCAGAGCCAGCATCAACGCGCCGGCAACCAATTTGCCTCTCATCGTCTCCTGTCCTCCCCTTCGGCAAAGACCATAACCAAAGAGAATCGGCCCGTCTCGGACTAAAGTCCTTGCCGCACCAAACCCTGCTGCCAGTTGGTTGATCCGTGTCCGCCGTGGCGCGCACAGTTTAATGCTTGTGATTCCTTAACGGGGGCGCTTCGCCATGACTTCGGCGCTTGCCGTTGAACTCGATATGGAAGACTTCAGACAAGCCTGCTTCTCCAGACGATGTGAGTCGCAGCGCGCGGCTCCCCGGAACTCGCTTGATCCATCCAAGCTCCAGAAGACGGCGCAGAATGGCAGCGCCAACGAGGCCCTTGAGGTGATAACGACGCTCGGTCCAGTCGAGACAGGGTTGACAGAACACCCGCCGGGAACGCTGTCGCGACCTCAGGTCGGCGCCCAGCGTGCACAGGAAACACTCGCCCGAGGACGTCAGTTCGCCTCCGTCATCGGTCAGCACGACATGTCCCATCGCCACAAGCGCGTCGGTGATGGCAACGCCCACGTGGCCGGCCAGGTGATCGTAGCAACTTCGGGCGAATCGGAGCGCTTCATCGTGGGCTGAGCGTGGATGATGGCGGGGTGGCACCTCGATGGCGGCGACAAGCTTGATACTCTCCAGCATTCTCGCAACCAGCGGCGACGCGATGCGGTAATAGCTAAAGCGGCGCTTGCGGGTAACAATTAGCAGCCGCGCGGCAGCGAGCTTGCTCAGATGGCCGCTCGCGGTCGAACGAGAGATATTGGCGCGATAGGCAAGTTCGGTCGCCGTGAGCGACTGGCCGTCCATGAGGGCGGCAAGCATGGTGGCCCGTGCAGTGTCACCTACCAGAGCGGCAACTTCGACCAGATTTGCCGCCGCAACCATATTTCAATCTTAGCCCCGACATCGCAGGTACATCAATCGAGGACAGTTCGGCTTAAGCCGAACCGTTCGATCGCGACAACTCCAAGCATTGCCGCAACAATGCACTGTGACTTGGAGGCCACAATGAAACGCACGCCAATACGCGTCGAGCCGATTTCGAGCTATCTCGAACGGCGCCGCAAGGGGCCGATCTACCCAGTGATGGTTGCGGGCCAAACAGTATACGTATCGGGCTTGCCGCCATTCGATCCGCAGACGGGTGAGATCAAGCGCGTCCCATTCGCGCGGCAGTCGGAATTGGTGCTAGAGCAGATGAAATGCTGCCTGGAGGCGGCAGGCTCGTCACTGGACCGCGTCTTGAAGTGCAATGTCTATTGCACGCCTGACGAGTCCCATTTCGGCATCTTCAACGACATCTATTCGCGCTATTTTCCCACCGAAGCGCCTGCCCGCATATTTCTGCATGTGCCGTCATGGCCAGGTCCCTTCGATATCGAAGTCGATTGCGTTGCAGCAATCTGATGCCTCGAGCGCGAACCAAACGGCATCATAAAAACCGATCCACGAGAAGGCCATGCCGGTGATGCTGATGACTCCGGATGAAGTGGACCTCTGGCTTAGAAGCATTGCTGACGCCTTCGAGCTGCAGAAGCCAGCGGATGCTGCAATCAGGATCGTTGAAATAGAGAGGACCGACAGGGCCTGCTCGCTCTCAAGTCGCATGTAGTGTTCTGAAGCATTGCATCCTACAGTGGAGGGCGGCGTCCCTTCTGTTTAGTTGCGCGAGTGTTTAGTTGCGCGGGCGAGGAGCGCCTCTTCTGTTGAGCGTATCACCAGCGTTCGTACAACCTATCGATGGAGACGAGCATGATGCGAAACCTTGTGGCCGCAGTTGGCACAGCGTTTCTACTGGCTGCCTGTCAGCAACCTGCAGCTACACCGCCGCCACCACCGGCTTCGCCAACAGCGTACGCGAACCCGCTGCCAGACGCGCGGTTCGTCGGCTTTGCCCAAACCGTCAATGACTTCCAGGTTCAATCGGGCCGGTTGGCGCTCACCAAATCATCCAACCAGCTTGTCCGCGGATATGCCACACGCGCAATTGACGAATACACGGCGAACGCACAATCGCTAAGTAGAAACCGGAACTCAGCGGGCGTCACCTACGCGCCCGAAGAGAACGTAAAATCGATTGCCGACGACTCGATGTCACGCCTGAGCTCACTGCAGGGTCCAGCTTTCGACAAGGCCTACGCCGATGCGCAGGTCCGCGTGCAAAACGCGGCGGTCAATCAATTTGGCGCTTATGGAGGTAATCCCAACGCCAGTGGGCCCCTTCGCCGTTATGCCCAAGAGATGCTGCCGAAGTCGCAAGCTCAACTCGAATACGCCAAACGGCTTGCCGGCGGCGTCTAGCGCAAGGGGCACTGAGAAAGCGACGAACCCAAGCCTGCCGCCGATCGAACGCGATTGGCGGCAGGGCAAATAGCCGAATGCGATTCACCTGCGTGCGCACTTTCAATGGTCTTCCTCCGGTTGTCGCTACGGCAAGGACTGCGTGCTCAACGCTTTGGGATGCGCGCGCGGATGCGGTTGAAGCCCTCCCTGATAGCGGCGAAGCGCATCTCGACGATCGGCTCAAATTCGGTGTCGGTGAAGATGTAGAACCAATCGTTCTCGATGCCCTCGCGCACGAGTTCGCCGACATAGGCCGGATCGATGCCATGGGCCACACGTTCACCGATCATCCGGATCGCGTTGGCCAGCGGCCCGGTGGTCGGCGGCGGGCCGCGGAAGGCGCCGGCGAAGCGATCGGGCAGGTTGCGTCGCGAGTTCATGATCTCGGTACGGATAAAGCCGGGGCAGAGCACAGACACGCCGATGCCGCGCGGCGCGAGCTCGTTCCTCAGGCCCTCGGACAGCGCGACTACGCCATACTTGGAGACGTTGTAAGCCGTGCTGCTGCCCGATATCAGCCCGGCGATCGAGGCGGTCGAGACGATGTGCCCGCCCTCGCCGTGCTTCTCGATCAGCGGACCGAAGATTTCGATCCCCCAGACCACCGCCATCAGGTTGACGCCGACCGTCCAGTCCCATCCAGCGTCGGTCCAAATGCCGTACGGCCCGCCGCCGCCCACGCCGGCATTGTTGATCAGGATATGGACGTTGCCGTAGCGCGCCGTTGTCGCCTCGGCTGCCGCCTGCAGCTCTGATTTGAGCGAGACGTCGGCCCGCACGCTATCGACATCGGCATTGGTCTTCTTGAGTTCCGCGACCGCGGCCGACAGGGCCGCCTCCTCGATGTCGCACAGCATGACCTTGGCGCCCGCCTGGGCGAGCGCGGTGGCGATCCCCAGGCCGATGCCCGACGCCGCGCCGGTCACGAACGCGGTCTTTCCAGCGATTTCCCTCATGCGCCTTCTCCCCGTCCTTTGCGATCACCCTGCCTAAGTCAGTTTTACGAATTGAGCGTCTACGTCAATTTTCAAACTTGCCTGACGGCAAAATTCAGGCGTAGGGTCAATCATTCGCTGACCTCATGGTGCGGACGTTTGTCCACCGTCAACTGGTCACCGGACCGCGCCAAGGACACAGCCAATCCAAGGATACGCTTGACGCGTTCAAACGCCGGGGAATGCCCAAACATCCACGGTGGCGGCACCCTCGCGCATCTTCTTGATCGGCACAAAGCCTGGCGAATTCCAGAATGCGCGGATGGCATCCATGTCGGGAAATTCGATCATAAGCACAGGCCGCTTGTCGTGTTCACCTTCGAACACTTCGACCGCCGCGCCTCTAGCGACGGTCTTACCGCCAAACTTCGCGATGAATGGAATGACCACCTCACGATACTTCTGAAATTGGGGCTCGTTCTTAATCGTCGCCTGAACGATAAAAAATGCAGGCATGGCCAAGCCCCCTTTGCAATCGCCCCTGAAGCCTAGGTGTCATGTTGTTGGCTGTCCATGCGATCACCGCCTAGCCGCCCTCCGAGTGCGCGTAGGCGTCGTGCGGCACCCGCCAATGGAGTTCGTCAAAGAGCAATCAAGCCTGGGGGCTTCGGAGCCTCAGCCGCCGAGTTGATGCGCTGGCCGCCAGCGCAGGAGGTAGGCCTGCAGGCGGCGCACCAAGGCCGACAGGATGACGCCTGCGACCATAAGGACGAATACCGCGACCATCATGCCGGCCGCCTCGCCGCGCGCTTCCGCCTCGATGATCATGCGACCGATGCCGTGCTCCGCGCCGATAAACTCGCCGACGATGACGCCGATCAGCGAGAACGAGATGGCGGGCGAAAGCGAGGCGAACAACCAAGCCATGGTCGAGGGCACGATCACGGTGCGCGTCACCTGCCATTCGCTGGCGCCCAGCAGGCGCGCGGCGTTGATATGGTCGCGGTCGACGGCACGGGCGCCTTCGAAGGTGTTGAAGAACACCAGAAACACCACGACCAGCCAAGCGGTCACGATCTTCGAGGCGTCGCCGATGCCGAATGCCAGGATGATTATCGGCGCCAGCGCAATGCGCGGGATCGAATTGAAGGCTGTAATGAAGGGAAAGAAGATCTCGCTCAGTCGATCGGAGCGGCCGAGCAGCAAGCCTAGCAGGAAGCCCGAGCTCACGCCCGTGAGGAAACCCCACAACGTATTCTTGAGCGTGAACCACGTGGCGATCCAAAGGTTGTTCTCGGATTTGCCGATGCAGCGCGCGAACCCGCCGGGCTGGGCGAAGGTCCAGCTGCCATCACTCGTCGTCAGGCAACCAAGCGTGAGGAATTGCTGGAAGATCGCCGACGGCCTGGAGATGAAGTAGGGGTCGAGCAGGTCGGGCACCAGCCATGGCAGCCTGTCGTGGAAGGTCCAGCCCCATTCCCAGATGGCCAGCGCCGCAAGGGCGATCGCGACCTGCCACAGCAGGGTCGATAGCCGCCTCACGCGCTGTGACCTTTCGCAAACTCTTCACCCAGTGAATGCCAGACATGCGAAAAGAGCTCGGCATATCGCCGCGTCTCGCGCAGCGCCACCGCATCGCGCGGCCGCGGAAAATCGATCCTGAAATCCTGCTTCACCCGGCCGGGCCGCGCCGAGAGGAGAATTATGCGGTCGGCGAGCGTGAGTGCCTCGCCGAGGTCGTGGGTGACGAACAGTACCGTCTGGCGCTGGCGCTCCCAAAGGCTGAGCAGCACTGAGTGCATGTCGAGCTTGGTGTGGGTGTCGAGCGCGCCGAACGGCTCGTCCATCAGCAGGATCTCGGGTCGCGAGATCAGGGTGCGCATCAGCGACACGCGCTGGCGCATGCCGCCCGACAGCGACGCCGGGTAGAAGTGCGCGAAGCCGTCGAGGCCGGCCTGGCGGATCGCCTCGGCGACTCGGCTCCGCCGCTCACCGGCCGGGACGCCTGCGATTTCCAGCGCATAGCCGACATTGTCCTCGACGGTGCGCCACGGAAACAGCGTGTCCTTCTGGAAAACATAGCCGACATGCCGTACCGGCTTACCGAAGACGGCCGGCGCGCCATCGACCTTGATGGCGCCGCCGCTCGGTGCGATCAAGGTCGCCACCATGTTGAGGATGGTGCTCTTGCCGCAGCCCGAGGGACCGAGCAAGGCGACGAACTCGCCGTCATTGATGCGGAACGACGCATCGTCGACCGCGACCACCTCGCGACCGTCAGCAGAGAAGTTCTTGCGCAGCCGGTCGATCTCGATTCGGCAGCGCACCGCCTCAGGCGGGGTACTTGGCATGCGCCGCCTTGAGGAACTTGTCGGCGACGGCATCTTCCATCTTTATGGGCTTCAATCCGGTCAGTTCGCCGTACCAGACCTTCTCGCCGCGCGCCCAAGCTTCAGGCTTGATCAGGCCGTTCCAATCGGCGACGTCCTTGAGCTCGCCGATCTCCAGCAGGTTGGCGGTGCGCGAGGTTGAGCCGACGAACGGCTCGATAGCGCCCAGGATGTTCTCTGGGCTGTTGGCCTTGATCCACTGCACGGCGCGCCAGGCGGCATTGGTGAATGCCTGCACCTTCCCCGGCTCTTTCTCGATGGTGGCGGCGAGACAGAAATTGGCATTGACCGGCACCGACCCGCCAATCACCGCGTTCCAGGTATTCTCGTCGCTCGGCGAGTAGATCACCTTGCCCCAGCCGTTTTTCTCGGCCTCGCTCACGACCGAGATGGCGCTCGACAGCAAGTCGATCTGCTTGCTCTTCAGCGAGCCCAGCATGGTGTCGACGTTGCCGACGCCGACCCAGGTCACCTTGTCGGCGAGGCCCTTGCTTTCCATGAAATAGTGCGACCACAGATGCGAGGTGCCGCCGAGCGACGAAACGCCGAGGATCGCCCGCTTGCCGTCGGGCCGCTTCCAGGCGGCGAACTTCTCGACCGTGTCGACACCGTCGTCGAATAGATCTTTGCGGATCGCGAAGCGCACTCCGGGCGCGCGCTGATCGAGGGCCATCAGGGCACGCGTCGGCCGGCCATTCTTGTTGAGCTGCAGTACGTGCTGGATGTCGGCGATCGCGAAGTCGCCCTGGCGCGATGCCAGGATTTCTCGCGTCTTCACTCCGCTGCCGCCCTGGATCAACTTAAAGTCGTAGCTTTCGTCCTTGAAGAAGCCCTTCGCCTGGGCGACGAACATGACCTCATAGGTAGGCACCGCCACGGGATAGACGCCCGAAGCGGTCATGCCCTCTGCCTGCGCCGCCCTGCTTCCAAAAGCGGCCGCCGACGCCGCCACGCACACGAACTCGCGGCGCCTGATCACTGAAACCATGCTCGACGCTCCGTCTGTCGTTTTTCACCCCATCATCTTTTGGGTTTGGCGACAACACACTCCTGTCGGCTGCAGACCGCAGTCCGGAATGGCGGCTGCTGTTTCACCCCGATATCGGTCGCCGATTGCGACGGGCCTGCTCATTGCACTGCCCCAGCGCCCGGCACGGAAACGCCTAGGACACCCTGCCGCCTCACGTTAAGCAGATGCTAGGCTTCGTCCAGCCGATTGGGCGCCAGATCGCTCAGGCTATGCCGGGCCGATGGCGAGGCGCAGGCCAAGGCTGATTGGTCTGGCGTTCATGCTCATGACCGCCTGCTCGCCTGGGCGAGCGCGCTGGCGATCCCCAAACCGATGCCCGACGCCGCGCCGGTCACGAACGCGGTCTTTCCGGCGAATACCCATCCACGGTAGCGGCACCCGCTCCCGCAGTTCCCTTTCTAGTCCGCGGCCGTTTGCACCCGAGCAGGAGAAGAGTCGCGACCGATCTCCGCATCCCACGGGCCAGGGAAGCGGCCGCTCCCGGTTTTCTCGCGTGTGAATACGTTGTAATCGACCGGCCACTCGGCGCGCGGCATCTCGTAGAACACTTCGACGCCGTTGCCGTCGGGGTCGCGCAGGTAGATGCCGAGCGAGATGCCGTGGTCGGAGATGTGATCTATCGGTTGTCCCGCGGCCTTGATCTTCCGATAGAACTCCTTGAGGTCGTCGAGACTTTCGAGGCGCCAGGCCATGTGGTTCAGGCCCACCTGGCCCTTTGACTGCAGTGGGGCATCGTCGCCCAATTGCATCAGCGCCACCTCGTGCGACTGCTCCTCATCGGCTGTCAGAAAGGCGGCCCGGCCCGGCCGGTATTCGTAGACGTGGAGGCCAAGCAGATCCTCGTACCATTGCTTCGAACGCTCGACGTTACGGACGTAAACGTTGACGTGTTGGAGATACATCGGTCGTTTTGCCATGTTGTCCTCGCGTTGTCGGCACGAATGGTAGGGAGCGGGACTGATCGCGGCAATCCAATGAGGAGGGCCGAACGATTGATTTTTCGAGGGGTGCCGCTCAAGGCAACGTGGGCCGCGCCAAGGCGAAAGGACCATAGGCTACCTGACCGGGAACGGTCCGGCTCCCAGTCGGACCGACCGGATCATCATCCGGATGCATTTCGTCGACGCGCGGTATCGTTCGCAATTGTTCGCGCGAGTGCCTGTAATCGGCGCCCGAAACGCTGCGCCACCTCGGCCTCACTCATTGCCGAGTGCGGGAAGCGCATTGTCAGGCTTGCGATCACACGGTCACCTTGTGCTCCCCCTTGCATCACAGGAACTGCGATTCCGTGCAGGCGTGTTGGCCGAGATAGCCGGGTAAAGGCAACCCCTTGCTGACGCACTCTGGCGAGCTGCTGGTCGAGCGCGATCTCCTGGCGACGCGTCAGACCGCCAATGTCGCGTAGGATACTGCGACGCTCCTCCTCCGAACAGAAAGCGAGCCAAGCGCGCCCCAGTGCACTGATCAGGATGGGACGCTTCGCGTTCAACTCTGCTCCTTCAAAAGCCCGGGGGCTTTCCGGTGCCGTCGAATGCCGGATGGTAATGGCGCCATAGCTCAGCGTGGCGAGATAGAGCGGCCAGCCATGCTCCGCCGTGAAGCGGCTCATATGTGGAAGGGCCGCATCGACCAGGTGGTCCACGAAGCGGATCGATTCCGCCAAACCCAGCACCCGATCCGTGAGGCGATAGCCCTCCTGGCGAGAAACGCGCACCACATAGCCAAGCCCGATCAACGTTTGCAAAAGCCGCACAACGGTCGGACGCGGTAAGCCGCTCTCCCCGGTCAAGTCGCGAACGCTGGAGTTGCGTCGACGGCTCAGCGCCTCCATCAAGGCGAAACTGCGACGAACAGATTCAGTCACAGAGGGCATGGAGAACTATAGTCCATACAGTGGACTTTCGCCACTTTGCCCAAGTCTTTGGTGCCGCGTTGCCTAGGATGCCGTTCGACAACGAACCGCAGGAGGAGACGATGGCCTATCAGTCGATCGAGGTGCGCAAGCTCACGCCGACCATCGGTGCGGAGATCTTCGGGGTCGATCTCGCCAAGCCCCTGGGCAACCAGCAGTTCCAGGAAGTGCACGATGCGCTGATGGAGAACCTGGTGATCTTCTTCCGCGACCAGAAGATGTCCATCGACCAGCACAAGGACTTCGGCCGCCGCTTCGGCCCGCTGCACGTCCATCCCAATGCCCCGATCGCCTTTCCCGAGCACCCCGAGATCCTGGTGATCAAGGCCGACGAGAACTCCACGCGCGTGGCGGGCGAAAACTGGCACACCGACGTCTCGTGCGATGCAGAGCCGCCGATGGGCTCGATCCTCTACATGACCGAGGTGCCGCCCGAGGGCGGCGGCGACACGCTGTTTGCCAACATGTACCGTGCCTACGAGACGCTTTCGGAGCCGATCAAAAAGCTCCTACAGGGCCTCACGGCGCTCCATGACAGCTCCAAGGCGCATTACTACCGCGTCAAGGCGACCGACCGCGACGAGATCAAGTTCCCCAACGCCGAGCACCCGGTGGTGCGCACGCATCCCGTGACCGGCAGGCAGGGCCTCAACGTCAATCGCGGCTTTACGCTTGGCATTCCGCAGCTCAAGAAGCACGAGAGCGACGCGCTGCTCGAGATGCTCTATCGCCACATCGAGACGCCGGAGTTCCATTGCCGCTTCAAGTGGCAGCCTGGCTCGGTTGCCTTCTGGGACAATCGCAGCGCCCAGCACCATGCGATGTTCGATTACTTCCCCCACCGCCGTTACGGCCATCGCGTGACCGTCAGCGGCGACAAGCCGTTCTACCGGGCTTAGGCGATCGTTAGGTCGCGGGCTGAAGCGCCGCAACTGGCGTCCGCGACCTCTTTGACGCTGCCATCCAAGAAGAAAAAGAGGCCCTCCATATCGGAGCGGAGCCCAACAAACGGACAATCACGGGAGGAACAATGACACAAGGAACCCCGCTGCGGCACAAATGGACGATCGTTGCGCTGCTATTCGGCTTCATGCTGATCAACTTCGCCGACAAGATCGCGGTCGGTCTGGCCGGCGTGCCCATCATGCACGAACTCGGCCTGACCCCTCAGCAGTTCGGCCTTGTAGGATCGAGCTTCTTCCTCTTCTTTTCGATATCCGCAATCCCGATCGGCTATCTGGCGAATCGTGTCCCGGCCCGGTGGCTGATTCTGGTGATGGCGATCATCTGGTCGCTGGTTCAGTTTCCCATGCTGGGAAGCGTCACACTCTCCCTGCTCATCGCATGCCGGACCGTGCTCGGCGCAGGCGAAGGCCCTGCTTATCCGGTCGCCTTGCACGCGGCCTACAAATGGTTTCCGAACGAGAAGCGCACGCTGCCGACTTCCATTATCGGACAGGGCGCTGCAGTCGGCGTGATCGTGGCTGTCCCTGTGCTCGACTGGATCATCGAACACTACTCCTGGCATGCAGCATTTCTGGTTCTGGGGCTCGCGGGCCTCGTTTGGGCAACCCTCTGGGCGTTGTTTGGGAAAGAAGGACCAGTCTCGGAAGCATCGGCGATCCAAGGCGCGTCGGGCATGGTCCATGTTCCCTACATCCCCCTGATCTTCAACCGCACGACGTTGGCGACGTGGCTAACGGGTTTTGGCGCCTTTTGGGGCCAGGCGCTCCTCCTGGCGTGGTTCACGCCCTATCTCATTCAGGGCCTGAAGTTCTCCCAGTCCGAAGCCGCCGTGATCACGACCCTGCCATGGATGGCCAGCCCGGCCGTCTCGATCGGCGCGGCGTTGTTGTCCGAGCGGCTGATAAAGCGTGGCGCTTCGACGGATGTCGTCCGTGGCGTGTTCGCCGGGGTGTGCGTCATGGTCGGCGGGCTGGCAATGATCGCCGTGCCGTTCGTTCCGAGTGCCGCCTTCAAGATCACCATGATCGTCATCGGCTTCGTGCTCCCGGCCGTTATCTACGTGATGGGACATGCGATGATCAGCGAGTACGCGCCCGTCACTCAACGCGGCGTGATGATTGGGATGAGCAACGCCGTCGCCACATCGGCAGGCGTCGTTGCACCCTGGCTGATGGGCAGCGTCATTCAAGGCGCAGCCACCGCAGCGGGTGGATACGACCGCGGCTATTTGATTGCCGGCATCGTTTGCAGCCTGGCCGGCCTGGTCGGAGCCTTGTTCTGTCGGCCACAGACCGAATGCCAGCGCCTGGCCGGTATCGGCAAGGCTGACTTGGTAGCGGCGTACTGACATCGGCTTGGACACTAGCGAAAGGAGATCCTTTCTTATGCATCGGTTGGGTTTTGGCGCCTTTCTCGCTCCGCATCATCCCATCGGCGAGCATCCGATGCTGCAGTTCCGGCGCGACCTGAAGTTCGTGCAGCACCTCGACGAGCTCGGCTTCGATGAATTCTGGTGCGGCGAGCATCATTCCTCCGGCTGGGAGATGATCGCCTCGCCCGAGATGTTCCTGGCGGCCGCGGGCGAACATACCAAGCGCATCAAGCTCGCCACCGGCGTGGTCTCGCTGCCCTACCATCACCCGTACAATGTAGCCCAACGCATGGTGCAGCTCGACTACATGACGGGCGGCCGGGTGATCTTCGGTTCGGGTCCCGGGGCGCTGCCGTCTGACGCGCATACGCTTGGCATCGATCCGATGGTCCAACGCGACCGGCAGGACGAAGCGATCGGCATCATCCGCCGCCTGTTCAAGGGCGAGCGCGTGACCGCCAAGAGCGAGTGGTTCACGCTGAAGGACGCCGCACTTCAGCTTCTCCCGCTGCAGGAGGACATGCTGTTCGCGGTCGCCTCTCAGATCAGCCCGTCGGGCATGACGCTGGCTGGCAAGTACGGGATTGGCATCATCTCGCTGGGCTCCCAGTCGAGTGCGGGCCTTACTGCCCTGCCGACGCAGTGGGGCTTCGCCGAGACGGCAGCAGAGAAACATGGTCAGACCGTTGACCGCAAGAACTGGCGCGTCCTGCTCAACTGGCACATCGCCGAAACGCGCGAGCAGGCAATCGAACAGGCCCGGCACGGCCTGCTCCGCTGGCACAACGAATACGTCAACGGCACCCTGCAGTTGCCGGGCTCGGTGCCCTTCACGTCGCCCGAAGACGCGATCGAAAAGACGGCTTTTTCGCCCGGTTCCGCGGCGGTGATCGGCACACCGGACGATCTCGTGAAGATGATCAAGTCGGTCTACGAGAAGAGTGGTGGCTTCGGCACGGTGGTGGGCTTCGTCCATGACTGGGCCAATATCGAGAACACGTTCAGGAGCTGGGATCTGGTCGCCCGTTATGTCGTTCCCGAGGTCAATGGCTATGTCCGCAAACTTCGCGCATCCCAGAAGTTCCTGATCGACAATCGCAGCATGTTCCAGCGCGCCGGTCAGGCCGTCATGGCCAAGATCATGGAGAACGACGCAGCCGCCGAGGCACTCAAGGTCACTTCCTCGCCGCGCATCGCCGCTGCATCGGCCGCAGTACCGGATCTGGCAAAGGCACGGGCGAGTGGATGACGTAGGAGGCGTACGGGCCTGACCAGCCCGGCAACGTCACCCTCTTCATGTCGATCGTCAGCTCACTTTCATAGGCATTTTAGCGGAGAAACCATGGACCTGGGTCTCAAGGACAAGCGCGTGCTGATCACCGGCGGCACCAAGAGCATCGGCCGCGCCATTGTCGATGCCTTCGTAGCGGAGGGTGCCGTGGTCGGCTTCTGCGCGCGCGACGCCAAACTTGTGAAGCAGCGCGAGGAAGAATGGCGCGCCAAGAAGGGCCGCGTGCAAGGCGCTGCACTCGACGTCACCGACGATCCCGCGCTCAAGACATGGATCGACGGCTTCGCGACCGAAGGCGGCATTGACCATTTCGTCGCCAACGTGAGTGCGCTCGGCACCGCCGACACGCCGGAAGGCTGGCGCAAGAGCATCGAGATCGACATCGTCTCGACGGTCGAATCGGTACGGCATGTCATGCCGCATCTCCTGAAGAGCGGCCAGGGTGCGACCTGCACCGTCATCGGCACCGTGTCGTTGAACGAAGCAGGCCCTGGTCCCGTACAGCCCTACCGCTCCGTGAAAGCAGCACTGGTGCCATTCGTGAAGTCGCTGGCGATCGAGATGGCCCCCAAGGGCGTGCGCGTGAACATGGTGTCGCCCGGCTCGATCTTCGAGGACGGCAACACCTGGGGTCGCCAACGCGACGCCGGCAGCGAGCGCTACACGAAGACGCTGGCGCTCAACCCCATGGGTCGCATGGGCACGCCGCAGGAAGTGGCCGCCCCCGTCGTCTTCCTGGCAGGCCGGCAGGCGTCGTTCATCACCGGCGTGAACTTCATCGTCGACGGCGCCATCACGACCCGGGTGCAATACTGAGCACCACCCCGGGCGTTGCTCACTGCAGTGCCCCGACTCCTTGCACCGAAACACCGGAAGCACCCGGCCTCCTCGCACCGAGCAGATGCCGGGCTTCGCTCAGCCGATTGGCGCCGAGGTAGGCCTTCAGCAGGGTGAACTCGATCAGGTCGTGTTGCGCCCGGCTGCCGCCGATGCGTTCGTTCTGTCCCGCGAGCGGTGCAAGCACTTCGATGGCGCCGGGAAAATCCTGGCGTTCGAACGCCGTGAAGCCGCGTGCCAATTCAGGCAGATAGGAGCCGGACGGGTAACGCCCCTCTCGCGCCAATGCCTCGATCTGGCGCGCCCGAGTGTCGGGTCTTGTGTCATCGCCCATGACCGCCTGGGTCAGGATGATATGCAGGTCGGCGAGCCCACTGCCCGGCCGCGGCAGCGCGCTGTTCGCGAAGTCATGCAACGTACGCCACGCCGCTTCGTCACGCGGATGGCCCGCGAGTTCGGATCGCCACAGGAAGGCTGCCCCATCGGTGACCTTCTGTTGCGGCCCGCCGCTGTGCCGGTCGAGCGGCATAGCATCGTGATAGAGCCGCAACGCTTCCGTCCAGTTGCCCGCCTGTATCTCAAAAAGCGAGAGGTGCCAGCTCAAATGGCTGTAGAAAAAGCCTTGCCGCGGATAGGTGGCGAGCCACGACGAGAGAAAGGAGCGGCCCGCCTCTAGCTCGCCGCTTTCGTAGCAGATATGGGCGAAGCCATGGGCGGCATGCGCGTTGTTCCGGTTTGCCGCCACCGACTGCTCGATCTTCGCCCGCGCAGGACCAAGCCGCCCATCCTCGGACAGCGACATGGCGTGATAGGAGACGAACCAGAAATCGTCGCCATAGCTTGGCGCCAGGCTATCCATCAAAGCGGCGATCTTCTGCTTCTGTCCGAGGCGGCCGGACCCGCCGATCAGGCCGTTGGGATTTGCGGCGCTGTTGACGACCAGCGCGTCGCGCGGCCATTCCGCGAGATGCGCATATAACGCATCGAGCGCTGCTTCGGTCTGACCGGCGAGCACGAGGTCGAAGAAAGCGATGTGGCTGGCTTCACGCGCCGACACATCCGACGCCAGGCTCTTGGCGGTCGCGAGGGCGGCCCGCGCCGCTCCTGCGTCGCCCTGCCTCAACAGGATCTGCGCCTTGCCGGCGTGGGCCAGGGCAAACCGAGGATCGGCGGCAATGGCTTGGTCATAAGCCTCGACGGCGCCGGGATAAAACGTCAGTGCGAGACCGGAGGCCTGGACATAGGCATCCCGCGCGACTGATGACGCGGTCGTCAAGGCGAGGTCGTATTGATCCTTCAGCATGACGGACCCTAACGCGCTGGCCCGCAGGGCGACACCAAGAATGCGGCCCGGCTGGTCACTTGGTTGCCATTCATGTGAGATTGCGCCCGATCTGAGGCATGAGCCTCTTGTCCATCGCGGAGGCCCAGATGGCAGCGAATAACGCGCGTGGCACCAGCACCGACCGGAACGCCAAGGGCCAACCAGTGGCTGTCATCATCGGCGCGACATCGAAATGGCAGGCCGACGGGCGCAACACCAGGCTCGCGCACGGCAAGGTGCTCGACGACAGCTCGGTGCCGGTCGGCATCCGCTGGGGCGTCGGCGGCGCGCTTGCCCAGAAGTTCGCGCGCGAGGGCTTCTTCACCGTGCTGACGACGCGCACCGCAGCGAACGCGAAGACGCTGGCGGCGGCGATCGAGCAGCAGGATGGTGCCTGCATGATCGTCGAGCTCGATCTTGCGTCGGAGAAATCGATTGAGACGGCCTTCGCACAGATACGCGCCGAGGCCGGCGAGCCCGAGGTGCTGATCTACAATGCCGGTTACCTCGAAGGGCGCGACCTGCCACCCGGCAAGGAGCTGCTGGAGCACATTCCGGTCGAGATGTTCGACACCGCCCATGATATCGCAAGCCGCGGACCGTTCCTGGTGGCCAAGCAAGTCCTGCCCGCCATGCGCCAGCGCGGCTCGGGCTCGTTCTTCTTCTCGAACAATGCCAAGTCGCTGCGCGGCACCAAGCGCAACACCGGTGAGTCGCTCTACTATCCCCGGGTGATGATGCGCACGGTGGCCCAGGTGCTGACCGAGGAATATTCGGAGCACGGCATCCACGTCGCCAACATCGTGATCGACGGGCTGATCGATTCGCCGGGCACCCGCGCGCTGCCCCGCGCACACAACAATCCGGACATCATCATCAACCCGGTGAAGATCGCCGAGGCGTTCTTCTATCTCCACACGCAGGACCGGTCCTGCTGGACGCACGAGCTGCAGTTGACGCCGTTCTCCACCAAGCCGAGCCATTAGGGGCAACCGACGATGACCGATATTTTCCAGGGCCTGAAAGTCATCGACTGCGCGAGCTGGATCGCGGGACCCGCCGCGGCGACGATCCTCTCGGATTTCGGCGCCGAGGTGATCAAGGTCGAACCGCCGGGAGCCGGCGATCCGTGGCGCGCCTCGCCGGCGGTGCCCGGCAAGACGACCGACTACTGGTGGCAGCTCACTTCGCGCAACAAGAAGAGTCTCGCGATTGATCTCAAGCACGCCGAGGGCCTTGCCATCCTCCACCGGCTGATCGGCTCAGCCGATGTCTTCATCACTAACTTTCCTCTGCCGGTGCGAGAGCGGTTGAAGATCGCCGCCTCCGATCTCCTCGCGATCAACCCGCGCCTCGTCTATGGCTCGATCACGGCCTATGGCGAGGCAGGCAAAGAAGCCGCCCGCACGGGTTTCGATGCGACCGCCTACTGGGCGCGCACGGGCCTGATGGACATGGTGCGATCGACGACCGAAACCGAGCCGGTGCGTTCGATGCCGGGCATGGGTGATCATCCCACCGCGACGGCGCTCTACGCCGCCATCGTGACGGCGCTCTACCGTCGCGAGAAGACCGGACGCGGCGGCGTCGCTCAAACCTCTCTGCTGCAGAACGGGCTGTGGGCCAACGGCTGCTATGTGCAGAACCGGCTGTTCGGCGAACATGTCGGCCATCGCCCGCCGAGGATCGCCACGCCAAGCGCGCTCGCCAACCACTACCAATGCAAGGATGGCCGCTGGTTCCTGATGGCGCTGCACAACGAGGCCCGTCAGTTCCCGAGCTTCCTGAAGGCGATCGACGCGGAGTACCTGGCACAGGATCCGCGCTTCGCCACGCAACCGGTGCGGCGCGAGAACCACAAGGCGCTGACCGCGATCCTCGATGAGATCTTCGCCAAGCGCGACCTTGCGGAATGGCGACCGATGCTCGAAGCGGCCGGCGTGACCTTCGGCGTTGTGTCCACCGTCGACGAAGCGGCGGACGATCCGCAGGCTCGCACGATCGGCGCCGTGGTGCCCTTCGCCGACGGCAAGGGCCTCACCGTGTCGAGTCCCTTCCATCTTGAGAAGGTGACCAAGGTCGCGCCTGCCCGCGCGCCGGTCGTCGGCCAACATTCGGAGCGGGTGCTCAGCGAAGCGGGCTACTCCGCCGAGGAGATCGCGCGACTGAAAGCTCTTGGAGTCCTGGGAGAGCAACCCGGCAAAGTCGACGCCGCCTGAGGCGAAAGGAGGATGTCATGCCGCTTCTCTACAAAAAGCAGGGCCACACCGGCATCCTGACGCTGAGCCGCCCGCAGGCGCGCAACTGCTGGGGCGAGGACTATAACGACGGGCTGCTAAAGCGTCTCGACGAGGCGGCCGATGACGATGAGGTGCGCTCGGTCATCCTGACCGGCGACGAGGCGGGCGGCGCCTTCTCGGCCGGCGCCAATCTGCGCGATCCCAACACCCACAACACCCGCTCGGCCGAAGCTTTCATCAAGCGCGTCGGCAAGGCGCGCAATTTCCCGTCCAACCTGATGAGCGACTTCCCCAAGCCGGTGATCGCCGCCGTCAACGGCTACGCGATCGGCATCGGCTGCATCATCACCTTCTGTTGCGACCTGATCGTGGCCTCCGAGCGCGCCGAGTGGCGCTTGCCGCAGGTGGCGCTCGGCATCCTGCCGAACTACGGCGGCGCGACGCGGCTCGCCCGCCATGTCGGCAAGGCAACAGCGATGCGGGTCGCCATGGGCTTCCCGCTCAAGGCCGACGAGGCCTATCGCGTCGGGCTCGCCCAGTGGCTGGTGCCGCATGATCGGCTGATGAAGCAGGCGCTGGCGGTCGCCGACCACATCGCGGGCCTGCCGCCGCTTGCCGCACGCATGGTCAAGGAGTCGATGAACCGCGGCCAGGACATCCCCAACATCGCCGACGCCTCGCTGGTGGATTCCTATCGCTTCATGATGCTCGAGATGACCGAAGACAAGACCGAAGCGCACGAAGCCTGGAGAGAACGGCGCAAGCCCAGCTTCCGCGGGCGATAGTAGGCTTGATGTGCATGTCGTCGATAACAACCGGAAACGAAAAGCAGTATCGCGACAGCCAGAAGCTCGCCGCACGTGCTCGCCTCAACAGCAAATATACGATTGCCGAGATTGGCTGGTTTCCATGGGTGGCGAGGCAGCTACCCCTCAAAGCCGGAAATCGCATTCTTGATGTTGGCTGCGGCCCTAGCTGGTTCTGGGCGGCAACGGCGCACGAGCTACCGGAAAAGTTGGAACTGACGCTTTCCGATCTCTCCCGCGGCATGTTGGAGGAAGCCGTCGAGCGATGCCGGCCATTGCCTTTTGGGGCCGTCATAGGGCAGCAGGCTGATGCGACCGCCTTGCCCTTCGAGGAAGGTTCCTTCGATGCCGCCATAGCAATGCATATGCTTTATCATCTGGCGGAGCCGACCAAGGGCATTGCGGAAATGTATCGTGTACTGAAACCGGGCGGCTTCCTTGCGGTGACGACCAATGGGATCGGCAACATGCGCAAGATCTATGAGCTGACAACTGCGTTAGGCAGCCCTCCATTTGATCCGGCCGGCGCTGCTTTTGGATACGACGCCGCCGAACGGTTCATGCAAGCGCAATTCGGGAATGTCACCATGACGGAGCATCCGGCCCGCCTGCGGGTGACAGAACCGGAAGACGTATTCCTGGCGCTTACCTCCTATCCGCCTGGCGATGAAGCCAACGACGCGCAGCTTGCTGTATTTAAGGATGTAATCGCCGCGGCGTTTCAGGCTGGCAACGGCATGCTTGAGGTCGAGAAGGAAAGCGGCCTGTTTATCAGTCGGAAGACGGCCTGAGGTTGCGTAACAAGCCTGTAAGGAGTGGTGATGGAATATCGGCCTCTTGGAAAGACCGGCCTTACGGTGAGCGTTGCCGGGCTTGGATGCGGCGGCAACAGCCGGCTGGGTCTGGGGCGCGGCGCGAGCGCAGACGACTGCGTGGCGGTGGTGCGGACGGCGGTCGATCTCGGCGTCAATTTCCTCGACACCGCCGAAGCCTATGGCTCCGAGGAGATCGTGGGCGCCGCGGTCCGCCACTATGACCGCGACCGGCTGGTGATCTCGACCAAGGCCCTGTTCCGGGGCGGTGGGGAGACGGCCGAGACGGTGACTCGCCGCGTCGAGGCCGCGCTGCAGCGGCTCGGCCTCGATTACGTCGACATCTTCCACTTTCATGGCGTCCATCCCGAGGCCTACGAGCATCATCGCGACGTGCTGGCCCCTGCCCTGGTGAAGCTCAAGGAACAGGGAAAGGTGCGCCATATCGGCATCACCGAAACGGGCCCCCGCGATCCGGAACAGAAGATGCTCGCACGAGCGATCCTGGAGACGCCGTGGGAGGTGGTGATGCTGGCCTACAGCCTCATGAACCAGGGCGCGCGGCAGAGGATCTTTCCCGAGACGCAGCGGCGGGGCATCGGAACGCTCCTGATGTTCGTCGTGCGCAACATCTTCAGCAATGCCGCGTACCGTCGCGACATCTTCGCCAAGCTGGTCGAACAAGGCCAGCTCGACGCTTCGATCCTGTCGAGGGGCGATCCGCTCGAGTTCCTGATCTCCGAAGGCGGTGCGCAAAGCATCACGGATGCGGCCTACCGCTACGCGCGCCACGAGCAAGGTGCCGACGTCATTCTTTTCGGCACCGGCAACAAGGCCCATGTCGCCGACAACGTCGCCTCGATCCTCCGCCCGCCGCTCGCACCACAGAGCATCGAGCGGCTTCACGCCTCGTTCGGCCATCTGACCGGCGTCGGGCTCGACCTCCCCGGCCGCGTCAAGACGGCGTGAGCATCGATCGCTAGGACAAAGTCACCTCATCCTAAGGGGCCCGCGTAGCGGCCGTCTCGAAGGATGGGCAACAAACACGGTGCGCGTTCCCATCCTTCGAGACGCCGTGCTTCGCACGGCTCCTCAGGGTGAGGTGATTCAGTATCGTGCGGCAGGGCTACCGCCTTTGGCTGCCATCACAATCTCGTCGCGGTCGTCGATCTTCGAGAGCTCGATCGTCACGCGCATACCGTTACGTACGATCGAGTGCCGCTTGCGCGATGCCTCCGGAAACACCGCGAGATGTCCCGCCTCTTGCAGGCTGCGAATGCGGCTTCGCGACAAGCCGAGCCCGACTGCCAGGAGCCGGTCCGTGCGCAACCCGGTCCCCTCGGGAACGGCACAGAGGATTTCCAGCCGCCGGGCCGGTGTCAGGCTCTCCGACCGCACCTCCTTGCGCACCACAACATCGTCGGATTGCTCAGCCAATCCGACCTTGCATCGCAAGCTCCCGACATCGAGCGGCAGCCGATGCGCCACTTCCGGATCGTTGGCGTGCAGCGACATCAGGACATGCGGGTCGATCGTCCGGACGTGCCGGCGCTCCAAGATCGGGCGCTTCCAGGTGCTGTCGCACGACGTGCATTTGTAGATCAGCCACGCGTCGAGGCGCTTTCCGTTGGCGTTGACCCTGATCTTCCCGCTGCTTCGGAACGGCCGGCTATCGCGGCACCGTTTGCAATTCAGCCAAGGCTCCGGGGCGACGCGCCGAGGAACGATCGTCCACAAAACACGAAGGATGTCGGACATGCCGGCTTGCTCTTCCCACTGGGAAGCTCATCAAGACGGCGGCGTGGACGGGACACGTCCTGTCAGGCGCGGTGTGGCAGGGATTTGCGTGGCGGATAGAGATCAGGTGGCGGCCGGAGCATGACCCCGGCGCGGTTCAGCCATGCCATACCGGTCTCGAACCGCCACCAAGACGAGCTTACATGCTCACGAAAACGGCAACGCGTTGGCGCTGCCGCGCTGGTCTGATGGAAGGGGTGAGACCGGCCGTTACTTAGGCAAAGGAGAACAACCTGCAGAAGGAGCGGCGTTTCTCTAGCCTGCACGGCTGCACTTGGGAAGGCCCGTCGTTACGCGCCCTCGCACCACCTCATCCTGAGGAGCGGCCGCAGGCCGCATCTCGAAGGGTGGCAACAAACACGGTGCTCGTTCCCATCCTTCGAGACGCGCCTTCGGCGCTCCTCAGGATGAGGTGTCCTTGGTTTTACCCCGTCGAACGGACCAGCTTGCCGGGGCGGGCGCCGGTTTCCTCGCCCCGCTCGAAGATCGGCACGCCCGAGCAGATCGTCATGTCGTAACCGTCGACGCGCTGGACCAGGCGTCGTCCGCCGGCCGGCAGGTCGAAGATCATCTTCGGGGCATGCAAGCGCAGGCCGTCGAAGTCGATGACGTTCACGTCGGCCTTGAGGCCCGGCTGCAGCCGGCCGCGATCGTGGAAGCCGAAGAAATCCGCCGTCTCGCTCGTCTGCTGCTTCACCACGAATTCGAGCGGCAGGCGCGGGCCCCTCGTGCGGTCGCGCACCCAATGGCACAGCATAGTCGTGTTGAGCGAGGCATCGCAGATCACGCCGCAATGCGCGCCGCCGTCCGACAGGCCGAGGATGGTGTGCGGATCCTCGATCAATTCGCGTACGACCTCGAGATCGCCATGCACGTAGTTGGTGACGGGAAAATAGACC
The DNA here is from genome assembly GCA_017308235.1 of Alphaproteobacteria bacterium. Lineage (GTDB taxonomy): Bacteria > Pseudomonadota > Alphaproteobacteria > Reyranellales > Reyranellaceae > Reyranella. Next base: position 423,613 of record JAFKFL010000007.1, on the reverse strand, counting down.
ATCCGGCTGCCGTCGCCGCCGACCAGATAGTCGTAGCAGAACTCCTGCGGAGAAATGCCGGCGCGCTCGGCCATGGCGGCAATGCTGCTCTCCGGAGGCGGCTCGTAATCCGGCGGATCGCCGAGCAGGTACATGCGGTCCCAGCGCGTCGCGATCTGGCGCGACAACGGCGGCAGCACTTCGAGCAGCCGGGGCGACGCCTCCTGCGCTAGGATCGTGCGGCGCATCTCGGGATCGCGCAGCTTCGCGAGCATCTCGGCCGGCGGCAGCTTGGCTGCTTCGGCAAAGGCCTCGCGCAGCGCGAAGGGATTGAGCGAGGTGCCGAGGCCGAGCGTCAACCCCACCGGACGTCCCGCGACTTGGGCGGCGAGCGGCAGGTTGTCGGCGCGGGCGGCGCGGACGCCGTCCATCAGGCGGCGCCAACGCTCGGGATCATAGCTGCGGTCGGTGAGCAGGAACCAGACGGGCCGACCGCTGTCCTTCGCCACCTGGCGCATCCATTCGAACTCGGCGGCTTCGTCCTCGAAATCGGAGAGCATGCCGAACGCGCCGCGGCCCGCGCGGCCCATCGCCTTGCCGATGGCGATCAGCTCCTCATGCTCGGCATAGCGGCCGGGAACGAGATCGCCGGCCACCGTCTTGTGCTGGTCGGTGCGGCTGGTGGTGAAGCCGACGGCGCCAGCCTTCAGCGCCTCCTCCGCGAGCCGGGCCATGGCTTCGATATCCTCGGCCGTCGCCTGCTCGCGGGCGATGGCGCGCTCGCCCATGACATAGACCCGCAACGGGTGATGGGCGAGCTGTGCGGCGACATCGACGGTGCGCGGCAGCCGCGCGAGCGCATCGAGATAGTCGGGGAAGCTTTCCCAGTCCCACTTGAGGCCTTCGCTGAGCGTGATGCCGGGGATGTCCTCCACCCCTTCCATCAGATCGATCAGCGCCTTGTGATGCTGTTTGCGAACGGGCGCGAAGCCCACGCCGCAATTGCCGAACGCAATGGTCGTGGCGCCGTGCCAGGAAGAAGGTGCGAGCACCGGATCCCAGGTGGCCTGGCCGTCATAGTGGGTGTGCACATCGACCCATCCCGGGGTGACGATTCGCCCGTCGGCCTTCACCTCGCGACGGCCCGGACCCGCCTTCCCGCCGACCTGGACGATCTTGTCGCCCTCGATGGCGACGTCGCCCTGCGCGGCGGGTGCTCCCGTGCCGTCCACGATACGACCGCCCCGGATGACGATGTCATGCATAGTCTGTGCCGCTTTCCGTCGAGAATGGGTTTACAAGCTTTCCACACATCCCTGGGCGCCGGAAGCCGGAAGCACGGCCTTGCCTTGCGCCCCGCGCACGCCGGCCAACGTCACCGCTCATGGCTTGGCGGGGGAATGGCAAGTCACGTCGGAAATATCGCATCTCACGCCGCTCTTCGCGCACCCTCCAACGCTGAATCGATCCGCTGCATCAACTCAGGCGACAAGGGACCGGCTTCGGCAGCCGCAACACACTCGGCCAGCTCCTGACGGTTCTTCACGCCGAGGACCAGGGTGTCGATGTCGAGCGACAGGGCATAGCGATGCGCGATGACAGCCGGGTTAACGTCAAGCTCGGCGCAGATCTCGCGGAAGGGCGCGGCCAGGCGGTAGTCGCGCACCTCGGCATGATCGTCCGGCAGCGGCCGGTCGATCGCGCTGGTGAGCGCACCGGCTTGCACGGCGCGGATGCCCATCACGCCCACTTTGTTAGCACGCGCCGCCGCGATCACCGAGCGCGGCTTGGCGGGGCCCTCGAAGAACTTCAGGCCGCCGGGCGAGTCGAGGAGATTGGCGATGCATTGCACCGCCGCCGGCGCAGGCCGTTCACCGAGCACCTTGATGATCGTGTCGGGATGGCCGATCCCGGTCAGCCCCCAGGCGCCGATCAGGCCCTCCGCAACGAAACGCTCGAACGCCGGCCGCACATGATCGACGAAGGTCGCATAAGGCGTCATGCGCTCGGCCGCGCCGGAGGCCGCGCGGGCAATGAAAGGCTGATCGGGCACGACATTGGAATGCAGGAAGAAGAGGTCCAGTCGCGGCAGGCGAAGGCGTTTCAGACTGGCCTCGATCGATTGGCGAAGAATCGCTTCGACACTTTCGGGCGCCGCGTTGCCCAGATTGCATTTGCTGGTGACGCGGATGCCGGCCGGCAGCTTGCCGCCAAAGGCCTCGCCCACGACCAGCTCCGCCTTGCCATCGCCATAGCGCGGCGCGAGATCGAGCACCGTGATGCCTGTGGCCACGGCGTCATGCACCGTGGCGACACATTCCTCGACCGTCGTCTTCCCCCACAACATGCCGAGGCCGCCGCCACCCAACGTCAGGATCGAGACTGGAGGAAACGGACCGAAGGCATGCTGCTTCATTTCTCGTCCTTCAATTGCAGGTGAGCAAAGACCCTTTCGAGGTCATCCACCTGCCGGCTTCACGGGGAATTTCGGCCGACGCAGATGCTTCTTCTTCGGGTCGAGCCGCGCTTGCGTCGGATGGCCATCGTCAACCTGGACATCCGGGCTCTCGCCAGCGGCATTGCACCTGGGGCAAGGCTTCGGTGCGCCATTGACTGGCCGAATCCAACCGCGACCTGCGCAGAGGTCGCAACCAACACTACGCGCCGACAACGCGATACCGCCTGAAAATCTTCATCTCTATCTCCGGCTTGGAGGGGACGCGCGATAGTAGCACCGACGGATCACAAATCACGCCCTTCGCGCTGCCGGTTCAATTCCGACAACCGAACCGAGCTCGTTCAGACTCCCCTCCGCAAATCCGACATCGAGGCCCGCTTTTGGGGCACGACATGCCGTAAGCGACTAATAAGTCGTCTTCCCGCGGATCGAGATGGCGATGTGCGCGAAGTCCGAATCGGGCGTGGCACCATGCCAGTGCTTTTCGCCCGCCGGGATGACGACGAAGTCGCCCGGCCTGATGCGGATCTCCTCCTTCTCGGTCGCGATGATGCCTTCGCCTTTGGTGACGTACAGCACCTGGTCGAAGTCGTGCACGTGAAAAACGTTCACCGCACCCTTGTCGAAATTGATGACGTTGGTGCGCAGATCACTTGCATCCGAATCGAGCACGGGCTGGACAGTCACCCGTCCTTTGAACAGGCCGCCGCCGCGCTCTTTCTGCTCGATGTCGTTGGTCCGCAGGACTTTCATGGCTTCCTCCGTACGTTGCATGGGCGATGATCACCGTTCGGGCACTCCAGCGCCAGACCGGCGTTTGCCCTGTCGTCGCTCCGCGAGATGCGGCCGTCCCCATCGAACGGGTGGGACGGCCGCCGTTCGCTCAGGCCTTGGCCTTTGTCTTGTCGATCGAATCGAATTCCTCCATCGCCGCGCGAACCGCGGACACGGCCGACGGGGCGCCGGCGTAGACGCCGACATGGAGGAACAGCTCCTTGAGCTGCTCGCGCGTGAGCCCGTTGTTTAGCCCCATGCGAATGTGCGATTTCAGTTCTTCGGTGCGCCCAAGGGCGGCCAGTACCGAAATTGTGATGATGCTGCGGGTCGCCCGCTCCAGACCCGGTCGCGCCCAGACGGCAGCGAAGCAGTGCTCGAACAGGAATTGCCGCAAATCTCGCGTCATTTCATGTTGTGCCGCCTGGTCCAGGGCTGCCTGCGCCACCGCGGGGCCGCGCATCTCGAACCACACGTCACGGCCTTTCTTGAAGGCATCGTTCTCGTCGAAAGGATATTTGGCCACGGTACGAACCCCTCTTCTCTGGCATGGTTGGACTGGACGCCTGATACGTCACGACATTCGCTGTATATTGTCTACCATAACGAGCCGACAGGATCAGAAGAGTGCCATGAGGAGTTGCCCGTGAGCTTTTCGACGCTTTTTGCCCGTGGTGTCGCCGTGATCGGGGGAACCGCGCTTCACGTCAGGCGGCTGACCGGAGGCACGCCCGAGCCAGCCTGGGGAAATGCGCCCGCGATCCCGGACGCGAAGCCGCAAGGCAACCTCCCGACATTGAAGATGCCGTCCGCCAAGGGATGGAGCGGAGGACGGGTGCCCATCGCCGCGCCCGGACTTAAGGTCAACGCATTCGCATCGGATCTCGATCACCCGCGCTGGATCGAGGTGTTGCCCAATGGCGACGTCCTGGTCGCCGAAGCGACCATCCTCGACCGCTCGCCGCGCTCCGTCTTCGATTACGCCATGATCAGCACCATGAGGCGCGCTGCGGCCATGGGTGTCAGTCCCAACCGCATCACGCTGCTGCGCGACAGCAACGGCGACGGCGTGGCCGAAACACGCGAGATCTTCCTGAAAGACCAGAGCCAGCCATTCGGCATGGCGCTGGTCGGCGACACATTCTACGTCGGTAACACCGACGGCGTGGTCGCCTTCCCCTACACGGCAGGCGCCGACCGCATCACTGCGCCCGGCCGCAAGCTCGTGACGTTCAAACCCGGCGGACATTGGACGCGAAGCCTGCTGCTGAATGCCGACCGCACGAAGCTCTATGCCGGCGTCGGCTCGTTCACGAACATCGCCGACGACGGCATGGAGGTCGAAGAAGGCCGGGCCGCCATCTACGAACTCGACCTCGCGAGCGGCCGCAGCCGCATCTTCGCCTCCGGCCTGCGCAACGCCGTGGGGCTCGCCTGGGAGCCCACGACGGGCGTCCTGTGGACCGTGGTCAACGAGCGCGACGGCCTCGGCGACGAAACCCCTCCCGATTATCTCACTTCCGTGCGAGATGGCGGCTTCTACGGCTGGCCCTATTGCTACTGGGATCGCGTGGTCGACGACCGCGTGCCGCAGGATGCGGCCATGGTCGCCAAGGCCATCACGCCGGACTATGCGCTCGGCGGCCACACCGCCTCGTTGGGCCTCTGCTGGATGCCGGCGGGCACCCTGCCCGGCTTTCCGGACGGCATGGCGATCGGCCAGCACGGCTCCTGGAATCGCAGCAAGCTCAGCGGCTACAAGCTGGTGTTCATCCCGTTCGCCAACGGCCGCCCGGCCGGACCGCCGCGCGACATCCTCTCGGGCTTCCTGTCGGAAGACGAAAAGGAGTCGTACGGCCGGCCGGTCGGAGTCACGCTCGGTCACGACCGGCGGTCGCTCCTGATGGCGGACGATGTCGGCAACGTTATCTGGCGCGTGACAGCCCAGTAAGCAACAGGAGGCGCGACATGAGAACGATCGTTGGGATGGGCGTGGTCCTGGCCATTGGGCTCCTTTGTATTGGATCGGGCGCGCTCTCAGTTCTTGCGAAAGAATCCGTGGTCGCGGTGCCGGCGCCTGTCGTGAACGAACAACGGCAGGAAGCGACAACCGAGACAGCGGTTCTGGCCGGCGGGTGTTTCTGGGGCGTCCAGGCCGTGTTCCAGCATGTGAACGGCGTCAGTCGGGCCGTCTCAGGATACGCCGGAGGCAGCAAAGAGGACGCGGTCTACGAGGTCGTGAGCTCGGGCCGCACGGGACACGCCGAATCGGTGGAGATCACGTTCGATCCACGAGTCGTGAGCTACGGCACGATCCTGCAGATCTTCTTTTCAGTGGCCCACAATCCGACCGAACTCAACCGCCAGGGACCGGATGTCGGGTCGCAGTACCGCTCCGCCATCTTTGCCCGGGACAACGAGCAGCGCCGCGTGGCCGAAGCCTACATCGACCAGCTCAACAAGGCGGGCGTCTACCGGAAGCGCATCGTGACCCAGATCAACGGGGCCAGTCCGTTCTACCCCGCCGAGGCCTATCATCAGGACTACGCCACGCTGCACCCGCATAATCCGTACATCGCCATGTTCGACCTTCCCAAGGTCGAGGCGCTCCAGCAGCTGTTCCCTGCCGCTTCGCGTGCGAAGCCGGTCCTGTTGGGGAAGGCCGGCCAGTAGACGGAAATACCCTCAATCGGAACCTCGGCATGAGCGAGGCTCCCAAAGGTTGGAGCAGACCACAGCTTTGCAGGCGCTGCGGTTGCAGTCGCTTCAGGCTGAAGCCTTGGCAACTGCTGGCGGGGTCCATGTGCCATCGATGATCGACGGCGGGGCCTCGGCCGGCCAATAGAGGCGCATCATCAAAACGAACTTGCCGGTCGGCGCAGGAAGCCAATTCGCCTCCTTGTCTGCCCCAGGCGATTGGTTCTGGACGTAGAGATCAACCGAGCCGTCGGCATTGGCCTTCAGATTCTGCCGGGCGCTGATCGAGTAGCGATTGATCGGATTGGCGACGAAGAAATAGTTGGCATCGTACATGGTCAGCGACCAGAAGCCCTTGGCGGGCGGCAGTTGCCCCTTCGGAAACCGGATCACGTACTTGTTCGCGCCCGAGTAGTCGTTTCCGTCGGCACCCTTCAGGGATGTTGGATAGACAGCATCTTGTACGCGGTTTGCCCCGAGGCCGATGGCGGTGATAAAGGCGCGGTTAAGGTAGTCCGTGCCGTAGACCCCCGTCACCGAATCGAACATCCAGCCATTGATGTTCTTGACCGACTTGCCGACCTTGAACTGAAGCATGATGCGGTCGAAGGCGATCTGCGGAATGCGTTTAGCGAAATCGGCCCTGAGCTTCGTCGCATCGAAGTCCTTGCCCGGCACCAGCCCGATCCGCGCATATCGCGAAAGCTCGGGTGCGTCTTCTGCCGCAGGCGGATTATTCTTCATGAGCTTGGACAGCAGGGTGAAATACTGGATGGCATCCATCCTGTTCACCTGCTCACGCACCGCTGTCTTCATATCAGTCGACGGATCGACCTTCCCGACCGGCGGCTTGTACTCCTTGCCCCACGAACTGAGCGGCACAAGCTTGCACTGATCCTGGAGGGTGTGGACCGCCGCATAGTCTTCGGGCGTGCCGGTGCAGTAGATGCGTCCGAGGAGCCATACGAGCGCAGTCGGCGACTTGTACTCCTTGACGCCGGCCGGCAGCGTGCCGCTCCAACCCGGGCCGGTGATGGCATAGGTCTGCGCGCCGGTGCCGGTGGTGCGCGTGCCGGGGACCTGGAACACGTTGGTCCAGCCGTCGAGCATCGGGAACAGAAAGTAGCGGTCCTTCATGTCGGGAAGGCTCAACACCCAGGGCTCCTTGCCCACATCGATCCATGCCAGCGTGTACAGGGTGTCGGCGTTGGGCGCGGTTACGTCCCGGAAAGAGGCGTCAGGGTATTGGCGCGCCTTGACGAATTGCCCCATGGGACCGCGAGTGCCCTGCACGGTGGCGGCATTCGTCATGACGCGTCGCGTCATTTCCATCGTCACAAGCGGGTAACCGTAGATATAGGCGTCAGTCGCCAGCCAGAAGTCCTCCAGCCCATCGAACGCTCCGCTGATCAGTCCCTCATCGGCACGGGAAGCAGAGAACGTCATTGCGGACAGGACGGTGCCAAGCCCCGTTGTCAGGGCGAGGCGGCGATTGATCTTCATGACAGGGCTCCTTCGTAGATAGTCGTTTGCAGCTTGGTCGTTGATTTGCCGGGACGCGAACCGCTATTCGTCGTAGGTGGCCGTAGCGATGCCGCTCAGTCGATCGTACGCCAGTCGGATCTTTTTCAGATTACACAGGTTGAGATACTGCCAGATCGGCTGGGTATCATTGCCCTCGAACACGACCTTGAAATCCTGGTTGCAACCGACGAAGGACGAGGGAACCGTGACTTCGCGCGCCTCGCCGGGCTTGAGAGCCGGCGCCTGCAGGACACTGGGGCTCCAGGCGTTGAGATCGTGCTGCGACAGCGTAAGCTCGCGGATCGAGAGATCCGTTCCGTTCACGATCACGAAGCGTCCGTCGTCCGCCAGCGCCGAGCCCGCGATCAACGACAGGAGAATGGCCAGGAACCGCCGCATCAGATCCTCTTTTTTCACACGGCCTTACTTCTTCACGAGCTTGAAGCCGCGCCAGATCACAACCCCGGAGGTATTCTGCAAGGTCGTGCCATCGAGCTGCGTTTCGAGCTCGTGCGCGTTTGGCCGCCACGTCATGGCGCCCTCGCCAGACACGCCCTGAAACCGGCCGGCGCCGCCGTTCAAGGTCAGCTTGCCGCGGCAGCCCACCAGCGCGTAGCCCGCGCACTCCCATTCGCCCCAGGCCGCCGCGCCGTCGTCCGCCGTGAAGGTGCAGGCGCCGCTGCCCGTCTGATGGCGGTTGCCCTGGTCGATGCGCAAGGAGGCGGAGCAGACCACGTTGCCCGCCGGCACCGGGCCCTCGTTGGTCTCGATGAATAACGGTCCCCTCACGGTGCCGACGACCATCACCTGCTTTGCCGCCGCCCTCACGATCGTGCCGTTGGCGGTCGCAACAGCGAAGGCGTTGAAGACCTGCGCTTCATCCTGCGCCAGGGCTGGACTGCCACCGAGGATGACGCCGAGCGCAAGCGCACGAGATATAAAGGTCGAGTTCATCATGTCGGCGTCTCACTTGAAATCGATGATCACGGCGTCGGCGCCGAGCGACAGCGCAAGACCGGTGCGCTGCGCGCGCAGGTTGATCAGGACTCCGTTAGGGTTCTCCAGCCAGAGTTCGCCCGCGCTAACGTCGCCCAGCGCCACACCATAGCGCGCCTGGCCGTAGGCGCCGGGAAACTGGCGCAGCTCTCTCAGATTGTAGACATCTCCTGTCGCCGTCATCTTCGAGATGCCGAAGCCACCGATGCCGAGGCCGCCAACGGAAAAGGAGTAGCTCCCGCCCTGGAATTGCAGCGTGCCGCCGCCGATGTTGCCGCTGCCGATGAAGGCTATCTGGACCTGCTCGATCTCGACGGTGCCTGCCTTGACGCGCTGCTGCGCCCGTGCGGCTGGAACTGCCAAGATCGCACCCAGCAAGCCCGCTCCAACGAGGGCCTCCCGCCGGCCGAGCGCCGATTGCTTACTCATCCTCATCTCCCCCGTCGTACCGTACCGTCTACAGTCAATCCTATCCATCGATGTTCTGAGGAGATCGCGTCGATCGTCCGGCTGCACACGTCGTCGCCCCACGATGTCGTCGCCCCTTCAACGCGTTCCGTCGTGATATGCATGCCGACCGGTTCGCTATAAGTCGCCCTTTGAAACACACTCCCGTTTGTTGTCGCTTGACCTTTCGCGACAAAAAAACCATGTCGGCTGCAGCATGGCTGGGATAGCGATCTTTCCTTCGTGGCTGGACCTTTCTAGAGTCCAGTTCCTCAGGCGGCACTCGGTGGCAAGGATGTCTCCGCAAACCTCGATCCTGGCGGCAACGCTGGCCTTCATCGCGGCCCTTGCTGTGCCACTCGCGATGGCGACGGCGCAGGACAAACCCTCGCTGAACAGAACCGGCCCGGAGGCGGACAGATGTGCCTCCCTGCATTCCTATTTGTACCGTTACGACATTGAGTCAGCATCGCAGCGTAATACCGGAGGCAGGTTCCGCGCGGACGTCGCTCTGGCCCTCTGCGGCAGGGGCGACTACGACAGCGGCATCCGAATTCTCGAAGTCGAGCTCCGCAATTCCCGTCTCCCTCTCCTGCCGGCCAGGTAGCGGCGCAATCACCGCATATCTCGCCGGTCTAGAAGTGGAGATCCACGCCGAGCAGTGTCGCCCAGGATTGTCCCACAACGGCATTCGAGGGACCGCTCAAGTTGTTGACTATCACGCCGCCCATCACCCTCACGCCCGGACCGAGGGCGTAGTTGGCGCCGACTTCGATCTTCGAAGCCGTAACGGTGCCAAAGCGAGCCGCACCGGCATTCGGATCGGTGCCGAAGTAGGCCGCCCGCGTCGTTGCCGCCGCCACGCTGCATGAGCTGCTCTGCGTGCAATCGATGACCGACGGCACTCCGTTGCCATTGTCGTTTGTAGCGACGACGAAACCAGCCGAGACCTGCCACGGACCAGTCTCGTACATGACGGAGGCCGCCCAGGTGCGGGTGTCATTATCGCCGCCCGTGTAATAGTTGGCTCCAATGCCGTTATTGTCCCAGCCGAACGATCCGCCGATCGTAATGCCCCCGTAGTTCAACTGTAGGCCCACCACGGCCTGCTTCCAGTCGGTGAGGTTGGCGCCGTTGATGGCGTTCGCCGCGCTCGCCAGTGGCGAGAAGCCGGGAACGAAGTTCATGTAGGAGTAAGCGCCATAGATGCCGATGCTGACGTCACCGAACCGGTTCAGGTAGTTGACACCAACGGCAACGGCATCTTGCCAGGAGTAATCGTTGGTCGGACATCCGTTGGCCGTCGTGGGCTCGGAGTAACCGCATACGCCACCCGTTCCCGAGCCCGGCCCGGTGCTCAGCCCCCAAATGCTGCCGGGCTGCGTCTTTGGCTGGATCTTCGGCGCATAGCCGACGCCGATCTGAAGTCCTGCAAAGCGCGGCGTGTAGTAGTTGATGCGATTGACCGAACCGTACTGGGCATCGATGGTGCTGGCGGAAATGTGGAACGCGGCGGTGTTGAAGTCGTTCGCCGTGGAATTGGTCCAGCTGAAATCGGTATTGTGCTTGAAGAAGCCAAAACCAAGCAGAGCCGACGGAGCGCCGTAGTACATGTTGTATGCTGCGTCGTCCTTGCCTCCGAATTCGATGCGCCCCCATTCGCCGAAGCCGAACAGATAGGCCTTGTCGACCTGGCGCGTTCCACCTTTTGAACTGATCGCCGGGTTCCAGGCTTCGAGTTCGACGCGGACCCCGATCGTGCTGCCATTGTCCAACCTGGACTGGCCGGTAAAGAATATCTCGCCTCGCTGGATGAACTGGAGCCCCTTGTACTGCACCGACGTTCCGTTGAGCGCGTAGGTGCCTTCAATCGCGCCAGCGAGGCCATAAGTCTGATAGTAACCGGAAACGTCGACCTTGACGGGATCCGCCGCCAGAGCCGGCTTAGTAGCGACGCCAGCGACAAGCAGTCCTGCAGAGGTGAGCAGCGTGCTCTTTGCCGAAGCAGCGCTCATTTCGAACATGCCGCCCTGGCCGCCGGCGATTGCCCCATGTCAACTTGCCCTCAGAACGCGAACGCGGCCACGTTCTGGCCATCCCTCTGCTCAGTAGCAGGGCAGAAGCGGCGGAGCTCCGCAAGTGGCCTTGTAGGAATCATCGTCGCCACCTCCGAGCTGCGGCGGCGTGGTGAGGCTGGTGCCAAACCCGACCGGCGGACGGCGGGGTGGCGCGTCGGGCGAAGGATTGGACCAGCCGGTGAAAGCACTGTTGCTGCCTACTACCGACGAGGTGCCGCCGGTCGTCTGGTTCTGGCCAAGATAGGAGACGCCGCCCGAACCGATCCCGAACCAGATCGTGTCGATGAACACCGAGACCGGGCCATCGGCCTTGCCGAGGTCTCCCTCCAGGACCGTCACTTCGAAGGCGAGCGTTTCGCCCTCCAACCGCGGATGCTTCAGGACGACGACGGCATCGCTCACCGCCGAGCCGTCAGCGCGAAAAGCCGATACCGTCGCGTTGGGCGGATCCTTGGCGAAAGAGCCCGAGGTCCACAGGTCGACCACCTCTGCCGTCGCGATGTGGCCGGCTTTGCGCGACGGTCGGTCGGCAAACAGGATCGCCGAAGGCAGGGTACCCTCGAGCGCCAGGGTCTGGCCGCTGAGCTTTGCACCGCGCGCATTGAGAACGATCAGGGCTTCCACACGCTTGGCCGTCGACGGGACGCCGATCGTTTTCGCGCCGGCCGCTGGCCGACTGGGCGTGGGCGCCGGGGCCTGTGCAAGCGCTATGAGCGGAACAGCCAGCAAAGCAGCAAGCATGCCACCATGCCGAAGGAGAGTGCGGGTCGCAATCATGGTGGGCCCGTCCCTAGTAGCAGGGTGGATGGGGGTAGTACCCGCACGGAGGCCGGTAGGCGTAAGGCGGGTAGTTGTACGGATGCGCAGCCCGATACCACGCAGCGCGATAAGCGCTGCGGCGAGCGACGCCGGCATATGACAGCGGCGTCCACGGCCGTCCGATGATATCGATGAAGATCGCCGCGGCGCCATCGGCGCCTTTCAGTTCCCCTTCCAGAATGTCGACATCGAAAACGAGTTGGTCACCCGTGAGCTTGGGCGCCTTCAGGACAACGACCGCGTCGCTCACACCCTTGCCATCCTTGGCAAAGACGGAAACCGTCGCGTTGGGCGGATCCTTGCCGAAATTGTCGCTGCCGCTGTTCCAGTCCTCGATGATGTGTGCGGTAAGATCGTGCCCCGCCGCCCGCACGGGCCGATCGGCGAACACGATCGCGTTCGGCGCCACCCCGGTGAGGGTGAGCTTCTGACCTTGTAGCGTGGCGCCGCGCGCATTGAAGACAATCAACGACGGAACGGTCGTTGGCTTGACCTGGCTTGGCTGTCCGATGGTCTTGGGCGGCGCGGTCCCGGTCTGGGCGTTTGCTCCGCCCAGGACCAAAATGCACGCGACCAAGGCCATACCGCCCGAGACAATTCGTTCGAGTATCATCTGCTCTTCTCGATAGTGTCCCAGGCGGCAGCCCGGAGTCTACTGGAGAACGATCACGACGCGGCGGTTCTGCGGCTCGCGCACACCGTCGCCCGTCGGGACGAGCAGGTCGGTCTCGCCCTTGCCGACGACCGAGATCGCCGTCGCCGGCACGCCATCGCGCACCAGAGCGTCCTTGACCGCGTTCGCACGGCGCAGCGACAACGCCATGTTGTAGTTCGGCGCACCCGACGTGTCGGTGTGACCGGTCGCGGTGATGCGGGCGCTACCCTTCGTCTTGTAGGCGTCGGCCGCCTGCTTGATCGTGTTCAGAGCCTGCTGGGAGAGGTTCGAGCGGTCCCAATCGAAGAACACCATGAACGACGGAGCAGCGGCCGGTGGCGGCGGTGGCGACGCAGCGACGGCCGGAGCACCGAACTTGTACTGCAGACTTGCCATGAGGGTGATGTTGTTGTTCTGGAACGTCACACCCCCGACATACGGGTTGTTCACAGATGGATTGGTCGTCCCGTAGTAGCGACCATCGAGGTTGAGCCGGAACTGCTCGTTGATGTTCCACCCAACACCGACGATGCCCTGATAGGCAAAATTTGTGCTGCTGGTATTTCCGCCCAGAGCGCTTGCATCGACAAACGCGATACCAAGGCCTGCACCGATGTAGGGGACGATCGCTTGGCCGGCAAAGAAGTCATAAAACGCGTTGGCCATGATGGCAGTCTGCTGGTTGTTGAAGCCAGCAGTAAGGTTCGAGAAACCGACCGGAGCGAGGCTCAACGTGCCATTGTTGCTCCGATAAACCCCCTCGAGTTCGACGCGCGGCCCAACGAAGTCGTAGCCGATCATCCCGCCGACAGCGAAACCGGTGGTGGGATAGACGTTTACCGCGCCACCAGCATTGGGGAAGTTGATGGTGGTATTGGCCATCCAGTTCACCCCGCCCTCAGCGCCGATATAAAGTCCGGGATACTGGAGCGTTTGCGCATTGGCCAGGACCGGCACCGCGCCAAGAACCGCGGCGGCCACAATCAACGCCTTCTTTGACATTCCTCGCATCTCCTTTGTTTCGAAGCTTCCCGCTTCAGCGGGCTTGTGCCATCGCTTCTGGCGAAACCTACATTGGCGAGCAAAAGTACACTTGACCTCTTGCGACAATCATCGCGCCGGAGATCAGGTTTTTTGCGTCATCGGCCTCGCATGGAATAACGAGCTACAGTTCCGGCGAGACGTTGCGCCTGTCGGCATTTGCCAGCGGCCACTGCGCGTTGTTGCCTGCATTGCACTGACGCCACGTCGAGGGCGTCTCGCCCGACCAGGACTTGAAGCTCCGGGTGAATGTGCTCGCGTCCGAATAGCCAATGGCAGACGCGATTTCCACAGCGGGCAAAGACGTGTCGATCAACAACTGTCGCGCCAGGGCAAACCTGACCTCGCCAGCAAGCCTTGGGATCGAAGTCCCGAGCACGGCCAGACGCCGGTTCAGCGTTCGCCGGTGAAGCTTCATGGCGACAGCGACTCCGGCGACGGAGAATTCCTGCCGCACGATCAAAGCCATGATCGCACGCTTGCAGAACAGCATGAACTCGGCATCGGTCTCGGCCGGCGTGGCAAGCAGCTGCTCGATCCGGTGGCGAATCTTCGTGTCGGCGGTCGCGACGGGCTTGTCGAGCCAGATCGCGGGAAAGATCAGGACCGATCGCTCGGTGTCGAACGTGACATCGACTCCAAAGTATCGCCGGTAAGGGCGTGGATCTGCCGGCGCCCGGCGGGCCATCCGGACCTCGCTCGGCTTCCAGTCGGCTCCCACCAGCGTCCGGATGAGCTGACAACCGGCCGCCAATGACAGGTCCAGCCCAATTGGCCGCCCGACGTTCATGCCCATGGTCAAATTGGCGCCAAGCACGGCCGTGTCTCCATGCACCAGGAAAGTCGGGATCACGGCCCGACCGTTGAGGTGCAGAGACATGACGAACGACCTGAGCGCCGTGCCGAGGGTACCGGAAGTCTGCATCAACAGTCCTGGCAAGCCGAATGTGGCGGCGGAGACCGTCTGCCCCGCGAGCAGGCCGATGTGTGCACACCCCGATCGCTTGGCGCATCGCTCCAGCAGACGACCAGCCTCTTCGACATCGATGGTGTTGTTTGGCGACGACAGCAAATCGGGCGACAGGCTGAGCTCGGCCAGGATCGAATCAATCGAGACGCCCAAGCGTGAAAGAATTCTCGGCAGAGCCACGAACGGTCCAACACGGAGCCGTTCTCCACTAAGAACGCGTCTTCTCATCAACCAGCCAGTCGTGCGCCGAGGACTCGCATTTCTCTTTGCATACTGAGTGATTTTTGTCGCAAAAGGTCAAGCAGAATTTTCTCCTGACCCGTTAGCGTTTAGGCGTCGGGGGGAGAGTACAGCATGGCGTTTACGGGCAAGCGATCGCGCGAGGGCGCATCGCGAAGAGGAGCGAACTTGCGCCAGCGCTTGGCGGGCAAGTTTGCATTGATCTTGGTCGCGGCAGTGCTTTCGAGTAGTTCGGTTCTCGTCGCCCGGTCTGCCGCAGCCGCCGATCCCGCGAAGGCAGCGCCAACATCTGACACGGCTCAACTCGAGCAGAAGCTGCCGGCCGATCCCGAGCCGTGGCGCTTCACCGTCACGCCCTATGCCTGGCTAATGAGCGTCAGCGGCAATGTCACAACGCGCGGCCAGACCATCGACACCAACGCAAGCTTCATCGACCTCGTGCAAAAGAGCGATTCGCTCGCTGGCCTCATGGCCCATTTCGAAGCGAACAAGGGCAAGGCCGGCATCTATACCGATTTCGTTTTTTCCAAGTTGGGCTTCGGTGCCGGGCAAACCAACTATCGCAATCCGATCGGCGGCCTCAAGACCAGTACGACCGCCAACGCTGCCCTCACCTATCAGATGTTCATTGTCGAGGTGGGCGGCGTGTACGAAGTCTATCGCTGGCCGGGTTCGGAAGGATCGTTCACCGCGATCGATGCGCTGGGCGGCTTCCGCTACTGGAACAACTCGATCGATGCCTCCTTCGACCTGACGACAAACGTCGACTTCTCGCGTCTTCGCCTCGAGCACCTCGACCGTTCCTTTGGCCTGGCCGTCGCACGCTCCGATGCGATCCAGTGGGTCGATCCCGTCATCGGCTTTCGTGTCCGCCACCAGTTTACGCCGCGTCAGGAGCTGTGGGCGCGGGCCGATATCGGCGGCTTCGGATTGGGCAGCCAGTTCTCCTGGCAGGCGGTCGCCGCCTACACCTACCTCTGGCAAGCGTCCGGCTATCAGGTCGGCGCAACGATCGGCTTCCGCGCGCTCGGCGTGAACTACAGTTCGGGGTCCGGCCCCGATGCCGTCGGCATCAACGAAGTTTTATACGGACCGATCATCGGCGCCAGTTTCAGATTCTGAAAGCCCGCGCTCAGGCATGTAGCCCGGGGTGAACGGGTCCGATATACATCCATGGAGATGACAGGTCATGGCGCCAGGGGGCGCTCGGCATGGATAAAGACGGGGGACCCATAGCCGTTCCGACGGCCGACAAGCGCCAGGCGCGCCGCATTCCGCTCGTCTGGATCGTGCCGCTCATCACCGCGCTGATCGGCGTCTGGCTCGCCTGGGATACTTTCTCCAAGCGCGGCCCCATGATCACGATCGCCTTCGAATCCGCTGGCGGACTGCAGGCCGGGCAGTCACAGCTCAAGTTCAAGGACGTGACGATGGGCACGGTGAAGTCGCTCGCCGTGTCACCTGATTTCTCCCAGGTGATCGTCACGGTCGAGACGACACGGGAGGCCGAACCGCTGCTCAGCGACAAGACGGTCTTCTGGGTGGTGAAACCGGAGCTCTTCGCCGGCCGCATCTCCGGCCTCGATACGCTGCTGTCGGGATCCTATATCGGCATGCTGCCCTCGACCGAGAAGGGCAAGTCGGAGCGCCACTTCGTCGGCAGCGCCAACCCACCCGTCCTGACGGCGTCGGCCCCCGGCACGATCTTCAAGCTCGAAACCAGGCGCGTCGGCTCGATCAGCCTGGGGTCGCCGATCTTCTATCGCGACATCGAGGTTGGCACCGTCCTCGGCTGGGACCTCGGCCACATGGCGCGCGACGTCACGATACACGCCTTCGTGCGGGCACCGTTCGACAAGTACGTGCACGAGGACTCGCTGTTCTGGAACGCGTCAGGTCTTTCGGTGAAGCTGGGGCCGAACGGCGTTCAGCTGCAAATGGAATCGGCCAAGGCGCTATTGCTGGGAGGCATCGCCTTCGAATCCAAACCCGGCACCGCGGCGCCCGTTGCTGCCGCCAATTACAGCTTTCCCCTCTACACAAACCGTGACGCGGCCAAGACCGCGGGGTTTGGCCGCCGTCTGCATTTGTTGTCCTATTTCGAGCACTCGGTGTCCGGTCTGGAAGTGGGCGCCGACGTCACGCTGCACGGGCTCAAGATCGGCGAGGTCACCGATGTCGGCCTCGTCTACGATCCGAAGATCGACCGCATCCTGGTGCCGGTTCACTACCAGGTCGAGGGTGATCGGATTGCCGGAGTCGCGGCCAGCGAAAGGGCAAAGAACACGCCTCTCGGCGCAGTCGCGGCCGAGATGGTCAAGCGCGGCTTCCGTGCCACGCTGCAATCGTCGAACCTGATCACCGGCCAGAAGACCGTCGCCATCGAATTTGTGCCCGATGCGCCGCCGGCGGAGCTTGGGCGCGAGGGCGACGTCTTCGTCGTGCCGTCGACCGAGACCGGCGGCTTCGACGCCATCACCCAGTCCGCCGCGGAGCTCTTGTCCAAGATCAACCGCATCGACTTCCAGGGCATCGGCAAGAGCCTCGCGGGAACACTGAAAGGCGTCGACGACACGGTCAACGGGCCGGAGGTGAAGAAGACATTGGCCTCGCTCCAGGCGACGATGGCCGACCTGCAGGACTTCACCCGCAAGCTCGATGCCGACGCCTCGCCTGCCCTCGCCCGGCTGCCCGACATGGCCAGGAAGCTCGACGACACACTCGCCCAGGCCAACCGGCTGGTGGCGTCGATGAACTCCGCCTATGGCAATGATTCCCGATTCAGCCGCGAGATCGATCGGCTGCTGCCGCAGCTCAACGAGATGACGCGTTCCTTCCGCGCCCTGGCCGACCTCCTGTCCCGCCATCCCGAGGCCCTGATCAAGGGCCGCACCAACACAGGCAAGGAATAGCCGGATGCCGCTCGTTCGCCGCCAATTCGTCGGGCTCGCCCTGCCCGCTCTTGCCGCCGCCTGTTCATCGCCGGATCCCGTGCTCTACACCCTCCCGATGAAGCCGGGGCCAGTGCTGCATGGCGGCCCCAAGGTGGTGCAGCTGCGCGACATCGGGCTCGCGGGCTATCTCGACCGCCGCGAGATCGTGCGATCGTCGCAGGCCTACAAGCTCGGCGTGATGTCCAACGATTGGTGGGGCGAGAGCCTGGCGACGCTGCTCAGCCGCACGATCGTGCTCGGCCTGTCGCAGCGCCTGCCCGACAGCCGCATCTATGCCGAGGGCGGCGCCATCTCGGTCGATCCCAATGCCGTGCTGGGTGTCAACATCCAGCGGCTCGACCTCGATCCTTCGGGCGAGCTCGCACTGGAGGCCCAGGCGGCGATCGAGTTCAACCGGCCCAAGCGCAACGCGGCGAGAAGCTTCCATATCGTCAAGCATCCGCCGACGCCGAATGTCTCGGGCCAGGTCGCCGCCAGCAGCGACGCCGTGGCCGAGCTGACCGACGGCCTGGCGGCAATGCTGCAGTCGTGACCCGTCCCGAGCTGCGCGAATGCATGGGCTGCGGCCTGTTCCAGGTCGTGCCCGAGCTCGGCCCCGACATGCACTCCCAGTGCCTGCGCTGCGGCACCCTGCTGCGTCGCACGCGGCACAATCCGCTCGACCGTGGCCTCGCCCTCAACGTCGCCGCCCTCGTCCTCTACGTCATCGTGTGGACGGCGATGCTGATGAAGGTCTCGACCGCGGGCATCGTGCACGAGAGCACACTCGCCTCCGGTCCCCTCGAACTGGTGCGCCAGGGCCTGTGGCCGCTGGCCGTGGCGGTGGTGTTCACCACCGGCCTCGCCCCACTCGGCAAGTTCGCCGGCGCCATCTACGTATTGGTGGGGCTCCGGCTGCAGCAGCCATTGCCGAACCTGCGTGGCGTCTTCCTGTTCGCGCGCAAGATCAGCATCTGGTCGATGCTGGAGGTGCTGCTGCTGGGCGTGTTCGTCGCCTACACCAAGCTCGGCGACATTGTGCAAATGGACATCGGACCCGCCGTCTATGCGCTGGGCCTGCTGACGATCGTCGTCGTATGGGCCGATACCGTGCTCGACCCCGGCGCGGTGTGGGAGGCGATCGAGCGCACCGGACAGACCCATGCACCGATCGCAGAGCCGCGACCGCTCGCGTTCCGGCCCGGCGCCATCGGCTGCGAGGCCTGCGGCCTGGTGAGCGTGCCGGCCCACCATGACGCCCACTGTCCGCGCTGCGGCTCGGCGCTGCATGCGCGCAAGCCCGACAGCCTGAACCGGACCTGGGCCTTCGTGATCGCCGCCGCCATCTTCTATATCCCGGCCAATTACTATCCGGTGCTGACCGTCATCCAGTCCGGCGCCGGCGCGCCCAGCACCATCCTGGGCGGTGTCGAGGAGCTGCTGGCCTCGCAGATGTATCCGCTGGCGCTGCTGGTCTTCTTCGCCAGCATCCTGGTGCCGGTGTTCAAGCTGATCGGCCTCGGCCTCATGCTGATGGCCACCATGCTGGTGACCACGGAAGCCGGCGCCAGCATCCTGCTGCCGCAACGGACCCGGCTTTACTACGTCGTCGCCTGGATCGGACGATGGTCGATGGTCGACATCTTCATGGAATCCCTGCTGGGCGCGCTGGTGCAGTTCGGCGCGGTCGCGACCATCGAACCCGGCATCGGTGCCGTGGCCTTCTGCGCTGTCGTCCTGTTGACCATCGTCGCCGCCGAGGCCTTCGATCCGCGCCTGATGTGGGACGCCGCCGCTCGCAATCCCCACCGCCCACTGGCACTGCGCCAGCGGCATGCGCCCGCGCAAAAACTGGCAGCCAGGACGGCAGGCCGTCCGTCCTGAGCAACCTTCTTGAGGTCTTGTTCAGCGCATCGCCATGAAGGCGCCGATGCCCATGCTGAGCCCCGTCGTGATCAGCAGGATGCAAATGATTGCTCTGAACAGCTTGGGTGACAGAGGCAGTGGGTGGCGCACGGCAAAGTAGGTCATGAGAAAAACAACAGGCAGGGCTTCTGCCGCCAGCTGCAGCGCCAAGAGCGAGAACTGACCGGACGGCACTACGATGAACAGACGCAGCGACGTGCTAAACCCGAAGATCACCATAAGTGACTGCCGAACCCACGCCAGAGGCTTCGGTTGCCGGTACAGCAGATAAACCAGAGGCGGTCCTCCTGCGGAGAACATGCCTCCCAAGATGCCGGCAATGCCGCCAGTGAGGGCAAAGGCCTTGGGAGACGACATTGCTTGCAGCGGTTGAGCAGTGCGCCACAGCGACAGCGCGCACGCCACGATGCTGGCGCCGAGGACAAGGCGAAGGACCTGATAGGCCGTTCCGGCAAGCCAGCCGAGCAAGAGTGCCCCGACCACAACGCCTCCCGCACTCGCAACAACCGTCGGCACGAGCACTTTCTCGATACGCAGAGCGCGATTGCGATAGAGGAACAGCCAGGCGGTGCAGAACCCGATGATCGTCGACGCATTCACCGCATCGGGCAGCGGCACCAGGTTGGTGGCGCCGACCAGGCCGAGCAGGATCAGCGCCAGCGCGAACCCTGTAAGTGCCTGCGCATAGACGGCACCGGCAACGAAGACCAGGAAGGTTCCATGGGTCGACAGCTGTTCCCAGACCTGCATCAAGAGTTCCTGCCCGGCTCATCCGCGTCGGCTAACCCGACTTCGCTGCCTTGGCTTTGGCCTTCTGACGTCGCCGTTCTTCCCCGAGTGCGCCAGAAGACGTTCCTGCTCGGCCGGATCGACGCGACCATAGCGCAATCGCCACTCGGGATCGCTCTGCTTCCATCGGAAAGACGACTTGACGGTCGTTCGCGGTCCTGCTGCCGTCGGCGGCGAAGAAAGTAGTGTAACGTAAGCGCTATTTTCTACAGAACTGTGCCGACACCTCGAGAAAAGGGGGGGAGACAATGATGCGCAGCCCGATACTTGTTTTGGCCGTCGCCGGCCTGTCGCTCGGCGGCGCAGCCCCGACGCGAGCCGACGATGAGTTCATGCGCGTTTGTACGGAAACCACCGATCAAAAGACATGTCAGTGCATGTCCACCAAGGTTCCGCCTGAAAAGCGAGCGTCGGCGATCGACGCTATGCGCAAGTCCAACGCGGCGATCGTGACCGGCGCACCGCTCGATCCTTCAGCGCTTTCCCAGGAGCAGATGCTGGGGCTCGACGCCGTCGTGCTCGCGCAAGCCTCGTGTATGTAGCTCGCCGGAAGGTGGCGGCCGGATAGGGAGCGCAGTATATGCGCCCCCTGAACAGCTCACCGAACTTTCGTTACTGACCTGCGTGGCTCTTGACCATCTCCTCGATCTTCTTCTTCACTGCATCGAGATTGAAGGACGCCGGGTCCTGCATCGGCGGATAGTCGACTGCCGTTAGCGCCAGCTTCGCGACAAACTGCTGGACGAGGACGAAGCGCCAGAACTCTCGGGCATAGAAGTCGTTGCCATAGCCGAAGGCGCCTGTGTTGGTCGATTCGCCGCGAATCATCGGCGTACGCTCGAAGGGATCCTGGCGAATATTCACCATCACGGGCATGTCCGTGGTGATCTTTTCACCTGGCCAGCCGTAGGGCTGTTGAAAGAACGTGAACTTGAAGTCGTCGATGCGAACTGCGCCCAGATTCGGCCCCCCGAAGTAGAAGATCTCGCGACGCTTGGACGGCCCCTTGCCTGTCAGGAGGTCCATCTGGTTGTAGCCGTCGAGATGGTTCTTGTAAGTCCGGTCGCCGAGCTTCACGCCTTTCAACAGCTGATCCGTGATGTTCGGGTTACCGGCCGCCGCCATCAGGGTGGGGAACCAGTCGAGGCCGGAGAAGATCCCGTTCTCGACCGTGCCCGGCTTGACCTGGCCGGGCCAGCGAATGATGCACGGCACGCGGAAACCACCCTCGCCGACGGTGCCCTTGGTATTCTTGAACGGCGTCATGCCGCCATCGGGCCAGGTGAACACCTCTGCGCCATTGTCCGTGGTGAAGATGACGATCGTGTTCTTGGCCTCACCGATATCGTCGAGGTGCTTCAGCAAGGCGCCGACGCCGTCATCCAACTGCGCCATGCCAGCTTCCTCGAGACCGTAGTTCGTCTGGCTGTTCTGCATCGAACTGTACTTCTTCGAGAGGAAGGTCCAGACGTGCATGCGCGTTGTATTGTGCCAGAGGAAGAACGGCTTGCCGTCCTTCTTCGCCTTGTCCATGAAGTCGCTGGACGCCTTGACCAGCACTTCGTCGAAGGTGGTCATGTCGTACTTCGCCTTCAGGAACGGCAGGTCGTGCATGTTCGGCACGTTCGACATGTCCGGGAATGGCGGCAGCGGCCCCTCATCGACGATCCTCTGCTTGCCGACCTTGCCCCAGCGCGGCATCACGGTCGCATCGTCCGTGTCGGTCGCGAAGCTGTGGATCAGGCTGCGCGGGCCATACTTGTTGTAATAGTCCTGGTCGACAGGGAACGAGTACCAATACGGATCCGACATCGCATCGAGGTGATACAGATATCCGAAGAACTCGTCGAAGCCGTGTACCGTCGGGAGATACTTGTTCAAATCGCCGAGGTGGTTCTTGCCAAATTGGCCTGTGGCATAACCTTGTGCCTTGAGTGCAGAGGCGAGCGTCGCGGCCTCATCGGGAATGCCGACATCGGCGCCGGCCTGGCCGACGGTGGTCAACCCGGTGCGAAGCGGGATCTCGCCGGTGATGAAATTGGCGCGCCCGGCGGTGCAACTCGCCTCGGCGTAGTAGTCAGTGAATATCATGCCTTCAGACGCCAGCTTGTCGAGATTTGGTGTCTTGCCCGACATGATTCCGCGATGGTAAGCGCCGATGTTGAACCAGCCGACATCATCACCCATGATCACGAGAATGTTCGGTTTGCCTGACGGCGACGCTTGTTGCGCCTGAGCAACTTCAACGGCCGTGCTCAACCCTGACACCGCGGCGATGGCGGTGCTGGCAAGCAGCATCCTGCGGCGATTGAGTGCGCTCTTGCTCAGCCCCGCTTTGTCTTCGTCGTTGGCATTGGACATTTCTCACTCCTTTGTTCGGATGACACACCTGAACCCGAGATGGCTGGTGGACGTGTCCACCGGCTCCGCATGGCGCGCGGCAGGGCGATAGCGACGGCAGTAGTTCGGCGCGCAGAGGTGGGAGCCACCTTTGATAACTTTGCGGGGAATTTTGATTGTGGGCAGACGCGGATCGTAGCTTTCGCCCTCGCACCCACTGCGCGGATCCTCGTGAACGCAGCACGACTCCGTCTCGTCAGCCCGGTGCTTGGCCGACCACCAATCGGTCGTCCATTCCCAAACATTGCCGATCATGTCGCAGATGCCGTAAGCGTTGGGCGGAAACGCCATCACAGGTGACGTACGGTCAAAGCTATCGGCGCAAAGATTCTCGTGTGGGAAGTTGCCCTGCCAGGTATTGGCCATGTGTTTGCCGCCAGGCGTGAACTCGTCGCCCCAGGCGAATTCGGCGCCATCCAGACCGCCACGCGCAGCAAATTCCCATTCGGCTTCGCTTGGCAGCTCCTTGCCGGCCCATTTGGCGTAAGCTTCGGCGTCGCGATAAGCGATGTGAACCACGGGATGGTCGTTGAGCCCGCTTGCCGAGCTACGGCGTCCATAGGGTCGACGCCAATTGGCGCCGGCTTTGAATGACCACCACTGTGACCAGTCGCGGAGATCAACCGGCGTGTTCGGCGGCGTGAATACAAGGGACGCCGCCCGCAGCATCTGCGGCAGTGCGCCGGGATAGTCTTTCGGATCTGGTGCGATTTCGGCGAAAGTAACGTAGCCGGTATCGTTCACGAATCGGCGGAACTCACGATTGGTTACAGGCGTGGGGTCGATCCAAAAACCGTGAACCGTCACGCGATGAGCTGGCGCTTCTTCCGGGTAATGCTTATCGGAGCCCATGCGGAACGTGCCGCCGGGAACATAGATCATGTTCGATGGCGCCGTTCGCTGCGGCTGCTCCACAGACGCGATGCTGCAGTCGTCCATGCGCCTCTCGCCGTTACCCGATTGCTCCTCGGATGGGAGCGATGGAGCAATCTCATCATCGTTGTTAGACAGCGTTACTGTTCACCGGTGATGCTGCGGAGAGCTATGCATAAACGGCAATTGTTCGATGGCTATGCCAGAGGATGGTTGCCGCGTCTTGGCGGCGACTCAGCCGAAAAGTAACGAGCTAGGTCGCCCCCTTCCGATTCTGCATAGTCGGCCGCGTATCACCGACCCTACTCTTCCCTTGTCTATGCGTGTCCGAAAAGGCTCCAACCTGCCAATCCGCTCGCGCGGCAAAGCGATGGCCAATGATTGGGTGCGGCACCAACACCTTTACAGATCCCGATGACTATCCCAGGAACGTGCCAGGGCTGACCATCGCCCTCGTGCTAACGAGAAGCGATGCTTTCAGATCGGACGTGACATGGGTCCAACTGGACCACATCAGACTCGTCCGTATCGTTGAAAGAGCACCGCGCATCGCCTTCATATCCCTCGCCCCGGCGCCGGTATTCGTTTCTTTTCCTCTACATAATGACCCGCAACCGGTCTGGAACGGCGTACCGTTGCGCCGGGGCGAAATGATCCTTCACAGCCGCGGCGAGCATTTCCACCAACAGACGCTTGGATCTGCGCGCTGGGGTCTGGTTTCTCTAACGCCAGACCAGCTTCACAGATTCAGCAGAACGCTGACTGGGGAGGATTGGGAGCCACCTAAAGTGCCCCGGTTCTTGCGAATGCCACCGAAGGTCTCAGGACGCTTTCTTCGCCTATACACGCAGGCCTGTGACCTTGTCCGATCGAGGCCAGACCTGATGGCGCATCGGGAAGTCGCGCGCGCGCTCGAGCAGGATCTAATCCACGCGCTTGTACAAGCTCTCACAAGCGGTAAGCCCCGCTGCAGTTCCACCACTCGTCAGCGTCACGCGGCGATCATGGATCGCTTCGAGCATGTCCTTGAATCGCAACGCGGCCGACCGCTGCCGACGTCAGCCCTTTGCGCAGCCATTGGCGTGCCAGAGCGAACGTTGCGCATGTGCTGCGCCGAGTTCATCGGACGGAGCCCGCTTAGTTATGCCCGGCTGCGCCGACTGAACCTCGCTCGTTCACAGCTCATGCGGAGCAATATTGCAACGGCAAGCATCGCAACGATCGCGAGAAACTTTGGCTTTTCAGAGCCCGGCCGGTTCGCCGCGGCGTATCGCTCGATATTCGGCGAAGCACCGTCGGCAACTCTACGTCGTTCGACGGTTGATGGGCTCAGTTCATTCGATTCTGTCCCGTAACTCACTCGAAATCATTTTGCAGTGTCGCCGCTCGGCCGACCGACCGCTCGTGCCGACCGTGCGCCTGGGCCTCCGCTGACAACTTCGCCGATTCTGCATAGTGCGGTCCAAACAGCGCGGTCACCGTCCTGTTGAGATCCTGCTGCTCTGGCCTGCGGCAGAAAGGGCGGGGTGAGTATCATGCGGCAAGCTTTGCGACCGATGGCGGGTTTGCCAATTTCGACGCTTGTGATCGTTGCCGGAGCCTGGCTGGCGCTCACTTGCCCGGTCCTGGCGGAAGATAGTCCTCGTTCTGACCCCGAGCCCTGGCGATTCAATGCTGCCCTCTATGGCTGGGCCATAAACATCTCTGGCAATGTCACCGCGCGCAACCAGACCATAGGGACCAACGCAAGCTTCATCGATCTGGTGCAAAAGAGCGATTCGCTCGGCGGATTCATGGGCTATTTCGAGGCAAACAAGGGACGTGTTGGCTTCTACTCAGATCTCGTTTTCGCGAAACTCGGTTTTGGCGCAAACCAGACCAACTATCGCAACCCCATCGCGGGCCTGAAGATCACTGCCACAGCCAGCGCAGCGTTGACGACCCAGATCGCCATCGTCGAGATGGGAGGCATCTACGAGCTCTTTCACTGGCCCGGCTCAGAGGGGTCATTTACCGCTCTCGATGCTGTTGGGGGCTTTCGCTACTGGAATCTGTCGGTCGACGCCACGCTCGATGCTCAGGTCAATGTCGATCTCTCTCGTCTCCACCTCGAGCGCACCGCCGGGTTCGCCATCGCCCGTGCGGACGCCATTCAATGGGTCGACCCGGTCGTAGGCTTTCGCGTGCGTCACCAATTCACGCCCAACCAACAGATTTTCGTTAGGGGTGACATCGGCGGCTTCGGGCTGGGTAGCCAGATTTCCTGGCAGGCGGTCGGCGTTTATTCCTACGCGTGGCAGTTCACCGGCTACCAGATCGCTGCATTGATCGGCTTTCGCGCGCTGGGAGTCGACTATGTCTCGCCAGGCGGCGGCACGGACGCCTTCGGCTTCAACGAAGTCCTTTACGGCCCGATCATCGGCGTGAGCTTCCGTTTCTAGACACGGCGTCGCAGGTGCCGCAATCCGCTCGACGTCGACTTCTCGTGTCTATGCAGAATCGGCAAACTTGAATCATTAAATGTCTTTGACGCTTCGAAAGACCGAAAGTCGATGCTTGCCCCAAGCGGAGGCGATACCCACAATGCTGGCGCGTGTGCGGCGTATAGTTGTAGCCGTCAGCGATGCGTCAGTTTTCCAGTACTTGCCGGGGGGAGGCACTGGATATGCCGCAGAGTCGCGTTCTCAAATTTTCCGATCCTGACGCTTTCCAGGCGGCATTTCGTGCCGTCGACGTGAGTCTGCTCGTCACGGCCAAAGGAAACTTCCACGCTGACATGATGCAAGTCGACCTTGGTCGGCTCCTGATGCAACAGAGCGCCGACAGTCTTCCCAGAATCATGCGCGCCACGATTGGTCCTACGCGAGTGCCGATCACGTTTCTTGGCGATATGCGCCAGAGATCGATTCATCTTGGCGGTACCGAGTTTCGCCCCGGTGAGATCATTGTTTGGGGCCGAAACGCGACCGGTCATTTGCGAACCGCGGCAGCGTCGCGCAATGCTTCAATGTCGCTCAGGCACGAAGATCTGGCGGCCGCAGGCCGTGCTATCGCGGGCCGAGAGATATCGGCGCCCTTGAACACCGTCGTCGCTCGACCGTCGCCGCGCCTTATGGCTCGCTTGATGCATCTTCACCGAGCAACGACGCATCTTGCCAGGACAGCTCCGAACGTTCTCGCAAATCGGACAGTCGCCAAAGCGCTGGAGCAGCAGCTGATACATGCGATGGTGAACGGCCTCAGCGGGGACATGCCAAGGGAAACGGAGCGGCACGGCCGACAACATGCCAGGATAATTACCCGCTTCGAGGATTTCCTCGAGGCCAAGCGCTACGAGCCGGTTCACCTGGCCGAAATGTGTGCCACCATCGGTGTCTCGGAGCGTACGCTGCGATCCTGCTGCAATGAACATTTCGGCATGGGTCCGGTTCACTATCTTTGGCTCCGGCGCATGCACCTCGCGCGACTCGCCCTGTTGCATGCGGACCCGGCCACCGCGAGTGTGACTTCGATGGCTATGGATCTTGGCTTCTGGGAACTCGGACGGTTTTCGGTCGAGTACCGTGCACTGTTCGGCGAATCGCCTTCAGCATCCCTCCGCAGACCGCCGGATCAAACTCTCAACCAGGGAGTGTTGCACTAAGATGGGTCGCCGGTGGTTAGTGTCGGGATTCGCCGTTTCTGCATAGTGCGTCCCCTTCCAACAATGTTGGTATGCCCTATCTGGCTTGGCTGGCCCGCCAGACACATCAACAAAAGACCAGAGGAGAGAAAACATGATCTATCGTAGCCTGGCGCTGGCCGCGACAGCGATGCTGGTTTCCACGGGTGTATTCGCGCAGTCGGCGACGGCCCTGAGCGATCAGGACTATTGCTATGAACTAAGCAACCTCTACCGTGCCTATGCTCGGTTCAATCAGGTTAACGTCGCCGCTGCTGAAGCCATGTCGCAGTGCGACAAGGGCGACCCTAAGAGCGCCATTACGACGCTCTCGAATATTCTCGCAGGCCAAAAAATTCCACTTCCCAAGCAGAAGCCGTAGTTCAGTTGCTCCTGCGTGCACCGCCATTTGTCGCGTCCGGGAGGCTTGTCGGTCTCGGACGCCAAAGATGGTCTGGATCGATACGTGCGCGCGGCCCCACCGTATAGCCGGTTTCGCTTCTGCGGAATCGACTGAACTGTCAGCGTCGGGATCCGGTCCCAGAGCAAGAGGTGGCGCGAGAAAGGACGTTCGTCGTGAAGATTGACCGAAAGTTAAGTCTCGGGCGGATGGCGAATGTCGCTGCTGGCGTGGCACTCGTGTTTGCTTTTGCGCAAGAGGCGGCCGCGCAACAGAGTCCGGTGACGGCGGTCGATATCGCTCTCGAACCCGACGCGACGATGATCCAGCATGCCAAAGCTGCCAACGCGCGCCTGCTCAAGTCTTTCTCGAAGGGCTTTGCCCTGGATGCGACGCATCATCCGCATGTCACCATGTTGCAGCAATTCATCCGCACGGATGATCTCGACAAGGTATTTGCGGCGGCAAATGCCGTTCTGACCAAAGAGAAGCCCAGAGCGTGGACGCTAAAGGCGTCCAAATATTACTACATTCCTGATCCGCCGTTCGGCCTTGCGGGAATCGTTGTTGAACCGACCGAAGACCTGCATCGACTACAAGATGCACTCATCAAAGCCGTCGAACCTTACACCGTGAAGACAGGAACCCCGGCGGCGTTCTTCAGCGAAGAAGATGGACGCGATATTCAGAAGTCCCTGATCGAATACGTCGCCAATTTTGTCACGATCGCGTCGGGCAAAAAATTCAATCCGCACGTTACGATCGGCGTCGGAACCGAGACCTATTTGAACCAAATGCTGGCGGAGCCATTCCCCTCGTTCACGTTCTCCGTGGCCGGCGCGTCGATCTATCAGCTAGGAACCTTTGGCACAGCCCGCAAGGAACTCAAGGCACTGACGCTGCCGCCATGAAGAGAGGACATCGACCAGATGTGCCGAGTCTTGCTCCTATGAAGGCTGACGATGAAATGGAGAAGCGCATGTCTGGAGCGGGCCTAGCACGCCGTACTATTCTAGCGACCGGCGTGCTCAGCCTGATCGTCGGCGGGGTGGCGCAGGCACAGACCGATCCACTGCCCTCCTGGAACGATGGCGCCACCAAGAAGGCAATCGTCGACTTCGTGCAGGCGACAACGACGCAAGGCAGCCCTACCTTTGTGCCGCCTGCCGAGCGTATCGCTACCTTTGACCAGGATGGCACCTTGTGGGTCGAAAAGCCGATGTACACCCAGGTCGTTTACTGCCTGGAGCGTGTTCCCGTGCTGGTCAAGGCGCGGCCCGAGCTCGCCGACGTGGAGCCGTTCAAAACCGTGATGTCGGGCGATAGAGAGGCGATTGCCCGGCTGCCGATAGAGGATCTTGAGAAAATTCTCGCCCTGACCTTGACCGGCATGTCGGTCGACGAGTTCAGGGTCGAGGTCGCCAAATGGTTTGACACTGCGCGCGATCCTCGCTGGAAGCGGCCCTATACGGAGCTTGTCTACAAGCCGATGCAGGAAGTCCTGCAATATCTGCGGACCAATGCCTTCAGGACCTACATCGTGACCGGCGGAGGCCAGGACTTCGTGCGGGTCTATGCCGAACGCGTCTATGGCATTCCGCCGGAGCAGATCGTCGGCACCGTCGGCGCCACGAAGTACGACTACGGCAAGGACGGAAAGCCAGTGCTCATCAAAGAAGCAAAGCTGCTGCTAAACGACAACTACGGCGGCAAACCGGAGGGCATTCACCTGATGATTGGTCGGCGTCCGCTTGCCGCCGTCGGCAATTCGACCGGAGACCGCGAGATGCTCGAATATACCAAGACAGGCACCGGTGCGCGGCTCTCCATGCTGTTGCTGCACGACGATGCCGAGCGCGAGTACGCCTACGGTCCGGCGCAAGGCTTGCCGGAATCCAAGGTCGGCACCTTCACCCAGCAACTCTACGACGAGGCAAAGAGAAGCGGCTGGACAGTCATCAGCATGAAGAGCGACTGGAAGCGCATTTTCGCCTTTGAGTGAGCTGCAGGGACGCCTGGCTCCTCTAAACGACTTGGCAAAAACCGCCAACGAAACGACCAATCGCGTTGATAGTTCACGGCCTATAAGAAGCGCGAGGAGTGAAGGAGCGTGCGCGATCGCGTGTTCTTATTTTACGAATCAAAGCCCCATCGTTTTACTGCAAGGTCCACTGCTCACGCAGCATCTCCGGTGGTCGATGCAACGACACCGATGGCAATTCGCCAAACAGAGTGCGGTACTCGACCGAGAACCGTCCGAACTCCCAGAAGCCATGGTCTGCTGCAATGGTAGTGACGGTCGAACCGGCAGCCTCTGCCCGCAAGAGTGCGCGACGTGCCAAATGCATCCGTCGCAGCCAGAGATAGCGGACCGGCCCCATGCCATAGTGCTCTTGGCAACAAGTGCGAAGCGTTCGCTCAGATGCGCCAATGGCAGCGCAGATCTCGGCCAAGTATACCGGCTGGTATTGCTTGGTTTCCAGAAAGCGCTCGAATCGATTGATCACCCTGGAATGTTGCAGGCCACAGAACCTCCTCTCGACTGGTGCATCTGTGCTCAGGCACGTGACCATGGCATGCACAAGCTTTTGCTCCAGGGCGTGCGCAATACCTGGATTCGCGAGAGTGCCTGGTGACCGCCTTGCAAGCTCTACTGCGGCCTTGTGCAATGCTGTCAAGTGCATCATCGCAACGGGAGCTGGCCGGACGACACATGTATTCAGCGGCGCCGTCAGTTCGCGGCCGGCAATCGCCTCGCCCGCCTCAGCCAGATCTTCGTGCGTAAGAGACATCGTTGCCTGACGGCAAGCACCCGACGTCCAGGAGTGATTAGTCGCCTGCCGGCGGAAGACAACGATCTCTCCGGATGACACTTCCATTCCATCTTCCCTTAACGAGGCCTGATCGGCGTCGGCAAGGAATAGGAGCGGCGCGCGTTTCAAATCTACTGACGCCGCCATGATCCATGAGAGGTTGGTGTCACCACGCTGCATCCAAAGCCGTTCCAGATCGATGCGCGTTAGTTCGGCGCGAAAGTTACCTTTGGATTTGACGAACAGCTCATACGTCCCCGCGCGGATCGTCGATCTAAATCGATCAGGATCGTCGAAGGTGAAGAAACGGCTCTCAGGCATGCTGGCCCCCTACCAACATTGAGAACGCCACCACACATACACCAACAACATCAAATGAACGCGAACCGGCATCACTGTGGTCGATGCAACCACACGTCGCAATAAAAACCAAACGTGTCACAAATTGCATAGTCACCTGCCGCATCTCGCTTATGCGCGCGGCCACGATGACCCGCATGCTGTGGCAGGCTGCTCGGTCTTTCATTTCGCCGAATCTGCATAGCTTGCAAAGTTCCGCCGATAGATGCTGCAGTAGAAGGCCGTTCTAACTTTCTCGGACCTGGCATCCGCCTCTCTGCCGGCGAAATGCCCTACCAACAGAAGCCGGCGATCGACAGCGGCGATCGCGCCCAGTTCAATCTCCGTATCGACCACCTCGAAACGTCCCTAGGGGAGACTGCCATGCTCAACATCAAAACTGCTGTCGCACTCGCTGCCGCGACTTTCGTCATAGGGTGCACACAAAAGAACGACACGGCTGGGCCGATGGATCCCAATTCGGTGACGGTGTTCACCCTCTCCGTGCAGCCTGGCAGCGTTACCGGGTGCATCCTGGGCGACCCCAGCATGACGCGCCCAATGACCCTCACCGTCAAAAACGACACGGCTGAGATCCTGACGGCGGGCGGCGTTCACTACGGCCTGGATCGCGTCGCCCCGAATGTCTACGCCGGCGGGTATCGGTTCAAGATCCGGGCCGACCTATCGGTCAGACCGAAGCGGCTGCTCGTCACCTCCAACGACGAAGCCTGCCGTTGGGAGGCGACGGCGCCTTGATAGATGCCTCAATGGGAGAAGAGTTGGCGCAGGAGAGAGTGGAAGTCACAGCGATCTCTTCTGGCCCGAATTCTCCACGGCACCCGGCGCCAGGCATCACTCCGCCGCCCGCCCTTCCTTGGCCGGTGTGCCGCCCCCCAGCGCATCCGCCACTCGCGATGGCCGGTAAGCGCGACCCAGCCAGCGGGACAGCCGTTCGAGGTAGAGATAGATAACGGGCGTCGTGTAGAGCGTCAGCCATTGCGACACCAGCAGACCGCCGATGATCGCGATACCCAGCGGCTGGCGCAGTTCCGCGCCTCCGCCGGTGCCGAAAGCGATCGGCACTGCGCCGAACAGCGCCGCAAACGTGGTCATCATAATCGGTCGAAAGCGCAAGAGACACGCTTCGTGGATCGCCTCCTGCGGACCCTTGCCTTCGATGCGCTCGGCCTGCAACGCAAAGTCGATCATCATGATCGCGTTCTTTTTGACGATACCGATCAACAGGATGATCCCAACGATCGCGATCACCGACAGCTCGTAATGCAACAGCATCAACATCAACAGAGCGCCGACGCCGGCCGACGGCAGCGCCGACAAGATCGTGATCGGGTGGATGTAGCTTTCATACAGTACGCCCAGGACGATGTAGACGACGAGGATCGCCGCGGCCAGCAGCAGCGGCATCGATGACAGCGAGGCCTGGAAGGCCTGTGCCGTCCCCGCGAACGAGGTATTCAATGTTGCCGGCACGTGCAGGCGCTCGGTCATCGCCTGGATGGCGCTGACCGCCTCGCCAAGCGAGGCTCCGGGCGCCAAATTGAACGACAGCGTCACCGCCGGAAAGATGCCTTGGTGACTGAGCAGCAGCGGCTCGGTCTTGCGGGTGAAATGGGCGATCGTGCTCAGCGGTACCTGCGCACCAGAGGGGCTCGGCAGGTAAATTTTCGACAGCAGGTCCGGGTCGTTCTGGAACTGCGGTTGCACCTCGAGCACGACTTTGTATTGGTTGGTCGCGGTGTAGATCGTCGCGACCTGCCGCTGTCCGAAGGCGTCATAGAGGGTCTGGTCGATCAAATCGGCCGACAACCCGAGACGAGCGGCGACGTCGCGGTCGATGTCGATGGCCAGGTGCGCCGCGGCAATCTGCTGATCGGACGCCACCTGTTGCAACTCCGGCAACTCCTTCATTCCGGCTTCGATGATGGGCGCCCAATGGTTGAGTTCGTCGATGTTGATGTCGGTCAGCGTATACTGGTACTGGGTGCGGGAGAGCCGGCCGCCCACGGTAATGTTCTGCGGCACCTGCATGAAGAACTTGGCACCCTCTATGTCGGCCATCTTTTTACTCAGCCGCTGGATGATCTGCTCCGCAGTCTCGGCGCGTTCGCTATAGGGCTTCAATCCCCAGAAGATGCGTGCCGTGTTCTCAGCGGGATTGTATGGCGTGGAGCCGGCATAGGAGAAGACACCCTGGGCGCCGGGATCATGCGTGACAATGTCGACGACCTCCCGCCGGATCTTGTCGGTCTTGGCGACTGACGAGTCTTCGCGAACGTCGAGCTCACCGAAAATAAATCCGGTATCCTGCTGAGGGAAAAAGCCCTTTGGTATCCTGGTGTAAAGGTAACCGGTGGCAACCATCAGCAAGAGTGTCGCCACCAGTGCCGACAATTGGTGGCGGAAGATGAAAGTCAGGCCGCGGTCGTAGGCGCGCAGCGCCGCCTCGAAGATGCGCTCGCAGCTGCGATTGAAGCGGCCTTTGGGGTGCAATCCCTCCTGCCTCAGGAACAGTGCGCACATCACCGGCGTCAGGGTAAGCGATATGACTGCCGACGCGATGACCGCGACCGAGATCGTCACGGCAAATTCGCGGAACAGCCGGCCAATGATGCCGCCCATGAACAACAACGGTATGAACACCGCTATCAGCGAAAAGGTGATCGAAATAATCGTAAAGCCGATCTGCCCGGCGCCTTTGAGCGCGGCCTCGAACGGCCGCATGCCCTGCTCGATATAGCGCACGATGTTCTCGATCATGACGATCGCATCGTCGACGATAAAGCCGACCGAAATCGTCAGGCCCATCAACGAAATGTTGTCGATGCTGTAGCCGCCGACATACATGAAGGCAAAAGTCGCGAGCAGCGACAGCGGCACCGCCAAGCTTGGGATCACCGTCGCCCACACAGTCCGCAAAAACAAGAAGATCACCACGATGACGAGGCCGATCGTCAGCATCATCGTGAATTGCACATCGGCGATGGAGGCACGTGTCGTCTGCGAGCGGTCTGACATCAGGTCAACGTGAACCGCTGGCGGCAGTGATTGCTCGAGCTTGGGCATCAATGCCATGATCCGGTCGACCACGTCGATGGTGTTGGCGCCGGGCTTCTTCACGATGGCGATGCCCTCGGATTGCTGGTCGCCGAACCATGAGACAAGCCGGTTGTTCTGCACCGAGTCGATGACATCGCCAACATCCTTGATGCGGACCGGTGCGCCGTTCCTGTAGGCGATGATGACGTTGCGGTACTGCTCGGCGTTGTACAGCTGGTCGTTGGTATCGAGCGCGATCGATTGATCCGAGGTCTCGATTGCGCCCTTCGGCCGGTTGACGCTCGCCGCGACGAGCGCGTTGCGGACGTCTTCAAGCCCCAGCCCCTTGATCGCAAGAGCCGCTGGGTTGACCTGGACGCGGGCGGCGTAAGGCTTCGAGCCGAAGACGGAGACCTGCCCGACTCCGGGCTCGGTCGATAGCTGGTCGGCGATGACGTTGGTTGCGTATTCGTCGACCTTGTAAGGCGGCAGCTCGTCGGAATGGATAGCGTATATCAGGATGGCAAAGTTGGCCGGGTTCACCTTGCGGTAGGTCGGTGGGGTCGGCATATCCTTGGGCAACAGGCCGCTGGCCGCACTGATCGCCTGCTGCACGTCGCCCGCAGCGGCATCGATATTGCGGTTCAGGTCGAACTGCAATGTGATTGACGTCACGCCGACGCCGCTCCACGACGTCATCTCGCTCAGATCCGGTATCGCGATGAGCTGCTGTTCCAGCGGCGTCGCGACTGCCGAGGCCATCGTGCTGGGATTGGCCCCCGGATATTGCGCGGTTACGGTGATCGTCGGGAAGTCGACATTGGGCACCGCTGCTACCGGCAACAGAGTGTAGGCCCCGACGCCGAACACCAGCACCCCCAACATCAACAGCGACGTCGCGATCGGCCGGCGGATGAAAGGTTCGGAAATGTTCATCGGGCGCGCCGGTCAGCCGGTCGTGATACGGCCGGATTCCAGAGCTTGACCCAGGACAGGCCCAGTGCCGTCGCCTCCCGCCATGGTCGCTTCCTTCCCTGTCGGCAACCCAATTTTTCTTGCCTGGATCGCCTTTTCTTGTGTGATAGCCGAAGGCTGCCCTACCCGGCAACCGCTTGCATGGATTGCCCGACGGATTCGGCACGCATTCTGGTTGCTTTGACGACCCCTCGGCTGATCCCCAAAGGCTACAACTTGCCGCATGACCGTGTGCCAGGGCCCTCGTGGGCTGGCAGGGAACGCTCCCTCCGCCGCCCGATATCTGCGGTGCTGACCGTCATCCAGGCTGGCGCCGGTGCGCCCGGCACCATTCTGGGCGGCGTCGAGGAGCTGCTGGCCTCGCAGCCCGCTGGCGCTACGTGAACGCTCTTCGATGGGCAGGTGGGAGAGTGGTTGGCGAATTAGGAATTTGCGTTGGCCACCAATGTCGAGCGCTTCGTAAAGCGTCCGACAATCCAGTCACGCGCTGGCACCTCGAGATAGTGGTAGGACACGGTGGCCACGATCAGCACGATCGCGACATAGACCGCCGCCAACCAGGTGTGGCTTGCAAAGGCGCTTCTGGCCCCAAGCAGAACAAGAAACGCCGCCACCGGAAAGTGCCACATATATATCGAGTAGGAGATGTCTCCGATCCACTTGCCAAAAGTGGATGAGCACACGGCGTTGAGGAGCGCGGACGTCGCGGTGCCGAACACCATCAGTGGCGCGGCAACGAGTGTGAGCAGTGCACCAAACAGCATCTCGTGCGGGCCATCCGGTTCCAGGCTGATCAAGTAGAGGAACAATCCGACGCCGAGAACCAGGGCGAGTTCTCCCAGGGCCGGCAATCCGGGAACGCTTCGCCACAGCATGTACACCGCGACTCCGGCGTAGAAGCCACACGCCGTTCGCGCGAGATTGTGCTCGAACCATCCGCCCCACATCGGTCCGCCACGCCACGTTTGCCCCCAGTGAGTGATCGCCCAGGTGCACAGGGCAACGACCAGGAGGGATAGAACAAGCTGACGCCGTGGTTTGACGAGCAGCAGGCCGACAACGAAGGCGACGTTGATCCAGAACTCGGTCGATATGCTCCATGACGGGCCGTTGAAGGACCACCCCTGTTGCAGCCCGACGTGTTGGAGCAACAGGAGATTCAACACGAAGTGATAGGGATTTCTGTTGGAGTATACGTACGCCTCGTGGCCATGAATGAACCAGAGCCCCAGGAAGATTGCGCCGACGACGATCAGCGTCACGAAGTGGAGCGGATACAGGCGAGCGATGCGCTTCACGACGTAGCGCCACGCATCAGACACATCCGAGATGCGGCTGAGATAGACGTAGCTCAGGATGAAGCCTGAGATGACGAAGAAGACATCCACGGCAGCCTGTCCGTTCGTGTAGAACGGCGCAAACGTCGATGGCAGTGGCTTCGGACCAAAAAAGAATGGGTAATGCCAGAAGATAATAATAAGAGCCGCCAAGCCACGAAGTGTATCAATCGCGGGAATGCGGCCGGACGCAATACGCATCGGCAACTCCGCCTACTTTGTCATTGCGTGAAGGAACGCCGAACGAACAGAAGCGTTGCGTCGATCAGTGCATTCCGGAGCCAGGCAGCTTGGCGATTCTCACACTGCAGACGCGCTGCTGGGAAATGTTGGACACGGCAGCGCCGATGATGAGCGCTCTCTCCGTTCTTTGTGTAACATCCTCCCTGCGAGATTCGGGATGTCGAAGGGTGAATGAACGTGACTGAGGGACGGATCGACCCCTTGGCGAACGCGCGCCATACCGGATACAGCCGGACCGGCTTTGCGACCGCGTATGATGCCTGCCGTCCCAGGCCTCCTTCCGAGATCATCAATCTGCTGACGCAGTTGGCCTTGAGTCCGCGGCCACGCCTCGTCGTCGATCTCGGCAGCGGTACCGGCCTATCCACCCTTCAATGGGGCGCTCATGCCGACAAGGTGATTGGCATTGAGCCACTCGATGAGATGCGCAAGCTCGCCGTCGCCAACAACACGTCGTCGAATGTCACGTTCAAGGCCGGCGTGGCGCAAGCAACCGAACTCGCCAGCGGTACTGCAGACATCGTCACCTGCGCGCAGTCGCTACATCACATGGAGCCCGAGACGACCCTCGCCGAAGTCGCGCGCATCCTGCGTCCGGGCGGTTTGTTTGCGGCATACGACTATGACTATCCACCGGTCGTTCACTGGGAAGCCGAGAACGCGTTCCTTGCGTTCATCGACCGGATCGGCGAGCTGCGCCTTCATCATGGAATCGAGAGCAAGCAGCAGCAGTGGGACAAAGCCGGCCATCTCGATCGACTGCGCGACAGCGGTCACTTCCGATATGTGAGGGAGACGTTCCTTCATCAGCGCGAGCCATGCTCGGCGGAACGATGGGTGGGATTTGCGCTGACACTGAGACTCGTGCCGCCGGTGCTCGACCTTGGACTGACCGAAGATGAAGTCGGATTGACCGGACTGCGTGATGCCGCCCGCCGGGCCTTCGGAGAGGCAGAGCTGCCTTGGCATGCAAGCTACTGTGTGCGGCTTGCCATCAAGTGACGATCGAGCGCTTCGGCGGAATCGCCCACAATATGGGCCTCCGGCACGATCGCTATTCCGATAGTCGGCGGGCTATGTAGCCGTTGGCGCACGTACTTGACTGAGTGGCGTGGGATCATAGCCCGGCGGATGCTTGGACCAGGCGCGGCCCGCCTTCATTGTCTCGCGCCCGAGTTGGTAGAGCTTGTTCATGTACTGTCGATCGAAGGGCTGGCGCAGCTTTTCGGAGAAGCTCGCCGGTATGTAGGTCACGTTGTAATCGATGTGGTCACGTTGAGCGATCGTGTAGAGCTGATAGAGATCGCCTATGCCTTGCGTGCTGATCAACGTGGAAATGGCACGGCCAGCGATCTTCAGCGTGCTCCGGTCGACGGTCTCGAGATCGGACCCGGGCCGTGAATTACGAATCACATAGAGCCGACGTTTGCGTTTCAGAATGACCCGCCCCAGGTAGTCGGCATTGTCACCTGTGCTGGGCAACAACTCCTTGCCGCTAAAGGACGGCGGATAGAAAACGACCTGCGCTACGGTGCCGCCGTCAACATGCATCTCCTGGAAATGTTCGGTGCCCGCACTCGCGTCAATCATGACAGGCGGAAAGGCGCCTGGAATCGAAGCCGATGCGAGCAGGATCTTGGCAATCAGCTCAGGAGCGTCCCGGTTGCCGCTCGCCGCGATGCTGCCGATGTTCCACAAGACACCGACCGGAACATCCAGGTTCGCCGTGGAAACAAAGAACAGGCGTCCCTTTTCCGAATATTCACGGCCGATCGCCGCCACCGTATCCGGCGTTATCACGCTCCGGATCGTCCGCAACAACGGCGAGGGATCGTACATCGAATCGCTCAAGACGGCGGTGATCAACCCCCGCGATATCATCACATCGCTTTGTTCAATAGTGGTATAAAAGCGCTCCAGCTGCGCATCGTAGGACGGTCCAAGAAAAGCAAACGGCGCAATCAATGCGCCTGTGCTGACGCCTGTCACCGCCTTGAACGTCGGCCGGGAGCCCGTTTCCGTCCAGGCCGTCAGGATGCCCGCCCCATAAGCACCATTCTCACCGCCACCTGAAATGGCCAGGTAGTCTGCCGTGTCCGTCAGTTTGATGCCCGTACGCTCGTCATAGGCCAGTTCGCGTTGCAACGCTTCGACCGCTATGCGGCCCATGAGGGCGTCATCGGTGCCATCGAGAACCACGCGCGTATCGCCGGGCAGGCCGTAGAAAGTCGAAGTGCCTCGCAATCTCTCAGGCAGAGAGGCCAATCGAGATGGCGCGCCGCATCCCCCAAGCGCGACCGATGCCATCCCCGTCATCACCAATCGACGCCGCATCCCTCGGGACGAGCGTCGCACGGCATCCAATGACTCGCCCATCGGTAATATCAAGAGCCGCTAATCCCTGCCGATCCGAATGTTCGAAGCTATCGAATGAACCGACCGCAGTTCATGACTAAAGTCAAAACGGTCCCAATTTGGCAGCCGATTATCCGACTTGCGCCGCCTGATTGATCAAACGCATGGCCTTGCCCCGCGCGGCAGTCCTACAATGTCGCCGAGGGAGAATTGGCAACATGGGCGACCCCGCGATTGCTGATCTAGTTGATTATATTAGCCTCTGGGACGTTGTCGCGTTCTTCGGCGTCCCCCTGATCCTGTTGATGCTCGCCTTCATTCAGCGCCGCCGCCGATCCCGCAGGTCGCGATCGCATACGTTGATGTGAAAGCTTCCATTCCCTTGCCAATAGCTCAATAACGCCCTTCGACAAACCTGCGTCCGATCAAGAGGCGGTATCCCGAGCAGGAAGCGCTGATTGACTATTGTCAAGGAGGGCGACCAACCGATGCGCTACCAATTTTTGGTGGCGGCACACTGTGGAAACCCTTCAGTTCCTTTCGACGATGCTTCAAAGCGGACGCACCGACCTCCCGAAGGGGGCGAATGTAGAATGAGGGAAACATGACCAAGACGATCGCAATCGTATTGATCGGACTCATGAGCGTCACGGCCGCCTGCGATCGGCCAATGACGTCAGGCGAAAAGGGTGCAGCGGTCGGTGCGGCGGCCGGTACAGGCATCGGCCTCGTGACCGGCGGCAGCTTTGGCCAGGTCGTAGGTGCCGGTCTGATCGGCGGTGCCGTCGGTTACCTCGGCGGCAGCGCCATCGGCGACAAATGAATCCAGCGGAGGCAATGTAGCATGTCAGCCAAGAGCTTCCTTGCGGCGGCCATCCTTCTCCTTCTGCCGATCGGAGCCAGCGCCCAAGGCGGGCGGTTGACCTTCGATCAGGCCGCCTATGTGACCTGTCGAGAGGCGCAGGCCATGCAGCCCGATGCACGGCGACAGCTTGCGATCTTCCTGGCCGAGCATGCCGCGCGTTACCGAGGCGTCACCCTTCCGACCGATGAACGGGGAGGCCAGCTCGGCATGCTGGTCCGCGGCGGCTGCACGCTTGCTCCCGAAGCCTACCTGTTCACGGTGATCGACCGGGCGATCGTGGCGGAGAAGGCCAATCTCGCAAAACGGTAACAAGCGAGACCGCAGATTGTGGGACGAAGCGTCCCGAGCAGTACCATTTCCAGGTGAAGGAGTAGTCAATGAGACCTGTCCATTCAGCGGTGGCCGCAGCCGGCTTGCTGCTAGCCTCCGCATTCCCCGGTTGGGCCCAAGGTTCTTCCACCGCGTCGCCGATTGCCGGCATAACGATGACAACCAGTGTCGTGGCGGAAGGCCAGATTACTGCAGTCGATCCACGGGCACGCCAGGTTACGGTGAAGCTGACCAACGGCAAAATCGTTAGCGGCCGGGTCAGTGAGGGAGTTGGAGGCCTCGATCTGGTCAAGGTGGGCGATCGCGTCGAAGCGACGCTGGACGAGAGATTGAGCTTTGTTCTTTCGGCGCCTGGGACAGCCACCCCAGCCAATCGAGAAGTGGCCGCCATGGCTGCTTCACGAGCCAACGAGATGCCGGCCGGGTTTGTCGCGACTTATGACGTATCCACCTGGACCGTGGTAAGGACCGACATCGCGAACAATACGATCTCGCTTGTCCAGCCATCCGGCGGACAAGTCTTGACCTTCGATGTGCGCACACAGGAAGGGCGCGCATCTCTCCCAAGAGTGAAACCCGGAGATAAACTGACGGCCGTAAAAGCCGAGTTCCTGTTCGCGCAAATAATGCGCAAGCCCTGATTGGACTTTCAGGCTTTGGCGGCACTGCTTGCAAACGCGTGGCCATCAAGGCCTGCACGAACAGCCGGTATCTCTCTCGCTGTGGGACAGGAT
The DNA here is from genome assembly GCA_017308235.1 of Alphaproteobacteria bacterium. Taxonomy (GTDB): domain Bacteria; phylum Pseudomonadota; class Alphaproteobacteria; order Reyranellales; family Reyranellaceae; genus Reyranella. Next base: position 382,902 of record JAFKFL010000007.1, on the reverse strand, counting down.
CGCGTTGGTAAAGCGATGCATTGTCACTAGTCAGGGGCCACCGGCTTGCTCCAAACCCGGGAGGGTGCCTTTCCGATGCGCAGGAAATTTCTGGCCGCTCTCCTCACGCTGTTTCTCAGCATCACCCCGGCTCATACGCAGCAGGGCGCATCCGCATTCATTGGCGAATGGAAAGGTCAGATCGAAGGCATTGGCGAGGCGCGTCTGGTCATCGCAGCCGTCAAATCAAACGGGCAGATCGAAGGCCAAATGGAGTTCTCCCTCAAGTCGTTCGTCTCGACATTTGGAGACAAAGCCGATTCCGCAAAGAACACCAGTCTTGGCATTGTCTCCGGTTCAACATTGAGCATCGAGTCTGCTTTGGGAGGAAAATATGAACTGGCGAGGACCGGCAACCAGCTGACGGGTGTCTATACACGAGGCACAACCTTTCGAGGATCGGCGAGCTTTACCAAAACGTGACTGCAGATAATCCGGGACAGGTCACATGCTTCCATGCCAAGGGCGCTCGATGCCCGCCTCTAAGGCGTCATATCGGCCTTCTCCCATCCTTTATCGGGATTGAACGAAGCAATGCCAGCCGCCCGTTCGGCGGTAGACGGGCCCAGGTCCTGTTCGTAGACGTCGCCGCTCTGGCTCACCATGAAGGTCATGACACCCGTCTCGTCATATCTGACGGGCCAGGCCAAAACGGCGAATCCACCCATCATGCGGCCCTTGACCAGGTAATCGTATGCGCCGCCGGGCGCGTCCGGGCCCTGCCTATAGAGGAGACGGAAACGGTAGCCGTGATAGTCATCGGCGTTCAGTTCGCCTGGCTGGGCCTTGGCCACCAAGGGTCCGAGCGGGCTCTCTGGTTCGCCCGGTTTGCTCTCCCAGTACAGGCCATCTTTATGTCCAGGCGAGCTCAGCAATCGGCGTGCATACACCGGAACGCCGGCCTTCGTCGGATCCAGAGAGACATAGTCGCGTTGCGCATCGACGATAGCGAGCAGCGTCTGAATGACGAACAGCTCGTTTCGGCCGATGAGCCGCGCCTGGATCTCCTTTTCGCCGGCCTGGGCATCGTAGCGCCATTCGCCACCCTGCCTCACGATGGGAACGGGCGAAATCCAGCCCGTCGTGCCAACTGCGACCAGAGCCTTGTCGTCGCCTTCAGGCACGATCTTGTGGCTCTCATCCCATGCCTTGAGGAACTTGGCGCGCACCTCGTCGTCGTCTCGATCCGAACCCGGCAAAAAGTCGTGCCAGCCTGAGCCCAGTATCGCCGCGACAGCGTTGTCGTCGTCGCGCCGGATGGCGTCGGTCAGCGCATCGGCCGCCGCCTCGGCGGTGGGAAAGCTCTTCAACGAAGTCGGTGCTTGCGCCGCGGCACTCATGGAAAGCCAAAACCCCAAGGCCAGGACCGCAAGTCCGCGCAAGAATTCGGTGCTCATCGCCGTCCTCCCGGTCGACCGCCACCACCGCCAGGACGCCCACCTCCACCACTAGGGCGCCCTCCGCCGCCTGACCGATGCGACGATGCCCTCCCCTGCTGCGCCCGGCCACGGTTTGCCTCCCGATTGACCTGCTGACCACGATTGACGCCGCTGAAGCCACCCCCCTGTCGCTGGCCGCCTTGATTGCCGCGGCGCTGCTGCGCATTGCCCGCGTTCTGGCCGCCGCGGACATTGCCCTGACCCGGCCGCCCACCGCCCGCGCCTCCCGGCCCGGGCCGCGCGTTGGCGACATTACCTGGCCGTGATGCTTGATCGGATCGTCCCCGGAACTGCTGCCGCTGTTCGGCGCCAGGCCGCGACTGACCGTATTTCTGACGGGTGGAAGAATCACGATAGGCGACACCCCGACGATGTCCCGCGTCGTGTTGCCAGCGGTTGCCCGAGCCGACATTGGCGCGGTTGAAGTTGCGGTCGATGTTCACGGCGCGGTTCGCGTTGACGTTTACATAACTGTTGCCGCCACCATACCCCCAGTTCCAACCGCCAAAGATCGCGCCCGCAGCGGCGAAGCCAAGGCCCCACATGAAGCCGGTCGCGAGCGCGCCACCGAATGGATAGTAGACCGGTGGATAGGCTGGATAGGGCCAGGTCCCGTAAGCCCAGCTTGGATTGTAGGACGGCACATAGACGACCTGCGGATTTGCCTGCTCGATGACAATAATGCGTTCGCCTCCAGAAGAGGTCTCGGTCTTGACCGCTTGCTCTTTGGTGGTCTGCAGGTTGCCGGCATCGGCCGCACGCGCGCGCAGCCGTTGGATCGAATCAGCTACATCTTGCTGTTGCTCGATCATTGCGTCACCGAGCTTTTGCGTCCAATCGAGATGATCGTTCATCTGCGACAGTACCGGCGGGAACGCGACCAGCGACTTGACACTGACATCCCAATTTTTGTCCTTCACCGCCGCTACTGCGGCGTCGCCCTTCAATGCGGGGTTTGCTTGCGACCAACGTGCCGCCTCGACCACTTCCAACGGATAGGACGCGGCCATCAAGACCTGGGACAGCAACGCGTCCTGATAGAGTGCAATCGGCGCCAGTATCTGGTCGAGCTCCTCCGGCGAAAACGGCTTCTTGTCCCCCTGTGCCCACGATTGGCGTGCTGCCGCGACACCAAGGGCTACAAGAGACAGAACGACCATGTAACGCCGATGCAATCCAGCGGTCGATTTGGAATCGCCTTCCTTCCCGCGCGGGCTCATTGATTTTCCGGTTCCGTGGATTCCCGCCTAGATATCTAGAACAACGGTCGTTGTCCGGAATTGACTATTGTCAAGGAGGTCGCCGGATCACCACGGTATCTGTGCCATTGTTGAACCGCCGTGATGGCAGGACGAGCGCCGAGAGCTCACATCGACGGCATCCTTCTCTCTCAAAATCGAAGGTCAGCAATGGTGGCGATCGCAAGAGCAGTAAGCACCGTGGTCTTGGTGGCAGCAACGCTTCAAGCGGGGGTCGCTGCGGCGGGCACTCTCGATGACGTACGGGGAAGTGGCACCTTGCGTCTCGCCTACCGACAGGATGCCCCGCCCTTTTCCTACACGGCGAGCAACGCCGCTGCGCCCGCCGGTTTCATCGTCGACCTCTGTCGTGCGGTTGCCACCGGAATTGGGAAACAGCTCGGGATCGACATCAAGGAAGCGTACGTTCCAGTCACCTCTACTGATCGCTTTGACGCAATCGTAAACAACAAGGCAGATCTGTTGTGCGAGGCCACTACGCAGACACTGAAGCGACGTGAGACAGTCAGCTTCTCCATCCCGACGTTCGTGGACGGCGCCAGCTTCATCATCCAGCCGAACGGTCCGAAAGATCTCCAGAGCCTCGACACCAGGAAGGTCGGGGTCCTGGCGGGCACGACGACGGAAGCCGAACTCCGACGTGCTTTGACCGCGAAGAAGGTCAACGCAGAGGTTGTTCCGGCAAAAACGCATCAGGAAGGACTTGATGCCGTCGAAAAGGGAACCGTTGCCGCCTACTTCGGCGACCGAGGCATCCTCACTTTTCTGCTCATGAGCGCGAAGACACCAGGCAATCTGCTCATGGCAGACACTTACCTGAGCGTGGAACCCTACGCTCTCGCCATGCGGCGAGGCGACGAGGAGTTCCGCCTAGCCGTCGACCGACAACTGAGTTCGATCTATCGGTCGGGGCAAATAGCAAGGATCTTTGGCGCAACGTTCGGCCCGTCGGTGCAGCCTTCGCCCATGTTGCTGGGCCTATATGCGACAGCCTCACTTCCCGAGTGACCTTGGGACTGCCGTCCGCAAGGGGAACTATCACCGCCCGATCGGGAACCAAGGCTCCAGATTAACGAATTCCCGCAGCGCGGCTGCTATTTTTGCAGTCAATTGAGCTGCCCGCGCGCTGTATGCGGTTGATTTAAGTCCAGCGACGCAAATTCGACAGGTGATTCTTCATCCCTAGTGCACTAGGGTTCCCACTACGACCTTGGAGGACGCGCTCAATGGGGGTGAGTGCAGCTTCACGAGTGGCGTTGCTCGTTCTTCACAGTGCGCCGCAGCCTTTACGGCCTCCATCGGTGATAACCGGCCGGGGCATCGCAAAGCCGTTGCCGTGTCTCACCTGTCCGGCCAAAGCAAAAAATGTCTGCAAACCGCTCGAGTACGATCGACAAAAAGAACTGTTCCAGCTTGGCCACCAGAGCAAGTGGGAGCCGCGCCAGTTTTTGTTCCGTGCAGGCTCTCCTGCCGGCCCATTGTTCAAGATCATTTCTGGAATCGTAGCCGTATCGAAGGGGTTGCCCGATGGGCGCCGGCAGATCATCGCCTTGGTCTTTCCTGGCGATATCTGCGGCTATACGCAGATAAATGGGCAATACGTCTATGACGGCGAGGCGATCACGCCGGTCACGGCATGCGCATTCGACCGGTCACGCTTCAATGCTTTCATCCATCGCAATCCCGATGTCGCTGACGCGATGGCGACACTTTTGCAGGAAAAGTTGGAGCGCGTCCGGCAGCATCTGACGATCGTAGGACAGCTCACGTCGACCGAAAGGCTCGCCAGTTTCCTCTCGATGTTGGCCAGGGCGTATAGCGAGCATGGCTTCCAGGTCCGGCCGCTCGTCATGCCGATGAAGAGAAGCGATGTGTCCGAATATCTCGGCCTCAGAACGGAAACGATCAGTCGCGCCTTCACCAAGCTTAGAAAGCAACGGCTTATCGAGCTCGATGATGATGACAGCATCATCATTTGCGATCCGATCCGGCTTTCACGCCTCGGGAACGCCATGGATTGATACGCCGCTTCGGATGGGAATTGGCGGAAGAGAGTGGGAGTCGAACCCACTAAGAGCCGTCTGGCGACCCTCTCTGGCTTTGAAGGCCAGCCGCCCCACCGGGAGCGCTTCCCCTCCGCGGCGGATATTACTCATCGGAAAGACGAAAGAAAGGTCCCTCGGCTTCGCCTCGGGATGACAATTTTGGTTTGGCGCAAGGCGTGCGTCGAACAATGGGTGTCATCCCGAGGCGAAGCCGAGGGATCCTTCCTCATTCCGGCGGCGGGCCGTATTGCTGGAGCTTGGCCGGCACCGTGCGGCGGAGGTCGCCGCGGCGGAGCGTGATGCCGTGGCGGTCGAAGAATTCGAGGATCTGGATCGCCACCTTGCGGCCGTTGTCGAGGCGATCGCGGAACTGCGCGGCGGTGAAGTCGGCCCCCAACTCGTGGGCGACGGCGATCATCTCGGCCACCACCGGGCGCAGGAAGAACTGGTCGGGCGCCACCTCGACGACGCGGCCCAGCCGCGCGAGCTGGCGCAGCACCTTGCGCACGTTGGGCTCAGGCTCGCCATAGGCCTGCGCGAAGTCGCGCACGCGTGGCGGACGGAAGCGCTCGCGCGTGAGATCGGCCGACATCTTCTTCCACAGTGCCTCGTCGCGCGCGCCGAGCTTCAGCGAGTGGCCCGGCAGGCGCGCAAAGCCGCCGTCGATCGCCACCGTCTTGGCCGCCACTTCGCGCTCAAGCAGCGCCTGGAAAGCGCGCGCCGGCCAACGTTGCTTGAGCGCAACGCGCAGCCGCTCGGGCTGCAGGCCTGGCGCGTCGGCATTGCTCTTGTGAAAGGCGGCGAGCGTGTCGGCGATGTCGCGCCGCGCCGCGTCGAGCGTGCTCTCGAGAAAACCGAAGCCCTGCACGCGCACGCCGCCCGCCTCACCCAGCAGCCGATCGACCTCGGCCTGATGCAGATTATGCGCGAGCGAAAGCCGTGCGAGGTCGACGTGGCCTGCATCGAGCGCCAGCAACTTGGCAAGAAAGCCCGTGCCTGATGTCGCGAGAGCGCCAAGCTCGGCCAGCCGGCGCGGCGTGCGGCGATTGCGCGGCGGACCGAACGGATCGATCACCTCGGCGCCCGCCATGGTGCGCGTGGCCGACGGGTCTCGCAGGATCGCGCGGTCACCCGCGATGGCGCCCACCTTCTCCTCAAGCACGAGCTGCGCCAGCGCCGTTTCGCCGGGCGCCATGCGATCACCCTGCAGGAGCGCCACGCGGCCCATCACGTGCGCCGCGCCCAGATGCACATGCACGGGAGACCAGTGCTTCAACTGCTGCGGCTCGGAGCCCAAAAGCTTCAGCCGCACGTCGAGCCGGTCGGAGGGCTGATGCAGCTCCGGGCTCACCACCCAGTCGCCGCGCCGCACGGCCTCCTTGGAAAGCTTCGGCCCGCTGAGGTTGAGGGCGCAGCGCTCGCCCGCACGACCGACCTCGGCCGGCCGGTTCTGTGCATGCAGCGAACGCACGCGTGCCTCCAGCCCCGAGGGCGTGAGCAGCAACCGATCGTCGACGCGGATCTCGCCGGCATGCACTGTGCCCGTCACGACCACGCCCGCGCCGGGCAGCACGAAGCACCGATCGACCGCGAGCCGCGCGAAGCCGGTCGTGCCCTTGGCGCTTTCGCCCATCACCAGGAGCTTGGCCTTGAGCTCGTCCACGCCCTGCCCTGTCAGAGCGGAAACCGGCACGATCTCCGAACCGGCGAGTGCCGTGCCGCTCAGCAGCGATTCGATCTCCGCCATGCGTTCGAGGAGCTGGTCGTCGTCCGCGAGGTCGGCCTTGGTGAGCGCGACCAAGCCGCGATCGAGCCCCAGCAGATCGACGATTTGCAGATGCTCGACAGTCTGCGGCTTGATGCCCTCGGCCGCCGAGACGACCAACAGCGCCGCATCGATACCGGTCGCGCCGGCTAGCATGTTGTGCACGAAGCGCTCGTGGCCCGGCACGTCGACGAAGCCGAGCTGTCGGCCGTCGCCCAGGTCCGAGTAGGCATAGCCGAGGTCGATGGTGATGCCGCGCGCCTTCTCCTCCTTCAAGCGATCGGCATCGACGCCGGTCAGCGCTTTCACGAGCGCCGTCTTGCCGTGATCGATATGCCCCGCCGTGCCGACGATCATGTCTTTGGACCGCGCGCATCCTGCGCGCTCATGTTCATGAGCGAGCTGGAAGCTCGCGGTCTGGAAGAAATGAGCTCCGGAAGCTGCGCCACGAAAGCTGCTTCATCGTCCAGCGTGCGGAGGTCGAACAGCAGCGTGTCGTCCTCGATGCGGCCGATCACCGGGATTGGCAGTCGGCGGAACGCCGAGGCAAGCTTGTCGAGGCTGCGGCCCGTCACAGCGAGCGCAACCGACGGCAGGAGATCGACCGGCAGCGCGCCCGAGCCGATCTGGCCGCGCACCGGCTTCAGTCCGGCCTTCCACTCCGCGCCCAGCACCGCCGCAAGTTTCGGCAGCACGCGCTCGGCCTGCGCCTGAATCTCCATCTCGGACCGCGCGAGCGCGCGGATGGTTGGCAGGCGCCTGGCCAGGCGTTCGGGATCGGCGTAGAGGCGCAGGGTTGCCTCGAGCGCTGCCAGCCGCACCTTGTCGAGCCGCAGCGCGCGCTTCATCGGGTTCTTGGCGATGCGCTCGATCAGGTTGCGGCGCCCGACCAGCAGCCCCGCCTGCGGCCCACCCAAAAGCTTGTCACCGGAGAAGGTCACGACATCGATGCCGGCCACGATCGCCTCGCGCGCGGTGGGTTCGTGCGGCAGGCCCCAGGTCTCGAGATCGACCAGCGTACCGCTGCCCAGATCCTCGATCACCGGCAGGCCCTTCGCGCGCGCCAGCGGCACCAGCTCGGCGGCGCTCACCGATTTGGTGAAGCCCTGCACGGCATAATTCGAGGGGTGCACCTTCATGATCGCGGCCGTGTCGGGCCCGATCGCATTGGCGTAATCACGCAGGTGCGTGCGGTTGGTGGTGCCGACCTCGACCAGCCGGCAGCCGGCGCGCGCCATGATGTCGGGGATGCGGAAGGCGCCGCCGATCTCGATCAGCTCGCCGCGCGAGACGATCACTTCTCGACCGGCAGCAAGCGCATTGAGCGCCAGCAGCACGGCGCCGGCATTGTTGTTGACCGCGGTCGCGGCTTCCGCGCCCGTCAGCCGGCAGAGCCAGGGCGCGATGTGGTCGTCACGCTCGCCGCGGCCCGCATCCGAAAGGTCATACTCCAGGGTCGTGGGCGAGCGCATGGCGGCAACCGCCGCCTCGATCGCCTCCTCAGCAAGCAGCGCGCGGCCGAGATTGGTGTGCAGTACCGTGCCGGTAAGGTTGAAGACGCGCCGCTGCGACGGCTGGGCGAGGCCTGCAAGCCGCTCGCCGCACCAGCGGGCACAGGCATCGAGATCGGCGACGTCGGGCGCACCGCGCTTCGCCTCAGCCCAGGCGCGCAGGGTCTCCACGACCATTGGTCGGCCGACGCGCTCGATCAGGAGCGCGAGCGCCGGCCAGTTGGCCATGCGGTCGATGGATGGCGGATGAGGGATGGAGGCGCCAGAGGCGCGGTCGACACGCGACACGGGACAGGTTCCTTGTTGAGGCAGAGACTGCCCCATTTCCCGCCTGGACGCTACTGCCGCTGGCGACACCTCATATCTTCCGGACCGCGAGCTTCCGGCTCGCGGTCCGGAAGAACGTGAGCTTACTGCGCCATCGTCGCGGCAACGGCGCCGACGCGGACCAGGATCAGCATCGCCGACGAAGACAGACCGACCGCGACCGCGAAATTCATCGAGGACATACCGGCCTGATCGGCGGCAAGCGAACGCACAAAAGCATTGATGCGAGCAAAAGTCGTCATGATGAGCACCCCAAGTTTGTTCCCAATCGGCCTTGGAGCAACCCCCGTCGCCCCTTTAAGCCGACACCCTGCCCCGCCCAACGGCCGGGCAAAACCCACGCCAAACCCATACAGTACGCTGTAACGACCGGGACCCCTCCCTGCCGTCACGAACGATCTATATGCCAACGCCCTGTAACGTGCATGTCACGGTGCCCGAAAATTTGTACCAATTTGTAACGGTACAATCACGGACCACTGGCGCCGATCACTGGCCGCCGGGCTTCGACGCAAGTCCCCAGGTCTGCGCAAGATCCTTGGCGACTCGCTCGGCCATGATGGTGTAGCCGCGGCTCTCCTTGGTCGGGCTCGAATCGCGATAGCAATGGATGTAGTCGGCGTAGATCGTGCCCTTCTCGTCCTTGAAGATGTCGCCCAGGTCGAACATCGCAAGCCCGCGCTCGCGCAGCGTCATCATTCCCTCGACGATGCGGCGATAGAAGGCGGGATCGACGAGATCGCCGCCGGCCACGCGCTTCTCCTCATCAGTCAGCTCTTTGCCCCAGCTCGGCACCGGCTGCAGGAAATAGGCAGTCTTGACACCGTTGTCCTTCGCCACCGCCTCGATCGCGCGTTCGTATTTCTGATAGAGGCCGAGCTGGGTCTGGAACACCTTCTCGCCGTTGCCCTTGATGTCGTCCGGCAGGGCGAAAATGCTGTTGAGCGTCGTCTTCTTCTTCTTGCCGCCCTCAAAGACGTCCTGGCCTTTGGCGACTGCCTCGATGCCGCGCACGATCATGTAGGCGGCGTGGCTATTGTCCAGGATCGGGGTGTGCGACAGCACTCCCGCGACACGGCCGATCACCCAGCCGATCGCGGCGTCGCCGAAATTCTCGTCGGCGACGAAAGGATTGACGTCGAGGAAGTTGCTGAGCGGCCGCTCCAGCCGCTCCTCGGTGAAGGAACGGAACAGGTAGTGCTCGTTGTAGCCGTCGAGCGCTACCACCGCATCGACCGAGCTCGCATACATCGCGAACAGGATGAAGGATTGCGGCTCCTTCCATGCGCCATCGCCGCCGTTCAGCACCAGGAACGGCTTGCCGTTGGGGCTCACGTAGCGCTTGTTCAGCTCCTCCTCGAGATAGTGCCGCGCCGGCGGCGGCTGCTCCTGCACGAGTTGCGAGGCGACGGAACCGCCGACCACCAGGATCGTGTAACGGTCGGTGCGCTTCTCGGTCGGGAAGTCGGCGTTCAGCAGGCCGATGTTGTTGACGTTGGACAGTCCGCACGGCGGGTTGCCGTGATGGACGAAGGCGACATAGGGGTGCGGATAGAGCGTGTCGACGTAGCGGCAGCTGGAGCCCTTGGTCATGTCGCGAACGTACGTGTTCTGGGCACGCTCGTAGAGTTGCGCCGCCGGCGTGTAGTGGCCGTCCTCGAGCATGAGCCACAACGTGGCGCCGCCCTCGATGATCGCCAGTGCAAACACGATCCCGATCAGCGTCGAGATCAGGCCGAAGATGCGCTTCTTCATTGTCGTTGCACGAGCCTTCGCGGCCCCCTCTCCTAGCCTCTCCCCCGGGCAGGGGCGAGGAACATGAACGCTACTTTCGCACGCCCTGGATCGCCTGCCACACGCGCTGCGGCGTCGCGGGCATCTGCAGGTTGCGCACGCCGAGCGGCCAGAGCGCATCCATGATCGCGTTCATGACCGTCGGCGTCGAGCCCACCGTGCCCGATTCGCCCACACCCTTGACGCCGAGCGGGTTGCCCTGCGCGGGGACCGTATCGTCGAGCGTGTTGGAGAAGTCCGGGAAAGTGTCGGCGCGCGGCATGGCATAGTCCATGAACGAACCGGTGAGGAGCTGGCCTGATTCGCGGTCGTAGACATTCTCCTCCAGCAGCGCCTGGCCGATGCCCTGGGCGCAGCCGCCATGGATTTGGCCGAACACGATCGGCCGGTGCAACGGCCGGCCCACGTCGTCGACCGTGGTGTAGCGCCTGAGTTCGACGCGGCCGGTGTCGGGATCGATCTCGACCTCGCCGACATGCGCGCCGTTTGGCCAGGCGATGCCTTCCACCGTGTTCACGTTCTCGATGAAGATACGCTTGTCCGGCTGGCGCGCCGCCAACTCGCCGAGCCCGATGCCGCGGTCGGTGCCGGCGATGGTGAAGCGGCCGGCGGCATAGGTAATGTCGGCGGTGCTCGCCTCGAGCGCGTCGGCGGCGAGATCCTTGCCCTTCTCGACCAGCTTCTCGCTGCCCGTCAACACCGCCGAGCCGCCGGTGTAGGCCGAGCGCGAGCCCATCGAACCCACGCCGCCGACATGGTCGGAGTCGCCCATCGCGATCTCGATCTTGGAGGGATCGATGCCTAGAATCTCGGAGGCGAGCTGGGTGAAGCTGGTCTGCAGCCCCTGCCCCATGCCCTGCGTACCCATCCAGATGACGACCGTTCCATCGGCCTTCACCTCGTAGTTCGCCATCTCGTTCAGGACATTGGCGCCGGTCCATTCGACATAGGAGGCGAGCCCGCGGCCATAGAGCTTGCCGCGCTTCTCGGCCTCGGCCTTGCGCTTGGCAAAGCCCGCCCAATCGGAGATCTCCAGTGTCTTGGTGAGGAAGCGGTTGAAGTCGCCGACGTCATACTTCTCGCCCATCGCCGTGGTGTAGGGCATCTGCGCCGGCTTCACGAAGTTACGCCGACGCAGCTCCGCCGGATCCATGCCGAGCTGACGTGCGGCGGTATCCATCACCCGCTCGATGTCGAGGATGCATTCCGGCCGGCCCGCGCCGCGATAGGCGCCGATCGTGGCGGAGTTGGTCAGCACGCAGTTGAGCTTCAGATCGACGACCGGGATGTCGTAGGTGCCGGTCATCACCTTGGGGCCCACGAACAGCGGGATCACCACGCCCGCACGCGAAGGATAGGCGCCAATGTTGGCGAAGGCCTCCATGCGCAGCGCCAGGATGCGGCCGTCCTTGTCGAGCGCCACCGACGCCTTGTGAAGCTGGTCGCGGCCTGCGGTCGTGGCGGCGAATTCCTCGCTGCGCTCGGCGCGCCACTTCACCGGTCGCTTCAGCACCTTGGCCGCCCATACCGCGACCGACTCGTCGGGCTGGATGCCGACCTTCATGCCGAAGCCGCCACCGATGTCGCGCACCAGCACGCGCACCTTCTCCTTCGGCATCTTGAGGATGACCTCGCAGAGCGTGTCGCGCGTGCCTGATGGATTCTGGCTGCCGAGGTGGACGACGATGCGATCGCCGTCCCACTCCGCCATGATGGCGCGCGGCTCCATGGCATTTACAATCAGGCGCTGATGCACGATGTCGAGCGACACGACGTGCGCGGCCTTCTTGAAGGCGGCATCGACCTTGGCCGCATCGCCGAAGCGGTTGAAGCCCGCGAGATTGCCCGGCGCGCCTGGCCACACCAGCGGCGCGCCCTTGGCAAGCGCATCCTCGATCTCGGTCACGGCCGGCAGCGGCTCGTACTCGACCTCGACGAGATCGACCGCATCGACCGCCTGCTCGCGCGTGTCGGCCACGATAGCCGCGACCGCCTCGCCGACATGCCGCACCGCCTCGTGGGCGAGCGAGCGGCGCGGCGTCATTTCGGGCTTGCTGCCGTCGGCATTGGGGAACATCGCGGGAAAGCCGAAGTCGCCCACGCCTTCCTTGGCCATGTCGGCCCAAGTGTAGACCGCGACCACGCCCGGTGCCTTTTTCGCAGCCGCCGTGTCGATTTTCACGATTTTCGCGTGAGCATGCGGCGAGCGCACCAGCGCCATATGAAGCTGGTTGGGTCGCGACAGATTGTCGGTAAAGCCGCCGGTGCCCGTCAGCAGCCGGTTGTCCTCGACACGCTTGATGTACTGCGCCTTACCGAACACCGCCATACGCCGCTCCTCAAAAATCCAGGCCAATTGGGCCGGCCCACACCGGGCCGCGCGGAATATAGCGGCGATCGGTAGCGGTACAAGGCGACCGGTTTGCCTTCCAACACCGGCGGAATCGGCATTTCGCTGTATCGGGAATCGCTTTGCGCTGGCGCACTGACAGTCCTACGGTTTGCGCGGATATTCCTCGAAGAACGTCGGCAAGACGTGACGGAGCCGCCGCGATGCCAGCAGCAGCAACCATCTCACCCCGCATCCATGAGGTGCCGGACGACCTGCTGGCCGCCATCGACTATTGCTACGAGCAGGGCTGGACGGACGGCCTGCCGGTCGTCCCGCCGGTCGTCGATCGCGTGAAAGCGATGCTCGCAGCCGACACCCGGCCGGCGGAGACAGTGATCGCGCATCATCCCGCAACCGGCCTCGACCTCTCCCTGCATGCCGCCGCCGTCAATGCCGTCATGGCCGGGTGCCTGCCGGAATATTTTCCCATGCTGGTCGCGGCCTTCGAGGCGATGGACCGGCCGGAGTTCAATTTCCACGGCTCGACCGCCAGCACCGGCGGTTCGGCGCCGCTCCTCGTCGTGAGCGGCCCCTACGCCGACGAGATCGGCATGAATTCCGACGTGAACCTGTTCGGGCCCGGCAATCGCGCCAACGGCACGATCGGCCGCGCCGTGCGGCTGATCCTGCGCAACGTCTTCCAGATGCTGCCGGGCATCTCGGACAAATCAACGCAAGGCAATCCGGGCAAGTACAGCTTCTGCATCGCCGAGCGCTCGCGCGGCAATCCCTGGCCGCTCCTCTGCGAGACGCAGGGCTACCCGAAGGGCACCTCGAGCGTCACCGTCTTCGCCGGCGGCGGCTTCTGCAATGTCGAGAACCACGGCGGCAATACACCCGAGCAGGTCCTGGGCTCGGTCGCCGACGCCATGGCGAACTACGGCTGCATTACACTCGGCCAAAGCGTCGTGATCCTGGCGCCCGAGCACATGCAGATCATCGCTGATGCCGGCTGGACGCGCGAGCAGGCGCAGGGCTTCCTGTTTGCGCAGGCCAGGCGTTCGGTCGATGGCATGAAGGGCGTCGGCAAGTACCGCGACCGCGAGTACGACACCCAGCATGGCGATGGCGCACATGCGCTGGCCGAAGCAGGCTTCGTGCACCGCGGGCTGCGGCCCGACGATATTCTGATCACCCTGGGCGGCGGCGATGCCGGCGGCCATTCCTGTTTCATCCCGTCCTGGAGTCGCGGCCGCGGCTCGATCATGCAACACGCGGCCATCGCCAACCGCAAATAACGAGGAGTCGACCGATGCAGCTCTACTCGCCGCTCTCCACCACGCCCAAGCGCAAGGCATTCCGCGCGCCCGCACTCGCCTCGATCGATGGCATGCGGATCGGCGTGCTGGAGAACGGCAAACTGAATGCCGAGGAAATGCTGAACGAGGTGGCGGCGTTGTTCGTCGCGCGCAACGGCTGCACCGTGCGCACGCTCGCCTCGAAGAGCAATGCCAGCGCACCGGCGCCCTCCAACACGCTGGTCCAGGTCGCGCAGGAGGTCGACTTCCTGCTGACCGGCCTCGGTGATTGAGGCTCCTGCTCAACGTGCAGTCTGCACGACGGCATCAGCTTCGAACAGCTCGGCAAGCGCGCGGTGGTGCTCTGCACCACGCCATTCGTCGTGACCGCCAAGAACATCGCACGGGTGCTCGGCCTGCCCGATTACCCGTTCCTCGCGGTCCAGCATCCCATCGGCAGCTGCACCCCGGCCGAGCTCAAGGCCCGGGCCGAGGTTGCCTACAAACAGGCGCTGCCGATTCTGCTGAACCAATAAATTGAGCGCCCTCTATCCGTCAGCGCGCTTTCGCGCGCTGACGGATGGGCACGACGAGCAGGCTGCCCACGATGAGCGAAATCCCGCCCGCAGTGAGGGCCAGGGTGAAGCTTCCGGTCCACTCCCGCACGAAGCCGAAGAAATAGGGTCCGACGGTGCCGCCAAGATTGCCGGCGCCGTTCACGAGGCCAATGCCGACGCCCGCCACCGCCGGCGGCAGCACCTCCGTTGGCAGGGACCAGAACGGCCCGAACCGGCCGAGGAACGAGGCGACGGCCAATGTAAGCAGGATCAGGATGCCGGCCGTATTGCCCTGACCGACAAACTGCGCCATCAGCAGAAAGACGCCGGAGAGCGCCGTGGCCAGGATCATGTGCCACTTGCGCTCCTGCCGTCGGTCGGAGCTGATCGCGACCAGGATCATCATGACAGCGCCGGCTGCCGGCGGAATCGCCGCCAGGTAGCCCACGGCCACGATCGACAATCCGGTCTCCTTGAGCACCGTCGGCAGCCAGAAAGTGACGCCCCACTCCGCCATCAGCGCCGCGAAATTGTAGAGCGCCAGCAGGAGCACCGCGGGATGCCACAGGGTTTTCAGCCAATGGCCCTGGACAGGCCCACTCTCCATCGCCTCCGCTTCGAGAGCGGAGACGAGCCGGGCTTTTTCCGCCGGATCGAGCCAGCGTGCATCCTTCGGTTCCTCGGTGATGGCCCAGACCCACACCAGCGCCCATACCAGGCCCGGCAGCGCCTCGACGATGAACATCATCTGCCAGCCAAAGTGCGCCAGCACGAGGCCGGAGATCGGGTTGGCGATCACCTGGGCAATCGGAATGCTGATCAGGAACAGCGTATTGGCGCGTGCCCTCTCCGCCCGCGTGAACCACTTGCGGATCAGCACGATCGTGCAGGTGAGCACGCCGCCTTCGAACAGCCCGAGAATGAACCGGTTGGCGATCAACTGGTTCTCCGTGTGCACGAACGCGGTCGAGAACGAAACGACGCTCCAGAATAGCAGCAGGCAGAGGATGACCCACTTCGCGCTCCACACGGCGGCGAGCCGGCCTGCCGGGATCTGCAGGATGATGTAACCCCAGAAGAACATCCCCGTAGCGAAGCCGATCGACGAGGCGCTGATGCCGAGCTCCGAGCGCAGTGCCGGGATCGCCATCGCGATATTCGTGCGATCGATGAAGGAGAGCACGTACATGACGAAAGCGACGCCCAGAATCCGCACCCAGCGATTCCGGTGCGGCGCGAGCCTTGCTGCTGCGGTCACTATTCCCCCCTGTTCTTATTCGTTATTCGCAAATGCTTGTGTCATCCCGAGCGCAGCGAGGGATCCTTGGCGGCGTCGACCAAAGATCCCTCACTTCAGCGCGCGGGTTACCGCGCGCGACTCGGAATAACACCGTTTTTCCGCAACCATCAAAACCCGAACGCCCGCCGCACATTCCCACCCAGCAAGCCGGCACGCGCCGGCGCCGGAACCGATTCGGCCATCTCTTCCAACGCCTGGAGATAGTCGCCGGTATGGTCGGGATGCGGATAGTCGGAGGCCCAGAAGAAACGGTCGGCGCCGTAGGTCGCCATCATGGCGGGCAGCGTGCGCTCGTCGGGATCGCCCGAGATCCAGACCTGGCGGCGGAAATAGTCGCTGGGCCTGAGCTTCAGCGGTGCGCGTGCCCCGAGATAGGTTGCGGTCGCGACACCATCGAGGCGATCGAGCCAGTAGCCGATCCAGCCGGCTCCCGACTCGAGCAGCACGAGTTTGAGCTTGGGGAAGCGATCGAAGGTCGCGAAGTCGAAGAAGGTGGTGAAGGCCTGGCGCACGCCCTCGCCCGCCGTCACCGACGCGAGCAGCGACAGCCGGTGACCGTTCTCGAAGCGCGGCGAGCGCAGCTCGAACGGTTCGAAGGCTGGATGGATCGCGATCGGCACGTCGAGCTCGACGGCCTTGGCATAGACCGGATCGTGCACCGGATCGCCATGCGCCTTGTGCGTCCAGGTGAAGGGCACGACGAAGGCGCCGCGGCAGCCGTCCTTCACCGCGCGCTCCAGCTCGGCCGCGGCCGCTTGCGGATCGCCGAGCGAGAGATGGGCGATGGGAATGAGCCTTCCCTTCGAGCCGCGGCAGAAG
This sequence comes from Alphaproteobacteria bacterium, assembly GCA_017308235.1. Classification (GTDB taxonomy): domain Bacteria; phylum Pseudomonadota; class Alphaproteobacteria; order Reyranellales; family Reyranellaceae; genus Reyranella. Next base: position 366,417 of record JAFKFL010000007.1, on the reverse strand, counting down.
TCGGCAGCCCATCGATTGTAGGCACGGCAATAGGCCTGGCTCAGCTCGGCATCGTCGAGCTCCGCCTCCCAGAGAATGCCGAGCGTGGGATAGAGCACGGCGGCGTCGAGCCCTTCGGCATCCAGGAGTTTTAGTCGCTCGTCTGCATCGCAGGCGCCGAACGGCATGTTGGCGGCGTAGGTCTTGTCGGGATGCGACGTGAAGGCCTCGAGCTCCTTCTGGCCCATGCGGCCCAAGGTTGCGGGATAGCCCTTGCGTGTGCGCTTGCTGGGCCGACCGGCAATCTCGAGATATTCGAGCCCATCGGCGTCGCGCTTCATGCGCAGCGCGCGGTCACGATACTTCGCCTCGATATAGCGGTCCCACAGGCTCGCATCCTCGAGCAGATGGCCGTCGGCATCGACGGCGCCGCGGAACTTCAGGTGATGAACGGACTGGGAATCGAATACCGGACGCATGCCTGCTCCTCCGCTATTCCCGGACAACGTCGGAAACTATGAAGCAGGCGTGCAGCGGCCACAAACAGCGCTGCTCACGAAGCGAAACAAGGATCCTTCGGCTTCGCCTCAGGATGACACGGTCTTTGGAATCAACAGTGATGTGTCATCCCGAGTGCAGCGAGGGATCCTTCCGCTAGTTCAAATTCGGCATCTCCGGGAGGGTGACGATGCGGATGCCGGCGGCTTCGAGGCCTTCGCGCACGGCCTTGGATACCGGGATTGCGGTCGGGCCGTCGCCGTGCACGCAGATCGAATCGACACGGCAGGAAATGCGCTTGCCCGAGGTCGAGTAGATCGCCTGCTCGTCGACCATGCGCCGCACATGCGCCACGGCCTGCGCCGGATCCTTGATCATCGAGTTCGCTTCCTTGCGCGGCGTGAGATGCCCCTTGTCGGTATAGGTGCGGTCGGCGAACACCTCCTCCGCGGCACGCAGGCCGAGCTTGCGCGCGGCCTTGCCCTGCTCGGTGTTGGCCTGGCAGAGGAAAATCATGTCGCGGTCGACCGCCTTGGTGGCGCGCGCGATCGCCTCGGACATCTCGGCGCTCTCGGCTGACATGTTGCCCATCATGCCGTGCGGCTTGATGTGCGTGACCTTGGTGCCAAAGAGTGCCGCGATCGCCTGCAGCGCGCCCAGCTGATAGGCGATGTTGGCCTCGAGCTCCTTGGTCGAAAGATGGATCACGCGCCGGCCGAAGCCCTGCAGGTCAGCGAAGCCCGGATGGGCGCCGATCGAGACGCCGTTCTGGGTGCAGAGCTTCACCGTGTCCATCATCACCACCGGGTCGCTAGCATGGAAACCGCAGGCGACGTTGGCCGACTTCACGATCTTCAGCACCTCGGCGTCGTTGCCCATGACCCAAGGGCCGAAGCTTTCTCCGAGGTCGGAGTTGATGTTGACCTGTCCGATGTTGGTGGATGCCATGCGAGACTCCTTCGATCCGGGCCGCTATCCTAGCAGACGTGAGCGTACGGTACCTCTCCTGCGGCGACACCGCCTTCACGGTCGAATTCGGCAACCAAATCTCGCCCCAGATCAATGGCCAGGTCATGGCCCTGCACGGTGCGATCGGTGCCGCCCGGGCCGACGGCGCGCTGAAGGGCGTGGTCGAGACCGTGCCCTCCATGCGCTCGTTGATGGTCACCTATGATCCGATGGCGACCTCGCGTGCCGCTCTGCAGCCCGAAATCGACGCCCTGATCTCGCGCGGCCTGCCGGCCGAGGCCAAGACCCGCCGCGTCACCATCCCCTGCTGCTACGACGACCCGGAATTCGCACCCGACCTTACCGAAGTCGCCGAACGTACCAAGCGCACGCCCGAGCAGGTGATCGAAGGGCATCTTAAATCCGCCTTCACGGTCTATGTGCTGGGTTTCATGCCCGGCCTCGCCTATATCGCGGGTCTCGATCCGTCGCTCTACCTGCCGCGGCGCAGCGAGCCGCGCGTGCGCGTGCCGAAATCCTCGGTTTCGATCGCCATGAACATGACTGTGATCTACCCCTTCGAGAGTCCTGGCGGCTGGCACTTGATCGGCCGCACGCCGATCTGGCTGTTCGACCAGCGCCGCGAGCAGCCGGTCTTCCTGGCGCCGGGCGATCACCTCACCTTCGAGCGCATCGATCGCAAGACCTTCGACCGCATCGCCGCCGAGGTCGAAGCCGGCACGCTCGATTGGTCGACGCTGGTGAAGGAATGACCGCCGCGCTGAAAGTCGTGCGGCCGGGACTGTTCGACACGCTGCAAGATCGGGGCCGCATTGGATATATGGCGCTCGGCATGCCGACGGCGGGAGCAATGGACCGTATCGGACTTGCGCTCGCCAACGCGCTCGCCGGCAACCCCGCGGGCATGGCCGGTCTCGAGATCGGCGTCATGGGGCCCGATCTTCTGGTCGAAGCCGATTCGGTGCGCGTAGCTTTGACCGGGCCGCTCTCGCCCGCGCTGATCGAGGCGCCCGACGCGCCGCCCAAGCCGATCGAGTCGGACCGCTCGCATCTCCTGAAGCGCGGCCAGGTGCTGCGCGTGGGTATGATCGAGGGGTCGAGCACGGCCTATCTCGCCGTCGCAGGCGGCTTCGCCCTGCCCGCCTTCATGGGCAGCCTTTCGACTTACGCGCGCGCCGGCGTCGGCGGCTTCGAGGGCCGCAAGCTGCAGGCGAATGACAGCCTGCCTCTCAAGCTCGACCATGCGCCGCCGGGCGAGGAGCGCAAGCTCGCGGCGCCGTTCGACTATGGCCACGGGCCGGTGCGCGTCGTCTGGGGGCCACAGGAAGCCTCTTTCAGCGAGCAGGGCCGCGCGACCTTCATCGGCGCCGACTATCGCGTCTCCAAGGAAGCCGATCGCATGGGCATCCGCTTCGAAGGCCCAACGATCGAGCATGCGGTCGCGGTCGAGAAAGGCGGCGCCGACATCATCTCCGACGGCATCGGGCCGGGCGCGATCCAGGTGCCCGGCGCCGGCCTGCCGATCGTACTTCTCGCCGACCGGCAAACCGTGGGCGGGTACCCGAAGATTGCGACCGTGGCGTCGGTCGACCTGCCGCGGCTCGGCCGCCTGCTGCCGGGCCAGACCGTGCGCTTCACGGCAGTTACGGTCGAAGAGGCGGAGAAGCTGCGCCGCGAACAGGAAGCGCGTGTGGCACGCACCATCGCCGACTTCCAGCCCGCGCGTCCCGCCGGCGGCATCGACCTCGCACGGCTCTATGAAGAGAACCTGATCGACGGCGTGGTCTACGAGCCTGCACCGGCGTAGCTCAGCACCATCCGTAAGCGTAATCGAGATCGGTGCACTCGAGGCTGCCCGGCTCGCCACGGGCAGGCCGGTGGATTGCCTTCGCCGGCGGCGCCTGGGTCGTGGTTGTGGCCGTGGCCGCGACGGATGCGATGTTCGGCTGCGGATCCTTCGAGGACTGGACGACGAAGATGATCCCCGCGATCAGCACCGCGACCAGCCAAGTCGCGGCGAGATCCTGCCAGAAGGCACTGTAGCCTCCGATCCACGATTCCTGCTCGTCATCATTCGCCCGTTTCCTGGAGAGCTCCCCAGGATCCTGCGTTTCATCGCGATACCCGTCCGCACGGTGCCCGGGATCGTGCATCCATTCCAGCCAGCGGCTAAAATGAGTGTGTTGAGGAATGACACTTCGCAGCGGCATGGTGCGCCCCCTCGCTGCTAGTCAGACGGATTGAAAGCTCTTGGTCCGGTCGGCGACAACGTCCCCCATCTGGGGACGTCGCAGCCCCGACTTCAAGACGTGCTCAACTCAACAACAAGTGATTTCTGCGCGACGACCGGAGACGCTTCTCTCAGAATGGCACGCCGTCGAGCCTACCCATCTTGCCGGCTGAATAGTCGCGCTTGGCCTGCGTCAGGTGCTCGGGCGTGTCCATCACGAACGGACCGGAGAACAGAATGGGTGTCTCGGCCGGCCGGCCGCCGATCAGGGCCACGGTGGTGGCGACGTTGCCTGCCGCGAGGCCAACAGAGGGTCCCGCCCCCAACACGGCAATCGTGCCCGGCCCAAGCGATGATCCGTCAGGCACCTTGCCGGACGCCTTGAGGCTGCCTTCGAGGACATAGAGGCCGAGCTCGGCCGCAGGATCGACGGCAAGCCGGATCGCGACCCCCGCATCGAGCCGGATGACGGCGAAGGTGGTCGGCGTCGTCATCTTCATCGGGCCTTCCGCCTCGGCGACGCGGCCGGCGATCACGCGAACGTCGACGCCCGGCGAGCGGATCGCCGGAATGTCGTCGGCGCGATAGGACTTATAGGCCGGCTCGGCGAACTTCTGTGCCACGGGCAGGCTGGTCCAGAGCTGCAGGCCGTGGCGCCCGCCCTCCGGCTGCTCGGCGTGCAGGATGCCGCGGCCGGCGCGAATCCATTGCGCATCGCCCGGTCCCAGCCGGTCGCGGAAACCCATGCTGTCGCGGTGCTCGACGCCGCCTTCGAGCAGGTAACTCAGCACCTCGATGCCGGCATGCGGGTGCGGCTTGTCGCCGATGCCGCGCCGGCTCCTGTGGCGATAGTGGTCGACGAACACGAACGGCCCGACGGCGATGCGGTCGGGCGCCGGCAGCGCGCGCCAGAGCAGCATGTCGCCGTCATCGATGAGGCGCTGCCCGGGAAGGACTGACTCGATTTCACGATCCATGAGGCAAGGTTACGCCAGAGAAGCGCGATCCAGAAGAGGCATAAGAGTGCGGTTGCCGCCTGTTTCGTCCATCGGCCAAGCCCTCCCTTACTGGTGCATTCAGTGTAGCTCGTTCGGTTGGCCGTTGGTACGACACAGGGGGCGAAACGAGGGATCGCGATGAGCTGGCAACAGGAGATGGACGAGCTGCGCCGCCGCCAGGAGATGACGGCGCGCATGGGCGGGGCGGACAAGGTGAAGCGCCAGCACGACGGCGGCCGACTCACCGTGCGCGAGCGCATCGACCGGCTGGTCGACAAGGGCTCGTTCCGCGAGATCGGCAGCGTCGCCGGCAAGGCCGAATACGACGGCAGGAACGACCTCGTCGAGCTCACGCCCTCCAACGCGGTGATGGGCCGGGCGAAGATCGACGGCCGGCCGGTCGCCGTGACCGGCGACGACTTCACCGTGCGCGGCGGCTCGGCCGACGCCACGATCAAGGAGAAGGCGATCTTCATCGAGCGCTACGCCAACCAGTACCGCGTGCCGATCGTGCGCCTGATCGAAGGCTCGGGCGGCGGCGGCTCGGTCAAGACGATCGAGACCACCGGCCGCGCCAACGTGCCGGGCGTCAGCGGCTGGCAGTGGACAGTGCAGAACATGGGCACCGTGCCGACGGTCGGGCTGGGGCTGGGCTCGGTCGCGGGACTGGGTGCGGCGCGGCTCGCCGCCACGCACTACTCAGTGATGGTGAAGGAGATCTCGGCGATGTTCGTCGCGGGTCCTCCGGTCGTGAACCGGCTGGGGCCAAAACAGTTCGACAAACAGGATCTGGGCGGCTGGGAGATCCAGCTGCGTGCCGGCGCGATCGACGAGGCGGCCGACAGCGAGGACGAGGCCTTTGCGCTCACCCGCCGCTTCCTCTCCTACCTCCCCTCCTCGGTCTACGACGCGCCGCCGCGCGGGCCGCAGACCGACGATCCCAACCGCCGCGAGGAGTCGCTGTTCGAGGCGATCCCGCGCGACATCCGCAAGGTCTATCGCGTGAGGTCGATCGTCGAGAAGATCGTCGACAAGGGCTCCTTCTTCGAGATGGGCAAGCTCTACGGCCGCCCGGTCGCGACCGGGCTCGCGCGCATCGACGGCTGGCCGGTCGCGGTGATGGCGAGCGATCCGATGTTCTACGGCGGCGGCTGGACGGCCGATGCCTGCCAGAAGGTGGCGCGCTTCGTCGACCTCGCCGAGACGTTCCATCTGCCGGTGGTCTATTTCTGCGACTGTCCCGGCTTCCTGATCGGGCTCGAGGCCGAGAAGAGCGGCGTCATCCGCCAGGGCGTGCGCACCATGTCGGCGATGTTCCAGACCACGGTGCCGTGGTGCACCTTCATCATCCGCAATGCCTTTGGCGTGGCGGGTGCGGCGCACCAGAATGGCGCGCGGCTCAACTGGCGCTATGCCTGGCCGTCGGGCCGCTGGGGCTCGCTGCCGCTCGAGGGCGGCATCGAGGCCGCCTACCGCGCCGACATCGACGCGGCCCAAGATCCCAAGGCCAAGATGGCCGAGATCGAGGACCGGCTGAACAAGCTGCGTTCGCCTTTCCGAAGTGCGGAGACCTTCTGGATCGAGGAGATCATCGACCCGCGCGACACCCGCAAGATTTTGTGCGAGTTCGTCGAGGCCGCCGCCCCCGTGCGCGGCACCGGCCCGACCACGCATTGCATGCGGCCTTAGGCGCCTTCAGAGGCGCCGGCGGGCGGCAGCGCCTTCTGAGGCGCGAGAGCCCGCACCGCGCAGAAAAGACGATCTGCGACACTCAGCGCCAGGCAAAGCCCTCGAGCTTGGGGATGGTGCCGCACGAAGGATCGAACGGCAGGATGGTGCGGTAGTCCTTGTCGATCAGGACGAGGCCCTGCCCCGGTGAGTCATGCAGCACCATGCTGAGCGCGGGATAGGTCCAGGGCTGGGAGAACAGGCGCTGCGGCCACTGCCGCATCGGCAGATCGTTGGCGCGCACGACGCCGGTGTGGTCCGTCACCAGTCCTCGGAAATAGTCGAGATAACCAACCCACAGCCGGTCGAGCACCAGGTCGGGCACGGCGGCCACCAGCATCACCGCCGTGAGTGCCCCCAGAAGCCGCCGCGCGATCTCGGGCCGCGCCAGCAGCGTCAAAAGCCTCGGCCGATCCTGGCGCCAGCCAACATAGAGCCACATCGCAATCAGGATCGCCGCCAGGAGCCAGCCCGCCGCCGTCCGGGCAATGTAGTGACTGGGCGGGAAGAGCATCGCCTCGGGATCAAGCTGGCGCTGCAGCGGCGTGGCGAGCAGCAGGACCGCGACGACACCCAGCAGCACGACCGGTCCGCGGCCGCGCAGCCAGCCCGGCCAGACGAGCGAGACAAGCGTGAGGATCCCAAGACCAACGAGCGGCACCAGGAACTGCATGTTCTGCCAGAAGTGGAACGCCGCGCCGCGCACTTCGCGGAAATAGGCGTGATCCCAATAAGTGACGATCGCGGCCAGCGCCACGACCGCGCCGCCCAGGAAGGCGAGCGCCGCGATCAGCATCAGGAGCCGCGCGATGTCGTCACTCGCCGCTGCCTTCTGGCGCCGCGCCCACAGGAGCACGATGGCCAGCAAGGGGCCGAGGTAGATCATCGCCTCGTAGGAGGCGATCGAGAGGGCGCCGAGCGCACACAGCACCACACCATCGCGACGCGACACCCCGGTCACCACGCCCCTCGCCACAATCGCCATCGTCGCGGTCACCGCGGCGTAGGCGATGTTGTACTCGCCCACGATGAAGAACGAGGTCGGCAGGTAGACCACCGCGATGATGGTCACGACAGCTCCCGTCAGAGCCGGATCCGATCGCACACGGTGAAGCGAAAAATGATAGAGGCCGGTCGGCCAGACGAACAGCGTGGCCGAGTAGACGATTGCGAGCAGTCGGGTGTCGCGAATGCCGAGGTCTGCGGCGAGCAGCACCGGCGCCTGGGTGAGCCACGCGACATGCTCGCGCGCGGGGTAGAAGTCGTGGAAGGTGCGAAGGTCCAGCAAGTGGACGAGGAACGACGCGCCGTCCCAGAAGAGGCCGCGCGCAATGGCGCTGTTCAGGACCGCCAGCGCCCATAGCAACACCACCGCGATGCGATAGGCGCTCATGTCGGACCGCGGGCTCCCAGCCCGCCCATGAACAAGAGCGGGCTGGAAGCCCGCGGTCCAAGAAGAGTCCTCTCCCCGCCGCCCATCGTCAATCGCGCCACACGAAGCGGCCGAGATGGGGCGGATCGTCCGGCGGGAACGGCGTCCAGCCGGTGTAGGTGCGCGGCGGCGCGACGATCCCGTCGCCCCGTTTCGAGCGCAGGATCAGACCCTGCAGCGGCAGCGTCCAGTTCTCGACCAGCAGCACCTCGGGCCATTGCGCCATCGGCGTGTCCTCGAAGGCGACGACGCCGGTATGGCTCGTGACGGTCTGGCGGAACGACGTGAGATAGGACTGCCACGAGAGCGACAGGAAGATATCGGACGGTACCATCGCAAGCAGGATCAGGCAGGCGAACACCAGCACCCGCCGCCGCGCCCCGCCGTCCTGCAGCGCGAGCCGCACGCGCCATTGATCGAGCTTGCGCGCGGTGTAGCACCACAGGAATGCCACCATCGCCGCAATGATGAGGCCGCACACGGTGCGTGCGACGTAGTGCGACCGGGCGAGCGGCCGCAGCTGCGTGTCGGTGAATGCCAGCAGCGGCGAAAGCGCCAACAGCACGACCCACACCGCGGCCCAAAGGTAGGGCCGAACCGTCCGCAGCTGCTCGGGCCGCACCAAGGCCCAGACCGCGACCGTCGCGACCGGGATGAAGACCAAGTCGAACTGCAGGTTCTGCCAGAAACTCAGCGCCATGACGTAGGTCTCGTCGAGGTGCTCGGCCGACCAGGGATGCAGCACCGAATCGACCGCAACCACGGCCGCCGCGACGAAGCAGGCGACGGCGCCGAGATGCAGCAGGACCGGCACGATCGGCCGCGGCTTGAAGCGCCGGATCTGCCACAGCGTCATCGCGCCCAGGAGCGGGCCGAGATAGATGAACACCTCGTAGACGCGGATCGAGAAGGCGGCCGCCGCGAGCAGCGCCAGGCCGTCGGCGAAGGTGAGCCGCCGGGCCGTGACCAGGCGCACCGCGATCAGGATCGTGAGCCCATAGGCGGTGTTGTACTCGCCGACGATGAAGAACGAGGTTGTCATGAAGACGACGGCGATGGCCGTGATCACGATCGCCAGCACCACCGCATCGTGGCGTGCCCGCATCAGCGCCAGCGAATAGAGGATCGTGGGCAGGGCGAACAGGCCAAGCGACAAGAGCTGGCCAAGCTGGTGCAGGTCGGTGACCCCGAGCGTAATGCCGGCCATCACCGGCAATTGGGCGGCCACCATGGCGTAGACGCGCGGCAGATAGAACACGAAGAACGACGAATACCGCACGATATTCATCAGGAATGCGGACCCGTCGATGAACAGGCCACGGCAAATCCAGCTGTGCCACAGCGCCAGCGCCCAGATCAGGCCGATCGTTGCGCGGTATGCGAGGGTTGTGGAGGGCATCAGCAGTGGGTTTCCCGCGCTCTACCCGAGGCCCGAGGCAGACGCAAGCCGTCCCGGCTTGCAGCGTCGTTAGGGCGCTGTTAGCAAGTGCTCCGCATAATGGAGCGGGGATGCCGAGCTACGATCAGATCAACACCGTGCCAGGCTGGTTCACGTTCCAGTCATTCTGCGTATGGCGCGCGTTTCTGGAAGAACAGGCGACGATCACCGGCGATTTGTTCGAGATCGGGGTGTGGAAGGGTCGCTCGGCCTCGATGCTCGCGGGCTACCGCAAAGGTGACGAGAAGCTCATCCTGTGCGACCGCGGGCTCGACGAGAGGGAGATCTGCGAGTCGATCCGTCGCACGGGCACCGAGCCCCAGAACCTGGTGTTCATCGAGGCCTTCTCGATCGACCTGCCGGCGCGGCTCGACCTCAAGGCGATGCACCATACGGTGCGCTGGTGCCACATCGACGGCGAGCACACCGGCACCGCCGTCTATCGCGAGATGGAGCTCGCCAACCAGATCGTGAGCCCAAACGGCCTGCTGGTGATCGACGACTTCTTCTCGCCGCGCTATCCGGCCAACACCACCGAGGTGATCCGCTACCTCGAGAAGAACCCGCACCACTTCCGCCTGGTCGCGGTCGCCTTCAACAAGGCCTATCTCTGCCGGCCCGAGAGCGTGCCGCGCTACATGGATTTCCTTGCCGCCGGCATGGCGCGCTCGATGCGCCGGTACGGCTGGAAGGCCACCATCTTCAAGACCACCGGCCCCTGGGACATGGATGCCGTGGGCATCGAGGAGTTCGTCGACGCCGCCGGCATCCAGGTCGGCCCCGACGACAATCCGCAATACTGGCACATGATCCAGCAGCGCCACATCTGGTCGCCCTGGCTCCACGTCAGCCGCTTCCTGAAGCGAACGCTGCGCCGCTGAGGCCGCATTCACGGTCCGGAAGAAGCCCTAGCCCTTCGCGATCTTGAGCTGCTCGTCGAGGTCGTCGGCGATGAAGTGGCGAACCACCTCGTCGAGGTCGCGGTCGACCTCGAAGCCCAGCGTGCGGGCGCGGGCCGAATTGATACCCTGGGGCCAACCGTCGCAGATCTTCTGGATCGCGGGATCGTGCTGCCACGTCACCTTGCCCACCTTGCGATTGCCGGCGTGCCTGGCCACCGCCCGTTCCAGCTCCTTCGCCGTCACGTTGATGCCGTTCAGCAGCAGCGTACGGCCGGGCCCGAAGGCGTCTGCCGGCAGATCATGGAGGCGCAGGAAGGCCTCGACCGTCTTGCGCGGGCTCAGCACCACCATCACGGTCTGCGGGGTCACCGGGCAGACCACGTCGACCCCGGTGAGCGGCTCGCGTACGACAGAGCTGGCCCAGGTCGAGGCGGCCTTGTTGGGTAGCCCCGTACGCACGCAGATCGTCGGCAGCCTCACGGCCGTGCCGCGCAAAAAGCCTTTGCGCGTGTAGTCGCGGATCAGGAACTCGCCGATCGATTTCTGCGCGCCGTAGGAGGTCTGCGGGGTGAGCGGCGTGTCGTCGGTCACGGCCGGCGGCAAATCGCCGCCATAGGCCGCAAGCGAGCTGGTGAAGATCACGCGCGGGTTGGTGCCGAGCGCGCGGCAGGCCTCCAGCACATTGCGCGTGCCGTCGAGATTGACGTGATAGCCGAGGTCGAAATCGGCCTCGGCGCCCGCGCTCACGACTGCGGCGAAATGGAACACCGTCGTGGCACCCTGCACGATCGACTGTACGGTGGCCGAGTTGGCGATATCGCCGGCAATCGCCTTGACCCGCGGATCGTCAAGGCCCGGCCCGCTTGCCTTGCCGACATCGAACAGCAGCAGCTCGTTGACGGTCTGCGGCCGGCCCTCGGCGTCGGCCAGCGTGCCCTGCTGCAGGATGCGCCGCGCCAGCTTCTTGCCAAGGAAGCCCGCGCCGCCGGTGATCACCACCTTCATATCGTCCCCATCCTGTCCATCTGGCCTGTCCATCTGGCCTGTCCATCTGGCCTGTCCATCTGGCCCGTCTATCTGGCCATCGATCTGCGTCGATGAAAGTGTGCACAGAACGGCCAGTGCCGTCTATGTTGGCCGCAATGGCCGGATTGGACGAAGTCTATGCTTTTAAGGACGCGCTGATCGTGCTGGGCACGGCGGCCGTCGTCGCGCCCATCATGCCGCGCCTCAAGGTAAGCCCGGTGCTGGGCTATCTCGCCGTGGGCGCGCTGCTGGGGCCCTACGGGCTCGGCCGCCTTGCCGAGCGCTCGCGGCTGCTCGACTGGGTCACCGTCACCGGAGAGCGGCAGATCGATTTTATCGGCGATCTCGGCATCGTCTTCCTGCTGTTCTTCATCGGCCTCGAACTATCGCTGCGCCGCCTGCTCACGATGCGCCGGCTCGTGTTCGGGCTGGGCGGTCTTCAGATCGTGCTCAGCACGCTCGTAATCAGCTTGATCGCGCTCTGGCTCGGCCAATCGCCCGCAGCGTCGCTGGTGATCGGCGCCTGCCTCGCCCTCTCCTCCACCGCGATCGTCATGGAATTGCTGTCCGGCCAGCGCCGCATGATGTCGGCGACCGGGCGCACCAGCTTCGCGATCCTGCTGGCGCAGGATCTCGCCGTGGTACCGCTCCTGCTGCTGATCGGCGCCCTGGGCGGCCAGGAAGAAGGCGGTTCGGTGTGGATCGGCCTCGCGACCGCACTCGGCGAGGCGGTCCTCGCGGTCGCAGTGATCGCCGTGGTCGGACGCTTGGTGCTGCGGCCGTTGTTCCGGCTGGCGGCGGGCAGCGAGAACCCGGAATTCTTCACCGCCGCGACGCTCCTGGTGACGGTGAGCTCGGGCGTGGTCGCGGCCTTCGCTGGCCTCTCCATGGCACTGGGCGCCTTCATCGCGGGATTGCTGCTGGCGGAGACCGAGTATCGCCGCGCCGTCGAGGCCACCATCGATCCGTTCCGCGGCCTCCTGTTGGGCGTGTTCTTCTTCTCCGTCGGCATGCACATCAATTTCGCCATCGTCTGGCGCGAGCCGCTGCTGGTCGCGGCCGGCTTGGTCGGGATGGTGCTGGTGAAAGCCGCAATCGCCGGTCCGCTTTGCCGGTTGTGGGGCCTTTCCTGGGCGAGAAGCGCCGAGATCGGCCTCCTGCTGGCACCGGGCGGCGAATTCGCGTTCATCGGCATCGGGCTTGCGACCGGGTTCCATCTGGTCGGTGCCGACGTCGCGGCCGGCACGCTGGCGGTGGTGTCGCTCACCATGGCGTTTTTACCTCTGATCGGTATCGTGGGCCGCCATCTGTCACGGCGACTCGAAGCGGTGACTCAGGGCACAACGCAAGCCGTACTGCCACCCGAGGACCATGTGCGCCGCGTGATCGTGATCGGCCATGGGCGTGTCGGCCAGCTGGTCTGCGGCCTGCTCGACGAGCATGCCATCCCCTACCTCGCCACCGACCGCGATCCTGCCCTCGTTGAGCGCTGGCGCGCGCGTGGCCGGCCGATCTACTACGGCGACGCGAGCGACCCGCACTATCTCCGCCGCTGCGGCCTCGACGAGGCAGCAGGCGTGATCGTCACCCTGGACACGGCCGTGGTCGACGATGTGGTGCGTGCGGTGCGTGCGCGCCGGCCTGACGTGATGATCATCGCGCGCGCCCACGATGCGCGACATGCCCGCCATCTCTATACGCTCGACGTCACCGACACGGTGCCGGAGACCATCGAGGCGAGCCTGCAGCTTGCCGAATCGGCGCTGGTCGGGCTCGGCGTGCCGATGGGCGCGGTTATTGCTTCCATCCACGAGCGGCGCGAGCAGATCCGCAACGAACTGCAGGCCGCCGCGGGCGGATCGACCTCGCTCACCGCGCAGCTCCGCCGGGCGCGGCATGATCGGGCAGCGCGGAAATCGTGAGGGGCATGTTGTGAGGGTCAAGTGAGGATCATCAGCTGGAACCTGCTGAGGCTCGAGGGAGCGGCGATGGACGACGTCGCCGCCCTCCTGGAGCGCGAGCGGCCCGACCTGCTCCTGATGCAGGAAGTGACCCAGCACATGGACCGGCTGCCGACGTTGGTGCCCGGCCATTATCATCGCCTGCCCTGGCCCGGCCGCATCCACGGCCTCGCCGCCTGGAGCCGGCATAATTTCGCGACACCGCAGGTGTTGCCGCTGCCGGCGTCCGCCCTGCCCGGCCGCCTGCCGCGCCGGCGCACGCAGATCGTGAAGGTGAGCGACATCACCTTCGCCAACGTCCATCTCTCGCACGGCCAGCTCCTGAACCGACGCCAGCTCCTGCGCATCGCCGCCGCCCTGCGCGGCGGGCCGTCGGCCATCATCGGCGACTACAACGCGGTGGGGCCGACGCCGATCCCCGGCTTCAATGACGTGGGTCCACGCGAGCCCACCCACTTCGGTGGCGACGTAGTGCCCTTTCGCCTCGACCGCTGCCTGATCCACGGTCTTGCCTGCACTTTCACGACGACTTTGGATTTCGGCCCGTCCGATCACAAGCCGATCGTGCTCGACCTGCAGATCGCGCAGGCCCGCCTCCGCCGCCGGCCGATCAACCGCGTGCGTCGCCGCCTCGTGAAGATCCGCGCCGCGCTGCGGTGATGGCTCAATCGTCCCTCTGTTGGACCGCGAGCCTCTGGCTCGCTACAGGCGCATATGAATGCGCCGAATGAGCGCGCTGGAAGCGCGCGGTCCAGAAGACGTTAGAGATACGGCTGCAGCAGCCTTGCCGCGCTGTTGCGCAGGCGGAGCGGCAAGGGGTCGGCGTCGAGGGTGGCGAGGTCGAGGCGACGTCCGGCGTGCGTCGCCTGGACGAGCTGGAGAGCGAAGGCCGGGTCCTGGATCTCGACATTGAGCTCGAAGTTTAGCCGGAAGCTCCGCGTATCCCAGTTGGCGCTGCCGATCAGCGACCAGCTGTCGTCGATGGTCATGAGCTTGGAATGGTCGAACGGCGGCGGCAGCAACCAGATACGGCAGCCTGCCTCGAGAAGCGTGCGCATCGGCACGCGCCGCGCCCAATCGAGCACAATGTGGTTGGACTGCTCCGGCACCACGATGTCGACGGAGATGCCGCGCATGGCGGCAAGCCCCAGCGCCATGGTCAGCGCCTCGGGCGGCAGGAAATAGGGCGTGACGACGCGGATCGAATGGCGGGCGCAGGAGATCGCGTGCAGGGCCACGAACTCGATCTGCTCCAGATCCTCGTCCGGCCCCGAGGTGATGGTGCGCGCCACCACATCGCCCACCGCCTTGAGGTCGGGGAACCAGTCGTCGTTCAGCAGCTTCTCGCCGGTGGTGAACAGCCAGTCGTCGGCGAATGCCTCGGCGAGCTGCTCCACGACAGGCCCTTCGATGCGGAAATGCGTGTCGCGCACCGGATGCGTCGGCTTCGACGCCAGCAGGTTCTCGGCGCCGATGTTGATGCCGCCCACGAAAGCATGCCGGCCGTCGACCACCATCAGCTTGCGATGATTGCGCAGGTTCAGGAACGGCATGCGCCACGGAAAGTACGAATGCATGAAGCGCGCCGCAGGCACATCTGATGCACGCAGGTGCTCGAAGGCGGGATTCCTGAACCAGCCGCTGCCGATGCCGTCCAGCAGCACCCGCACCTCGACGCCGCGGTTTCGCGCCCGCGCCAGCGCCTCGATGAAGGGCCGGCCGGCGGCATCGTCGCGGAAGATGTAGCTCGCGAGACCGACGCTGCGGCGCGCGCCCTCGATCGCCGCGAGCATCGCGGGATAGGTCTCGTCGCCGTTGCGCAGCAGCTCGGCCTTGTTGCCCGATTCGGCGGAAAGCCCGGTGAGGCGGCCGATCGCATATTCGAGCGGCGTCAGCGGCGAGGCCGCGGGATCGCCAGGCAGCGCCTGGTCGACCGCGAACAGGTGCGAGCGCTCGCGCCTGAGCCGCCGCGCCCGCCGCTTCACGCGGTTCACGCCCATCGCGAAATAGAGCAACCCGCCGATGAACGGCGAGAGCCAGGCGATCCCCATCCAGGAGATCGCCGCGCCCACGTTGCGCTTGTAGAGCAACACGTGGACCGTCACCCAGCCCGCGATGACGAGATGCGCCAGCGCGGCTGCTTCGGTGACGAGCCAGGCGAAGTGTGTGGTGCTCAAACGTCCTGCGCGATGAGACTCAGGCGGTCGCCTTGATCGCCTTGCCGGTGATCTCGATGATCTCGTCGATCTGGCCCTTTTCGATGACCAGAGGCGGCGACATGGCGATGCAATCACCGGCCGCGCGCACCATCAGGCCAAGCTCGAAAGCCTTGACGAAGGTGTCGTAGCCGCGCGCACCTGGCGCGTTCTTGCGGCCCTCGAGATCGATGCCGGCGGCGAGGCCCAGGTTACGGATGTCGGTGACCCCCGCGCCCTTCAGCGAATGCACGCCATCTTCCCAGTACTTGGAGAGCTCGGCGGAGCGCTTGAACAGGTCCTCGTCCCGGTAGATATCGAGCACCGCGGAGGCCGCGGCGCAGGCCAGCGGATGGGCCGAGTAGGTGTAACCGTGGAATAGCTCGACCGCATTGTCCGGCCCGTTCATCAGCCCGTCGTAGATGTGCTTGCGCACGAACACGCCGCCCATCGGAACCGTGGCGTTGGAGATGCCCTTGGCCACCGTCATCAGGTCGGGAACGACGCCGAAGTAATCCGCGGCAAAGGCGGTGCCGAGCCGGCCGAACCCGGTGATGACCTCGTCGAAGATCAGCACGATGCCGTGCTTGTCGCAAATCTCGCGCAGGCGCTTCAGGTAGCCCTTGGGCGGCGGCAGGTAGCCCGTCGAGCCGGCGCAGGGCTCGACGATGACGGCGGCGATGGTCGAGGCGTCATGCAGCGCCACGATGCGCTCGAGTTCGTCGGCGAGCTCGACGCCGTGCTGCGGCTCGCCGCGCGAGAAGGCGTTGCGCTTGAGATCATGGGTGTGCGGCAAGTGATCGACGCCCGGCAGCATCGCGCCGAACCATTTGCGGTTGTTCACCATGCCGCCGACCGAAATGCCGCCGAAGCCGACGCCGTGATAGCCGCGCTCGCGGCCGATCAGGCGGGTACGCGTGCCCTCGCCGCGGGCGCGCTGGTAGGCGAGCGCGATCTTGAGCGCCGAGTCGACGGCCTCGGAGCCGGAGTTGCAGTAGAAGGCGTGATTGAGATCGCCCGGCAGCATCGCCGCATGACGTGCCGCAAGCTCGAACGACTTCGGGTGCCCCATCTGGAACGAGGGCGCGTAGTCCATCTCGTCGAGCTGCTTCAGGATCGCCTGCTTGATCTCCTCGCGGCCGTGGCCGGCATTGACGCACCACAGGCCCGCCGTACCGTCGATCACCTTGCGGCCTTCCGGCGTCCAGTAGTGCACGCCCTTGGCCTTTGCGAGCAGCCGCGGGTTCTTCTTGAACTGCCGGTTCGCGGTGAACGGCATGAAGAAGGCTTCGAGATTGTTGGCGGTGGGCTGCGTGCTCGGCGGCGTCATGATGAAACCTTTAAAGAGGATCGACCTGAATTAATCTATCACCTGTTTTTGCCCGCCACCACGCGTGCCCTTCATTCTCCTTTGAGAATTTTTGGGGCCTTCCTTGCAGCGGGCGTATTTCTCACTTGTTGACGTCCACCAACATGCGGCCCCGGACCTCGCCTTTCAGAATCCGTGGCGCCAGCGTCATCAGGTCGGAGAGGCCGGCCTCATGTATGGTGCTATCGAGCTTGTCGATGGGCAGGTCGATGGCGAGCCGGCGCCACGCCTCCTCGCGTTGCGCCTTGGGCAGCATCACCGAATCGATGCCGTAAACCGTGACGCCGCGCAGGATGAAAGGCAGGATCGAGCCGGGAAAGGCTGCGCCGCCGGCCAGGCCGCACACCGCCGCCGCACCGCCATACTTCACCTGTGCAAGTGCGCGGGCAAACATCACGCCCGAGACCGTGTCGACCAGGCCGGCGTAGCGTTCGGAGAGTAACGGCCGGTCGGGCGCCTCGGTCAGCTCCTTGCGCTCGACGACGGTCGCCGCGCCCAGCGATTCGAGATAGTTGATCTCCTGCGGCCGGCCGGTCGCGGCGACCACGAGATAGCCGAGCCGCGCCAGGATCGCGACCGCGATCGAGCCCACACCGCCCGCCGCGCCCGTCACCAGCACCTCGCCCGACTCAGGCCGCACGCCATGCTTCTGCAGGGCCATCACGCAGAGCATCGAGGTGTAGCCCGCCGTGCCGATCGCCATCGCATGCTTGGTCGAGATCGAGGATGGCAGCTTCACCAGCCAGTCACCCTTCACCCGGGCGCGGGTCGCGTAACCGCCCCAGTGCAGCTCGCCCACGCGCCAGCCGTTCAGCACCACCTTGTCGCCCGGCTTGAAGTTCGCATTGTCGGAATGCTCGACGGTGCCCGCGAGATCGATGCCGCCGACATGCGGCCAGGTCTTCACCAACCCGCCGCCCGACGTCAGCACCAGCCCATCCTTGTAATTCAGAGTCGAGTACTCGACCGCGACCGTCACATCGCCGGCCGGCAGCCGGCTCTCCTCCAGGGTTTCGATGGCGCCGGCAACCTTGCGGTCGGCGCCTTGGGTCAGGACAAGCGCGCGGAACGACATGAGCAGCTCCCTTCGAAAGTCTTGGTCGCGTTGTATCAGCCCGGCAGGCGGCCCGCGACATCGGTCGCGACGGCACGCGCCAGGGCGTGGAGCCGCTTCCCGAAACGTTGCCGGACCTCCTCTTCCGTCATCGCCGAGCGCGGGAAGCGGATCGACAGGCTGCCCAGCATCCGCGTGCCGTGGCGAATGGGAACGGCCATGCCGTGCAGCCGCGTCGGCTGTGGCGGCTGTGTGAAGGCGACACCCTCGCGCCGCACACGCGCCAGCACCTGATCGAGGGCCGTCTGCTGGCGCCGTGTCAGGCCACCGATGTCGCGCAGGATCGTCTGCCGCTCCTCGTCCGCGCAATAGGCAAGCCAGACTCGGCCGAGCGCGCTGATCAGCACCGGCCGCCGCGCATTGAGACCCGCGCCCTCGAACGCCATCGGGCTCTCCGGCGCCGTTGAATGGCGGATGACGATGGCGCCATAGCTCAGCGTCGCGAGGTAGAGCGGCCAACCGTGCTCCGCGGTGAAGCGGCTCATATGCGGAGTGGCGGCATCGACGAGGTGATCCACGAACCGGATCGATTCGGATAATCCCAGCACGCGGTCGGTCAGCCGATAGCCCTGTTGGCGCGACAGGCGGACGGCGTAACCCAGCGCGATCAGCGTCTGCAGGAGCCGCACCACCGTCGGTCGCGGCAGGCCCGTCTCGTCGATCAGCGTGCTGAGCGTCGAGCTGCGCCTCCGGCTGAGCGCCTCCAGCACCGCAAAGCTGCGGCGAACGGGTTCGATGACGGCAGCGGGCATTCCGGAAGACTAGTCCGTAATACGGACTTCGTCGACTTTACCCGCGCCCGCCCCGGCAAGCGGCGTAGGGTTGTGGCCAACGGAGGTAAGCTCATGGCCTATCAGTCGATCGAGGTGCGCAAGCTCACGCCGACCATCGGCGCGGAGATCTTCGGGGTCGATCTCGCCAAGCCCCTGGGCAACCAGCAGTTCCAGGAAGTGCACGATGCGCTGATGGAGAACCTGGTGATCTTCTTCCGCGACCAGAAGATGACGATCGACCAGCACAAGGACTTCGGTCGCCGCTTCGGCCCATTGCATGTCCATCCCAACGCCCCCATCGCCTTTCCCGAGCACCCCGAGATCCTGGTGATCAAGGCTGATGAGAAGTCCAAGCACGTAGCCGGAGAGGAATGGCATTCCGACGTCTCGTGCGATCTCGAGCCGCCGATGGGTTCGATCCTCTATCTGACCGAGGTGCCGCCCGAGGGCGGCGGCGACACGCTGTTCGCCAACATGTATCGCGCCTACGAGACGCTTTCGGAGCCGATCAAAAAGCTCCTGCAGGGCCTCACGGCGCTCCACGACAGCTCCAAGGCGCATTACTACCGCGTCAAGGCGACCGATCGCGACGACATCAAGTTCCCCAATGCCGAGCATCCGGTGGTACGCACGCATCCGGTGACTGGCAAGCAGGGCCTCTACGTCAATCGCGGCTTTACGCTGCGCATCCCGCAGCTCAGGAAGAACGAGAGCGACGCGCTACTCGAGATGCTCTATCGGCACATCGAGACGCCGGAGTTCCAGTGCCGCTTCAAGTGGCAACCGAACTCGGTCGCGTTCTGGGACAATCGCTGCGCCCAGCATCATGCGATGTTCGACTACTTCCCCCACCGCCGTTATGGCCACCGCGTGACGGTTTGCGGCGACAAGCCGTTCTACCGGGCATAGGGCCGCGGGCGCCGGTCCGCTCACTCAATACTTTCATATAGACCGATACAACATTGTAAAAATGTAGCCTTTGCGATTTCGTCGGCCTTCGATCCGCTCTACCATGGGTGGCACGAGGGGGGAGGCCATGGCGATTGCGCGTTGGCGGGTCGTGCTGCGGTGGCTCACGATGAAGCTCGCAGCTGCATGGTGGCTGGTGATGGCGATCGTGCGTGTCGTCTGGGCATGTCGCGCGCCGGCTCTCTCGCTCGCGGTGGGCTTCGGCCTGATCGCCTTCACCGATCAGGCGCGCGATATCGTGATCGCAAGCGGCTCGCCCTCGCTCACCGGCAAGTCAGGCATCTTCGTCGCCGTCCTGTTCTGGGCGGTGTTCGCCTGGTACTGGGCGCGCACCACGCTCGACTACGATTTCGTCTGTCCCTTGCCAGGGCGGGACGCGCCGGACTGGAAGATGCGCTGGCAACGCTTCTGGGCCGGCCATGTGCCCCGCCTCATTGGCGCACTGGGAATCCTCTCCGTCGCCTTTGCCTTCCACAAGGCGAAGGCGGTCTACACCGCCGCGGGCGACATCGAGCATGCCAGCGCCTTCGGCCAGGACGCGTGGCGCTACGCCATCTACGCCGGGATCTTCTATGTCGTCGTCTGGGTGCGCCGGCCGGTGATGCTGTTCCTGGTCCAGCACACCAAGCTGATCGGCTCACCTTATATCGCCAACTGGCTGGTGCCCGCCGCCGGGCCGACCCCGCGCCTCTTCACTGGCAATCCCCTGGCGTTCATCGTGCTGGTGGCTTCGCTGCTGGCCTCTCCTTTGTTCTATTTCCTGGTCGCACACGATCCGGTCGGGCTCAGCGCCTTCTTCCGCGGCCCCGTGCCGGCGGTCCTGTTTGGCCTGGCGCTGGTCGTGCCGGTGACGAGCGCGCTGGTGATCCTGGCCGCGCGCAGCCGGCTTCCTCTATTCGGATTGGTGGTCCTCTGGATCGTCGTGGCGCCCGGCATCGTGGGCGACCTGCACGACGTCCGTACGCTGCGCAGTCTCAGCACCTCCGCACAGCCGTACAAGTTCGAAGACAAACGGCCGCCGCTGAAGCAGGCCTTCTTCGACTGGTGGCAGGCCAACAAGGCGATCACCACGCCGATCGCCTCGACCGAGGTGGTGGTGCCGCCGATGGTCGTGGTCGCGACCGCGGGCGGTGCGAGTCGCGCCGCCTTCTGGACGACGCAGGTGCTGGGTGAGATCGCCCAGCGCGAGGCGCACTTCGCCGATCGCCTGTTCATGATCAGCGGCGTGTCCGGCGGATCCTTGGGCGCGGCGACCTTCCGCTCGATCGTCGAGGCCGACCGCCGCGCCTCCCCCGAAGGCGAAGGCTCGCCGTTGCTGCCGACCGCGGCGCGCGACGGCGCGAGGATGATCGAGAACGATTTCCTCGGCCCCGCACTTACGATGGGTCTCTACGTCGACCTGCCCTCGGCGACGGGCCTGCCTTTCCTGTTGCCGCCGTCGTGGCGACCCGACGATCGCGCCGCCGCGCTGGAAAAGGCCTGGGAGACGGCCTGGGCCGACGAGAAAGCCAGGATAAAGGGCGCTGACAAGTTCGCCTGGACCGACGGCTTCGCCACGGTGTTCGGCGGCGCGCGGCCCTGGCCGTTGCTGGCGTTGAACGGCACGTCGGTCGAGAAGGGCAAGCGCATCATCACCTCCAACGCCCGCTTCTGGACGGGGAGCGCGACCGATTCCCAGAACCTCTCCGGCGGCGTGACCCGCTACGACACCTTCAGCATCACCGGCTCCGACATCCCGATCAGCACCGCCGTCACGATGAGCGCGCGCTTCCCCGTGATCTCGCCGACCGGCGCCTTGAAGGACAACGACGGCAAGCTCTGGGCCCGCGTCACCGACGGCGGGCTGTTCGAGAACTTCGGCGCCATGACCACGGACGAGGTGCTGCGCTACCTGGTGTCGCGCCTCTCCGAAGTGCAGAATGGCAATTACCCGACGGTACCGATCGCGATCCTGATCAGCAGCGATCCCTCGATTGATCAGCTGCAATTACGCCGCGATGGGGCGAAGAGCCCCGCAATGCCCGACTGCACGCCCACCAAGGAGGACGCGCGGCCACAACCGCGGCTCCATCCCGGCAATGACTGGCCCGAATGCCCGGTGGACCCGAGCAAGGACGCGCGGCTGTTGGTCGATCCGGTCCTCGCGCTCTACGACGGCCGGGTGGCGCGCGGCGAGGCGGCAGCAACATCACTGTTCGACCGCCTGACCGATTTCCGCCTGCTGGTCCGCGACCGGTTGGTAGAGCACGGTGTTCCCGACGTCGAGCTGGTGCGGACCCGTCTCGGCCTCGACGACCACACCGACTTCTTCCATTTCCGCCAATGCCGCGTCGACCACATCAAGAGTCCGACCATGAGCTGGCACGACTCGGCCGAGGCGTGGAACGCGATGCGCCGGATGCTGGGCCTCGACCAGGATGCGTCGGGCGCCGTTCCCGATCCTTGCGGCAATCAGGCGGAGTTCTTCCGCCTCTGTGTGCGGCTCGCACGGCTCGGCGGACAATCCTCCGACGATCAGGTCGCCACAGACGCCTGCGCCGCGCACTGGCCCAAGCCCAACGGCTGGACCTGCACCATCGAGCACGACGGCGCCCGCCCCTACTGCCGGCTGGAATAACGCACCGTTGCTCTCTATGTCCTGTGCCGATGAAGAACGCACAGGATCGCGGTTGGATCGCCATCGCCGCCATAAGCGGCGCGGTATCGGTGATCGTTGGCGCTTTCGCCGCCCACGGGCTCGATGCAACCACCGAAGCAGGCACGAAGGCGCGTGAATGGCTGCAGACCGGCAGTCACTACGAAGCCGTGCATGCGATCGCGATGCTGGTCGTTGCAGCCCTTGCTGCCAGCACGCGATTGAAGCCGGGCCTCGCCACGGTGGCGCAGATCCTGTTCCTTATCGGCAGCATCTTCTTTCCCGGCGCGCTTTACGCGCTGGCCTTCCAGGGCCCGCGCTGGTTCGGCGCCGTCGCCCCGATCGGCGGCCTCGCCTTCATCCTGGGCTGGCTCGCGCTCGCCGCTGCAGCCGTTGGCCGAAAGGTGACCTAGTAACCCACTGCCTCGGTGCATACAGCCCTGCTTGCCAAGGCTGAGTCAGATGCCCAATTTGGGGTGACCATGTCTCTTGCTTTCACCCTCCTTCCTCATCGTGGGGTCATCGCCGTAGGCGGCGAGGATCGCGCCGAGTTCCTGCAGGGGCTGATCTCCAACGACACCACAAAGGTCGCGCCTGGCCAGGCGATCTGGGCGGCGCTGCTCACGCCGCAAGGCCGGTTCCTGAACGACATGTTCGTGGCCGATGGCGGCGACGGCACGCTCCTGATCGAGACCGAACGCGAACGCGCACCGGCGCTCGCGAAGAAGCTCACGCTCTACAAGCTCCGCTCCAAGGTGACGGTCGAGGATCGCAGCTCGACGATGGAGGTTGCGGTCGTTTTCGGATCAGGCGTCGAGAAGCTCCTGCCGTTGGACGGTGCGTTCGCTTTCGTCGATCCGCGCCTGCCTGAGCTCGGCGTGCGCGTGCTGACAGCGGCAGGCCAGGCCGCATCGCTGCTCGCCGCGCATGGCGCCCAGCCGGCGCCGGTTGAAGCTTACGAAAAGCTCCGCCTCTCGCTCGGCGTGCCCGACGGCAGCCGCGACCTGTTGCCTGAGAAGGCACTGCTCCTCGAAAGCGGCTTCGACGAGCTGAACGGTGTCGACTGGCAGAAGGGTTGCTACATGGGCCAGGAATTGACGGCTCGTACCAAGTACCGCGGGCTCGTGAAGAAGCGGCTGTTCCCCGTTAAGATCGAAGGTCCCCTGCCCGCGCCCGGCGCTGCGATCGAGCGCGACGGCCAGGAAGTAGGCGAGATCCGCTCCGGCGCCGGTGATCGCGCCATCGCCTTGCTCCGCCTCGATGCGGTGCGCGCCGCAGGCCCCCTGACTTCCGGCGAAACGCGCATCCAGCCCGAAGTCCCCGCCTGGATGCGCCTGCCCGAACCGGTGGATTGATCCGGCCCTCTCTTCTTCCATTTCCATTAGTTCTACTTCTATAAGCGCCAGTTGCATTCATGAGCACGCTCTCACTCTAATGTGAGGTCTTTGTCGGCCTAGCGCTTGGCGAGCGTGGGGGCCGGGCTTATGGTCCCTCCCTGTTTTTGCACACCGAGGGAGACTGCGCCCGTGAAGCTCATCAATCCCAATCCGTTCACCACGCGGCCCGAGATCGTGGGCACGTTCGGTGTCGTGACCTCCACGCACTGGATCGCGACCGCAGTCGGCATGGGCATCCTCGAAAAGGGCGGCAACGCGTTCGACGCCGCCATCGCCACCGCTTTCACCCTGCAGGTGGTCGAGCCACATCTTTGCGGGCCGGGCGGCGATGTGCCGCTGATCCTGAACAGCGTGAAGCGCGGCAAGACCGAGGTGGTTTGCGGCCAGGGCTCGATGCCGGCCGGCGCTACCATCGCGCACTACAAGAGCCGCGGCCTCGACCTCATTCCCGGCACCGGCATGCTGGCCGCCTGCGTGCCCGGCACCTTCGATGCCTACATGCTGCTGCTGCGCGACTACGGCACGATGCGGGTTGCCGACGTGCTCTCCCCCGCCATCGGCTATTTCCTGAACGGCCATCCGATTGCGGAACGCGCCTCGGCCACTATCGCCACCGTTGCCGACAATTTCCGCGAGCACTGGCCCACCTCCGCGGCAGTGTTCCTGCCCAACAACGATGTGCCCAAGCCTGCCTCGCTGTTCCGCAACAGCGCCGCCGGCAACACCTATGCGCGGCTCCTCAAGGAGGCCGAGGCAGGCGGCGGCGGACGCGAAGCCGAGATCGAGCGCGCGCGCAAGGCGTGGCGCCAGGGCTTCGTTGCAGAGGCGATCGACAAGTTCTGCCGCACGCAGGAGGTGATGGACGTCTCGGGCAAGCGCAACAAGGCCGTGATGACCGGCGATGATCTCGCCAAGTGGGAAGCCACCGTCGAAGCGCCGCTCACTTATGACTACGGCCGCTACACGGTGTGCAAGGCCGGCCCCTGGACGCAAGGCCCCGTGGTGCTGCAGCAGCTCGCACTGCTGAAGGGCTACGATCTCGAGGGCATGGACCCAACCAGCGCCGACTTCATTCATCTGCAGATTGAATGCCTCAAGCTCGCCTATGCCGACCGCGAGGCGTTCTATGGCGATCCGGCCTTCGTCGATGTGCCGATGCAGACGCTGCTCTCCGACGCCTACAACTCGGATCGCCGCAAGCTGATCGACGAGGCGAAGGCGAGCCTCGAGCTGCGGCCCGGCAAGGTCGACGGCTATGGCGGCGTGGTGAAGCTGCGCCGCGCCGAGGGCGGGCGCACGGCTGTCGCGGCGAGCGGCGCGGGCGAGCCGACGGTCGGCCGCATGGGCCAGACCAGCGGCGACACGGTGCATTTCGACATCGTCGACCGGGACGGCAACATGGTGTCGTCGACGCCGTCGGGCGGCTGGCTGCAGGGCTCGCCAGTGATCCCCGAACTCGGCTTCCCGCTCGGCACGCGCGGCCAGATGTTCTGGCTCGAGGAAGGCCTGCCGGGTTCGCTGGCTCCGGGCAAGCGGCCACGCACCACGCTCACGCCGACGCTCTGCCATCGCGACGGCGAGCCGTACATGGTCTGGGGTTCGCCCGGCGGCGATCAGCAGGACCAATGGGTGACGCAGCATTTCCTGCGCCATGTCCATTGCGGCATGAACCTGCAGGAGGCGA
Source organism: Alphaproteobacteria bacterium (assembly GCA_017308235.1). Taxonomy (GTDB): domain Bacteria; phylum Pseudomonadota; class Alphaproteobacteria; order Reyranellales; family Reyranellaceae; genus Reyranella. The sequence goes on along the minus strand of JAFKFL010000007.1, from coordinate 341,120 downwards.
TCGACGCGCCGGCGTGGCACAGCGAGCACTTCCCCTCCTCGTTCTGGCCGCGCACCGCGCGTCCGGGCGTGCTGGTGCTGGAAGGCCGCGTGCCCAAGGCGACGGTCGACGAGCTCAAGAAGCGTGGCCACGAAGTCGAGATCAACGACGAGTGGTCGGAAGGCCGTCTCACTGCCGCCAGCCGCGAAGATCCCTGGCGCAAGGCCGCCGCCAACCCGCGCGGCATGCAAGGCTACGCGGCAGGCCGATAGAGTGAGCGTCTTCTGGACCGCGAGCCTCCGGTTCGCTCATGTCAGCGCATTCACATGCGCCTTTCATGAGCGCGCAAGATGCGCGCGGTCCGGAAGAATTTGAGCCGAGGCGCAATGAGCGAAGCACTGCTCGAGCTCAAGGAGCTTGCCGTCAGCTTCGCCACCGACGACGGTACCGTGCGCGCCGTCGACGGCATCGATCTTGCCCTGCAGCGCGGCCGCACCTTGGGGCTGGTGGGCGAATCGGGCTGCGGCAAGAGCGTAACGTCGCTCGCCGTGATGGGCCTGCTGCCGCCGGAGAATTCGGAGGTGCGCGGCGAGGTGCGGTTCGAAGGCCGCGATCTCCTGGCCGTGGCCCCACACGAGCTGCGCGACCTGCGCGGCGCCCGGCTCGCCATGATCTTCCAGGAGCCGATGACCAGCCTCAATCCGGCTTTCACCATCGGCAACCAGATCATCGAAGCGATCCGCCGGCACAGCAAGGCGTCGCCGGCCGAGGCGCGGGAAAAGGCGATCGAGATGCTGAGGCGGGTGCGCATCCCGAGCCCCGAGAAGCGCATCGACGACTATCCGCACAAGCTTTCGGGCGGCCAGCGTCAGCGCGTGATGATCGCCATGGCGCTCGCCTGCGGTCCGGACCTCCTGATCGCCGACGAGCCCACAACCGCACTCGACGTCACCATCCAGGCGCAAATCCTCGACCTGATGCGCGGGCTGCGCCGCGACACGGGCACGGCCATCATCCTGATCACCCACGATCTCGGCGTGGTCGCTGAGATGGCCGACGATGTCGCCGTGATGTATGCCGGCCAGATCGTCGAGCGTGCGCCCGTCAAGGCATTGTTCGCTCGGCCCGAGCATCCCTACACAGTTGGGCTTTTAGGCTCGATCCCCAAGCTGGATCGCAAGCGCGAGCGCCTGCCCTCGATCGAGGGCCGTGTGCCGGACATGGCGCATCCGCCCGAGGGCTGCCGCTTCGCCGCTCGCTGTCCGTTCGTTCAGCCGAAGTGCCGCGAGCGCATCCCACCGCTCGCCGAGGTAGCGCCCGGCCATTTCTCACGATGCCGCCGCGCCCCGCTCTCGCAGGTACTGTCATGAGCGCTGGGGGCGCCCTCCTCCAGGTCAACGGCCTCGTAAAGCACTTCCCCGTCGCGGGCGGCGTGTTTGGGCGCACGTCGGGCCATGTGCGCGCGGTCGATGGGCTCGACTTCGAGGTCGGAGACGGCGAGACACTGGCGCTGGTGGGTGAATCGGGTTGCGGCAAGTCGACTGTGGGCCGGCTGGTGCTGCGGCTGATCGAGCCCACGGCGGGCGCCGTGCGCTTCGAGAGCGAGGATCTCCTGGCGCTCGATGCGGCAGCCATGCGCGCGCGTCGCCGCCGCCTGCAGGTGATCTTCCAGGACCCTTACGCCAGCCTCAATCCGCGCATGACGGTGGGCGCGATGCTGGCCGAGCCATTGATGCTGCACGGCCTCGCCGGCAACGAATCCCAGCGCCGAGCCCGCGTCGCTGAGCTTCTGGAGCTGGTCGGGCTCAGGCCGGAGCATGCGCGGCGCTATCCGCACGAATTCTCTGGCGGCCAACGCCAGCGGCTCGCGATCGCCCGCGCGCTCGCGGTCGAGCCGAAGCTGATCGTGGCCGACGAGCCGGTGTCGGCGCTCGACGTCTCGATCCAGGCGCAGGTGATCAACCTGATGCGCAGCCTCCAGCAGCGCTTCGGCCTTGCCTACATCTTCATCAGCCACGACCTCGCCGTCGTGAAGCATATCGCCGACCGCATCGCCGTCATGTATCTCGGCAAGATCGTCGAGACGGCCGCGACCGACGAACTGTTCGAGAACCCGCGCCATCCCTACACCCGCGCGCTCCTGTCGGCGGTGCCGCTGCCCGATCCCGCGCTGGTGCGCGAGCGCGCGCTCCTGGAAGGCGATATCCCGAGCGCCCTGGCCCCGCCACCGGGCTGCCGCTTCCACACGCGCTGTCCCTACGTGCGCGACTCCTGCCGCCGCGACGTGCCAGAACTCGTGGACGACAACGGCCATGCCACCGCCTGTCCCTGGTGGCGCGAATTTCCCCCGGCGCCGGCGCTCGAAGCGGGCGGCGCCAACCAAGACCAAGACCGAACAAGACTCGACCGCCTGCAGGCGGCTTTCATTCCACAGGAGGCAACATGACCAAGACCCTTCGCCGGCTCGCGCTGGCACTGCTCCTTTCGGCTGCGGCCGCCGGCAGTGCCGCGGCCCAGAGCAACCTGCGCATCGGGCTCGCCGAAGATCCCGACGTGCTCGATCCCACGCTCGCCCGCACCTATGTCGGCCGCATCGTCTTCGCCTCGATGTGCGACAAGCTGTTCGATATCGATCAGAAGATGAATATCGTGCCGCAGCTCGCGCTCAGCCACGAGACGTCGGAGGACGGCAAGACCGTCATCATCAAGCTCAGGCCCAACGTGAAGTTCCACGACGGCGAGGACTTCAACGCCGACGCCGCGAAGTACAGCCTCGAGCGGCACCTCAATATGAAGGGCTCGTTCCGCAAGCCCGAGATCGCGGCCATCGATTCGGTCGAGGTGGTGGACCCGCTCACCCTGAAGCTGAATTTGAAGGCGCCGTTTTCGCCGCTCCTGGCGCAGCTCACCGACCGCGCCGGCATGATGGTGGCGCCCAAGGCGGCCGAGGCGGCGGGCGACAAATTCGGCCTGCACCCGGTCTGTGCCGGACCCTACAAGTTCGTCGAGCGCGTGCAGCAGGACCGCATCGTGGTCGAGAAGTTCGCCGACTACTGGAACAAGGACAAGGTCCATATCGACAAGATCACCTACCTGCCGATCGTGGATTCGACGGTGCGCCTCGCCAACCTGCGTTCGGGCGGCCTCGACCTGATCGAGCGCGTGCTCGCGACCGACATCAAGACCGTGCGCGAAGACAAGAAGATCAAGCTCAGCAAGGCGGTGTCGCTGGGCTATGTCGGGCTCACAGTCAACGTCGCCAACGGCGCCAAGGCGGACAATCCGCTCGGCAAGGATGCACGCGTGCGCCAGGCACTGGAGCTCTCGATCGACCGCGACGCGCTGAACCAGGTCGTGTTCAACGGCGAATTCGTGCCGGGCAACCAGTGGGTCAGCTCGCAGAACCCGTACTATCAGCAGAAGTTCGCGCCGCCCAAGCGTGACGTCGCCAAGGCCAAAGCGCTCCTGAAGGAGGCGGGCGTCACGGCGCCGATTCCGATCGACTTCATGGTGCCGAACGGCGTCGAGCTGAGACAGGTCGCCGAAGTCGTGCAGTCGATGGCGGCCGAAGCAGGCTTCGACCTCAAGATCCGGCTTACAGAGTTCGCGACCTCGCTTAAGCAATCCGAGGACGGCAATTTCCAGCTCTTCTTGATCGGCTGGAGCGGCCGCACCGATCCCGACGGCAACTCCTACTCCTTCCAGGTCTGCAACCAGCCGCAGGATGTCGGCCACTATTGCGACAAGGAGGTTGAGGCCGCTCATCAGCAGGCGCGGGCCGGGGCCGATCTCGCCACCCGCAAGGCAGCCTACGAGAAGGTCGCGGCCAAGGTGCTGAACGGCGGCGGCCCGATCATCTACCTCTACCATCCGCAAGTGCTGGTCGCGCATACCGACAAGCTCGACGGTTACGTCCCGATGCCGGACGGGCTGATCCGCGTCGTGGGGCTGACGTTGAAGTAGCCCCCAAGGGACTGTCGGAAACAGGGCCTCATGCTCGCTTTCCTCACCCGACGGCTGCTGCAGATCGCTCCGACGATCGTGCTCGTCTCGATGCTGATCTTCGGTTTGCAGCAGCTCCTGCCGGGCGATCCGGCGCTGATCATGGCCGGCGAGGACCGCGATCCCGCCGTGCTGGCGCAGATCCGCGAGCAGTACCGGCTGAACGATCCGGTACCGGTGCGCTACTTCTACTGGGCCAAGGGCGTGTTGGCCGGCGACCTCGGCGAATCGATGCGGCTCAAGGCGCCGGTCGCAAGCCTCGTCGAGCAGAAGCTGCCGGTGACGCTGCAGCTCGCCGCCATGGCGCTGATATTCGCGCTCGGCATCGGCATTCCGGCCGGCATCGTCTCGGCGGTAAAGAAGGAGACCGCCTGGGACTACGGTGCCAACGTCTTCGCGCTATGGGGGCTCAGTACGCCCAACTTCTGGCTGGGGATCCTGCTGATCTTCCTCTTCTCGGTGACGCTGCATTGGCTGCCGGCCTCCGGCTATGTGCCGCTGGGCGAGGACTGGCGGCAGAGTCTCGGCACGACCATCATGCCAGCCTTCGTGCTGGGCAATGCGCTGGCCGCCGTGCTGATGCGCCACACGCGCGGCGCCATGCTGCAGGCGATGGGCGCCGACTACGTCCGCACCGCGCGCGCCAAAGGCCTGCAGGAGGGGCGCGTGGTGCTGAAGCATGCGCTGCGCAACGCCATGACGCCGGTGATCACGCTAGGCGCGCTCGAATTCGGCACTCTGCTCTCGGGCGCGGTGCTGACCGAACAGGTCTTCACCATCCCGGGCTTTGGCAAGCTGATCGTCGATTCGGTGTTCAATCGTGACTACGCCGTGGTGCAGGGCGTCGTGCTGGTGACCTCCACGATCTACATCCTGCTCAACCTTTTGGCCGACATCGCCTACATGCTCGTGAACCCGAGGCTGCGCGGATGACCCGTCTCTTTTGGACCGCGCGCATCTTGCGCGCTCACGATCATGAGCGAGCCAGAGGCTCGCGGTCCGCATGACCATGACCGCCGCTTCCGATGAAGTCGCGGCTGCCGCCCGCGAGGAGAACCCGTGGGCGCGGGCGTGGCGGCGGCTGCGGCGGCGCAAGGGAGCGCTGGTCGGGCTCGCCGTCGTCGTGCTGTTCATCCTGCTGGCGCTGCTGGCGCCCTTGGTTGCGCCCTACGATCCGGTCGCGACGAGCTGGAGCCTGGTGCGCAAGGCGCCATCGTGGGCGCACTGGTTCGGCACCGATGAGGTCGGTCGCGACGTGCTCTCGCGCATCATCTGGGGCGCGCGCGCCTCGCTCGGCGCCGGCGTGGTCTCGGTCGGCATTGCCGCGGGCGTCGGCGTGCCGCTCGGCCTGCTGGCGGGTTATGCCGGCGGCTGGATCGACGCGGCGCTGTCGCGACTGGTCGACGCCATGCTCGCCATCCCGTTCCTGATCCTGGCCATTGCGCTCGCGGCCTTCCTGGGCCCGAGCCTCGGCAACGCCATGATCGCGATCGGCATCACCGCGACGCCGGTGTTCGTGCGCCTGACCCGTGGCCAGACTCTCGCAGCCAAGGTCGAGGACTATGTCGAGGCGGCCCGCGCCGTCGGCAATCCGCACTGGCGCATCGCCTTGCGCCACGTGCTGCCCAACATCGTACCGCCACTGCTGATCCAGGTGTCGCTCGCCATCGCAGGCGCCATCATCGCCGAGGCGGCACTTTCCTTCCTCGGCCTCGGCCAGCAGCCGCCCGCGCCGTCGTGGGGCAGCATGCTGAACACCGCGCAGCGCTTCATCGGCCAGGCGCCATGGATGGCGATCTGGCCCGGCGTCGCGATCTTCGCCGCCGTGCTTTCGTTCAATCTTTTGGGCGACGGCCTGCGCGACGCACTTGATCCACGGCATAAGTGAGCGACCTCAGCGCGAAGCCCAGTCCACGCATGCCAAAGCCTCGAGAAACGGACAATCGGGCAGAGTACCCTCGGCGCAATCGGCCACCATGCCGGCGAGTATGCGTTCCATCCGACGCATGTCCTCGATCTTGCGCCGCATCTCGGTGAGATGGGCGGCCGCCACGGCATGGACGCGCCGGCACGAGCGCGACCTCCGGTCGGCAAGTCCCAGCAGCTCGCGCACCTCGCCGAGCGGAAAGCCGAGCTCTCGCGTGCGCCGGATGAACGCCAGCCGCTGGGCGTCCGACGGCCTGTAGATCCGGATGCCGCCGGCCGTTCGACCAGGTTTCGCCAGCAGGCCCTCGCGCTCGTAGTAGCGGATGGTCTCGATTTTGACGCCGCTCAGGCGAGCGAGCGCGCCGATGCGAAAGGCTTGCGGAGTCGTCATGGGCTTCACGATTGTTTGAAACAGCGAATGTCTTGCACCTGTAGTCACTACAGGGTGCAAGGTTCGGCCATGGTTGTTCAAGACGAAAGCGAAAACGTCAGCCGCCGTGAAGCCGGCGCGACCAGCGACACGGCGAAGATGCTGCTTGCCGCCGCCGGACTCATCGCTGCGTTCGGTGTGGCGTCCTGCTGCGCGCTGCCGGTCGCGCTTTCTCTGGTCGGCATTGGCGCCGCGTCGCTGCTTACGATCGGTATCCTCGCCGCGCCCTATCAGCATGTCCTGTTCTATGCTGCCGTGCTCTGTGTGGGAGCCGCGAGCGTCGTCCTGTGGCGACAACGCCGCGCGCGTGCATGCTCGCCAGGGGCCGCTTGCGCCCGCCCGGCCTTCGATGTGGCAAGCATCGCGGCCATGGTCCTGGCCGTCGCCTTGCTCGCCCTCACCTTCTGGATCGAGCCGCCGGTATGACCGCGATCCTGCAATCGACGCTCACCTGCCCGTCCTGCGGCGCGGTCAAGGTCGAGATCATGCCCACTGACGCCTGCCTTTATTTCTACGATTGCACCGGCTGCCGCACGTTGCTCAAGCCCCGGCATGGCGATTGCTGCGTCTTCTGCTCCTACGGCTCGGTGCCTTGCCCACCCGTCCAGCAGGGACGGGACGACTGCTGCGCTTAGACGCTGCGTCGGCGGGCGTTGATATGATCCTCCCGATGACGTCCGCACCTGCATCGATCTCCCGCTCGTTCCAGGCGGCGAAGCCCAGGAACAGGCCCTGACCAGCCGCCTCGCCGACGAAATGCCGGGAGAGAGGCCGCACCGTCACACCTGCCTCTGCGAGGCGAGTGGTAATCGTTCGATCGTCATCGTGCGCCCGCAGGTAAGCCAGCAACTGCATGCCGCCGGCAGGCGGCATCACCTCGAGGCGATCGCCCGCGGCGGCCTTGAGCGTTTGCACCAGCCGGTCGCGTCGCGCCCGATAGAGGCGCACCATCTTGCGGATATGCTGGGCGAGATAGCCCTCGTTGATGAAATCCGCCAGGGCGTCCTGCACTGAAGCGGCAACGATTTGGCCGCCATGACGCTGCGCCCGTTCGAAGATCGTGACGAGGCTCTCGGGCACGATCGCATAGCCGACACGGATATCCGCAAACGTCGATTTGGACAGCGTGCCGACGTAGAAGACCGTGTTGCCGCGATCGAGGCCCTGCAGAGAGGCGACGGGCCTGCCGTCGTAATGGAACTCGCTGTCATAGTCGTCTTCGATGATCACCGCGCCGGCCGACGCCGCAAAGCCGAGCAGCTCCTGGCGGCGTGACACAGGCATGAGGCGGCCGGTCGGGTACTGATGCGACGGCGTGACGAAGATCAACCGCGGCCGGTCGATCCGTTTCGCGATCGAGAGGCCGCGATCGTCGAGACCGACACCCAGGATCCGAGCACCGACGGCTTCGAATGCCGCGCGGGCGCCGCCATACCCCGGACTTTCGAGCCACGCCGTGTCGCCCTGATCGACGATCGTGCGCGCGATCAGCTCGATGGCCGACTGCGCCGACGGCGTGATGACGAGCTGGTGGGCGGCCGCCTTGACGCCCCGATGCTCGGCGAGATGACGCAGCAATGCGACACGCAAGCCTGGCCGATTGACGCCGACCATGCTTGCCCGATCTGCATTGCGTGCCGCTCGGCGCAAACAGCGCGCCCAGAGGTCATGGGGAAATTCCCGCGCATCCGCCAGCCCGGGCGAAAAGGGCCGCGGCGCACCCTCCTGTTCGAACGGCCAGTCGGATCGACTGAGCCGCTCCGCCCACCGCGAGACCTGTATCGCCCTGGACGCCCGATGCAAGGGCGCACCGGACGCCGGTGACGATCTCGCGACAGCAGCGACCGTTGGACGCCGCCCCTGCGCCACATGGAAATAGCCTTCCATCGCCAGTTGCTCGACGGCGAAGGACACTGTGTTCCTCGACACTTTGAGGCGACGGGCAAGTTGACGGCTGGACGGCAGATGCTGACCCGGCTGCAAGTGCCCCGCCAGGATCGCTTCCCGCAACCGATCGCAAAGCTGCTGGACAAGCGTCTTGCCGCTTCGCGGATCGAGATCGATCACGCCGGATAAAGGGTCGTGCATAAACTGGCTCTATAGTCTTCTTCGAAGTGGCTCTTTCAATAGCACCAGTAGAAGCGACAATCGCCCCCGATCGGAGCCATTCGATGAGCGATCTTCTTCCCCGACGCACGGCGTTGTTCCTGTTCGGCATCGTCGTCGTGACGTGGGGGCTCAACTGGGCCGTGACCAAGATCCTCGTCGACAGCGTCTCTCCGCTTTGGGCCACGGCGATCCGCTCCGCTATCGCGTCCGTCACGCTGTTCCTGCTGTTGTTGGCGCGCGGGCAGTTCGTCGTGCCGCACCGGCGCGATCTTCCGGTCGTGCTCGCTGTTGGCCTGTTGCACATGGCGATCTTCTCGACGCTCGTCGCCTTTGGGCTGCAGCTGGTCCCGGTTGGACGCTCGATCGTACTTGGCTACACGACGCCGCTCTGGGTCGCGCCCGGTGCCCGGCTGTTTCTCGGCGAGCGGCTCGCGCCGTCGCGGCTGATCGGGATCGGCGTGGGCATGGCGGGGCTTGCGGTCATGTTCAATCCGATGGCCTTCGATTGGAGCGACGGGCAGGCCTTGCTCGGCAACGGCCTGGTCCTGCTGGCCGCACTGAGCTGGGCCATCAGCATCCTCTATGTCCGTGTCCACACCTGGATATCGACGCCGTTCCAGCTCGTGTTCTGGCAGGCGTTGCTTGCCACCTGCGTCCTCTCCGTCCTGGCGCTGCTGGTCGACGGCGTGCCGCAGATCAGAGGGACGCCCTCGCTTGCGGCCGCTTTTCTCTATAGCGGCGTCTGCGGCACGGCTCTCGGCTATTGGGCGATGGTGACAGTCAACCGAAGCCTGCCGGCCACCACCACGTCGCTGGGCATTCTCGCCACTCCGGTCGTCGGTGTCGCGAGCTCCGTCATCGCTTTTGGTGAGGTGATCAACGGCGGCCTGTTGCTGGCAATGGCGATGATCCTGGGCGGCATTGCCATCGGAATGATCTCCGCGGAAGAAATGCGCCGGCTACCCTGGTTGCGCAAAAGGCTCACGGAATAGACGGCGCCGCCCCTCACCTTCACCTTTGATGTGACGCTGGCACGGCCACGCCATGACGGCCCGCTCCTTCCACGAATCTGCTGGCGCCTTGCTCGACGCCTTGCGCGGCAAGGCTCTCGCGAAACTCCTTGTTCATGGCATCGGCCAGCGACAGACCCGCCTGGCGGCGGATCGACTGGCGATCGAGATTGAAGGCGTCCTGCGGCAATGACGCGAGCGTGTGCGCGAGTTCCAACGCCCGCGCCACGGCGCCGCCCGGCGGTGTCACCTCGTTGACCAGACCGATCCGCAGCGCCTCGTCCGCCGCGACCGGCCTGCCGGTCAAGGTGATCTCAAGCGCGCGCCCCTCGCCGACGAGCCGCGGCAGACGAACCGTTCCGCCATCCATCAGCGGCACGCCCCACCGGCGATTGAACACGCCGAACACCGCGTTGGTTGCCGCGATCCGCAGGTCGCACCAGAGCGCAAGCTCGAACCCGCCTGCGACCGCATATCCTTCGACGGCGGCGATCACGGGCTTGGAGAGCGCGAGCCGCGTCGGCCCCATCGGGCCGTCGGTGCTCTCGCGCCAGCGCTTGCGGCGCTCGCCGCTGGCCATCTGCTTCAAGTCGGCGCCGGCGCAGAAGGTGCCGTCCCTGCCCGCGAAGACCGCCACGCGAAGGGCCGGATCCTTGTCGAACCGACGGAAGGCGTCGGCAAGCGCTTCGGCCGTTTCGTTGTCGACCGCATTGCGTACGGCCGGCCGATTGATCTCGACAAGCAATGCCGTGTCGTGAGCGGTGACGGAGACCTTGGAAGATGACATGAAAACCTGCGGGTCAGTCGAATAGGAGTGCCGTCGCTCAGACGGCCTTCATCCGCTAGCACGATCGAGCGATCTGGCCGAACGTCCAGCGCTCACCTGCGATTGAGCAGAACTCGTTTGCCGCGCAGGCCTCTTCCGACGGAGGTTGCCGCGCTTTTCAGCGCGCAAACAGGAGCCGTCCGGAATGCCAGAAGTCCTTCTCGTCGAGCAGCGCGGTGCAGTCATCGTCGCGACCTTGAATCGTCCCGAGAAGCTGAACGCTTTCAATAGCGCGCTCATAGGCGCCGTGATGGACCTGCTGGATCGTGTCGAGCTCGACCGGTCGACCCGGGCGATCGTCGTCACCGGCGCCGGCCGCGCGTTCAGCGCAGGCGCCGACATCTCGGCATTTCAGTCGCATGTGAAAGCGGGACCGGCCGAGGCGGTCGCGCACTTCCTGCGCCCCGGCCAGCGGATGACCCGGCGGGTCGAGGCCTTTCCCAAGCCGATCATCGCCGCGGTCAATGGGTTGGCGTTCGGTGGCGGCTGCGAGTTCGTGGAGGCGGCGCATCTCGCGCTGGCCGACCGAACGGCGGTTTTCTCCAAGGCGGAAATCAATATCGGGATCATCCCGACTTTCGGCGGAACGCAACGCCTGCCGAGGAATGTCGGCCGCAAGGCGGCGCTCGAGCTGATTTTGACAGGACGACGCTTCGACGCAGAGGAAGCGCTGCGGTTGGGCCTCGTCAATCGCGTCGTTCCGGCCGATGTTCTCCTGACAGCAGCCCTTGTGTTGGCCAGCGAACTGGCCGGGAAACCGCCGCTGACGCTCGCCGCGGCGCTTTCGGCGGTCCATCGCGGCATGGATGCATCGATCGACGATGGCCTCGCCATAGAGGAGGCCGCGTTCGCACAGATCGTTCCGACGCACGACGCCAACGAAGGCATCGCCGCCTTCGTGGAAAAGCGCCAACCGGATTTCCGCTAGTTCGGCAGGCTCGTATCCGCGCCGTCGAAGACGGTGCCGGCCGTGAGGGTCGTGGCTTTCTCCTCGACCAGCATCTGGGCCACCGCGAGGAAGTGGACCAGCTCGTTCTCGCCCAGCCGCTCGGCCTCGTCGATCAGCTCCCGCACGCCATGCCAGACCCGGAACAAAGCGGCTGCCCGCTTCTTCTCCGACAGTGCCTCGCGTCCGCGTCGTCGAGGCACGTTCGGCTCGACGACGATATCAAACAACTCCATCCACGCTCCCGCACGACATGGACTTCCCGTTACCCCGGCGACAGTCTAGCCGGTGTCACGCTGCGCGTCTGCCGTCTTCAGTTCGAGACGGTGCCATGCGGCATGCCGGTGGAGTCGAGCTGGGCCTCGCGGCGCAGAACGACCGCTTCGGGCGCCTCGATCTCGGGCAGCGGCTTGTTGGGATCCACCGCCTTGACCATCGCCACGATGCGCTTGGGCTGCGCACCCTCTTCTTCGGGCACCAGGCGACGCCAGCCCTGCTTCTCCCAGTAGCCGACATCGCGCGGCAGGGCCTGGCAATAGAGCATGTTGCAGCCGCGGCTCATCGCCTGCAGTCGGCAGCGCTCCAGCAGCACGCTGCCGATATTGTGGCCACGGAAGCGCTGGATCACCGCCAGCCGCTCGGGCATCGCGAAGGATTGGAACCAGCGTAACCGCACTGCACCCACGGGCTCCTCGCCGATATAGGCGACGATGTGGGTGGCGCCGAAATCGTGGCCATCGAACTCCTCGGAGAACGGCACATCGAGCTCGCCGATGAAGCAAGCCGAGCGCACGGCAAAGGCCTGCAGCGAATCCTCCATCCGCATCGCCAGTTTAGTGACAACGGGCTCACCGTCGACGGTCAATCTAGACATGTCATCCCCCTTCAATGTGCCCGAGACCTGTCAGTCACTGCTTCCCGATGTCTTGTTCGTTCTGCGTGCGGATTTGTCGGCGTGCGTTCCATCGACCGCTCGAGAATGCCGGGTTGGTCAAGCTGGTCTTCCGGCCGGTTGAGCACCATCGGATTGGTGCGGACGGTCGGACGGTTCGTCTCATCGACCTCGAGATCGCAAACGAACGTGGCGTACTCGTGATCGGAGAAATGGAACACGGCGTTGTCGAGCTTGCGGTAACCGCCACGCTCCATGAGCTTCCACAGTCGATGCTGGGAATGCAGCACCACTTTCGAATACCCCTTCTTGCGCGCCAGTTCCTTCGCCCAGGACAGAAGCGGCAGGAAAAGGCCCATGGTGCGATAGCGCTTCAGGAAGACGGCGCGCTCGAATTTGACGAAACCCGAGAACCAGCGCAGCCGCATGCTCGCCGCCGGCTCGCCGTTCACGTGAAGGATGATGTGGCTGGCGGAGTAGTCGTTGCCGTCGAACTCCTCCCAGTAGGGACAATGCTGCTCGCCTATGTAGACTGCGGCACGCAACATAAAGCACTGCATCAGCTCATCCGATGTCGACGCAAGCTTGATGGTTACATCCGGGCGATTCGGGATTGCTGTCGAAATAAGCCCAGTCATCTACACCCCCTCGGTGAGTACGCCATTGTCGTTCCGGAACCGTCGGCCCCCAGCAACTACTACCGGAACGTTGGCGGACAATTGTGTGAGAACGTCGGTCACCACACCCGAAGTCATACCCTTCTCACCCCTACGGATCGCGGTTGCCGAGACATTGTCACGCCGTAGGATGCGCCACGGATAAATCCACCCACACTCGTCATAGATTTGACGCACCAGCATCCCGCCGTAGTCGGTGCCGTGCAGGCCGTGCAGGCGCACGCCCGGGTACGCCTTCTTGATGGCTGCGATCACGCCCTGGAACCCGCGGGTATCGTAGGTCTCACGCATGAACGCAACCTCGACCTTGCCGGCCATTCCCGCTTCCGCGACCGCAAGCTCGATCAGCGCCTTGCGCGTTTCCGGCGGCAAGAACATGCGGCCGGTCGGAAAGTAGTCGACATTGACGTCGGCTTTGTCCGTCTTGTCGTAGATCTGGAAGCCGTTCTCGAGCCGCGCGACATGGATCTCGCCCTTGCGGAAGGCTTCGGCATGAGCCCGCGGCACCAGCGTCGGATGGATGATGATCTTGTCGAGCCGGCGCTCCTGCATGGCGCGGCGCACGATGGCAAGATGTGTGTTGTGAAACGGATTGTAGGTGCCAAAGTACAGGCCGATCCCGCCCTTGGGGGCGAGCTTGGAGCGCAGATCCGACAAGAACCCGATGCCAAAAAAGACGATGCCCAGCAGGAAGCCAGCCGCCAGGAAGGCTTCCCGAGCGAGCGGGATGCCGGCGGTACCCAATGCCGCCAAGATCAGATTCGCCGCAATGCCGACCAGGACGTTGCGATTGGCGTCGCCAATGCCGCGCTGATAAAGGAAGAGCGCAAGATACTGGGCACCCTGGGAAGCGAGCGTCGTCACGAGTGCAGCGCCGGCCGCACCCCCGACGGACGCCATACCCGCCTTGTTGAGCGCACCGCCCAACAACATCACCCAGAACGCGGCCAGGTTGAAAATATACTGGGGGAGGAACCGGCCGAGCCGGCCAGCCGTCACGAAGCCGAAGCGATTGTTGGCCCAGAGCTCAGCCTTGTTGCTGAGTTTGGCATAGTTCGGAAGGAAAACGGCGATGAACAGCGACACGCCAATCAGTGCAGGATTGGCTCCGCTGTTGTGCGCATATGCATAGCTGAGATAGAAAATCAGGCCAGCGAAAGCGCCCATGCGCGTCGAAGGACTGCGCACGTATCGGCCGATTTTGCCCGTCACGGCCGAGACGCCTGTCGATTTGCTGTCCGCGCTGAACACGGCCACCACTTACCCCGCTTCGTCCATCAATCGAAAAATCACTACAGATTGATTGACTAACGAATACGAGGACTAGATACAGGCAGTTATGAAGATAACCGGGGACTGAAAGAAGTCGCCTAGAGCCCTACAAACGAGACATAAAACGACATTCAACAGGCAATGATGTAGGATAAAGCATATGCCATTCTCAAAGTAAATGTACTGGCCCAAGACCTATTGTATCGATTGTTACTATGGCGATTAGTTCCCCTCGTAAGAGCAAGGTGCCGAACATCCTCGGCGACTGGGACGACGTCCGGTTCTTCCTGGCCGTCGCCAAGACCGGCAGCTTCAGTGCGGCAGCCACCCAGCTCAACACCAAGCAGACAACCGTAGGTCGTCGAATCCAGGCGCTCGAGCGACGGCTGGGCGCCAAGTTGTTCGACCGCCATCGTCACGGCATGGAGGTCACCCCGGCGGCGCGCGGCGTGCTCACGCAGGCCGAGTCGATGCTGGTCAACGCCACCTCGATCGAACGCCATCTGGCCGGCCTCGACCGCGAAATGGCGGGCGTGGTGCGCGTTGCAGCCACGGAAGGTATCGCCGCGAATTATCTGGTGCCCCGCCTCAGTGACCTGCGCAAGGCCCACCCGGATATCGTGGTGCAGGTGATCGCGGGCGATGCCGTGCTCGATCTCGCGACACGCCAGGCCGACCTCGCCATCCGCTTCTTCCGGCCGACGTCCAATCAGCTCGTCGCCGCCCGCGTCGGCCAGTTCGGCATGTCGATCTTCGCCGCCCGCAACTACGTCGAGGAGTTTGGGTTGCCGCAGCGGCTCGAGGATATGCGCGAGCATCATATCGTCGACCACACCACGCTGCACAATCTGCAGACGATGAGGCCGTGGACGGAGATCGTGGAGCGCTGCCACAACATCGTCCTGCGCACCAACTCTTCGTACGCGGCGATCGAGGCGGTGCGTGTGGGTTACGGGATCTCCGTGTTCCCCAACTACGTCACCAAGTCGTCGAACCTGGTTCCCGCGCCGATCGAGCTGAACATCAGCCGCGACATCTGGCTGGTGAGCCACGAGGAGACGAACAAGGGCGCACGCATCCGTGCCGTGATCGACTATATCCGCGACCGCTTCCGGCAGGACGAGCGCGAGTGGTTCAGCCTGCCCGGCGGTGGCCGTTCAATGGCCGCCGCGTAACGGGCTCGCCTTTCACTCGGCCTCGTCGAGGCGCTTGTATCGCCAGAGGGCGACCGACCCCAGCCAGGTCGCGACCAGGAGGCCAACGACAAGCAGGCCGACTTCGTTGAGATGCGCGCCGGCGGCCTGGGCGATGGCCCAGAACCGGCCATCGAGACCGAGATGGTCGGCCAGCAGGCCGAGCAGTTCGATGCCGCCGATCAGCACCGCGATCACGACCGACGCTGATGTGATGACCAGGTTGTAGTAGAGCTTGCGCAGCGGCTTCACGAACGCCCATCGATAGGCGCCCAGCATCAGCACGCCGTCGGTCGTGTCCACCAGCGTCATGCCCGCCGCGAACAGCGCCGGAAACACCAGGATCGACCACATCGACAGCCCCTTGGCCGTCTCGCTTGCGGCGATACCCAGCAGCGAGACCTCAGTTGCCGTGTCGAAGCCCAGCCCGAACAGGAACCCGAGCGGGAACATGTGCCAGCTCCGCGTGATCATGCGAAACAATGGTCGAAAGAGCCGAGCCAGCAGGCCGCGGCTGTTCATCAGCAGATCGAAATCTTCCTCGACGTAGCGTCCGCCCTGCCGCACGTGGCAGAAGGTGCGCCAGACCGCGCGCAGGATCACGAGGTTGACGGCCGCGATCGCAAACAGGAACAGCCCCGACACCGCCGTGCCCACCACCGAACCGATCTCGTGGAATGTCTCGAAGCGCTTCGCCAGCAGCGTCGCCGTGGCAGCGACGCCGGCCACGGCGAGCGCCACGACCGTCGAATGGCCGAGCGCGAAGAAGAACCCCACCAGCAGCGGCCGCCCAGCGCCATTGGGGCCGGCCTGCATAAGCTTGCGCGTCACATTGTCGATCGCGGCGATATGGTCGGCATCGACGGCATGGCGCAGGCCGAAGCCGTAGGCTAGCAAGGCCGATCCCAGGAGTGCCGGATGGCCACGGAACGCCAGCAGCGCCCAAGCCCAGGCCGCAAGATTGCCGGCGATCAGCAGTCCATAGAGCGCGAACAGCGCTGGACGCAGGGGACGAGGGTCGGTCACGGCAGCGCCGAAGCGCAGGCGAAGCACCACTGCCACTGCTGGTCGCGCGAGAGCTGCCGCTCGCCCACGAACATGTTGCCGCCGAAGGCATCGTGGATCCTCTCGATCCGCGCCTCGAGCGAGACGACGATCGGGCAGACCATCAGGCCGATCAGGACACGCAGATCTCCAAGCCGCGCCAGGATCTGCATCTTGTCGATGGCCGAGCCGACCGAAGGCAGGGGCGTGACCGCGTCGAAGATCTCGAGCGCGATCAGGGCGGAGGGACGGCCCTCTGCGTAAAGCGCCACATCGGCGCGGCCGGTCCCCAGCACGGTGACCAGATCGGGCGTGATCGACACGCCGAGATCGAGCGCGATCGCCGTATAGAGCCGGTCGACATGCACTGGGCAACGGAAACGGTCATGCAAGCGGGACGCAACGAAGCCGCGCAGGAAGCTCGCCGGGATTTCATTGTCGTGCCGCGTCTCCGCCATGCCGCGATAGCGCAGCACCGCTTCGGCGCCGAACTCGACGACCGCCCGCTCGATATCCATCCGACTCTACCCTCGAGGCGTCTATCTTAAAGCGCGGCCTTGAGCTTGTTGGCAATGGCCTCGATCTCCTTCATGTCGCCCGGCACCGGTGTCCAGTTGACCGAGACGTTGTCGCCTCGCCGCCGCGGCATGATGTGGATGTGAAGGTGCGGCACGGACTGACCCGCCGCCACGCCGTTCGCCTGCATGAGATTGACGCCCTCGGGCGCCAGCGCCTTCATCACCGCCTTGGCCACCCGCTGCGCCGTGCGGGCCACATCGGCCAGCACGTCGGCGGGAATGACGTCGACGGTCGGCCAATGACCTTTGGCCACGGCCAGCGCATGGCCGGGATTGACCGGATTGATGTCCATGAAAGCGATCGTGGTCTCGTTCTCCAGCAGCTTGAAGCAGGGCAGCTTGCCCGCGACGATCTTGCAGAACACGCAGTCGGCGTCGGTGGGATGGGTCATCGCGGTTTCTCCAAAGCAGTGCTCAACACGCGCAGGCGCTCGAACGGCTGCCCGCCTGCCGGCAGCGACGCATCCAAGCCAAGTGCGGCGAGTCTTTCAAGGCCGCGTGTTCCGTAGCGATCGCGTAGCGCTTCGCGCACCCAGCCCTCGCTCTGGCGGTGGCGGGCGATGGCAAGCCGGCCCTCCTCTGCCAAATGCGCGCGATGCGCCTCGAGTGCGGCCATCAGCTCCTCGATGCCTGCGCCGCTGCGCGACGAAACCGCAAGTGTCCTGAGCGGCCAGTCGCGCGGCTCGCTGCCGCCGAGCGAGAGGGCGCCCGCCACATCCCGCCGCGCCCGCTCGGCCGCGGCGCCGATGTCGGCCTTGGTGACGGCGATCAAGTGCGGGATCTCGACGATGCCGGCCTTCATGAACTGCAGC
The DNA here is from genome assembly GCA_017308235.1 of Alphaproteobacteria bacterium. GTDB lineage: Bacteria > Pseudomonadota > Alphaproteobacteria > Reyranellales > Reyranellaceae > Reyranella. Next base: position 323,424 of record JAFKFL010000007.1, on the reverse strand, counting down.
GAATCGCCCGAACCGGGCTGGACGCAGAACAGGACGGTGTCGGCCACGCCCGCAACGTCTGTTTCGGATTGGCCGACGCCCACCGTCTCGATCAGGACGCGGTCGAACAGAGCGCGCATCACCACCATGGCGGCGAGCGTCTGGTCGGCGAGCCCGCCCAGCCGATCGCGCGCCGCCATCGAGCGCACGAAGCTGCCGTCATCGGTAGCGTCGGTGACGATGCGCACGCGATCGCCTAAAAGCGCGCCGCCGCTTGCCTTGGAGGACGGATCGACCGCGATCACGCCGACGGTGAGGCCCGCTTTGCGCCAGGCTGCGACCAGCGCCGCACAGAGCGAAGATTTGCCGACGCCCGGCGGGCCGGTGATGCCCACGACCTGCGCCCGCGGCTGGCGCCACGCTTCGTCGAGCAGCGCCTGAGCCGCCGCCGACTCGGAATCGCGCTCCATCCGCGCGAGAGCCTGGGCCAGGGCGCGCTTGCCGCCGCCACCCGGCTGCAGCGCGGCGAGGGTCATTCCGTCTTAAGGGCGCCGCCCAGTGCCGCTTGCGCTGCTGCCAGCCGCGCGATCGGCACGCGGAAGGGCGAGCACGAGACGTAGTCGAGGCCGGCTTTGTGGCAAAAGAACACCGACGCCGGATCGCCGCCGTGCTCGCCGCAGATGCCGAGCTTGAGGCTGTTGCGCGTGCGCCGGCCGCGTTCGCGCGCGATCTCGATCAGCTCGCCCACGCCTTCGATGTCGAGCGAGGCGAAGGGATCGTGCTCGAGGATGCCCTTCTGTTGATACTTCTCCAAGAACGACGCTGAATCGTCTCGGCTGAGGCCGAACGTCGTCTGCGTGAGATCGTTGGTGCCGAAAGAGAAGAATTCGGCGGTCTCCGCGATCTCGGCCGCCCGGAGCGCCGCGCGCGGCAACTCGATCATGGTGCCCACCATGTATTCGAGCGTCTGGCCCGACATCTGGCTCACCTCGGAGGCGACCTGGTCGACCACGGCCTTCATCAGGTCGAGTTCCTTCTTGGTCGCGACCAGCGGGATCATGATCTCCGGCGTCACGGTCTTGCCGTTCTTCTTCTGCACCTCGGCGACGGCCTCGAAGATCGCCCGCGCCTGCATCTCGTAGATCTCGGGATAGGAGATGCCGAGCCGCACGCCGCGATGGCCGAGCATGGGATTGAACTCGTGCAGCTTGTGGGCGCGCGCTTCGATCTCCTTCACGTCGACGCCGAGATCCTTGGCGACCTGCGCCATGTCGGCATCGGTCTTGGGCAGGAACTCGTGGAGCGGCGGATCGAGCAAGCGGATGGTGACCGGCAGGCCGGCCATGATCTCGAACAGCTCGACGAAGTCGCGGGCCTGCATGGGCTGGATCTTGGCCAGCGCCGTGCGCCGGCTCTTCTCGTCGTCGGCCAGGATCATCTGGCGCACCGCCACGATGCGGTCGCCTTCGAAGAACATGTGCTCGGTGCGGCAGAGGCCGATGCCCTCGGCGCCGAACTTGCGCGCCTGGGCGGCGTCGGCCGGCGTCTCGGCGTTGGCGCGAATGCCCAGCCGTCGCACCTCGTCGGCCCAGACCATCAACTCGGCGAAGTCGCCCGACAGCTCGGGCTGCACGGTCGGCACCACGCCCAACATGATCTCGCCGGTGCTGCCATCGAGCGTGATCTGCTCGCCCGTCTTCACCGTCGTGCCACGCACCGAGAGCGTGCCCGCCTTGCCGTCGATACGCACGTCGCCCGCGCCCGCGACGCAGGGTTTGCCCATGCCGCGCGCGACCACGGCGGCGTGGCTGGTCATGCCGCCGGTCGAGGTCAGGATGCCTTCGGCGGCGTGCATGCCGTGGATGTCCTCTGGCGAAGTCTCGCGGCGCACCAGGATCACCTTCTCGCCGGCGCGCGCCTGCTTCTCCGCCTCGTCGGCCGAGAACACGACCTTACCCGAGGCCGCGCCCGGCGATGCGGGCAGGCCCTTGGCGATCACCTTGCGCGATGCCTTGGGATCGAGCGTGGGATGCAGGAGCTGGTCGAGGCTCGACGGCACGATGCGCTCGACGGCCTGCTTCTTGTCGATCAGGCCCTCGCGCACCATGTCGACCGCGATCTTGAGCGCGGCTTTCGCCGTGCGCTTGCCGTTGCGCGTCTGCAGCATGTAGAGCTTGCCGCGCTGGACGGTGAACTCGATGTCCTGCATGTCGCGATAGTGCTTCTCCAGCGTCTCGCGCACCTTGGCGAGCTGGCCGAACACCTCGGGCATCACCTCTTCCATCGCCGGCGCATCCGACTTCTGCGCCGTCTTGCCCTCGATGGTGAGGTGCTGCGGCGTGCGGATGCCGGCCACGACGTCCTCGCCCTGCGCATTCACCAGATACTCGCCATAGAACAGGTTGGTGCCGGTCGAAGGATCGCGCGTGAAGGCGACGCCGGTCGCGCAATCGTCGCCCATGTTGCCGAACACCATGGCCTGCACGTTCACCGCCGTACCCCAGCTCTCGGGGATCGAATGCAGGCGGCGATAGGTGATGGCGCGCTGGTTCATCCACGAACCGAACACCGCGCCGATCGCGCCCCAGAGCTGCTCGCGCGGCTCCTGCGGGAACGCCCTGCCGGTACGCTTCTCGACGATCTTCTTGTATTCGCCGACGACGGAGCGCCAGTCGTCGGACTTGAGGTCGGTATCCATGTGGACGCCGAGGTCCTCCTTGCGCAGCTCGAGCGCCTCCTCGAAGTAGTGGTGCGCCACGTCGAGCACGACGTTGGAGTACATCTGGATGAAGCGACGGTAGCTGTCCCAGGCGAAGCGGTCGTCACCCGAGGACTTCGCGAGCCCCAGCACCGTCCTGTCGTTCAGTCCGAGGTTCAGGACCGTGTCCATCATGCCCGGCATCGAGGCGCGCGCACCGGAGCGCACGGAGACCAGCAACGGATTGTTGGCGTCGCCGAACTTGGTGCCCACGATCTTCTCGACCGCATCAAGCGCCTTCTCGACCTCGTCCTTCAGCTCGGGCGGATAGTTCTCCTTGTTGGCGTAATAGTAAGTGCAGACGTCGGTCGTGACGGTGAAACCCGGCGGCACCGGCAGGCCGAGGCTCGACATCTCCGCGAGATTGGCCCCCTTGCCGCCCAGCAAGTTGCGCATGTCGGCGCGGCCTTCGGCTTTGCCGCTGCCGAAACTGTAGACCCACTTCTCATCCGTCTTCTGGGCGGTGTCCTTAGCCATCTCGTCAGCCCTCGATCCTCGAAAAATCTGCCACCGAATCCATGGCGGCGCGTATCTGGTTGAGCAGCTTCAACCTGTTCAGTCGCAGCGCCGGCTTGTCCAGTATGTTCACTGTGACTTTGTCGAAAAATGCGTCGATCGGCGCGCGCAAGCCGGCGAATGCCTTCATGGCGCCCGAAAAATCCTCTCGTTGCAGTGCCGGCTTCACGGTTCGTTCCAGATCGGCCAGTGCCGAGGCAACGTTCTTTTCCTCCGCTTGTTCCAGCAGCGCAGCATCGGGCGCACCGGCAATCTTTGCCGCAAGTCCTTTCTCTTTCTTCTCCTCGGCGCGCACGATATTGGCCGCGCGGCCATAGGCGGTGAGCAGATTCTTACCTGCGTCAGTCCCAAGGAAAGACTGCAGCGCTTCCACCCGCGCCAGCAGCCGCACGAGATCGTCCTCGCCACCCAGCGCGAACACCGCATCGACGATGTCATGCCGCACGCCCTGCTCGCGCATCTGCACTTTCAAGCGGTCAGCAAAGAAGGCGAGCAACTCAACGCTACGAACATCTCGATCGTCACTGCCGTAGGATTGCGTCGACATCCCGTGGGCCATGGTGGGATCTTCACCCGTGGCTCGACGCCGCTCCTGTTCCCATTGAAACTGATCCAAGCTGGCGGCGGCAAAGCCTCTGTCAAGAACGCTACCTAGAGGTAACCGAACATTATTCTCCGTAATCAACCGGATGACGCCGAGGGCTGCGCGGCGCAGCGCGTAGGGATCGCGCGAGCCGGTCGGCTTCTCACCGATGCTCCAAAAGGACACCAGCGCATCGAGCTTGTCGGCGAGCGCGACCGCGATCGACACGGGCGCCGATGGACACCGATCGTTGGGACCGGCCGGCGCGTAGTGATCGCCGATTGCCTCGGCCACCGCATCAGGCAACTTCTCACCCCGCGCATAGTAGCGGCCCATGATGCCCTGCAGCTCGGGGAACTCGCCCACCATGCCGGTCACAAGATCGGCCTTGCAGAGCTCCGCCGCCATCATGATCTCGGCCTTGTTGCTGCCGGGAATATGATCGGCGAGTGCCGTCGCGAGTGCCGCGATCCGCTGCACGCGATCGGCCTGTGTGCCGAGCTTGGCATGGAACACGACGTTCTTCAGCGCCGGCAGCCGTTCCTCGAGCCGTACCTTGCGGTCCTGATCCCAGAAGAACTTGGCGTCGGAAAGCCGCGAGCGCAGCACGCGCTCGTTGCCGTCGACGATCGTCGTGCCGCCGTCGCGCGCCACGTTGTTGGCAACCACGACAAAGCGATTGGCGAGCACGCCGTCGCTCTTCGTCGTGGCGAAGTAGCGCTGATGAGCCTTCATGGAGGTGATCAGTACTTCGGATGGCACATCCATGAACTGGGCATCGATCGTGCCCAGCAACGGCACCGGCCATTCTACGAGGCCGGCGACTTCGTCGAGCAACGCCTCGTCCGCCTTCAATGCCACTTGCGCTTCACGACTCAGCCGCTCGGCGCCCTCGAGAATGATCTTCTTGCGCTCGGCAGGATCGAGCATGACATGCGCCACCCTGAGCTTGGCGGCATAGTCGGCAAAGCTCGCGGCTTTGATCTCGCCCTTGCTCAAGAAGCGATGGCCGCGCGTGGTGTCGCCGAATTTGATCGGCGCCATCCGGCCGCCCGGCGAGATCTCGCCCGCCAGCACCTTGCCGTCGAACAGCGCGAGGATCGACTGCAGAGGGCGCACCCACTGCATCGTGCCGCTGCCCCACTTCATCGACTTGGGCCAGGGCAGCGCCTTCATCGCCGCGTCGATGATGCCGGGCAGCGCTTCGGCGGTCGGCCCGCCCTTCTTGCGGATGACAGCGAACCAGAACTCGCCCTTGCCCGTGTCGCGCTTCTCGGCCTGGTCGAGCGAGGAAAGACCCGCGCCCTTCAGGAAACCCTGGATCGCCTGCTCGGGTGCGCCGACACGCGGCCCGCGCTTCTCTTCGCTCACATCGGCACGTGCGGTCGGCAGCCCCTCGACCACCAGTGCAAGCCGCCGCGGCGTCGCGAACGCGCGCGCGTCGCCGAACTCGAGTCCCGCCGCCTTCAGCCCGTCGCACACCAGCCGCTTGAGATCGTCGGCCGCGCGCGCCTGCATGCGCGCCGGAATCTCTTCACTCAAAAGCTCGAGGAGAAACTCGGCCATCGTTACGCCGCTACCTTTTTCTCGACCTGAGTCGCAAGCCAGGCCTCGCAGCAGGCCTTGGCCAGCGTGCGCACGCGCAGGATATAGCTCTGCCGCTCGGTCACGCTGATAACGCCGCGCGCATCCAGGAGGTTGAAGCAGTGCGAGGCTTTGATGCACTGCTCATAGGCCGGCAGCGGCAACTGCTTCTCGATCATCCGGCCACATTCCTTCTCCGCATCGGCGAAGTGGCGGAACAGCATCTCGGTGTCGGCATGCTCGAAATTGTACGCCGACTGCTCCTGCTCGTTCTGCAGGAACACGTCGCCATAGAGCAGTGGCACCTCTGAGTCGGGCGAGTTGAACGGCAGGTCGTAGATCGACTTCTTGTTGAAGAGATACATCGCGAGCCGTTCGAGCCCGTAGGTGATCTCGCCCGACACGAGGTCGACCTCGATACCACCCACCTGCTGGAAATAGGTGAACTGGCTGATCTCCGAGCCGTCGCACCAGACTTCCCAGCCCAGCCCCCAGGCGCCGAGCGTCGGGCTCTCCCAGTCGTCCTCGACGAAGCGGATATCGTGCAGGCTGGTGTCGATGCCGATCGCTTCGAGCGAGCCCAGATAGCGTTCGAGGATATCGGGGGGCGATGGCTTCAGGATTGCCTGGAACTGATAGTAGTGCTGCAGCCGCATGGGATTGTTGCCGTAGCGACCGTCAGTCGGCCGGCGCGAGGGCTGCACGTAGGCCGCGTACCAGGGCTTCGGCCCCAGCGCGCGCAGCGTGGTCGCGGTGTGGAAGGTGCCCGCCCCCATCTCGATGTCATAGGGCTGCAGGATCACGCAGCCCTGCCGCGCCCAGTACTCCTGCAGGGTCAGGATCAGTTCCTGGAAGCATTGCGGCTTGGCGCGGACAGCCGGCTCTGACACGGAACATCCTCAAGCGTGATAAGGCCTTGTCTTTCCATGACTTAGGCCGTTTTTGCGGTGCGGCAAAATAAGTGCCACCCCCACAGGGGTCAAGCATGGATCACTGGAAGTCGGGCATAAAACGGACTAAGTAATACCGGAAATTTCAGTGTCCTTACCCGAGAAGCTGCCATGAGCACCACTGTCACCAGCAAAGGCCAGGTTACCATTCCCAAGCGCGTGCGGGATCTGCTGGGTATCGGTCCTGGCAGCCAGATCGACTTCGAGCGCGCGCCCGATGGGCGGGTCGTCTTGGTTAAGGTCGAAAAGAAGGCTCGCCCGACGCGCTTTGCCCGATTGCGCGGTCATGCCGGCAAAGGCCTGAGCACAGATGAGATCATGGCCATGACGCGAGGCGAACGCTGACGTGACGACCCTGGTCGACTCCAATGTCCTCCTCGACCTGGTGACGAACGATCCCGATTGGTCAGCATGGTCACTGGCACGACTTGAAGATGTGGCGCTCGCAGGTCCGATCATGATCAACGACGTGATCTACGCCGAAACCTCCATCCGCTACGGCAAGATAGAGGACTTAGACGCAATGCTGGCAGAAGCGAAAACCGAATTGGCTCCAATGCCACGGGCTGCTTCGTTCCTGGCTGGGAAAGCTTTTCAGAGCTACCGCCGCGCTGGCGGTATCCGAACCGGAGTTTTGCCCGATTTCTTCATCGGCGCCCACGCGAGCATTGAGGGTTGGCCACTGCTTACCCGCGATATCGGCCGCTATCGCACTTATTTTCCAAAGCTCAGGCTGATCTCGCCGGCGGACTGACGGCGCACCGGAACGAGGTCGGAGCTACGATCCTCTCTGCTCACAGGGCATCGGGTAGAGTTCCTCAAAGTCCCGCGATCAGCTTCTTGAGCAACGCATTGAGCTTCTCCTGCTCGGCGGGAGTCAGCACGGAGAGCAGACGTTCCTCATTGGCGACATGGCGGGCGATCGTTTCGTCGACCACGCGCTGGCCGGCCTCCGTGAGCGCGATCAGCTTGCCGCGGCGATCGTTGGGGTCGGGGCGCCGCTCGACCAGCCCGGCGCGCTCCAGCCGGTCGAGGCGGTTGGTCATGCCGCCCGACGAGATCATCAAGGCCTCGTAGAGCTGGGTCGGCGACAGCATGTACGGCTTGCCCGAGCGCCGAAGGGACGCAAGCACGTCGAACTCGCCGCGCTGCAATCCCGACTGGGCGAACAGCGGATCCATGTGGTCGCGCGTCACGCGCTCGGCAGCATCCGCCAGACGTCCGAAGATCGCCATCGGGAGCGCCGGGAGATCAGGGCGCTCCCGCGCCCATTGATCGACAGCCACGTCGGCACGATCCATCGCTATCTCTCTTGACATTAAGTATCTTGATACTAAGATACATTACATGCACTAACATAGTAATGAGATATTAATTCAAGGAGGACGTGATGAGCAAGATGATCTTCGTGAACCTGCCGGTCCGCGACCTGGCAGCGTCCAAGGCGTTCTATGTCGCCCTGGGTGGCACGGTGAACCCGCAGTTCACCAACGATCTGGCGGCCTGTCTCGTGATATCGGACTCGGCCGCCGTGATGTTGCTGACCCACGAGCACTACCGTCAATTCACCTCGCGGCCGATTGGTGATGCGCGGCGCGACAGCCAGATGTTGCTGGCGCTCAGCGTCGACACACGCGGCGATGTCGATGCAACGCTTGCACGCGCCACCGCAGCCGGTGGTCGCACCGACCCGAGTCCGGCGCAGGATCACGGCTTCATGGCGAGTCGCAGCGTCGAGGACCCTGACGGCAACATCATAGAGTTCGTGTGGATGGACGCCGCCGCCCACGCCAAGACGCTCGAAAAGGCGTGACGGCTATCAATTAAGGGCGTCCGGACTGACCGGGCGCCCTACGGGCAATCGGGCCGGCCGCATTTGCCGGCGGAGACGGAGACATAGGCGCCGCAGACGCGGCATTGGCGCGTCTCTTCGATGGTGGGTCCCTGCCCCGCCGACCTCGCGGCGGGACCGGCCTCGGGCGATGGGCTCGCCGGGGTGCGGCGGCTGGTCATGGGGGGCGCGCCGCCGGTGCCACGCAGGACGCCGAACCAGCGCCGCACCGTGCTCCAGGCGACGTAGCCCGCGACCGCGAAGATCACGAATTTCAGTAGCATTCCCATGACATCTGTTTGCGAGCCGCGCACAAGCCGGTCAAGCGCGCTATATGTCCATCCCATGAATGGAACGGAAGGCCGGCCGCTCGACCTATTTGTTGTCGGCGGCGGCATCAATGGTGCGGGTATTGCCTGCGACGCGGCGGGCCGGTCCCTCACCGTCGGCCTCTGCGAGATGAACGACTTCGCGAGCGCCACCTCCTCGGCCTCGACCAAGCTGATCCATGGCGGACTGCGCTACCTGGAGCAATACGAGTTCCGGCTGGTGCGCGAGGCGCTGATGGAGCGCGAGGTGCTGCTGGCCAAGGCGCCGCACCTCTCCAGGCCGCTGCGCTTCGTGCTGCCGCACGAGCCGCATCTGCGGCCCCGCTGGATGCTGCGCATCGGCCTTTTCCTTTACGATCACCTCGACTGGCACATGACGCTGCCCAAGTCGCAGGCGGTCGATCTCCTGCGCTCGAAATACGGTGTCGGACTGAACGGGACGTTCAAGAATGGCTTCGTCTATTCCGACGGCTGGGTCGACGATGCGCGGCTGGTGATCGTGAACCTGAAGTCGGCGCGCAACTTGGGCGCCCTCATCTTCGCCCGCCATCGCTGCGTCTCGGCGCGTCGCAGCGCCGACGGCAAACTGTGGGAGATCGAACTCTTGGCGCCGGGTGGCGAGAGGCTGAGGCTCAAGGCCCGTGGCCTGGTGAATGCGGCGGGCCCGTGGGTCAAACATTTCCTCGACGAGCAGACCGAGGTGCGCACGCCCAAGCGCGTGCGACTGGTCAAGGGCAGCCACATCATCGTGCCTCGCCTGCATGAAGGCGAGCACGCCTTCATCCTGCAAAACAAAGACCACCGCATCGTGTTCGTGATCCCCTACGAGCGGAACTACTCGCTGATCGGCACCACCGACATCACGGTCGAAGCGAGCGAGAAGCCAGTCTGCACGCCGGAGGAGATCGCCTATCTCTGCGAGATCGCGAGCCACTACATGAAGAAGCCGGTGTTGCCGGCCGACGTGGTCTGGACCTACTCCGGCGTCCGCCCCCTGTTCGACGACGGCGACGACAATCCGTCAGCCGTGACCCGCGACTATCACCTCGAGGTCGATGCGCCAGAAGGCGCCGCGCCGGTCCTCTCGGTGTTTGGCGGCAAGATCACGACCTATCGCCGCCTCGCCGAGCACGCGCTGGAGGACCTGCGCAAGTTCTACCCGCGGATGGGTGCGGCCTGGACGGCGGAGAGGCCGCTGGTCGACGGCGAGCTCGCCGACGCGCCCTCCTTCGATGAGGCCTTCGACCGCTTCGCCAAGGGCGCTTCAGCCGTCAAGCCTGGTCTGCCCGCCGACCTTATCCGCGTGCTGGCGCGGCGGCACGGCACCGGCATCGACGATCTTCTCGAAGACGTGAAAACGCCGGCCGATCTCGGCCGTCATTTCGGCGGCCATCTCTACGAGGCCGAGGTCCGCTACCTCATGCGCGAGGAATGGGCGGTCGAGCCCGACGATGTGCTGTGGCGGCGCACCAAGGAGGGCCTGGTCCTGACCGCCGACCAGCGCGCCGCCTTCGCTCAGTGGATGCGCGAATTGCGGCCCAATGCTTAAAGAAAGCTGACATCCGCCGGGGAACGTTTTGGCGGATCGGACCGTACAGGGGGTGTGGGAGAGTTCTGCACTCTTTGGAGCGTCCTCAATGTCCCTTCGTCCCTTCTTTCTGGCCGTGCCGACAGCGATCGTCGCGGCCGCCAGTCTTGCCTGGCTGACCTCGGCCACCGCCTTCGATGGTGGGTTAGACGGTGCGCAAGTCGCCCAGGCAAACCCGCCGGCCGCTCCGGCCCAACCCCCGGCGGCCGGCGGCCCTGAAAAAGCGCGCGAGCGCCCGCCCTTCTCACCCCAGAAGATGTGCGTGGAGCACCTGGCGCGCCGCATTGGCAACCGCGCCTATCTGAAGGCGCGACTCGATCTCAAGCCCGAGCAGATGAACGCCTGGAACGCCTTCGAGAAGGCGGCCGATGAGGCAAGCGTCAAGGAGAAGGCGTACTGCGCGAGCCTGCCCGCCGAGATCAAGCCGCCGTCCAACTTCGCCGATCGGTTCAGTCTGCAGGCGGACCGGATGAAGGCGCGGGCCGCGACGCTCGAGGCCGTGAAGCCCTCGCTGCTCGCGCTCTATGCCGCGCTGACGCCCGAGCAGAAAGAACTCCTCGACCGCCCGACGATGGGTGGCCGCGGCATGCATCGCCGCGGGTAAGGCGCGGCTGAAGACACGCCAAAACAGTGTCATCCCGAGTCGCGCGCGGTAACCCGCGCGCTTCAGCGAGGGATCTTTCAAAGATCCCTCGGCTTCGCCTCGGGATGACACAATTGTAGGGTGCGGGCGCCAGCTACCAATCGCTGGCGCGCACCATCTTCATCAGGTCGTCGGCCATGGTGAGCGCCGTGAGCACGCCGGTCTTGGGATTGTCTGGCATGGACCGCCCCAGCCGCTCGAGCTTGAGCTCGCCCGAGTCAGCCACCACCTCGAGCCGGCTCGCGTTGGTGCCGGGCGGCAGGGTGGGATCGGCGACCAGCTCGATGTCGGTGCGGTCGAGGCCCGCGCCGCAAAGCGCCACCGTCACCGCGAGATTGGCGTTCTTCGGGTAGAGCCGCCCGGCGTCGGCCGGCGTGCCGCGGAAGATCACCGTCGGCTCGTTGATCGACGGCAGGTCGAAGTCGGTCTCGGCCGGCGTGCCGCTCCAGGCATGCGGCGGCTTGATCGAGATGTATTTCACGCGCTCGAGCTTGCCGAGCCGCATCGCCAGAAGCCCGTCGAGGCCCGCGATGGCGCCCGACGGCAGCCTGAGCCGCGCGCCGCTCTTGGCGGCGGCCGCGACGTGCTTCTTCCAGAGCTTGGGATCGCCATAGGCGCCGGTCGCGATCACCATGAAGTCGACGCCCTTCTTCAGGATCGTCTCGCCCCATTCGCGCACCGCCTGCTGGCTCGCCGCCTCGACCACGACGTCGGGCTTGAGCTTCAGGAGCGCGGGCAGCGTTTCCACCACCGCGACCTTGCGCCCGACCTTCTTCTGCACGTCCTTGGTCCGGCCCGGCCGCACCAGCACGCCCACGATGTCGATCGGCGGCTTCTTCTCCTTGAAGACGTCGAACAACATCTGGCTGATCGCGCCATAGCCGATCAACGCGATCTTGAGCCGCTTCTTCCTGGTCGCCGCCATCCCCTCTTCCCCCTGAACATGCGAAGTTCGCGCGACTATAGCGGCCGGGTGCAGCCCTTGCGACCCCGGGAGGGCGCAGCTATAACCCCGCCTCCCGAGCGGGGCGGACTCCGTATCACTGACGGAGTGTAGCTCAGCCTGGTAGAGCACTAGCTTCGGGAGCTAGGGGCCGGAGGTTCGAATCCTCTCACTCCGACCAATCGGGTAGGGCTTTGGGGGCTTTCCGTATGGAAGGCCCCCAAACCTTTCAAGGACTCTACTCCTCCTTTCCTGTTCTTACGGCCGTGGTCGCGTCTGCGCGGACACGGGAACCGCGGCCGCCGTGTGGGCGTCTTTACATTGCGGAATGCGTTTCAGAGGTACAGCAATGCCCAAGGTGATAGTTGGGTCACCAAGAGCCTGGGCCCGATGGTTGAAGCGGTTAATCGCGTGGATTGGCGTTCTGACCGCCGTTCTGCTTGCCGCGGACGCGTTTCTTGGAGTGCTCGGAAAATTCGGCGGCCACATAAAATCAGGGTGCGAGGCGACCGGCTATTGCACAACCGCAAGGCTGCCTCCGCCCGTGCTCCCCAACTACACGTCCCCCTGGGTCGACGGCGGGCACCACGCCGCTGAGTACTGCGAGCCGCAGGCACAGCACTACCAAGTGATCCATCCCGCCTTCAACGTTACTTGGAGAGCGCTTGGCGAAGGCAGGGACAAGGACTGGCGGGGTCACGTGACGTATCAGTACAACTGTGCGTTCGAAGCGACGGCGAAATAAAGACGCTGGTAGCATCGCGACGTCGGTGATGCCGCTCCTGCTTCCGCCTGTTGCTTCCGCCGCCCATGGAAGAAGTCGGCGCCCCCGCTGCATGTGGCTTAGTGGACTTTTCCTAGTCGCGTGCTAGCTTGTGCTCTACTCCCTGGGCAATTGAGACCAGTGAGCATTCATCGGGCAATGGAGGCCCGCAGACCATGAGCGATGCTCAGCCTGTTTTGTCGTCTTCGGAATTGTTCACTCAGTGCGGCTATGCCCTGTGCGGCCATGGTCTTGATTGGAAATCGCGTTTCGGCCAGCTCCTCGGCGGCATCAAGCCTGACAAAGTCGATGCCATGACTAAGGGCCAGTCCAGAATTCCGCCTGGCATCTGGAGCGAAGTCGCCGTTCACCTTCATGACCGAGCAATCTTTGACCTGCTTGCGCTGCGCGACGCTGCGATTAACGAATCGCTCGCACCATTGGCGCGTGTCTACAAGGTGCGCAACATTGAGTTCAGCGTCGAACCGGCTGTCGACGGCCGCTGGCCGACGCTGATGATCAGCAACAAGCCTTATAACCAAGTCTCCTGGTGGCGGCCGGCCAAGGAGTACGAGTTTCGGCTCCCTGATGAAACGGTTTCCGCACGTCTTGAGTTCGACGGCGTAGCCGGTAATCCGTTTCTGTTGACCGGCATTGGCTCGATTCATTACCCACCCAACATGAAGCGCTCACCAGACGGCACCACTCCATCGCCGTCGGCGTTTGACGAAGTCGAGATCAACGATAAAGCAGAAGCCGCACGTCGAGCGTGGCTTCAGGCCCAGTCTCATGTCACCGCGCTGTTTGCCGGGGTCATCCGTGGCGGCCGCAATCCGACGATGGAAGAACTGGAGAACGTCAAGTACCTGAAGCGAGTTTACGAAGAGCTGCATAAGCGACGACTCGTGCTAGCGGCACAGCGTCATTCTCCGTCGCGTTAGGGAGAGGGCGATGACCGACTATTTCATCAGCTACACGGCCGCCGACGAGAAGTGGGCCGAGTGGATCGCCTGGACGCTCGAAGCCCACGGTCACAAGACGGTGCTACAGAAGTGGGACTTTGCCGCTGGCAGCAACTTCGTACTGGAGATGCATAAGGCTGCTACCACAGCCAAACGAACGATTGCGGTGCTATCGCCGGACTACCCGGCTTCGCGGTTCGGCGCCGCGGAATGGGCTACTGCCTTTTCAACCGATCCCGACAGCGTGAAGCGCATCCTCGTGCCTGTGCGAGTGTGCGAAACCGTTGTCGATGGCTTGCTGAAATCGATCGTCTACATCGACCTCGTTGGCCTGGACGAGAAGGCAGCCGAACGGCGCCTTCTCGACGGCCTCAAGGGAGCACGCGGCAAGCCGGTCGAGCGACCCTCCTTTCCCGGAGTCGCCGCGGCACCTCACACCTTTCCAGGTGCAGGACGTCCGGTCCCAACGGTTGGTACGCGCCAAGGCTACATGCCAAAGATTCGCGGTTCAATCACTGACCTAGACAGACGACGCTTCATGCGGGAAGCGTTCACCACTATCCAACAGAGATTTACGGCGTCGCTAGCGGAACTTGTCCGGCGAAACGAAGGGGTAGAATTCGACCTCACCCCGATAGACGCCGCAAAATTCACGGTCGAGGTATTCATCGCAGGAAAGAGCCGCGCGCAGTGCAGGATTTGGATGGGAGGCTTAATTGGTGGTGACGAAATCGCCTACGGCGAAGGCACCATGAGCCATCGCTCGAACAGCATAAACGAGGCCCTAACCCTAAGCGACGTAGAGGGGGAACTCTCTTTGAGCACGATGATGGGCACATTCAGTGGGAGCGCCGGCGACGGGCTAGATCTGAAACGTCTCAGTCCCGACGAGGCGGCGGAATATCTCTGGCGCCGTTTTTCGTGGAATCTTGAACACTGAAGTTTCTGTCGCTCACTCCGACCAATCGGGAGCCGATGGCATATGCATCGGATAGAATGCGGGCGGCGATCCTTCGGGGTCGCCGCTTCGTTTTTGGGAGAAGCCGATGAGCTCGACGAGGCGAGACGATGTCCTCGCGTCGATCCTGCGCTGGGCCGGCGCGCGCGAGGACGTCGCGGCCGTGATCCAGACCGGGTCACTGGCCCGCGGCGACGGGAGCGCCGACGCCTTTTCGGACGTCGACCTCGAGATCATCGCGCACGATACGCGCTTGCTGGCCAAGGACGACCGCTGGCTCTCGGCGATCGCCGATCCCATCATCGTGCTGCACCTCGAGCAAGACGACGGCTGGCCGACCCGGCTCGCGATTTACGACAATGGCATGGACGGCAGCGTGAAGGTGGACTTCACCCTGGCCGCGCCCCGGCGCCTCCAGGAGATGATCTCCAGCCGCAAGCTGAATGCGCTCTACATGCGCGGCTATCGTGTCCTCCTCGACAAGGATGGCGTCACGAAAGACCTGCCGCCGCCCTCCGGCGACGTCCCGCGCCGCTCGCTTCCCGCGGAGGAGGAATTCCGGCGCCGCGTCGAGGAGTTCTGGTTCGAGGCCTTCCACATCCCGAAGTATCTCGCGCGCGGCGAGCTCTTCCTCGTCAAGCAGCGCGACTGGACGATGAAGGAGCTCCTGCTCGAGATGATGGAATGGCATGCCCTTGCGCTGAGCCCGGCGCCGGTCGACGTCTGGCACCTTGGTGCGCGATTGCGGCAGTGGACCGATCCCGGGACATGGCGCGACCTGCAGCGGACCTTCGGCCATTTCGATGCCGACGACGCCCGCCGCGCTTTCGAGGAGACCACGACACTCTACAGCCGCCTCGCCCGCGAGGTCGCACGGAAGGCCGGCTTTCCTTATCCCGAGGCGGTCGAGGCAAAGATCAGGGCGACTTTCAAGTAGGCGAAACCTCCGCACCGGGTCATTTGGTCAGAATGCGGAGCAGGATGGCAAAGTCGCCGCCGGTCAGGACGACCGCCAGAACCACGATCACGATAGCGGCGGCGGCCAACGCCTTCCTGACCGGTGTGACGGGTGAATGAAGAAGGTGCCATGCGGCCCGCAGGATGCCGACCGCGCCCCAGACGAACACGAGCACCAGCAGCACAAGGCACGGGTAGTCATAGAGGCGAGACGTGATGACCTGGCCGCCCGCCACCATGGCCAACATCAACGCGAGATAAAGCGCAACCCAGTTGAGCCAGAACGATCTGCCCAGCGACAACTCACCCCGCCAATGCGCCTTCACGTAGGAAATCATTTTCCAGCTCCCTGCTCGCGAGGGTGCCTACTGCTCCAGCACCTTCGCGATCACGAGGTCGGCGGCTTGCGCAGGATCGAGCTCGAGGGTGCGCAGGACGAGGTCGGGCGATTCGGGCGGTTCGTAGGGCTGGTCGCGGCCGGTCACGTTCGCGATCTTGCCGCGTGCGGCCTTGGCGTAGAGGCCCTTGGGATCGCGCAGGCGGCAGATCTCGACCGGCGTGTCGACGAACACTTCGAGGAACCGCCCGCCGGGCAGCAGCGACGCCGCACGCGCACGATCGGCGCGGAAGGGCGAAACCAGCGCCACCAGCACGATCAGGCCAGCGTCGGCCATCAGTTTTGCGACCTCACCCACACGCCGCACGTTCTCGGTGCGCGACGCCGTGTCGAAGCCGAGATCGGCATTGAGCCCCTGCCGGAGGTTGTCGCCGTCGAGCAGCATCGTCTGACGGCCGAGCGCCAACAGCTTGCGCTCGACGGCATTGGCGATGGTCGACTTGCCCGAGCCCGGCAGGCCGGTGAGCCACACCACCATCGCTCGCTGCCCCTTGGCGCCCTCGCGGATCGCGGGCGTCACGTCCTCCGGCTGGTGATGGACGTTGGTCGCGCGGTCGAGACTCGCTGCCGCCATGCCGGCCGCCACCGTGGCCCCCGTCGCGGGATCGATCAGGATGAAGGCGCCGGTGCCGCTGTTGTCGCAATAGGGGTCGAAGGCGATCGGTGTCGCGGTTTCGATCTCCACCCGCGCGATGCCGTTGGGCAACAGCGGCTGGCCGACGACCCGGCGCAGCGATTCGACATCGAGCGTATCGACGATACGCGTGATCGTGGCCGCGACAGTGGCGGCGCCGATCTTCAGGAGATGGCGCTTGCCCGGCAGCGCCGGCATGTCGTCCATCCAGACCAGATCGGCGGCAACGCGGCGCGCGACCGTCGGACGATTCCGCGGATCGGCCAAAAGATCGCCGCGGCCGAGGTCGATCTCGTCCTTGAAGACGAGCGTCACTGACCTCCCGACCGAAGCGACGGGCAAGTCGCCGTCGAAGGTGACGATGCGCGCCACCTCGGCGAGGCGGCCGGAGGCTTCGGCGACGACGCGGTCGCCCACCGCCACCTGCCCGCTCGCCACCGTGCCGGCGAAGCCGCGGAAGTCGGAGTCTGGCCGATTGACCCATTGCACCGGGAAGCGGAACGGCCGTTCCGCTGCATCCAAATTGGTCTCGACCGCCTCAAGATGCTCGACCAACGCCGGTCCCTGGTACCAGGGCATGCGGTTACTGAGCGAGGCGACGTTGTCGCCATGGCGTGCCGACAACGGGATCGCGACCACCGACGTGAAGCCGAGCGGCGCGGCGAAGGCCGTGAAGGCATCCTCGATGTCGCGAAAGCGCAGCTCGGCGAAATCGACCAGGTCGATCTTGTTCACCGCCAGGACAAGGTGACGGATGCCGAGCAGCGACACGATGGCGGCATGCCGGCGGGTCTGCTCCAGCAGCCCCTTGCGCGCATCGACCAGCAGCACGGCAAGCTCCGCGTTCGAGGCGCCCGTCACCATGTTGCGGGTGTATTGCTGATGGCCCGGTGCATCCGCAACCACGAAGGCGCGCCGCGCGGTCGCGAAGAAACGGTAAGCGACATCGAGCGTGATGCCCTGCTCGCGCTCGGCCTCGAGGCCGTCGAGAAGCAAGGCGAAATCGATCGCACCGTCTTCCGCCGAACCGTTGTTGCCAATCGAACCGTGACACGTGCCGAAGCGCCGCGAGTCCTCTTGCAGCGCTTTTGCCTGATCCTCCAGCAAGCCGGACGCATCGGCGATCAGCCGGCCGATCAGGGTCGACTTGCCGTCGTCGACCGAGCCGCAGGTGAGGAAGCGCAATTCGCCGCGACGAGCGTAGGAGACAACGTCAGCCGGAAGCGAGACCTGGCCGAAGGGCGTCAAAAGTAACCCTCCCGTTTCTTGCGTTCCATCGATGCCTGGAGCGCGCCATCGACCAGCCGGCCCTGGCGCTCCGACAGACGCGACGCCTGCAGTTCGGCGATCACGGCCGCGATATCGGTCGCCTGCGATTCGACAGCACCAGTAAGCGGCCAGCAGCCAAGCGTGCGGAAGCGCACCTGGCGCGGCATCGCCGTCCCGTCGAGGTGCGGGCAAAGGCGGGCATCGTCGACCGCGATCAGGGCATCGCCGCGCGCCACGACCGGCCGCTCGGCGGCAAGATAGAGCGGCACGATCGGGATCGCCTCGGCCTGGATGTAGGTCCAGACGTCGAGTTCGGTCCAGTTCGAGAGCGGAAAGACGCGCATCGTCTCGCTCGCAACCAGCCGCGTGTTGAACAACCGCCACAGCTCGGGCCGCTGGCGACGCGGATCCCAGACATGGCCTGCACTGCGATGCGAGAAGATGCGTTCCTTGGCGCGCGACTTCTCCTCGTCACGCCGTGCACCGCCGATCGCGGCATCGAAGCCGTGCTGATCCAACGCCGCGCGCAACGCCTCAGTCAGCATGAGGCGTGAATATTCGCCGGTCTCGGTGTCGAACGGATTGATGCCGGCGCGCGCCGCGTCCTCGTTGCGATGAACCAGCAGCTCGAGCCCGTATTCCCTCGCCATGCGATCGCGATGCTCGATCAGCGCGCGGAAATCCCAACCCGTGGCGATATGAAGAAACGGGAACGGCGGCGATGAGGGGAAGAAGGCCTTGCGCGCGAGATGCAGCAGGACACTCGAATCCTTGCCCACCGAATAGAGCAGCACCGGCTTGCGGAACTCCGCCACCACCTCGCGCAGGATATGGAGCGCCTCGTCTTCCAGCCGCTGCAGATGTGGCGACAGTCGCGCGGCTTTAGAGAGGATCTGAAGCGTCATTCTTTGTTTGCGTGCCGAGCGAGTGTGAGTTTAGCAGGCACGGCAGGTTCGGGTGAAGCTGTGGACACACGTACCTCCCGACAGTGTTGCGCCATCGCATCAACTTTAATTGACTTCGAAAGTGGCACTGCCCCCTCGGAACCGCTTTCCGGCGTTGTCGCGGTGGTGGCAAATGGCGTGTTTTTTGCTCATCAGCCACCACCAACAGAGGCAGCTCAACAGAAGGATCCGACTATCATAGGGGATGAAGTGTCATGCCCCTTCGTACCTGTGCGTATGGCCCTACCCTCGGGCTCGAACCGTCCTCCTGGAAAGACAAGAAAACGATGAAATACAACGTTGTCGTCGCCACACACCACAAGACGGGCACGGTCTGGATGGACGGCGTGTTCAAGTCGATCGCCGCCGGGTTGGGCGTCTCCTACATTGATTACAAGACGCATTATCGACAGCTTTCAGAGCCGCCGAAGACTCCTTTCATTCTCTTCAACAGCGATTCGGACTTCAGCCGCCAGCCGTCGCTCCTGAGTCGGTCGGACGTGCGGGTCCTCCACGTCGTCCGCGACCCACGCGACGTGATCATTTCCGCCATGCACTATCATAGGAAGTCGAACGAGAGCTGGCTGCACGAGCCGGTGCCTGGCTACGACGACGTCACCTATCAGCGTCGGCTGAAGGAACTGCCGACCAAGCACCAGCAATACATCTACGAGATGGAGCATTCCTCGGCCGCGACCATCCACGACATGTTGGGCTGGTGCTACGACGAGCCCAACTGCTTCGAGGCCCGCTACGAGGATCTGCGGTTGGATGCGGATCTGAGCATGTGGCGCCGGATCGTGACCTTCCTGGGCTTCGACGCGGCAGAGCGTCGGATCTGCGAAGAGTCGTACTGGCGCAACAGCCTGTTCGGCGGCCTGTCACGGCTCGGGAACAAGCACATCCGGTCGGGCGACGTCGGACAGTGGAAGCGCGAGTTCACTGTCCCGCTGGCCTATGTCTTCCTGGCGCGCTTTCCCGGCGCCCTGCAGACGCTGGGCTACGAATCCGACCACGGCTGGATCCTGGACCTGCAGCGGCGGCAGCCCGCCACACCGCCCTCGCGGCTCGGCCAGCTCGCCAACGGCGGTCTGCGTCCGCTGCGCGAGCTGAGCCGCACCTTCTCGTTCTTCTAGGTCGACTGGTTCATCCAGGCCAAGGTCGAGCCGAAAGGCGCGACCCAGTGCTTTGCCAACCAGCTATCACCGGACCCTGTGCTGGCCTCGTTCGAGCACGTCATCTGATATCGTTCGCAGCTTCCTGACCGATTGTAGCGTTGTACCGCCTGGGCTTAGCAGGGAGGCGGACATGAAGTGTCAACGGATCGCCTCGGAAGCGACCAGTGACATGCTTGTCGTCGTTTTGGACGACGGCGAGGAAGCGTTTGCCACGCTACAGGCATTTGCACGGAAAGAGGGAATATCCGCCGCATCGCTGACCGCGATCGGTGCGTTTGCGCGTGCGACCGTCGGCTGGTTCGACTTTGCCAGTAAATCATACAAGGAAATCGACATCGATGAGCAGTGCGAGGTGCTTAGTGCCCTCGGCGACATTGCGATCGGCGATGACGGGAAAGCCAGCCTCCACATCCACGTCGTGCTCGGCATGTCGGACGGCTCCACGCGAGGTGGCCACTTTCTCAAGGGCACCGTTCATCCCACTCTCGAAGTCGTCCTGATGGAGACCCCAGCAAAGCTTCGGCGGCGCAAGCGCGAGAATCTTGGCATCGCTCTCATCGATGCCAACTCGAAGCAACCGTCATGAGTTTAGCAAACCACGAGACGTTCCCAGCTGGCTGATCGGAGCTGAGCGGCGCTTCCCGGCTCGGCACGAGCACATACAGTCGTTCTTCCAGGCCACCGCGTTTTTTGGGCCGAGGTTGAGCCAAAGGGCTCGACCCGGAACCTTGCCGTGGCAGCGGTTGTACGGGTTGCCGAACCGTATCAGTATCAATTGTTGTATGATCTCTTCGCCGCTTGGGCTCGCGCTTTCTTGGGCAGTCATCGCGGTTGATCGCGATATGAGACTAGGAGCTTGCCATGAAGGTGCTAATAGCGACTGCCATTACTGCCGTGACCTTTATGCCCGTCGCAGCATTCGCCGACGATGCCTCCTATTGCTACCAGCTCGGCCAGACCTACCGCCGCGTCGTTGGGTCCAACTCATTTACCGGCGGCCCCGTGCCAGAGGCTATCGAAGGATGCAAGACCGACCCCAAGTCATCGATCCCGATCCTGGAGAAGGCACTGAGAGACAACAAAGTGACGTTGCCCAAGCGAGACTAGCGCGGGGTCGAGCCGACGGGCTCGGCTGGCGGTTGTCGCAAGACTGCCCGCTTCGCTAGTTGATGCCTTCAACGTCCCGCGGGTCGGCATCCGGCGCCTGCTCATCCAGACGGTGCGGAGCGTACAGACTGCCGTCGGTAGCGGATGTGCGGAAGCTCCGAACCATATCAGTCGACGACCGTCAGTTTGTTAGCCGGTACCGCGGGAACGGGGGATATTCGAACCTCAGAGCTTTGCCATCCTGACCACCCGGTCGACCCGACGAAGCCACTCGACAGCCTTGGACGTGTCTTGAAACATCTTGCACGGCCGCTTTGCTGCGGCCAGCGCTGCGAGCACCGAGCCATCGGCGTTGGTTGCATGGTCCACAACCAGCGCCAGGGCGCCGATATCGTCCGAGGTGGCGTAGGCGGCAAGCTTGCCGGCATGGGCCATCAAATCGCTCGGGCTCAGGTCAACGGCGATACCGCGGAGGTCGAACAGCTTGCCGTACGAGAGGGCATGTTCCTGCACCTGCGCCAGAAGGATGCGATCGAAGTCAGCCGCATTGATTTCACCCCTGGCCGTGACCATCACACGGTGCTCGGCGTGAGAGATTTTGAGATCGATTGGCATCTGGTTCCCGCTGAAGCTTGCGATGTTCATCGAAGCGGGTGCAACTCCAACTCTGGCATATCTGGCTGGCTGTTGTAGGGCGCCCAATCTTCCATAGGCCGCCCAATCTTCCTGCGGCGGCAGGTGGCGTACGGTAGCGTACAGCAGGTGGACAAAAAGCGTTCAACGGCGTTGGCGGGACGCAAGCCACTGTGAGACTGCGGGTTGGCCTCGGCCCGTCTCAGTTCCCGCGATAGGTGGCTATCTGCCAGACGTTTGCCCAGGAATCGCGGACCGTCGCTCGTCTGTCACCGTAAGGCATATCTGCAGGCGCCTCGATCGAT
This sequence comes from Alphaproteobacteria bacterium, assembly GCA_017308235.1. GTDB lineage: Bacteria > Pseudomonadota > Alphaproteobacteria > Reyranellales > Reyranellaceae > Reyranella. The sequence goes on along the minus strand of JAFKFL010000007.1, from coordinate 301,613 downwards.
TGAGCACCCGCCGCAATCGCCCGCCGGTAGGTCTCGTCCGCATTCTCAACATAGACATGGAGAAAGGCGGACATTGCCTCTCGTACGCCTCCGCCATCGCTGATCAGGATAATCGACTCTCCGATCCGGATTTCCGATGGCGCTCCGGATCGAGAGTCGCCCTCCGCGCCGAAAACGGTCCTCAAGAACCCAATCAAGCCAGCGACATCGCTCGTGAAGAGTCTCGGCACGACGGAAGGCCAGCCGATGGGCTTGAATTGGCTCATGTTCCTGCCTCCGACCAGGCAACGACGCAAAGTTGCCGATCAGAGTTAGCACGAGGGCAGTGATGTCGTCCTGCGGCCCGACTCAGACTAGCGGCCGACGACCCGTACCGGGGTCGCTAAAGTCCTGAACAACCTTTATCGCGATATGCAACGCTGGACGTCTGGATCGGTTGTCCATGTCGGCACTGCCCAAGCGTCGGTTGCGGCCGGTCCAATTGACTCCAACCGCGACCGATTGGACGCTGTCATGAAGTTCGTTTCTTTTCTGATGTGCGTGGGTTTGGTGCACCTGGCTTCGGCGGCACGGGCGGAAGTTCTGAGCTTCGACTGCCCGGAGACACAAGCCTGGCCGCCTGCGACCATCGTCATCGACACTCAGCAAAGGGTCTGGATGCAGGAGGTCACCCTGGATTCCGGGCTCATCTGTCACGCAACCTTCAGGGATGGCGTGCGGGCCCGTGTTTTTTCCGGACCAACGACCGGATATTGCGAGATGCTGACAGGTGGCGGTCTCGTCAATCATCAGGTGACGATCAAGGGAAACGAGATCAGTGCTCGTCTATTCGATGGGCGAGAACTGATCAGCTGGCGCACGCTCAATCTTCGCACCGGTGAGGTCAATACCGACCAAGGCGTCGGCAACATCTGCCGCCGACGTGCCGGATAGAGCGGTGCCGCTTACTGTCGGTCCGCTCCCCTTCCGGCCGCCGCTGTTCCGCCGTTGCGCGCCCGCAATCCAAAGCCATGGGCCAAGACCAGGAATGAGACGGCGGCGGCGGCCATGATCATGAAAGCCGGCGTGTAGTCGTTGGCGGTGCGATAGACGAGCCAGGTCGCCACCATCGGGCTCACGCCGCCGATCAGGCCGAGGCTCACGTTATAGCCGAGCGCGATGGCCGTACAGCGCATTGGAGCTGCAACGGTCTCGACCATGAAGGCCGGCAGGCAGCCATAGTAGCCACCGACCAGAAGCACGAAGCCGATCTGCCCCAACAGGATCATCCACTGCTGAGGTCCGTGCAGCAGCCGGAAGAGCGGCCACGCGAGAACGACGGCGAGGCCAGTGACCCAAAGCAGGACGGGCCGGCGACCGATGCGATCGGACAATGCCGCGACGCCAACCTCAGTGGGCATCAGCAGCAGCATGCTGAGGGTGTTGATGCTCAACGCCTGCGCCGGTGCCACGCCATCGGCGAACTGCAGCCAGCTCACGATGTAGACAAAGATCAGGTAGAAGCCGACGGCGCCGAACGCCGACACGAACGCGAGATAGAGCAGCAGCCGCCAATGTTGGCGGAAGACCGCAAGCAACGGGACATTCTGCCGCGATTTGTCGGCCGGTTCCTCCTTGAGGCCGCGGCGCAGGACCAGGCCGGCGAGCCCGACGGTGAGGCCGATCCAGAACGGCACGCGCCAGCCCCACTCCTGCACGGCCTGGGCGGACATGAGCGTCTCGAGGACGGCGCCGGTCGCCGACCCGGCCAGGATGCCGGTCAGCGCGCCGAGATTGGCGGTCGCGCCGACCACGCCCCGGCGCTCCGGACGCGCGCGCTCGACCAGGAAGACGACCGAGGTCGTGTATTCACCGCCGACCGACAAGCCCTGAATCATGCGCAGCAGCGTGAGGAGGAGCGGCGCCGCGATGCCAAGGACGGCGTAACCCGGCAGCACGCCGATCAGAAAGGTCGGCAACGCCATGGCGATCACCGACACCGAGAGCGCGATGCGCCGGCCGAAGTGATCGCCGATATAGCCGAACAGCGCGCCCCCGACGGGCCGCATCAGGAAGCCGACGGCGAAGATACCGAAGGCCGACAGCACCTGGGCCACCTGATTTTGCTGGGGAAAGAACGCCCGGCCGATCGACGCGGCGAAGTAGCCGTAGACCGTGAAGTCGTACCATTCGAGCAGGTTGCCGATGGCGCCGGCGACCATCGCACGCGACATGTTCGTGGGCGACATTCGATTTACTCCCCCACGACATGGTGAGGGAGAGCGCTTCAGGACACAATAAAACTCCGCAAGAGTCCGAACGAGCCGGTCGCGAACAGGATGGCGAGCGCCACGTTGCGGTAGAGCCGCTCGCTCGCCAGACCATGGAACAGCCGGCCGCCCAGCCAGGCGCCGACGATCATCACCGGGAACAGCACGACCGCACGGGCGAGCGCATCCCAGCCCGCGACGCCGCTCAGCATCACGATCACGATCAGCAGGAACTGCGTCAGGAAGTAATAGGTGACGATGTTGGCCCGGTTCACGTGCGGCGGGTCGTTGCCGGAGAGGAGATAGAGGAGCACCGGCGGCCCGCCGACGCTGGTCGTCGCCATCATCGCGCCGGAGGCCGCGCCCACCACGACCGTGGCCACGGTCGAGCGCCCGCCGCGATATTTCCAGCCACTCCACATCAGCAGAACGAAGGCCACGATCACCGCCGAGACAGCCGTCACGATGGTGCCTTTGTCGACGCTGGCCAGCGCCCAGACGCCGAGCGGCATGGCGAGGCAGGCGGCGACGCTCATGGGCGCCAGCGTCTTCCAGTCGGCGGCGCGACGCACCTGCGGGAAGAGCTGCAGCGACACCACGAGCTCGATGGCGACGATGGTGACCACCATCTCCGCCGAGCCGAACAGGATGGCGAAGATCGGCGCCATCAGCATGGCCGAGCCGAAACCCGCGAAGCCGCGCATCAGCCCCGCAACCAGCGTGACGCCGATCGCGGTCCAGAGCCCGGTGCCGGCAAAGAGGTGGTCGATGTAGGGGAGCATGACTCGTTCTTTGTACTCACGCTCTTCCGGACCGCGAGCCTCCGGCTCGCTCATGAATGGCGCATGTGAATGCGCTGACAAGAGCGAGCTGGAAGCTCGCGGTCCAAAAGACCATGAGGGCGGTGCGCCTAGCGCTTCTGCCCCTCTCCCGTCTTGTCCCTGAGCCGCCGCATGCCGCGCAGCCAGCGGTCGCGGTCGAGCTTGCGGGCCATGTATTCCTTCACCTGCGGATGGGTGAGGATCAAAAAGGTCTCGGCGTCCATCGCCTCGATCACGGTTTGCGCCACCGCATCGGTGTTGAGCACGCCGTCGACCGACGCCGCCCCCGCGCCCGCCATGCGCAGCATGTCGGTGTCGACCGCCTGCGGACAGAGCACCGACACGCAGATGCCCCGATCGCCGTACTGGATCGAGAGATGTTCGGCGAGCGCGACACCGGCGTGCTTGGTGACGCCATAGGGCGCCGAGCCCATCGAGGCGAGCAGGCCCGCCGCACTCGCGGTGTTGATCAGATAGCCCGACTTGCGCTGCAGCATGCCCGGCACCAGCGCGCGCGCCGCATAGACATGGGCCATGACATGGATCGCCCAGCTGTCGGCCCAGTCCTGGTCCGTCGCATCCTCGTGCCCGCCGCGGCCGATGCCGGCGTTGGAGAAGAAGACATCGACCGACCCGTAGTGCCGCTCGGCCTCGGCCACGAGATGGCGGATGTCGGCTTCCTTGCCGACGTCACAGGCGACGGCGATGCCCTTGATGTCCTTGGCGACCTTGTCCAGCCGGCCGGCATCGCGATCGGCCACGACCACGCCCTTCGCGCCCTCCTTCGCGTAGCGCCGCGCGATCGCCTCGCCGATGCCTCCCGCTGCTCCCGTGACGACGCAGACCTTGTCTTTGACTTTCATTTCCGTCTCCCGATCAAACTTTTCTTCCGGACCGCGAGCTTCCAGCTCGCTCATAAAAATGAGCATGAGCGAGCGAGACGCTCGCGGTCCGGAAGATTTAACCCCAGCTCTGCTCGATCAGCTCGATGTACTGCGCCTTGGTGGGCTGGCGCGGCGTGGAAAGGTGGCAGTGGTCGCCGAGCGCGCCGTCGGCGATGTGCTCGGCTTCGGCCTGCGTCAGTCCCATCGCACCCAGGCCCTTGGGAATGCCCAGCCGGCCGTTCAGCTCGGCGACCGCGTTGGCGACACCTTCGGCCGTGCCTTCGCGCTCAGGCAGGCCCAGCACCTGTGCCACCTTCTTGTACTTCTCGCCTACCGCCGGCGCGTTGAAACGCAGCACGGCCGGCAGATAGACCGCGTTCAGGGTGCCGTGATGCAGGCGATGGCCCTTCAGCCCGCCTGTCGGATGGCTGAGCGCATGGACCGCGCCCAGGCCCTTCTGGAACACCATGGCGCCTTCCATCGCCGCCATCGCCATGTTGTAGCGCGCCTCGCGGTCCTGGCCGTCCTTGGTGGCACGCTCGACATAGCGCCAGGCCTTCTCGAGGCCGTCGAGCGCGATGCCGTCGGCCGGCGGGTTGTAGGCGTTGGACAGGAAGCATTCGATGTTGTGCGTGAAGGCGTCCATGCCGGTGCCGGCAGTGAGGTGCGGCGGCAGGCCGAGCGTCAGCTCGGGATCGATCAGCGCCAGCCTGGGGATCAGGTAGGGGCTGCCGATCGCAAGCTTGCGGCCGGAGTCCATGATGATGACGCCGCCGCGGCTCACCTCGCTGCCGGTGCCCGAGGTCGTCGGGATGGCGACGATCGGCGCCACCTTTGATGTGATCTTGGCTCCGCCACCTTCGACGACCGCATAGGCCTGCAGCGAATTGCCGGGATGCGTCGCCATCAGCGCCACGCCCTTGGCGAGATCCATAGGCGAGCCACCACCGATGGCGATGATGCCGTCGCAGCCCTCCTCCTTGTAGATTTTTAGCGCGTCGCGCATGGCGGCTTCCGTCGGATTTTCCGGCGTGCCGTCATAGAGCGCGATCGGCATGTTGCCCGGGAGATTCTCTTTCACCTTGGCCCACAGGCCGGCCGCGACGATGCCCTTGTCGGCGACGATCAACGGCCGGCGGATGCCGAGGAGCTGCAGCTCTGCCTCGAGCAGCTTCAAGGCGCCGAAGTCGAACTGGATGCGGGTGAGATAGGTGATGAGCGCCATGTCTTCCTCTTTGCTCTCGCTTTTGCCGCGAGCCTACGCGAGAAGAAGGCAATGAGCGACAGCGTTGTCCTGGATGTTGTCCTGCGGCCTGCGACCGAATCGGATGCGCCCCGGCTGGCGGCGACGATCGCTGCGGCCTTCGCGCAGTATCGCGGCAAGCTTGTCCCCGAGTCGGGCGCCTTCGGCGAGACCGCATCAGGCATCGCGGCCGAACTCGCCAAGGGCGCGGGCGCGATCGTCGCGGAGCGGAACGGCGAGATGCTGGGCTGCGTCATGGCCAAGGTCCTGGAGGGCGACCTTTACTTCGGCCGACTCTCCGTGATGCCTGAGGCACGCGGCCTCGGTCTGGCGAAGCGCCTGGTCGACGCGGTCGAGGCCGATGCCCGGGTCCGCGGCCTTGCCGGCGTGCGACTCGGCGTGCGCGTGGTGCTGACGGAGAATCAGCGTTTCTTTCAATCGCTGGGCTACGCCGAGATCAGCCGCGAGGCCCATCCCGGCTTCGACTATCCGACGTCGATCAACATGCGGAAAATTCTTGGCTGAGCCGAAGGCTCGCGATCTGGAGAATGTGCTAAGAATCCGGCCCATGACCCGCACCCCACTCACCGGCCCGTCGGTCTGGCAGGGCCGTGACATCGCCACCTCCAGGCGCTGGATCCGCGATCTGCCGCCGAGCGCCGTCGCTGAACTCGACACGGCTTTGAAGGCCGTGAAGAACCGCCCCTGGCAGGAGATCACGCGCGCGGACTTTCCGCTGCCCTCGCTCGATGGCTTGCTCGACGACATCGCCGACGAGCTGGAGAACGGCTGCGGCATCATGAAACTGCGCGGCTTCCCGGTCGACCGCTACGACGAGGACGATCTGCGCCGGCTCTACTTCGGTCTCGGCACCCACATCGGCACGCCGGTGTTCCAGAACAGGAGCGGCGAACTGATGCGCGCCATCCGCGACGAGGGCGCGCACGTCGGGCGCACCTACGGCCAGGTGCAGGACGAGAACAAGGGCACCACCTTCCTCTCCTCCTACGCCCGCACGCTCACCAACGGCGGCCTGCGCTTCCACACCGACCGCACCGACGTCGTGGGCCTCCTCTGCGTGCGCCAGGCGAACAAGGGCGGCGTCAGCACGCTCGCGTCGACGCCCGCGATCCACAACGCGATCCTCGCGCGCCGGCCCGATCTTCTCGACGTGCTGTTCCAGGATTACTGGCGCAGCCGCTTCGGCGAGGAAGGCACGACCCGCACCACCCGCGAGTCAGCCTATCCGCTGCCGATCTTCGGCCTGCGCGACGGCAAGTTCACCTCGCATTATTCGCTCACCTTCATCGAGGCGGCCGAGATGGCACCCGGGGTCCCCAAGCTCTCGGACGCGCAGAAAGAGGCGATCGACGTGCTGATGAAGACCGCGCAGGAGCTCTGCTTCGAGATGACGCTCGAGCCCGGCGACCTGCAGCTGATCAACAGCCACGTCACCTATCACGGCCGCACGCCGTTCGAGGACGACGCGACCTCGGGCCACGACCGGCTGCTGCTGCGCCTCTGGCTCTCGATGCACAACAACCGCGCGCTGCCGCGGGGCCACGAGGTCCTGTGGCGCAGCATCGAGGCCGGCAAGCTGCGCGGCGGCATCCAGCAGGTTGCGATCTGATCTTTTGCAGCGCGTCGTCTCGGCGACGCGTTTCAACTAGCGGGCTGCTTCCCTCAGCACGAGCACCTGGCGCTCGTTGTCGATCGCCCAGGCGCTGAATCGCTGCAGAAAGCTCTGGCCCAGCAGCGGCACTCCCTTGCCGGGCGCGAGGCTCGCCCTGACGTTTTCCAGCACCTTGTTGCCGACCCTGAGCGAATGGAGAACGAAGGTCCTCTGCCGGACCGTAGAGCCGTCGGCGAGCCTAGCCACCTGGCCGCCGGTGAAATCCGACTCAGACAGCTTGCCGGACTGACGCAACGTCTGGGCAATCGCCTCGGGGATCACCACGTCGCTCGCGCCGCTGTCGACCACGAAGTTCGCCACGACGCCTTCGTTCAGCATGGCCGGCACCACCAGCACACCGGCCACTCGGCGCAAAGCGACGGCGATCGTGGGACCCGAGCTGCTGCCGCGCGCCACCGAAGGCGTTACGCCTGGGCCGGCTGTCGGATTGCCTGCCGTGGGATTGCCCGAGAGACGGGCCAGCGCGTTGCGCGCCGACGCATTGCCCTTGCCCGCGGCAAGGCCGTAGAGCCGCACTGCCTCGTCGTGATCCTGGGGCACACCGGCGCCCCGCTCGTAGCACATGGCCAGCACGACCTCGCCCATGCTGTCGCCCTTGATCGCCGCAAGCTTCGCAAGACGCGCCGCCTCGACATGATTAGGCGGCGTTCCATTGCCGGTGAGGTAGCGCGCGGCGAGATTGACCTGGGCCCGCGTATTGCCGCTGTCGGCCGCGAGCCGATAGTAGCGGATGCACTCGGCGAAGTTCTTTGGGACGGCCACGCCGGCGCAGTAGAACGCAGCAACGCGCGCCTGGGCATCGGCGTCGCCCTTGTCGGCCAGCGGCTTGAGACCGGCGAAGACGGCGGCGGGATCGGCACGCACAGCCTGCGCGATTTCGATCGGCCGATCCCGCTCCTCCGCTTGCGCCCCGCCAGTGCCGACCGACACGGCGAATGCAATCAGAGCGAGGACGAACCCCTGTCGGCCAGGCCACCCGAATAACTTGCGTCGAGGCATCACCCTCTCCCGTGACGCGAGCATAGCAGCGGCACAGGAGATCCGCGGTGACCGTTCTGTTTCTATCGTACGGCTCGCGCTTTCGCGGATTCATCATGGCTGAGAATGTTCAGCAGGCGACCAAACGGATCGCGGACGTAGAAGCGCCGCACGCCCCACGGCTCGACCGTCGGGCCGTACTCGATTGCGATGGCCGCCAGCGTCACCTTGCGATGGACCTCGTCAAGGTCGTCGACCTCGATCGAGAGATCCGGCACGGGCGTGCCGGACCCGCCTTCGGTCGCGATGCTCACCTGTGGCGTGGTGCTGGCGTCGGTCGCGAAGGTGACGATCCAGCCGTGATCCATGACCACATCCATGCCGAGGATGTCGCCATAGAAGGCCTTGGCCCGTCCGACATCCCGAGTGCCGATATTCGCCACGATCCGCTTCACCGCCAATGCTGCCTCCACCTTCCCGCAGACCGTGAGAGTAGCGTAGAAGCCCTTGCACGCGGGGGGTCGACAACCGATTTCTCCGGCAACAAGATCGTTTTTCGGCCTTGATCGGTGCGTACGGGAACATCGTGACCGACGTCGTCAGCATTTCATCTTCGGCGCCTCCCGCCGTCCACGCCGGCCGCATGCCGCCCTCGGCGATGATGCTCGCCGTACTGCTGCACGTGCTGGTGGCGCTGGCGCTATGGGCGATTGCGATGCATCCGCCGCACCTGCCGCAGCCCGAGACGCCGCCCGAAAAACCGATCGACATCACCTTCGAGAAACCGAAGCCACCGACGCCTCCCCCGCCAAAGCCAGCGCCGCAGCAAAAAGCACAACCCGCGCCGCCGCCGAAGCTGGGACTGGCGCCACCGGCCGACATCACGGCCGACAAGCCGAGCCAGGCGCCGTCGCGCGCCAAGGAAGCGCAACAGGCAACGGCGCCGCAACCGCCGTCGCTCGAGCAAGCCGTGCCACCGCCGCAATCGCAGACACCCGCGCCGCCGGCGATCGAACCTTCGGAGTCCGAGCGCCCGGCACCGTCTCAGCAGGCCCATGTCTCGTCGGTGCCGACACCGGCACCCCCACCGCCGGCGCATCAAACGCAGCCGCCGCAGTTTCGGCCGTCGCCGCTCACGCAGTCGCCACGCCAGCAATCCCCCGCGCTCGCGAGCCGCGAGGCGCCGTCGCCCTCGCCGTTCGTCAATCCCGCGGACACCTATAATCGCGCGCGCGTGGCCGACAATTATCTTTGGCAGGTCGTCGGTAAGCTCAGGGGCTACCGCTACCAGGCGAACGTGAAGGCCACCGAAGGCACGACGGTGATCCGGATCGATATTGCGCGCAACGGCCGGCTAATCGATGTCGCCGTCGTTCGATCGAGCGGCGTTCCAGCCTTCGACCAGGGCGTCTTGGCGGGCGTCCGCGCCGGCTCGCCCTACGCGCCGCTGCCGCCGGAAATTCGCGGTGAGCAAGCGAGCTTCACCTTGCCATTGGTCTCGGTGCGCGAGCATTGACCTCCCCTCAATGAGGCCGAGACTCCGTTCGCTGGTTCGTTCCCTGGCGCGCCTGCTGGGCAGCATCGTCGGCGTGCCTGTCCTGCTGCTGCTGGCGTATGCGTTGGCGGCAATCGCCTTTGCGTTGTTCCCCGCGTCGGGCCGGCAGCAGCAGATGAAGGGCGGCGAGCCGGTACTGTATGTCTGCGCCTCCCTCGCCCACACCGACATCCTGCTGCCGATCCGCGACCCGCTGGTCGACTGGCGGGCGCTGTTTCCGGCCAACGTTCCCGACGGCCTGCCGTCCGATGCCTACCTCGCGATCGGCTGGGGCGATCTCGCTTTCTTTCGCGACACGCCGACCTGGGCGGACGTCAAGATCTCGGCTGCGCTCGACGCGCTGATCGGCGGGCATGCCACCGCTTTCCGCGTGGTGGCGGTCAATCCACCGGCGCCCGGGGGCGAGTGCCAGTCACTCAAGGTCGATCAGGCGGGCCGGCAGGCCGTGATCGACCATGTGCTCTCGAAGCTCGTGCGCGATGCCGCCGGTCGGCCGCTGGTGCAGCCGGGCAGCACATGGCCCATCGCCTATTATCTCACCGAGGGCAGCTATGGCCCGTTCGACACCTGCAATCAATGGGCGGCCTCGACGCTGGCGGCAGCCGGCCTGCCGCACGCCCGGTTCGCGCCGTTCAGCTTCAGCGTGACCTGGCCACTATCGGGTGAGTGAGCGAGTTCAGGGCTGTCCGCTTACGAGCACTTGGTGGCGCGCTCCGATCTTCCGAGTGAATGCTCGGCTGATAGTGCCGAAACCGGCGCGCATCTTTGGGCCGATCAGTTCGACATCCCTACCGCCAACGCGTGCGAGGCGCGTGACGATTGCAACAATCGATGTCGTCACCCACCGACAAACACCTTCAGCGCGGCGAACAATGCTCTTGGATCGTACTGGCCCTGATAGACGGGTGGCGGCGCGGGGCCACGACCGAGCAGGCGGTGAATCGCTTCCCAGGCCGTGCGGACGGAGCATTCGATGGTGAAGGCAATCTCCTTGGGAACCTCAACGTACTGACCGATCAGTCCGAGATTGGTGGCCCCCTCCAGAACCGGCGGAGGCCTGTCGCCGCGGCGCCGGGGAAGCCAGATGTTGTTGACGTAGGGCATGTAGCAAGGCACGCAAATCGATGACGCCATGATCGCGTCCAATTGCTTGTCGAACCGCAGCTGTAGCAGCGTCTCCTCCAGGATTTCCGCGCCAGTGCACGCCGTCATCGGTTTGCGCACGAAATCGCCGATGCGCTCGGGATAGAGACCGTAGCCCCACCAGACAGTCGTGCCTTTGGGCTGGCCAATGATTTCCGGTTGGTGAAAGACGGACAACGACAGCACCCAGCCCGAGTCTTTCAACGTCACGAGTCCGCCCAGTCCCGCCTCGCTTCCGGTCAAGGCGGCAATTTGATTGACGAATTCGGACCCTGTGTCGGTGACCGTGAACGTCACCCACAGCGAGTCGGGTATCCGGGCAGTTCCGAAGAAAACGTCGGGATTGCCGAAATCCCTGCGCCCCTGCGCAAGGCGCTCCCACAGCGCCCAGGAGCGCCCGCTCGTCCGTGGGCTGGGCACTTCGGTCATCGACCCCGCGGAAAGATCAGCCACTTGCGATCCGGTGGTCACGAGCACGAGGTCCTCGGGTGCCACTTCAACCGACGTCGCGGTGTCGCGCCGTTCATAGACGAGCCGATCGACAGTGGGGTGCTCGGACGACGCCGCGAAGCCGATGTCCCGCACGACGGTGCCGGTAAGGAAGTTCACGCCGCGTGGGCGCAGCCACGCGAGCAGCGGTTCTATGAAAAACTGGTGCTGATTGATGGGCGTGCGCATGACGCCCCTCATGTCCGATAGGTCCGGGAACAAGTACAGGAAGCGGTTCATGTAGCGTCGAAACTCGATAACGCTGTGCTGGGGCAGCGATCCCATGAGCGTCGACCAGAGGAACCAGAATTCGGTCGAGAAAAATTGCCGGGAAAAGAATTCCTCGATCCGCCGCCCGTCCAGAAACGCTTCGGGCGTCAGCACGACCCGCGCGAGGCTGAGCCCGTCGCCCAGGCTGAGGCCGTATCGCGGACCATGCACGATGCGGCCGTCGCGATCGAGGATGTGCGCCTTGTCCTGGTACGGCTCGCCCATATTGAAGGCAAAAAAATCGTCCGTGACAGAAATTGACGGGTTGCGTGCGGAAGGGATGGACTTCAGCAGATCGAACGTGCAGCGGAATTCCTTGTCAAAGACGGAGCCAGGTAGGTTGAAGCCGCTTGCGGCGCTGCCGCCGAGAAAGAATCCGCCGCCCAGCACATCGTCCGCCTCGTAGATCGTGATGTCGGCTCCGGGCACCTCAGCATTCCGGATGAGAAGCGCGGCTGCCGCCAGTCCGCCGAAGCCGCTACCGACGATGTGCGCCTTCATCTGCTTCCTCCTGATTTCGGGGGTTAGGTCACGGACTCAGTATCGCAGCCAGAAGCAGGTATGCCTATGGCTCCACCTCGTTGAGCCCGGGGCCGCTCGCATCTCGTGCTCACGATCACGAGCGAGTCGCGCGGCGTAACCGCCGCGCTGGAAAGCTCGCGGTCCGGAAGACGACGCAACTGAAGTTGAGCGCGCCCGGCGCTATCCCCGCCCCTCCAGCACCGGGCGTTCGCGGTGGAAGAGGTCGATGACCGCATCCATGACGGCGCGCACGCGCGGCAGCGCCCGCAGGTCGCGATGGACCAGCAGCCACTGGTCGGCGAAGACCTCGGCGATCACGCCGCCCACGCGCCGCAGCCCGGCATCGGGATCGCCGAGATAGCAGGGCAGGACCGCGAAGCCCGCACCCGCGCGCGCCGCCTCATGCAGCACCAGCCAGTTGTTGCCGCGCACAGCGGGGCGCACGCCTTCGAGTCGTTCGAGAAGCCAGCGGCGGCCGGGCATGTAGGCATGGTCGTCGTCGAACGTGACCCATGGCACCTGCTTCATCGCCGCCGGTGAAAGCCGCGGCACGGCGAGCGCCGGAGCCGCGTAGACCGCGTAGGCGACGCGGCCAAGCTTGCGGGCGATGATATCGGCGAGATCAGGCACCTGCTCGCGGATCAGGAGATCGGCCTCGCGCCGCGACAGGTTGGCAAGCGTGTGGCTCGCCACCAGCTCGAACTCGATCTCGGCCAGCTGTTTCTGCAGCGCCGGCAGATGACGCGCCACCAGGGCCGACATCGCCTCCCCGGCCGAGAGCCGGACCACGCCGCGCACGGTGTCGGTAAGCCCGACGCTCCGCCGGTCGATCGAGAGGGCGGCCCGCTCCATGGATTCGGTGTCGCCCAAAAGCTCCTCGCCGGCCGAGGTCGGCACAAAGCGGTCGGGCAGGCGCTCGAACAGGCGCGCCCCGATCTGCTGCTCCAGCACGGCCACGCGCCGCGCCACCGTGGGATGGCTGACGCCGAGCGCCTTGGCGGCGGTCGTGAGCGTGCCCTCGCGCGCCAGGGTGAGGAAAATCCGGAGGTCGTCCCAACTGGGGGTCATGTTCAGAATTGTACAGCCGTTTTTCCCTTTTGTGGACTGACGAATGTGGATGTTCGACCTAGCATCCCTCCATGCACATCGAACCTCGGCTTCTTGTCTTTACCAAGGGCGTCCGCGGGCGCATCGCTGCGGCCGTCGCGATCGGGCTTCTGTCGATCGGCCTGGGCGTCGCGCGCCTCGGCCTGCTGGGCTGGCTGATCGCCCAGGTTTTCGCGGGCGTTCCGGCTTCGTCGCTGATGCTGCCTGTCGCGCTGATCGCGCTGGTGATGGTGCTGCGCGGCCTGGCGGAACACCTGCGCGCGGTGGTCGCGCACGAGACAGCGGCGCGCGTGCAGAAGCGCCTGCGCCGCGTGATCTACGACAAGATCGCCAGCCTCGGCCCCGGCACGGTCGGCCGCCAGCGCTCGGGCGGGCTCACCCTGTCGCTGATCGACGGCGTCGAGCAGCTCGAGACCTACTTCGGACAGTTCCTGCCGCAGTTCCTGATCGCGCTGCTCTCGCCATTGCTAATCTTCGCGGTGGTGGCCTTCATCGACCTGCCGGTGGCGCTGGTCATGCTGACAGCGGCATTGGTCGCACTGTTCGCGCCGGCGCTCTGGCACAAATGGGACATCGGCCATTCAAGACGCCGGCAGAAGAGCTATGCAAGCTTCGCTGCCGAGTTCCTCGATTCGATCCAAGGGTTGGCCACGCTGAAAGCGTTCGGACAGGGCAAGGCGCGCGCAGACAAGCTCGAGGTCGAGGCGCGCGAGCTTTTCCGCAGCACCATGTGGGTGCTGGCCACCAACACGCTGGCGCGTGGCATCACCGACACCTCGATCGCCTGCGGCGCGGCGGCCGCGCTCATCTTTGGCGCAGTGCGCGTCGAAGCGGGCGCGATGACGCTCGCCTCACTGCTGGTGATCCTGATGCTGGGCGTGGAAATCTTCCGGCCGATGCGTGAGCTGCGCACGGTGTTGCACCAGGGCATGGTGGGCCTCTCGGCGGCGCAGGGCATCTACAAGATCCTCGACGACCATCCGTCGGTGGCCGATTCATTGCCGCGCCCGCTCGACAAGGCGCTGGCGCCCGTCATCGCGTTCGAGGATGTACGCTTCGCCTATCCCGGCACGCGGCGCACGATCCACAACAGCCTCACCTTCCGCGCCGCGGCGGGCGAGCGGCTGGGCATCGTGGGACCGTCGGGCGGCGGCAAGTCGTCGATCGTGCGGCTGCTGTTGCGCTTCTACGATCCCGACCAGGGCCGTATTACGCTGGGCGGCCACGATCTGCGCACCCTCTCCTTCGCACAGATCCGCTCGCTGATCTCCGTCGTGAACCAGGACACCTTCCTGTTCCACGGCACGGTGGAGGAGAACATTCGCCTCGGCCGGCCCGAGGCGAGCGAGGCCGATCTCGTGGAGGCGGCGCGCGCCGCCAACATCCACGACTTCATCGAAAGCCTGCCGCAAGGCTATGCGACGGTGATCGGCGAGAAAGGCATCAAGCTCTCGGGCGGCCAGCGCCAGCGGCTTGCCATCGCCCGCGCGTTGCTGCGCGACACGCCGATCCTGGTGCTCGACGAGGCGCTCTCCGCCGTCGATGCCGAGAACGAAGCGGTGATCCAGGAAGCGCTCGACCGGCTGATGCGGGGTCGCACGACCTTGATCCTGGCCCACCGGCTCTCGAGCGTGATCGACTGCGACCGCATCCTGGTGCTGGACGGTGGCCATGTCGCCGAGGAAGGCCGGCACGACTACCTGATGGCGCGCGGCGGCGTCTACGCGACGCTGATGGCGGAGCAGGCCTCATCGGAGCGCGCAACTCCAGTTGCGCATCATGAAATGAGCGCCACTGGAGTGGCGCGCTCCTCCGAGACGCGCGTCATCGCGCCCACGCTCACCGAAGGCATCATCAAGGCCGAGGGGCTCACCTGGTATCAGGTGGTGGCAAACCTGATGAAGGTCATCCTGCCGTGGAAGGGCAAGCTCACGCTCACCTTCACTTTCGGCGTGCTGCGCGTGCTGACCTTCATCGGTGTCGGCGTCCTGTCGGCGCTGATCGTGCTGACGCTGAAACACCACGAGCCCTTCACCAACCTCGCCATTGCGCTGGCGATCGTGGCGCCGCTCTCGGGTGTGCTGCACTGGCTCGAATCGTGGCTGGCGCACGACATGGCCTTCCGCCTGCTGGCCGAGATGCGCATCGACGCCTTCCGCAAGCTCGAGGCGCTGGCGCCGGCCTACCTGGTGCGCCGCCGCACCGGCGACCTGATGGCGCTCGCCACGCATGACATCGAGCTGGTCGAGTACTTCTTCGCCCATACCGTGGCGCCGGCGTTCGTGGCGATCCTGGTGCCGGCAGTCGTGATCATCGTACTCGGCTCGACGAATGCCTGGCTGGCACTCGCGCTGCTGCCGTTCCTGCTGGCCGTGGGGCTCAGCCCCTTCCTGATGCGCAAGCGCGTCGATCGGCTGGGCTCGCAGGCGCGCGAGGCAGCGGGCGAACTCGGTGCCTTCGCCGTCGACTCGGTGCAGGGGCTGGGCGAGATCGTGGCCTTCCAGCAGGAAAGCCGGCGCGGCGATCGGCTCAACGAGCTCTCACAGCGGCATATCGACCTTCGCCTGCCCTTCTTCCGCGAACTCACGCTGCAGCAGAGCATCCTCGAGGTGATGACGGGCCTGGGCGGCCTCGCGGTCGTGGTGACCGGCGCGATCCTCTCGACGCAGGGCGTGATCGACTCGGGCCTGCTACCGCTCCTCACGATCCTCGCCATGGCGGCGTTCCTGCCGGTGTCGGAGATCGCGCAGATCGGCCGGCAGCTGGCCGATACGCTCGGGGCCACGCGCCGCGTCTACGCGCTCGCCAACGAGCCGATTCCCGTGCGCGACGGCCGGGGCGTGCCACCGAAGAAAGGCCCCGCGGCGTTGGCACTCGAACGCGTGAGCTTCACTTATCCTGGCCAGAACCGCCGCGCGCTTGCCGACGTGAGCGTCGCCATCCCGGCCGGCAAGACGGTGGCGCTGGTCGGCACCTCGGGGGCGGGCAAGACCACGACCGCGCAGCTCCTGATGCGCTTCTGGGATCCTGATTCCGGCCGCATCACCCTGAACGGCGCCGATCTCAAGGACTACAAGCTCGACGAGCTGCGCCGGCTGATCGCGCTCGTGGCGCAGGACACCTATCTCTTCAACGACACGCTGCGCGCCAACATCCTGATCGCCCGGCCCGACGCCTCGGAAGCCGAGCTGCAGGCCGCGATCGAGCACGCCTCGCTGTCTGAGCTCGTGGCCACCCTGCCCGACGGCCTCGATTCGGCGGTCGGCGAGCGCGGCACGAGCCTCAGCGGCGGCCAACGCCAGCGCGTCGCAATCGCACGCGCCTTCCTGAAGGACGCGCCGATCCTGATCCTCGACGAGGCGACCTCGCATCTCGACGCAGTGAACGAGCAGGCGGTGCGCCGCGCGCTCGATCTCTTGCAGGCCGACCGTACGACGATCGTCATCGCCCATCGCCTCTCCACGGTGCGCGACGCCGACCTGATCGTGGTGCTGGACGAGGGCCGCGTCGCCGAAACAGGCACGCACAGCTCGCTGCTGGCGAAGGGCGGCCTCTATGCCCGCCTCGTCTCCCGCCAGCTCGCCGTCGCCTACGCGCCGGCGGCATCGTGATGCTGCTGGGAACACTCCCAGCAGACCGGTGAATAACGCCGATTGTTCGTAAGATAACCGACAAGAAAAACCGCTAGAAGCGTTCTGGCGCGAAGCTTGCACTGACTCTTATCGAAAGTGTGGGCGTCAAAATCCGTGACATTTCTGTTTGCGAGAAATGTGAAATTCTTGTCGGAGATATTTCATGGCTCGCCAGTTCGAGTTGACTCATTGCGGGCGGCATTTTGTTGTTCAGGTCCGCCCTATCGACGATGCATGGGAACTGTGGCTGTGTGAATTCGGGCGCCCGCTGATGATGGCGGCCGTGATCTCCATCGATGACGCAACACTGGCGCGGCGCCACGGCGAGCCGGATCCGGTTGTCGAAGTCGTCGGGGCGATCCGCCAGCGCCTCGAGTCGGGCGAACTGCAGCTCGCCTGAGGTCGCCGCACCGGTAAATCCTGTTTATCGTGGCGATATGGATTAACGGCGCGGAGGAAATACCGTGGCGACACCTGAGATCATCGGCTCCCTGCGGTCGACCTATACGCGCGTCGTCTGCATGGTGTGCGAGGAAAAGGGCATCGAGTATGTGCTGACCGAGCGACCGCTGCGCGCGGCCGAGCTCTTTGCCATCCATCCCTTCGGCAGGATGCCGGTGCTGCGGCATGGCGAGGTCGAGCTCTGCGAATCGAAGGCGATCGCCACTTGGCTCGACCGCAGCTTCCCCGGGCCGCAGATCTTCCCGTCCGATCCGCATCTCGCCGCGCTGGTCGAGCAATGGGTGTCGCTCGTCAACACGACGATCGACCGCACGCTGATCCGCACCTATCTCTTCGCCTATATCGCGCCCGGTACTCCCGACGGCTCGCCCAACCGCGCCGCGATCGAGGCCGTGATGCCCGATGTGAAGAAGCAGGTCGAAATTCTCGACAAGGCCGTCGCCAGGACCGGCCATCTCGCGGGCGAGCAATTCACCTTCGCCGACATCAACCTGATGCCGATCCTGCACCGGCTGGGCCAAGCGCCCGAAGGCGCCGCGACGCTCGCCGCCGCGCCTCATCTCTCGCGCTACTACGAACGCCACGCCGCGCGGCCGAGCTTCACCAAGACCGACCTGCCCGTCGGCCCGCCTGGTCGTTCACGCTGAGGCGAGCCGAGAAGGTTCCAGGACTTCGGAGCGCTTGCGGCCAATGACGTGCCAGGTCTCGACGCGACCTGCGCCCTTGACGTCGACCAGCCCTCGCGCCTCGCAATCGAAGTCGTCCTTCACCAGGTCGAAGGTGCCGCGCGTGATCTGGATGGTGCCGCTTTGTCCGTGCGACTCCATGCGGCTCGCCATGTTCACCGTCTCGCCCCAGAGATCGTAGATGAACTTCTTGCGGCCGATGACGCCCGCGACCACCGGCCCCGAATTGATGCCGATGCGGAAGGCGAGCTTGCGGCCGCCGAATACCCGCCGATCGACCTCGGCCCGCATGTCGAGCGCCAGGTCGACCAGGGCATGGGCGTGGTCGTCGCGCTCGCGCGGCACGCCCGCGGCGACCATGTAGCAATCGCCGATCGTCTTGATCTTCTCCACGCCGTACTTCTCCACCAGCGTATCGAAGCACTGGAACACCTCGTTCAGGAGATCGACCAGGCTGAGCGGCGTCATCGAGGCCGCCATCGGCGTGAAAGCGACGACATCGGCGAACAGGATGCTGGCGGCGTCGTACTGCGCGGCGATGGTGCGTTGTTCGGCCTTCAGCGCCTCGGAGATCTCCTTCGGCAGGATATTGAGCAGCAGCATCTCGGAGCGTTCCTGGAAGAAATTGCGGCGGCCCACGAAGTAACGCAGCAGCCCGAACACGATCGCGATCACCGAGCCGACGTTGAGCACGAAGAACCAGGTGACGAAGGCGTCGGGCAAGCCGATCGGCGTCAGATGCGGCTGCAAGAGGGCAGTGAGGGCGAGCAGCGCGACGAAGCCCAGGATCCAGAGCAGCGTCCGCCTGATGTCCTCGAGCAGGAGCGATCCCAGGGGGCAGAGGGCTGCCCAGATGATCACGATGCTCGACTCACGGAAGCCGCCCAGCGCGATCGTCACCAGCCACGGCAGGATCAGGATCAGGAGAAGCTGGGTGAAGCGGTAGAATTCGAGATTGCGAGTCCACGCGAAGACAGCGGTATTGATAGGCGTGAATACCGAATAGAAGGCGGGGATCGCCGCGGCGACCGGAACACCCGCGAACAAATAGATCGCGCTCCACAGCACGGTAAGCGGCAGCGTGCCCACACACAACGCAACGGTGAGCCGCTTCTGCAGCGCCGTTTCGTTGCCATCCTCCGGATCAGCGCCGACGCGGCCCGCCTGCACGACAAGCGCTTCCGCCTGACCAGAAAGCCACGTGAGCCACCGAGCCTGCACCCGCTACGCCTCCGCCACGACCCCGACGCCGGCCCAGTATGCGGATCGTCCGTGTGAGTCACAATCCAGACGTCAGTTTGAGTTCAGCACAGCATCGGTCTGAACGCCGCCAGGCGAGGTCTCGGGCATGGCCAACAGGAACACGGCGAACCCGATGGCGGCTATGACTGCAAGCGCCCAGAAGGCGAAATCGTAGCCGAGATCGACAACGATATAGCCGGCCACGGCCGCCGATAGGGAGGCCCCGATACCCTGTGCGGTCGCGATAGCGCCTGCGCTCACGTTGAAGCGTCCGCTGCCGCCAACGATGTCGCGCACGATGACCGGGAACAGCGCCCCGAAGATGCCTGCGCCAAAGCCGTCGAGAAGCTGTACCCCGACCAGCCAGTAGGGGTTTTCCGACAGCGGGTACAGAAGGCCGCGCACGGCAAGGATCGCGAACGCCGCCAAGAAAATCGGTTTGCGCCCCCAGGCGTCGGCCTTCGCTCCCACAATCATCGCCACCGGCATCATGACGGCCTGGGCGGCGACGATGCAAACCGCCATCAGACTTATGCCGAGCCCCTTGTTTGTCAGGGCGAGCTTCTGGCCGACCAGCGGCAGCATGGCCGCATTGGCAAAATGAAAGATCGTCGCACTCACGGCGAAGACGAGGAGCGGCCGTGAGGAAAGAAGCACCGCGATACCGGATGGCCGGTCATGCGAATGCGCCACGCCTGCTTCAAGTCCACGTGCCTGGGCATGATCAATGGCTTTGGCGGGAATCGTGAACGTCACGGCAATGCTCGCGATCGCCAGGATGGACATGATCCAGAAGACGACGACAGGACCGAACCAATACGCCGTCGCCATCGCGACCACGGCTGCAGCCGCATTACCGGCATGGTTGAAAGCTTCATTGCGCCCGATGCGACGAGCGAACGCGCGCGGCCCGACGATGCCGAGCGTGATCGCCGCCAGAGATGGCGCAAACAGTGACCCCGCTGCCCCTGTGACGGCGTTCATCGCGGCTATGGCTGTGAAGTTGGAGGTCCAGGAAAAGGCGAGCGATCCAAGCGTCACCACCGCGGCGGCCGCTATGAGTATCGCCCGTTTTGCCGTGGTCGAGTCCACCAGGGCACCGGCTGGCGTTTGCGCGACGATCCCGGCAATACCGCCGATGGACAGTACCAAGCCTATGGACGCCTGATCCCAGTGCTGGACAGTTAGAAGATAGATCGCGAGATAAGGACCGAGGCCGTCGCGCACGTCGGCAAGCACGAAGTTCAGCGTATCGAGCTTGCGACCATAGTTCACGGCGGTCCTTTGAAAACAAGGAATGCACCCGTCGCGATCAACGCCAACCTGATCGTGTCGGCCCGATCGTGTCGGCCGAGATTTGCAACGCTTGGGCTCAGCCACAGTTCCAAAGCTATGCCATCGCGCCGATATGCATCGATCTCCGGATTGACCTTAGTTGTGGAGCATCGTGCCTTCGTCATGTTAGAAGTCCGCCCATGACCATGGTGTTCTTCTGTGTCCGCCCGGCGGCGGACAGACCGGGACTGGCGGCGGCGCCGGCTCGGCCAAAACTTTCTTGATCCCGCCACCGCCGACCAGATCGTCGATCAGGCAGGATTCGCTCCTGGTGAACTTGTCATCGAGGTCGGTGCCGGTACAGGAGCGCTGACGCGGGCACTCGTGCGCCGCGCCTTGCGCGTGGTCGCCATCGAGCCGGATCCGCACTGGGCGCAGCGGCTGCGCGAGCAGATGGCCAACAGCCGCGTCACCAACAACCTCGTCCATGTCGTCGCAAGCGATTTCCTGGCGATCACCCTGCCGCGCGAGCCGTTCCGGATCGTGGGCTCGCTGCCGTTCGGCCGCACCACCGACATCCTGCGCCATCTACTGGACGATCCCGCGACGACGCTCCGCCGCGCCGATGTCATCGTGCAATGGGAAGTGGCGCTGAAGCGCGCGGCCATGCCACCGGCGACGCTTCTTTCCACGACCTGGGCGCCGTGGTGGGAGATACATCTCGCACGACGCATTCCGGCAACGAGCTTCCGCCCGGTGCCGCGCGTCGATGCCGGCTTGCTCACCATCACACGCCGCGATCCGCCGCTTCTGCCCGTCGCCATGGCTCGGCAGTACGCCAGCTTCGTCCAGCACGAATGGCCATTCGACGGACGGAAGGAGTCGAGGGCAGCTCGTCGAGGTTGATCTTCGTTCCGACAGCCCGCCATTAGAAAAACCGCGATGGCGAGTACGATGGTTGAGAACTATCGTTCTGTTCGCTGACGCGACCGAACCGACGGAAGGAAATGGAACGATGGCAATCGCGGAATACGAAAAGCTGGATGCGATGGGGCTGAGCGCGCTGATCGCCAAGCGCCAGCTCACGGTGTCGGAGGTCCTCGAGGAGGCCATCGCGCGCGCCGAGAAGCGCAATCCCGAGATCAATGCCATCACCGTCCCGCTCTATGACCTGGCGCGGCAGACCGCGAAAGCTTCGTCGCCGGCAGGCCCGCTTGCCGGCGCGCCGTTCCTGCTGAAGGATCTCGGCGCGCCGCTCGCGGGCACACGCACGACCGGATCGAGCAAGCTGTTCGCCGATTTCGTGGCACCCCATGACGCCACCATCGTCGCTCGCTACCGAGCCGCCGGCCTCGTGACTTTCGGCAAGTCGGCCTCCCCCGAGATGGGACTGGCACCCTCGACCGAGCCGGCGATGTTCGGGCCCTGTCGCAATCCATGGAACCTCGGCTATAGCAGCGGCGGCTCATCCGGCGGTTCCGCCGCCGCGGTTGCTGCCCGCATCCTGCCGATGGCGCATGCCACCGACGGCGGCGGCTCGATCCGCATTCCCGCCTCGGCCTGCGGCCTGTTCGGCGTGAAGCCCACGCGTGCACGCAATCCCAGCGGGCCGGACGTCGGCGAAGGCTGGGGCGGCCAGAGCGTCGGCCATTGCGTCAGCATCAGCGTGCGCGATAGCGCAGCACTGCTCGATGCGACGGCCGGACCCGATATCGGCGATCCCTATTGGGCGCCACCGCCCGCCGGCAAGTTCATCGACGAGGTTGGCCGCGATCCGGGCAAGCTGCGCGTCGCGCTGTGCTTGGAGCCGTGGAACGGCGAGCCTGTCGATGTGGAATGCCGCCAAGCCGCGGAGGATGCCGCGAAGCTCTGCCAGTCATTGGGCCACACCGTGACGATCGCGCGACCGACGTTCGACGCCGACGCCTTCCGCGAGGCCACGCGCGTGCTGGTCGCGGCCAATGTCTATGCCTCGCTGGCCGCGCGCGCCAAGGTGATCGGCAAGAAACTGGAAGCAACCGATGCCGAGCCGTTGACCTGGTCACTGGCCGAACTTGGCATCAAATACACCGCCGCCGACTACGCCGCCGCCATTACCACCATCCACCGCGTCGGCCGCATCGTGGCGCGCTTCTTCGTACAGCACGACATCCTGCTGACGCCGACCATGTGCTCGCCGCCGTGGCCGCTTGGCGTGCTGACGCTCTCGAGCAAGGATACCGATGGCTACCTCGTGGCGGTGAATCGCTCGATTGCCTTCACGTCACTGTTCAATGCCGCCGGCAATCCGGCGATGTCAGTACCGCTGCATTGGGCCCCGTCGGGCTTGCCGGTCGGAGTGCAGTTCGTGGCGCCTTTCGGCGACGAAGCCCGCCTCTTCCGCCTCGCTGCACAACTGGAGGAGGCCAAGCCCTGGAAGGACAAGCGTCCAGCAATGATCGGTTGAAAGGGGTATCGCGCGACGCCCGTCGCGTTGACGCGTCCCACACGACCTTCGTCCAGCACGGATGGCCATTCTCTCAGAGCGAACCGGGTCGTCATCGCTGACTTGCCAGACGCATCCTCTTCGCGCGGAGTCGCCTGGCATCAACGCACAACGACCACGGGAGAGGCGCCATGAGACTGAAAGACAAGATCGGGATCGTGACGGCGGCAGGTTCGGGCATGGGCCGTGCCGGCGCGGTGCGCTTCGCGCGCGAAGGCGCACGCGTGGCCGTGGTCGACCTCGACGGCAAGAGCGTCGATGCTGTCGTGAAGCAGATCACCGACGGCGGCGGCAAGGCGATCGGCATCGCGACCGACCTGCGTGAGGACGCGAATGCGCGGCGCATCGTGCGCGAAACGGCGAACACCTTCGGCGGCCTCGATTTCGTGTGGAACCATCTCGGCCATCCGGGGCCAGCCTCGATCGAGGGCATCGACATGGCGGACTTCGCGACCGCAGTCGATCTCAACCTGCGCTCCCAGCTCGTCACCACCGAGGCGGCATTACCCGAGCTCAGGGCGCGCGGCGGCGGCAGCCTGCTCTACACCGCCTCGACCTCCGGCCTGCAGGGCTCGATCTTCAGCCCGGTCTACTCGGCGGTGAAGTTCGGCGTCGTGGGCTTCGCCAAGGCGCTCGCCAAGCGGGTCGCCAAGGAGAATATCCGCGTCAACGTGATCTGCCCCGGCGCCACCGACACGCCCATGCTGCGCGTCTTCGTCAATCGTCCCGACCAGCAGAGCACGCGCGGCCGCGATTCGGAGGAACTGGTGAAACAACGCGCCGGCCAGAATCCGATGGGCCGCCCTGCCCGCCCGGAGGAGATCGCCAACGCAGCGCTGTTCCTGTTGTCGGACGAGGCCTCGTTCATCACCGGCGCGGCGCTCCCCGTCGACGGCGGCACGACAGCCTGAGACCCTTTCCCGACCGCGGGACGCTGGCTGGCGCCCCGCGCGCGAAGGGCGTATATTAGTAATCCTTTTCTGCCTTATGCAGATCATAAGGATTACTTTGAGAACGCGCAGCCTCAATCTCGACCACCTCGACACCTTCACGCAAGTGATCGAGCTCGGCAGCTTCTCGGCGACGGCAGACCGACTCAACCTCACCCAGCCCGCGATCAGCCTGCAGATCCGCCAGCTCGAGAAGCGGCTGGGCGTGCGGTTGATCGAGCGCGTCGGCAAGCGCGCCACGCCCACACCGGCCGGCGCCGAGCTGCTGCTGCATACGCGCCGCATCTTCGAGGCCACCACCGCGGCGCGTGACGCGATCGCACCCTACGTCGAGGGCTCGATCAGCCGCGTGCGCATCGGCACGGGCGCCACGGCCTGCATCCACTTCCTGCCGCCGGTGCTGCGCGAACTGCGGCGCCAGTTCACGGCGCTGGAGGTGATCGTCAACACCGGCAACTCGGTCGATATCCTGAAGCAGGTCGAGGAGAACACGCTCGACCTCGGCCTGGTGACGCTGCCCGCGCCCGGCCGCATGTTCGAGGTAACGCCGTTGTTCGACGACGAGTTCGTCGTGCTCTCGCCGCGCCGCGGCGGCATACTGCCCAAGCTGGTGACACCCGCGGTGCTGTCGCGCCATCCGATCGTGCTCCATGAATCAGGCTCGCAAACACGGCGCATCGTCGACGACTGGTTCGCCGAGGCCGGATTCCTGATCAAGCCGGTGATGGAGCTGGGCAGCGTCGAGGCGATCAAGGAGCTGGTCGGCGCGGGCTTAGGCTGCGGCGTCGTCCCACGCATGGCGGTCGACGGCCCCTACAAGGCCTCCAACCTTCTAGTCCAGTCGCTGTCGCCCAAGCTCTCGCGCAAGATCGGCTTGGTGCTGCGCCGAGACAAGCCATTGCATCGCGGCCTGCGCGAGACCGTCGCGGCGCTGCGCCGCGCCGCCTCAGGCTTCAGCGAAGGCAAACGCGTGCGCGACTAGAGCAGATCGGCGACGGCGTTCCAGTACCGCTTGATGGCGATGAGGTGGGCGGACAGGGACCTGCCCTCGATGCGGCGGAGGTGACCTCGTCCGGAATATGTACCGAGAGTAAGATCCGTGACGCCGCATGATTTCCAGAAGCTGACAGTCTCACGCCAATCGCCTTCGTCGCCGATGCCCGCGGTCACCCGCGTATCGATGCCGATGGAAGCCGGATCCCGGCCGGCTGCCTCCGCGTACGCTCGCATCTTGTCGATAGCGGCTCTCGCCTCATCGCCGGGTCCATAGCTCAACGGCATCCAGCCATCGCCCCAACTCGCAACCCGGCGCAGCGTGGCGTCGGCATGGCCACCGAGCCAAATCGGGATCGAACGCTTCACCGGCAACGGATTGATCCCGGCATCCTCAATAGTGTGATATTTGCCGTTGAAGGTGACGTGCCGGTCGGCCCATAGCGCCCGCATGACCTCGACCTGCTCTTCCGAGCGGCGGCCGCGGTTGCGGAATGACTCATTCAGTCCGACGAACTCCACTTCGTTCCAGCCGACACCGACGCCGAGGCGAAAGCGCCCCCCGCACAGAACGTCGAGGCAGGCCGCCTGCTTTGCAACAAGCACAGCCTGACGCTGCGCCAGGATCAACACCTGTGTCGAAAAGCCGATGGCCCTGGTGCAGCCTGCCAGAAAGCCGAAGAGGACGAATGGATCCTGAAACACATCCGCGGACGTGTTGCGATCTCCCCACTCCGGCCGGCTCGCGGCGTTGACGCCGAGCACATGATCCGGCGCGGACAAATCGTGATAGCCAATCTCTTCCGCCGCCTGGGCGAAATCGCGGATGGCCGCGGGATCGCCACCGACCTCGGCGTCGATGACGGGCAATGCAACGCCAAGCTTCATGTGGGACCGGCTCCTGTCGGCAAGCGTGGACGATCGGCACGCTAACCCAGAACCAATGCCGTCGCATCCCGGGACGGCTTTTCGCGAGTTGCAATGGCACGTGCCTGAAGGTCATCATGCCGGCAATGCGCCAGTGGAAATTGACGCTAGGACTCATCGCTGCATGCACGGTGCTCGCCGCCACGATGGCCGGAACGGCCGCGGCGGCGCCGAAAGAGTCGCGCCCCTCCGTCGACGAGATCTGCCACACGCTGGCGCAGGCGGCCGACGACAACGCGCTTCCCGAGGAATTCTTCACGCGCCTCATCTGGCAGGAGAGCCGCTTCGATCCGGCAGCGGTCAGCCCGGCCGGAGCGCAAGGCATCGCGCAGTTCATGCCGCAGACCGCCGCAATGCGCGGGCTCACGAACGCGTTCGAGCCCTTGCAGGCGCTGCGCGAGTCGGCGAGCTATCTGCGCGAATTGCGTTCGACGTTCCGCGGCAACCTCGGCCTGGCCGCGGCAGCCTACAATGCCGGCCCCAACCAGGTCGAAGCCTGGCTCGCCGGTCGCAGCTCCCTTCCGTTCGAGACGCAGGCCTATGTTCGCATCATCACCGGCTATGCCGCCGAAGCCTGGGCGTCGCCGAAGCCGCCAACGTTCGTGCCTTCGACTACGCCGACGGAAGCAGCGGCCAAAGGCACGCGCTGCACCGAGATCGCCAAGGTGATGGTCGAGAGCGTGAGTCATCGGCCACCTCTCACCGAGGACCCGGCCTGGGGACCGTGGGGTGTCCAGCTTGCAGGCAACTATTCGGAAGGCGGCATCCTGGCCGCCTGCGAACGGCTGCGGCGCAAATACCCTGCCGTGCTGGGCGACCGGCAGCCACTGATCATCCAAAGATACAAGCGTGACCTTCCACCCTTCATCGTCCGGATCTCGGAGAAAAGCCGCGCTGACGCGAACGCCCTCTGCGCAAGGCTGCAAGCCGCCGGTGGCGCCTGCGTCGTTTTCCGAAATCCGACCGACTGAGCTTGCCATTGCAACGAGAGAGGAAGGCGATAGCCTCACCTCATGGCCATCACCCTCAATCACACCATCGTGCATACGCGCGACAGCGCGGCGACCGCACGCTTCCTGTGCGAGGTTCTTGGTCTGGCACCGGCGCGGCAACTGGCACACTTCACAGTCGTCCAGGTCGGCCCGACCTCGCTCGATCTCCTGCAGACCGATGAGAAGATCGCCTCCCGTCATTTCGCCTTCCTGGTCTCGGAGGCGGAATTCGACCTGATCTTCGATCGCCTGCGCGAACGCGGCATCCGCACCTGGGCGGATCCTTTTCATCGCGAACCCGACAGGATCAATCGCTGGGACGATGGTCGTGGCTTGTACTTCGACGATCCCAACGGCCACCTGCTCGAGATCATCACCCGACCCTACGGCAGCGGCGGGTTGGAGGCCCAGCATCCCAATCCGCTGCTGACGCGCTGACGTCGAAGCCTCGACCGAAGGCCCGCTTATGCTTGGCATAACGGCCACGATCTGTTGTCGGCACCTGAACGCGCGCAATGTCGCGCCATGCCGACCTGCTCCATCGCCGGCCTGTTGCGCGAGATCGTGCGCTACATCGGCGCTTCGCCGCTGTCGCGCCTGTATCAGCTCGACACGCTGCGCGGGCTCGATGATCACCTGCTGCGAGACATCGGCCTCGATCGCGAACAGGCACATTGTGCCCGGCCTTTCGCCGATCGGGATGTCGATCGGCGTACAGGCCGGATCGACCGCCGGGGCGACCCACGAAGCGCCGCGTTCGCGCTCTACGACCAAAGCGGCGTCGGCGGTGGCGCATGAGGAGGAAATGACGACCGAGGCGCTCGTGATCGCCGACGCGATCGAAGCGGACTTCGAGGCGATCACGGCGATCTATGGCCATCACGTGCGCCATGGCCTCGCCTCGTTCGAGGAGGAGGCGCCATCGCGCGCGGAAATGGTGTCGCGCTGGCAGAACGTGCGTGCGCTCGGCCTGCCCTACATCGTCGCCCGGATCGGTGAGCGCGTTGCCGGCTACAGCTACGCGACGTCGTACCGGCCGCGCGCGGCCTACCGGCACACGGTCGAGAACTCGGTCTATCTCGACAGGGATCTGGCCGGCCGCGGCATTGGCAAGGCGTTGCTCGTCGAACTGATCGAGCGCTGCCGGCTCGGGCCCTGGCGGCAGATGGTGGCGGTGATCGGTGACAGCGCTAACACAGGTTCAGTCGAGCTCCACCGCAGTTGCGGCTTCTGCCTGGTCGGCACGCTCCAGGGGGTCGGTTTCAAGCACGGCCGCTGGGTCGACACAGTGCTCATGCAGCGTGCGATTTGTCTCGAATGGGACGGCCTTACCCCGAATCGGAAGAAATCGGTCGAATAGGCTGCAATTGGGGTCGTTTTGGCCGCAACACCTTTTCTTGCGGTGCGAAAGCTGCGTTAGATGGCGCGATGGATCTGGACCGTCGATCCTTTCTGGCGCTGGGCGCATCGGTCGTTCCTGTGGGAGCGGCCAGCGTTGCGTGGGGCCAGGACGCATTGCCCGACAGGCCGATCCGCCTCTTCATCGGTTTTGAAGCCGGCGGTGGCGCCGACGCGGTCGCGCGCTCGATCGCCGCGGACTTGCAGCGACGCCTCGGCCGGCATGTTTCGGTCGAGATCCGGGCCGGCTCATCCGGCGCCCTGCCTGGCGAGGTCGTGCGCAAGGGTCCCACCGACGGCTCACAGCTCGCCCTGCTGTCCTCGACCACGCTTGTATCCCGGCTTTCCTCCAAGGATTTTCCCTACAACCCGGCGGTCGATCTCGCACCGATCACGCAAGTCGGCACCTTCCCGATCGCGTTCGCCGTCTCGCCGACGCTCGGTATCGAGAGTTTCTCCGACTACCTCCAGTGGCTGAAGGCGGGCGATGCGCGGCGGCGGCGCATTGCCGTCTCGTCGAACACCGCCTTCGTGCAGGTGCTTAACATCCTGCTGGCTCAATCCACCGGCGAATCGCTGGAAGCGGTCAGTTACCGCGGCGCCGTGCCCATGGTGAACGACCTGCAGGATGGCCGCATTCCGGCGACGGTCAATACCGTCACCTCCCTGCTGCCGGCCCATCGCGGCGGGCGTTGCCGCATCCTGTTCGTTACCGGCAGCAAGCGGCTCGCCATCGCGCCGACCATCCCGACCGCACCCGAGCTCGGCTATCCCAAGCTCGACATGGAGGAGTGGTTCGCCTTCTTCGCCGCGCGGGGTACGCCGCCACCCATCCTGGCGACCTGGAACCGCACACTGCGCGACGTGATCAAGGAGAGCGATGTCGCGGGCGAGCTCCGGCCGCTCGGCCTCGACGTCAAGACCTCATCCCCGGAAGAGCTCACGGCGCGGATCGAGAGCCATCAACAGGAATGGACAGCGCGCATGAAGACCGCGGGCCTGCAACCCGTCTAGCAGGACGGCCGGTCGCCGCATGACGGCGCAGACAAAACAGAGAGGAGGAGCGCATCACCATGTTCAGCCATGTCACCGTCGGCAGCAACGACATCCCGCGCGCCAAGCGCTTCTACGACAGTGTCACGGCTGCGTTGGGGCTGAAGCGCCAAGCCGACCATGCTGAGGCGGTGGGCTACGGCGCGCCGGATGGCCGGCCACAGCTCTGGATCGTGCGGCCCCTTGATAAGAAAGCGGCCAGCGTCGGCAACGGCATCACGATCGGTCTCAACGCCACCGACCGCTCTGCGGTCGATGCCGCCCACGCAGCGGCACTCGCATCGGGCGGCACGGATGAAGGCAAGCCCGGCGTACGCGCGCATTATCATCCGAACTACTATGGCGCCTACGTGCGCGATCCCGACGGCAACAAGGTCTGCATCGTCTGTCACAAGCCCGTGTGAGGCGCTTGTTGTGGGCGAGCGCTGCGCGTAGGCTCCGCCGCAATCGTGGAGGATGAGATGTCGGCTGAAGCCAACGTACCGCTGAAGGTGTTCTGGCAGCCTGGTTGAACGAGCTGTCTGAGACTCAAAGAGTTTCTATCGGTCCGTGGGATCGACTTCGTTTCAGTGAATGTTCTTGAAGATCCGTCCGGCCTCGCCGAGCTGCAGAAGCTTGGTGCGCGTTCGGTGCCGGTGTTGTCGCGCGGGACCAAGTTCACCTTCGGTCAGAGCACCAAGCAGATCGTCGACTTCCTCGGCCTCAACGAAAATTCGGGTCCACAGCTTTCGACTGATGAACTGGCGGCGCGCGTCGATAAGTTCATGGGCGCGGCACTCGAGCTGATCCCGCTGATGCCCTATGACCGGCTCGGCACGCACGTGCCCGGCCGGCCGCGCAGCTACCGCACACTCGGCTTTCATCTGTTCCGGGTGGTCGATGCCTTCCTGGGTGCCAACGAGGGCACGCAGCTCGTCCAGTCCATGTTCGGCGAAGAACCTGCGGCTGACGCCGACACCGCTACATTGGTCGCCTACGGCGAGAAGGTGCGCCAGCGCTTCCGCGACTGGTGGGCGAAAGGCGACACCTCGGCCGACAAGCGACTCGACACCTATTACGGCCCGCAGTCGCTGCACGAGCTGATGGAACGCACTACCTGGCACTGCGGCCAGCATGTCCGCCAGTACATGATGCTGCTCGACAAAGAGGGCATCGGGCACCGCCAGCCGCTGGTTGCGACGGATTTCGCAAAATTGCCGATGCCGCAGAACGTCTGGGACGGTTGATTCAGCCGGATGCGGGAAACCTCCGGCGCCGTGATGCGTTGAGGGTGCAGGTCACCCTTTTCGCAGTCCGGAGAACATCATGCGCGCCAACGGCCTCACGGCTTCCCCAAACAAGGACTTAGTCAAAGAAATCAACGCCTTAAAGGCGCAGCTCAAGAAGTTGTCGGCGGCGATGGAAGCCGAGGCTGGCGACGGTGTGAACCGCGCCTTCGATGCGGTCGAGAGCAAGAGCAAGCAGGCGATCGACAGCGTGATCGAGGCGGCGCAAACCTTCATCGACGACTACGGCGACGTCGCGCGCGATCGCGTCGACGCGCTCGCGAGGAAGTCGTCAGAACTGCGCGAGAGAGCGACTGAGTCTCTGGTCGAGACGGTGCAGGAGCGTCCCCTGGGAACGCTCGCCGCCATCGTCGGCATCGGCTTTCTCGCGGGGTACCTTTGTCGTCGGCCCTAGGCGCGCAGCAGGTCGGGACCATGCGGCAAATCGGGCCGAAACGAAAGCGACCCCAGGGAAGGCAGGCCCGGGAGCGCTTTCCGGAATGATCGGCCCCCTTCTCCGCCTCGCCACAACCACGCTTGCTGCCAATCGCCTGCGCGAGGCCGCGACCGAAGCGATGATGCGCATGCTGCTCGTTGTTGCCGCTGCAGCGGGCGGCGTCTTCGCCCTCGTGTGTTTCACGCGCGCAGGCCTCACCGTGCTCGAACGCCAGGTCGACCCGGCCGAAGCCTGGGCGATCGTGGGTCTCGTCTATGCCCTGTTGGGGGGCGCGCTCTATTTCGCAGCGATCCGGCGCCGCTGAATCGCGGCTGGGTCGCACACGTCAGAGGATGCCGTCATACTCGTCCTGAAAATGGAAAGGACGATCATGCCGACGTTCAAGCGCGCCGACGCCGAGCTTTACTACGAGGTCCACGGCCAGGGCTTTCCGCTGCTGCTCTATGCGCCAGGCGGGCTCAAATCGCAGCTCAACTACTGGAAGGCAAGCCCCGCCGATCCCAACCAGCCCGCGGCCTGGATGAACCCGATGGTGGCGCTTACCGACAAATTCACGGTGATCGGCATGGACCAGCGCAATGCCGGCAAGTCGGTGGCCGACGTGCGGCCCGAGCACGGATGGCACACCTTCGCGGAGGATCACTTCGCGCTGATGGATCACCTGGGCTTTGGCAAGTTCCATGTGATGGGCGGTTGCATCGGCGGCAGCTACTGCTTCGAGGCGATCGAGCATGATCCCTCCCGCATCGGCGCCGCGGTGCTGCAGAATCCGATCGGCTTGTGGGAGAACCGCGACGTGTGGGACGCCGCGGTCAAGGGCTACGGCGAGACGGTGCGGGCGCGCGATCCCTCGATAGCACAGGAGACGATCGATTCCTTCGGCAAGAACATGTTCGGTGGCGAGTTCGTCTTCTCCGTGACGCGCGACTTCGTGAAAGGCTGCCGCACGCCGCTGCTGTTGCAGCCCGGCACCGACAAGCCGCATCCGGCCAAGACTAGCGAGGAGATCGCGGCACTGGCGCCCAACCTCGAGGTCCAGAAGGACTGGCGCGGCCCGACTTATCTCGAGGACTCGATCCGGCGCGTGCGCGCCTTCCTGGAGAAGCACACGCCGGGATGACGTCCTACGAGGCGGCCTTGCTGGTCGGCGGCTGGCGGACGGGCTGCGCGAGCAGCCACTGGCGGGCCTCGCGGACGGTGCGGAACACCTCCACCGGCCGATCCTTGGATGACATCTCCTTGAAGACGAGCGCGAGATCACCGCGCTTCCGATCAGCGACGATGGCAAGCGGGCCACGCGGCACGTTCGCCGCCTCCATCTTGGCGCGGAGTCGCTCCTCGGCCGCAAGCAGCTCGTCGCGGCCCACCGTCGACGACACGGCGGCCGTCACGTCGATCATCTTGCGATAGTGCAGAAGGCCTGCCGCCACGATATCCATCAGGAGCTTCTGATATTCGGCGAGAGAAATCTCGCCCCGCGCCACGCCTACGGCGATGCGGTCAGGATGGAAGACTTCAAGATGGATCGGCATTGCCGCACACTATGGAAGAGTGCGCTGTTGATGGGCAAGCGGGTGCGACGTTTCCCCCAGCCCAAAACTGGCCGAAAGCCGGTCCGAAGCTGGCCCCGTCCCTCGGCCTTCTGGTAATGCTGGATCGTGAAAGGCCGCAAACTCGCCATTTCGATCGTGATCGCCCTCGTCGCGCTGGGGCTGATCGCCTTCGCGGGTACGACCCTCTACGGGCAGCTCAACCCGACCGAAAAGGCGTTGGCAGCGTTGCGCGACACACCGCTGATAGGACCCGCCATCGCCGATCATCCGGACATGAAGGAGCGGCTGCGCGAAGCGATCCGCCAGGAGCTGAGCGAACCCACGACCAGCGGGCCCTCGCGGCCGATGCAGGTGGTGGGCGAACTGCGCCGCGAGGTCATCGTGCCGGCCCTGCTCAAGGCAGATGACGCCAGCGTCATTGCCGCCATGGCCGCTCGGGTCGAGCTCGTGCGCCACCTCCAGAAAGCCAATCCACCAGCCTGCCGCGAATTCTCGATGGGCGGCATCGCCCGACCCGATCAGCTCGACGCCGAAGGCCAGCGGCTGTTCCGCAATATGCTGGTCACGACCGAGGCAGCCTATCGCGCCGGCCGCGGCGGCACGACACAGTCGACACCATCACGCGAACAGATCAGCGACATGCTGCGCCACGCGGGCTTCACCAAACCCGACTTCGACAAGCTCGACAATTTCGTGACGCTCTCAAATGACGTGAGCTGCGAGATGGAGCTCAAGGTCGATTCCGCCCCGCCGCTTCTGCCGGCCGACGAGCAAGGCCCGTTCTCCCGCTTCTTCGTGGCGCGATAGCCTAGCCGACGGGCCGATAGCCGGCGCGTCAGCCGAGTTCCTTCACCGCCTTGCGCAGCACGGCCGACAGTTCGCGCCGCAAGGCCGGCGACAGGCGGGCCGTCCCTTTGCCGTACTCGGCGGCGCGGGCGCGCGTGAGCTTGTCGAGAAGCTGCTCCGCGCGCGGCGTGACGGCGAGGCGCTTGCGCCGCCGATCCTCGCTATCCTCGACGCGCGTCAACATGCTTAGACGGAACAGGCGGTCGACCATCTGGCTGATTGCAGGCGCAGACATGTTGAGCCGCTCGGCGAGCTCCGACGCCGTGCTGCCCGCGGACTGGCGCAGGCGAGCCAGGAACAGGATCTGTGGCAGGGTCATCCCCGCTTCATTCATGAGGGTGAGCGTATCGCCGCCGCGATGCGAGACGCGATCGACCAGGGCCAGCAGCAGCTCGCCGACCGATGTACCGTCCGACGGCTTGATCATCGCGCCCAGGTGAGTCGCGCCGATACCGGCGGCCGTTGTTCGACCGCGCCGGCAAAGCCCATGCAGGTGATCTCGAGGCGGTTGCCAAAGGGATCGTTGAAATAGAGCGAGGCGTGCCCCGGCGGACCGAGGCGCAAGGGCCCCTCGATCGGTACACCTTCGGTTGCGAGACGACGCTGCCACTTCGGAAGGTCGCGCGCCGGCACAGCGAAGGCGTAGTGCGGATGGCCGAGAGAGGGTGCGGGCTGCCCGGCATGCTGGAGGAAAAGATCCACGCGGGTCGCACCCCCAAGATACACAGAAATGTGATGCGAGCCCTCGCCGTTGTCCGGCGCCGGCGGGCGCCCGAACCGCGCCAGCGCCGCATCGTCGATCGTCATCATCAACGCGCCGCCCAGCACGTCGCAATAGAAGCGGCGGGCCTCGGCGAGATCGGTGACGGCGAGAGTGAGATGCTCGACGCCGCGCAGCCGCGGCCGGCCGAGCGCGCCCATCACGCGCCGCACACGCACCGACCAAACCCACGAGCGGAAGCCGAGGCCGATCAACCTCAGGCGGAGGACGCTCCACATGGAGTATCTTTATTAGACGTTAATAGTTAACGATACTTAAGTAATTGCTCAACCTCCGTCAAGCCCAGGCACTGGAGCAACGATCGCCGCCGGCAAGGCGTTATCCCCTCATGACAACCACGAGACCGAAGCCCCGGCGTTCTTCCGGGACGCGCAAATGGTCGGCGCGCGTGACGCGCACCAGCGACGCGCTCGATCTCCAGGGCGGCGTGTTCAAGAAAGCGAGTGCGTGCGCGATCGCGGCATCGCTGAAGCGCTCGGCCGAGCACAGCCGGCGCCGCAAATCCCCGCCCCTGCGCTCGGCGATGTCGATGCTGACCTTCTATATCAACCGAGCCGGGAAGAACCTCCCGGCCCGCCGGCTCCGAACGCTGAAGAACGCGAAGGACGAACTGCGCAAACTGTTCGGGAAACGACCAAAGAAGAAGGCCGCTTGATCTACGGTAGATCGTCCGGGTCGCGCGCTCCCATCGGGAGATTCGGTCGAGACGTCGGATTCAAATGCTCTTCGCCAATATGGCCCCGCAACTTCTCTTTCAAATTCTGCGTCGCCTTGCGTACATCGCCAACGGACCAATGCAATGCATCGGCCACGCCGGAAGGAAAGGCCTGAAGGTAAGACATGAGATCCTCGGCCGTGCGCACACCTTGTCGCTGCAAAGCCTCGGCCACCTCTTTGGGTAGGACCAGCTTTTCGCCGATGATGCGGCCGTGAAAATCTCCCGGCGCCGCGCGCTCGTCTGCTGTGCTCTCGATGGCGACTGCCATGGCAACCTCACAGCACTCCGTCGCTAGATTTGCAGGAGTTCCCAGCAGTAGGTGTTCACGTAGGTGGCCGATACTTCCCCATACCCGTGCTCGGGGGAGTAGGACGAACCTGGAGACGGTGCTGCCGCCGCCCAATAACTGTCCCAGCTATTGCGGAAAATGAAATACCCGCCGTTTGGTTCACCGGCATCAGGCACGAATCCCGTCACGCAAACACAATGTCCCGCCGATGCAACTGCGCCAGGCGGCGGATTCAAAATGCGACCGTAACTACAGGCGACTGATGTCATCCAATTGTTGGGGCCATTGGGATCGGTGGGATCCGTGAAGACAGGGAGCGAAACCGCGACCGGCCTCCCATTGTGCAGAAGCTGGAGAACGGTCCGCGCGGCCCCCGAAGGCCGTTGCATGAAAGCGCCCGGCGTATACATGTGCGCGGCGGCGTCGGCTTTGGCAGCACCGCCCGGATCTGGCCCGGAGACAGGCGTCGGAATGTTGCCGTCATAGGCGCAGAGCGTCTCATGGCATATTCCATCGCTCTGCAACGTGTCCCGCGCGTACTGAAGCAACGTCGAATCCTGGTTCCTGTTCGGGTCCCTGTGATCCTTGATAGCCCAATACAAAAACTGCTCGGAGTAATCGGAGGCGCGACCCTCCGCGGCGAACTGCATGTGCTCGACGCAAGCGGTGGTGGCATGTGCCACGCACGTCCCGCGCCCTTGCTGATTGCGCACGGGCCAAGGGTGAACCCGGAGATCAACGGCGACCAGCGGAGAGGGCGCGGGCGTAAAGGCGGAAGGTGGGACGACTCCAACGACGGTGCCTCTCGTAACGAGACTGCCCGGGGGTGCGTCTGCGCCCAGCCCGTTCCGGGGTGGTCTTGCACGCCTACTTTCGACACCGTCTACATAGTCCGAACGCAAACGTCGCCCAACGGCGTTAGACAACAAGGGCAGCCGGACACGGCCGGCCAAGGATGGAAATGCACTGACCAAGCTATCGACGTCTTCCGCGGTGCGCGCGTCAGCTTGATTCAGCACGCCCAACTCGGCTTCGCTCAAATTTAGTTCTTTTGCCAATTGGTCAATGAAATCAGAAGACATATGGCCCCCTCTTTTCTCCTACCTGCCGCCGGCGCGCAGCGCCTGCCAGATCTTCTCCGGCGTTGCCGGCATGTCGAGATGCTGCACACCCGCGGGTCGCAGCGCATCGAGGATGGCGGCCATCACGGTCTGGGGTGCAGCGATGCAGCCCGCCTGACCCGAGCCCTTCACGCCGAGCGGATTGGCGTTGGTCGGCCGCTCGACAAGGGCGATATCGAGGGCGGGAAGATCGTCGGCGCGCGGCAAGGCGTAATCCATCAACGAGCCGCTCAAGAGCTGGCCCGACTCGGGATCGTAGACCGTGTGTTCCAGCATCGCCTGACCGATGCCCTGCGTAACACCACCCTGCACCTGTCCCTCCGTGAGCAGCGGATTGATCAGCCGGCCGTAGTCGTCGATAGCGGTGTAGCGCACGAGCTCGGCGCCGCCTGTCTCGGGATCGATCTCGACCTCCGCGACATGACAGCCGCTGGGAAAGGTGAAGACATCGCTCATGTTCATGGCATGCACGCCAAGGCCCGGCGTCATGCCGTCCGGCAGGTTGGCCGGATCCTCAGCGCTCTTCGCCAGGGCGGCAAGAGCGATGGCGCGATCGCTGCCCTTCACCGAGAAACGTCCGTCGCCGAAGACGAGCTCCTCTTCCGAGGCCTGCAGCAGATGGGCGGCGAGCGTGCGCGCCTTGGCGAGCGCCGCGTCGATCGCCTTCACGGCAGCCGTGCCGCCCATATGCATGGAGCGCGCCCCGCCGTGACCCGCCCCCGTCTTCACCGCGCGCGTATCGGCCTGCACGTAGCGGATCGCCTCGATCGGCAGGCCGAGCCGGTCCGACGCGATCTGGGCATAGGCCGTCTCGTGGCCCTGGCCGTTGGATTCGGTGCCGACCGCGAGTGTAACGGTGCCGTCACTTTCAAAGCGCACTTCCGCGCCCTCGTTGGGCGCGCCGCGCGAGGTTTCGAGGAAGCAGCCGAAGCCCAGCCCGCGCAGCTTGCCGCGCGCCTTCGCTTCGGCACGCCGCGCTTCGAAGTCCTTCGCGTTGGCGCGCGCGACGGCACGATCGAGATTGTCCAGGAAGCCGCCTGAATCGATCGCCATGCCCATCGCCGTCTTGTGTGGGAAGGAGCTGATCAGGTTCTGCCGCCGCAGCTCTGCTGGATCGCGCCCGAGTTGCCGCGCCGCCGCCTCGAGTGCGCGCTCGATGATGTAGTTGGCCTCGGGCTTGCCGGCGCCGCGATAGGCATCGACCGGCACGGTGTTGGTGAAGGCGCCGCGCACGTCGACATGGATCGCGGGAACATCGTAGACGCCGCCTTGCGCCGTCGACGCTGCCACCACCGACGCGCCGGGGCCGTTTCCCGAGAGATAGGCACCGAGGTTGGCGATCATCGCCACATCGAGTGCGAGGATCCGGCCCGACGCATCGAGCGCGAGCTTCGCCTTGGCCGCGATATCGCGGCCTTGGGCGCTCGCGACAAACTCCTCCGCGCGGTCGGCTTCCCAGCGCACCGGTCGGCCGAGCCTGCGTGCCGCCCACAGCAGCAGCACCCATTCGGGATAGAGGAAATTCTTGGTGCCGAACCCGCCGCCGACGTCGGGCGCATGCAGCCGGATCTTCTCCGGCGGCAGCTTGAAGACGAACTCAGCGAGCTGGCGGCGGATGCCGTGCAGCCCCTGCCCCGTCAACTCGAGATCCATCGTATCCGTGGCAGCATCGTAGCGCGCGATGCCGGCACGCGACTCAACCGGCGCCACGACGACGCGGTTGTTCATCACCTCGATCTCGACCACGTGCGCGGCCTGGCGCATCGCCGCCGCGACCGCGTCGGCATCGCCGCGCTCGATATGAAACGCTGTATTGCCGGGCGCCTGGTCCCAAATCGTGGGCGCCCCCACGGCAAGCGCCGCCCCTCCGTCAACGACTGACGGCAACGGCGCATAGTCGACTTCGACCAGCTCGGCCGCGGTGCGCGCTGTTTCGGCGCTGTCAGCAACGATGAAGGCCACCGGATCGCCGACGTGTCGCACACAGCCATCGGCCAGCGCCGGACGCGGTGGTACGACCAGCGGCTTCACCACCGCCATGCAGGGCATCGGCCCGAGCTTGTCCATCGCAAGATCAGCATGGGTGAAGACGCCGCGCACGCCGTCGAGTGCGCGTGCCGCAGCCAGATCGATGCGTTCGATACGCGCATGGGCGTGCGGCGAGCGCAGCACATGGCCCCACAAGCAACCGGGACACTCGATATCCGCCACGTAACGAGCACGGCCGGTCAGGAAGCGACCGTCCTCGAGACGCCGCACCGAGCGGCCGATCACCTTTTCTTGCGCGCTATTGCCCATGCCGCCTCGCTCGATAAGCTCCCGATCAACCAAGGAGGATCATCCCATGATCGATCTGCACTACTGGCCCACCCCCAATGGCAAGAAAGTCACCATCCTGCTCGAGGAATGCGGGCTGCCCTACAAGATCGTACCCGTGAACATCCAGAAGGGCGACCAATTCAACAAGGACTTCCTCACCATGAATCCCAATCACCGCATGCCGGTGATGGTGGACCACGAGCCGAAAGGCGGCGGCGCACCGATCTCGATTTTCGAGTCAGGCGCGATCATGATGTACATCGCCGAGAAAGCCGGGAAGTTCTACCCGCAGGACCTGCGCACGCGTTACGACGTGAACCAGTGGCTGATCTGGCAGATGGCCAATCAGGGACCGAAGAGCGGCGAGTGCGGTCACTTCCGCCGCGTCGACCAGAAGCAGCACGGCGACCAGACCTATGCCATCAACCGCTTCACCGACGAGGTAAACCGGCTCTACGGCGTGCTGAACAACCGGCTCTACAAGCACAAGTACCTTGCGGGCGATCAGTACACGATCGCCGACATGATCTCCTATCCGTGGACCGTGAACTGGAAGTTCCAGGGCCAGGACATCGAGGAGTTCAAGCACTTCAAGCGCTGGTTCGAAGAGCTCGGCGCGCGGCCGGCGGTGCAGAAAGGCATGGCGGTCGGCACCGACCTCTCGACCGACGTCACCAAACTGCCGGCCGAGGAACAGGCCCGCATCCGCAAGATGATGTACAACCAGCGCGCCATTCCAGTGCCGGCGTAACGGCGACATCCATTGCAGCGCCCTCTCCCAACCTCTCTCCCACTCCGGGGGAGAGGCCAGATGAGTCGGCCTTACTTTCCGGAATTCCGCGCTTCTACAGTCTTCACATCGCCTGGCCACAGTACCAGCGACACGAGCAGCAAAATTCCAAGGCCGCCAGTGATCCCGGCGAATCGATCGATTCCCGGCATGATGCTGGCGGGCGGTTGGGCGCCTTGGATCAGCGTGATGATGAAAACGATTCCAGCCTGCGTGCCGACATAGCCGACGCCGCGCTTGCTGGTCTGGATGTGCATGCAGACCCAAACGCCGCCGCCGATCATCGCCAGCCACCAGAAAAGCGATGTCACCGACACCGCGAGGCAGATCAACGCGGCAATGCCGCCCAGAACGCAACCGAGGATGCGATGGAGTGCGCGCTTCGCCACTTCGTGCCTTGTGGAAACGCTGGCGTCGGCTGCAACGGGAGCAGCCATCACCGCCGCCACCGTGACTGCCATCTGGGTCACATCCGGCAGATCGATCCAAATCCAGACGTAGAGGACGATAACCACACAAATCGCCGCGCGTATGCCATGTAACAGGGCCGGCCACTGTTCACCGAGCAAATGTCGCCAGCCCGGCGTCGGCGCCGGCGGGTCGGCATGCCAGTTCTCAAGCACGTTCGCCACGATCATGGCCGAGCCGACCCCGATCGCCACCTCGAACACGCGGTAGAAAGCCACGATCGGCACCAGCAGCGGATCGCTCAAGCCCATCAACAGCACCATGCTCGAGGTGATCGCGAAAAACAGCCAGGCGAGCCCGTGCGGACTGACCTGCATGCCGACGACACCCAGCATTGTCGTGGCGCCAAGATACAAGCTGAGGGCAAAGTGGTCGTACGGCAGCCACCGCGCCGCGATGAAGCCCATACCTGCACCGCAGATCGTACCTATGAGGCGGAGGATGCCACGGCGAACCGACGCGGCGCCCGTCGACATGATCGCCATGAACCCGCTGATCGCCGCCCACCACACGGACTCGACCTGAAACACCAGCGCAGCCGTCGTGGCCAACGGCACGACCAGCGCCGCGACGACGCATTGCCGCGTCCGAATCCGATCCTCACCCAGCTCCGCGATGTCGTGCCAAAGCCCGGCGAATGTCCGCTCGATAATGCCCGCCGCTTCGGCAATATCCTCCATTACAGATCTAACGAAGGGATCCTTCACGGGAAGATCACCGAACGAGCATCGGCACCCATGTAGAGCTTGAGGTCGGGTGGCGGATTCTCGAGCACGATCGTCACCGGAATTCGCCGCTGCAGCCGGATCCAATCGGTGGTCGGCGCCACATAGGGGAGCAGTTTCTCTGCCCCCGGCTCGCGACTGAAGCCGCGCGCGATCCCGGCGATCTTCGCCCGGTGCAGATGCCACGGCTGGCTATCAAGCCACACCCACGCCGTATCGCCGATCGTGAAGGACCGGATGTAGTCCTGCTTGTAGTTCGCCATGATGCGCCAGGCAGTGGCGTCGACAATGCCAATGATCGGAACATTCGCGTTTGCTATGTCGCCCGCCCGCACAGTGAGGTTGGTAATCGATCCTGTCGTTGGCGAGAACACGTCTGTTTTGCTGAGCCGCCACTGCGCGCTCGCCATCTCGGCCGTCGCGAGATTGAGCGCTGCCTGGTGGGCCACGATGCTGCTTTGCGCCTTCTCGATGGCGATCTGGGACATCCTCATCTCGGCAGTCGTCCGTCGCAACTCGTCGTTGGCCTTGTCCAGCTCGGCACGCGGCGCATACGTGCTTTTTGCGAGGTCCGCATAGCGGCGCTGTTGTTCCTGCGCATAGGTGCGAGCCGACGTCGAAGCCGCCAACGCCTCTTCGGCAGACGCCAGCTCCTCCTGCGACACCTTCAGAAGCGCTTTCTGCTCGTCGATCTGCGCCCGACGCTGGTTGACGACAAGCTGGAACGGTTCGGGATCGATGGTGAAGAGCCGATCGCCTTTTTTGACGTCCTGATTGTCGATCACGTGCACACGGACGATCGGGCCGGTCACCTCCGAAGCGATCGAGACGAGATCCGATCGCACATAAGCGTCATCAGTGTAGGCTACGAAGTAGACGAAGACCTGGTAGAGCGCGAACACGCCCAGGATCGCGCTGCCGACCATGACGAGCCTTCGCACCCTTGTCGGATCGCGATTCGGTTTTGCGTCCACCGCGGCTTGCGGCTCCGGCGCCGCGACATCCGATGCCGCCGTCGGATCGACTTTGGACGGATCGGCTTTGGATGGATCGAGCTGAGTTGAGTCGGGCGGCATCGCACAAATCCCGCGCCAGTGGGCGGCGCCACCGGCCTGTTTTCGTATCCCCTGTTCCGCGGCCCCTACCAGCAAGGAAAGAGGGCTTGAGGGATAGAATAGTGCTCGCATCCACAGCCGACAACGGCATCGATGCTTTGGCGGTCCACAACCGAATCACATCGCGCCATACGCCTCGGGAAAGTGTGCGATGTCGAGCGTGGGCACGCCAGGCACGCGCACGAGGCGACTCGCGTGCGTGCCATCCGGTGCGAGGTGGTGCTCGACGTAGCCCACTTCCTTGACGCCATAGCGCGGCTGGCGATGGTCGGGGATCACGAAGGCGGTCGACGTTCCCCAGACATGGCGCGTCGCGAAGGTCTCGCTCGCGCGATATTGATGGACGTGCCCGCAGGAGACGAGCGCCGGCGTCACGCCATCGAGGCTTGCGAGCAGGAGCCGGCGTGGCACGGGATTGACGAAGCGCCCGGTAACGACGCACTCGTCGACCGTGCGGTCGAACAGCGGCTTGTGCAGGAAAAGCGCGAGACGGCGCGTGCCAAGACCACCGACGGCCTCGGCGATGGTGTCGTCCTGCATCTCGGCCTCGGGGAGATCGCTGCCCAAGAGCTGGGCGTTCAGGCCCAGCACCCGCCAGCCCGGCACGTCGAACCACCACCAGTCCGCACCGAAATAGGCGACATAACGACGGCGCCGTTGCGCATCGATCACGGCCTCGCCATGGCCCTCCCCACGACCGGGCGAATCCTGGCTGTCGCCGAGGTCGTGGTTGCCCGGCAGGTAGCGCAGCGGCAGGCCGAGGCCGTCGTGCAGCAGGCGCGCCGCCGCGAGATCGGCCTCGTTCGAGGCACCGTCGAGCGTGATGTCACCGGAGTTCAGTACAAGATCCGGCCGGCTTTCGCGCAGCGCATCGCCGACACGCACGAAATTGTCGACGAAGAATGGCTTCTCGTCGCTCAAATGCGTGTCGGAAATCTGCGCAATCGTAAACATGGCGCACTTTAGGGCAGTTCTGTTTCAGAACCGCGAAGTTGGGGTTGTGAAAGACAGAGAAATCCCTCGCGAGGGATCTTGCCTCAGTCCGCGCTCGATAGCGGTGGTGCCACGTCTTCCAGCGACTTGCCCTCCGCCCGGACGCCGAGCCTCAGTTCCACTAACGCCGCCAGCACCATCAGGGCTGCACCGATAAAATAGCCCCAAACGATTCCGCCAGACCCCTCGCCCTCGATCAGCACGCCGAACAGCCACGGTCCGCCGACACCGCCAAGCAACGTGCCGAAGGCATAGAAGAGCGCGATGGTGAGCGCGCGCACTTCGAGCGGAAAGCTTTCGCCGACCGTGAGATAGGCCGCACTCGCAGCAGCCGAGGCGAAGAAGAAGACGATGGTCCACAGGATCGTCTGCGTCGTGGCCGTGAGCAGGCCGGCGCCGAACAGCCAGGCAGTCACGCCGAGCAGGATGCCGGCGAGGCTGTAGGTGAGCGCGATCATCAGCTTGCGGCCGAGCGTGTCGAACAGCGGTCCCAGGAGCAGCGGCCCCAGGAAATTGCCCAGTGCAAAGGGCAGGATATGCAGGCCGACGCGATCGGGCGCCACATCGTAGAACTTGGTGAGCACCAGCGCGTAGGTGAAGAAGATCGCGTTGTAGACAAAGGCCTGCGACGCCATCAGCACGATGCCGAGCACAGTCCTGCCGGGATAGTTTTTGAGCAGCGTGCGCGCGACCGAGGTGAGCGTGAGCTTGTGCGGTGTGCCGAGATGGAGGCTAGCCGTCACTGGCGGCAGCGGTCCGCCGACACTCGCCACCACCCGCGCCTCGATCTCGTCGACCACGCGACTCGCTTCGCCGGGCTGACCGTGGATCATCAGCCAGCGCGGACTCTCGGGCAAGAACCGCCGCAGATAGAGGATGACGAGGCCCAGCGCCGCGCCGCTGCCGAAGGCGATGCGCCAGCCGAGATCAGGACCGAACAGGTTGGGATCGAGCAATGGCACCGAAACGATCGCGCCGAGCGCCGCGCCGAGCCAGAAGCTGCCGTTGATCGCAAGATCCGTGCGGCCGCGCAGCCGCGCCGGAATCAGCTCCTGGATCGCCGAGTTGATGGCCGAGTATTCACCGCCGATGCCCGCGCCGGTGAGGAAGCGGAAGAACAGGAAGCTCTCGTAGTTCCACGAGAAGGCGGTCGCCGCGGTCGCCAGCAGGTAGACGCCGAGCGTGACGTTGAACAGCTTCTTGCGGCCCAGCCGATCGGTGAGATGGCCGAAGTAGAGCGCGCCCAGCACCGCGCCCGCGAGATAGGCGCTGCCGGTGAGGCCGACCTGTTCGGCGCTAAGATGCAGGCGCGGGCTGGTCTGCAGTGCTGCCGCAACCGAGCCCGCCAGCGTGACCTCGAGCCCGTCGAGGATCCAGGTGATGCCGAGTGCTGCCACCACCAGCCGATGGAAAGCGCTCCACGGCAGCCGATCGAGCCGCGCGGGGACGTCTGTAGGGGTACTTTGGGCCGCCATCGGATGTTGGCGACAACGCTACGACATCGCAGGCGTTGCGTCATTGCTGGGGGCGCGCCAATCGAGTGGCGCGCCCCCAGCGTGCAGGGCTGGTCTGCGTCCATGCGGTGGTCGGGCCGGCTGACGCATTTTATGATGGCGGTATGACCGATAATACGATGGCGGCGCCGGCCGCCGCCTCTTCCCCCTCCCTCGCCGCCCCTTCACTCGCTGATCGGGCTGCCGCCGACAGCACGACCTTCGCCGTCATCCTGTCGCTGAGCTTCTGCCATCTCCTGAACGACATGATGCAGTCGCTGGTACCCGCGATCTATCCCGTCCTCAAGGACAACTACGCCCTCTCCTTCGGCCAGGTCGGGTTCATCACGCTCGCTTTCCAGTTCACCGCCTCGATGCTGCAGCCGGTGGTCGGCCTCTACACCGACAAGAAGCCCCAGCCCTACTCCCTGGTGGTGGGTATGGGCTTCACGCTGGTCGGCCTCTTCATGATGTCGCGCGCCCATTCCTATCCCATGATCCTGGTATCGGCGGCGCTGATCGGCATGGGCTCGTCGGTATTCCATCCCGAGGCCTCGCGCGTGGCGCGCATG
Source organism: Alphaproteobacteria bacterium (assembly GCA_017308235.1). Classification (GTDB taxonomy): domain Bacteria; phylum Pseudomonadota; class Alphaproteobacteria; order Reyranellales; family Reyranellaceae; genus Reyranella. Next base: position 257,059 of record JAFKFL010000007.1, on the reverse strand, counting down.
GCGGCCGGCGGGCGTTACGGCCTCGCCCAGTCGCTGTTCCAGGTCGGCGGCAACCTCGGCCAGGCCTCAGGCCCGCTGCTCGCGGCCTTCATCGTCGTGCCGCATGGCCAGGAAAGCATGGTCTGGTTCTGCGCCGCCGCGCTGCTCGCCATGACCGTGCTGTTCCAGGTCGGCCACTGGTACCGTAACAGGCGTGGCATCGCGTCGGGCGCCGCGCGTGGCAAGGGCAAGGCCTCCTCCACCACCGCATCGCACGGCCTGTCGAAGGGCCGCGTGCTCGTGACGGTGGGCCTGCTGGTGATGCTGCTCTTTTCCAAGAACGTCTACCAAGCAAGCCTCGGCTCCTATTACACCTTCTATCTGATCAGCAAGTTCCACCTCTCGGTGCAGGCGGCGCAGTTCTATCTCTTCGCCTTCATGATCGGCATCGTGATGGGCACGCTGATGGGCGGCTGGGTCGGCGACAGGATCGGCCGCATTCCGGTGATCTGGTTCTCGATCCTGGGCGCGCTGCCGATCGCGCTCATCCTGCCGCATGCCAACCTGTTCTGGACCGGCGTGCTCGCCGTCATGGTGGCGATGATCATGGCCTCGGCGTTCCCGGCGATCCTGGTCTACGCCCAGGAGCTGATGCCGGGCCGCGTCGGGCTGGTCGGCGGCATGTTCTTCGGCTTCTCCTTCGGGCTAGGCGGCCTCGGCGCCGCGGTCCTGGGCGAGATCGCCGACATGACCAGCATCGACACCGTCTACCAGGTCACGCCCTTCCTGCTATGCTTGGGCTTGTTGACAGCCTTCCTGCCACGCCAACCGGGAAAGCCGATGAACGCCCGCTGATGGAGGCGCTACATGGACTCCAACGCCGACCGGCTTCGCCGGCCGCTCGATAGCAAGCCGATCACACCGTCGCTGTTCGCGCACTTCGTGCTGCGTACGGCCAACAAGCAGGCGCTGGTGGACTGGTACTGCACCGTCCTCGCAGCCCACCTGGTGTTCGAGAACGACTTCATCTCGTTCGTCACCTACGATGACGAACATCATCGCGTCGCCTTCATCCAGATGCCGGATCTCAAGAAGGCGCCCGACGATGCCTGGGGCCTCGCGCATGTCGCCTACACCTTCGCCGATCTCGGCCAGCTCCTCGCGACCTATCGGCGCCTGAAAGTCGAGGGCATCGTGCCGGTGCGCACGATCAATCACGGCCCGACCGTGTCGATGTATTACAAGGATCCCGACGGCAATCAGGTCGAGCTGCAGGTCGATGCCTTCCGCACCAAAGAGGAAGCGGCAGGCTATTTCCACAGCGCGCCGTTCGCGCAGAATCCGATCGGCGTCCTGTTCGATGCCGACAAGATGGCCGCCGACTATGAGGCGGGCGTCGCTGAAGAAGAACTTTTGCGCCGGCCGTAGCCGGGACCTGCATCGACAAAAATCCCTCACCCTGAGGAGCGGCCGTGGGCCGCGTCTCGAAGGGTGGAAGGCAACACCGCTTTTGTTTCCCATCCTTCGAGACGCGCGCTGCGCGCGCTCCTCAGGATGAGGTCGGTACGGACCCGCCAACAGAGAACTTCCATGACATCGCTCGTGCTTTATCTTTCGCCCGGCAGCAGCTCGATGGCGGTGCATATCGCGCTGCACGAGGTCGGCGTGCCGTTCGAGGTGCGGTCGCTTTCCTTCGCGCGCAACGAGACACGCTCGCCCGCCTTCCTCGCCATCAATCCAGCGGGCAAGGTGCCGACGCTCCTGATCGACGGCCGGCCGCTCACCGAGGTTGCGGGCTGTCTCTTCTATCTCGCCAAGCGCCATCCCGAGGCGAAGCTCCTGCCGGCTGACGACGAAGCGCAGGCGCAGGCCGTGTCGTGGATGTCGTTCATCGCCTCCACGCTCCATCCGGCGCGGCGTCAGGGCCTCGAGCATGCCCAGCAGGTCTGGCAGATCGCCGATCACCGACTTGGACAGGCGCTCGCCGACGGCGACTGGGTGCTGGGCGCCTACTCGATCGTCGATATCCACCTGTTCCGGCTGTTCTGGCGCATGTCCAAGTCGCTCAACCCGGCACCGGGAACATTCGGGCATCTCTTCGCGCATTATGAAAAAATGATGCAGAGGCCGGCGGTACAGCGCACGATCGAGGCCGAATCGGCCATTGGCTATGAGCTTCCCGCCTAATATGGCGGTCGGGTGCAGACACTTTGGCGGAATTGCGTCAAGTGTAGTTCTTGCAGATACAGTGGAAGAATCCGTGGCCTTTTTGTGATAGCCTTAAGTTCCACGGCCAAAGTGTTGCCGCAGCGCAACATTGAGGGAAGACTTCGAAGACCGAGAGCCTGACTTTGGCCTGCGGCGTGTTGGCTTGCACTTCACGAGCCTGCAACCGTATGGCTATTGCCAGCGTTGCCCGGGGTGGCGGGGTATGTGGGGAAAGAGCGGTTGGATGACAGGTAAGAGTCTGTGCGTACAGACCCTGATGGTTGGCTTGTTGCTTCTGTCGGGCTGTGACGTGGCCCGCAGCGCACGGGGCGATCTCAGCCGTCTCGTCTCTTCTGATCCGTCCAAGCCGCATTCCCAGCGTGCAGCAACGCGGACAACCCCCAAGCCCACACCGGCAACCCAGACCTCTGCCGTGGCCACCCCGTCGGCCACGGAGGAGGCAAAAGCCGAACCGCCGAAGGACAGTGTCGCCCCCCCGCCAGTGAACCTAATCGGCAAGAGCGAGAACGAGGTGCGGGCGCTGTTCGGCCCGCCCACGACAGTGGAGGAACGCGCGCCCGGAAAGACCTGGCGTTACCGCAACGGCACCTGCTCGCTGGACGTCCAGCTCTATCCGGATGTCCAGACGCGCCAATTCGGAACTCTTGCTTACGAGGTTAAGAGCAATGACAACACCGATGAAGGAAATCGCGCCTGCCTGGCCCAGCTCAGGGCCCACGGCCAATCCGGCGGATGACGCCGCGGCCGAGGAGCGCGTTCGCCTCATCCTTGTCGACGACGACGACGATTTCCGCGAGGCCGCCTCGGCCGAGCTGATGGATCTCGGCTTCGATGTCACTTGCTTCGCCGACGGTACCGCCATGCTGGCGTCGGCTGCTGAAGGTAATATGACAGCCGATGTGATCGTGCTCGATTGGGGGTTACCGTCGCTGGCCGGGATCGACCTGCTGCCGCGGCTGCGGCGCGAGGGCATCCTGATGCCGGTCGTTTTTCTGACCGGCCGTACTTCGCCGACCCATGAAAATATGGCCTTTGATCGCGGTGCGCTCGATTTCGTCGATAAGGCACGCGGCGTGCCAATTCTCGCCAAACGCCTACGTCTTATAGTAGAATCGTCCAAGCGGCCGCGCGAACTCACGGTCGACGAGACGCTTCATTGCGGTCGTCTGATGCTGAAGCCACGGGTCAGCCGCGCATTTTGGGATAACGCAGACGTCAATTTAACACTAACCGAGTTTAACATCGTGCGGCTGCTCGCGTCGAATATCGGGAGCCACGTGACCTATCGTGCAGTCTACGACTGCATGCATCACGTCGGCTTCATCGCGGGGAGCGGCGAACATGGCTATAGAACCAATGTCCGTTCATCGATCAAGCGAATACGAAACAAGTTCCGACTCGTCGATTCCAACTTCGACGCCATCGAGAACTACCCCTCATTCGGTTACCGCTGGGGAGGCACCTCGGCTTCCGCGGCGTAACTGGCGTGACACCGCGCGCCAGTTCGGCGCGTCCCTTACCCTCAAGCTCGTTGCTCTTGTCGGCATTTTCATCGCCCTTCCCATCGTTCTCTATGGTCAGTTCGAGAGTGCCGACCGACAGATGCGTGACCTCGTCACCCGCGCCATCCAGGATCGCAGCAAACTGATCGGATATGCATTGGCGCCGGTGCTGCGCAAGACCGAGGCGCCCGCCGACACCGCACTGAACGACGAACTGGCCAAGTACACCAGCGACGGAACGGTGCTGAAGCTGATGCTCCAGCCGCTGGCCCAACCGGGACAGGAGCAGGCGGCCGTCGGCTTCTACTTCGTGGCCTCCTCGCCGGCGATCCGGCCCGACGAAGTGGCGCCCGAACTCGAAGAGCTCGCCCACCGTGGCATCCTGAGGCGGCTGGGCGAGGCCTGCATGTGGGAGACCTCGGACGAGATCCGCTACACCCAGCCCAACGGCAAGGTCGAGCTTCTGACCTCGATCATTCCCATCAAGGCCAAGAACGGCTGCTGGGTACTGACCTCAACGCACACCACGTCGGAATTCCTCAACACCTCGATCGGCCGGCCCTATTGGGAGACGCGCGCGGTGCGCGTGGCGGCGATCATCTATCTTGTGCTGGCCGTGCTTGCGGTGCTGGCCGCCGTGAGCATCTGGTTGAGCTTGCGCCGCTTCCGCGACGTCGCCAACGAAATCGGCCAGGGCCGCATCGGCGACTATGCCTTCAGCCAGCGCAACGTCGTGCCCGAGCTCGCGAGCGTGGCGCGTGGCTTCGACAAGTTGGTGCTCGACCTCAAACGCCTGTCGCAGGAAATCCGCCAGTCGGCCGAAGACAACGCGCACTCGCTCAAGACACCCATCGCCGCCATCCAGTCGTCGCTGAGCCCGGTGCGCCGCTCGGTGCCTCAGGAGGACACGCGGGCGCGGCGCGCCCTCGAGATCATCGATTCCTCGCTGGCGCGACTGCTCGGCCTCGTGGTCGCCGCCCAGCGCTTCGATACCAACACCGCCGACCTGATCGAGGCGCCACGCGTGCCCACCAACCTCACCCAGATCGTGGGCGAGGCGACGCTCAATTTCCGCGAGATCATGGCCGCTAACGACATCCGCCTGATCCGCCGGCTCGACGACGATGTGTGGGTGCAGGCGGCCAAGGGCATGCTCGAGATCGTGCTCCAGAATGTGCTGGAAAACGCGACCAGCTTCTCGCCGCGCGGCGGCACCATCGTGCTCACGCTCACGCAAGGCCATCGCTGGGTCGAGCTGCAGGTCGACGATGAAGGACCGGGCATTCCCGACGACAAGATCGAGCGCATCTTCGAACGCTACTTCTCGTCACGGCCCAACCGCGCCGATGGCGAGCGGCAGCCACATTCTGGCCTTGGTCTCTGGATGGTGAGACGCAACATCGAGGCACTCGGCGGACAGGTGCGTGCCACCAATCGAATCGGCGGCGGTTTGGCGATTGCCATCGTGTTGCCACGCAATGGCGAGTGATACGGAAGATACGAAAAAGTCATTAGTGCAAAGCACAATTTGATCACTGGCCGCGATAGGCTGTGGTCCATAGCTTCGCGCCATGGACGCACTTACAGATACCGGACTCGCGAAATTTCAGCAGCAAGGCACGGCGCAGATTCACCCTGTGATCCTTTCGGGTGGCTCTGGCACGCGCCTGTGGCCGCTCTCGCGCGCCGCGTATCCCAAGCAGCTCCTGCCGCTCGTCACCGAACGCACCCTTCTGCAGGAAACCGCAGCGCGCAATCTGAGTGATGTCGGTTTCGCCGCGCCGCTTCTGATCTGCAACGAAGAGCATCGCTTCCTGGTCGAAGATCAGCTTCGTCAGGTGAGCATCGCACCGCAGGCCATCCTGCTCGAGCCGCATGCCCGCAACACCGGTCCCGCGATCGCCGTCGCCGCTCTCTGGCTGCTGAGGCACGATCCGGATGCGCTGATGCTGGTGCAGCCGTCCGACCACGCCATCGCCGATCCCGCCGCCTTTCATCGCGCGGTCATGCAGGGCCTGGCCGCCGCCCAGGCCGGCCACCTCGTCACCTTCGGCGTCAAGCCGACCCATCCCGACACCGGATACGGCTACATTCACGCCACCGCCTCGCTCACTGGCGCCGAGGGCGTGCTGGAAGTCGACCGTTTCGTCGAGAAGCCCGATCGCGCCACCGCCGAGCGCTTCCTGGCGAGCGGCGCCTTCTACTGGAACAGCGGCATCTTCCTGCTGTCCGCGCGGTCCTACATCGACGAGCTCGGCCGCATCAATCCGGCGATGCTCGACTGCTGCGAGCGCGCCATCCGGTCAGGCAAGGAAGACCTCACCTTCTTCCGCCTGGGAGGTACCGCTTTCGCCGAGGCGCCGTCGCTCTCGATCGACCATGCGGTGATGGAGCACACGGCGCGGGCCGCCGTGGTGCCGGTCGACATGGCCTGGAACGACGTCGGGTCCTGGCATGCCCTGCGGGGCATCGGTCGCGCCGACGGCGACGGCAACGTCCTGCACGGCGACGTGCTCGCCCAGGATGTGAAGAATTCTTACATCCGCTCTGAAGGCAAGCTGGTCGCCGCGGTCGGCCTCGACAACGTGGTCGTGGTCGCCACCGACGACGCCGTACTGGTGGCCGACGCCGATTCGGCGACCAAGGTCTCGGGCCTGGTGACGATGCTCCGCAAGAGCAACCGTCCCGAGCCCGACCGGCACATCACGGGGTATCGCCCCTGGGGCAATTACCGCACGGTCGATGCCGGGGAGCGCTTCCAGGTGAAGCGAATCACCGTAAAACCGGGCGCCAAGCTCAGCCTGCAGAAACATTACCACCGCGCGGAGCACTGGGTCGTGGTCCACGGGACCGCCATGGTGCAGCGCGGCGAGGAGCGCATGCTCGTGCGCGAGAACGAATCCGTCTATATCCCGATTGGCACCGAACACCGGCTTGAAAACCCGGGGAAGGTGCCGTTGCAGCTGATCGAGGTGCAATCGGGACCCTATCTCGGCGAGGACGATATCGTGCGTATCGAAGATACCTACGGGCGCGTCTAATCGAGTGTCCCGGATTGGTCACAACGATTCATCCACCGTGCGTCTAGGGTTTCTAGTATCTCGTCCGTTCTCTCCTGGAGGTAAGACTATGTCGGCTATTTCTCTATCCACCACCACGCTGCTGCGCGGCTGCGCCATCGCCGCAGCGACGCTGGCGCTTGGCGCCTGCGGCACCAACGATCCGACGCCGATCGTTCCGGACAACTCGGCGGCGGCCGGCAGCCTGAGCCTCGCCCCGAATGGGACCGGCGCGCGCAACTCGGCCGCTGATTATCGGCTGGGCCCCAACGACCGCACACGCATCATCGTGTTCGGCCAGCCCAACCTCACCGGCGAGTTCCAGCTCGACGGCAACGGCATCCTGGCCTTCCCGCTGATCGGCAACGTCGACGCCAACGGCATGACCCCGCGCGACCTGCAGCAGGCCATCGCCAACAAGCTCGACCCGGCCTACATGCACAACCCGAGCGTCAGCGTCGAAGTGTCGACTCGTCGGCCCTTCTACGTTGTCGGTGAAGTGCAGAAGCCCGGCAGCTATCCGTTCGTCACCGACCTGACGCTGCTTGAGGCAGTCGCCACGGCCGGCGGCGCGACCTATCGCGCCAACATGGCGAACTTCTACATCAAGCGTCGCGTGAACGGTCAGATCGTGCGCGTGTCCGCGAGCCAGGAAAGCGATATCCAGCCTGGCGACACTGTCATCGTTCGCGAGCGCTATTTCTAGGCGCGGAAGCGCTTTTTACCAATGGTTGCACACATGCCTGACGATTATCCCCGTCTCCCGCAGCGACGTCCGTCGCTGCGGGCCGTGCCCAGCACCGAGCGTTTCGTTGCTGCTCCCGTGCCGGCACCGGCGCCGATCCTTCGGCCGCCGGTGGCGCCCGACGAGGGGCTGCTCGAAACGATGCGCAAGCTGTGGCGTCATCGGCGGATGATCGCGGCATGTACCGTGATCCTGGGCGGCGTGGCGGCTGGCGTCGCCTGGTCGCTTCCGTCCTACTACGTCGCCGAGGCGCGTGTGCAGGTAGGCGTGCAGAACCCGCGCGTCTTCAATGCCGAAGCGATCATCACGGAGACCAACCCGGACGCTGAGCGGGTGCAGAACGAAGGCTTCGTCCTGCAGTCGCGCACACTTGCCAAGGAGGTGATCGACAAGCTTCACCTCGCCACCGACCCGACCTTCAATCCGGAGCTGCAGAAGCCCAGCTGGTGGGCGCGCAACTTCAGCCTGAGCGCCTGGCTGCCTGAAAGCGTCAAGGACTGGATGAGCGGCCTGCATGCCAAGCCGCCGCAGGGCGGTCAGGCACCTGACCAGGGCCTCAGCGCTGCCGACAACCGGCTGATCGACCTTCTGCTGTCGCACATCGACGTCTCGCTGCTCGGCCGCTCCTACGTGCTGAGCGTCAAGGCCGACTCGCAGGATCCGCAGATGGCCGCGGCGCTCGCCAATACGCTCGCCAAGACCTACCTCGACTATCAGCGCGCCGAAAAGATCGCGACGATGGACAAGGTCGACAAGTTCTTGCTGGGCCGCATCAACGAGCTGCGCGAGCAGGTGCGCAAGTCCGACCAGGCGGTCGAGGACTACCGGCGCACGCACGGCCTCTACAAGAGCTCGAGCAGCAACGTCACCGCCCAGCAGCTCACCGAGCTCAACAGCCAGCTGATCGCCGCCCAGACCGCGAAGGCTGAGGCCGACTCGCGGCTGAACGAGGCGCAGTCGCTCTCCAAGAGCGGGCTCGGCAACGAGAGCGTGCCCGACGTGCTGAAGTCGCCGCTGATCGCGTCCTTGAAGCAGCAGGAGGCGGATGCCGAGCGTCGCATGGCCGAGATGGGTGCGATGTACGGGCCGCGTTATCCTGCGATGATCAATGCGCGCGCCGAGGTCGCCAACGCCCGCGCCAAGATCGCGGCCGAAATCTCCAAGACCGTGGACGGCCTCTCCCGCGAAGCGCGTACCGCCGACGCCCGCTACGAGGCCGTGCGCCAGGACTTCGAGCGCCTGAAGAGCAAGATGGGCACGGTCAACGACGCGTCCATCCAGCTCGATGCGCTGGAGCGTGACTCGACCGTGAACCGTAACCTGCTCGAGGCGATGCTGAACCGCGCCAAGCAGAGCAACGGTGCAGAGCAGATCCTGCAGGCTGACGCCAAGCTCGTGTCGCCCGCAGCGGCGCCCGCAGCGCCTGCCTTCCCGCCCAAGGCGCTGATCGCCTTCCTCGGCCTAGTCGGCGGCTTCCTGATCGGCTCGGCCATCGCGCTCCTGCGCGAGAGCGGCGACCAGACCTTCCGGCGCGCCGACCAGCTCGAAGCGCTGACCGGCCTGCCCGTGCTCGCCATGGTGCCGCAGCTCTCCGGCCGCGTGCCGCCTGCCATGCAGGTGCTGCGTCACCCGACGTCGCCCTACAGCGAGGCCCTGCGCCGCGTGCAGATCGGCGTCGAGCTCTCGCAGACTGCCTCGTCGCCCCGGACCATGCTGTTCAACTCGGCAACGCCTGCCGAAGGCAAGTCGGTGATGGTTGCGTCGCTCGGCCGCCTGCTGGCCAGCAACGGCCGGCGCGTGCTCCTGATCGACTGCGACTGGCGCAGCCCGCGCCTGCATCAGATCTTCCGTTGCTCCAACCGCGACGGCCTGGCGAGCCTGCTTGGCGACAAGTCGGTGGTGCTGGACGATCTGATCCACCACGATGCGCTCTCGGGCGTGGATGTGCTGCCGTCGGGCAACTGGAGCCCGGCCCAGGCCCATCTGCTGAGCTCCGACCGCATGCGCCAGCTCCTCGAGGCTCTGACGCCGCACTACGACTTCGTGATCCTCGATACCGCGCCCGCGCTGGTGACGGCCGACGTGCTGGCCCTCTCGCGGCTGGTCGACAAGGTCGTGTTCGTGGTCCGCTGGGGTCACACGCGGCAGGATGCCGTGGTCGAGGCGCTGAAGCAGATCATCGACGCCCAGGGCGACGTGGCCGGCTGCGTGCTCTCCCGCGTCGTGTCGAAGGAATACCGCCGCTACGGCCACCGCGATCCGTTCTACGAGTACTCGCGGCCAATCAAGGCGACCTACGGCTGAGGCCAGGGACGGTGCATCGCGTACCGCTCCCCTCGCCCACACCTCCCGGCGGGGCCGATCATCGGCTCCGTCTCCTGTACCAGCGGCGTGAGCCGGCCGCTTGTTTCCAGGCCGCAGTTTCCACCGGTTCTTTAGCGAGACGGCCCGATGCCTTGGGCGCCCGATAGCCTGCCGCCCACTCGGCAGAAGCCCCGCCAGATGCTGATCTTCGAGCCCGAAGCCGAAGGTCATACGCTGGAATGGTTGGATGCCATCGTTCGCCTCGCCGTCTCGGAGCGGACCGATACCGAACTTTGGCTGGTCATTGCGGAAGGCCTGTGTGCGCCGTTGGCGCGCCTTCTCCCCGCCTCCGCCCGGGACCGCATCCGCATCGTGCCCTTGCCCACGGCAGAGGCCCGCCGTTGCATCGGCCGGCCGCTGGCGCGGGCCGGCTTCTGGCGCTGGTGGACGATGCGCAAGTACCTGCGCAAGACAGGCGCCAAACACGGGCTCTTCCTGTCGATCGACCTTCTGACGTTGCCCCTGGCCCTCGGCTTGGGCGCCAAGGGACGGAGCTTGTCAGGTGTCCTGTTCCGGCCATCGGTCCACTACCGCGAGATCGGTCCCTATCGGCCGACCCTGGGCGACCGGTTGCGCGACCTGCAGAAGGCCGTGTTCTACCCCCTGATGCTGCGCAATCCCGCGGTCGAGCGGGTATTGTCGCTGGATCCTTATTTCCCGCTCTATGCACAAAACTACTATCGCCACGGCGAGAAGGTCGCGGCGCTGCCCGAGCCCGGCCCGGAGCTCGTGGCACCCACAGCCAACGACAACGAGGGCGATTTCGTGCCATCAGGCCGTATCGGCTTCCTCCTGTTCGGCTACATCGCAGAGCGGAAGGGGCCACTCGCAGTCCTCGATGCATTGCTGCTGCTGCCGCCCGAGATCACTTCGCGCATCGCCGTCCTGTTCGCGGGCAAGGTCGATCCGGCGCTCCGTGAGCGCCTCGAGCAGCGCTACCAGACCCTGAAGCGGGAGCGTCCGGACCTCTGGCTCCGCATCGACGACCGTCGCCTGGACAGGACCGAGCTTGCAGCGCTCGTGCGTCGCAGTGATGTCATATTGGCCCCCTACCAGAAGTTCATCGGGTCGAGTGGCGTCCTGATGTGGGCGGCGATCAACGGCAGGCCGGTGCTGGCGCAGGACTTCGGCCTGGTCGGCCGGCTGACGCGCGAGCATCGCCTCGGTATCTCGGTCAACTCCAGCGATCCCGCACAGCTCGCGTACGAAATCGCACGCATGGTCGAGCGTGGACCCGCCACGTTCATCGACCTGCCGGCGGCGTCGAGGTTCGTTGCCACACAAACGCCACAACATTTCGCCTCGGTTGTGCTTTCTGTGTGACCAAGGAGCCAGTCGCACTTTGATCACAACACTTTAGGCGTCAGGCTTGAGAGAATCGCTTCAATTCACGGGAGCGATTTTTTTTATGCGCAACGGTACCCCCACCGTTTCTGAAGCCATTGTCAAACGCTCGGTAGCAGCCGTCGATGCCGCCGCCATTTTCGGCGCCGGCGTGGTGGCCATGCACTGGGATGCGTCCGGCATTGACTGGCATCTGGCCGGCCTCGTCGTGCTGCTCGGTACGATCCTCGGCGTCAACTTCCTGCACCTCGCCGGAGCCTATCGGTTCACGGTCTTCGCCCGGTTCGAGAGCGCGATATCGCGCCTGCTGATGGGCTGGATCTGCACCATCGCGGCCTTGTTCCTCGCCACGCGCTTCTTCGAGCCGGTGACGGCGGCGGAGGGCCCGTGGGCGCTGGCATGGCTTGCCGGTGCGCTGGCGATGATGAGCGTCAGCCGCTTCGTGGTCTGGCAGTGCATGCGCGCATGGCAGCGCGCCGGGCGTCTCGGCGAAGCCGTGGCGATCGTCGGCACCGGCCCGATCGCGCAGCGCCTGCTGCGCGACCTCGCGACCCGTCACGCCAACCTGCGCGTGGTCGGCGTCTACGACGACGGTGCGTCGCATCTCCCCAAGCACTGCATGGGCCACGCCATCCGCGGCACGGTCGACGACCTCGTGAAGGATGCGCGCGAGCATCACATCGACACGGTGCTCGTCGCCCTGCCGCTCTCGGCCGACCGGCAGCTGGTCGATACGCTCAATCGCCTCTGCCTGGTGCCGGTCAACGTGCGGCTCTGCCCCGACACCTTCGGCCTCAAGCTGGGCGCGGTGGCGGTGAGCCACATCGCCGGGCACACCTTCCTGAACGTGGTCGATCGGCCGCTGAGCGACTGGCGCTGGATCGCCAAGGAGGTCGAGGACCGCCTGCTCGGCGCGCTCATCCTGACGGCGATCTCGCCGCTCCTGATGTTGATCGCGCTCTTGATCAAGCTCGACAGCCGGGGCCCGGTATTCTTCCGGCAGAAGCGGTACGGCTTCAACAACGCCCTGATCGACGTGTTGAAGTTCCGTACCATGTACACCGACAAGACGGACGCCAACGCCGAGCAGCTCACGCGCCGCAACGATCCGCGCATCACGCGGGTCGGCGCCTTCCTGCGCCGGACCAGCCTCGACGAGCTGCCGCAGTTCCTGAACGTGGTGCGCGGCGAGATGTCGATCGTGGGACCGCGCCCGCATGCCCTGGCCGCCAAGGCCGGGACGCTCCTGTACCAAGACGCGGTGAAATACTACGATGCCCGCCATCGGGTGAAGCCGGGCATCACCGGCTGGGCGCAGGTCAACGGCTGGCGGGGCGAGACCGATACCGTCGAGCAGATCAAGAAGCGCGTCGAACATGACCTCTACTACATCGAGCACTGGTCGATCCTTCTCGACCTCAAGATCATCGCCCGCACGATCTTCGGCGGATTCACCGGCCAGCACGCCTTCTGACCGCTCCAAGGATCGGCCGATGCGCTGCCTATGGCTGACGCTCGCCGACCCCGAACCTCAGCATAACGGCCAGTACGTCTACTCTGGCGGGCTGATCGATTCGGTGGCGGCGACGGGCAGCGAGATCGAGGTGCTGGGCCTGCGCCGGCCCGAGTCATCACGCTGCAACGGAACACGCGACGAGCATGTCGTCTGGTGGCTGCCCAGCGACCCGCTGGAGCCGTCGCAGTCGCGCTGGGGCAGCCTTGCCTCGCGGCTGCCGCACATCGCCTATCGCGGCCGCACCGGCGAAATGCGCCGCACGCTGCACGAACTGCTCGGCCGTGGCGGCTGGGACGGCATCGTGTTCGACGGCATCTCCGTCGGTTGGGCCCTGCACCAGGTGCGCGACCACTATGCCGGCTGCAGCGACCGGCCGCGGCTGATCTACGTCTCTCACAACCACGAGGAAAGCCTGCGCACGCAGGTCGCCGACAACCAGCGGCAGTTCCTGCGTCGTCAGGCGGTGAAGCTCGACGCCGCCAAGGTATCGCGGCTCGAACGCGAGCTGGTCGATTCGGTCGACTTCGTCACGGCCATCACGCCCGAGGACCTGCAGCTCTACCGCCGCCGATGCAACGACAAGCCGATGGGCGTGATCACGCCTGGCTACCGTGGCCGGCGCATCGCCGAACGGCGCATCTCCACCGACCTGCCGCGCCGCGCCATCATCGTCGGTTCCTTCGACTGGATCGCCAAGCGCATGAACCTCGAGGAGTTCGTCGACGTTGCGGACCCGCTGTTTGCCGAGCAGGACGCTGAGCTGCAAGCCGTCGGCAGCGGCGACGAGCGCTTCCTGGAGCAGCTGCGGCGCCGGACAAAGGCCACGCACATCACCGGCACCGTCCCTGACCTCGACAGCTACCTCGACCAGGCGCGCATCGCCATCGTGCCGGAGCGCAGCGGCGGCGGCTTCAAGCTCAAGGTGCTGGAGTACATCTTCAACCGCATTCCGGTGTTCGCCCTCTCGGGTTCCTTCGCCGGCGTCCCCTTGATCCACGACGACAGCGTCATGCTCTTCCCCAATCACGCTGCGCTGGCACGCGGCGTGCTGGAGGCGATCGACGACGTCGACCGGCTGAACAGATTGCAGGAACGCGCCTTCGCGGTATGCCGCGACCGCTTCGACTGGGCGAGCCGCGGCCGGCAGATCCTGTCGGCCATCGCCGCGTCATGAGGACCGTCTACGCCTTCGCCCCCAGCCAGCGCCGGATGGACGGCTTCGACGCCTTCCTGTTCGTCGTCTATCTGCTCGGGCTCTACCTCGGCGTCGCCCTGCAGATCACACAGAAGATCCCGCTCACCTGCGCGCCTTCGGGCCTCGCGGGCATCGTGATGCTGTGGCGGCGGCGCAACGACATGCGGCAACGCGAGCTGGCGGGACTTCTGCTGGTGATCGTGATGTTCCTTGCCTCGATCTTTTCGGCCTCGGACATCACTTTTCTCGACAAGCGATTTACCGGCCTCGTCCAGCTCGTCTACTCGCTGGTGATCGGCTATGCCGTCTTCCTCACCATGACCCACGGCGACCGCGACCGGATCGCCGCCATCCTGCTCGCCTTCTGTCTCACCATCATGGTCGGTTGCCTGCTCGAGGAATACGGCGGGTTGCGCGAGATCAGCGACAAGGTGCGCGGGCTGCTCTACAATCCGGGCGTCGTGTACGATGCCGACCTGCGCGACGAGATCCTCTACGGCCGCGTCCGGCCCAAGCTCTTCACCTCCGAGCCGTCGGCTGTCACCTTCGCCTATACGCACTTCTCCTCGGTCTGGCTGGTGCTGAGCCGCTCCCGCTACAAGTACCTGATCTTCGTTGGCCTGCTCGGCCTCGCCCTGGTCGTCCTGCCCGGCCCGACGTTGATGCTGATGGTGCTGCTCGCCGTCCCGTACGGCATCTTCCTCGCCGGTGGCGCGCGGCGGAACTCGCCCAGCCGATTGATCGGCGCCGCCATCGTCTCGGCGCTGGTCCTGACGCTGACCGTGATCGCCGGCCAGACCATATTCGCCGAGCGCCTGCACCAGCTGCAGGCCGGCCAGGACGCGAGCTTCTTCTATCGCTTCACCGGCCCGATGCTGGTGGCTTTCGACATGTTCCACGTCCACCCCTGGGCAGGCTCGGGCCTGACCGGCGAGCCCTACATCGCCGATCGGGTGCTGACCGTGTTCAACAACTCGGCGCAGTTTTCGTCGGCATGGCGCATTCCCAAGGTGTCCGACGTGCTGACCAACTACTTCTGGACGCACTGGATCTACCTTGGCGCCATCTGGGGCACGATCACGTTGATCGGCATCAGCCTGTGGCTGCGCGTGCTCGGCACGACCAGCATTCTCTACTGTTGGGCCGTCTGGGCGATCCTGGGTCAGGCCTCGGGTTCCTATGTCGGGCCCAAGACCTGGGCCGTGCTGCTGATCGCGGCGGCCTGCACCGTGCTGGTCTCCCAGCAGGAGGCGAGCGAAGAGCAGGTCTACACCGGGCCGCAACCCCATCCTCTGCTCGCCCGCCGCTTCCCGCGGCTGGCCGGGCCGACATGACGCCTGAGTTTCGGAGATTCGCGTGATGCGTAGCGAGAACACCCGGACGGCCACGTTCCAGTCCCGCAGCGATGGGAGGGCGGCGAGCCCTCGCCCGCGCGAGCATTCAGGCCGCAGCCATCTGACCGAAGTCGACACCCGGTCGGCGCGCAAGACGCGCGGCTCGAGCCGGATCGCGATCCACGACTACTGCGGCCATCCGTTCCAGTTCGAGCTGTCGCGCGAGCTCGCGCGGCGCGGCCACGAAGTCCGTCATTTCTTCTTCGCCGAGGACATGGGCCCGAAGGGCAATACGCAGCGGCTGCCGGACGATCCGGCCAATTTCACGGTCGAGCCGATCTCGATCGGACGCGCCTATTCCAAGCAGAACCTCATCCGCCGGCGCGCCGCTGACATCCTCTACGGCGAGCTCGCCAGCCAGCGGATCGCCGCGTTTGAGCCCGACGTCACGATCTCGGGCAACACGCCGCTCGAAGCGCAGGCGGCGATCCTGAAGAGCGTCCGCCGCTCGGGCTCCTCGTTCCTGTTCTGGATGCAGGATTTCTACAGCCTTGCGGCAGCGAAGATCCTCGGCCGCAAGCTCCCGGTCGTCGGCCACGCGATCGGCGCCTACTATCGCCACCTCGAAGCCAGCATGCTGCGCCAGAGCGACGGCGTCGTCCTCTGCAGCGACGATTTCAAGCCGGCGCTGAAGAGCTTCGGCGTCACCGACGATGCGATCGACGTCATCCCGAACTGGGGCGCGCTCGATACCTTGCCGTTGCGGCGCAAGGACAATGCCTGGGCGATGCAACACGGGCTGTCGGACAAGTTCGTCTTCCTGTACTCCGGCACGCTCGCACTGAAACACAATCCGGACCTTCTGTGGGCACTTGCCGAGCGCTTCGAGAATGATCCGGACGTGGTCATCGCGGTGGCAGCGTCCGGGGTCAGCTACGACACGCTCAAGGCCCGCAACACCGAGCAGCCGAAGTCGAACCTGCTGTTCCTTCCCCTGCAGCCGATGGAAGTCTTTCCGGATGCTCTGGGGGCCGCCGACGTCCTCGTCGCGCTGCTCGAGAACGACGCCGGGCCGTTCTCCGTGCCGTCGAAGGTGCTGAGCTACCTGTGCGGCGGCCGGCCGATCCTGCTATCGGCGCCGACCAGCAATCTTTCGGTGCGGCTGGTTCAGAAGGCCAGTGCGGGACTTTGCGTCTCCGCCGGCGACCGGGAAGCCTTCGTGGCTGCCGCGGCGCGCTTGCGCAACGAACCGCAGACCTGCACCAGCTGTGGCGCCGCCGGCCGTGCCTATGCGGAGAACGCCTTCGACATCTCGAACGTCGCCGACCGCTTCGAAGCCACGTTCGCTCGCGCCATCACACGGACCATCGCCCGGGCGGCCTGACCTAGCCAGGGCGACGTCCGGGTCGCTCGGCTGTCGCCCCACACTGCCGCGAAGAGCCGTTTCAGCTCCGTTAGCTTGCCGTCACCTGCCGGATGTTGGGCAGCTTGTCGCCCTGCTTGGTGCGGCGGACCGATGCCTTGTCCATCCACGGCTCGAGCCACACGTTCGAGGAGCCCTTCGCCTGCTGGATGCGCGCGAGATAGCCGGTGCCACCGTTGTAGTTGGTGACCTTGCATTCGCCGGTCAGCTTGAGGTCGTTCGAATACTGGTTGAACGCGTAGTAATCGACGAGGGCCTCGGTCGGCACGCCGGCCGGCTTTCCCGTCACGCCATCGTGCTGGATGGTCTTGCCGTCGGTCGACGCCTCGCAATTGTGGATGTTGGCAAAACCGCCGGCGCGGATCACGAACTGGCCGGTGTTCTCGCCGTTGATATAGGCCACCGACCGGATGCCGATCGGCGCGTTGATGCCCGAATCGCCGTTGTTCACAAACGAGCCCTGAACGACATCGACGGAATTCGACGACGTATAGAGCCCGGCCTTGGTGTTCCGGCTGCTGTTCAGGCCATGCATCATGACGTTGGAGATGATGGCGTTGCCCTCATGCTCGATGGCGACGCCATGCTGCCGGTTGTTCTCCGACACATGGCCCGCGACCAGCAGTTCGAACACCGCGCCCTTGATGTGGAGCGCGCCGAGGCCACCGCAACAGGACGTCGCATTGTCACGCAGGGTTGCGCGATAGATCGCGCCCCAGCTCGAGGGTGCATGGAGCATCAGCCCGGGCCCATCCTTGAGCGACCCGATGATGTCGAGGGTCTGGATCGTAAGCCCGCGGCAGGAGGTGCCGTTCGGTTGGCTGGGCGTGACCGAATACTTGATGACCGGCGTTCCGTTCTGGATGTTGGAGCGGATCTTCGCGCCGTTGCCGATCACGCCCCAGACCTGGCTGGTCGAGATGCGCTGGACGACGTCGACCGTCTTGTCGACGGTGATGTCGGTCGCCGGATCGAGCATCACGACGGTCTGCGTATCCGCTGCCGTCTGCAGGAGTGCCGCAAGTTCGGCGCCCGAGGTGGGCTTTGCGAGGCCCGACTTGGCGCGGGCGGCGGCTTCCGCTCCGGCCAGCTCCTTCTGTTGTGCGAAGGCCGCTGCTGCCGAACCTGCGAGCAGCGCAACCGATGCTCCACCCACAAAACCGCGTCTGTTCCGGTCCACTCGACTCTCCCTGGCTGTCCTCGATGATCGGCACGATGGGTCGATCAGCCTGCGGAATCCGCTCATCGGCAGCACATTCAGTGGGATCCCGGCCGCAGCTGATATCCTTTCTTCACAGATGTCGCCCCGAGAGGAAATGCCCGCGCAGTGACCTTATTATGTGATCGGGAGCGGTGCGGGTGGCCATCGCGGAGACGATGAATCCATGTCTCTTCATGATCACAGCAAAATGAGACAACAATGAGATAATAACGGTCTCTGATCCGCCTACACTTCCGACACCGGCGCATTGCCAGGGAGGCATGCATGGTGGCCGTCTCGAGTGAACGCGTTCGCCATAGCAGGACAAGACAGGCCGTACGGGCGCTGCTGCCTCAATCGGTGCTGAACTGGCGCGAGGCCCGTTATTACGAAAGATACGGCGAGATCGAGATGCGCTTCGTCGATCTCCTGTGTCGGCGCGGCGAGGACGCGA
This sequence comes from Alphaproteobacteria bacterium, assembly GCA_017308235.1. GTDB lineage: Bacteria > Pseudomonadota > Alphaproteobacteria > Reyranellales > Reyranellaceae > Reyranella. The sequence continues at coordinate 238,714 of JAFKFL010000007.1, read as the reverse complement.
TCGACGTCGGCGCCAACTACGGCGGCTACGTTCACTTCATGCGACGTCATGCAAGCCATGTCATCGCCTTCGAGCCGGTGCCGGAGTTCGTGCGCCTGCTTCGCGCGAAGTTCGCGGACGACGTGACCATCGAGCCGGTCGCTCTCTCCGACCATGCCGGCGAAGTCGATCTCTGCATTCCGGTGATCCATGGCGAGAGGGCCGGTGGCTGCGCAACGCTCTCGCCATCCGCCGCGGGCTGCTACGCCGAGCATGACCTCGTCCGGGTTCGCAGCATGCGGCTCGACGATGCCTATGTAGGCACCGCCGGCTTCATCAAGATCGATGTCGAGGGGCATGAGCAGGAAGTGCTGAACGGAGCGGTGGCCACGCTTCGCCACTGCCAGCCACGCATGCTGGTGGAGATCGAGGAGAGCCTGTCACCCGGCGGGATCGCACGCACCTCGGCGTTCTTCACCCGGCTCGGCTATCGCGGCTACTACATCCATGCCGCAGAGTTGCATGACATCGCGACCTTCTCGGTTGCCCGGCTGCAGACGCGCGCGGCTCTCCCCAACATGACCACGCCTCTGCATCGACGCGCGCCGCTTCACGACTACGTCTACAATTTCATCTTCCTGCCGGCCGGCGATCCGGAGGCAACGGCGCCACGGATTCGCGAGCGCCTCGCACAACTCGCGTAACGCCCCTGGATGCCCGCCAACATTGTCTGCAATGGCAACGCGGTGTATAGATGGAAGCACATTTCCGAGAGGTTAGGGCCAGTATTGGATAGATTGACGACCATTCAGGGTCTGAGGGCGATTGCGGCGTTAGGTGTGCTTTTTTTTCATATTCGTCTGATTGGCATTGGTTATTTCGGCGTTGATGTCTTCTTTGTCATCAGCGGATTCATCGTCTGCTACGTAGCGTCGCGACAGCCCGATCATTTCCTCGCCAAGCGTCTCATCAGGATCGTGCCGCTCTATTGGGTGGCGACGGCGGCGGTGGCCGCTCTCGCGATCACGTTCCCTACCCTCCTGCAGTCGACGGAAGCGAATGCAACGACGTTTGTGAAATCGTTGCTGTTCATCCCGTACGAGCGTCCAACCGGATTGGTCCAGCCTATCCTCTTTCTCGGCTGGACGCTCAACTACGAGATGTTCTTCTACGTCATGTTTGCGGCGAGCCTCGTCGTGTCGCCGAAGCACGCGCCGCTCACTTGCTCGGTGATCCTGATCGCGCTCTGCCTGCTGGGCCAGGTCGCCACGCTCTCCTTGCCGTGGAGCTACTGGTTCAATCCGCGGATCCTGGAATTCGTCTTCGGCATGGCAGCCTTCCACGTCTATGCCACGAAGCCTCAGTGGCTGAAGGCGACGCCGGCCTTGTTGGCCGTTGGCGTCGGCGTGGTGGCCATCATTGGCATGGCTTTCCAGACGACGCTCGGCTCGAAGCAATATGACGTCGCTATTTGTGCGCCGTTGTCCCTGCTCGTTGTCCTGGCTGCGTTGGCCCTGGAAGGACGCCTTTGGGTCCCGTTTGTCGTGGTCCTGGTCGGTGACGCGAGCTATTCGCTCTACCTGTTGCACCCCTATGTCGTGGGGCTGGTCGAGAAGGCGGTGGATCCGATGACGACGCCTTCGGTCAAGGCGATCATGGCCGCCATCATCACGATTGCGCTCAGCACCGCCGTCGCCGTCATCTCCTTCTGGGTGCTGGAAAAGCCAACCAACAAGTGGCTGCGACGCTACCTGAAACGCCCGGTCGCCCGCACCGCCTGAGCGCAGCGGGCGCGGCCGCAGGAGGTATCTGTCAGCCGGCTGACGGCCGCGGCAGCTTTCGCGACAACAGAAGGCTCAGGATCTCGCGCCGGGTCTCGGGCCACGCCAGCAACGCCAGCAACGCGACCGACAGGGCGAGCGCAGCCGCCGTGGCGATGCCCACGATCGTCGGTGCCTGCACGAACTGGCGCAAGCAGCCCACCGACAGGGCGACCGCGATGGCAGCCGAAGCCGGCGGCGCGATCGCGCGCCACAGCACGCCGATCGACACCGGGCCGCGCCGGGTTGCGAGCCAGAAAGCAAGCGGCATGCGGACGAGCACGCCGACCGCGGCCAGCGACCCGGCCACCCCGACCACACCCCAATGCAGCCCGGCCAGGATCGAGACCACCGTGATGGCGGTATCGATCAGGCTGGCGCGAAGCATCTCGGTGGTACGGGCCTGGGTCATGTAGAGCAGGCCGGAGGACTGCGCGACCGGCAGCGTCGTGGCGGCGACGCTGAATAGGGCAACCAACGGTACCGCCTGCGTCCACGACGGACCGAACAGGATCGCCACCACCCAGTCGGAGGTGACGGCGGAAAGCGCGAAGGCCGGCATCGTGAGCAATGCGATCTTCTGCATCACCTGGCCGAACAGGGAACGGTAGCGGTCAGGTTGCTCGACCAGGCGGCTGAGCGCCGGCATCGCCGCGGCATAGACCGGCGCACCGATGGCATTGACCGGCATCATGAGCAGCCGAGTCGTGCGCTCGTAGAGACCGAGCAGCGCCGCACCCCACAGCCAGCCGATCAGGATCTGGTCGATGCTGCGCGCGAAGGCGACCGCGAGCTGACTGCCCGTGACCGATGCACCATAGCCCAGCAGTGCGCGCACACCTTCGGTCGGCCGCGGCGCACTCGGCCGCCAGCGGCAAAGGATCCAGCTGCCGAAAAGCTGGAACAGCGGTCCGGTCAGCCGCTGCGCCACCAGCGCCCAGTAGCCCGCGCCCCAGAGCGCAAGCCCGATGCCGGCGGCGAAGCTCAGGAAGTCGGCGCTCGTCTCAAGGCCGGCGATGGTGCCGAACCGCATCTGACGGCGCAGCAACGCCCAGTGCTGCACGGCCAGGCCGCTGGCGACGAAGGCCAGCGACATCCAGCGCGCCACGTCGACCAGCTCGGGCTGATCGTAGAACTGAGCAAGGAGTGGCGCGGCAAGGAACAGGCCCGCGCCCAGCACTGCACCGACGCTCGAATTGATCCAGAACAGCGCCGACACCTGCGCCTGGGTGATGTTGTGCTTCTGGATGGTGGCGGCCGAGAGGCCGAACTCCTTGACGAGATCGAGGATGAGACCGATCGCGCCCACCATGGCCAGGAGGCCGAACGCCGAGGGCGGCAGCAGGCGCGCCAGCACGATCAGCGTGCCCATCTGGCCCACCACACGCACCGCCTGCGCCGACAACATCACAGCGCCGCCGCGCCGCGAGCGGCGGCTTGCGTCTTCTACAAGGTGACCAACATCAAGCTCCGCGTCAGGCGACGCGGCGCTTTTCCGAAGCGACATTCTCGAGGAACCAGCGATAGGTGAGCGCCAACCCGTCCTTCAACGAGGTCTTGGCGGTCCATCCCAGCGCATTGATGCGGCTGACATCGACCAGCTTGCGCGGCGTGCCGTCGGGCCGCGAGGCGTCGAAACGCGGCGTGCCTTGATAGCCCACCGTCTCACATACGGCGCTCACGAGATCACGAATCGGCACGTCCTCGCCGGTACCGATGTTGACGATCCCCTCGTCCGAATAATTCTTCATCAGGAAGACCATGCCATCGGCGGCATCGTCGACATAGAGGAGCTCTCGTCGCACGTTACCGGTGCCCCACACCTCGATATGGGACGCACGGGCGAGCTTGGCCTCGTGCGCCTTCAGGATCAGGGCCGGCACGACATGGCTTTGCAGGCGATCGAAATTGTCGCCGATGCCGTAGAGGTTGGTCGGCATGGCCGAGATGTAGTCGCAGCCATACTGGCGCCGGTAGGCCTGGCCGAGCTTGATGCCGGCAATCTTGGCCACCGCATACCATTCGTTGGTGGGCTCGAGCGGGCCGGTCAGGAGCGAGTCCTCCGGCATCGGTTGCGGCGCCAGCCGCGGATAGATGCAGGTCGAGCCCAACAACAACATCTTCTCGACGTCGACCTTGCGGCAGGCTTCGACCACCGTCGTCTGGATGGCGAGATTGTCGTAGATGAACTCGCCCGGCCGCGTGCTGTTGGCGTGAATGCCGCCGACCCGCGCCGCCGCCAGGAACACCGCCTGCGGGCGCACGTCACGCATCCATTTCTCGACCTGGTCGGGCCGGCGCAGGTCAACCTGCTCGCGCGGCGCCGTCACGATCTCGCAATCCTCGCTTTTCAGGCGGCGCACAATGGCGCTGCCCACCAGCCCGCGATCGCCGGCGACCCAGACCTTCTTATTGCGCAGCGTGTAGGACGGGCTCATTCCGTGCTCCGGTGGAACGCAGGATCATGCGATCGGCCTCGACCATCTCGGCGACGAGCTCGGGAAAGGTCGTGCGATGCTTCCAGCCGAGCTTCGCCGCGGCCTTGCTTGCATCGCCCAGCAGCAGGTCGACCTCGGTCGGCCGCACATAGGCCGCATCGAGCGCAACCAGCACCTGGCCGGTGCGCTTGCACACGCCGGTCTCGTCGGCACCGCTGCCCCGCCATTCGAGGTCGCGGCCGATTTGCCGGAAGGCCAGTTCGACGAACTCGCGCACCGTATGGGTCTCGCCGGTCGCCAGCACATAGTCGTCTGATTCGTCCTGCTGCAGGATGCGCCACATCCCCTCGACATAGTCGCGGGCATGGCCCCAGTCGCGCTTGGCGTCGAGGTTGCCGAGGTAGAGCCGCTCCTGGGTGCCACGCTCGATCGCGGCCACCGCGCGCGTGATCTTGCGCGTCACGAACGTCTCGCCGCGGATCGGCGATTCGTGGTTGAACAGGATGCCGTTGGAGGCATGCATGTTGTAGGCCTCACGGTAGTTCACCGTGATCCAGTAGGCATAGAGCTTGGCCACCGCATAGGGGCTGCGCGGATAGAACGGCGTCAGCTCGCGCTGCGGCGTCTCGCGCACCTTGCCGAACAGCTCGGAGGTCGAGGCCTGGTAGAAGCGGACCCGGTCCTCCATGCGCAGGATGCGGATCGCCTCCAGCATGCGCAGCGTGCCCAGCGCGTCGGTGTTGGCCGTGTATTCCGGCGTCTCGAAGCTCACCTGCACGTGGCTCTGGGCCGCGAGATTGTAGATCTCGGTCGGCCGGACCTCGCCGATCAGGCGCAGGATGTTGGTCGAGTCGGTCATGTCGCCGTAGTGCAGGAACAGCCGCACGCCCGCGTCATGCCGGTCGCGATAGAGATAGTCGATGCGTTCGGTGTTGAGCGAGGACGCGCGCCGCTTGATGCCGTGGACAATGTAGCCCTTGCTCAGCAGCAGATCGGCCAGATAGGCGCCGTCCTGGCCGGTGATGCCGCTGATCAAAGCGACCTTGTCTGCTTGCTTGAACATATAACTTGGCCTTCCCGTATCAGGAGAAAAGAATTTGTTCGGCAGTACGGTCCCAGGAATATGTCTGGACCGCATGACGCTGCGCGACCGACGCCATGCGCTCGAGCCGACCGGGGTCGGAGAGCGCGTCGAGGATGGCGTCCGCCAGCGCATCGGGGTCTTCGCGCGCGACGAGGAACCCCTGCTTGCCGCCATCCACCAGTTCCGGCAGCCCGTTGCGGTCGAGACCCATCACCGGCGTGCGCGAAACCATCGCTTCGAGATAAACCTGACCCCACGGGTCGTTGAGCATCGGCTGAACCAACAGCACCGAGTCGCGGTAGAGCCGCTGCAGCTCCTCCCATGGCAGGTGATCGCGCAACTCAATACCAGCAACGCTTTCGACATGGGCACGGCTGCGCTGGTCGCCCACGATCGTGAGCGACAGGTCGGGCCGGCGTTCACGCGCGCGACGGAAAGCCTCCACCAGCAGGAGACCGCCCTTGGCCTGGAACAGGTGCTTGGCGACGAACAGGAGCTTTGGCCGTGAGTAATCCTTGGGGCCGTGCCATGGCTCGATCGACCCCATGCCTGATCCTACCGCAGTGACACGATCGGGCGCGAGACCGTAGTGGTCGATCAGATTGTCACGAACGTATCGGCCGAAGGTGAAGACGTGCTCCACGCCGTCCAGCGACTGGCGCTCGGCCTCGTCGAACGCCGCCAGTGCGCGGCGCGTGTAATATGGCGCATGCACATGGTGCAGCGCGGCAAGCGCCCAGGTGTGGTCGCAGTAGAGGTAGTGCCGGATGTCGGACCCTGCATCGACGCGGGGCAACAGGTCGAGGGTCCCGCAGTGCAGGACATGGCGAACGCCCATCTTCCGCGCCTCCGCGGAGATCTGTTCGGCGAGCCGCCGGCGGGTGGCGAGGCTGCGTATCACCTGCTCGCCAGACCGTGGCCGACCGCGTCCCGCCAGCATGTCGCTGGCCGCGATGCCGATCTTGGTGAGCTTGCTGACGCTGGGATGGATACCCTTCACCTCGACGCCGAGCCGCGTGAGCCCGCCCGCGACGTTCGCAGGTGCACCCGACCATGTCCGGCGCTCCAGCGGATTGCCGAAGACCGAAGTGATCGCGATTTGCTCAAAACGAGGTTTACGGGTAGATCTCACGGCGTCGGGGGAGATCGTCGTGTCCATGTGCGCATCCATAGCGGCATAGAGACATCGCACGCGCTATCCGGGCCAGTGATCAACCTGTGACGCCTATTTCGCACGTGCGAGCGCCACAGATTGGTCACATCGGCACTGCAAGCTTAGCGTCAATACTCACTCACATGTTCGGAACGGTCGACGAACTGGTGCGCGACGGCGTGCAGAATCGGTCCATCGCGGCGGCCGTGCCTGTGCCCAACAAGTTGTTCTATTTTTGCTCCGAAGTGAGCGATGCGACAACACTGAAACGCATCCAGCAGTTTATCGACCACGGCTTCGACATCACCGTCTTCGGCTTCCATCGCACGCGCTACAACACCGGCCACCAGCCGGCTTGGCCTTACGTGCCGCTGGGGCTCACCGTCGACGGACGGTACTGGCATCGCCTGCGCGCGATGTTCGGCGCGCTGCCTGCGATCATCGCCAATCGCCGCCGGCTGAAAGGTTCCGGCCTCTTCTACGCGCGCAATCTCGACCAGCTGATACTGGCGCTGTTCGCGCGATTGATCGCATTCAGCCGCGCGCCGATCGTGTACGAAGTGCTCGACATCCCGCCGTTCCTTGCCGCTCGCGGCGTGGGCCCGATGTTGTTCCGATGGATCGAGCGGCTTTGCCTGCATGGCGTCAAGCTCCTGGTGCTGTCCTCGCCCGCATTCCATCGCCAGTACTATGCGACGACGCAGAAGTACCGCGGGCCATGGTTCCTGCTCGAGAACAAGCTGCATCCCTCGATCACCGCGGTCGACCGCCCGGGCGCCGACACGGCGGCGGAGACCACGACACGCGAGCGCGGCAGCCCGTGGATCGTGGGCTACTTCGGGCTGATCCGCGGCCAGGGGACCTTCGACCTCATGACGCGGTTGGCCGAACGCCTGCAGGGCCGCGTCCACTTCAAGTTCCGTGGCGCCCTCACCACGGTCGACCCGGCCTCGTTCCACACCGCCCTCGCACGGCTGCCCAACATCGAGTTCGGCGGGCCCTACGTGCCGCACAAGGATCTCGAGGAGCTTTACAGCAGCGTCGACTTCGCCTGGGCACTCGACCTCGAGCACACCGATCACAATTCACGCTGGCTGATGCCCTGCCGCTTCTACGAGTCGGGCTACTTCGGCGTGCCGTGCCTCGCCGTGCGCAGCTTCGAGGTCGGCTCGGTGCTGGAGCGCCACCACATCGGTTTCACCTTCGAGCGGCCGCTCGAGGAGCAACTGGTGCATTTCTTCGAGACCCTGACGGTCGCCGACTACGAGCACATCCGCGCTCGCCTTCGCGCCGTGCCGCGCGAGATGTTCGTCGCCGACGACGACGCGACGAGGCTCTGCTCGATGATGGAAGGGCTTAAGCAGCAGCCTGAACAGCAGCCGCAGCGCGGTTGATCATCACGCAGTCGAACTCGACCAGCCGCAGCGAGCTGTCGCGGCTCACCGGATAGAAGCCGGTGATGTCGAAGCCGCGTTCGTCGAGATAGCGGATCGTGTCCATATATCCCGGCATGCCCTTGTAGATGCCGATGACCGACGCCTCGGTCTGCAGCGCCCGTACCTCGGCGAGGCTGTCGCGCGCACCCTGCAGCACCTCGATGTCGAAGCCTTGCGTGTCGAGCTTGAGATAAGGCCGTTGGAAGCCGAGCTTCTGCTGCAGCACCGGCATCACGACATCGAGTGTGCGCACCAGCACGTTCTCGACATGGCAGGGCACGTTCAGCCCGTCATAGGCGCGTACGCGGCTGTTGTCCGGCTGCAGGAACGAGCTGAACTGGTCGGACACCATGACGTTGATCGGCAGGTTGCCGTCCTTGGCACCCAGCGCATAGCCCTCGATGTGCCAGCCGCCGTCGGTGCGGGCGCGCTCGCGCAGGAAGTCGACATGACGGCTGACCGGCTCGAACGACACGATCGGGCCATCGTATAAAACCTTGTCACGCAAGAAGTCATGGTACTGGCCGACATTGGCGCCGACATCGAGCACGCAATCGACCTTCAAAAAGTTAAGCAACGCGCGCAGATGGAGCGCAAAGTCGCGTTCCTTCATCTCGCGCAGAGGGACAATGTCATAGCCGAACGAGCGGCTGACTTTCAGCACGCAATCCTTAACGATCTTTAGCATGTCGCAAGCATTCGTCAGTGCCCCGTGCCTTTAAAGTGATCATTCGGTGGCTGCCGGTCACAGATGCGTTGTCACGCCGCTGGCATATTGCCCGCACCGTGCCAGGGACGAAACGCCACGGCAGCGTCTGTCCACAAGCTTGGGTCTGGGAGACCTATTCGTACGAGGAACCGCTGTTTGGTGCTAGTTTTTACTCCATCGCGTTCGCGTGAGGGACTTGAGGATGGAATTTGGCTGGCTGACCTTGGCGCTATCGCCGTCGCCCGAGGAGGATGCCGAACGCATCGGCCAGCTGATCGAGCAGGCCTGCCTGGCCGAGCGGTTGGGTTTCAGCGACGTGTGGCTGACCGAGCACTATTTCACAGGCGAGAGTGTCTATAACGACTCGCTGTTGTTTGCTTCCGCACTTGCCATGAGAACAGAGCGCGTGCGCATCGGCTTTGCCGTCGTGCAGACGCCGTTCCATCACCCCGTCCGGCTCGCCACCCAACTGGCACTGCTCGACAATCTCAGCAACGGCCGCATCGACGTCGGCCTCGGCAAGGGCACGGTCTACAACGAATACGAGTTCGTGGGTCACGGCCTGACCAGCGCCGACAGCCGCGAGCGGATGGCAGAGACCGTCGAGATCCTGGAGCGCGCCTGGAGCGGCGAGCCCTTCCGCTACGATGGCCAGTTCCATCGCGTCCAGGTGCCGGCGCTACGGCCCAAGCCGGTGCAGCAGCCGGGCCCGCCGCTCTGGCGCAGCGTCATCTCGCCAGCCTCGTTCGAGGAATGCGGCCGGCTCGGCCTGCCGATCCTGACCGCGCGACTGCCGGTGGCGCGGATCCGCGAGCGCTGGGCCCTTTACGACAAGGGCCTGCAAGCCGGCGGCCATGACGAAGCCACGCGCGATCGGCTGCTGGGCCGCAGCGCCCTCTGGCGCAATGTCTACGTCGCCGACTCCCAGGCGCAGGCGGAGGACGAGCTTGCCAACCTCCTGGCCGAGACGCGCGCCCATATGATGCATGTGCGCGAAGCCTATAATCCGCCCGACTTCTCGCCGGCCCCCGAAACGCTCAATCCCTGGACCGACCCCAGGGTGGCCGACGACGTGGCCATCCCCTACGTCCTCGAAACGGGCTCGCTCTACGGGACGCCCAAGCGGGTGACCGAGCAGGTCGCGGAGCTCCAGGAGGCGGGTGTGCGCCATCTCCTCTGCCAAACCGGTTTTGGCGCCATGCCGCACGATCTCAACGTCGCGTCGATGCGCCGGTTCGGCGAGCAGGTAATGCCGAGATTCCGGTGAAAACCCCACCGGGCGAAGCAGTTGCACCGCCAGCGTGGTACTATAGATAAGGCGGCCGAAGAGAGGCCGACCCCCTTCCGGCCAGGTGAGTAGAATTGCCGTTGTTGCACATCGTTGATGGCAAGGTTGTCGCCAAGAAAAAGCGCACGATTCTTGCGCGCTTTGCTGCGTTCCTTTGCGATCCTTTCGTCTCCACGTGGCGCCACCGCGATCTGGTCGACGCCATCCTGCGACGCGAGCTTGCCGAGCGGTTCAAGGGATCGGTCGCGGGCTGGGTGTGGGCCATCACCGCGCCGCTGCTGTCGCTGATCGTCTACACAGTGGCCTTCGCCGGCGGCCCGGTGTCGCTGCCCGGCGGCGGCAAGTCCGGCTCGAACTTCGACTACGCGCTGTTCATCTTCGGCGGGCTGATCGCCTTCAACCTCTTCACCGAGATGGCCTATCGCGCGCCGTCGCTGCTGCATGAGTATGCGCACTTCATCAAGCAGACCATCTTTCCGGCGGAGATGCTGCCGATCATCTCGACGCTGCGGGCGACGTTCTACGCCACGATTGGCCTCGCCCTGATGCTGGTCGCCCAGTTTGCGCTGACCGGCACGCTGCATCTCACGGTGCTGTTGCTGCCGCTATGGTTCGTGCCGTTCGTGGCCTTCCTGATCGGCCTCACCTGGATGCTGTCGGCGGCCGGCGCTTTCACCCGCGACACCGCCTACCTGATGATGACCGTGGCGCCGCTTCTGATGTTCGCGACGCCGGTGTTCTTCTCCACCGACACTTTCTCGCCGACGCTGAAGCTCATTTTCTACGTCAATGTGTTGACCGGCTTCATCGAAGTGCTGCGCTACCTCGTCGTATTTGGGCAGCTCCCCAATCTATGGGTTTGCGTGTGGGTCGTGGTTTGCGCGCTGGTGACTTTCTATTTCGGCTTCTGGTTCTTCGGCAAGCAGCGGGACAGCATTGCCGATGTCATCTGAGCCAGAAGTCGTCATCCGCACGCGCCATCTCAGCAAGGCCTACCGGATCTACGCCAACGAGCAGCAATGGATGAAGCAGGTGCTGTTCGGATCGTGGCGCACCTACTACCGTTCGTTCTGGGCGCTGAAGGACATCAGCTTCGAGGTGCGCCGCGGCGAATCGGTCGGCATCTTGGGACGCAACGGCTGCGGCAAGTCGACCCTGCTCCAGATCGTATGCGGCATGATCCGGCCGACGAAGGGCGAGGTCTGGGTGAACGGCCGCATCGCGCCGGTGCTGGCGTTGGGCGGCACTTTCGATGCCGAATCCACCGGACGACAGAACGTGCTGATCGGCGGCGCCGTGCTGGGACTGAAACGGCAAGAGGTCCTCGATCGCATGGATTCGATCGCCGACTTCGCCAGCATCGGCGACTTCATCAACCAGCCGGTGAAGCTCTATTCAGCCGGCATGCGCGTGCGGCTGGCCTTTGCCATCTGCGCTCATATCGATCCCGAGATCCTGGTGGTCGACGAGGCGCTGTCGGTGGGCGACGCCGCCTTCCAGCGCAAGTGCATGGACTGGATCGACAACTTCCGCAAACGCGGCACGCTCCTCTTCGTCAGCCACTCCAGCGCCGAAGTCGTTCGGCTTTGCGACCATGCTTTGTGGATCGACGACGGTCGCGTGCGCGAGCAGGGTGACACGGCCAATGTCGCCCGCGCCTACAGCAGAGCGCTGCGCGTCGAGCGGGACGACATGAAGCGGTTCTCGGCGGTTTAAATCTGTGGAGCTATCGCCGTTGGCGGCGCCTGGGAGGACCCACACTCGACCCTCGCCGGCGCCGCGCCGCGCTTGCAACGGTCAAGTGCGCCAGCGGCGTCTACAGCCTCCCGCTGTTGGCGCGACCGAACCAGTGACCTTGTTGCGTCTCAGCCTGTGACCGACATGCCGATCGGTGCGATCTGCTTCAGGAAGATCCATCGCAGGTCGGGCCTGCGGCTCGTGGCGGCGGCGCAGAAGCGCAAGCCTTCCGCATCCAGCGCCTTTGTCGCCGAGACAACGGCATCGACCGGCGCGCCCTGAGCGAGGAGATGGTCGAACACTGCGGCCGCCTCCCCCACCGACGAGCAGCCGACGACGTCATCGCCGCGCAGGCGCAGGTTGTCCTCGATGGCGACCCGGTGCTCGCGATCGGCTTCGATCAGCAGCACGCTCAACGTCCGCGCCGCGGCCTCGCTGTCGCCCGCGGCGGGCGGCTTCCCCAAAGTCGCGACGAAGGACTCCGCCTCGTAGCGCCGTGGCAGATGGATCGCCCTGATGTCGTGAAACCGGTCGACCAGCGCCCGTTCGAAGCGGGCGGCCGCGCGGGAGGCAAGCCCGCTGCCGAACAGCACCATATCGGGCGCGGCCTCCACGCAATCGATGTAGCGCAGGATTTCGTCGGCTTCCTCGAGGGAACTGCAGAGGGTGACGCGGTAGGCCTGTCTCAACAGGGCTCGTACCAAGGCAACGCGATGCCGGTCATCGCCTTCAATCAGCAAAATATCGCGCTTCATGACTATAACCTTTGGCTAATCGACTTCCGAGTGGGCGAAATGCTTGCCCAAGGACTGAAACAACGAAGTTCGCGGAGAATGACTGGGTCGCAAAAATACGAATAAAGGTCACAAAAAACTATCATCGGCCGTCGCCGAATTGAGCGACTATGCCTTACTCTGAGCGGGAATCTGCGCCCTCGATCTATCACAGCGCAGCGAAGATGCAAATAAAATCTGTGAAATGCGACGCCCGTTGGTCGCGACAAAAGTCCATTCCCAGCAAAGCGAGATGGCCATGGAAATCAGGCCTCTGACCGCCCCCACCGCCGGCCATCGGACGGGCGCCGAGGTGTGCGGCATTACGCTCTCCCATCCCCTGTCGGCGGATGACAAGGCGCGCCTGAACCGCGCCTTCGTCGAGCATGGGGTTCTGGCGATCCGAGACCAGAAGCTTGCGCCGCGGCAAATGGCCGACGCCGTCGGGAACTTCGGCATGCTGTTTCAGCAGCACAACACCCGCTTCGCCCTGCCCGACTGTCCGGAGATCCACTACCTGTCCAACCAGGACCGCTTTCCCGACGGGCGGCGCTACATTCCCGGCGAAGGCTGGCACACCGACCATTCCAACGACGTCCGTCCGCCCAAGGCGACGGCACTTCATGCCGTGACGCTGCCGTCGCGCGGCGGCGACACCCAGTTCGCCAACATGGCCGCGGCTTACGACGGCCTGCCGCAACAGACGCAGCAGCGGATCGCCGACCTGATGGCCATCCATGTCTATCAAAGCAGCCACAGCGCGCGGAAGCTGATGGGCCTGTCGGACGCCAACCGCGAGCGCGTGCCCAACGCCGTGCTCCATCCGCTGGTGCGGACCCATCCCGAGAATGGCCGCAAGTCGATCTACATCAACCCGATCCGGATCGAAGGCATCCTGGGCCTCGACCACAAGGAGGCATTGCCGCTGCTCGACGAGCTGCTCGAACACGCGACCGCCGAGTGCTTCCAGTACCGCCATGTCTGGCGGCCGGGCGATCTCGTGATCTGGGACAATCGCTGTCTCCTGCACAAGGCCAACGGCGATTACGACATGGCCGAGACGCGCTATCTCTATCGCGTGATGCTCCAGGGTGACGTGCCGCGGTGAGGCGGCGGAGCATTCCATATCGATCACATATGACGGCCGCTGATTCGATATATTGGAAAAACGATTGCTGCCGAGGCACGCTACCGATGCTGTCCTTCCGGAGGCGCGAGATGACCGATACGTTGACGCCGCTGATCTGCGACCTGCTCGAATGGATCGCCAAGGAGCCGCGAACGCATGCCGAGGTGATCGATGGCTGGCGCACCTCCTGCCCGCGATTGCCGGTCTGGGAGGAGGCGACCGATCTCGGCTATGTCGCGTGCAAGGGACGAATGGTCGAGGTCACGCCGCGCGGCCGCGCATTCCTGGAGCATCGCGGGGAAAATCACGCGTGAAGCTCACCATCCTCGACGACTATTTCGACACGCTGCGCACTCTCCCCTGCTTCGCCAAGCTCGCGGGCCACGAGGTCAAGATCTGGAACGATCATCTGCAGGATGTCGACCGCCTCGCCGACCGGCTGGCCGACACCGAGGTGCTGGTGCTGATCCGTGAGCGCACCAAGATCCGCACTCCTCTGCTCGAGCGGCTGCCGCGGCTGCGATTGATCAGCCAGCGCAGCGTCTACCCGCACATCGACGTCGATACCTGCACGCGCCTCGGCGTCATCGTCTCGTCGAGCCAGCATCCGGGTACGCCCTCGTACGGCACCGCCGAGTTCACCTGGGGCCTCCTGCTGGCGGCGATGCGCCAGATTCCCCAGCAGGTGGCGTCGTTGAAGGCGGGTCATTGGCAGATGGGCGTCGGCAGCGGCCTGCGCGGCAAGATGCTGGGCATCTACGGTTACGGCCGGATCGGCTCGACAGTGGCGGGCTACGGCAAGGCCTTCGGCATGCAGGTACAGGTGTGGGCGCGCGAGGCGGCGCGCGCCAAAGCCGTCGCCGACGGATATGCGGCGGCCGACAGCAGGGAAGCCTTCTTTTCGGCCAGCGACATCGTCTCGCTGCATTTGCGTCTGGTCGACGCCACGCGCGGCATTATCACCGCCGACGATCTGGCACGCATGAAGCCCACGGCGCTTCTGGTCAATACCAGCCGTGCAGCGCTGATCGCGCCAGGCGTGCTGGTACGCGCGCTCAAGGCGGGACGGCCCGGAATGGCGGCCGTCGATGTCTACGAGGAAGAGCCCTTGACCGATGTCACGCATCCGCTGCTTGCGATGCCCAACGTCGTCTGCACGCCGCATATCGGCTACGTCTCACGCGACGAGTACGAGGTCCAGTTCTCCGACATCTTCGACCAGATCGTGGCCTATGCCGCAGGCACGCCCATCAACGTCGTGAATCGGGACGTTCTCGGCCATACCCGCTGATCAACTTCTCGGGTCCCGCCCTGCAGTCGGGACGACAGGGAACGATCTATGATAGGCTGCCCTTTTGGGGCGTCATTCCAGTTTGGTGTGTGAGTGACCGTCGGATCAGCGGAGCCTTGGACCCTGCCGATGTCGATTGCTGTTCCTTTGTCGAGGATCGCCGCGGCGATGCGCGCGTCGAACGCGCTGCTGCTCGACCTCCTGGCGGAAATCGCCTTCGGCGAGGATCCGCTCGACCGGATCATCCTGGTCACGATCGCCCAGGCCAATGTCCTGGCGTTGACGACCGACCTTGCCCAGTTGCGCCGCTACGGTGCGCTTGACGATGTGCCTCCCAACGAGGTGCGCCATCCCATCAGCATCAGCACCGTGTCCGTCCAGACCGGCATCGCCTTCGAAACCGTTCGCCGCCGCATCCGGCACCTCAACACCCTGGGCCTGTGCGAAGCCGGCCCCGAAGGTGTGCGGATCACCTCGCACATGGTCGCCCGTGCCGAAAACTTGGCGATGCTCAACAAGACTTACGCACTCGTGCGCACCCTCTACCTGCGGCTCAAGGCAAACGACTGCCTCGGAGAGCTGGCTGACAGGACCATGCCGCCTTTTGCCGGCGAGCCCCCGGTCCGCGCCGTCAGCCTGCTCGCCTTCGGCCACTTCCAGCGCATGATCGCAGGTCTCGTGCGGGCCATCGGCGATCTCACCTCCGCCTTGATCCTACTGGCAACGCTGCGCGAGAACTCCGAGCACACCGCCGAGCTGCCTTCTGTCATCGTGAGCACGGGATTGATGCCGGACGATCTCAAGGTCCCTGCCAGCGTCGCCACGATCGCGGCGGTGCTCGAGTTCAGCGAATCGACTGTTGGCCGCCGGCTGACGCGTCTGGTGCGCGAGGGACGATGCCTCAAGCGCAAGGGCGGCGTGATCGTGGCGACGGCCTATGTCCAGCGGCCTGAGATCATGGCCTTGCTGGAATTCAACTACACGAGCCTGCTGCGGCTCCTCGAACCTCTGCAGCAGCTCGGCGTGCTGAGCGCCTGGGACGCCGAGAGCGACGCCGAGCCTGCCTCGCTTCTGTCGTAGCCGTCAGCGGCCGATCTGGCGGCTGACGTGGTTTTCCTGCCGGTTCAGCCGCCACCGGTCGTAGCGCGTGATGTGACCGCCGTCGCGGGCCGCTATGCGTCGCTCTTCCTGACGAATGTGATGGTCCTCGCGGTGCAGATAGTGCGCCTGGCGACGGCCAAGCTCGCCTTCGCGATGCTCCTGGTTGATGCGACGGCTCTGGTTCTCAAGGCGATCATTGACCTGGTCGCGCCGGGGATGGCTCAGCTCCCAGCCGTTTTCGGCGAAAGCGCTGCCGGCGGCACCGGCGACGAGGATGCCGGCGCATGCCGCCACGGCCAGCCTGGTCAGGGTGTGGAAAACCATGTGCACTCCTTTCGAAGGTTCAGGGAGGGGGCCAAGGAGGCGCCCCTGTCTTCGGCTACGCGACGGTCGCCAGCCACATCCCCTGTGGCACCGCTTACGATCGCCTTACTCGCCGGAACGGGGCGCGATAATCCTGGCCGCCCGCGCTACCGGCCGCAGGTCGGCGACAAGGTCACCCTGAGGAGGATTGGGTCACGCAAGAGCGATTCGGGAGAGTGCCGGCGCGACGCATTGGCGCGGTAGAACAAGGGGTTGGCGACTTCAGCCTCAACTTTGTCACGGGATATCTGGCAACACCGCTGGTACCCCAAAACTCCGTCACTACACTCGCGCCAGCAATGACTCCTTTAAACGAACTGGGGCCAGGCCCGCGCGACGCTGAGATCGCATTGCGGCCGGGCCAGACTGTCGGCCGTTACAGGATCGAGGCGCTGCTCAGAAGCGGTGCCGTCGGCATGACGTACCGCGCCCGCGATATACGGCTGGGCCGCGAGGTCACGATCAAGGAATTCCTGCCGTCGGCCTTGGCGCTGCGCGATGCCAGCGGCTTCGTAATGCCGAGCTCGAACAAGACCGCCGACGAGTTCGGACGCGGGCGGCGGCATTTCCTGAACGAGGGCCGGATGCTGGCCTCGCTCCAGCTCGCGCCCTCGGTGGTGCGGGTGCTCGATGTCATCGAGGCCAACGAGACGGCCTACATCATCATGGAGCATGTCCAGGGCATCACCCTCGAGGATAAGCTACGGGAAGGCAGTCGCCTCTCCCCGGCCGACCTCGACCGCATGCTGTGGCCTCTGCTGGAGAGCCTGGAACGGGTGCACACCCGCGGCTTTTTTCATGGCGACATCAATCCCGCCAACATCGTGCTCGATGCGGTGGGCAAGCCGACCCTGATCGATTTCGGCGCCGCGCGCACGCCGGCCACTGCCGCCGCGACCGCCTGCTACGCCGCACCGGAGCAGATGAGCGGCGGCAAACAGGGCGCCTGGACCGACATCTACGGCCTTGCCGCCACCCTCTATCACGCGCTGGTCGGCCATCCGCCGCCGAACGTGCGCGACCGGCTGCCGGAGGATACCTGCCATCCGCTGGTCGAGCTCAAGCCTGCGGGCTTCACGCCTGCGATGCTGGAGGGCATCGACAAAGGCCTGGTGCTGCGTACCGCCGACCGCCCGCAGTCGATCGCGCAATGGCGATCGATCCTGTGGCGGACGGGAAAATTCAGCGGATCGAGTATCCCGGTTCAACCGGAAGCCGCGCTCGACGCCATGGATGCGATGATGCTTCGCGCGCCGAAGCTGCGCCCCACGAACGAAGTGGTCGAACGCAACGTCAGCCGCGACAAACCAGCCGGACGGCGCGTCGGCTGGCTCGGCTTCGCGACGGCATCGGCGCTGGCGCTGGGCGGCCTGACCTATTTCGTGTTCGCCATTCCGTCATCCATCCCGACCGAAGCCACGGCGCCCCCCAGCCTCACGCAGGCCGAGCTCGACCGCCAGCGCCTGCGCATCGAGAGGGAGACGCAGGAAAAGGCCGCGCAGCAGGCGGCCCTGGTCAAACGCCAACAGGAGGCCGAGCAGCAGCGGCTCGAGGCCGAGAAGGCCGCCCTGCGCAAGGAGATCGAGGCAGAGATACTGAAGAAGCAGGAAGCGGCGGCGGAAGCCAAGCGCAAGGCCGACGCAGCGGCCGATCCCAAGATCGCCCAAGCAGCCGAAACCGCGCTCAAGCTGACGCAGCTCGAGCGCCAGCAGTTGCAGGTGGCATTGAGTGGACTCGGCTTCGACACCCGCGGGGCCGATGGCGTTTTCGGGCCACGCTCACGGCAGATGATCGCGGCATGGCAGAAGGGCCACAACGAAGTGGCAACCGGCTTCCTGACCGCACCGCAAAAGGCCGCCTTGTTCAAGGATGGTGCTGCGGCAATCGCTGCCTTCGACGACCAGCAGAAGAAGGCGGCCGAGGCCGCCAAGGTGAACAATCCGTTCGACGGCAGCTATGTCGGCATCGCCAGCGTCTCGTCCGGCGACCAACCCGTGTCGGTGCGGGTCGTTGGGGGCAAGGGCTCGGGCCGGTGGAAAGTCGACGGATGCGGGACGGCCAGCTTCACCCTGTCGATCACGCCTGACGGCGCGGTCGGGCTCGACCTCAGGAGCTTCAGCCCGCAGTGCGAGCCGCTCGGCCAGCATTTGGACGGACAGGTGGCGAGCAACACTATCCTGATCAGTTTCTCCACTGGCGGCGATTCAAGCGACAGCTTGACGGTCACACGGCAGGAGTAGCCGGGGCGGAGTCGCCGTTCGGTCACGGCGCGGCCTTAGCTTTGTCACGAACGGGTTGCTGGCCCGCAAAGAGGTCGTCTCCGTACACTCACGTCCCATGTCGCTCGCCGACAAAGCCTCGACGCCGGACGCCAGCCCGTCCGGCGGGCCGGGATATTCCTCTCCCGAGCAGCCTCCGGTGCACGCGGTCGCCGAGACCGACAGCGCCGTGCTGCCGCATGGTGTGACGGTCGGCCGCTACGAGATCATCGGCCTGCTGCGCCGGGGGCCGCTCGGCCCCACCTATCGCGGCCGCGACCGCACGCTCGGGCGCGACGTCATGATCAAGGAGTTCCTGCCGCCGTCGCTGGCCACCCGGTCGGACGGCATCAGCATGGTGCCGCGCTTGCCCGAGCTCGCCGCCAGCCTCGAGCACGCGCGCGAATGCTTTGTCGAGGAGGCGCGTGCCCTTTCGACACTGCAGCGCGCGCCTTTCCTCGCGCGGGTGGTCGATCTCGCCGAGGCCAATGGCACATTCTATCTCGTGCTCGATCTGGTTGCCGGCATCTCGCTCGAAGACCGCCTGCACGGCGGCAAATGCCTGCGGCCCGACGAGGCCGACAGGCTGTTGCGCGCCCTGCTCGAGGCGTTGCTGCCGCTGCACGAGGCAAACCTCCTGCACGGCGACATCAACCCGGCCAACATCATGCTCGACATGTCCGGCCGGCCGACCCTGATCAATGTCGGCGGTCAGCGTACCGCAAGAGCGGTCCGCATGGCGCCGCGCACTGCTCTCTCGCTGCCCGGCTACGCCGCGCCCGAGCAGCTCGGCGAAGACCCGTCGAGTCCCGCGACCGATATCTACAGTCTCGCCGCCACGCTCCACTGCGCCATCGTCGGGCACCCCCCGCCCGATGCTGCTGAACGGTTGCAGTCGGATACCCATCGTCGGCTGGCGACGCTTGCCCTGCCTGGCTTCCCGATCACCCTGCTAGCCGGGATCGACAGGGGCTTGGAACTTTCCCCGGCTGACCGGCCGCCGTCGGTCGCCACATGGCGGAGCATGCTGTGGCCCGCGAGCGGTCCGCGCGCGCTGATGGCGGCGCGGCCTTCGCAGGTCGAGGCGATCCATGCCGCGCCACTGTACGTTGAGACGCGTCGCCCGTTGAGCTTCTGGATCACGGCGGGCGTTGCCGCGTTGATCGGCGTGACCGCGGCCGCCGGTTTCCATTTCATGGGCGGAACGCAGTACCTGCTGGAAGCCTTCTCTCCCACGCCTCCGCCGACGCCATCCGCTGGCGTCAACGACAGCACGCGGCTGGCGCTGGAGCGCGCCGACGCGCAGTCACACCAGGCCGCACTTGAGGAGCTCCGGCGCAATCGCGAGGCCGACAAGGCCAAGCTCGAGACAGTCGAGCAGGAGATGCAGCGCCAGGAAGAGGTGCGGAAGAAGGAAGCGGCCGAGGCCGCCGAGGCGGAGCGGCAGCGCCGTCAGAACGAAGAGCAGGCCATCCTGAAGAAGCTCGAGGCCGAAGCGGCAGCCAAGCGCGACGCCGACGCCGCGGCCCAGGCCAAGCGACAGGCCGAAGCGGAGGCCGAGGCCAAGCGGCTCGCCGAGGCGGCGGCCAAGCGCCTCGCCGAGACACTCGATCTCAAGGCGGCCGAGGCTGACGAAACAGCGCTGCGCCTGTCGCGGATCGACCGCCAGCACGTACAGGTGGCGCTGAACGCCCTCGGCTTCGACGTCGGCGAGTTCGATGGCTTGCTGCGCGAGCAGACCCGCAAGGCGATCGCGCAGTGGCAGCAGGGCCACAAGCAGCCGCCGACCGGTTTCCTCACCACGGATCAGATCCAGACGATCTTCAAGGACGCGCCGCCGCAGGCCATTGCCGACTTCGATGCGCTGCAGGACCCGCGGCACGCCGAAGCCAACGAGGTGGCGCTGCGTCTGACCACCCTCGATCGCCAGCATGTGCAGGTGGCACTGGCATCGCTGCGCTACGATCCCGGCGAGGTCGACAGCATCTTCGGCCCGCGAACCCGCGAGATGATCGCTCTCTGGCAGACGAGCCGCGGCGACGCGCCGACCGGTTTTCTGACCTCGCTGCAGGTGCAGGCTCTCCTGAAGCAGGCCACGGCAGCCGTCGCGACGTATGACGAAACGCTGGAGCCGACGCGCGCCGAAGCACGTGAAACCGCACTGAACCTCGCACCACCCGATCGCCAGCGTCTGCAGGTCGCGCTGACGGCGCAGGGTTTCGACACCTGGGGCGTCGACGGCCGCTTCGGCCCTCGCACGCGGCAGATGATCGCGGCCTGGCAGAAGGCCCACGACACGCCGGCCAGCGGCTTTCTGACAAGCGGCGATGTCCCGACGATCCTCAAGGGCGCAGAGGCGGCGCTCGCCAAATTCGACGTCACCCAGAAAACCACTGGCAAGGCACGTGCAGTGCCGACCGATGACGGTTCGACCGGCACGTCTCAGTAGACGGTCGTCAGCCCCAAGCGTGCCTCAGCACGATCACAACGATGACATCGTATTGGCCACGCCGAGAACACGCGTGAGACGACGCCTGCGGTGATAGACAGGCGGTATGGGGGCGCAAGTCACGTTGCGCCGGGGAAGGGCCGCGATGACTTTTGCGCCAACTGATTGGCGGACACAGCCTGAATCTGCATGGGCTGCGACCGCAAGCGACGATGCCGTGCCGGAGCGCAAGGTCGGCATTGGCTGGGTGGATATGGCGCTGATCTGCCTTTTCCTGCTCGGCCTCTATACCAACTACACCATCCTGCTGTCGGCGAAGCTTCCTTTCCCGTCGGCCCCGGCGGGCATCGCCGGCCTCATCCTGCTGTTTCGGCGTCGCGACCAGATCACCGAGCGCGCTCTGCTCGGCTTCTTCGCCGTCATGTCTCTCTACGTCTTGTCGATCCTGCTGGCGCCTGATCTGACGTTCCTGCCGCGCCGGCTGAACGGGCTGATCCAGCTCACCTACTCGATCGTGATCGGCTACGGCCTGTTTCTCACCGTCGTCCAGGCGCGGCGCACACAGATCGCCGGTCTGTTCCTCTTCATCGCCGTCTTCATCCTGATCGGATGTCTGCTCGAGGATTACACCGGCCTGCGCGCAATCAGCGACCAGGTTCGTCAAGCGATCTATCGTAGCGGCGTGTACGATTCGGATCTGCGCGACTTGCTGCTGTACAACCGCGTGCGGCCGAAGTTCTTCGCCTCGGAGCCGGCCAGCGTCACCTTCTGCTTCTCGCTCTTCACTTTCGTCTGGTTCGTGACCAGCCGTTGGCGCCTGAAGCTCTTCCTCTACGTGGCGCTGGTAGGTGTGGGCATCTTCGCGATGCCGGGCCCGACGCTGATGCTGATGCTGGTGATGGTCCTGCCCTACATGCTGTTCCTCGCCAGCCGCAAGAACGGCCGCCTCGACATCATGAAGCTCCTGAGGGTGGCAATCCTCGCCATCTTCCTTCTCTGCGCCGCCATCATCGCTGGCCAGTCGGTCTTCTCCGCTCGTTTGAAGGACATTTCGGCAGGTAACGATCCCAGCTTCTTCTATCGCGTGCAGGGACCGGCGATTGCCGGTATGGACGCCTTGTGGAGTCTGCCGCTTGCTGGCGCCGGACTGACGGGCGAGCCCTACGTCGAACAGCATGTCATCCAGCTCTACGCGCGTTCTCCCGCCTATTCGACGGCTTGGCGCGCGGTCTCTCCGTCGACCGAGCTCGTGGTCAATTATTTCTGGATGCACTGGCTCTACCTGGGGCTGTTCTGCGGGCTTGTCATCACCTTCGCCCTCACGGGCTGGTTCTATGCGCTCGGCGTGCCCAGCATGGCTTTCTGTTGGATGGTGTGGGCGATCCTGGGTCAAGCCTCCGGCGCCTATGTCGGCCCGACCTGTTGGGCGGTGCTGTTCCTGACCGGCGCTGCCGCCATTCTGCACCAGCGGGCAGATGCAGCCGGCGAGCGACGCCCTCGTCCGGTTCCCGTGCAAATCGATCTCCAGTCGCGACTCGGGGTCTTGCGCCCTCGCCCGGCAGTCGCCGGCGCCGATGGTCCGAAGCGGCTGACGCACACCTAATCGCCGCGGTGCAATCGCACCGCGTCTCGATGCAATCAACTTGCGCGCAGCATGAACAACCACTCGGGATTCAGTGTCTGGCGTCACACCGATGACACGAGTCCACCACGGCATGGGGTGCTAGTCATCGGTCAACATCGGTCAATAAGTGCCTGCTGGCGCTAGCTTGCGGGCCGGGGCCAATAAAAATCCGCGGAGAAAAGTTCAGGTTGGGGTCTGAAGAGGATTCAGACGGATGGCCCATGCGCTGGACGACCGGCGGCATTTTTCGCACGCGGATTGGTTCGCACCACGAACCGCTCGGACTGTGACGTCGAACGTCGGCATCGATGGTTTCGACATGCTGCTGATCTGCATCTTTTTGATCGGCCTCTATACCCACTACACGATCGCGCTGTCTGACAAGGTGCCGTTCCCGTCAGCGCCGTCCGGTATCGCCGGCGTCATCCTGTTGTGGCGGCAACGGCATCAGATCACTGAGAAGGCGTTCATCGGCTACCTTCTCATCTTGTTCCTCTACGTTGTGTCGATCCTGCTGGCGCCCGATCTCACGTACCTGTCGCGCCGGCTGAACGGCGTGATCCAGCTCACCTATTCGATCACTATCGGTTACGGCCTGTTTCTCACCGTGGTGCAAGCGCGCCGCAGCCAGATCGCCGGCCTGTTCCTTTTCATCTCTGTCTTCATCCTGATCGGCTGCGTGCTCGAGGACTACACCGGCCTGCGCGAAATCAGCGACCGGGTCCGCCAGGTTCTCTACAGCAAGGGCATATACGATTCTGACCTGCGCGACATGCTGCTGTACAACCGCGTGCGGCCGAAGTTCTTCGCCTCGGAACCGGCCAGCGTCACTTTCTGCTTCTCGCTCTTCGCCTTCGTGTGGTTCGTGACCAGTCGCTGGCGCCTGAAGCTCTTCCTCTACGTGGCGCTGGTAGGCGTCGGCATCTTCGCCATGCCTGGCCCGACGCTGACCCTGATGCTCGTCCTCATCCTGCCCTACATGTTGTTCCTTGCCAGTCGCAAGAATGGCCGGCTGAGCGTGCTGAGGCTCTTCAAGGTCGCCATCGTCGCGACGTTCTTCCTGGCGGCGGCCGTCATAGTCGGCCAGTCGGCATTTCACAACCGCCTCCAGCAAATCGAGAACGGCAACGATCCCAGCTTCTTCTACCGCGTATGGGGTCCCACGATCGCAGCCCGTGAGATCATGCGGGACTACCCGATCACCGGTGCCGGAATCACGGGCGAGCCCTTCATCGAGCAGCGTGTCATCATGATCTACGCGCGCTCGCCCGCCTATTCGACGGCCTGGCGCGCGGTCTCTCCAGCGACCGAGCTTTTGATCAACTACTTCTGGCTGCACTGGATCTATCTCGGCATCTTCTTTGGCGTCGTCATCATGGCAGCCCTTTCCAGCTGGTTGTTCGTGCTGGGCGTGCCAAGCGTCGCCTTTTGCTGGATAGTCTGGGCCGTGCTCGGCCAGGCGTCCGGCGCCTACGTCGGCCCGACCTGCTGGGCGGTGCTGTTCCTGACCGGCGCCGCGGCCGTCCTGTACGATCGCGTCGAGCCCGAGGCAGAGCGCGGCCGCAAAGCGCGCATCACGCTCAGGGCCCGCCTGGAGCGCCTCCGACCGCCGCTGCGCGTGGAACCCCACTTTGCGATCGGTGGAGCGAACGGCCGCCCGGGCACGGATCGGAGAGGCCCCGATTAAGGCTCAACTTTGTCACCAGCGAGCCGGTCGTCGGCACGTATGGTCAGCCGGAATGGTCGCCCTTTATGCCGACGGATCGCCCGGGTCTTTCCCGCCGGTGGCGGAGAGCCCGCCGGCCGATCGCGCGCGACCGCTGAGCGATGCCGCCTTCGTAACTCTCTGGCGCGGCGACACGATCGGCCGCTACGAAGTGGTATCGCTGCTCGGCTGCGGTGCCGTCGGGCCTACCTATCGCGCGCGCGACCGTGAGCTTGGCCGCAACGTCGTCATCAAGGAATTCCTGCCGTGGACGCTGGCGCTGCGGCGCGACGGCGTCAATGTCGTCGCGCAGCCGCCGAGCCTTGCCGGCCACCTCGACTGGATCCGCGCGCGCTTCGTCGAGGAAGGCGTGAAGCTGCGCGAAATGCCGCCGGCGCCCTTTGTCGTCCGCGCGGTCGACATGTTCGAGGCCAACGGCACCGCCTGCGTCGCCTTCGACCTGGTATCCGGCGCCAGCCTCGACAAACGTGTGAAGACCGGCGGCGTGTTGCGGCCCGCTACGGTCGAGCGTTTGCTGAACGCGCTGATCGAAGCCCTGGGACATCTCCACGGCGAAGGCTTGCTGCATGGCGACATACGGCCCGCCAACATCATGCTCGACCTGATCGGCCGGCCGACCTTGATCGACTTCGGCAACGCACGGGCGGCCATGGCGTCACGGCTGCCCGAACATCAGGCATTGATGGCGCTGGGCTATACCGCGCCGGAATTGATTCGCGGCGAACCCGCGAGCACCGCGACCGATGTCTATGCACTCGCCGCGACCATCCACTACGCCATCACCGGTCGCGCGCCACCCGATGCCGCCGAGCGGCTGCAGGGCGATCGCTACGAGCCGCTGGCTGCCCTCGCGCCCGCGGGCCATGCGCGCGAGTTGCTCTCCGGCATCGACCGGGCCCTCTCGCTTCAACCCGGCGACCGGCCGCAAACCATTCGGATCCTGCGCGCGTTGCTGCGACCGAAAGCGCCCGCGTCAAAAGTCGCGGCGACAAGACCGATCTTCACCAATCTCTGGAAAGCTGCAGCCGCCGCCACGCTGATCATCGTGCCGAGCAAGAGCGTCGGCCCGCCCGCCGCATCGCAGCCGCCAAAGTCACCGCCTGCCAGTATGAAGACCGGCGTCGATGCGAAGCAGCGCGCGGATCAACCCGCGCGCGAGCACTGATCGACGCTTTGCATTTCTCTCTTTGGTCACTGGCTATCGTGACCCGGCGGGATCACCGTGATCGTGCTGACCGGCACACACCCCAACCTGTGCCGCCAGTGGCGCCGGCGACATACTGATCTGTCGCCGGCGCCTCCACCTTCCCACTGCGTCCCTCGCAGCACCCATCCACAGACGATGCGCGTCTGCTGCTTTGTCGGCAATGCAGAGCCAGCCACACAGTTCGTGGCTTCTGGACTTATGCACATCGAGGGGCGCGATTTGCATGCAAATCGCATATTTGCATCGCCTCACGGCAAACGCCGGCAGCCTTCCCCAGGGTTGGTAGGCTAGAGGACGGCCGGAAGCCGGATCTCGAAGCGAGCGCCGCCGCTCGGCTGATTGGCAGCGGTGATCGTGCCGCCCATCTCCTCGACAATGCGGCGGCAGATGCGCAAGCCCAATCCCGTGCCCTCACCCAATGTCTTGGTCGTGACGAACTCGTGGAACAGCCGCGGCAACACATCGGCGGAAATTCCGGGTCCGTCGTCGACGACGGCGAGGTAGACGCTGCCGCCATCGCCGTCCGGCCGCTTCTCGCCGCAGAGCTCGATGGTCTTCGCGCCGGCTTCGCGAGCATTGTTGATCAGGTTCACCAGCACCTGTTCCAGGCGACTGATGTGGCCCCGCACCAGCGGCAGAGGATCGGTGAGCGTCACCGTCGTGACGAGACCTGCCGGCTTGAAAGTATGCTGGGTGAGGTTGATGGCACTTTGCAGCGCGGTGACCGGACTGAACAGCGAGACATCTTCCGGCCCATGGCCGCGCACGAAATTGCGCAGGTCGCTCACGATGCGGTTGGCGCGCTCGATCTGCTGGCCGATGCGTTCGAGGCGTTCGCGAACATAGTCGCTGTCGAGCGACGCACTCCCGTCGTTCGCCTGGTCGATCTCCTCCTGGGCCGCGGCGCGGGCAAGATCGATGACCTGCAGCGGCTGGGCGATCTCATGCGCCACCGTCGCCGCCATCTCGCCCACCGTGACCAGCCGTTCGGAGCGGAACAGCGTCTGCTCGGCCTCGAGTCGCTCGGTGTCGTCGACACCCAGGAACACGATCTGGCGCAGGATATCGCGGGTGTCGGCAACCGGGCGCGCGGTGATGCTGAGCGTGCGCAGGCGGCCGTGGGCATCGGTCCTGGTCCGCACGAAACGGGCCGGCGTGCGATCGCTCCCCGCCCGCCATCGCGCATATTGCACCGGATCGAGACCGGTGCTCGGCTTGGTTTCCCGCAGCGACCGACCAACCATTTCGTCGGCCGGGACGTCCCAGAATTTCTCGAATTCGCGGTTCACCATCACCACGTTCAGCTCGGCGTCGGTCAGCATCAGGAGCGCCCCGCTCGATTCGACGATCGAGCGCAGCCGCGCCATCTCCTCGTCGAGGCGGGCGCTGAGCGCCACGCGCTCGCTGACGTCGCGCAGCACACCCGAGACGACGGCATCGCCGCCTTCCACGCTGCGCCGGAAGCGGTCTTCGACATGCTTCACTGTCCCGTCGGCGGCCACCAACCGGAACTGAGCATGTTGCACGGCATCGGCCGTGTAGCGCGCGGCACGCACCGTGTCCTTGAGCCTCTCACGGTCCTCCGGCAGCACGTAGTCCAGGAAAGGCTTGCCGATCAGGGCGGATGGCGGAACGCCAAAAAGCCGCGCCGCGGAGGCGCTGGCGAAGGTGATCGCGCCGCGGCGGAAGTCGAGCTTGTAGACGGTGTCGATCAGCGAATCGACGAGCGTCTCGTATTGCCAGCGCGCCTCCTCGGCAATCTGCTTGGCTTCCTTGAACTCCGTCACGTCGAGCCGGAGCCCGACCGTGGCGCCGGACCGCGTCGCCACCTCGCGCCATTCAAACCAACGGCCATCGTCCGCCTGCTTCACCTCCACCCCGCCCTTGCTGCGGAAGCGCCCGATCCAGGTTTCCGCGGTCCCTTCCCGCGATTCCCCGGGCCTGGCGAACTTCGTCGCGGCTTCGCGCGCGATCTGCTCGTAGGTCTTGCCGATCACGTTGCCCTGCCTGAGCAGCGGGCTGGCCGCGGTCGCCGCCGAGTTGAACAAAACCAGCCGCTCATTGGCGTCGTAGAGCACGACACCCGCCGGCATCGCCTCGATGGTCTCCTTCAGGCTGTCCCGCGCCTGACGCGCATCACGCCACTGCGCGTGGAACAGCACGGACGTGCGGCCAATCAGGACGATCAGGATCAGGCCCGCGGCAACGAAGCCGCAGGTACTGATCGCCAGCACCGCAAGCGACAGGCCGTAGTGCCCGGCCATGCGTCCAGCGAGCGCGTCGGCCTCGCGCGCCTCCGCAAGGTTCGTTTCGTTGAGCCGGGCGCCGAGCGACATCACCTCGGTCATCACGTCGAGCGCAATCGTGCGGTCGAGCGGGCCCAGCCGCGCAAGCTCGCGCGGCAGCTTCTCATGCAGCGCGGCGCCGGCCGCGCAGATCCCGACCGCGCCCGCAATGTCGGGCGCCGTGCCGGACTCGCCATCGCAGAACGTCGCCAGCGCGCCTTCCATCCGCGTCCATGCCCGCAGCAGTGACTCGGGATCGGCGGCTTGGGTTGGCGCGCCCGCCGCCCGCGCGACCAGGCCGCGTATCAACATGCGACTTTGCTGGTCGAGGTCGAAGATGCCGCGCGACTTGAGGCGCTGATGCGTAACGTCGGCCGTGCGCAGCGACATCGCCAGATCGGTGAATGCACCAATGGAGCACAGCAGGCCGACAAGAGCCGCCGCGGATGCGAAGGCAACGCCGCGTCTGCCCAGCGCCGCGCGCAACAGGGTGAACACGAAGGCAAGCCTGTCGCGGACTCCCGCCAAACGAGGCTGCGAAGCCAGCATCGCGATGCCCGGCGAATCAAAAAACATCAAATGACTTTCCAACGAAGCCGCTGGTAAAAATTCATACAATCAATCGAAGCGGGACACGCGCGAGACTCAGTCCGGCAGCACCTCGTGCGCCCCGGCTTCAAGAGCGGACTGTAGCATGCACAGTCCCTGCAAGCTCGCCCCCCAACCGACGTTTTTGTCTTAGATGTATGTGAAAATGCATAGGGCTAAAGACGGGCCGAACTTCTCCGCGATCGCCACCCCCACCGGGTCGGAGGCGTCGAAAGAGCCCGTGCCGGTGCTCCAGCCTGCTATAATCGCGGGAACAGGCACCCGGAGAACGCCATGCCCCAGGGTCTCTCGATCCAGCCACTCGAAGCCAGCACCTTCGGCGCCATCGTCACCGGCTTTCGCATCGCCGAGCTCGATGAGCCGACGTGGCAGACGCTCCACGCCGCGTGGCTCGACCATGCGCTGCTGATCTTTCCCGGCCAGTTCCTGAAGCGCGACGAGCAGATCGCCTTCGCCAAGCGTTTCGGCCCGCTCGAATTCGAGATGGCGGCGATCAGCAACGTGAAGTCCGACGGTTCGCTCCGCCTGGAGCAGGACAACGACGACATGATGAAGATCCTGAAGGGCAACATGGGCTGGCATGCCGATTCGACCTACATGCCCGTGCAGGCCAAGGGCGCGGTGTTCAGCGCCGAGGTAGTGCCCACGATCGGCGGCCGCACCGGCTGGGCCGACATGCGCGCCGCCTACGATGCGCTCGATGCCGAAATGCGCGCCAGGGTCGACGGGCTCTCGGCCTACCACTCGCTGCACTACAGCCAGTCCAAGCTCGGCCATCAGACCAAGGCGTCCGACGGCGAGTATAGCGGCTATGGTCTCCATGACGGGCCGGTGCCGCGGCGTCCGCTGGTTAAGATCCACCCCGAAACCGGCCGCAAGTCGCTGCTGATCGGCCGTCATGCGCACAACGTTCCCGGCATGGACAAGGCCCAGTCGACGCGCTTGCTCGAAGGGCTGATCGACTTCGCCTGCCAGCCGCCGCGCACTTATCACCACGACTGGCAGGCGGGTGACGTCGTCGTGTGGGACAACCGCTGTCTCCTGCACCAGGCGACACCCTGGGACATGACCCAGCCGCGCGTGATGTGGCACAGCCGCATCGCTGGCGATCCGGTGAGCGAGGCCGCACTCGCGGCGTGAGGGCCAACCGGAATTCCTGAACGTTGCCACGCTCGGCCTCGAGGGCGACGGCCCCGCCAAATCTGAAGTACACGCGATGCGCGCCGATGTGGCATGGTCCTGTGTGTCATCGCTCGCTCGCGAGGACAGGTCATCGATTGTGCAAACCGGACAGGAGCTCCCATGCGCCCGTGGCTGACCCGTACCGGCACCGTGCTTGCCTCGGTGCTTGTTCTCCTCACCGTGGCCTCCTGCGGCTACAACACCATCCCAACCCTCGAGGAGCAGGCCAAGGCGCGCTGGGCGGACGTTCAGAACAACTACCAACGCCGCGCCGACCTCATTCCCAACCTGGTGGCGACCGTGCAGGGCTATGCCAAGCAGGAGAAGGATGTACTGACCGCCGTGGTCGAGGCGCGCGCGAAGGCGACGCAAATAAAGATCGACGTGTCGCAGCTCACCGACCCCGCGAAGCTGAAGCAGTTCCAGGACGTCCAGAACCAGCTCTCCGGCGCGCTCGGGCGGCTTCTGGCGGTGAGCGAGAACTATCCAGACCTCAAGTCGAACCAGAACTTCCTGGCATTGCAGTCCCAGCTCGAGGGAACAGAGAACCGCATTGCCGTCGCACGCCGCGACTATATCGAGGCGGTGCGCGCCTATAACACAGAGCTCAGGACCTTCCCCGGCGTGCTGTGGGCAATGATCTTCTTCCGCTCGGCCAAGCCGATGGCGGAGTTCACCGCAGGCGATGAGGCGCAGAAGCCGCCGCAAGTGAAGTTCTGATCCGCGCGAGCGGAACAGGTCGGCCATGAGCGCAGGCGTCATTGCCTCCTACCCTTCTGAACGCGCGCCTTTTCTGCCGCGGTCCGTCCCCGCGGCATTGCTCGCCGCGTTGGTCGTGGCGTGCCTCTGCCTCGCCGCGACGGCGCTGGCCGTCAACTTCCCGCCTCTCACCGGGCGCATCGTCGACCAGGCCAACATCATTCCGGCCGAGACCCGCAGCACGCTCGAGCCGAAGCTTGTCGATCTCGAGGCCAAATCGGGCATCCAGCTCGTGGTCGCGACCGTGAAGTCGCTCGATGGCCTGGAGATCGAACCTTATGCCAACGAGCTGTTCCGCACCTGGAAGCTCGGCGAAAAGACCAAGAACAACGGCGTGCTGCTGCTGGTCGCGCCCAACGAGCGCCGTGTGAGGATCGAGGTCGGCTACGGGCTCGAAGGCACGCTGACCGACGCTTTGTCGAAAGTGATCATCACCAACGCCATCGCGCCCAGGTTCAAGGCGGGCGATTTCGGCGGCGGGATCGTCCGCGGCGTCGACGACATCGTCACCGTCCTCACGACCGATGCGTCCGAATGGCAGAAGCGGCCGTCCCTGCGTCTCGACACCCAGGAGCAGGGCGTGCCCGCGGACTGGATCATCGTCGTGGTCCTGTTCGGCCTCATCGCCTTGCTCGCCATCTCGCCCGGCTTCCGCTTCTTCTTTTTCAACATCCTGCTGTCGAGCATGGCGAACT
Organism: Alphaproteobacteria bacterium; assembly: GCA_017308235.1. Taxonomy (GTDB): domain Bacteria; phylum Pseudomonadota; class Alphaproteobacteria; order Reyranellales; family Reyranellaceae; genus Reyranella. Next base: position 207,619 of record JAFKFL010000007.1, on the reverse strand, counting down.
CCGGCGGCTCCTATCGCGGCGGCGGATATGGCGGTGGGTACGGCGGCGGCTTTGGCGGGGGCGGCTCGTCGGGCGGCGGGTTCTCCGGCGGCGGTGGATCGTCGGGCGGCGGCGGCGCCTCGGGGAGCTGGTGATGCCCTTCCAGTCCGAAGATAGCGCACGCATCTCTGCCGCCATCCATGCGGCCGAGGCCCGGACCTCGGGCGAGATCGTCTGCGTCCTCGCGCGGCGGTCGGTGGATGGAACGGCGTTGCCTGTTCTGATCGCGGCGATTGTCGCCCTGCTATTGCCCTGGGTCCTGGTGCCGTTCACCGCGCTCGCAGTGCGGCAGATCCTGTTGCTCCAGGTGGCGACGTTCCTCGCCCTGCTCGTGATCCTCTGCCAGCCGCGCATCCGCACGGCGTCGATCCCGCGGGCCACGCGGCGGGCGGTCGCGCACCGCGTCGCGATGGAGCAGTTCATGCTGCGTGGCATCACGCGGACCCGGGAGCGCACGGCCATCCTGATCTTCGTGTCGCTGGCCGAGCGCTATGCCCGCATCATCGCCGACGATGGCATCGCGGCCCGCGTACCCAAGGCGGAATGGCAACAGGCGGTCGATACCCTGGTCGGCCATATGCGCGAAGGGCGGATCGCCGACGGCTTCGTTGCCGCGATCGACAGATGCGCCGGCGTGCTGGCGACACACTTCCCGGCCACCGAGGGCGACCGAGACGAGCTTCCCGACCGGATCTACCTGATCTGAACCATGCCTGTCTGAACCATGCCTGTCTGAACCATGCCTGTCTGAACCATGCCTGTCTGAACCATGCCTGTCTGAACCATGCCTGTCTGAACCATGCCTGTCTGAACCATGCCTGTCTGAACCATGCCGGCCTCTAACCTCCGATGAACGGGCAAACGGAAACCGATCTGCCGGGCGACGTCTTCGTCATCCTGGTGGCCCTCGCCGCCCTGGGCGGCTGGGTGATCGTCCGCGCCCTGGGCCACGGCCGGCTGGAGATCGGCCGCATCGTGATCGACCGCGGGCGGCAGCCGTTGCTATTTTGGGGAGCGATAGGGCTCTCTGCTGCTTTTCCGATCGCCTACCTTGCCTACATTCTCACGACCTATTGAGAACCGGGAGCGCGGGATGACAAGACTGACGGCTATCACACTCATACTGTTCGCAATCGTGTCGATCTCCAGCTGCAAGGACGTGCCGGGCGCGGACGGCCAATATGCGACCCATGATCACGGCCAGAACAACCGTCCCTGACGACAACGCCCCTGACGATGGTGCATCGACGGCATGCGGCGAAGGCCGAACTCGGCGAACATTCACGGCGTCTGTCATGAGAGTCCTGTGCTAACGTCTTGGCCGATCGCTCGAAATTCGGGCTCTTGGAGGAATGCAATGACGATCAGCCGCCGCAATCTAGCCTACAGCGCGTTGCTGGCTTCCGCCGTCACTGCGTTCAATGGAACGAGCGCGACAGCCCAGGACAAGGATAAGGACAACAAGGACAAGGAGGTTGTCGCTGCCGTCGCCGACGCCGTCATCGAATTCACCAAGGCGATGCTGGCGGCCGACAAGGCCAAGCTCGAAGCGCTCGTTGCCGATCAACTGAGCTACGGTCATTCGAGTGGCCTGGTCCAGGACAAAGGAGCCTTCGTCGACACGATCGTCAGCAAGAAGACCGTCTACAAGTCGATCGAGCTTTCCAAGCAGACCATCGTCATCGCCGGCAACGACGCCATCGTGCGCCATTCCTGGATGGGCGAAAGCGGCCCCGGCGACGGCACCTGGACTGTGTCCAAGATCGGCATCCTGCAGGTCTGGCAGAAGCAGAGCTCAGGCTGGCGGTTGCTGGCCCGCCAAGCTTTCAAGTCCTGAGTTAGAAGGAAAAGATCCCTCGGCTTCGCCTCGGGATGACACGAATTTTTGAGAGGGCGCACTACGCCGACGACAAAGATGGTGTCATCCCGAGGCGAAGCCGAGGGACCTTTTGCTGGCGTCAGCTCGCGTAATCCGGACTGATACGGTCGAGCTTACGGCGCAGCGCCGTCCATGAGCGCTGGCCCTTGGTGGCGGGATTGCGATTGAACTGCGCCGCCGTGTGAGCGGCGACGTTGCCGGACGGCACGGTAACCTTTTGCCCGCCCTGGGTGGCCGCGATCTGGATGCGGCAGGACTGCTCCATGTAATACATGTTGTGGAACGCCTCGGCGACGGTGCGGCCGACCGTGAGCAGGCCGTGATGCTTCAGGATCATCACGTCCTTGGCCCCGAGATCGTTCACCAGCCGCTCGCGTTCGTCGAGGTCGAGCGCGATGCCTTCGTAGTCGTGATAGGCGACGCCGTCATAGAATGCCATCGACATCTGGTTGAGCGGCAGCAGCCCCTGATCCTGCGCCGCCACCGCCATGCCGGCGGTGGTGTGGGTGTGCATCACGCACTGCGCATCGTCGCGGGTCATGTGCACGGCGGAATGGATGGTGAAGCCCGCATTGTTGATCTTGGACTCGTCTTCCTTCTCGACGGCATGGCCCTCGGGGTCGACCACGACGAGGCTCGAGGCGGTGATCTCGTCGAACATCAACCCGTAGGGGTTGAGCAGGAAGCGATGCTCCTTGCCCGGCAGGCGCGCCGAGAGGTGGGTGAAAACGAGATCGTCCATGCCGTAATGGGCGACCAGGCGATAGGCCGCCGCGAGATCGCAGCGGACCTCCCATTCCTGCGCATCGAACTTGCGTTGCTCCATTGCCCACTCCTTCAGATCGGATCGCGAATCAGCGGGCCTGTCGAGCAGTGGATGCCGCCGCCGCCGAGACAGACCTTATCGTAGGGCACCACCCGGATCGAGATGCCTGCATCGTTCAACTTGTCGAGCGTGCGGTCGCTGACCGGGTCAGCGATCAGCACGCGGCCGGGCCGTACCGCCAGGCAGTTGATGGTCCAGGCCGGATCGTCGGGGCAGACCTCGATGGTGCGGATCTTGAGCTCCTTCAGCTTCTCCAGGAAGGTGAAGGGAAGTTGCGTCGGATTGATCAGCGCCGTGTCGACGTCAATCATGACGAAATTGCCGTCGATATGGAGGCGATAGCCGGTGAGATGCACGCGCAGGAGCTCGACGCCCTGCACCTTCAGCACCTCCTCGAGCTGGCGCGCACCTTCCTCGTTGACGCGGCTCGAGATGCCGACCACCGCGACCCTGGGCGTGATGAAGGCGAAGCTGCCGCCTTCCATGATGCCGGTGCCGTGGATGGTGCGCAGGATCGGCATGCCCATCCTGGCCAGCGTGCGGGTGACGGGTAGCTCCTCGCCGCGCCGCACCGGCGGACCCAGGCGCGTCACGATCGCGCCGCCGTTCACCGCAATCACCGAGTCGCGTGTGTAGATCGACTTCATCTTGCCCGCCGCGCACTGGTCGAGAAACACGACCTCGACCTGCTCCTCGCGCAGGGCCTCGACCAGCCTGTCGTGCTGCTCCTGCATCGACTTGAGGTCGGGCGCGACGTCACCACGCCAGTACCAGCCGGTCTCGGGATCGCCGTAGGCGCCGATGTCGGGCAGCTTTTTGGCCGGGTCGACGACCTTCAGCTCATCGCCCGGGCGGTGCATCAGCACCTTGCGCAGATTGCCGACATCGCTGTTGCAGCCCCAATTCTGTCCCCAGACTTCGGTCTGCTCACTCTCCGTCTCGAACGCCGGTTCCGGCCGCGAGGCGAAGGTCTTGATCAGCATGTTGTATCGATATTCCGCCTCGGTAACGATTCCCATCACTTGCTTCCCTTCTCCGTCGGTATTGCGCTCGTTCTTGCACCGGCGAGGCAAGTAGTAGCCGCAACAGTCTCTTCACATTGAACCTGTTGCCGCCGCCGCCCTAACGCGCTTTGATATCCTTGATGAGCAGGAGGTGCCAATGGAACGCGGCTTGATCGCCCCGCTCAGCCCCAACGAAGCGACGGCTTTGCGGCGTGTGGCGAATGGCATCTCGACGCCCGGAAATCTGCGATCGAGTTCCGTGGAGCGATTGAAGCAGCTGGCGCTGGTCGAAGAAAGCGACGGCCGCATCCAATTGACGGCGCTCGGTCAGCGCCGCTGCCTTGCCGAGGCAGCCACCCCTCATGGTTCTGCCGCCTGAGTCGGGTGGCTTCGCGTGACGGATGCCCGTTCAGTGGACCATTTCCCATCCCTCCCGGCTGGTGATTGCCGTCGCGAGGGATGACGTCACCGTCGCGGATATCGAGCAATATTTTGTTGGCGTGACCGCCGAGGGCGGCATGTCCTATCGCAAGATCTTCGAGATCACGCACACGCCTGCCGCGCTCAGCGAGGAGAACCTGAAGGCACTGGGCGCGCGGGTCATGTACTACGCGCAGCATGGCCAGATCGGCCCATTGGCGATCGTGGCCTCTACCGACGAGAGTTATGCCCAGGCGACGATCTTTGCCGAAGCAGCCAAGGTCAGCCGCCCGCTCGCAATCTTCCGCGAGATCCACGAAGCGCGCCGATGGCTCGACGAGCAGCCGGTCCCGTAAAAGTGAGTACAGTCTCCCGGCAGCTTCGTTAGGTTTTCCTTCCCCGATGACGGGGCGGGAAAACTTCGGGGGAGGAGCCCATGCGCATCCATCAACTGCTTCTCGGAGCGGCGGTCGCTATGGCCATCGCGCTGCCGGCGGCGGCACAGACCGCGGATCGGCTTTACGTCATGGATTGCGGGCACAACGCCGCGACAGACCAGTCGCGCTGGTCGCCGGGCGTCAATGTCGGCAAGCCGATCGAGTTCTCCGACAACTGCTATCTGATCCGTCACGGCACGCAGTGGCTCCTGTGGGACACCGGTTTTCCCGACTCGGTCGCGGACAAGCCGGTGACCACGCCGGTCGGCACGGCGAGCCGCGCCAAGAAGCTTGCCGCCCAGCTCGACGAAGTGAAGGTGAAGCCGGCCGACATCGCCTTCGTCGCTGTCTCGCACACCCATGGCGATCATGTCGGCAATGTCGACCTGTTCCCGACCTCGACGCTCCTGATCCAGAAGGCCGAGCTCGATTGGGCCTTCGCACCCGGCAAACCCGCGCCGTTCAAGAAGGACCGCCCGACGCGCGAGCTCACGGGCGACCTCGACGTGTTCGGCGACGGCAGCGTGACCATCATTTCGACGCCGGGCCACACGCCGGGTCATCAGTCGCTGCTGGTGCAGTTGGCCAAGACCGGCTGGATCGTGCTGACGGGCGATGCCTCGCACTTCAAGGACAACTGGGACAATGACCGCGTGCCGTCGATGAATGTGAGCGCCGACCAGACGCACGCCTCGCACGCTCGGCTCGCCAAGCTCGTGGCCGACAAGAAGGCGTTGCTCTGGATCAATCATGACCTGCCCACCTTCCAGAGCGTGAAGCACTCACCCGATTTCTACGAGTGATCAGCTTTACGACCTCACCCTGAGGAGCGGCCACAGGCCGTGTCTCGAAGGGTGGGCCACAACAATGCTGTTGCCACCCTTCGAGACGGCAGCGGAGTTTACCCCGAAGTATGAGGGGCGCCCCCTCAGGGTGAGGTCGGCCTCTAACGCCGCGGCTTGAGGCCGGCGGGCGGCTTGGCCTTGTCGTTGCGGATGCGCTCGATCTGGCGCTGCTGGAGCTCGAGCGCGACCGTTATGAACTTCTTCACGATAGCAAGCTCGGCCGTGCTCATCGTATCGAGCATCGCCTCGCCCTCTTGCGCGATCTGGCCGTAGTAGCGCTCGCCTATCTTGGTCGCCGCCTCGGTCGGCGCGACGAGGACCTGGCGGCGGTCGGCCTCGTTGCGCTGCCGTGCCACGAATCCCCGCGCTTCCAGACGATCGACGAGCGACGTCACCGCGGCCGGCGTGAGGCCGATCGTCTCGGCGATCGCCCCGGCCGGTTGCGGCCCCTCGACGAGAAAGGACATGCAATGGCGCTCGGCCGCCGTGAGGCCGAGCCGCTCGCCCACCGTCTCGTCGAAGAGCTGTGTCGCCTCCTGCCAGCGCATGAGGGCGGAGACGAGCTCCCCTTTCAGGCGCGTGCGCTCCTCTCTTGACTTATTTATTTCGATCATCTAATTATTCAATCACCGTATCATCAGACACGTCAAATATAAACCGTGACCGCTGGCACGCAACGCGAGGTCACGCCGAAGGAGCGACCATCATGACAGTCCAGGCCTTTCGCCCCGCCTCCTCCATTGCTGTCTGCGGTGCCGGCATGGCCGGCCTCGCCCTCGCCACCCTGCTCGCCCGGCGCGGCTACCGGCCGGTCGTCTTCGAGGCGCGCAACGAGGAAGCCTGCCGGACCGAGGGCGCCTTCGTCACTCTTGCGCCCAACGGCTTGAGCGCCCTGCGTGCGCTGGGCGCGGACCGTCGCACCGTCAATGCCGGTCTTGCCACGCGGGCGGTGGAGCTTTGCAATCACCATGGCCGCAACCTCGGCCTTGTGGACTGGACCGGCGACGGCTCGGACGGGATCGCGGACAGCGTCACGATCGGCCGCGGCACGCTGATCGGAATCCTGATCGATGCGGCGCGCCTGGCCGGCGTGGAGTTGCACTACGACACGCGCCTCACCGCCGTCAGCGAATCGGAGGCGAACGTGACCTTGTCCTTCGAGGGCTCGGCTCCCCTCACGTTCGACATGGTCGCGGCGGCCGACGGGCTCGGCTCTGCCGTGCGCGCGGCAGTCTTTCCCGACCTGCCGACACCGCGCTACACCGGCCTCGTCGGCACGGGCGGCGTGGGATTTGTACCCGACGTGCCGTCGACCGGCGGCGTCATGCGCATGACCTTCGGCCGGCGCGCCTACTTCGGTTACCAGAAGGAAGGTAACGGGCCGGTCTATTGGTTCAACTCCTATCCGCTTGCCGAGCGGGACCTTGCACCAGTTGCCGATCCGGTCGTCTACATGGCCTTTCTGCGCTCGCTGCATGAGAGCGATCCGGATCCGATCCCCTGCATCCTCGCCGCCGTGCCGGCCATGGAGCGCTACTATCCCATCAACGACCTGCCGCCGCTTGCCACCTGGCACACGCGGCGGGTGGTGCTACTGGGCGACGCCGCACACGCCGTCGCGCCGCACGCCGGCCAGGGCGCGTCGATGGCGCTCGAGGACGCCGTGGTGCTCGCGGCCTGCCTCGACGATGCGACGAAGCCGGTGGCGGCCTTCAAGCGCTTCGAGTTCCTGCGCAAGGCGCGGACGCGCACCGTCATGGAGGTCGCAAGGCGCAGCGGCGCGCGGAAACTGGCGAATGGCCCGGTTTCCATCTTCCTGCGCGACCTCCTGCTGCCCTTCGTCCTCCCGCTCGGTGCCCGGCAGGCCCGGCGCATCGCCGCCTTCCGCGTCGACCAGGCCCCGCTGGCGCTGCCGGCCTGAACCTGAAGGAGACTCCCCTACAGCCTGCCAGGTGCTATTCTCCCGGCCAACGGGAGTCATCGACATGAACACGTATCAAGTTCGGCTCACGAGCCTGGCTCATGGCGGCGGTTGCGGTTGCAAGCTCGCACCGTCGGTGCTGCAGGAACTGCTGGCCGATCAGCCGGCAGCGGCCGTGTACAAACAGCTTTTGGTCGGCACGGAAACCTCCGACGATGCCGCGGTATGGCAAGTCGACGACAACACCTGCATCATCGCGACGACCGACTTCTTCATGCCAATGGTCGACGATCCGTTCGATTTCGGCCGCATCGCCGCCACCAACGCGATCTCCGACGTCTATGCCATGGGCGGCAAGCCGGTGATGGCGCTGGCCATCCTCGGCATGCCGCTGGGCAAGATCTCGACCGAGATGGTGCGCGAGATCCTGAAGGGCGGCGCGTCGGTTTGCGCCACAGCCGGCATTCCGGTCGCAGGCGGCCATTCGATTGACTGTCCCGAACCGGTCTATGGCCTCGCCGTGATCGGCACCTGCCGGCCCGACCAGGTCCGGCGCAACTTCGGCGTCCAGCCGGGTGACGCGCTGATCCTCACCAAGCCGGTCGGCGTCGGCATCTATTCAGCCGCGATCAAGCAGGGCGTGCTCGCGCCCAAGGCCTATCAGGAGATGATCGACACCACGACGCTCCTCAACAAGGTTGGCGCCGAGCTTTCGAGCGACAAGGATGTCCATGCCATCACCGACGTCACGGGCTTCGGCGTGCTGGGCCATGGGCTGGAAATGGCGCGCGGCTCCAAGCTCACGCTTGCGATCGAGGCCGACGCCGTGCCGTTGCTGACCGATGCTGCGGCGCTCGCCCAGCAGGGCCATGTCACCGGCGCCTCGCATCGCAACTGGGCAAGCTACGGCCACGACGTCGTCCTGCCAGCGGGAATGCCGGAATGGCGGCGCCATCTGCTTGCCGATCCGCAGACCTCGGGCGGCCTGTTGGTCGCCTGCGCACCCAGCAAGGCGGATGCGATCCTGCGGACCATCCATCAGTCCGGCAGCCCGGGCGCGCGCATCATCGGCCGGGCCGAAGCCGGCACGCCGTCGGTGCGGATCGTCTCGTAGCGGCATTCAGCCGCTGCCGTGGCCCATGTCGCGGGCGGATTGCCAGATCGTGTCGTCCCACAGGCGGATGCCGCCGATGATGCCTTTGTCGTTGGGCTCGATCTTCACGTTCTGCGGCAGATTCTTCTTGTCGACGTTGGCAGCATTGCCGCCGCCAAGATAAAGCGTGTCGTAGTTCAACAGCGTGTGCACGATCCCGATAGCGTTCATCACGCGCCGGTTCCATTTCTTGGTTCCGATTTTCTTGCGCACCGCGGCGCCGAGGTACTCGTCGTAGGTTTCCGACTTGTGGATCGGATGATGCGCGAGCTCGAGATGCGGCGTCATGCTGCCCGACGCAAACACGGCGCTGCCGACCCCCGTGCCGAGCGTCAGCACCACTTCGAGCCCATGGCCCGCGATGATCCCCAGCCCCTGCACCTCGGCATCGTTGCAAAGCCGAGCCGGCTTGCCGAGCCGCTCTCCGAGTTTCTGCTGCAACGGGAAGCCATGCCAACGGTCGGTGCCGAGGTTCGGCGCGGTCACCACGCTGCCATCGCGCACGACGCCGGGAAAGCCGATCGAAATGCGGTCGAAAGCAGGCAACGGTTGCACCAGTTTCGCCAGCGTCTCGACCATCTGCGTGGGCGTGCAGCCCTTGGGCGTCCGCACCCGCACGCGATCCACGGTCATCTGCCCGTTCCTGTCCAGCACCGAAGCCTTGAGCCCCGTGCCGCCGATATCGAGCCCCAGCGTAAAGGGGCCGCCGTCGTTTGCGTTCATCGTTTCATGACCTCGATGCCAGTCGAACCGCCCACCACCACCATCGAGGCCAGGCCGACGAACAGGCCGGTCTCGATCACGCCCACGATACGCGAAAGCTTCGCCTCCAGATCGCGCGCATCGGCAATCTCGGCCAGGTGGCAGTCGGCGATGTGATTGCCGCCGTCGCTGACGAACGGCCGATCGTCCGTGACCCGCAGTTTCGGTTGCACACCAAGAGTCTCTAGACGTTCAATTGTGCCCTGCCACCCGAAGGCCACGATCTCCACCGGCAGCGGCGTCTGCCCGCCCAGCCGATCCACGATCTTCGATTCGTCCACCACGACGATCATGCGTTTTCCCGAGCTCGCCACGATCTTTTCGCGCAGCAAGGCACCGCCCAGACCCTTGATCAGAACAAGGCTGCCGCGTTCGACCTGGTCGGCGCCGTCGATGACGAGATCGATGGCAGGCCAATCACCGACCGGCGCGAGCGGCACGCCGAGTTTCTGCGCAAGCGCGCGCGTGCGTTCGGAAGTCGGCACGGTGACGATGCGAAGGCCCTGCGAGACGCGCTTCGCGAGGGCTTCGACCGCGAACGTAGCCGTCGAGCCAGTGCCGAGCCCGACCACCATGCCATCCTGCACTTCGGTGACGGCCCGCATCGCCGCCGCCTGCTTCAACGATGCAATGTCTACCGTCGCGATCACGACCGGCCGTCGCCAGATGCGGCGCGATCGACGAAGAAGCGCAGCGTACCCTGCGGCCGCAACACCGCGGCCGGCAGGGAAGCGTCGCCATCCAGCACCTGGCGTAGCACCGCGCGCTTGTCCGCGCCCGCCACCAGGAATGCAGCCTCGCGGCAGCTCTCCAGCACCGGATAGGTGAGCGTCAACCGGGTGCCTGCCTCCGGATCGGTCATCGTGCCGACCCAGCGGCGGCGCTCCTGCAGCACCGCCATGCCGGGAAACAGCGACGCGGTATGGCCGTTGGTGCCGAGCCCCAGCAGCACCACATCGAACAAGGGCTTGTTGGCGGCAAGGTCGTCAGCGCCGTAGAACTGCTTCAGCGTCCGCTCGTAGACCGATGCGGCCGCGTCGGGCGCGAGGCCTTCCGTCGGCATCGGATGGATGTTCCCCGGCGGCACCGGAGCGCGGGCCAGCATCGCCTCGCGCACCATGCGGTAATTGCTGGCTTCGTCGTCGTATGGAACGAACCGCTCGTCGCCCCAGAACCAGCTGGTGCGGTTCCAGGGAAACAGGTCCCGGCGCGGCGCGCTCGCCAGCAGCTGATAGAGCCGCCGTGGCGTCGATCCGCCGGAGAGCGCCACGCTGAAGGTGCCGCTCTTCGCCTGCGCCTGGGCCAGCAGCCAGTCGGCCGCAAGCTCCGCCAGCGCTTGGGCGTCATCGGCGACTTCGATGATCGGCTTGGTCGTAAGTGGCTTGGCCGTAGGAGCTTTGGTCATGGGCACCGTCCTGCGCGAATGGCCGCGATGGCCGCAGCATAATCCTTAGCGCCGAAGATTGCCGAGCCCGCAACAATGGCATTCGCACCGGCCGCGACCGCCTCGCCGGCATGCTGGCAGTTCTGCCCACCGTCGACCTCGATCACCGGATTGAGGCCCTGCGCCTCGCAAACGGAACGCAGCTTCCGGATCTTGGGCAGCATCTCGGGCAGGAACTTCTGGCCCCCGAAACCCGGGTTGACCGTCATCACCAGGATGATGTCGCAGAGCGGTAGAACGTATTCGATCCAGTCGATCGGGCTTGCCGGGTCGAGCACCGCGCCAGCCTTCTTGCCCAGGTCGCGTATCCGCGAAAGCACGCGATGCAGATGGATGGTCGAGGATGGCTCGGCCTGCACCAGGAGATGGTCGGCGCCGGCCTTGGCGAAATCCTCGAGATAGCGCTCAGGCTCGACGATCATGAGATGCACGTTAACCGGCTTCTTCGTCGCCCGCCGCACTGCCTCGACCACCACGGGGCCGAAGCTGATGTTGGGCACGAAACGGCCGTCCATCACATCGACATGGATCCAGTCAGCGCCGGCCGCATCGACCGCCCGCACCTCCGCGTCGAGCCGCCCGAAATCGGCCGACAGGATCGAGGGCGCGACGAGGACCGGCCGCTCGGTCATGCCGCTCCCTCGCGCAGCGGTGCGAGCAGATATCGTTCGACGGCGCGGGCGAACCCCTCGTCCTCGTTCGAACTGGTCACGAAGCGTGCCTTCGCCTTCACCTCGTCGCTGGCATTGCCCATGGCGATGCTGAGCGAGCTTTGCGCGAACATCGCGATATCGTTCAAGCCGTCGCCAATGACCGCGACCTCCTCGATCGGCACACCCATCAGCTTCGAAAGCGTATGCACGGCGTCGCCTTTGTTGGCCTCCGGATGGGTGACGTCGAGGTAATAGGCCTGCGATCGCGCAACCGCCGCCGATCCGCCGATCCTGCCCTGCATCTCGACCTCGCAGCGGGCGAGAAACGCGTGGTCGTCGCTGACGCCGACCAGCTTGTGGACGGCATCGAGCGCCGAACCGAAGTCGCTGACCACCGTCGGCCCGAACTGCACCGTCATCGCCTCGTGGTCGACCTTGGGTCCCTTGGGATTGCGAATGATCCAGCGGCCGTGCGCGAACACCCAGGCGTCGATGCCCTTGCTATCGAGAAGCGCAAGCGCACGACGCGCCACGTCGGGCGCCAGCACCCGCTCCTCGAGGAGCGTCAGGTCTGGTCGCACGAAGGCGCCGCCATTGAAGCCTGCCATCACCTGCGACAGGCCGAGCGGCTCGACGAACATGCGCATGCCTTCGGGCGGCCGCGCGCTCACGATCGCGAAGGCAATGCCCAGCCGATGCAGATCCGCCACCGCTTTCCGGGCACGCTCGGTCAGAACCTTGTTGGTCGTGACCAGCGTGCCATCGACATCGGAGATCAGCGCCGAGATACGAGAACTCATCAGTCGTCTCCGAGGCCGTCGGCGGAGATCGCGCGCCAGCGACGGCCGTCGCGGCGCAGGAGCTGGTTGGCCTCCTCCGGTCCCGAGCTACCGGCCTGATAGATCGGCAGGTTGGTCGCGCCCTCCGCTTTCCAGGCGTCGAGCACGGGCTGGACCACGCGCCAGCCGGCCTCGATCGAGTCGGCGCGCTGGAACAGCGACGCATCGCCCGTCATGCAGTCGTAGACCAGCGTCTCGTAGCCCGTGCTCGGCGTGGTCTCGAACGCATCCTGGTAATTGAACTTGAGATCGACGCCGTCGATGCGCACCGCCGGACCGGGCATTTTCACGCCGAAGCGCAGGGTGACGCCTTCGTCGGGCTGGATGTGCAAGGTGAGGTCGTTGGGCGGCAGGCGCTCGACCGGCGTGTCGCGGAACAGCGCCAACGGTGCCTGCTTGAACTGAACGGTGATATAGCTGCGGCGGCTTGCAAGAGCCTTGCCGGTGCGCAGGTAGAACGGCACGCCCGCCCATCGCCAGTTGTCGATCGCGAGCTTCATCGCGACATAGGTCTCGGTCGTGGATTGCGCGGGCACGTCGGGTGCCTGGCGATAAGGCACGATCGTCTTGCCGCCGACGACGCCGTCGCCGTACTGGCCGCGCACGACATTGCGACGAGCCGCCTCTGGACTGAGGCGATGCACGGCATCCAGCACTTTTGATTTCTCGCTGCGCAGCGCATCGGCCGTGAATCCGCTCGGCGGCTCCATGGCGATCAGCGTCAGGAGCTGGAACAGGTGGTTCGGCACCATGTCACGCAACGCGCCGGTGCGGTCGTAAAAGCGTCCGCGCTGTTCCACGCTCACCGTCTCGGCCACAGTGATACGGATATTGTCAATGTGATCGCGGTTCCACAACGGCTCGACGAAGCCGTTGGCGAAGCGGAACACCATGATGTTCTGGACGGTCTCCTTCCCGAGATAGTGGTCGATCCGGTAGATCTGACCCTCGTCCAGCGTCTTCAGAATCTCCTTGTTGAGCGCCACCGCGGAGGCAAGGTCGTGCCCGAACGGCTTCTCGATGATCACCCGGCGCCACTGGCCGTCGGTTTCGCGCGTGAGCCCTGCCTTGCCGAGCTGGTCCACGATGACGGCGAACTCGCTGGGCGGCGTCGCGAGGTAGAACAGGACATTGCCCGCTGTCCCGTGGGTCGCCTCGGCTTCCTTGAGCTTGCGGGCAAGTGACTGGAAGACGCCGGGATCCTCGAACCGGCCGTTGAGGTAATAGGCGCGCTCGGTGAACCAGCCGACGTCGGCGCCGCCCGCGCCCGCCTTGAACTGCGCCATGCCGTCGCTCAAATGCTTGCGGAAGCCATCATCACCGATGTCGCGTGACGCGAGACCGATCAGCGCAAGATTATCCGACAGCAACCCATCGCGCTTGAGATTGCGCAGGGCCGGCACAAGCAGTCGGCGCGTGAGATCGCCCGTCGCGCCGAAGATCACCAGCGTGCAGGGAGGCGCCGGCTGCGCCTTGCCGTTGCCGGCTCCCGTCATTTCGGCTCCACGTGTCCGCCGAAGGCATGACGCATGGCCGACAGGAGCTTGTTCGCCGTGCCCTCCTTGTCGCGCGAGCGGAAGCGGGCGTAGAGCGCGGCCGAGAGCACATCGGCCGGCACCGCCTCCTCGATCGCCGCGTTGACCGTCCAGCGCCCTTCGCCGGAATCCTCCACCACGCCGGAGTACTTGGACAACACCGGGTCCTCGGCGAGCGATAGGGCGGTGAGGTCGAGCAGCCAGGAGCTGATCACGCTGCCGCGCCGCCAGACCTCGGCAATGTCGGCAAGGTCGAGGTTGTAGCGTCGCTCCTCCGGCACCTCTTTCGAAGTCGCCTTCTGCATGATCTCGAAACCTTCGGCATAGGCCTGCATGATGCCGTACTCGATGCCGTTATGGACCATCTTCACGAACCGGCCGGAGCCCGCGGGACCGCAATAGAGGTAACCGCGCTCGACACGGGGATCGCGCTTCTCGCGAAATGGCGTCTTGTCGATCTTGCCCTCGCCCGGCGCCAAGGTGGCGAAGATCGGATCGAGCCGGTCCACGACCTCCTTCTCGCCACCGATCATCAGGCAGTAGCCGCGCTCCAGGCCCCAAACGCCGCCCGACGTACCACAATCGACGTAGTGAATGCCCCTCTGCTTCATCGCCTTGGCGCGGCGCACGTCGTCCTGGAAGAAGGCATTGCCGCCGTCGATGATGGTGTCACCGCGCTCCAGCAGCGTTCCGAGCTGGTTGACCGTGTTCTCGGTGATCTCCCCCGCCGGCAGCATGACCCAAACCGTGCGCGGCTTGCCGAGCTTTTTCACGAGATCGGCCAGGTCGTTGCCGCCCTGGATGCGGTCGCCCACAAGCCCCTTAACCGTCGCGGCGTTCTGGTCGAACACCACGCAGTCATGCCCGGCACGGGTCAGCCGCCGCACGATGTTTCCGCCCATGCGGCCCAACCCGATCACCCCAAGCTGCATCTTCGTCTCCGCTACTTTTTCGCCTCGGCAATCTGCTGGCGGGCCGCCTCGAGCACGGCGTCCGGCGTGAAACCGAACTTGGTCATCAGGTCCTTGAGCGGAGCCGACGAACCGAACGTGTGCATGCCGATCTTGGCGCCACGTTCACCGACATAGCGATCCCAGCCCAGGACAGAACCAGCTTCAACCGAAACCCGCGCCTTGACATGGGGCGGCAGCACCTGGTCGCGATAGGCCTGGTCCTGCTGCTCGAACAGCTCGCAGGACGGCATGCTGACCACACGGGCCTTCACCCCTTCCTTCTTCAGATCCTCGTAGGCGGCCACGCAGAGCCGAACCTCGCTGCCCGTCCCGATCAGCAGCACCTCGGGATCACCGCCCTCGGCATCGGCCATCACATAGGCGCCGCGCGACAGGCCTGAGGCCGCGGCATAGCGCGTGCGGTCGAACACCGGCAGCGCGCCGCGGCTCAGGATCAGGCAGGCGGGCTGATGTTTCAGCGCCATGACAACGCGCCAGGCTTCCGTCGTCTCGTTGGCGTCGGCGGGCCGGAGCGTGATCAGGCCAGGGACGGCACGCAAGGCGATCAGCTGCTCCACCGGCTGGTGCGTCGGCCCGTCTTCGCCGACGCCGATCGAATCATGCGAGAAGATGTAGATCGCCGGCACTTCCATGATGGCGCTGAGACGAAGCGCCGGCTTCAGGTAATCGCTGAAGATGAGATAGGTCGAGCCGTAGCTTCGCACCTTCGACAGCGCGAGCCCGTTCATGACCGCGGCCATCGCATGCTCGCGGATGCCGAAATGCATGTTGCGGCCCGAATAATGGTCGGCAGCCTCGAACTCGCCCGCGCCCTGGTAGGTGAGCCGCACGCCGGTCGAACCGCCGAGATCGGCCGCCCCGCCCAAAAGCCAGGGGAAGCGCGGCGAGATCGCGTTCAGCGCCTTGCCCGAGGCCACCCGCGTGGCGACGCCCTTGTCCATGTCGGCAGGGAAGGTTGGCAGCTCGGCGTCCCAGCCCTCCGGCAGCTCGCGCGTCTGCATGCGATGGATGTGATCGGCGAGCTCGGGATGCTCCTTGGCATAAGCATTCAACCGCCGTTGCCACGCCTTGCGCAGCTTGCCGGCGCGCTGGCCGATGCCCTGCGCGAAATGCTCGCGCACGCCGTCAGGCACCAGGAACTGGGCATCCTCCGGCCAGCCATAGGCGCGCTTGGTGAGCTTCACCTCTTCGACGCCCAACGGTTCGCCATGCGCTTCGGACGTATCCTCCTTGTGCGGCGAGCCGTAGCCGATGTGGCTGTCGACGATGATCAGGGTCGGCGCGTCCTTGGTACGCCGGAAGGCCGTGACGGCTTTCGACATCTCCTCGGCATTGTTGGCGTCGGCAACGCGCCGCACCTTCCAGCCATAGGCCGCGAAGCGCCGACCCACATCCTCGGTGAAGGTGAGGTCGGTATGGCCTTCGATGGTCACGTGGTTGTTGTCGTAGATCCAGCACAGGTTGGAGAGCTTGAGATGGCCCGCAAGGGAGGCGGCCTCGCTCGACACGCCCTCCATCATGTCGCCGTCACCGCACAGCACGTAGACGTCGTAGTCGAACATCGTGAAGCCGGGCTTGTTGAAATGGCCCGCCATCCACACGCCCGCTGTCGCCATGCCGACGCTGGTGGCGCAGCCCTGGCCCAGCGGACCGGTGGTGGTCTCCACACCCGAAGTGAGGTGATACTCGGGATGGCCGGTGCATTTACTGTCGAGCTGACGGAAGCGCTCGATGTCCTCCAGCTTGACCGAGAGTTGACCCAGGGTCTCGTACTTGGCGTCGACCGCTTTCGTGCCGGTGAGATGCAATAACGAATAGAGCAGCATCGAGGCATGACCAGCCGAC
Source organism: Alphaproteobacteria bacterium (assembly GCA_017308235.1). Lineage (GTDB taxonomy): Bacteria > Pseudomonadota > Alphaproteobacteria > Reyranellales > Reyranellaceae > Reyranella. Next base: position 191,043 of record JAFKFL010000007.1, on the reverse strand, counting down.
AGGACGAAACGATCGCGGTTCGGCCAGATTGGATCCTCGGGATCGAAGCGCAGGAATTTCTGCCACAGCGTATAGGCGACCGGCGCCATCGACATCGGCGTGCCGGGATGCCCGGAATTGGCCTTCTGGATCGCGTCGATCGACAGCGTCCTTATGGTGTTGATGCAGAGCTGGTCGAGGGAGGTACCGTCCTTGGTCGCCACATCATTCATGCTGCCCTCCCTGCCTTTCAGAAACACCAAAATTCGGGACGTGCCAGAACGTCCCGAGCCCAGTCTCCGGTACGGAATGCCATGCCAACGCCGTGGCGCCGGCAAGGTTCCCGTCCCAACCTCGCTACTGCACCGCCGACTGCCAAGCCTCGATGGCTGGGAAGCGGTGGATGAAGTTCAAGACATTGAGCGTGAGATTGTCATGGACGAGGTAGCCCACCACAACCTCCATCACAACCGCGAGAGCGAAGATCACCCGCCACGGCAGGAGCGCGGCCAGCGCAAAGCCTGTCATCATGGAGAGCGTATCCGACAGCGAATTGAGGATGCTGTCGCCGACATAGCCGCGGGCCAGTGCCTGCTGGCGATACGCCTCGATCACCCAGGGCGTATTCTCGGCGATTTCCCAGGCGGCCTCGATGCCGACGGCGATGGCAAGCCGCGACAGAACCGGCAAGCGCGGCAAGAGGAGCCGCAACAGCCCATAAAAGAGAATACCGTGGATGATGTGCGAGAAGGTGTACCAGTCGGTCACCTGCTGCGACATCTCGACCGACCGGATGTCGCCCACCCAAAGGTGGATCGTGCCGCAACTGCAGAGCCAGATGCGGCCCATGCCGTGAAGCACAAGCGCCTGTACCAGCATGATGCCGACCACGACTGTCCAGGCGACACGGGACGAAGCCGCTGCCGGCTTTTGCGCAATATCCATCAGTGGTGATCAGTCTAGTACAGAGAACTGGCGATGGCCCCTCGAAAATTGCCATTCCAACTTCCGGTCGCACACCTCACCTTCTCGATGAGATTCATCCGTTCAATGAATCTCCTGGGCGCGTTTACCGCCGGTGACGGCTGAGCGACCCTTCTCAGGTGCGACCTCGAAGACCGCGCAGCGCGGCGCAACGAAACCCATGCGGATCGCCGCCTCGACGAACCGAGTCTCGCCTGACGCGATTTGGACACTCTGGGAGCCTGACGCTTCGGGCGTCGTGCAGCGGACATCGTAGGTCCCCGGCTCGACATCGATACGAAACCAGGTATCGGCCGCGAGGGCACCGAGGTTGCGTTGCCCGACAGAAAGCGCAAGGCTGTACGCAGCGCCGAATATGCTTTCCCGATATAGATACAGGGTAGCCGAGCCTGGCGGCGGCGGGGCAAACGTCTTGCCGGCAGCATCGGCGTCGCGCGATGCCATAGGTACCGACGCACAGGCCGACAATAGCAGCGTGGTTGTCAGCGCAAGAAAGCAAAGTGCTTGCCGCTTTTTGACAACTCGCCTCAGGACAGCCGCCGACATCGCAGGCCGCATCGATTCTCCCCTCTTGTTTTTCCGTGGGCAAGCTACTGACCGCTGAGCCCCGGCTCAACCGCTGCCAGAGTGTGATTTGTAACCACGTCTGATAAGACTCTTCTGTCAGGACGGAAAAGACCTAGTCAGCGTGCTCGCCGGCATCGATCGGCTGCCAGTCGAGGCTGAGGACGCCCTGCTCTCGCCACAGGCGACCAACGAGAGGCGGGACGTCACTTGCCATCTCGCGGCTGTGCCATGTGAGACGGCAACGGATACGGCGATTTTCCGCCTCCGTGATGGCAAGCGCCGTCACCTTGTAGCCAGTATCGGAAATGATCGTGCGGAGCCGGTCGGTGGTCGGTCCATCCTCGCGGACGTCAACCGTCACGTGGGCCTGATGCTGTCGATCCATGAGCGATTCCAGTTTCACGATCAGCGCCAGCACGACGAAAGTAATGCCAGTCACCACGCCGCCCAGCAGGAAGTACCCCGCCCCGAGGATGAGGCCAATCGCCGTTGTCACCCAGATCGTCGCAGCCGTCGTTACGCCCGTCACCAGGTCGCCGCGCTTCAGGATGGCGCCCGCGCCAATGAAGCCGATCCCCGACAACACGCCCAAGGGCAGGCGAAGCGTATCCATCTGCGAGAATGACTCGGTGGTCTTGCCGGTGACGGACAGCAGCAGGTTGGCTTCGATCATCGCGCCGGCGGCCGCGATGCACACGAGGATCACCGTGCGAACGCCCGCCGTTCGGCCGCGCGTTCCGCGATCGAAGCCGATGATGGCGCCTGCGACGACGACGGTGGTCAGGCGAAGAAGGATATCCGCCGTGCTGACGGTGGGATCCACCCGGAGGAAACGCCACGCCGCAACCCGCGTTCCCTCTTTGACCCGCTTAAAGGAGCTCGGGCTTAGAGGCGTCCCAGAAGAAGCAGGACAATCAGGATGATCACGATTATGCCAGCGCCGCCGCTGGGGTAGTAACCCCAACCGCTGCTGTAAGGCCACGTCGGCAGGGCGCCGATCAGGATCAAAATGAGAATGATCAGCAGAATGGTGCCAAGCATGGGGTCACCCCTCTCTTGTCAGTTCGCTGATAAAACGGCGACGCCCGCCTGCAGTTCCCGGTCAAATACCGGCGATGCGGCGTCGAACCTTTTCCATGAAGGTACGGCGCGAGGCCTCGGTCGAGTGATCCATGTCGTAATGCGCAAGGTAGAACGAGCGAACACCTTTCGCGCACATCGGCTTCATGCCACGCATCAGCACCTTGTAGCCGGCATTTCCCGCGAAGAGATGCACGATCCACCATGGCGAACCGTAGCTCGTGACCACTCCGAAAAGCCTGATGTTGCGGAGCGCGGGCGCGAGGTGATTGTCCTTCGGGTCATAGGTGAAAGCGATGCCCGGCCCCCAGACCCGATCGACCCAGCCCTTCAAGACTGCCGGCATCGAGAACCACCAGTGGGGAAAGCAAAGGACGAGACCTTCGACGCGGCGGAGCGTCTCGGCATATTCCGCAACAGCCGAGAGATCGTACTGGTTGCCCATATAGCTCTGCCGCTCGGACGCGGTCATCACGGGATCAAAACCCTCGCGATAGAGATCCGTCGCAACAACCTCGTGTCCCGTCGATTCGAGTGTGTCGACGATCGTACGGAACAACGCGTGATCGTAACTTTCGACGAGGGGGTGGCAGTGAACGACCTGGATCAGCAAGGGACTCCCTCCGCACAACCATGCGGAGCGAACGAGCCGACTGGCTGCAGGTTGCAGCCGCCCAGCCCCTCTCAGGGCACCTGTACCAACGCCAACCGCTAGTCGGCGGCGCGGATGACCTCGTTGCCGTAGACTTCCGGGATCTTTGCGTCCTGCTCGGCGGGTGAGAACAGCTCCCATTCGATGCCGTTCACGTCATGGGTCGAGGAAAAGCCCTGCGCCGCATCGTCCTCAAAGCCGAGATGGCGCAGCTGGCCCGCGCGCTCAGGCATCTGGTTGATCGAGAAGTTGAGCTGATCGGTACGGAACAGCGCATATTTGCGCGGCACGACTGCGGTCGGCTTGGTGCCGAGGCGGCGCGTGTAGTCGGCAATCGAAGCCTCGAGATCGGCAACAGCAAGAGCGATATGGAAACGGCGCATGGCAACCTCCCGGCGACGGCGCTGTGCATGGCACCAGACTTTTGAAGCTGGTACAAGAGATGTCGTTATCCTGGTATCAACATCACCACCATGGCCCGCTCCCCGGCTGCCCAAAGACGTGTTCTCGGCGATTTCCTGCGCGCCCAGCGCGCCCGCCTCTCGCCGGCCGGCGTCGGCCTTCCATCGGGAGGACGGCGGCGCACGCCCGGTCTCCGGCGCGAGGAGGTGGCACAGCAATGCGGCATGAGCGTCACCTGGTACACCTGGCTGGAGCAGGGTCGCGACGTCTCCGCCTCGCCGCAGGCGCTGGCGGCCCTCGCCGGCACGCTGCATCTGACGCCGGCCGAGCGCGGCTATCTCTTCGAGCTCGCGGGCAAGCTCGACCCCACGCTCGCGGCGGACGACGCCGGCCCGGGCGGTATGGATGTGCCGCAATCGCTGGCCGATGCCGTCGCCGCCGTGAAGGCCCCCGCCTATCTCCTCGATCATCTGTGGAATGCGCGCGCCTGGAATACCGCGGCGGCACGCCTGTTCGTGGGCTGGCTCGACCGCGACAACGACAAGAACCTGTTGCGCTACACCTTCCTCAGCCCAATGGCGCGCCGGATCATTCCCGACTGGAATCGCCGCGCCCGCCGCGTGCTGGCCGAGTTCCGCGCCGAATCGGGCCGCCATCTCGACGATCCTGCGCTGATTGCGATGGTGGACGACCTCAAGGCGCGCAACGCCTTCTTCGCCCGCTGCTGGAACGATCACGAGGTGGTGGATCGCGAGGGCGGCGAGCGCACCTTCGATCGTCCGGGTGGCAGCCGGCTGGCCTACGAGCAGGTCGCCTTCACCTTCGCCAGCCGCACTGACTTCAAGCTGGTGATGCTGCTGCCAAGAGGGCGTTGAGCTTCGACAGCACGCCCTCACCCTGAGGAGCGGCCCGGGCCGCGTCTCGAAGGGTGGATACACAGCGATATCTTTGCCCACCCTTCGAGACGGCGCTGCGCGCCTCCTCAGGGTGAGGTTGTAGGTTTGCCGCTGCTAAACCTTTCGCATCAGATAGGTGTCCATGATCCAGCCATGTGTTTCGCGCGCGCCGCGTCTGGCGCGATTGATCTCGGCCACGACGTCCTTCAGGCGGCCGGCGATCAGGATCTCATCAGGCGTGCCGAGATAGGCACCCCAGAAGATCTCGATCTCATGGTCGGCAAAGCGATTGTAGGTCTCCTCGCCATCGAGCATCACCACGACGCTGTCGGCATGGGCGGGCCATCCCTCCTTGAGCCGCCGGCCGGTGGTGATCTCGATCGATTGGCCGATGCGGTTGAGCGTGATGCGATGGCGCGCCGCCAGCGTCTGCACGCTGCTGATGCCGGGAATGACCGCATAGTCGATGGCCTGGCCGGGCCGCGCCGAGATCGCCGCGACATTGCGGATCGTGCTGTCGTAGAGCGCGGGATCGCCCCAGGCCAGGATGCCACCGCATTGGCCCTCGCCCAGCTCGCTGTCGATCATGCAGGCGAATGCCGCCTGCTTGTCACGATTGAGGTCGTCGACCGCGGCGAGATAGTCGGCCGGCGCAAGCTCGCGCGGCGGGCTTGGCGCCTCGACGACGCGATAGGAACGGTCCTTGATGTAGCGGCGCAGGATCTCGTGGCGTAGCGCCACCATGTCCTGCTTCACCGCCCCCTTCTCCAGCAGGAAGAAGACATCGACCTGGTTCAGCGCCTCGATCGCCTCGACCGTCACCTGCCGCGGATCGCCGGCCCCGATGCCGATGATGAGGATCTTCTTCATTGCCGCGGTCCTAACGTGCCGCGCGGGAGACGGCAAGCCGCCGTGTCTTCAGCTCATTCAATGGCAGCCGCGTGGCCACCGCCCGCTGATGTTCTGCCGCGCCGGAGCAGCAGGATGAAAGGCGCGGTTGCCAGCGTCAGCAGCATCACCATCCAGAAATTGTCGATATAGGCGATCATCGACGCCTGCTTGGTGATCATGGCGTTCAGCGCCGCGAGACCGCTGGCCGTCGTGACGTCGACATGGGCTGCCGAGACCGCCGGATTCGAGGCGATGTTGTAGTGCGTCAGATGCTCGGCAAGCGTCGAATGCACGATCTGGGTGTTCTGCGTCTGCAGGAAGGCCGTGACCGAAATGCCGATCGAGCTGCCCATGTTGCGCACCAGGCTCCAGAAGGCTGTCGCCTCGTTACGCAGGCCCATGGGGATGGTCGAAAACGCCATCGTATTGGCGAGCGCGAAGACCAGCCCCAGCCCGAGCCCCTGGATGACGCCGGAGATCACGATCGGCCAGTAGTCCATCTGCAGCGAGAAGTGCGTCATCAGCCACAGCCCGTACGCCGAAACGACAACGCCAATGGTGAGCAGCAGCCGCGCATCGAAGCGTCCGATCAGGCGGCCGGACAGAAACAGGGTGAGCAGCATCCCCATCCCGCGCGGCGCCGTCACCATCCCCGTGAGAATGACGGGATACTGCATCAGGCTCTGCAGCATCGGCGGCAACAGCGCGAGGGTCGCGTACATGCCGAGGCTGCCGACGGTGCCGATAAAAATGCAGACGATGAAGTTGCGATTCCTGAACAGCCCCGGATTGATGAAGGGGCGGTTGCTGGTGAACATCTGGACGACGAACAGGTAGAAGGCCAGGCCCGCTACGACGGTCTCGATGATGATCTCGGTCGAGGAAAACCAGTTCTTCTCCTGGCCTCGGTCGAGCATGACCTGCAGCGCGCCCACGGCCAGAGCAAGCGTCGCAAAACCGAAGAAGTCGAAATGCATCTTGGCGCTCTGCCCTTTGCGCAGCGTCGCCATGAGACCGAAGAAGACCAGAATGCCGATCGGCAGGTTGATGTAGAACACCCAGCGCCAGCTGAAGTCTTCGGTGAGCCAGCCTCCCAGGACGGGCCCGAGGATGGGCCCGACCATCACGCCGACGCTCCACACCGACATCGCACGGGGATACTCCTTGGGCCCGTTGATATCGAGCAGAACTGCTTGCGAAAATGGCACCAGCGCGGCACCGCCGATCCCCTGCAGGAAGCGGAACGCGACGATCTCCGGCACCGACTGCGCCATGCCGCAGAGCGCCGAAGCGAAGGTGAAGGTGGCGACGGAGATCAGGAAGATCGGTCGGCGACCAAAGCGATTGGCAAGCCAGCCGGTGAGCGGGATCGTGATCGCAGCGGCGACGATATAGGAGGTCAGAACCCACCCCATCTCGTCCTGCGTTCCCGCGACCGTGCCCTGGATATGCGGCAGCGCCACGTTGGCGATGGTCGTGTCCAGCGACTGCATGACCGTCGCGCACATCACCAGGAAGGTGATGATCCCCTTGTTGGCGACCCGCGGCGGTCGGCCCGCGTCGCTCATGGCTATTTCCAGAAGGCGAGCGAGCGACGATGGCGGGTATCGACGTCGGCCGTGACGCTCATGCCCGATGCGAGCGGCACGTGGTTGCTGTTGCCGTCGATCGAGAGCCGCACCGGCAGGCGCTGCACGACCTTGACCCAGTTGCCCGAGGCGTTCTCCGGCGGCAGAAGCGAGAAGCTGGAGCCCGTGCCGGGGCTGAGGCTCACGACCTTGCCGGTGAAGGTTTCACCGGGATAGGAATCGACATCGAAGGTGACGGTCTGGCCCGGCCGCATATAGGTAAGGTCGGTCTCCTTGAAGTTCGCCTCGACCCAGAGATCGTGGTTGGAGACGAGCGCGAAGAGCGGCGTCGCTGCGTTGACATAGTCGCCGACCTGGAGCTGCTCGACCTTGGTGACGATGCCGTCGATCGGCGCGTCGATCTCGGTGTAGGAAAGATTGAGCCGCGCCTGATCGAGCGCGGCCTGCGCCTGGCGCACGCCGGGCTGGCTGTCGACCGGCGCGTCTGGCTTGCCGCCGAGGTCGGCGAGTGCGCTCGCGGTCTGCTGTGCTGCCATGACCAGCCGCTGGCGCGCATTTTCGAGATTGTGCTGGGCCTGGTCGAACTGGGCGCGCGCCGAGATGCCCAATACGGAGAGCTTGCTCTGGCGGTCGAACTCGCGCTGCTGGTAGGCCTGCGTATCCTCGGCTGCCTTCTCCTCGGCCTGCGCCCGGGCATAGGCGGCCTGCAAGGTGGCAATGCGCAGCCGCGCGCTCGCAAGCTTCGCCTCGGCCGATTCGACGTCGATTTCGAACGGCCGCCGGTCGAGCTTGACCAGCACCTGCCCCTTCTTGACCGTCTGGTTGTCGCGCACGTCGATCTCGACCACGCGGGCCGAGACATTGGCGCTCACGTGCACGCGCGCCGCCTGGATATAGGCGTCGTCGGTCGAGGCGTAGCGGCCGCCCAGCAGATAGAACGTGAGCGCCCCCAGCACGACGATCACCGGACCTGCAGCCAGCAAGGCCGTGCGGACCCAATTCCGGCGGGTCTTCGCATTCAACGCAGCAAAAGGAGCTTCAAATGGCATTTTCTTGGGGTCCGGATCGAGGGGAGGCGGACCCTAGCAGGCTGTCCCTCTTCGCATTATCCTATATAATATGAATAGATTAGTGGGTTGGATCGAATAATGCATGGTACGGAATTCGCCGAGCTCAACGCCTTCGTCGCCGTCGCCGAGCGCAGCAACTTCGCGCGGGCGGCCGCCCACCTCGGCGTCGTGCCCTCGACCATCAGCCAGACCATCCGCACGCTGGAGGAGCGGCTTGGCGTGCGGCTTCTGAACCGCACGACGCGCAGCGTGTCGCTCACGGATGCGGGCGAGCGCCTGCTGGCGCGCATCCGGCCCGCGATCATGGAACTCGGTGCGGCGGTCGAGGACCTGAACGAGTTCCGCAACATCCCGACCGGCACGCTGCGGCTCAGCGTCTCGATCGGCGCCACGCACGTCGTGCTGGCCCCCATCATCAAGGACTTCCTCGCGAGCCACCCCGGCATCTCGCTCGACATCACCACCGACAACGGGCAGGGCGACATCGCCAGCGGCCGCTTCGATGCCGGCATCCGGGTGGGACGGGCCGTCGCCAAGGACATGCAGATCGTGCGCGTCAGCGAGCCGTCACGACTGATCGCGATCGCCTCTCCCGACTATCTGCAAAAGAAACCGCCGATCGCGACACCGCAGGATCTGCAGGACCACAACTGCATCCGTTTCCGTTACAACGATCAGGTCAACCCCTGGGAGTTCGCCCGCGGCAAGAAGGTGCTGCATCTGTCGGTGAACGGCACGATGGTCACTAACAGCATGGAGCTGGTGCTGCGCGCAGCACTCGATGGCGTGGGCGTGGGCTACACGATCGAATCCTATGTGACGACCGAGATCGCGCAGGGCCGGCTGATGCCGCTGCTGACCGACTGGTCGCCGATACAGCACAGCTACTATCTCTACTATTCAGGCCGCCGGCAGCTTCCGGTGCCGCTCCGGGCCTTCATCTCCTTCCTGCGCCAGCGTCGAAAGACGACAGCGGCGGAGCGCACCTAAGCAGCCTCAGCGCTTCTCGATCATCGCTTCTCGTGGTGCGTGAACCTGTGGTAACCGATCGTCGCGGCGCCGAGGCCGATGATCAGGGTGGCGAACCCCGCCGCCCACATAAGATAGCCGACACTCTCCAACACTTGACTCGACATGACTGGTCTCCTCTTGCAAGGAGACAACACCTGCGCCACCCGCCGGGTTACCGCGTGCGACGTTACGGCGCCGTGCGCTGGCTGCGATACCAGTCGACGATCTCCGCGCCCGTCCACATCACGACGCCGTCGTGACCGAGGATGTGGTCGTACAGCATCTCGAGATACTTGATCCGGTGCGGCACGCCGGTGAGATAGGGATGGATCGAGATCGCCATCACCCGTGGCGTCGTGCGGCCGTCGAGATAGAGCCGGTCGAACTGGTCGCGGCCGCGGCGAAAGATCTCATCCGACGGCTGCTGCTGGACGGCGCTCATCACCACGTCGTTGATCTCAACCGTGTAGGGCACCGAGATGATCTCGCCCGCCCTCGTCCGGAGCGGCACCGGCTGCTCGTCCAGCACCCAGTCGGCGACATATTCGATGCCGGCCTCGGCCAGCAGGTCGAGCGTCTCGTCGGTTTCGGTGAGACCGGGACTCTCCCAGCCGCGCGGCCTTCTGCCGGTGAAGGCCTCGATGGCGTGGATGGTCTCGGTGATCGCCGCGCGCTGGTCGTCGACCTTGTGCATGGGCCGCTGCATGAAGCCGTGGCCCATGAATTCCCAGCCGGCCTCGCGTGCGGCGGCGCAGGCTTCGCGATAAAGGCTGCAGGCGGTGCCGTTCACGGCAAAGGTCGCCTTGAGCTTGCGCTGGCCCAGCACCTCGAGGAAACGCCAGAAGCCAACGCGCATGCCGTATTCGTGCCACGCCCAGTTCGGCACATCGGGCAACAACGGCTGGCCCATCGGCGGCGGCAGCACGGCGCGCGGCATTGCGCCCGCGGGACTCCAGTTCTCGACATTGACGATGGTCCACACTGCCACGCGGGCATTGCCGGGCAATTTGAGTGGCGGACGCTGCGTGATGGGCACGTAGTCGAGGCGCCGGCGCAGGCTGTGGCCGGTCTGGTCGATACTCGTCTGGTCCGTCATCGTCGGTTCCTCCGACGACGATCATAGCGCTACATCGCGAGATAGCGGCGGCGGATATCCGAATTGGCACTGAGCCCCGCGATATCATCTCGATGCACGATATGGCCCTTGTCGATCACCGCGGCATGCGAGGCGATGCGCAGGCAGAAGTGCATGTTCTGCTCGGCCAGCAGGATGGTGGCGCCGCCCGCACCCAGTTCGCGCACCAGCTTGCCGATCTCCGCGACGATGATCGGCGCCAGCCCTTCGCTCGGCTCGTCGAGCAGCAGCACCAGCGGATTGCCCATCAGCGCGCGGGCGATGGCAAGAAGCTGCTGCTCGCCACCCGACAGGCGACCGGCCCCGCGCTTGCGCAGCTTGGCGAGCAGCGGGAAGGTTTCCCAGATGCGCGACAGGGTCCAATCGCGACGGCCGCCAGGTCCGGCCTTTGCGGCGATCAGAAGATTGTCCTCGACCGTATGCTCGGGGAAGACCTGGCGGTCCTCGGGCACGTAGGCGAGACCGAGCTTGGCCCGCGCATGCGCGGGCGCGTGGGTGATGTCTCGGCCGGCGAAGAAGACCCGTCCTCGGCGCGCCGGCACGACGCCGGCCAGGGTCTTCATGGTGGTGCTCTTGCCGGCACCGTTGCGGCCCAGCAGGGCGAGCGTGCGGCCCTCCTCCAGCGCGAGATCGACGTCGAACAGGATCTGACTCGCGCCATAGAAGGCCGAGAGCTTCTCGACGCGCAGGAGCTCGGTCATGCCGCGTGCCCCCCGCTGCCGGAGGCGGCATGCTCTTCGGTGCCGAGATAGGCGTCGATCACCGCCTGGTTGGCGCGGATCTCGTCGGGCGTCCCCTCGGCCAGCACACGGCCGTAGCACAGCACGCGGATGGTGCTGGCCACCGCGAACACGATGTCCATGTCGTGCTCGATGAAGACCAACGTGAGCTTCTGGCGTTCCCACAGCCCACGCACGCGCTCGATCATGCGCCAGCGTTCCTCCGGCCCCATGCCGGCCGTCGGCTCGTCGAGCAGCAGCACGCGCGGCTCGAGTGCCAATGCCAGCGCGATATCGAGCAGCTTCTGGTCGCCGTGCGAGAGGATCGCGGCCTGCGTATTCGCTACCTGCTCAAGGCCCGCCAGCTCAGCGATTTCCATCGCGCGCCGCCGCACCTCGGGCGATGGGAAGCGGCCGCGCAGATCGCCCCATTGACCGACGTGGCTCGTGGCAGCGGCCATCAGGTTCTCGGCTACGGTCATGCTGGGAAAACAGCTCGCCACTTGGAAGGCGCGGCCGATGCCTTCGCGCACCCGTGCCGTGCGCGAGAGCCCTGAGACGTCTCGTCCCTCCAGCAGCACCTGACCGGTGTCGGCAGGAAAGGCGCCGCAGATCAGGTTGAAGAAGGTGCTCTTGCCCGCGCCGTTGGGGCCGATCACCGCCGACAGCGAGCCCGACGGGAATTGCAGCGACACGTCATCGATGGCGCGCAGGCCGCCGAACGCCTTGGTGAGATTGCGGACTTCGAGACTCATCGCGCCCTGCCTGTTCGCCCCTGGGCCCACCATCGGCGCAGGTAGTCGAGCACGCCCCGGCGTAGGCCCAGCGCAAAGGCCAGGATCACGATGCCGAGCACCAGACCGTAGTATTCGGTCGTGCGTGTCACCACGTCGTTCAACGCCAGCAGGATCATGGCGCCCACCAGCGGACCCAGGAAGCTTTCGATGCCGCCCAGCATGACGGCAAAGATTGCCTGACCCGAATTCGGCCAGTCGGCCAGCTCGGGATAGGCGCCCGACACGAACAGCGCCGCCAGCACGCCGCCGAGGCCCGCGAAGCCGCCCGCAATCACGAACGCGATGAGTCGCGCCCGCCACAGCACGACACCCAGGAAGGCGGCGCGGGTCTCGTTGTCGCGGATCATGCGCAGGGTGGCGCCGAATGGGCTCGCCGAGACGTGGCGCAGCGCCAGCAGGCCCAGCACCGCCACGATGGCGGAGAACTGGTAGAGATGGAGCTGAGAGCTCAAGTCAAAGCCGAAGATCTCGCGCCGCGGGATGCCGCCGCGCAGGCCCTGGTCGCCGCCGGTGAGGCTTTGCCACGAGATGATGACGCTGAAGAACAGCATCTGCATGGCAAGGGTGACGAAAGCGAAATAGTCCGAGCCCAACCGCACGCAGACCGCACCGACGAGGAATGCGGCAACGACCGTAAGCAGCACCGCCAGGATCGCGGCGACCGGCAGCGACAGGTCGGTGAGTTGCATGGTCAGCGCGAAGGAATAGGCGCCGAGCCCGTAGAACATGCCGTGGCCGAACGACACCATGCCGGTGCTGCCGACCAGGAGGTTGAGCGACGTGGCGAACAACGCCATGGCGCTCAGCCGAATGATGTAATCCTCGAAGGCGGGGCTGCGATGGAACGCCGGGATCACCAGGATGACGGCGAGCGCGACGACGGCGATCAGCGTGTCGCGCAAGGCAGGACGGCTCTTCATGCCGTGCGGCGACCGAACAGGCCCTGCGGCCGGAACACCAGGATCAGGATCATGGCGGCGTAGATCATGCCGTCGGTGAAGTTGGGAAAGCCGATCGTGCCGAAGCCGCGCAGGAGCCCGACCACCAGCGCCGCCACCAGCGCGCCCGCGATCGATCCCATGCCGCCGATCACCGTGACGATGAAGCTTTCGATAAGGATCGAAAAGCCCATGCCGGGCGACAGCGAACGCACCGGCGCGGCGAGCGCGCCGGCAAGGCCCGCGAGCGCGCCGCCCACGGCGAAGACGACCGCGAACAGGAGCGTAGTGTTGATCCCCAGCACGCCCACCATCGGCGCATTGATCGCCGCCGCCCGAACCGTCTTGCCGAGGCGCGTCATCGCAAGGCCAAGCCCGAGCGCCAGCGCGATCACGGCGGCAATGCCGATCAGCACCGCGTAAAAAGGCGGCACCACACCGCCCGCGATGAACAGCGGCGGCACCTGGAAGGCGGGCGGCATGCCCATCGCGTGGAAGTCCGGCCCCCACACGATCTTCACCACGTCATCGAAGATCAGCACGACAGCGTAGCAGATCAGGAGCTGCATCAGGACGTTGCTGCCGTAGACGCGCGCGATCAGCAGCCGCTCGAACAGCACGCCGAACAACGCCATCGCCGCCGCGGCCGCCAGCACCGCCAGGGTATAGCTGGAGGTCACGGCCAGCGTCGTGAAGGCGACGTAGCCGCCCAGCATATAGAAGGTGCCATGGGCGAAGTTGACGACCTTCAGCACGCCGAAGATCAGCGTCAGCCCCGCGGCGACCAGGAACAGGAGCATGCCCACGATCAGGCCGCTGGTGGTCTGGGTGACCACGCAGGCGGCTGTCGCAAGGCAATGTCCGAGAGCGTCGAGATCCATCGTGCAGCAGCGTCAGATGTAGTGCTGCTGCTTCTTCCACTCCGTTTCGAGCTCGAGGATCTTGCCCCAGTCGGCCGGCTTCACCGAGGTGATGTAGGGCGGCTGGGGCACCGTCTGGCCCCAGCCGATCGCGTAGCCGATCGTGGTGTGGTCGTCGCGCATGGTGATCGTGCCATCGACGCCGAACGGCGAATTCACCTTCATGCCAACCAGCGCGGCCGCGACCGCCTTGCCGTCGGTGGAGTTCGCCTTCTTCACGGCTGCTTCCATGAACTGGACCGCGAGGCTGTTCTCCCACGACCAGTTGGTCGGGAACTCGTTGTACTTCTTGCGATAGGACTCGCCCCACGCCTTGTTGGCAGCCGTATCCGGGAAGGTCTCGATGTAGCGCGTCGCGGCCTGGATGCCGGCGGGCAGGTTCTTGATCGTGGTCAGCACCGGGTAGTCGAAATTGGGGCAGGCCACCTTCATCTGCGAGAACAGCGCATAGACGTTGCCCTGGTTGACGAAGGCCGAGAGATCGCCGGCGTAAAGCAGCGTGAACAGGGCTTGCGGCTTGGCCTGGATCAGCTTGGTGATGACCTCGGTGAGATCAGGCTGGCCGAGCTTGGGCCAGGCCTCGGTAACAACCTCGATGTCCGACTTGAACTTCTTGAAGAACTGCAGGTACTGCGCCGTAGTATCGCGGCCGTAGGCGTAGTCAGGCGAGCAGGTCGCCCACTTCGTGATCTTGTTGGCGTTGGCGAATTCGGCGAGATAGGCGCTGCCGGCGATCGCGTCGTGAACGCCCTGACGCGCCACCCGGAACGCCGTCGGCACGCGGATCTTGGGATCGGCCGTCAGCGAGGACGTCTCGCTGTTGCAATGGATGCAGGCGACGCCGAGGTCGCGTACCACCTCCTGTACGGCGAAAGCGCCGGAGGAGGCTTCTGCATCGAGCAGCAATTCGCAGCCCGCGCTGTTCACCAGCTCGCGCGCCACGCGGGCCGCTTCCTGCGGCTGGCCCTTGGAATCGCGATAGACGATCTCGATCTGCCGGCCGAGCAGGCCGCCGGCAGAGTTGATGCGCTCGACCTCCATCTGCACGCCCGCCCGCGACGACGTCCCGACCAGGGCAATCGGCCCGGAGAAGATGCTCTGCATGCCGATGCGCAGCGTCTTGGCCTGCGCGCGCGCCACCCACGGCGCCGCCAGAAGACCTGCCGTACCTCCCAGAATGCTGCGGCGCCCGATCCCACGTGTTCTCATTTGTCGTTCCTCCTGTGACGCCGGTTTGACCCGATATCAATTTTCTGTGTGATCATCTTAACGATAAACCCGCGCAGCGAATATCGCTCTTCATCCCAATTCCGCGAAACGGCTCGACCAACCTCGATTGACAAGGACAAGCGGCACGCCCCCAATCGTCGCGAGCCAAACGCGAGGTTGCTCATGACCGACGTCGCCGTGTTGCCGCGCAAAGCCGATCCTTTGGCGCAGGCGCGCAAGATCGGGCCCGCGATCGCCAACGTCGCCGATGAGATCGAAGCGACGCAGGAAATTCCCGAACCGGTGCTGACGGCGCTGCACGAGTCGCGGCTCTTCCGCATGCTGCTGCCGCGCTCGGCGGGCGGCGACCAGATCGAGCCGTGGACCTACCTGCGTGCGGTCGAAGAGATTGCGCGCCACGACGGCTCGGTGGGCTGGAACGTCTTTGTCTCCAACAGCTCGGCATTGATCGCGCCTTTCATTCCGCTCGAAGCGGCGCGCACGATCTATGGCGATCCGCGCGGCCTCATCTCCTGGGGACCACCCAACCAGCACCGCGCCATCGCCGCGCCCGGCGGCTATCGCGTGACGGGCGAGTGGCATTTCTCCAGCGGCCGGCGGCAGGCCAACTGGATCGGCGTACATTGCCAGGTGATCGAGCCCGACGGCTCCCTGCGGCTCAACCGCTTCGGCCGCCCGACGGTGCGCACGCTCCTGATGCCCAAATCAGAAACGACCGCGATCCACGACTGGCGCACGCTCGGCATGCGCGGCACCGCCTCGGAAGGCTACAGCGTGCGCGACGTGTTCGTGCCCGAGGGCTTTTCCGGCACGCGCGAGGATCCGACGCTCCGGCGCGACCGCGGCCCGCTCTATGCCTTCACCCAGCAGGGCCTCTATGCCGTGGGCGTGGCGGGCGTGGCGATGGGCATCGCTCGCGCCATGCTCGAGGCTTTCATGACCCTCGCGGTCGAAAAAGCGCCGCGCAACCAAACGCTCCTCGCCGACACGCCGTCGGTGCAATCCGACGTCGCACGGCACGAGGCAGCGCTCGGTGCATCGCGCGCCTATCTGATCGAGGTACTGAAGGAAGCTTGGGAGAGCGCCGACGATATCGAGCCGCTCGAGTCCTTGCAGCGTGCCCGGGTGCGACTGGCCTGCAGCCATGCTATCCAGAACGCGCTCGAGGTCGCCGACCGCATCTACAAGGCGGCCGGCACCTCGGCGATCTTCCTCGGCACGCCGTTCGAGCGCCGCTTCCGCGACATCCACACGCTCTCCCAGCAAATCCAGTCGCGCGACGCCCACTTCGAGATGGTGGGCCGCGTCATGCTGAAGGGCGATCCCGACGGCAGCTTCATGGGCTGAGCGTTCATCACGATCGAGCGAAGGACATCGAACCATGGCGATCAAGGTTCTGGAGATCCATCACACGGGTTTCCGCATCGATACCGAAGCGCAGAAGATGACGGCGCTCGAGAATTTCTACACCGGCGTGCTGGGGCTCGAGCGCGATCAAGGACGGCCCACCATTCCCGGCATTCCGGGCTTCTGGATCAATGTCGGCGAGGTGGGCCAGATCCATCTGTTCGGCGGCGCGCAGCCCTCGCCCGTCGCCAAGGGCCCGGGCCAGGACCCCACCCTTCCGCACGTCGCGCTCGCCGTGGCCGATATTGTCGAAACCCGCGCCGAGCTCGACCGGATGGGCGTTCCCTATTGGCAGATCGAGGGGTTGACCAACCCGGAGTCATTGCAGGTTTTCCTGAACGATCCGTGCGGCAACATGATCGAGCTTCATCAGATCGATAAATGCAACTGCCGGGCGAGCAATCGCGTGAAAGCCTGAGGCCGGCTCGATCGTCCTTAGCGGTTGTCGGCGGTGCGATCGACCGACGGCGCGATGCAGCGCCGCACCGCCTCCACAGCAGCACGTCCGCCGTCCGCTTGCAGGTCGATCACAGCTTCGCCATCGAACGCGGCCGGCGTTCCTGGCGGCCTGGTCAGAAGAGCGAAGCGCAAGGTCATGGTCCGGCCGACGGCCATGGCATCGATCAGGGCGTCGGACACGCCGGCGACGTTTCCGACTTGGGCGTTGGCGACAACGGCATGGTCGTCACCGAACAAAAGGCTCGCCGGAAAGATCCGGCCGTCGATCCCGATCTCGACGCTCGGTTCATCCCTGAGTTGCGAGGCCACGGCACCCTTGGGCAGCAGCGGCCCCTCGTCAGTCAGGTAGAGTTGCACCTGCAGGACGTGGCGGTCGCCGGCCCTCTCGCAGGCCAGCACGATATTCGCGAGATTGACGTTGGTGCGCGACGGCGCCGCCACCGCATGGTGTGCCGGCTGGTCCCCCGGTTCGAGCTTCCAGGCAACCGCCTCGAAGGCCGACGTCCCGGCGTAGGCGGTGGTCACAACAACGACGGTCGCAAACAGGCCGGCCGCCAGCGCGCGAGCACACAAAATCGCGGCGAGGACGCGGTTGTCCCCTTTTCCGACGATCTGCATGGCGGGCCTCTCTTTCGTCCCGACATCGGCAAAATGACCCCGATGCGGCAACGACCGACCGTGGCGCAAAATGACGCCACGTTCACTACAGATGCACCTTTCCCGGTGCCCATGCAAGGGGCATCCAGTCCCGAAATTGTATGTTTTTTCAGGGAGATCGATTTGGTTGATCAGTTTGCCCTTCAGGCCCAGATTTCCGCTGCCCCGACGCCAATCGGACCCGGCGGGCGTTGCTGAGAACATGACACGTCTACCCGTTCCACAGGAGGTTGACTGGCCGCCGGGTGCCCTGTTCACGGTCGGACACTCGACGCTTCCCGTCGAGCGATTCGCCAGCCTGCTGCATGCCTATGGCATCGAATGCCTGGTCGACATCCGCACCGTGCCGCGCTCGCGCCACAACCCGCAATTCAATGCCGACACGCTCGGCCCGTCACTGCGCCAAGCGCACATCGACTATCGGCCACTGCCGGCGCTGGGCGGTTTGCGCCATCCGCTTAAGGACTCGCCGAATACAGGCTGGCGCAACAGAAGCTTCCGCGGCTACGCCGACTATATGCAGACACCGGTCTTCCGCGACGGGCTCGAAACCCTGATGCAGCTCGCCGCCAATCGACGGGTCGCCATCATGTGCGCCGAAGCAGTACCCTGGCGCTGCCATCGCTCGCTGGTCGCTGATGCGCTGGGTGTCCGCGGCATTCCCGTGATCGAAATCCTCTCCGAAACGAGCTGGCGGCCGCACAAGCTCACGCCCTTCGCCCGGGTCGATGGCCAGACCATCACCTACCCGCCGGAGCAGCCCAATCTTCTGTAAGAACGCTATGATGCCTTCTTGAGAGGCCGTTCATTCTGGATGACGACGTCGCGGCTCAGATTGTCGAACTGCTCGTCCATCCGCCGGTAGTCGATCGTGAGTTCCTCGCCCACCGGGATGTCCTTGACGGCGAAGTATGTCACCTCGCCGTCATCGGACCGCAGGTTGGGTGTCTCCGAGTGGTTCATGTACCAGCCCGCCGACATGCGCAGAAAGTCGATCGGCGCCCAGTAGCCACCCGCGCTCCGGATGCCGTAACGCTTGTAGAGATCCTTGTAACGGGAGGCGTGGGCTTCCTTCACCGGCACCCACTTGCTGTCGTCGGGATCCCATACCCGCACGCATTCGCCTTTGCGAATGGCGACATCGGCAAAACATCCGATGCCGTGGATTGCGGAAGCATGCAGGTAGACGAGAGCCTTGCTCCACTTCGACTTGGTCATGGAAACGCAATGTTGAACACGTGAACTGATGGCAAGCTTTTGCCCGGCTTCGCAGCAGAAGGCAATGCGCGACTACGTTCGCCAGTCGCGGATTCCTAACGGCGAGGCGATTGCAGTCAGTCAGACTTGAGAGCCGATGTGCATCGCTCTGGCAGAAGTCCGGAGTTGCGGCGCACATGGGCGGGTGCCGCCGTAAAGTAGTCCTCGCTTGCTTCAGCACTGCCCGCGATCGGAGCCTTGCGGATCTGCCTCATGAGGCTCTGGCCAATCGCCGCCCAATCAAAGCAATCGGCCGCAAGGGCAAAGGCGGTTTCCTGCTGTTCGTTCAGCGCAGCAGTATCATCAATGGTGTCGACAACGCCGCGCGCCAGCTCGGCGTGGCTCTTGAACAGCCGAATGCCGCGGCGATCATCGAGCGGTGTGCCGGGCACGGCGCCGTCCAAGGCAAAGATCGGCAGCCGATTGAAGACGTAGTCCAGCGATTTCAGCTTGAAGCCACCCAACGTGTCCGGCACCAGTGCAAGCCGTGCCTTCGCCATGTAGGGGCGCACGTCGGGCACCGTGCCCACGATCTCGACCGAAGGAAAGCGGCGGCGCAATGCCGCCACATGCGAGGCCTCGGTACGGCCGACGAGCTGCAGCGCGATCCCTTTGGTTGCAAACAGCGGCGCGGCGATCGTGAGGAAAGCTTCAAGGCTCAACCGCTTGGCGGCCCAGTCGAAGCTGCCGACCACGACCGCCCGCCGCGGCAGGCTCGAATCAATGGTCCGTCGGGCGATCCGTGGTCCGTCATAGCCGGGCGGTACGAAAACGACAGGCTTGCCGGGCGACAAGGCCGCGAGAGCCTTGCAGTCGTCCGGCGAGTCGGCCGTCACAAGGTCGGCCACCCGCACCAGGCGCCGCTCCATCCGATCGGTCTTGGCTGCATCCATGAACCGGACGACACGGCGCCAGCCTCTTTCAGCCTGCGCGAGCATCCGCATGGCCGTCGTCTCCTGGTTCTGGGCGAGGTAGACGACCCTGGTTCTCGGATGTCGGCGGCGGTAACGCAGCACGTGCGGCAGCGCCCAGCCGACATTGATGCTGTCCAGCACCACGGCGTCCCAATTCCCCGACGCCAGATGAGCTGCGAGAGCCGCGCGCATTTCGGGAACGCGCGTGCGCAGCGCCGTCAACGGGAAGGAGGAAGCCACCCGAATCCATCGGCTCGCCTGCCGATCCTCGACGAACTGCCAATCGATGTTCGGCTCGCTACGACGATAGGAACGGCCCGGCTTGCGGCTGAGGCCGAGCACCGTCAGTTCGGCACCGGCTTTCGCCACCGCTCTGATCAACCCGCCGGAATAGATGAATTGCCCGTTGGTCTGCGGATCGGGATCGCAAAGCGTCAGCCACAGATAGGGCAACCCAGTCTCCATACACTTGAACTGAATCGGAGATAACCCAATCAGCCAGCGAATAGCTGTGACCAGACTGTGCTGGCTGTGACCAACACGGAATGGTTGTCGAACGATATGATCCGCGATAGCCAGATTGTCGATATGGACTTTGTTGCAGGCGAAACACTGGATCGCTTGGCGGCCTCGAAGGCAGCCGGCTACATGGTCGCCTTTCCGCTATTCATAGTGCTTTGATTGGCGTCCACTACGACATAAGCGAATTGACGGTGCCGTAGGCGGCGGCCCCGGCGAACAAGTCGTCGGTGCTTCCATGGGCAAGGAAGGCCTCGCCGAGATGCTGGGCAAGGGCCCAGGTGCGTTGGGCGATCGCCGCCCCCGCGCTGATCCTCCGAACGCCGAGCCGGGTGAGCTCGTCCAGAGACGGAAGACCGGGCAGCGCCATGACATTGACCGGCAGCGGCTGGCCTCTCACCAGCCGGTCGATGTCGGCGGCGGCGATCGCCGACGGAACGAAAAGCCCATCCGCCCCTGCCCCGACATACAGGTTCGCGCGATGCAGCGTCTCCTCGACTTCCCTGCCCGGCGCCAGTTCCATCAAATAGACGTCGGTACGCGCATTGACGAAGACGTCGACGCCACTGCGCGCACCCGCCGCCTTGGCGGCCTCGATCTTGCGGCAAAAGACATCGGGTGGGCTTTGTCCGTCTTCCAGATTGAAGCCGACGGCACCCGCATCGATCAGGCGAGCGACGTTCTCACCGACCGGCGTCCCATCATCGCTATAGCCACCTTCCGCATCGACGCTGATCGGGCAGTCGACAACCCGTGCGATCTGCATGACGGCAATCACATGTACCTCGATCGGCAGCTTGTCGCCGTCCGGATAGCCATGCGCCCACGCAAGCCCCGAGCTCGTCGTGGCGATCGCCTCGGCGCCAAGGCTGCGCATGAGCCGGGCGCTGCCTGCGTCCCAAACATTGGGGAGTATGAGCGGCTTCGATTGGCGATGGCGTTCGGCGAATTGCTTCGCAAGCTCGCTGTTCTTCATCGGTCGGCGTTCCTCAGGATCGAACGGACCACCGGTCATAGCGGGTATGCGCCGCTCTTTCTGGCCGAATTCGGACGCGAATAGGAAGATCGAACCATCGCAACACGGCACGGCATCACAACGAACTGGCCTGCACGAATTGGGGCGCGAGTTGGGGAGGAATCAAGTGACGGAGCGTGCAGGGGATCGAGTCGCGGGCAAGGTTGCCCTCGTGACGGGCGCCGCGGCGGGGATCGGCCGCGCCATCGCTTTGCGCCTGGCCGAGGAAGGCGCATCGCTGGTCATCACCGACATCGACGCGGCCGGGCTCGCCGAGACCGAGCAGATGATCAAGGCCGGCAACGGCGGTGCCAACCAGCCTCCGCTCGCGATCGCCGCCGACGTCACCGACGAGCCGGCCGTGAAGGCGTTGTTTGCGTCGGCCTTCGCCGCGCGCGGACGCATCGACATCCTGGTGAACGATGTGGGCGGCGGAACGTCCGGCCACATCTGGGAGGCCAAGGTCGAGGACTGGGACCACATCATCCGGTTGAACCTGCGCTCGGCCTTCCTGTGCACGCGCGAGGCCGCGGCGCACATGCGCGAGCGCCGATCGGGCCGGATCATCAATTTGTCATCGGGCGCCCGCGAGGGCACGCCGTGGACCGCCTATTACATTGGCAACTCTGCCTACTCGGCGGCGAAGGCAGGCATCCATGGCTTCACTCGCGGCGTTGCGCTGGAACTTGCGGAGTACGGCGTCACGGTGAATGCCGTGGCACCGGGTCCGATCGAGACCGAGCGCACCGGGCCTGGCTTTCGCAAGATCGAGCAACTGGAGTACGGTCCCATCCGCGCCACGCCTTTGCGTCGGATCGGGGTCCCGGCCGATATCGCCAACGCCGTGCTCTACCTCGCCTCCGACGAAGCCAACTACATCACGGGCACGACGCTGTCCGTTGCAGGAGGACGCTAGCCATGGATACCTCGACCGAGCTGGCCGGCGGCCTGGATCGCGAGATCGCCGCCCTCAAGGCCAAGGCCGTCGATTACAACGCGCGGCACCGCGTGATCGAGAACTGCACCTGGCCGCAGGGCACACGGATGGCGGTGAACTTCACGGCCGATTTCGACACGATGCTGCTGCGCCGCCTGTTGAACGAGCCGCCGTCGCAGCTCGCCAAGGGCGAGTTCGGCGGCCGGGTCGGCATCTGGCGGCTGATCGAGCTGTTCGACAGCCACGACATCAAGGCCACGATCTTCACGCCCGGCCGCATCTGCGAACTCTACCCGCAGGCGGTGAAGGCGGCAGCCAGGAGCGGCCACGAGATCGCCGACCATATGTGGGAGCATCAGGTGCCGAAGGATCCCGAGCTGGAGCGGGACCATCTGCGCAAGACGATCGCGGCGATCGAGAAGCTGGTCGGGCGCCGGCCGATCGGCACGCGCAGCTCGCACTCGCGGCCGCTGCTCCTCGAGGAAGGTTACATCTATACGTCAGAGGATTCGCTCGACCATCGCCCGAACTACACCGGCGATCCCGACGGCGCGCGGCCGCTCCTCAACCTGCCCTTCCACTACGCCATTGACGACGCGATGTTCTTCAGCTTCGCCTGGCTCAATAGCGAGAACAGTGCCCAGCGCATGATGGACCCCGACCATGTCGAGGAGATCTGGTGGCAGGCCTTCCTGCAGCAATACCAGAAGGGCGGCTATCTCAATGTCTGCATGCATCCCTTCGTCTCGGGCCGCGCCTTGCGCATCGCCATGCTCGACCGGCTGATCACGCGCATGAAGACGCTGCCCGGCGTCTGGTTCCCGACCTGTGAGCAGGTGGCGCGCCATATCCTCGCCGCCCATCCGGCCCACTGACGGGAGACGACCATGCCGTGGAAGGACCGCTACACGATCAGCGACGAGCGCACGCTCGACGACGCCGAAGTGAAATGGCCGGAGCGCAAGCGCTGCTGCTTTCGCGTCGTTGTAGACCTCAGCCCGGTGTGCGGGCCCGACGGCATCAAGAGCGGCGACCTCACGACCCCCGAGGCCTTCTACGGCATGAACGGCGGACTTGCGGCGCTCAAGGCAGTGCTCGACAACCATCATCTCAAGGCGACCTTCGCGGTGCCCGCCGTGATGGCGGACATCCATGCTGGCACGATCCGCGCGCTTGCCGACGAGGGCCACGAGATCGCCGCCCACGGCTTCAAGCACGAGGACGTGAGCCTGCTAGCGCGCGACGAGGAGCAGGCGCGGCTGAAACGCACCACCGAGATCCTTGCCAAGGTCGCGGGCCAGCGTCCCGAGGGCTGGTTCTCGCTGGCGCGGCAAGGCGACAAGTTTGCCGGCGGCGCGGTGAGCCCGCATACGATCGATTTGCTGATCGAGGACGGCTACGCCTATTTCGGCAACGGGCTCGCCGATGACCTGCCGCACTGGTGGGTCAGCGACTTCGCCACCCGTCGCGCCATCCTGGCGCTACCTTATTACTATCACTTCGACGACCAGTTCTTCCTGCTGTTCCCGCGCAAGGGCACGGGACTGGAGAATCCTGACGGACTCTTCCGCAACTGGAAGGCCGAGCTCGATGCGCAGTACAAGCGCGGTCGCCAGTTCTCCATGGTGCTGCATCCGCATGCCATCGCCTGGCCGAACCGCCTGCACATGCTCGAGCAGTTCCTCGACCATGCGCGTGGCCTGCCCGACCTGTGGCATGCGACCAGCGCCGAGTGCGCGCGCCACTGGATGACGACCTTCCCGGCCGCGACCTATCTCAAGCTCGAACCGTCGATCTGGCAGGACTATCCGGGCAGCTTGAGCTGACATAGAACGCGGCCATCAGGAATCCGCCTTCCATTTAGGTGTCGGCGTAGACGCCGGCCTCGATGTTGTTGCCGTCGGGATCGATCAAGAAGGCACAGTAGTAGCGGCCGCGCCTGACGCCGGGATCGCCGTTGTTCGTTGCCCCGGCCAGAAGGCCCGCACGATGGAAGGCGTCCACCGCGGCGCGCGACGGCGCCTTGAAAGCGACGTGCGCGGGACTGCGCCCCGTCTCATGCTCGTCTGTCCAGAAAGTGGGCCGGCCGGCCGCGACGACGAAGAAAGGCGACTCAGGCGCGCCGGCGGAGAAGACCAGCCATCCTGTCCCATCGGGTCGGGCGTTGTTCTCCATCAGCACGATGCCGATCGGCGGCAGCACCGCATCATAGAACGCACTCGCCGTGTGCAAATCGCGAACAACGATACCCAGATGATCGAACACGGTTCCTCCATGACGCTACTCAGCCTCCCCGAAGAAATGATTCGGATTGCCAATCGTTGCCATGGTGCACGCCGGCATCATCCATCACAGTGGGCCAAGACGAAGGCTCTTCCCGGGGAGGAACAACGATGACCGTGCTCGACGACTATCTGGTTGATCCCAAGCTTTCGCTCCTGGGCAAGGTCCGCATCCAGGCCCAGGTGCTCGTGCCGGTGCTGCGAGCGCTGCGGGCCGAGCTCGGCAAGGAAAAGGCCGACGCGATCGTCAAGCAGGCGTTGCGCGACTGGTCGAAGGAGCTGTTCGCCGCCGTGGGCGACAGCGTCGACGGCAGCCCGCGGCGCAAATGGGCCGCCCTGCACACCGCCATGGGGGAAATCAGCGAACGCGAGGTGACGGTCGAAATGCGCCGGCAGGACAAGGAGGCGCTGGAGTTCGACATCACCAGTTGCCGCTTCGCAGAGTTCTTCCGGGAGCTCGACGAACCGGATCTGGGCGCGCTGCTGCTCTGTTCGACCGATATCGATATCGCCGCCGCAGGTGGCGACGAGGTGAGCTTCACGCGCGAGCAGACCATCATGCAGGGCGCGCCGAGCTGCACCTTCCGCTACAAGTTCGCGCCTCGCCGGTAAACGCTCGCCTTCGGCCAGGCTTAATCGCCGACCAGCGGTCTCACTTCCGCGGCGAAGCGCTGCAGGCCTTCGATGCTTTCGGCGATCGTCCGGCCGCGGAAGTCGAAGATCAGTTCGTGCACGCCGATCTTGCCGAACGAGCGGATGTCGCCCGCGATCTCCTGCGCACTGCCGGAGAAGCTGCGGCGGCTGCCGTCACGATCGGAGATGGCGGTATCGTAGAGCGGCGCCTTGTAGGAGACGGTGAGCGCGCCGAAGTCCCGCCCCTCCTCCGCGGTCAACCGCTTCAGGGTCTCGATGTGCGCGCGCATCTCCTCGGGCGGCAGCGGCGAGGCGGCGACAGCGCCGACCGGATGCCAGCCATCGGCGTGTCGCGCCGTTCGACGCAAGGCCGCGCGCGAATGGCCGCCGACCCAGATCGGCGGATGCGGCTTCTGCACGGGAAAAGGCTCGGCGCGGATATTGGCGAAGCTGTAGAACTGGCCGGCGAAGCTTGTGGGCGATTGCGTCCAGAGCCGTTTGAAGATCGCGAGCCATTCGTCCGCCACGGCGCCGCGCCGCTCGTAGTCGGGGCTCTGCAACGCCTCGAACTCCTCCTTCAGCCAGCCGACACCGACGCCCAGCGTGACACGCCCGCCGGAAAGCACGTCGAGCGAGGCGACGATCTTCGCCGTCAGCACCGGATTGCGATAGGGCAGCACCAGCACCGAGGTGACGAGGCGCAGCTTCTCCGTCGCGCCCGCCACCACGCCCAGGATGGAGAAGGTCTCCAGCGCATCACCGCCGCTCGGATGCCTGCGGTCGAGCGTATAGGGATATTCCGACTCGCTCGTCACCGGAAAGACGATGTGATCGGCGATCATGGCCGAGTGCAGGCCCAGCCGCTCGCCCTCGCGCGCCAGCGAGAGGACGCCGTCGCGCGTGGCCATGGGACCTCGGGTAGGAAGATAAAAACCATAACGCATCACAGGGACTCCGGTTCGGGGCGGGCCGCGCCATCCTGACGTGCATCGGGTATATCTGCCACATCGACGATCGCGTCGGGATCGGATTGGCTGAGGAACGAAGCGCGGAGATATGCGGATGCTGAGTCGCCGGGCGTTGGTGTTGGGCGGAGGATCGCTGGCCGGATGCACGACCGCGTCCGGCTACCGCGGCGAGCAGCTTGTGCCCATCCGCGCGCAGACGGACCGCATCTTCGACATCGCGGTCTGCCTCAGGCCGTTCCGCGCCGCCGGACCGAGACTCGATGCCGAACGCGTCGGCAATACCCTCGTGGTGCACAACTACGGCCATGGCGGCAGCGGCTGGTCGCTCTCCTGGGGCTCCAGCGAGATCGTGGTACGCAAGGCGATGTCGGTCCAGCCGCGCGAGGTCGCGGTGATCGGCTGCGGCATTCTCGGACTCACCTCGGCGATCCTGGCCCAGCGCGCCGGCGCGAAGGTGACGATCTACGCGCGCGAGCAACTGCCGCAGACGCGGTCGGCGCGCGCCACCGGAGCGTGGACACCTGACTCGCGCATCGCGCTCGCCGATGCGGCGCCGGCGGGGTTCGCGAGCCTATGGGAAGAGATGGCGCGGACGTCCTTCAAGACGCACCGCGACTATCTCGGCCTGCCCGGCGATCCCGTGGAATGGACCGACTTCTATTCCGTCTCGGCTGACGGCCAACCGCGAAGCGGCAGTCCTCCTCCGACACAAAGCCTGGATTTCGCAGATTATCATCGTCGCATCGCCGACCTGGTCCCGAGGGCGCGGCGGCTGTCGGCCGAAATGGCGCCGTTTCGCGCCAATGCCGTCTATCGCAGCGAGAACATGATCTTCAACATCTCCGACTATGGACACACGCTGCTGGCTGACTTCTTCGCCGCCGGCGGCCAGTTCAAATATGCAAACTTCCAGGCGCCCCAGCAGATCGCGTCGCTGGGCATGAGAGCGGTGATCAATTGCACCGGCTATGGCGCCCGCGCGTTGTGGAAGGACGAAACCGTCACACCGGTGCGGGGACAGATCGCCCGGCTGATCCCGCAGTCGGGGGTGCACTACGGGCTGTCGTACCGCCAGGTTTACGTCGTGCCGCGGCGTGACGGCATCGTGGTCCAGGCCGTCGAGGGCGGCGACATGAAGGGCTTTGGCGACACCAACGAGACGATCGATCGTGCCGAAGCGGACGGTGCGGTCACGACACTGGCCGAGCTTTTCTCACCTCAGCGCTGGCAGGCGTGACTACTCGACTTTCAACAGCCCGCTGCGGCTGAGCTCCTCGATCGTCGTATTTTCGTTCTGCAAGAACGCCGCCAAAGCATCCGGCGTCAGGGCCTGGGTTTCCGACCCAAGCTCGGAAAGCCTGTCCTTCACCGCAGGATCGGCCAGGGAATCGGCGACGGCTTCATTGAGCTTCTTCACGATCTCCGTTGGCGTTCCTGCCGGCGCCATCAGCACCAGCGGCGTGGTGGCCGAGAAATCCTTGACGCCTGTTTCGGCGAGCGTCGGCGTATCGGGAAGTTGCGCCGCCCGCTGTGACGTCGTGACGGCGATGGCGCGGAGCCGGCCGTTGCGCACATGGCCGATCGACGCCGGAATCTGGTCCATCACCGAATCGATCTGGCCCGCCAGCAGATCGTTCAGCGCAGGCCCGTTACTCTTGTAGGGAATGACGTTGAACGTCACACCCAGCGCCTTCTGCAGCCGCAGTATGGCGAGATGGTTGGTGCTGCCGTTTCCGGGATGACCGATCGTGACCGTGCCCGGCTTGGCACGCAGCTGCGCCAGCATGCCCGCCCAGTCCTTGATCGGGCTCGCCGCATTGACGACGATGTCCATCGGCGAGGTGCTGAGCAAAGCAACTGGCGCGAAGCTCGCGAGCGTGTAAGGCGGCTCGCCACCCGTCATGCGCGGGCTCACCAGGAACGTACCGGTCGATCCAAGAACGATCGTATAGCCATCGGCCGGCGACTTGGCTGCGACTTCCGCACCGATGGCACCGCCGGCGCCACCTCGATTGTCGACCACGACCTGCTGACCGAGGCGTTTCGACAGAGCGTCGCCGAAGAGTCGTCCCGTCAGGTCCGCATTGCCGCCCGGCGCGAACGGCACGATGAGTCTGATGAGTTTGTTCGGGTAGCTGCTCTGGGCCAAGACGCGCCGTGCGCCAAGGCTCAACAAAAGAGTCGCGACAACAGCGCGCCGTGTACAGGACATGGTGAAGTCTCTCCCCTCACCCTGAGGAGCGGCCGCAGGCCGCGTCTCGAAGGGTGGGCAGCGCACAAAGTGTTGGTGCCACCCTTCGAGACGCGCGCTCACGCGCGCTCCTCAGGGTGAGGTGATGCTCTAGCTCCCGGCCGCCAGCTTGTCCTGCGTCCGAAGCTCGAAGTCGCTGGCGTCGGGGCGTTCATGTAGCTGCTGTGCCGGATCGCCCTGCAGGCGATTGACGATCCGACCGCGCCGGACGGACGGCCGCGCCGCGATGGCATCAGCCCAGCGCTGGACGTTCTTGTAGTCCTGGGCGGACAGGAATTCCGCCGCCGTGCCGTACAGCACGCCCTTGGCCAACCCGCCGTACCACGGCCACACCGCCATGTCGGCGATCGTGTAGTCGTCGCCGGCCAGATACTTGCTCTCGGCAAGACGCCGGTCGAGGACGTCGAGCTGCCGTTTGGTCTCCATCGCAAACCGGTCGATGGCATATTCGATCTTGCTCGGCGCATAGACATAGAAGTGCCCGAACCCGCCCCCGAGGTAGGGCGCGCTGCCCATCTGCCAGAACAGCCAGGACAGGCATTCGGCACGCGCTTCGCTGGCGCTCGCTTTCGGCACGAAGGCACCGAACTTCTCGGCGAGATAGAGCAGGATTGCGCCTGATTCGAACACGCGGATGGGCTTGGAGCCGCTGCGATCGACCAGCGCAGGAATCTTGGAGTTGGGGTTTGCCGCCACGAACCCGCTGCCGAACTGCTCGCCCTGGCCGATCCGGATCACCCAGGCATCGTATTCCGCGCCGCGATGGCCAAGCGCCAGCAGCTCCTCCAGAAGGATGGTTACCTTCTGGCCGTTTGGCGTGCCCAGCGAATAGAGCTGCAGGGGATGGCGGCCGACCGGCAACTCCTTGTCGTGAGTCGGGCCCGCGATCGGGCGGTTGATACTGGCAAACTGGCCCCCGCTCGCCTTGTTCCAGGCCCAGACTTTCGGCGGCGCATAATCGGATGAACTGCTCATACCAGGTCCTCTACTGATTACTGATGGCTTCGATAGTCGCGCCATTCTATCTGATCTAGGATCGCGTACCATGACAGCCGACCGCCCCCGTCGCTTCGGCGACCTTGCGGATGATGTCGCGGCCCGCCTGCCGGATCGCGAAGGGCTGGTGTTCGGCTCATCGCGCTATACATTTCGTGAAGTTGCGGCGCGCATCGACGAGGCCGCGCGACGGCTGATGGCCGCCGGCGTTAAGCACGGCGAACACGTCGCGCTGTGGCTCAACAACAGCGACGACTGGATTTTTATCTCCTTCGCCGTGCAGAAGATCGGCGCAGTGCTCGTGCCGATCAACACGCGGTTCCGGACGCGCGATCTTTCGTATGTCCTGACGCAATCCGACAGCAACTTCCTGATCACGCACGATCGCTCCGGCCCCGTCGACTATGGCGGCATGGTGCGCGAAGCCGTCGCCCTGCCGGCCATCGGCGACGAGGTGCGGGATTCTCGCTATCCGCTGCTGCGCCACGTGATCCTGCTCGGTGACGCACCGCAGGCGGGAACCCTCGACTGGGCCTCGCTCGCCAGGCCGGCGCGAGACATTTCCGCCGATCATCTGTCCGACCGCGCTTGTGAGGTTACGGCCACGGCACCCGCTTTCATCATGTACACCTCGGGCACGACCGGATTCCCCAAAGGCGTGGTGCGCACGCACGAGCTGATCCGCAATGTCGAGGAGCGGGCCGAACTAATGGCGATCACGTCGAGCGACACGATCCTGAACTACCTGCCGCTCTTCCACGCCTTCGGCCTTTCCGAGGGGGCATGGATGTCGATGATCACGGGCGCGCGGCAAGTCGTGACCCGAGGCTTCGATGCCGATGAAACTCTCGACCTGATCGAAAAGGAACACGCGACGATCATCCACGGCTTCGAGGCCCACATGAAAGGCCTGACGGAAGCCCAGGAGGCGCGGCCGCGCAATCTATCGAGCCTGCGCACCGGCATCTTCGCGGCCGGCATGCTGAGCGCCACGCCCGTCGTACGCCGCGGCATGGAGGCGCTCGCGCCACTGAAGAATCTGTCGGGCTTCGGCATGACCGAGGTGTGGCTGGGCGTCTCGCTGTCGTCGCTCGACGACGATGAAACGCATCGCAGCGAGGCGTCTGGCTGGCCGGGGCCGGGCTACGAGCTGCGAATCGTCGATGAGGCCAGCGGTGAAATCCTCGGGCCAGGCGTGACGGGCGAGCTGCAGGTGCGCGGCTGGGCGGTGATGAAGGAGTATTATCGTAAGCCGGCTGAGACGTCGGCCACCTTCACCAAGGACGGTTGGTTCCGCACCGGCGATGCGGCGCTGTGGTTGACCGATGGCGCCCTTCGCTTCCTCGGCCGCTACAAGGACATGCTGAAAGTCGGCGGCGAGAACGTCGACCCGATGGAGACCGAGGCGTTGTTGCTGGAACACCCCGCCGTGCAGCAGGTCGCCGTGGTCGGTCTGCCGGATACGCGCCTGGGCGAAGTCGCCGTCGCCTATGTCCAATGCAAGGAAGATGCGACGATCGACGCCGAGGACGTCCTGGGCCACTGCCGCGGCAAGATCGCGAGCTTCAAGCTGCCGCGGCACGTCGTGTTCCTCGAGGCTTTTCCGATGACCGAGTCGGGCAAGATCAAGAAGACCGACCTGCGCGAGGACGCCCGGAAGCGTTTCTTACCGGCCCCTGCGATGGCGAACGAAACCCGCGAAATATAGGGATATTAATAGAGGTCGGGTTGGCTAGAGTCGTGTCACACAATGGAAAGTCAGCTACGACAGAGACTGCCTGCCGATGCCAGCCTGCGGGAGGATGAACATGGCCAATGACGAGATGTACAAGCAGATGTCCACCAAGCCAGGCTTCATCGCTGCGCTCGACCAGAGCGGTGGCTCGACGCCGGGCGCGCTGCGCGCCTACGGCATCCCGGATAGCGCCTGGCACGGCGACGAAGCCGAGATGTTCAGGCTGATGCACGAGATGCGCGTGCGCATCATGACGTCGCCATCCTTCACCGGCGCCAAGGTGATTGCCGCCATTCTGTTCGAGCGCACTATGGATGGCGAAGCGAAGGGCAAGCCGGTGCCGACCTTTCTGTGGCAGGATCGCGATGTCGTGCCGTTCCTCAAGGTCGACAAGGGGCTGGAGACCGAGAAGGACGGCGTTTCCTTGATGAAGCCGATTTCCGGCCTCGACGCCCTTCTCGAGCGCGCCGTCAAGCTTGGCATCTTCGGCACCAAGATGCGCTCGGTGATCAATCTCGCATCGAAGCCGGGCATCGCAGCCATCGTTGCCCAGCAGTTCGAGGTTGCCGATCAGATCTCTGCGCACGGACTGATGCCCATCATCGAGCCGGAGATTTCGATCAAGAGTCCCGACAAGGCCGGCTGCGAGGCCCTACTGCGTGCCGCACTCCTCGCCCGGCTCGACGCCCTGCCGAAGGGCACGCAGGTGATGCTCAAGCTCACCCTGCCCGAGACCGCCGACTTCTATGTACCGCTGATCAAGCATGCTGGTGTCGCGCGCGTCGTGGCGCTGTCCGGTGGCTATACGCGTGCCGAGGCCTGCCGCCGCCTGGCCACTAATCGCGGCATGATCGCAAGCTTCTCGCGCGCCCTGACGGAAGGCCTCACGCAGTCAAAGAGCGACGCCGAGTTCGACGCTGAGCTGGCGGCCTCGATCGACGAAATCTACCGCGCATCCAGCGTCAAGGCTTGATCCTATTCTCTGCCTCGGACGACGGCCTCGACTTCAAAAAGGAAGTCTTCCTTCACCAGACGATCGAGGGTCAGCAGCGTGTTGGGCGGATAGAGCGGTCCCTTGAAGATCTTCGGGAAGAGCGCGGCCCGCAGCCGCATGAATTTCTCGAGATCTTGCGAGTGCACTAGATAGGTCGTGAATTTCACGACGTCGTTGAAGTCGGCGCCGATCCCCTTCAGGACGGCCCCCAGATTGTCGAAGACTTGATGGAACTGGCGGTCGAAGTCGTTCTTGCCGACGACGTTGCCGTCGAGATCGACGGCGAGCTGACCGGCGACGAAAAACAAGGGTCCCGCGGGCACCCGCGTCACGTGTGAGTAGAGTCCCTGAGCCGGGCATGTGCCCTCGGGATTGAGATATTCGATCTTGGCCATGTCTCAGCGTCCTCCTGCAGATCCATGTCTGATAGCCGGCGAACGTGACACAGCGGGGAGGTCTCGACGCTCACCTTCGCGCGACGACGCCACCAGCCGCCTGTAATCGATTTTGGGCTAATTTGCCCGAATTCAGGCAAAAATGTACAGTTCTAGTGGCCAACTGATAGGGTCTTGCTTGAACGACGCCGGATCGGACGATTTGGAAGAGCTTCTGGAATACCTCGCCCGAACATCGAGGTTGGACCGCAGCGAGGCTCGCCGGGTCGTCGATGAGGTTCTGTCGTTCTTGATCGAGCAGCCGGAGGAGTTCGTCCGAAGACGCCACCTGGCGTTGCAACGCCAGGGTCTCGCCAACGCGGCGATCTTCACTCAGCTCCAGGCGGAGCTCGCGCAGCGGCGCTTTCCGGCGCCGGCTTACACCACGCGGCAACTGCGCCGCATCATCTACGGCTAGGATCCTTCATGTGCGGCATCGTTGGCTACATCGGCAAGCGTCAGGCGGCCCCCATCCTGATGGCAGGCCTGCATAGACTCGAATATCGCGGCTACGATTCCGCCGGCATCGCCGTCGGCAACAAGGGCACGCTCAAGGTCGCCAAATGCAAGGGGCGCGTCCGCGAGCTCGATGAGCTGAAGCCGCAGCGCTTCAAGGGCATGATGGGTATCGCCCACACACGTTGGGCAACCAATGGCGAGCCGAGCGATCGCAACGCCCATCCCCACTGCGACAGCGCCGGCCGGTTCGCCGTGGTGCACAACGGCATCATCGAGAATGCCGCCGCGCTCAAGGAGCAACTCACGGCACGCGGCGTCACCTTCAGCTCCGACACCGATACCGAAGTATTCGCCCACCTGATCGCCATGATGGACGACGGCTCGCCGCTGGAGAATGTCGTGAGTGCGGCGCTGCGGCTCGTGGTTGGCACTTATGGTCTCGCGGTCATCGATGCGGCGCGGCCGGACGTGCTGGTCGTCGCGCGCAACGGCAGCCCCATCGTCCTCGGGATCGGCGACAAGGAGATGCTGTTTGGCTCGGACTCCGCCGCCTTCGTGCGTCACGCGACCAGCATGGTGCACCTCGACGACGGCGAGATCGCCGTCGTCCGCGCCGACGGCTACGAAACGCGCAAGCTCGATGGCACCAGCACCGTCAAGACCCCGTCGGCACTCGTCTGGAAAGACGAGGCCTATGAGAAGGGCGCGTTCGACCATTACATGCGCAAGGAGATCGGCGACCAACCCGAGGCGGTGCGGCGGACACTGGGTGGCCGCCTCGATGCTCGATTCCAGACCACGCATCTCGGCGGCATCGAGCTCGCCGCGCGTGACTTGCTGGACGTGCGCCGCATCAAGCTCCTGGGCTGCGGCGCGGCCTACATTGCCGGCGCCACGGCAAGCCATCTAATCGAGCAGCTCGCGCGCCTCCCTACCCAGGCGGAGCCGGCCTCGGAGTTCCGCTATCGCAATCCGGTCATCGAGATGGATACGCTCTATATCGCCGTGAGCCAGTCGGGGGAGACGTTCGACACCCTCGCGGCGGTACAGGAGATCAAACGCCGCGGCGGCCGTATCATCGGCATCGTGAACGTCGTCGGCAGCACCATCGCGCGCGAATGCGGCCACGGGATCTACCTGCATGCCGGCCCGGAGATCGCGGTCGTCTCGACCAAGACCTTCACCTGCAGCGTCGTCGCCCTGGCGCTGCTCGCCATCCATCTCGGGCGGCTGCGCGATCTCTCCAATGCCAACGGCGCGCGGCTGATCAAAGGCCTGGAGGCCCTGCCCGACCACATCGCAGCCATCCTCAAACGCGAGGACGAGATCGCCCAGCTCGCCGAGTGCTTCCAGAAGGCCGAGCATGCTTTCTATATCGGCCGGGCCGCGGGCTACGCCATCGCGATGGAAGGCGCGCTGAAGCTCAAGGAGGTGAGCTACCTCCATGCCGAGGCCTATCCCGCCTCCGAGCTCAAGCACGGACCGCTCGCGCTGGTGACATCGGAGACGCCGACGGTCATCGTCCTGCCGCGAGACGATCTTTACCGGAAGAACGTCTCGACGATCGAGGAGATCAAGGCGCGCGGCGGCCCCGTCATCGCCATCACCCATCCCGGTGAAGCGCATGTCGCCTTCGATCGGTCGTTCGAGGTGCCGATGCTCGAGCCGGAGCTCGATCCCCTGCTGCTGAATATTCCGCTCCAACTGCTCGCCTACCATGTCGCCTTGCAGCGAGGATGCGATATCGACCAACCGCGCAACCTGGCGAAATCCGTCACGGTCGAATGACGCGAAAAATTGATCATCGGCCATCCGGCGAGGGACCTGAGAGGTTTCACGGGCGGCCTGGCTTGCGCTAGCCTGACCGGCGATCTCAGACAGATCGCACGCCAGATTGCATGGAGGGGCACGCCATGACGACAGCCGTTCTCGAAAGCAAAACCACCACCCAGTATGACGTCGAGGACGTCGAGTATCTGCGCCATGGCGACAAGCCATTGCTGGCGCGGATCTACAAGCCGAAGGGCGCGGGGCCGTTTCCGGCCATGGTCGAATGCCACGGCGGCGCCTGGTGCATGAGCGACCGCATGACCGAAAAGCTGCGCCACGAGGCCATGGCCAGCCACGGCATCGTGTCGATCGCACTCGATTTCCGCTCGGGCGACGAAGCGCCCTATCCGGCCTCGGTGCAGGACATCAATTACGCAGTACGCTGGGCCAAGTTGCATGCGCGGGAGCTCAAGACCCGCCCCGACCTGATCAGCATATCGGGACAGTCGAGCGGCGGACATCTTGCGATGCTGGTCGCCATGAGGCCGCACGATCCGCGCTATGCCGCGATCCCGCTGCCGGCCGGATCGCCCGCGCAGGATGCGAGCGTGCGTTGCGTTGTCATGTCGTGGCCGGTGATCAACCCCTTCAGCCGCTATCGCCATGCCAAGCGCAACCTCGCCGGCGCCAATCCGCCAGAGTGGCCGAAGTCGATCATTGCGCGACAGAACTCCTACTGGGTCAACGAGGCCAACATGGCCGAAGGCAATCCGATGCTGGCGCTCGAGCGCGGCGAGACGGTGCAGATGCCGCCGGCGGTCTGGTTCCAAGGTCGCAATGACGCGCTGCACGATTACAAGGACGTCGAGTCGGATTTCGGCGGCAACGAGCCCCAGCGCTTCTGTGCCCGTTACCGCAAAGCGGGCGGGTCGATCGCGTTGGAATATCTCGAGATGGAGCGCGGCGTCGGCCAGTCACCGGACTTGTCGAAGAGCGGCGACTTGTTCGATCGCATGGTGGCCTTCGTGCAACGCCATGTGACCGTGTGAACGTTCTGTCTGCTAGTACGCTTCGTCTCTTTCCCCCGGCTTCCGATTGAAGGGCAAAACCCGCGTTCGCATGCTGGTTACAAGCAGAGCGCTGTTTGGTTGCTGCTGCCCAGCTGTGCTACTGCAAGCGGGCTGCAACGTCGTCGGGGGGAACAAGGATGTCGCAAGCAACCATGGGGGTATCGGGCGCGATACCCCAGCTCGATGTAGCGACGCGCCGGCGCGCCATCGTTTCGAGCGCCGTCGGCAATTTCGTCGAGCTCTACGACTTTCTCATCTACGGGCTTTTCGCCGCGCAGATCGCGGCCAATTTCTTTCCGGCCGGCAATGAGACCGCGGACCTCCTGAAGGCTTTCGCGATCTACGGCGTGGGCTTCTTCATGCGGCCCATCGGCGCCGTCGTGATCGGCGCCTACGGTGACAAGCATGGCCGCAAGAATGCGCTGGTGCTGACGGTCGGCCTCATGGCCGCCGCCACAGCGCTGACCGGCCTGATCCCCTCCCACAGCCAGATCGGCATTGCCGCTCCCTTGCTGTTGCTGCTCTGCCGTCTCGCCCAAGGCTTCTCGACCGGCGGCGAATGGGGCGGTGCCGCAGCGTTCCTCGTAGAGTTCTCCCCGCCTGGCAAGCGCGGCCTGATCGGCTCGGTGCAGCAGTTCAGCGTCGGCCTCGCCCTGATCGCGGCCACCTTGACCGCCGCCGTGCTGAACGGCTGGCTCACCAAGGAGCAGATGGTCTCCTGGGGCTGGCGCATTCCCTTCCTGATCGGCTTCGTGCTGGCGCCCGTCGGCCTCTACCTGCGCAGCCGCGTGGCCGAGACGCCGGCCTTCAGCCGCACCGTCGAGAAAAAGCAGGTGGCTCGTAACCCGTTCGTGGAGTCGCTCACCACCCATCGCCTGCCGGTGTTGGCCGCGTTCGGCCTCTCGGCGATCGGCACGGTGGGCAACTACATCTTCAACATCTACCTGCCGACCTACGCTTCCAAGACGATGGGCATCGCGGCCAGCACCGCCTTCACCTCGGCCACTATCGCCGCGGTCGTGCTCACCATCTTGACGCCGGTCATGGGCGCTCTGTCGGACAAGCTCGGCCGCAAGCCATTGCTGATCGCTTCGGCGATATTCTACGGCGTGCTGTCGTATCCAGCCTTCATGTGGCTCTCCGGAGCCCATAGCGGTACCAGCCTGATGGTCGTGCAATCGCTCTCGGCGATCCTGCTCGCCATGTATGCCGGTCCGCTCTGCGCCATCCTGGCGGAGCTGTTCCCGACCAAGGTGCGCTTCACCGCGCTCTCCATCGGCTACGGCATGTCGGTGACCCTGTTCGGCGGCTTTGCGCCGTTCATTTCGGAGTACCTGATCGGCGCAACGAAGAACCCGGTCTCGCCGGCCTTCTTCCTGATTTTCGCCGCGATCGTCAGCACCATTACCCTGTTCGTCATGAAGGACCGCACGAATGCTCCCCTCGACTGAGACGGAACGATCGGCTGCGAATGGCCCGGCTGTGAAGGACAGGGAGAAACCGCGCGCCTGCGATCCGGTGACGCTCGAGATCGTGCGCGGCGCCATCCGGGCCGCGCAGGCCGAGATGGAAGCGCTGATCGAGCGTACCGCGATCTCCGCCTTCATCCGCGAGAAGAAGGACTTCTACACCGCCGTGTTCGACGCCGACGGCGTGATGGCGGTGGGTTCCAACCTGCCGGTGTTCGGCGACGTCTGCGGGCCGGTGTTTCGCGACTTCCCGCCCGACACCATGCGCGTGGGCGATCTCTACTGGTACAACGACTGCTACGGCTCGCGCGGCGCTGTTTCGCACTCCAATGACCAGGTCCTGGTAGCGCCGATCTTCCACGACGGCCGCCGTTGCGGCTTCGTGATGGGCTGGGCGCATTTTTCCGACATCGGCGGCATGCGCGCAGGCTCGATCAGCCCCGACACGTCCGACATCTTCCAGGAAGGCATCATCGTGCCGCCGACCAAGCTGGTCGATGCCGGCGTCACCAACGAAGCTGCGCTAAAAATCTTCTTCCGCAATTCGCGGTTCCCCGAGCAGAACGTGGGCGATATGCGCGCGCTGATGGCGAGCGCGGCGCTGGGCGTGAACCGCATCGAAGAGATCGTGGCGCGGTTTGGCCACGACGTCGTGGCGGACGCCTTCCGCCAGCTCCTTGCCCGCACCCGCAACCTCGTGCGCACCAAGCTCGCCGAAACCTTCGACTACGGCACACATCGCTTCACCGATGCGATCGATTCGGACGGTCACGGCAACGGCCCGTTCCATCTCCGCCTGGCGTTGACCCGCGAGAAGGGCCCGGACGGCGAGGACCGCTTCATCTTCGACGCCACCGCAACCGATGACCAGTCGCCAGGCCCGGTGAACCTGCTGATGAATCCCGATGTGCCGGGCACGGCCCTGTCGATGTTCTATCTCGGCGGCGATGCCGCGCAGGTCTGCAATGCGGGTGGCCCGCAGGCGCTGGACGAGGTGCGGCTGCGTGAGGGTTCGCTGCTGTGGCCCAGGTTCCCCGCACCGCTCGGCATGCGCGGCCTCACCCTGATGCGCTTCCTCGCCGCCGTGAACGGCCTCATCAACGTCGCGGGCGGCAAGGCACCGGCGGCGCATTCGGCCTATGTCATCGGTTTCATGCGCGGCACCTATCGTACCCTGGAGGGCAAGCTCGAGCCCTTCCTGATGTCCGACGGCATCGGCGTCGGCTGGGGCGCGCGCGCCTTCGCCGACGGCTCCGACGCGGTCTATTTCGTCGCGCAGGAAAACTACCCAGTGGAGTTCCTCGAGAATGGCTACCCGGTGCGGCTGCGCACCTACGGCATCCTGACCGATTCCTGCGGCGCCGGCCGTTATCGCGGCGGCTGTGGCATCGTGCGTGAGTACGAGGTGCAGGCCGAGGAAGCGATGATGGCCATCCGCATCGACAGCGTGAAGAACCCGCCGTGGGGCATCGATGGCGGCATGGCGGGCGGCACGGGCCGCATCGTCGTCAATCCCGGCACCAACCACGAGCGCCAGCTCCAGCCGCTCTCCGACGGCAACGTCCTGAAGAAGGGCGATGTGCTGCGTATCGAGACCGGCGGCGGCGGCGGCCATGGCCATCCGTTCGATCGTCCGGCCGACAAGGTGCTGGAAGACGTGCTCGGCGGTTTCGTCAGCATCGATGGCGCCAAGCGCCTCTATGGCGTCGCCATCGACGGCGACAGCATCGACCAGGCCGCCACCGCCAGGCTTCGCGCCAAGCGTCCCGCAACCAAAGCGTTCCATCGTCACGCGTATGTCGACACCCTCGCCTGAAACATCTCTCGCCATTGCCATCGATATCGGTGGCACCTTCACCGATATCGCGCTGCATGACGCCAGGAGCGGGCGCATCTGGCGTGCCAAGACGCCCTCGGTGCCGACCGATCCCAGCCAGGCCTTCCTGACCGGGGTGAAGCTGGCATTGGGTGATGCCGGCCATGCTGCGACATCGCTCGAGCGCGTGCTGCACGGCACGACCGTCGCCACCAACATGATCCTGGAGGGTAAAGGTGCGCGCGCGGCGTTGGTGACCACGGCCGGCTTCCGCCATGTGCTCACCATCGGCCGCCAGGATATCCCGCGCCGCGCGAACTATCTTGCCTGGGTGAAGCCCGCGCGGCCGGTTCCTGCTTCGCGCGTGCTCGAAGTGAAGGAACGCATCGGTTCGGGCGGCATCGTGATCGAGCCGCTGGACGAAGCGAGCGTCAGCGAAGTGGCGGAAGCCTGCCGCGCGCTGAAGGTGGATGCGGTGGCCGTCTGCCTGCTGCATTCCTTCGCCAATCCCGCGCATGAGCGTCGCGTCGCCGAGATCCTGCGGGAGAAGTTGCCGGGTGTTGCCGTGACGGCGTCGTCCGACGTTCTGCCTGTTGTGCGCGAGTACGAGCGGTCGCTCGCCACGGTGCTGAACGCCATAGTGATGCCGGGCGTGTCGACCTATGTCTCGCGGCTCGAAGACCGGCTCGAGGGCGAGAAGGTCACGGCGCCGTTGCTGCTGATGCAATCCAATGGCGGTGTGGCGGGCGGCAGCACCATTCGCCGCGCCCCCGCCCTCACCGCGCTCTCCGGTCCCGCCGCCGGCGTCGTCGGTGCACGCGACGTCGCAGCGGCGTGCGGCATCAAGGACATCCTCACCGTCGACATCGGCGGCACCAGCGCCGACATCTGCCTCATCAAGGATGGCCGCATCGACCTCACGCAGAGCGGCCATGTCGGCGAGTGGCCGTTGCCGCTCCCCATGGTCGACATGGTGACCATCGGCGCGGGCGGCGGCTCCATCGCCAAGGTCGAGGACGGCACGCTGACCGTCGGTCCCCAAAGCGCAGGCGCCGATCCGGGTCCCGCCGCCTACGGCAAGAGCAGCCCCTACGCCACCGTCACCGACGCGCATATCGTGCTGGGCCATCTGCAGGCAAAGCTCCTGGGTGGGCGTATGGCGCTCGACACGGCCGCCGCGCGAGCCGCCGTCGAACGCGAGGTCGCCAGGCCGCTCGGCCTAGAGCTCGAGGCCGCCGCGCGCGGCGTGCTCGCCATCATCGACAACAACATGGTGGGCGCACTGCGCATCGTCTCGGTCGAGCGTGGTCACGATCCGCGTGACTTCACGCTCGTGCCGTTCGGCGGCGCGGGCCCGCTGCATGGCTGCTCGCTTGCCGAGTTGCTCGGCATCTCGCGCGTGCTGATCCCGGCCGCGCCCGGCGTGCTCTGCGCCGACGGCCTGCTTGCCGCCGATCTCAAGGCCGACTTCAGCCGGACCCTGCCCAAGGCGGGCGCCGTCGACGTCGCCGCGGCGCGCGCAAGCTATGCGGAGCTTGAGGCGCAGGCAAACGACTGGCTCGCCAACGAGAAGGTGGCGCCAGCCGACCGCCAGTTCCGGCGTGTGGCGCTGATGCGCTACCACGGCCAGGGCGGCGAGGTGTCGGTCGCATGGGTCGATGACGCCAAGGGCGTCGAGACGGCGTTCGGCAATGCGCACCAGGGGCTCTACGGCTTCAAGCTCGACTCGGCTGTCGAGCTCGTGACCTTGCGTGTCGAGGCGACCGGCCGCATGCCGCCGCCACCCAAGCCGCAACTGGCCGCTGGCCGGGGCGCGGCGCCGCACGAGCAGGTGGCGATCCATCTCGCCTCGGGCAAGACGGGTGTGCCGCTTTACGACCGCGCTTCCCTGGGAGCGGGCGACAAGATCGCCGGGCCTGCGATCATCACGCAGCTCGACGCGACGACTCTGGTTCTGCCCGACTGGACCGGCGAGGTTCATCCCTCGGGCGCGATCCTGCTCACGCACCGCCCGACGTTACACAGCAAGCTCGGCGTTTAACGTCGTCACGCAGGAATACGAGCGTAGATATCGCCGGAGTTTGCGCTGTGCGGCAGGCCAATGAGCCAGTCGGCCAGCGCAGATGCCGACCTCCATTCGCCCAGAGTC
Source organism: Alphaproteobacteria bacterium (assembly GCA_017308235.1). Lineage (GTDB taxonomy): Bacteria > Pseudomonadota > Alphaproteobacteria > Reyranellales > Reyranellaceae > Reyranella. Next base: position 149,992 of record JAFKFL010000007.1, on the reverse strand, counting down.
TGGGATTCGCCGATTGCAGCGTTGAATTGCGTGTAGCCAAGGACGACACATCGCTGCAGGCATTCGATGCCAACGGCTCGTTGGATCGTCGTAAACTCGAAGGAGAGCGCCGGTGGAGGTTGCGACAGGCCTTGCAGCGCCTTCGCTTCGAAGCCCTCGACATCGACTTTCACGAAGGTCGGCTTGCCATACGCGTCGACCAACGTATCGAGCGTCGTCACTGGAACCTCGAGCGATCTGGACCACGACTCCCCTTCCCAGCCGACGGCCTTTCGGCTGGCCGCGATGAAATCGTCGGACAACGTGGAAATGGTGGGGTTCTTCGGGTTGATCTTCATTTCGGCCGTTCCGCACGTGCCGCCGATCGCAGAGGGCACGAGCGTGACGTTCGCGTCGCGCCCAAAGAGCAGCTTCAAGGTGTGACAGAGCGCCGGCTGCGGCTCGACGGCGATCACACGAGCGCCAAGGCGACGGAATGAGGCAACACGATCCCCGACATGTGCGCCGACATCGAAGACCAGATCGCCTGGCCGAATGAACTGGGAATAAAGCTTATCCATGGCACGCGCTCGTGCCGGGTGACCATAGTAGATGCGAAAGGATCGGAGGATTCCGGCCGCCGTGCGCAAACCCTGCAGCATGGCTCAGTCGGCGGAAGCCGGCTCTTCCGCTCCCGACACCGTTGCCGCTCGCCTCTGGAGGGCAACGGGCGGAGCGGTTTCCTCGGGCAGGCGCCCGATGCCGAGGCGCTTCAGCACACGACCGGTACTCGGCCACGACGTGACGACGCAAAAGGGTACGGACAGGACAAGTCCTCCCACCATCAGGACGAACACATAAGGCAGGGCTCGAGGCAGGGTTGCAGCAACAATCGTCAGACTGGCAAGGCCGAGGGCCGTTTGCGGCCACAATTCACGCAAGGCCGCCGACCAAGAAATAACGTGGTCGTTACGCACCTGGCCTGTCCAGCCAATGGTCCGGCCGGTCAGCAACCCCAACAGCGATGTCGTGTGGCAGACCCACATGATCGGCGAAAGCAATAGCGAGAAGATCGTTTCAGCGACAACGCTACTTAAGAATCGCAAGCCTCCCCCATATCCAATCCGGAACGTCGGCCGGCTCAGGACGTCGATAACCGTTGCGATCTTGGGCGCGAACCACATCGTCAGGATGATCTCCAACAACGGCACGCCATACTCTGCGTTAACGAGCGTGCCAGTTGGATCTGTTGCCAGCGCCACTGCGCCCACCAGCAGCAGGGCGACCCAGGCGGGAGAGCCCGTGAACATGAGCATCGCAAGGACGAGCTGAACACGGCTGACAGGCCGCAGGCCGGGCAATCCGATGAAGAACAAATACTGCAGCGTTCCTCGCAGCCACCGGCGGTCACGCCGGATGAATTCGATCAGGGTCGGCGGATTCTCCTCCCAGCCCAGATCCTCTTCGGCCAAGACGCGGACCTCGTAACCGGCGCGCCGCATGAGGGCGGCCTCGATCTGATCGTGGCTGAGAATGTGCCCGCTCAGAATGCCTTTGCCGGGCAAAGGCGGAATCGCGCAGTGCCTCTTGAACGGCTCGACGCGAATAACGGCGTTGTGGCCCCAGTAGGGACCACAATCGGCTTGCCACCATGCACTGCCGATCGTCCACGAACGCAAGCCAAGCCTCATGCCGAATTGAAACAGCCTGGCAAAAGCGCTTGATGTGGGCATGCCGATGACGAGGCTCTGCAGAATGCCGAGGCGTGGCTCGCTCTGCATAATGTCGATCATCCGCAACATACCCGACGCCGGCATGAAGCTGTCGGCATCGAGCGTCACCATCAGCTCATGATCGTCGCCCCAACGTTCCAGAAAATCCCGAATGTTGCCGGCCTTGAATCCCGTGTTGGTTTCCCGTCGACGGTAGGTGACAAGGAATCGGCCGTCCCATTTCCGGGACAAACCCTCAAACGCCTCCTCCTCATCGACGATCATGTCGGCTCGGCTGGTGTCGCTAAGGACGTAGAGGTGGAAATTCTTAGAACAGCCGGCCGCTTCGATCTCGGCCATCATTGAGTCGAGGTTCAGAACCACCCGCTCCGGCGGTTCGTTGCGCACGCACATCAAGATCGCCGTCGATGGGACAGCCGTGCCACGCCTGGGCCCCCGAACTGGATCGCGACCGGTTTGCATGATGACAAGACCGATGATGGCGTTCCAGAATCCCAACGCCAGCCAGGGCGTCGTCAAACTGAAGAGAAGCAGCAGCGCAACATTATTCGCGGTCTTTCCCGGCACATCGAGTGCAAAGAAGGCCAGGACGATCAGCCCCGCCATCGAACCCATTACAAGCGTCAGGAACACAAGACGGCGCCACCGGACGTGTGCGTCGGTCGGAAATTGCGTGCGTCTCACAGAGAGATGCTTGGCAAACGAGTGGCCTCCTTGATCGACGCATCATAGCGTAAAGAATGCGGTCGAAGATCAAATTGAATTGAAGCGGCAAACGAGGCCTGTGATGACCGACACGGCTCGGGCACTTTGGTACATAGGGGCGCGCGAAGCTCAGATCAGGGAAGAGAACCTGGAATTACCGACGACGGGATCCGTGCGAATTCGGGCCACGCACGGTGCGATCAGCCGAGGCACCGAGTCGTTGGTTGCCGAAGGACGGGTCCCGCCTTCGGAGTTCGAGCGAATGCGCGCGCCATTCATGGCAGGTCGCTTTCCGTTCCCCGTAAAATACGGGTACGCAACCGTCGGGACCGTCGAGCTTGGCCCCTCTCCTCTTCTCGGCCGCACGGTGTTCGCCCTGCATCCGCATCAGACTGCGTTCAACCTCCCCAGCGATGCTGCGGTTGCGGTACCGGCAGGCATACCTGCCCATCGCGCGATCCTGGCCGCCAACATGGAGACCGCCCTGAACGCGGTATGGGATGCCGGGCCCGGCCCTTTCGAGCAGGTTGCCGTCGTGGGGGCGGGCGTGGTCGGGACGCTGACGGGGTTCCTCTGCCGAGAGCTCATGTCCGCTGATGTCACCCTGGTCGACATCAATCCCGCACGCGCCTCTGTTGCGATGGCATTGGGCCTGCGATTCGCAACGCCTGATGCGGCCCTGACCGATTGCAGCTTGGTTTTTCATGCAAGTGCGAGCAGCGATGGCCTCGCAACGGCATTGGCGGCGGCGGCCGACGAAGCCACGGTTCTCGAATTGAGTTGGTACGGCAATACGCCGGTGTCAGTACTGCTTGGAGGTGCGTTCCACAGTCGGCGTCTCAAGCTGGTCGCCAGTCAGGTCGGCAGGGTCGCGCCGTCGCATCGTCCGACCTGGACGCATCGCCGACGACTGGAACATGCCATTGGATTGCTCGCGGACGATCGGCTCGACATCGTTATAGAGTCGCCTGTTTTGTTCGAGGAACTGCCCGCGAGATTGCCGGCCATTCTGAAGAACGGTAGTTCCATTCTGTGCCAGCGTATTGACTATCCCTGACCAGAGAGGTTGCGCGTGTATTCTGTGGAAGTTCGCGATCACATCATGATCGCCCATTCGTTCAAAGGTGAAGTGTTCGGCCCTGCCCAGGAGTTGCATGGCGCCACATTCGTTGTCGATGCCGCCTTCATCGCCGACACATTGGACGAGAATGGCATCGTGATCGACATCGGCCGCGCGGCTGAGGCGCTGAAGGCGACGCTCAGTCCCCTCAACTACAAAAATCTCGATTCGATTCCAGACTTCAAGGGACAGAACACGACAACCGAATTCCTTACGCACTACATCCATGCTCGTCTCGCGGAGGCAGCGCGAATGGGGGGATTGGGCCGCAACGGCAAGGACCTGAAATCCATTCGCGTAACGATCTCGGAGTCGCATGTTGCACGAGCATGGTACGAGGCATCCTTGTGGCCAAACGACTAACGTGGGCAATTCCCGGCGACATCGAAACCGTCTCCGGAGGTTATGCCTACGACCGCCGGATCATCGCGGAGCTCGGTCGCCTGGGCTGGGAGGTCGAGCTTGTTAGCCTGGGAGACGGATTTCCCCGGCCAAATGCCGCTCAAAAGGCGAGCGCCGAAGCCCTTCTGATGTCGACGGCGAACGATCGTCCGATCGTCCTGGACGGTCTGGCCTTCGGGGCATTGCCAGAAATCGCCGCAGCCCTGCATCGAACGCGGCCGGTGGTGGCCTTGGTCCATCACCCTTTGTCCCTCGAGACCGGGCTGACGCCTGATGTTTCCGCAGAGCTCTTCTCCAGCGAGCGCGCCGCCCTGATGGCGACGCGAAAAGTCATCGTAACCAGCGAATGGACAGCAGCCGTTCTGGCCGATCAGTTCGACGTGCCGACCGACCGAATCTCGGTGGTCCTGCCGGGTGTCGATCGGCCGACGGCAGCGATCAGATGTCGAGGTGAAGCGCTGCGCCTGCTGTCGGTCGGCACGATCGTTCCTCGCAAAGGTTTCGATATTCTCGTCGAGGCTGTCGCACAGCTTGCAAATCTGCCTTGGCATCTGAAAATTGCGGGCGACCATAGCCGCCACGAAGCAGAGGCGGCTCGACTGGGCAGCATCATCTCCCGCCACAATCTCAGCGCACGTGTCGAGGTGCTGGGTAAGGTGTCGCCCGATCATCTTCAGGCCCTTTACCGTGATGCGGATCTCTTCGTCTCAGCGACCCACTTTGAAGGGTACGGCATGGCCTTTGCCGAAGCGATGGCCAGTGGCCTGCCCATCGTCGGGACAACAGGCGGGGCGATTCCGTGGACCGTGCCCTCATCCGCGGGCCGGCTCGTTCCTCCCGGCAACGCGGCTGCTCTCGCGGATGCGTTGAGCGAGCTCATCAAGGATGACGGTCATCGACAGAAGCTGGCCGTTGGCGCACAAAAGGAGGCGGCAAAACTGCCGTCCTGGTCGGCTTCGGGAATCAGGTTCAGTGACCTGCTCGCAACCTTGACCTGAATGCGCCGTGCAGGATCGGCTTCGTGTCCTACTTGCAGGCGCGTTGGGCCGACAGGTCGCAGTCGAACAAGACCTCGGTTCCCAGCGAATAGGCGCGCATTGGCACGCGCATGGCCCCCGTCATGTCGGCGATCGGAGGCAGATCCAGACCGGTTATTCCCGATCCCAGGATCATGGGGGCAACGACGACATGCAGCCGATCAAGGCAGCCCGCCGATAAGAAGGACGAAACCGTCTGCGCGCCTCCCTCGATCAGAATTCGGCCCATGCCTCGTTCATTCAAGGCATCGAGTATGGCTCCGGGGGCGATCCGACCCGCCACATCCGGCAAGACGATCGTCTCGATACCGTTAGACGTATTCAGTTGGGCATTCTCACACGTCACGACGATCCGGCGGACGCCGTCCGACGTGAACGGGCGCGCCGTAGCGGGGAGTGTCCCGCGGGGATCAATGACCACGCGCACCGGGTTCGGGCCGCTCACGTTCCGGACCGTGAGTTGCGGGTCATCGGCACGGACAGTGCCGGCGCCGACCACGACTGCATCGACAAGGGCTCGCAAGCGATGCAGGTGCGCGATCCCTTCCGGGCCGTTGATGTAACGGGAATGGCCCGACAACGTCGCGATACGCCCGTCGAGCGATTGTCCGATCTGGCCGACGACAATTGGCCTGCTGGCTGACACCGGCCGCAGCCCGCCGAAGAGGCTTTCCCAGGGTTCGGAAAGCTTCTTGCCGGACCGAAGCAGGCTCGGGACCTCGCCCCAGCCTTGGGTCGTGTCGACGACAAGAGTCCGTTCCGAGTGGATGCGAGTTGCAGGCAATGGGCGCTCCCAAAAGGTCGTCTGGAAGTGAGAGAGGAATCCTTGGGCAATACGCCTGCCCCGTCTTGCAACGTCAGTACAGCATGACCGTAAGCACGTATAATCAACTCGGAGTTAGAGCGGATCGGCGCTTATCTCTCAAACGTCGTCGGCGCCAATCGGAGACATTGCGCCGCTGCCATGAGGCGCCTTTTCCAAGCGAAATCATCTGCAATGACACGTCGCGCTCTCTGGGGAGCGTGGTACAAGCCGTGCGACCAGATGATCTGCGGTTGGGCTTGAGGAAAGAACAAAGAAAATGTTGTTTGCAGATTTGGTTGCCGTCGACGGGCGAATCCACACGCTCGACGATCGCAACAGCGTCGTCGCCTGCCTTGCCGTCCGTTCCGGACGGATCGTCGGACGCGGATCTCGTCGGGACATTAACGATCTGATCGGACCGGCGACCCGCGTCATCGACCTCGAGGGTCGCACTGTTGTTCCGGGCATCGTCGACTCCCACTGCCATCCGGACAGCTACGCGGTCAGGCTTGTGAAGTGGCACGATCTCGGCCCCGATCGTGTCGCCACCAAGGAAGCGCTCCTGGCCGCCATCTCGTCGGCAGCGGATGATATGGAGCCCGGACAGTGGTTCGTCGGCTATCGCTTCAACGAGCGCCACAGCGGCGGATATCCGACGCTCGATGAGCTCGATGCGGCGAGCCATGGCCATCCACTCTTCATCCTGCGCACCGATGGGCATCTCGGTCTTGCCAACTCGGCTGCCTTTGCCAAGTGCGGGATCGGTCACGACACACCTGATCCGGCGTTCGGCCGCTTCGACCGCCTGCCAGAAAGCGGCAAGCTGACCGGCCTCGTGCGCGAGACCGCGGCCCACATCTTCCTCTCGCATATCCACGAGAACGACACGGAGGCGGAGATCGCACAAGGCATGGAGCAGGTCTTTGATGAGGCGCTCAGTCTTGGCATCACCTCCATCTACAATTCGCTTACACCGTCACGCGCCATCAGGGCCTATCAGGAGATGCAGCGAGCCGGCCGCATGCGCGTGCGCATGGGCATCATCGCAAGCGGCCGCGAGCCGGGGCTGATCGAAGCGCTGGTCGCCGCCGGCCTCCGCACCGGCTTCGGCAATGACGAGCTGCGGCTGATCGGAGTGGAATGGTGTCCCGATTGCAGCACGAGCGGACGCACCGCCGCTTACTACGAGCCCTATCTCGGCAAGCCGGTACCTGGAGAGCCGGAGCAGAATCGCGGCATGCTCCTCTACGAGGCCGAGGACCTCAAGCAGCGGGCGATCGCCGCGCACCGCGCCGGCCTCCTGGTCTGCATCGAAGGCGTCGGCGACCGCGGCATCGATTTTGCGCTCGATGCCATCGAAGCCGCTCTCGAAGCCCATCCGGTCGCCGACCATCGTATGCGGGTCGAGCATTGCTGCTACGTCACGCCGCCCATCCTCGAGCGCTTGCGCAAGCTCGGCGCCGTCGACTCCTCGGCCACCGGCTTCATGTACGATCTCGGCGACGCCTATGTGGCGGGCCGCGGCAGCGCCGCGATGGATCACATGTGGCCGCACCGAGCGCTTGTCGATGCCGGCGTTCCAGCGCCTGGCCACTCGGATGCGGCGGTCTGCCGGTTCAATCCGTGGACAGCGATGTGGTCGATGGTCAATCGCCGCAGCGGCACGGGCACCGATCTCGGCGCAAGCCAGGCGGTCAGCCCCCTCGAGGCCCTCAAGGCCTATACACGGCTCGGCGCCTGGTCGGGTTTCGAGGAAGGCGACAAGGGAAGCCTCGAGGTCGGCAAGCTTGCCGATTTCGTCGTGCTCGACCGCGATTTGTTTGCCATCGACCCTCAGAAGATTCGTGATATCAGGCCGGTGATGACTTTCGTCGGCGGAAAGTTGCACTACCAGGCATGAGGAACGCGATGACGAGCGGACGCGACAAACTTTTGAAATGGATCGATGAGGAGCGCGACGACATCGTTGCGTTCCTGCGAGGGTTCATCCGCGCCCGCAGCCCCAACCCGCCAGGCGATACCGGCGACGCGGCAGCTCACGTGACCGGCTTTCTCGACGCCAAGGGATTGGTCCATCGCAAGATCGCGCCCAATCCTGCAATGCCGAACATCGTGGCGACGTTCGAGGGCGCGAAACCCGGCCGGCATCTGGTGCTCAACGGCCATATCGACGTCTTCCCGGTCGCCGACGATGGCAAGGGCTGGACTCGAGAGCCTTGGGCCGCGGAGATGGCGGATGGCCGTGTCTACGGACGCGGCGCGGCCGACATGAAGGCCGGCACGACCGCGTCGATCATGACCTACTGGATGCTGTCGCGTCTGCGTGACGAGCTTCCCGGCCGCCTGACGCTGACGGCCGTCTCCGACGAGGAGACGTTCGGCCCCTGGGGCGCTCGCTATCTCATGGAACATCACCCGGAGGTGCTGGGCGACTGCCTGCTCAATGGCGAGCCGAGCGGACCGGAATCGATCCGGTTCGGCGAGCGCGGCCCCTTGTGGGTCGAGTTCACGGTCCACACGCAGGGCGCCCATGGCGCCTATGTGCACGCGACCAAGAGTGCCACCAAGGTGGCGATGCAGCTCGCCGGCGAGCTCGAGAAGCTCGCCGAGATCGAGCATGTCATGTCGGACAATGTTCAGCGTGCCGTCGACCTTGGCCGGCCGGTGATGGATCGCATGATGGGCAAAGGCGCAGGCGACATCGTCTCCAAGGTCACCCTGAACATCGGCACGATGAAGGGCGGCGCCAAGGTCAACATGGTGCCGTCAAGCTGCACCTTCGAGGCGGATTTCCGCTTGCCGATCGGCATGGGCAAGGCGCAGCTCCTGCCGAAGATCGCCGAGATCGCCGAGCGCTATCCCGAAGCGACCTGGAAGGAAATCGGTGGATCGGAACCGTCCTGGTGCGACCCCGACCACGAGATGGTCGGGATCATCCAGGCCAACGTGACCGCGCTCGGCAAGCCTCGGCCGACACCGATCGTGAGCCTCGGCGGAACGGACGCGCGGCTATGGCGCCATCGCGGCGTGCCGGCCTATGTCTATGGCCCCTACCCGCACGGCATGGGCTCCCACGACGAGCACGTCGACGTGGAGGAATTCCTCCACGTCGTGCGCACCCACGTCCTCTCCGCCTACGACTATTTGCGGATGTCGTAGCTGGGCGTGAGGCGGCTCAGCACGTCGCGGCCATCTGCCGTGATCAGGATGGTGTGGCCGAGCGACATGGCGAGGTTCTTCGGCGCATCGACCAGGATGGCGTGCAGGAACAGCACCATGCCGGGCTCGGCCGGCATGGGATTGCCGGAATAGAGCATCGGCGGCACGTCCATCCACGAAGGCCGGTAGGTCGCGCCCAGGGAATAGCCGCACGCCGACATGCGGAACTCGCCATAGCCTGCCTTGTCGTAGACGCGCCGGTGCGCATCGTCGATCTCGCCGAGGGGACGTCCGGGCTTCGCCGCTTCCGTCATCGCCTGCAAGGCGTCCCACGTGACTTCGAACATGCGGCGCTGGACGTCGTTCCCCTGCCCGATCGCCACAGTGCGCATCAGGCAAGCGCAGTAGTGGCAGTAGCTCGCCGCGAATTCCATGGTGAGCTGGTCGACCGGATCGAGATGGCGATAACCGGTCGCGCTGCGCACCAGAAGCGCGCGATCGCCCGACCCCAGCACCGGCCCGGAAGGTGGCGGATCGCCGCCACCTTCGAGCATGACCGCCGCGCCTGCCGCCGCGATCCTGCCTTCGAAGACACCGGGCCCGGCGGCCTCCAGCATTGCGACAAGGGAATCGTCGGCAAGTTCCGCTGCGCGCCTCACATAGGCGACCTCGGCCGGCGACTTCACGACCCGGAGCTCGCGCACCAGGTTGGACGTATCGACGAGCTCGCACCATCCCTCGAGCTGGCGTCGGACCAATTCGTAGTTGTTGGCGGTAAGACCGAAGGTTCGCATCTCGATACCGATGCGCGCGCCCTTCAGCCCCTTCTCCTCCAGGATGGCGCGCAGCTCGCGTGACGGATCGGCCCCTTCGGTGTCGTACCACAGACGGATGTCTTCCATGGTCGAGGTGCGGCGGGCCTGTTCGAGATCCGGTCGGCGGGTGAGCAACGTGACCGGTCCGTCATCCGCCGTAAGTACCGCACACTGGAAAAAGACGAAGCCACTGGTGTCGAAGCCGGTAAGGTAGAAATGGCTTTCTTGCGCGAACAGCAGGATCGCCGCCAGCTTGTTGCGTCGAAGCGCGGCCCGCGCCTTCGCAACTCTTCCGTCGAATTCACTCCGCTCGAAATGCAACGCCATCGACTAGACACTCCTAACTAGAACTTGTGGTTGGACAATAGCGACTGACGCGATGGCGACAATACGCTTCGCAAAAACGCCCCTTATGGAAGCGCTTTACAAGGGAGGCCCAACATTTACATTGGACCGGCCGTCACAGGCGGCACATGAATTTTCCTGGGGGCATATCGATGAAACACCTTACGCGCCGCAAAGCATTGGCGGTTGGCGCCGGCGCGCTGGCAGCGCCAGCAGTGATCGGCTCCACGTCCGCACTGGCTCAACAGCAGACCCTTACGATCTCCTCCTGGGGTGGCGCCTATCGGAAGGCGCAGCGCCAGGCCTGGTTCGACGTGGTCGAAAAGGAGCTCGGCATCACGATCAAGGAGGAGACGACATCGGGCATTGCGGACGTCCGCGCCCAGGTCGCCTCCGGCCGGCCGACCTGGGATCTCGTGCAGCAAGGCAACTACGGCGGCGCGATCCTGGAAAAGGAAGGCAAGCTCGAAAAGCTCGATCCGGCGATCCTCAAGATCGAGGGCATTCCGGCCAGCATGAAGGGCGAGGCCTGGATTTCCAATCTGGTCTACGCAGCGACGCTTGCCTGGAACGACGCGAAGTACAAGGACAAGAAGCCCGAGAAATGGGCGGATATGTGGGATCTGAAATCCTTCCCCGGCAGCCGCACCATGCGGCGAAGCCCTGTCTATAACCTCGAGGCCGCGCTCATTGCCGACGGCGTGCCGATGGACAAGCTCTATCCGCTGGACACCGAGCGCGCCTTCAAGAAGCTCAAGGAGATCAAGCGCAATGTCGCGGTCTGGTGGGCATCGGGCGCGCAATCCGCGCAGGTCCTCAAGGACGGCGATGTCGACATGGCCCTCATCTGGAACGGCCGCGCCCAGGATCTCATGAAGGACGGCGCCAAGGTCGGGCTCACCTTCAATCAGCAAATTCTGCTGACGGATTGCTGGATCATCCCGAAGGGCTCCCCGAAAAAAGACCTGGCGATGAAGGCGATCGAGATCATGAGCCGCCCGGAGGTTCAGGCACGGATCGCGCTCTACATCAACTACGGGCCGGCGAATGCGAAAGCCTTCGATACCGGGGTCATCAAGCCGGAGATTGCAGCCGCCCTGCCAAGCTCGCCGGAGAACGCCAAGAAAGGCTTCGTGCTCGACGCCAACTACTGGGCGGCAAATCTCGACAAGCTGACGGAGAAATTCGATCTATTCACGCAAGAATAGGTTTTCACGTGACATCTGAGGCGGGGCGCGGCGGGGCTGCATCGCTGCCGATCACCATCCGCCGCCTGACCAAGCACTACGGCAAGTTCACGGCGCTCGACCATATCGACCTCGAGATCAAGAGCGGCGAGTTCATCACGCTGCTCGGCCCCTCAGGGTCCGGCAAGACGACGCTCCTGATGATGCTCGGGGGCTTCGTGCAACCGGACGCCGGCAGCATCCGGTTCGGCGACCAGGAAGTCGTGCTCCTGCCACCGCACAAGCGCGGGATCGGCATGGTTTTCCAGAACTACGCCCTGTTCCCCCACATGAACGTGGCGGCCAACCTCGCCTATCCGCTCAAGCTGCGCGGCTGCCGGCGCGACGAGATCGCGGATCGGGTCGCGAAGGCGCTCGAGCTCGTGGAACTCGCAGGATACGGCGAGCGCGGCGTGCACCAACTGTCGGGCGGACAGAAGCAACGCGTGGCGCTGGCGCGGGCCATCATTTTCGAACCCCGCATCCTCCTGATGGACGAACCGCTCTCCGCCCTCGACAAGAATCTTCGTGAGAAGATGCAGCTCGAGATCCGGCGGCTGCACGACCGCCTTGGCCTCACGAGCGTCTATGTGACCCACGACCAGCGCGAGGCACTGACCATGTCTGACCGGATCGCGGTGCTCAATCGTGGCCGCCTGGTCCAGCTCGATCAGCCCCGCGATCTCTATGAACAGCCGACGTCCCGCTTCATTGCCGATTTCATCGGCGAGACCCATTGCGTTCCGGTCGAGGTGCGCGAGGGCCAGGCGCTGCTGTTCGGCAAAACCCTGCAACTTGACCGGCCATTGCGCAGCACGGCGCCCGCCCAGTCGCTGGCGTTGCGGCCGGAGAAACTGCATCTGCTCGGGTGCGATGTGCCGCCGCAGCTCAACGTGATCGAGGGCAAGCTGAGGCAGCATGTCTTCCAGGGCGACAGCATCGTGAGCTACGTCACCCTCGCCGATGGTCGCGAGATCGCCGTGCGGCGCTCCCAGGGCTTCGGCGAACGCACGCCCGAACCGGGCGACAAGGTGCGAATCGGCATCGCCCCGCGCGACACGATCATCGTGCCGGACGACGAACCGACCGCGCCGACATGACGATGGCGCACTCCGAAGCCGGCACGGACCTGAACGCCACGGCGCTGGAGCGCAGCGCGCGGAACGAGCAGCTGCGACTGCTCTCCCTTTGTGCGCCCGCGCTGCTGCTGATCGGAATCGTGGCGCTCGCGCCTATGGGTTGGCTGTCCGGCCTCTCCTTTGTCGGAAAGGACGGCCTGACGTTTGCCAACTACGAGCGACTGCTCCATCCCTCTTATCAGCTGACGCTGATGTCGACCTTCCAGCTCGCGTTCGTGGTGACGGCGATCTGCCTGGCGCTCGGTTACCCGCTCGCCTATCTCACGGCGCAGATGCGCCCGCGTGCGGCGGGCCTGGTCCTGCTTTGCGTGCTTTTCCCGTTCTGGACGTCGCTCCTGGTACGCACCTATGCGTGGCTGGTGATCCTGCAACGCAAAGGGATCGTGAACACCTGGCTGGAGAACCTCGGCCTGATCGATGAGCCGCTGCGGCTCGTCTACAACTTCACCGGCACCACGATCGGCATGGTGCATGTCATGCTGCCATTCATGGTGCTGCCGCTCTATGCAGCCATGAAATCCATCAGTCCCGACTATCTGCAGGCTGCCGCGAGCCTGGGGGCGCCGCCCGTAAAAGCCTTCTGGCAGGTGTTCGTTCCGCAATCGATCCCCGGCGTGATCGCAGGTCTGATCGTGGTCTTTGTCCTGTCGCTGGGCTTCTATGTGACGCCGGCGCTCCTCGGCGGCGGCAAGGTCATGATGTGGTCGATGCAGGTCGAGCGCGCCATGGAGGTCTACGCCGATTGGGGTGCCGCCAGCGCGCTGGGCGTCGTGCTCCTCGTGATGACGATCGGCGTGCTGTGGCTCATCTCGCGACTGGTCGGCATCGGCTCCCTGATCGAGCGCGACTGATGCTTCGCAAATCAGCCACCTCGACGCAAATCACGCACCTGCAGCGCCTCTGGCTCTACCTGCTATGCGGCCTTGTCGTTGTGTTCCTTGTGGCGCCGACCCTGCTCGTCGTGCCGATGAGCTTTTCGAGTTCGCGCTTTCTCCAGTTTCCGCCGCCGGACTGGTCGCTGCGCTGGTATCGGGCGTACTTCAACTCGATCGAATGGCGTGACGCGACATTCATTTCGCTGCAGGTCGCGATCTGGACCATGCTCGTCTCGACCGTCACCGGGACGATGGCTGCCTACGGCCTGCACTATTGCCGACTCTCACTACGACGCAGCGTGCAGATCGCCCTTGCGCTACCGATGATGATTCCGGTGATCCTGATCGCGGTCGGCGTGTTCATGCTGTTTGCGCCGCTTGGCCTCAACAATACGATCACGGGCCTGGTGCTGGCGCATTCGACGCTCGCGATCCCGCTGGTGATGATCTCGGTGTCGGCGGGATTGCGGAATTTCGACGCCAACCAGGAGATGGTGGCGCGCAGCCTCGGCGCCTCGCGCATCCGCGCCTTCCTGACGGTGACCTTGCCGCAGATCGCCAATTCGGTCGTGTCGGGCGCCCTGCTGGCCTTCGTCACCTCCTTCGACGAGGTCGTGATCTCGCTGTTCGTGGCCGGCGGCGACAAGGCGACACTGACCCGCCGGATGTTCCTGGCGCTGCGCGATGAGATCGATCCCACCATCGCGGCCATCTCCACTCTGCTGATCCTGTTTTCGATCGTTCTTGTCGGGGCGAGCCAGTTCCTGCGGCCGGGCTCCAAGACCTGAGCATCACAAATCCACACCTGTCACGAACGTGAAGAGAAGGTGACAGCCTGACTCAGAACGTCGCGGCGCGCAGTTCAACCTTTACTCTCGGAACGAAGTCGTCATTGTTGGACTGGGTGTGGGACGAGGTGCCTTGATCTAAGGGAAGATGTTTAAGGCACAGGTCACGACTTGGATGGAACCAAGCGTTGGGTAAAGCGTTGCGCGTCAGCGAGTGTGCTCAAGACATCGTGACCATGGCGGGCCCGGTGTCATGAGTGCTGCCGCACGTTTGGATTGCATGAAAATCGCGAAGATCGATGCGGCTGGCCGGCTGATCGATGCCGCGATCGAGATGTTCTTCTTTGGTTACGACCCAGTCGCTATTCACACGATTGCTGCAGCGTCTCACGACATCGTTCGTGGGCTCGCAAAACGCAGGGGCGTCACCGGGTTGTCGCTCAGCGCCAATTTGATCGAGCGCGAGTTTCACAAGCAATGGAACGATATGACTCGTTCCGACACCAATCCCCTCAAGCATGCCGACAACGATCAGAACGACGACGTGGAAGTTGATCCCGAGCTCACAGAGGCGTTGCTGATGTTCTCCTTGCGTGGGCTGCGGCGCATGGGCCACACATGCAATGGCCTGCAGGCCGCCTATTGGACATGGTTTTGCTTGCACCATCCAGCCGCCACGCCGATCGATATGTATTCGCTAAAGCTTCCTGCCGAGACCGTGACGGCCCTGCGGGCGATGCCCAAAAGCGACTTCGTGCGCAAATTTCAGGAAGCGCACCGCCTGGAAAGAACCGTCAAGTCCAAAGCCTGAGTCATCAAGTCACGCAGTCGCAGACGTCCTCTCACAGCTCCTCAAACGGCAAGTCGCTGTCTTCGGGCAAGGCATAGGCCGACGCGGCAAGAGCCTTGGCAATCACGCCGTGGGCGCGGCGCATGAGCTGCTCCGCCCGACGCCGCGCGAGCGGGACGTCGCCGGCCAGAATGGCATCGGCCACGCCGCCGTGGCCTTCGAGCGTCATTGACAGCATCTCGCTCGATTGCAGGTGCGCCAGATAACGATAGCGCATCGCCTGCTTCTCGATGCCGGCAGCAATGCGGATGAGCGTCCGGTTCTGCGAGGCCGTATAGATCGCCCGCGTGAAAGCGACGTTGTGCTTGAAGAAAGTCGGCACATCCTTCGCTTTGTAGGCCTTGCTCATGCCGGCCATGATGGCCTCGATGCCCTTCTTGTCCTTGGCATCGAGGCGTCGCGTTGCTTCAGCGGCGGCCAGCCCCTCCAGTCCCACGCGGCAGGCATAGACCTCATCGAGATCGCGCCGGCTCATCGGCGCGACACTCACGCCCTTGCGCGCCGCGCGGACGACGAGGCCGTCCGCCTCCAGCATCCGGAACACCTCGCGGATGGGCGACCGGCTGACGCCGAAGCTTGCGCCGACTTCCTCCTCCAGAATGCGCGCGCCCGGCGCCAGCTCGAGGAAGACAATGCGATCAGAAAGGACGCGCGCCACCTCGGTGGCGATCACCGAAGGCAAAGAGAAGTCCCTGGACGAAACGCCCGGATTGAGGCTCCAGGATGCCGATGTCGCCGTGGCCTTAGCCGACGACATAGCCGCCATCCGCGATAACGGTCTCTCCGGTCACGTAGGACGCAGCATCCGAGACGAGGAACATGGCCATCTTCGCGATCTCCTCCGCCGTTCCCCAGCGGCCGAGCGGCACGCGCGCCAGGCCGCGATCGCCCGACTGTCCTTCCTTCACGACCTCGCGCGTCATCCGTGTCAGCGACCGGCCGGGGGCAAGACAGAGAACGCGCACGCCATACGGCCCCCATTCCACCGCTGCGGACCGGGTGAGTTGCGAGATCGCGGCCTTGGCGGCGGCGTAGACGGCCCGGTTCTCGCCGCCCGAGAACGCAGTCTGCGAGCCGATCGACAGGATGACGCCGCGGCGGCGCTCGACCATGCCGGCCGCGACGAGCTGCATCAGCCGCAACGCGCCGACGAAATCGACATCGATGATCCGGCGCATCTCCTCGAAGCTGGTTTGCAGCAACGGCTTGGCGAGCAGCATGCCGGCGTTGTTGATCAGCGTATCGACCGGGCCTGCCGCCTCAGCGAGGCGCGCAACAGATGCCGGGTCGGCCTGGTCGTAGACATGGGCCTCGGCGTCGCGGCAACGGGCCGCGACCTCGGCGAGCGGCTCCTTCTCGATGTCGGCCAAAACCAGTCGCGCGCCCGCCGCACTGAGAAGATCGGCCATGGCCGCGCCAAAACCATTCGCCGCACCCGTCACCAGGATGCGGCGGCCGGTGAAGTCGAGATCCTCGGCGAAGGTCATTCAGCCGCTTCGGCCAGCCGCGCCTGGGGCATGACGACGGTCGCGATCCGTCGCACCTCCAGGCGCTCCCCGGCAGAGGCCCTCAGGATCTCGAGGCCAGCATGATCGATCGGCAATGTGCCCAGCGCGATCGTGGGGTCGATCCGCAACCATGCGCGCAACGGCGCGGCGCGGCGCGAATCGATCTCGACGAGGTCGTCGGCCTGCAGATGCGCCGCAGCGGCGTCCCTGGGATGCAGGCGACAGATCCGCCGCTTGCTGACCGCGCCGCGCTCGTACGATTCCTCGACCAGCACGGTCGGCAAGGCGAACCGTGCCTCGCGCAGACGCCGGCGCAGCGTCTCGGTTGCCACAGGATCGACGGCGCTCCGGGTGTCGAGAGCCACACCGTAGAGATCATGCGCCGCCTGGCGCGAGACGTAGCCTTCGCGAACATCCTCCGCGACCTCGGCCGGATCACGCAGCAGAGGATCGCCGTAGCCGCCGCCGCCGGCCGAGCGCACGACAACGATGCCGCCGTCGCCGACCGGATGGCCGGCGACCTTGCCGGGCGTGTCAAAGCTTTCGATGGCGCCGTCGCTCTCGACCCACGACCCGACCTGCACGCCGGAGAGGCCGCCCATGACGCCGAACGCCGGGACAACCGCGCCATCCGACAGCAGCGAATAGCGCGAATCAGCCGCCAGCACCCGCATGGAGCGCTGCATCGACAGGCCGCCCCGGGTCGTGCCGGCGCCGCCGGAATCGACGGCAAGCCGCGAGGTCTCCACCACCAGGGGCATGCGAGTCTCGATGACTTCGGTCGACTGCACAGTGACGAGATCGCCCCAATCGATGGTCGCCATGGCGCTCGGTCCGTCGCTCTCTCGAAATGCGCCGTTGCCGCCGGCCGACCATTCGTAGTGGACCCATTCGCGGCCGCGCTTGGCATCGTAGCCGCCGATCAGGTTGTGGAACGAGGTCCGGCAGAGATCGCCCGCGACCAGGTCGGGAACGACCTGCGAGAGGGCGCCGACCATGGTCGCAATCACGCGCTTGCGGATCTCGCCGTGGGATCCGGCGGGCGCCGGTCGCTGCACGTTGACGATCGAGGCCGGCGGCGCGATCACCTCGATCGGCCGGAACGAACCTTGGTTGAGCGGTGCGGCAGGATCGAAGATCGACTTGACCGCGATGAAGACCGAAGCCGCCGTCACCGCCGCCGTCGAGTTGACCGGGAACGGTACTTGCGGCGAAGCGCCGGTGAAGTCCGCGATCATGCGATCGCCCGCCACCGTCAGCGCAAGCGGCATCAACAGCGGCTCGAAGCGGCCGCCCATGTAGGTCTCGAGGTAGTCCTCGAACCGATAGACGCCGTCGGGCAAGCCAGCGATGCAGGCCCGCATCCGCGCTTCCGAGCGGTCGAGATCGAGGCGCACTGCTTCCAGGAGTGTGTCGACACCGTAGCGGGCGCAGATCTCATGGATGCGTTTCTGCGCCACCCGGCACGACGCGAGGCTGGCCTCGAGATCGCCCAACCGCTCCTCGGGCACGCGCATGTTGGACAGAAGGATGTCGAGCGCCGCCTGGTTGAAGCGGCCGGCCTCCTGGATCTTGACCGGCGGGATGCGCACGCCTTCCTGGTAGATCTCGGTCGCCTTGCCCGACATGCTGCCCGGCACCATGCCGCCGACGTCGGCCCAATGGGCGCGCACCGCCGGGAAGAAGATCAGCCTGCCCCCCTCGAAGACCGGGAAGATGACGGTGACGTCGTTGAGATGCGTGCCGCCGGTGTAGGGATCGTTGGACAGGATGACGTCGCCGGGCGCGAGATCGTTGCCGAATTTCTCCATCGCCGAACGCACCGACCACGGCAGCGGCACGACGTGCGAGCCGATATCCTCCGATTGCGCCACCACCTGGCTGTCCGGCGCGAACAGGCCGCAGGAAAAATCCTTGGCGTCGTAGATCGCGACCGAGCTCGCCGTCCGGCAGACCGTCGCGCGCATCTCGCGGACGATGGAGATCAGTCCCTGGGTCAGGACCTCGAGCGTGATGGGATCGATGCTCATTGATTGCTTTCCTCTCGACGACGCAGCACCAGGCAACCGATCCGGTCGCGCTCGACCGACCAGCTCGGCGGCACGATAGTCGAGGAGCCGGCCTCTTCGATGACGACGGGCCCGAAGGCAGCGGCGTTTATGGGCATCCGTTCGCGATCGAGGATCGGCGTCGGGTGCGACGTGCCGTCAAAGACGATCGACCGTTGGCCGCGCTGGGCGGCTTCCATCGTATGACCGGCGGTATCGACACTCGGCAGGGCGGGCTTGTCGGACAGGCCCCAAGCGGCGACGCGATAGCTCACGATCTCGATCGGTGCGGTCGTCGTTCCGCCGTACCGCGTCCGGTAGACCGTCTCGAAACCATTTACGAGCTTCGCCATGTCGGCGAGATCGGACTCGACCGGAACGGAAAGCTCGAAGGACTGGCCTGAGTAACGCATGTCGAGCGAGGCGGCGAAGCGGCGACGGTCGGGTGGGAACCCTGCGGCCTCCAATTCGGCCTCGCCCACTTCGATCAATTCAGCCAGCATCGCCTGCACATCGGCCGGCGAAAGCGTATCGACGGTCGCGACCCGGGTGCGCACGAAATCGCGGCGCACATCGGCCACCAGAAGCCCAAAGGCCGAGAAATTGCCGGGCATCGGCGGCACGACGACGGTGCGCATGCCGAGCTCGTCGGCGATCGCCGCCGCCTGCAGCGGTCCCGCGCCGCCATAGGACAGGAGCGCGAAGTCGCGCGGATCGATGCCGCGCAACACCGACACTTCCTTGATTGCGCCAGCCATCGACACCACGGCGATGCGCAGGATGCCCTCGGCCATCCGTTCGGTGGAGAGCCCGAGTTCGTGGCCGAGACGCGCCACGGCCGCTGTCGCCGCCGCGTGATCGAGCCTGATCTCGCCGCCTAATAGTTGGTCCGTGCCCAGCCGTCCCAGCGCCACGTTGGCGTCGGTCACGGTGGGTTCGGTGCCGCCGCGGCCGAAGCAAGCCGGGCCGGGATAGGCCTTCGCCGAACGCGGCCCGACCGTCAGGAAGCCGCCCGACACGGCGGCAATGCTGCCGCCGCCGGCGCCCACGGTGTTGATGTCGATCTGGCGGATCTTGACTGGAAAGGCCGCGACCTTGCCGTCGGTCGTCATGCTGAACTCGCCGCCTCGCACCAGGCAAACGTCGGTCGATGTGCCGCCCATGTCGCAGGTAACGATGTCGGGAAAATTGGCCGCATGGCCGACGAAGCTCGCGGCGATGACGCCGGCCGCCGGACCCGACAGCATCGACAGCACCGGCATCGCCTCGACGCGCTCGGCCGGCAGGGTTCCACCGTTCGAGGTCATGATCGACAACGATGCCGAGATGCCGGCCGATCCCAGCCGGTTGCGCAGCTCGCCGAGATAACGGCGCATGCGCGGCGCGACATAGGCATTGAGCGCGGTCGTCGAGAAGCGCTCGTACTCGCGATATTCCGGCAGGACCTCCGACGAGGTGGTGATCACGGCCTTGGGCAGGAAGCGCGACAGGATCTCCGCGGCACGGCGTTCGTGATCGCCATTGGCATAGGAATGGAGGAAGCAGACGGCGACGGCTTCGACATTCTCCTCGGCGAGGTGGCGGCCGACCGCGGCCACGTTCTCCTCATCGAGCGGGATCGCGACGGCGCCGTCGACGCCCAGCCGTTCACGTACCTCGACGCACCGCGAGCGCGGCACCAGCGGTCGGTTGGGTCGCGCCTTGATATTGTAGATCGCCATGCGATTGCCGCGGCCGACCACCAGCACGTCGCGATGGCCCTCGGTCGCCAGCACAGCAAGCCGAGCCCCGTCGGCCTCGAGCGCGGTGTTGGTCGCAACGGTCGTTCCGTGGACGATGCGCTCCAGGCTCTTCGCCTCAAGCGACAACCGACCGATGCCCACAAGGATTCCCTCCGACTGGTCGCTCGGCGTCGAGGGTGTCTTCAGAACCTGCAAGCGGCCCCCCTCGCGGTCGAGAAAGACCAGATCGGTGAACGTTCCCCCCACATCGACGCCCAACCAGCTCATTCGTCCAATTCTCCTGTTCTCGATATCTCTGCGGATCAGCGCCCGATGAAACGAGGGGACCGCTTGGCCGCGAAAGCGGCGCCGCCTTCGCGATAATCGGCGCTGTCCATCGCGCGTGCGATCGTGGCCTCGATCTCGCTGGCGCGTGCCTCGGCGTGTCCCGATACAAGCGCATCCAGCACCAGCTTGGCGCCGGCAATCGACAACGGCGCATTGTTCGACAGATCCGCGGCGAAGGACTGTGCCGCCTCCAACGCGCTGCCCTTCTCGGCCACCATGTCGACGAGGCCGAGCTGCCGGCAGTCGGCCAGGCCGAACGCGCGACCGGAGAAAAGCACGCGCTTGGCATTCGCGAGCCCCACCTGCCGCAGCAGCAGCGAGCAATCGAGCGGGCCATAGATGATGCCAAGCCGTGCGGCGGGAATGCCCATCTGCGTGCTGGCATCGCCGACGCGGAAGTCGCAGGCGAGGGCGAGGCCGCAGCCGCCGCCCATGGCATATCCCGAGATGGCGGCGATGGTGGGCAGCGGGCAATCGCGCACGGCGCGGGTCGCGCCGTCGGCCGCCTCCTCGTAGACCTTGCCCATCGCCGCATTGGCGCGGACGGTGGGGAATTCGGAGATGTCGGCGCCGGCACAGAAATGGCCGCCCGCGCCGGTGAGGATCACTGCGCGCGGCCCGCTGCCCGACGTGAAGCCGGAGAAGATTTCCGCCAAGCGCCGCCACATCGCAAACGACACGGCATTGCGTTTTGCTGGCCGGTTGAGCGTGACGGTGGCAAGTCCCCCCGCCTCTTCGACAACGATGTCCTCGACGATGGCCGCCACGCATTCACCCCCGGTTCAACGGTTGATAGGACGTCAAACTTGTGTACTGTATACACGACAGCACCGCGCCAGGGGAATGGCAAAGGGAACGGAAGTTGCACTCACAGCTTCTGTAAGAGCCCAGCGGGTATTCGGGAGGGGGTTATGGCAACAGGTCAGGGAGTCAAAGGCGCAGCGATCGGTCTCTTGATGACAGTCGCAGCCATGCAAGCAGTCCAGGCGCAGGTGCCCGGCGTCACAGCCGACACGATCAGGATCGGTTCGTTCGGCGCCTTGACGGGCCCCGGCTACCTCTATGGCAAGCTGCCGATGAACGGCATCGAAGTCGTGTTCGACCAGGTCAATGCGGCGGGCGGCATCAACGGCCGCAAGCTGCAGCTGGTGCGCGAGGACGATCGATGTGACCCGGCGGCGGCAATCGGCGCGGTGAAGAAGCTGGTGTCAGAGGACAATGTGTTCGCCCTGATCGGCGGCGGCTGCAGCAACGCGACCTTTGCCGCGCGCGAGGCCCTCGACCAGGCGAAGATCCCGCTGATCGTGATGGCCTCGGTCCATGACGGCATCACCACGCCGGTGGCGCCTGCGATCTTCAGCACCGCGCTCACCTCCACGATCGAGAGCCAGGCGCAGCTCGAATACGCTCTTGCCCAGAATGCCAAGCGCATCGCCGTCGTTTCCATGCGCGACGCCTGGGGTCGCGCCCGATACACGCCGTTGATGGAGGCGTTCAAGAAGAAGAACATCAAGCCAGTGGCGGACGAGGAAATGGCGCCCGATGCCAACGACGCAACAGCACAGGTGCTCCGCCTCAAGGCCGCCAACGCCGATGCGGTGCTGATCGTGCTCTATCCCAAGCCCGCGGCGATCTTCATGCGTGACGCCCAGAAGCTCGGCTTCAAGCCGCTGGCGATCGGACAAAGCGGCATCGCCGATCCCGCCGCCTTCGAGGACCAGGTGGGCTCTCCTGGCGCCACGACACAGTTCCGCACCATCTCGATGGTCCGCTACACGCCCGAAGATCCCGCCGTCGACAAGTGGCGCAAGGCGATCGAGGCGAAGTTCCCGGGCGACCGGCTCTCGGTCTTCAATCTCTTCGGTATCGGCAGCGCCGAGGTCATGGTCGAAGGACTCAAGCGCGCCGGCAAGGACCTCACGCGCGACGGTCTCGTGGCGGCTCTCGACAAGCTCACCGACTTCCAGACCGATGTCTATGGCGCAGGCATCACCTGCACGACAGGCGATCATCGCTGCAACAAGGCGCCGGTCTGGATCGCCAAGGAGCCGGGCAAACCGGTGCGCGTCCTGGGAGTCACCAAGGTCGAGTAGCGGTCCTTGGAGCTTTTCACCTATCTGCTGCTGAGCGGACTGACGACGGGGTCGCTCTATGCCCTGATCGCACTCGGCATTGTGGTCGTGAACAAGTCGACGGGCATGATCAACTTCGCCCATGGCGAGTTGTTCATGTTCTCGGGCTTCGTGGCCTGGATGCTGCATGTGCAGATGGGCATGGGATACCTGCCCTCGTTCGCGATCGCGGTGGCGGTCGGCTTCTTACTGGGCGCCGTCACGAACCTGATCGCCGCACGGCCGATGAGGAACGCCGACGTCGTCGGCCTCGTGCTCGCGACAATCGGCCTGGCTTTCGTGTTCCGCGGCGCGGCGCGCGTCATCTGGGGCGGCAAGGGCGATTACCTGTCCTTCCCGCCCATCACGTCACCCGACCCCGTGACCATCGCTGGCATCATGGTGATCCCGCAGCAGATCGCCGTCCTTGCCGGCGCGATTGTCATCATGCTGGTGTTCGCGGCGTTCTTTCGCCTGACGCGTGCCGGCAAGATGATGCAGGCCACGGCGGACAACGCCAAGGCCTCGCGGCTGGTCGGCATCCGCATCGATCGCATCTACATGCTTTCCTTCGGGACCGGCGCCGCCATCGCGGCGGCAGCGGCCGTACTGATGGCGCCGCTGACGCTGCTTTATCCGGACATGGGCTTCTCGTTCTTCATCAAGGGATTCGCTGCTGCCGTCCTGGGCGGTCTCACGAGCCTTCCCGGCGCCGTATTGGGCGGCTTCTGCATCGGCGTCATCGAGGCGCTGGCCGGTGGCTACATCAGCTCGAGCTTCATGGAAGTCTCGGCGTTCATCGTCATCATGTTCGTGCTGGTGTTGCGTCCGACCGGATTGCTGAGCTTCGGCAAGCTGCGGCAGGTTTGAGCATGACGCTGTTTGGCCGACGAAATGTCCTGCTGGCGATGTTCGTGGTCGCGGCGGTCACCCCGTTCCTCGTCAACGACTACTATCTCTTCATCGCAAACACGATCCTGATCTACGTGCTGCTGTCGATCGGGCTCAATGTTCTGGTGGGCTATACTGGCCAGCTTGCCTTCGCCAACGCCGCCATGTTCGGTATCGGTGCCTACACGACCGGCCTGCTCCAGGTCCGTTTGGGTTGGCCGTTCTGGCTCGCCTTTCCCTCAGGCGCGGTCATCGCGACAGCCGTCGGCCTTGCGATTTCCCTGCCGGCACTGCGGCTCAAGGGCCTCTATCTCGCCGTCTCCACCCTCGCCTTCGCGCAGTTCACGCAATGGGCGTTCCTGAACTGGGAAACGGTGACCTATGGCGCCGGCGGCTTCAAGACTCCGCCCATCTCCTTCGCGCCCCTGCCCTTTTCGAAGGAGATCGGCCTCTACTATCTCAGCCTGCTGTTCGTGGTCGTCCTGTTCGTCCTGGCGCAGAATGCGGTGCGCTCGCGCTTTGGCCGCGCCTTTGTCGCGGTGCGCGACAGCGAGATCGCGGCCCAGTCGCTCGGCGTCGATCTGCTACGTTACAAGGCCCTCGCCTTCGGCATCAGCGGCTTTTATGCCGGCATTGCCGGCGGCCTCTATTCGGCGCTTCTGAACTTCGTGTCGCCCGAGGGGTACGATCTGTTCCAGATGGTCCTGCAAAAGTCGATGATCGTGGTCGGTGGCCTGGGGTCCATCGTCGGCTCGATCCTGGGCGCCGGCGCCATCGTCGTGATCCTGGAAGCCCTGCGCGCAGTGAAAGGGGTCCAGGAGATTGCCTTTGGCGCGATCCTCGTCGGCTTCGTGCTGTTCATGCCAGGCGGGATCGCGGGCTTCCTCAAGGCGAAGCTGCGTGGCTGGGAGGAGCCCTTGCACCGGACGCAGGGCGGCAGGCCGCCGCCGTCGACCCTGGTGACGCCCTCGGAGAAAAGCGAGGTCCGGTCATGACCGCGCCGCTGCTTTCCGTGCGCGACGTCTCGGTGAGCTTCGGCGGCGTCAAGGTGCTGGATGGCATTAACCTCGACGTCAAGCCGGGTGAGATCCGCGGCCTGATCGGCCCCAACGGTGCCGGCAAGACGACGATGCTCAACGTGATCTCCGGCATCCACCCGCCCCATCACGGAGACGTGCTGCTCGACGGGGCCTCGATCGTCGGACGCAAGCCCAGCGATATCGCCCGCCTCGGGCTCGGCCGGACTTTCCAAACCTCGCAATTGTTCCGCGGCATGACGGTGCTCGAGAACCTGATGACGGGCCTCCACCACCGCACCTCGTCCGGTCTTCTTGCCGCCTGTTTCAATACGCGGCGCCACCAGGAGGAAGAGGAAGCCACCAAGGAGGAAGCGCGGCAGGCGCTGGAGTTCATCGGCATGTCGGCGTTCGCCGATCGGCCGGGTTCGGCACTGTCCTTCGGCCAGCAGCGCGTGATCGAAATCGCGCGCACCCTGATCGGCTCGCCGAAGGTCGTCCTGCTCGACGAGCCCGCCGTCGGTCTCAGCCTCAACCGGCTGGCCGAGTTCGACCTCCTCTTGCGCCGCATCCGCGACGAGAAGGGCGTCACGCTCATCCTCATCGAGCATGTCATCCGCCTGGTCATGGATGTCTGCGATCAGGTGACGGTGCTGAGCTCGGGCCGGCGCATCGCCGAGGGATCGCCCGATACGGTGCGCAACGATGCCCAGGTCATCGAGGCCTATCTCGGGAAAGAACTCCGTGCTCGTCATCCAGCATCTTAAGGTTTCCTACGGTATCACGCAGGTCCTGCGCGATGTGACGTTCGAGGTGCCGACCGGGAAGATCGTGGCGCTGCTGGGCGGCAACGGCTCGGGCAAGACGACGATGCTGAACACATTGTCCGGGATGGTTCGTCCAAGCGGCGGCTCGATCCTGTTCGAGGGCAAGGAATGCGCGGGCCTCTCTGCCGATAATGTCGTCCGCAGCGGCATCGCGCAGGTTCCGCAGGGACGCGAGGTCTGGCCCAGCATGTCGGTGCAGGACAACCTCGAGCTGGGGGCGGCGACGCGGCGGGATTGGGCCGGCATCCGGTCCGACATCGACGACGTCCTTTCGATGTTTCCCAAGCTCGCGATGGCCCGCAAGCGCCGTGCCGGCAGCCTGAGCGGTGGCGAGCAGCAGATGGTGGCGATTGCCCGCGCCCTGATGGCGCGGCCGCGCTGCCTCCTGATGGACGAGCCCTCGGCCGGCCTCGCGCCTGCCATCGTGGGCGACATGGTCGACACGATACTGGCGCTCAACAAGCGCGGCCTCACCATCCTGCTGGTCGAGCAGAATATCGGCGTCGCCGCCGCCGTCGCCGAGCAGGCGCATATTCTGCAAGGCGGCGAGATCACCTTCTCCGGACCAGCCGCGGGTCTGGTCGACAACCCCGAGGTCCTGCGCTCCTATCTCGGCCGC
The DNA here is from genome assembly GCA_017308235.1 of Alphaproteobacteria bacterium. Taxonomy (GTDB): domain Bacteria; phylum Pseudomonadota; class Alphaproteobacteria; order Reyranellales; family Reyranellaceae; genus Reyranella. The sequence continues at coordinate 123,925 of JAFKFL010000007.1, read as the reverse complement.
TAGGCTAGTCGAGGCGCATCCAGACGGCCGTGTCGTGGAACGCGGCCCCGCCTTTGGGCGGCACGGGATCGGACCCGATCAGGACATTGATGCCTTTGCCGTCGAGAAAGGCATGGCCTGGCCAGTTGCCTTCGACGATCACGACGCCTGATTTGGCGGTATCCACCAACCGGGCATTCAGCCTCACCTCGCCGCGGTCGTTGCCGAGTCGCACGCACGCGCCGTCCGCGATACCAAGCCGTTCCGCGTCGGCCGGATGGATCAGGGCCCGCGGTCCCCCTTCGCGCGCGATCGAACCGGGCGTCTCGGCAAACGTCGTATTGAGGAAGCTGCGGGCGGGCGGCACGACCAACCGGAACGGGGCTTCCGGTTTGGCCTGCTCGACGTTCTCGCGATGCACCGGCAGCGCCGTCATGCCGGCGTGATACGGCCCGACCGACGGCCAGTCCGGCTTGAAGCGGAAGCGGCCGTCGTTCGATGGAAAGCCATTTAGGAAATGCGCACTCTCGAAGCTCGGCGCGCAATCGATCCAGCCGCGGTGCGTCGCCTCCTCCCAGGTGCCCTTGCCGGACGCGCGCAGCGTCGCATCCAGCAGGTCGACGGCGCTCATCTCGAAGCTTGGATGGTTGGCACCGAGCCTCCGCGCCAACTGACAGATCAGCTCGTGATTGGTGCGGCATTCTTCGTGACGGTCCAGCACCCGGGGACCCACGGTGAGATGCGTGTGGCCATAGCCGTAATAGATATCGTCGTACTCGAGAAACATCGCCGCGGGCAGCAGGATGTCGGCATACTTTGCCGTCGCGGTCATGAACTGCTCGTGCACACAAAGGAACAGGTCCTGACGCGACAGGCCCCTGGCCACCGTCGTGCTGTCGGGGGCGACATCAGCCGAGTTGGCGTTCTGCATTAGCATCGCGGTCACCGGCGGCCCGCCGGCGAGTGCATCGCGGTCACCACACAGGACGGGACCGATGCGCGACTGGTCCAACACACGCGTTGCCGGGTTGAGGAGATCCAGGCCATGCGCGAGCGTGAGATCGAGCTGCCAGATGTCCCAGCTGATGAAGAACGCACCGCCTCCCGGATACTTCCAGGCACCGGTGACGGCCGGCAGGCAGCTCACGGCATGCATGGCCGAGGAGCCGTTGCGCGAGCGCGTGAAACCGAAGCCGAGGCGCAGGAACGAGCGCTGCGTACGCCCGTACAAACGCGCAAAGTCGACGATCTCGGCCTCGGAGAGCCCGGTGAGGGCCGCCGCCCATTGCGGCGTCTTGTCGGCGAGATGGGCTTCGACGTCGGCATCGAAGTCGGTGTGCCGCGCGAGATAGTCGCGATCGGCCAGGCCCTCCTTGAAGAGAACGTGCATCATCGCAAGGGCGAGCGCGCCGTCGCTGCCGGGCCGCAGCACCAGGCCGATGTCCGCGGCCTCGACCGTAGGCGTGCGATAGACGTCAATGACGACGAGCTTGGCGCCGCGCTGCTTGCGCGCCTTGGCGATGTGCGACATCGCATTGACCTGCGTCGAGACGGGGTTGCCGCCCCACACCACGATGAGGTCGGACTGCGCCATCTCTCGCGGGTCGGTGCCGGTGAGCTTTCCGACACCAGCAAGCCAACCCGCCTCGGCGGGCGTCATGCAGATCGTGCTGTGCTGGCGTGAATAGCCGAAAGCATGGCGCAGGCGATCGATTCCCCAGCGCTGCACCACGCCCATGGTGCCACCAGAGTGATACGGCCACACGGCCTCGCTGCCGTGAACCTGCGTTGAACGCAGGAAGGCTTCGGCGACCTCGTCGAGGGCCGCTTCCCAGGAGATCGGACGAAACTCGCCTGCGCCCTTCTCCCCGATGCGCTGCAGCGGCTGCCTGAGGCGGTCCGGATGGTGGACGCGCTCGGCGTAGCGGGCAACCTTGGCGCAGATGACGCCGTCGGTATATGTGTTCGCTGCAGCACCGCGAACGCGGCCGATGCGAGTTGACGACAGACGCTCGACCTCGAGCGAACAACCGCTCGGGCAGTCATGCGGGCAGGCCGATTTCCAGAACTCCTTGCCCATTCGTCTTCCTCCAGCTGCCCCATGCGGAGCGTAACACGGGTCCGGAACCACACTCCATCAATGATGGAAGATGAGCAGGTCATCCTTTCGCCAGCTTACGGGGACATCAGTACCGGCCGCCATTGCCCCACTACCCTGCCGAGTTGGGTTCAACAGCGACGCGACAACCACACCGATGCTGGTCTGCACATAAACGCTTACTTTCTCACCCGCGAACACTGTGTCGGTGATCGTACCGGGCAATGTGACATCCTTCTGTGCCGTCGCCTCGACGCCGACGCGCACGCATTCGGGACGCACCATCGCAATGACACGGTCACCGCCCGCCATACCATGAGCCGCCGGCACGTCGACGGCGTGCTCGCCACCGTCAAACCGCAGGTTCATGCGCCCGTTCGCGATCGACTGGATGGTGCCGCCAAAGCGGTTGGTCTGTCCGATGAAGTCGGCGACGAATGGGGTCGATGGCGCGTTGTAGATTTTCGCTGGCGCATCGAATTGCTCGACCCGGCCGTCATGCATGACCGCGACACGGTCTGCCATCGTCAGCGCTTCCTGCTGATCGTGCGTGACGAAGATCGTCGTGACACCAAGCCTCTTCTGCAGGCGGCGCAGTTCGATTTGCATCGACTCGCGCAGCTTGGCGTCGAGAGCACCGAAGGGCTCGTCCAGCAACAACGCCTTTGGCTGGGTCACCAGCGCGCGCGCCAGGGCGACCCGCTGCCGTTGGCCGCCGGATAGCTGTGCCGGATAGCGGCTTTGATAGTCGGTCATCTGGACGAGCGCGAGCGCGTCGGCAATGCGACGGTCGGCGACGCCGCCGCGCACGCCGTGCATCTTGAGACCGAACTGGACGTTGTCGCTGACGGTCATATGCGGGAACAACGCATAACTTTGAAAGACCATGCCGAGGTCCCGTTTGTGGACCGGCGTGTGCGTGATCGGCTGCCCGTCGATCAGGATCTCCCCGCCCGTCGGCAGCACGAGGCCCGCGATGCAGCGCAGCAAGGTGGTCTTGCCACAACCGGACGGGCCGAGGAGAGCGACGAACTCGCCGGCCTGGATCGAGAGATCCACCGCCCTCAACGCACTTACGGCCCCGAAGTTGTGCCGCAACGCACGAATGTCCACGACCGCGCCAGCCGTCGAGCGCGATGCCGTCACGGGAAATTTGCTGGACTGGTCCATCATTCTACTGCGAGGCAAACATCAGGTGGCGAATTCCAAAGAGCCGTTCGAGAAGCAGGAGCGCCACGATGACAATCACGATCTGGATCGTCGAGATGGCAGCGACCGCCGGATCGTAGTTGTAGACCAGGTAGCTCAGGATCGAGACCGGCAAGGTTGTCGTGTCGGAATTGGTCAACAACAGCGCCACCGCAACCTCATCGAACGACATGAGGAAGGCAAATATCGCGCCCGCGAGCACGCCGGGACGAATGATCGGCAGTGTAACGTACCAGGCTGTGCGCCAGCGGTCGGCACCGAGAACCCGGGCAGCCTCCTCGACCTCCCGGTTAACGCCGGCGTATACCCCGAGCACGGTGCGCAGCATGTACGGCACGGTGATGATCACGTGGCCCGCCAGCAGCGAGATGAAGGAGTTGGAGAGGCCAATACGGGAGGCGAAGAACAGGAGCCCGATCGCCAGGATGATCGTCGGCAGGCTGAGCGGGGCGAGGAGAAACGTTTCCACCCATCGGCGTCCCGGAAACACGCCGCGGACGAGCGACAGCGCTGCCGGAATCGCGAGCAGGCCGCTGATGATCGTGGCGGCGATCCCCAGCCGGACGCTGTTCCACAATGGCACGATGAACTGCGGATCGCTCAGCACCTGGTCGAACCAGCGCAATGAGAAGCCACCTGGCGGGAACATGATAAAATCGCCTGACGTGAAGGCAGCGATCATCACAATCAGGACCGGCGCAATCAGGAAGACCGAGATGGCGATCGTGTAGACCACGAGGAGTCGCGGGAGACCGGTCAACGCCGCGCGCCCATCGCTGCGGTTCGTAACCTCGATTGCAACCACAACACCAGGGACACCAGGACCAGCAGCGTGATCCCCATGGCGGCTGCAAACGGCCAATCCGAACTCGTCGTCAGCTGTTGATAGATAAGGAGAGGCAGAACCATGGTCGAGGTCTTGCCGAGCAACAGGACGGTGACAAAGCTGCCGATCGCCAGGGTGAAGACGAGGATCCCGCCCGTCACCACGCCCTCCATGCTGAGCGGCAGCGTCACATGCAGGAACACGCTGCGGGGCGCAGCGCCGAGCACCATCGCCGCTTCCTCGATCCGCCGATCGAGGGTCTCGAGCGTACTGGCAATCGAGAGCGCCATGAATGGAAGCAAGACGTGGACCATGGCGATGGTGACGCCGGTCCAGTTGTACATGAGTTCCAGTTTCGGCAACCCGAGGGCGACAAGGCCGGCATTGAGAGCGCCCGACCCGCCCAGGATGACCATCCAGCCGAACGACCGGACGACGACGTTCACCATCAGCGGCGTCACGACAACGAGGATCAGCAGCGACTTGACCATCCCCTCGGAGCGCGCGAGCGCAAAGCCGAGCGGATAGCCGAGCAACGCGCAGATGACGGTGACGGCGAGGCCAAAGCCGAGCGTCTGGGCGATGACGATCAGATAGTAGCTGTCACCGAAGATCCGCGCATATTGGTGCAGGTTCCGGCTGCCATCGGGAGCCTGGAGGCTCTCGATGAAGTTCACCCAGATCGGCCCGACCAGGAAGACGAGCAGCATCAGGATGATCGGCGCGAGGCCCATCAAGAGGCCGAGGTTCGCCCTGCCCGCCTTCCTGCCGTCTGTTACCGTCTCCTGCGTGCTGATGGCCATTTCCGGCCGGTTTCCTAGCGCATTTCCTTGTTCCAGCGCTCGATCCAGCCGCCGAACTTGTCGAAGATCTGGTCGTAGGGCGGCACGACCGCCTTGTCGGTGGCCATGACCTTGTCCTTGATCGCAGCCGGATAGACGACCTTTGTGTTGGGCACGGCGTAGAGAATCGTCTCCGCGTGCTTGAGCTGGTTCTCGGGCGCCAGCGCGCAGTTGATATACTCCCACGACACGGCGGGGGCGTTCTTCACCTTGGAGAGCATGGCAAGTCCCGCGATGGTCTTTGGTCCCGGCAGGGTGAAGCCCGCCCAGTCATTGCCCTTGTCGATGAAGTTGATCGAACGGCCGTCCCAGTAGACCAGCGCATCGACTTCCTTGGTGCCGAAAAGATTGAGCGCTTCGACCGGCGTGTTCCAGAACTTGACGACGTACTTCGAGGCTTCCTTCAGCTTCTTGAACGCCATGTCGACATCGCCGCCGTACTGCTGCGAGATGAGCCAGATGAATTCCGGTCCCCAGGTGTAGGTGCCGGCCGGCATGGAGACGCGCTTGCCGTACTTGCCGGCCGCGACGTCATCAATGAATTCGCGCCATGTCGCCGGCGGCTTGGCCACCGCCGACTTGTTGTACATGATCCCGAGGCCGCCCATGTTCTGGGTGATGGAGTAGTCGTTCCACGGCTTGTGGAACTGATCGGGGATGTCGGCGAGATTGGGCACCTTCTCGACCGTCGCCTGCTCCAGCAGCCCTTCGCGGCCGGCACGCAGGCTGTCTGCTTCCGCAAGAGCGACGACGTCGATCGGCGGACGGGTCGGGTTGGCACGGATGCGCGCCAGCCAATCCGCAGACTCGCCGGTGATGATCTCCACCTTCACGCCGGTTTTCTTCTCGAAACATGGCACGAAGTTCTTCTTGACCGACTCGGTCCAGATGCCGCCGTAGGCCGCGACGACGATCTTGTCGGGTTTCTTGTCCGTCTGAGCCTCGGTGATCGGTGCAAGCCCGAGAGCCGACACGAGAACTGCCGTCAGCAAAAGTTTGCGTTTCATTATTCCTCCCTGTCCCTTCCTTCACATGACCACGCGCCAGCCGGCGAGCTTCAGGTCAATCCGTACTGATCCTGCGCGCGAGCCCTGCTGACCTTGCCGTCAGCCATGTCGAGTTCCAGCTCGTGCCGGCCGCGCGCCTTCGCCGTGCCGTTGCCGGCCCCACCCGCCGTCTCAATGACGACGCGATCGCCTTTTCTCAAGGTCGCCATCATCTTCGACGGAATGACTTCTGCCGCCCCATCGACGCGCTTGATCACGGCATTTGCCTTGGCGCCCTCGCCGCCGCCCTGGGCTCCTTGCGGTGCGAAGAAATGCCGTTCGCCGCGATAGGTGAACGAGACGTCGCCGTCGAGAATCTCGTATTCCTTGACCACGCCGAGGCCGCCGCGGTGCTTGCCGGCGCCGCCGGAATCCTGACGCAGGGCGATCCGATGGACACGGATCGGCGTGTCCATCTCCATGGCCTCGACAGGGAGGTTCATGCAGTTCGTCACATCCGTCTCGATGACATCGACGCCGTCGGACTTATCACCGGCGCCGCTGCCGCCGGCGATCAGCTCGCCGGTCACGTATGCCGAGCCGTCGCGATGGTGGCCGCCGAACATCAGGATCAGCAGCTCGCCCGAACTGTCAGCCGGCACGCGCTCGGGCAACACGTTCTTGAGCGCACCCAGGATGCATCCGGTGATACGCTTGATCGTCGCCGTACGCGAGTTCACGGGTGCAGGCTCGACCGGATTGACCACGCTGCCCTTGGGCAGGACGAGCGTGATCGGCCGGAAGCAGCCGGCGTTGGTCGGGATCTCGGGATCGGTGACGGCCCGCACGGCGTAGCAGGCAGCAGCGAGCGAGCCCGACGGAACGCAATTGAAGGGGCCGCGCACCTGCGGCGAGGACCCGCTGAAGTCGCAGTGGAACGTGCCGTCCTTCACCGTGACGGCAACCTCGAAGCGGACATTCTTGTCGAGGTCGATCCCGTCATTGTCGTTGAAGTCGACATAGCGGTACGTGCCCTCCGGGACAGTCCGCAGCGCGGCGCGAGTCAACTTCTCCGAACGGTCGAGCAACTCGTCGAAGATTGCGAGCGCATGATTCTCGCCCAGTTCGCCTGCGAGTTCGGCCATGCGGCGCGCGCCGACATTGCAGGCGGCGAGCTGGGCGTTGAAGTCGCCCATGACGGCGTCGGGGATGCGCACGTTCTGGCGGATGATGGCGACGAGCGTCTCGTTGTACTGGCCGGCCTCGCGGAACTTCAGCGGCGGCAGACGCAGGCCCTCCTGGAAGATCTCCGTGGCGTTGGTTGGCACCGATCCCGGCGACATGCCGCCCATGTCCTGATGGTGCGTCATGGTCGCGGAGATGGCGATCGGCCGCCCGTTGACAAACACCGGCTGCACGAGCGCAACGTCGGGCAAATGGGTGCCGCCGAGATAGGGATCGTTCATGCAGTAGACGTCGCCCGGCTTCATCGTGGACGGCGGATAGACCTGCAGGATCTTCTCGATGATCGGGATCAGCGTCGCGAGATGAATCGGGATCGAGATCGATTGCGCAAGCGTCTCGCCGCGGATCGTGAACAGGCTGGAGGAGGCGTCGAGCCCTTCCTTCACGATCGGCGAGAAGGAGGACCGCAGCAGCGTCTGCTGCATCTCGTTGGCGATGCCTTCGAGCTTGTTGCGGACCACTTCGACGGTGATCGGATCGAGCTCGCGGCTTGTTACGGCCTTGGCCATGCTACTCCCCCTTGCACGTGAGGATGAGATTGCCTGCTTCGTCCACGGCGCCCGACCAGCCGGGCTCTACCAGGGTCGTGGTGTCGGACTGCTGGATGATCGCGGGACCGGCGAAGGTGAAGCCTTTGGGCAGCGCGTCGCGGTCATAGACGATGGCGCTCACGAAGCCCTGCTCGCCCGCGACCATGATGTCGCGCCGGCCGATCTCCTTGGGACCATCGGAGGGGGCAAACCGCATCTCGTCGAGAACGTCGCTGCCACCCGCCCGATGCACCGTGCGCACGCCCACCATCCTGGCCGGGCTTTCCACGCTGTGACCGTAGATGCGATCGTGGGCTTCGAGGAAATCGCGGTACAGACGCTTGGCGGGATCGGGGTCGTCGGGATGCAGCGGAATCTCGAGGTTGTACGATTGGCCGATATAGCAAACGTCCGCGAAGTAGCTGATCGTCACATCCTCGGGCTTCACCTTCTCGGCGGCGATCAATTCAGCGGCCCGCTTGTCGACCTCACGCAGCTTTTCGCGCAGCGCGGCGATGTCCAGGTCCTTGAGCGGTGTGGCGAACTCCGAAGTGACCTCGTGCTCTGTTGGCGCGGCCAGCAGACCCGCGGCCGCCAGCACACCCGGAATGCGCGGTACGACAACGCGCCGGATTCCGAGCTCGCGAGATAGCGCCGTCGCATGAATGCCACCGGCACCCCCGAGCGGGACCAGGGCATAGGCTCGCGGATCGATGCCCTGCCGCACCGAAACCAGCCGGATGCCTTCTGCCATCTGCGTATTCAGGACTCGATGGATGCCAAGTGCTGCCTGCGCGGTCGTCATGCCGAGCGGTTTGGCGACCCGGCTCTCAACCGCCTCTGCCGCCTTCTTCGGCTGGAGCTTCAGTCGGCCGCCGGCAAAGAAATCGGGATCGAGATAACCAAGAACGATCGATGCGTCGGTCACCGTGGCTTCCTGGCCGCCGCGACCGTAGCAGGCCGGACCGGGCTCCGACCCGGCCGAATGGGGGCCGACGCGCAACCCGCCCGATGCGTCGAGATGAGCGATGCCGCCGCCGCCGGCGCCGAGTGTCGTCACGTCGACCATGGCGACCCGCACCGAATGACCGGCGATGACGCCCTCGGATCGGAGCATCGGCTTGCGCCGGCTGATCAGCGCGATATCCGCCGATGTGCCGCCGACGTCGATGGTGATGAGGTTGTCGGTCGACGCCGAGGCGCCGACGATCTGCCCGCCGATCACGCCCGCCGCGGGACCGGAGAGGAACAGGCGCACCGGACGCTGCCGCGCGACCTGGACGGTCGCAAGACCGCCTCGCGACTGCATCACCTGCAACGGCGCCTTGATGCCCGCTCGCGCGAGACCGTTTTCAAGGCGCGCCAGGTAATTATCGACGCGTGGCTTCACATAGGCGTCGAAGGCCGTGACGACGGTGCGCTCGTATTCACGGAACGCCGGATCGACCTCGTGCGACAGCGACAGCATGAGATCGGGATGGCGGGCGCGAATCAACTCGGCCGCCTGCCGTTCATGTACCGGGTTCTTGAACGAGAACAGGAAGGCGATCGCGATCGCCTCGATGCCCTCCTTCACTAGCTCGTCGGCGGCGCGAACGACAGCCTCTTCGTCGAGCGGCGTCAGGATCTTCCCCGCCGCGTCCATCCGCTCGGGAACTTCCTTGCGATAGCGGCGCGGCGCGAGAAAGATGGGCGCTTCGGGTTGCAGGATGATCTGGTAGACCTGACCGCGCCATTGCCGCCCGATCTCCAGCACGTCACGGAAGCCCGCGGTCGTGATGAGGCCGACGCGAGCGCCCTTGCGCTCCAGGACAGCGTTGGTGGCGACCGTCGTGCCGTGTGCGAAACGCTTGACCTCGGTCGCGTCGATTCCCCAGCGCTCGCGCAGCTCCATGATCGATTGGATGACGGCTTCACTGGGGTCGCCGCGGGTCGTCGGCACCTTGATGACGTGCATGGCGCCGCCGGTCTCGCGGCATACGATGTCCGTGAAAGTACCGCCGATATCGACGCCGATCTCGAAACTGCGCTGGCTCGCTGCCGTCGTCATTCAATCACGTCCCTGGAGAAGAGCGCGGGCCGTACCCGCGCAGGATAAGAGGTCACGCCGCTCTCCGTTCGTCGCGGATCGCCTTGGCGTCGAGGTACCGGTACCACGACGCGACGATCTGCATGCCGGGAATGCGGAAGGCATGCATGGGAATGGGCGCAAACCGATTGTCGCTCATCGGTCCGGCATCGATCGCTTCGTTGCGCGCAAGCCGCGCGAGAAGCTTGCCCAGCAGATTGGACAGGGCCACGCCACGACCGCCATAGCCCATGGCGAAGGAGACCTGCGGCGAGAGGCGGCCGATATGCGGGAAGTCGTCCAGGGTGACGGCGATCTTGCCGGACCAGCGGTGGCCGATTTCTGCGCCGTCGACCTGGGGAAAGGTTTCGACCAGCTGGCGCTCGAGCATCGAATAGACACTGGGATCGTCGCTGCGCCCCGTGATATCGCCGCGACCGCCGAAGATCACGCAGTTGTCCGGCGTGACGCGGTACCAGTTCATGATGTGCTTGGTGTCGGCGACCATGCGCCGGCCCGGCACGACCGTCGCCGCGACATTGGCGCTGAGCGGCCGCGTCGCGATCACCGACGTATTGATGGCAACGATGCGCCGATCGAGCCGGCCGGGCGCGAAATCGACCGCATCGGTATAGGCATTGGTCGCAATGACCGCCTGCTTGGCCCGTACGCTGCCGCACGGCGTCTCCACGCGCACCCCCGCCGCTTCATCGATCAGACGAAGCACCGGCGTGCGCGCAAAGATCTTCACATCGCGGGCAACCAGGGCAGCGGCCAGCCCGCGTGTATAGTTCAAGGGATGGATGCCGGCGCCGCGGGGATCGAGCCAGCCGCCGATGAGGGTGCCTCCACCGACTTCATCCATCGTCTCGCGGCGATCGAGAATGCGCGCGCCCTTGTCGCGCGCCACGGACGCCATCCAGTCCCGATCCGCTTCCAGAGAGCGCAGGTGCTGGCTCGAATGGGCGGCCGTCAGCTGCCCGGATCGCCGGAAATCGCAATCGATGCGGCAATCCTCGACCATCGCTTCGACCGTATCGATCGCCTCATGCATGAGGCCGTGGAGTCGGAGCGTGACCTCGTTGCCATAGTGCTTCGCGACGGTGGCGAAGCCCTTCTTGTAGCGTGGCGGCAGCATGCCGCCATTGCGCCCGCTCGCGCCCCAGCCAACATCCTGCGCTTCCACGACGATGCAACCGACACCTGCCTTCTGCAGGTGATAGGCGGTCGAAAGGCCGGTGAAGCCTGCGCCGATGATGACGACGTCGGTTTGAAGATCGGTCGTGAGTTCGGCCAATTCCGGCGCTGCGTTGCCGGTCGAGACCCAATAGGAAGCGGGATGATCCGTTGCCTTCGGACGTTGTGCCGACAGGCCGCTCATCGCGGCATCCAGGTCAATTCACGATCATCCAAAGGCGTCATCACGAGCGTTCACTCTGATTGAATATCAATTTGAAGTTTTCATGGACATCCTGGGTCGTCAAGACGAATCACAGGGAAGATCGCCACCAGCATCGCCGGCAGCTTGTAACTAACTGCCTTAAGTGTCAGTGTATTAATGACTTTAGGATGGAGAGCTGCCGGTTGAGCGAAACATCGTCGACATCACAGATCGAAATCCCTGCGTTTAACCAGAGTGAAGGAACCGATCTCGATAGCCACGACGAGCGGCGGCTGGGCGTGCGATTGAAGGCCCTGCGCCGCGAGCGCCGGCTTTCGCTGCACCAACTGGCAGAGCTGTCCAGTCTGTCCACTGGCATGCTGAGCCAGATCGAGCGCGGTCTTTCGAGCCCATCCCTTCGGTCGCTGCGTCTCCTCGGCGTGGCGCTGGGCGTGCCCATCTCCTGGTTCTTCGCGGCGCCCGAACACGACGAGACGCCTGAGTCGCGCTACATCACGCGCCGCGGACATCGGCGACTTCTGAAGCTCACCCTCACCGGCGTCATGAAGGAATTGCTGAGCCCGGCCTCTTCCGAATTCATGGAGATGTACGAACTGCTGCTTCAACCGGGCGGCTCATCCGGTACGGATTTCTATAGCCATCAGGGAGAAAAGGCCGGCGTCGTGGTGACGGGCACGCTCCAGCTTTGGCTCGACAAGCAACCGTATCTTCTACGCGAGGGCGACAGCTTCCAGTTCCCGAGCCTGCTGCCGCACTGCTTCGACAACCCAGGGCGCGAGCCCAGCCGCGTGATCTGGGTCGTCACACCGCCGATGCCAAAGAAAGCGGCTGCGCCGGAAAGCTGAGAAGGCCTGGAGCCAATCAATTGCCGTAACTGTCAAACGGCACTCGCCCTCCGACTCAGGGCAGAGGTGCGCGTGCATGGTGCCGCTGCATCTCCGGAACGCTGCGCTAGACTGTCCGATCGCCGCAAAACGAGAGAGGCGCGGAAATGAGCTTCAGGATGGTCTTGCTGCCGCCGAATATCGGCGAGAATTGGCCCGCGAAGATCCGGGCTGCCGTGCCGGGCATCCACGTCGAGTCCTTCGAGAACCCACTGGATGCAGCCGACGCGATCGTCGATGCGGATGCCGCCTACGGCACTATTCCGCGCGAACTGTTGGTGAAGGCGAAACGCTTGCGCTGGATCGCGGCACCGCTCGCTGGTCTCGGCGGTAACTGGTTCTACGACGAGCTGGTGAAGAGCCCTATCGTCGTGACCAACCTGCGAGGCATCTACAACGAGAGCCTCGCGCATCACATCATGGCGTTCGTGCTCGCCTTCGCCCACCGCCTCGATCACTACCTGCCTCAGCAACAAGCGCGGCGCTGGCAACGCGGCCCAGCCATGCTCGACCTCTCCCAGAAGAGCGCCCTGATCGTTGGCGTTGGCGGCGCGGGCGCCGAGGCCGCACGCCTGTGCGCCGCCTTCGGCATGCAGGTCGCGGGGATAGATCCGCGGCTCAAGGCGCCGCCTCAGGGAATGTCGGCCCTGGCGACGCCCGATCGGCTGGACGCCGCGCTTGCCGATGCCGATTTCATCATCCTGACGACACCCGAGACACCGCAGACACTGCGCCTGTTCGATGCCGGACGCTTCGCCGCGATGAAACGCGGCGCCTACTTCATCAACATCGGCCGTGGCGCCTGCGTGATAACGGAGGACCTGGTCGCCGCCCTGTCCTCCGGCCAGCTCGCCGGCGCGGGCCTCGACGTCGTGACGCCCGAACCGCTGCCAGCCGATCACCCGTTGTGGACGATGCCGGGCGTCCTGCTCACCCCGCACGTCGCCATTCTTGGCGCACCTTATCAGCCCAAACGCGAGGCGATCCTGCTCGAGAACTGCCGCCGGTTCGCCCGCGGTGAAACGTTAATCAATGTCGTCGACAAGGAGAACTGGTTCTGATGTTGAGGCCGATGCGCTGGACTTGGACGACCTCATACGGCCAGCAGTCGATCGAGTAGTGCACGATCGGCCTTGAGCGCGGCGGCGGAACCTGAATAGCGGACCGTGCCCTTCTCGAGGACGTAGACGCGATCGGCAAGCGCGAGCGAGAATTCGATGCCCTGCTCGGCGAGCAGGATCGTCAGTCCCTGCGCCTTCAGCTCGCCGACCTTGGCGAGCAATGCCTCGACCACGAGCGGAGCCAAGCCTTCCGACGGCTCGTCGAGCAGCAACACCTCGGGATTGCCCACCAGCGTGCGAGCAATGGTCAGCATCTGCTGCTCGCCGCCCGACAGGAAGCCGCCCTGCCGGTCGCGCAGCCCGCCCAGTACGGGGAAGAGCTCGATGACGGAGTCAATCGTCCAGTGCCCGGGACGCTGGGCGGCGCGGCGCGCCACGTCGAGATTCTCCCACACCGAGAGCTCGGAGAAGATGCGGCGATCCTCCGGCACGAAGCCAATGCCGGCGCGGGCGACGCGGTAGGGTGCCCAACCGGTAATGTTGCCCGTCTTGAAGCGGACATGGCCGGCGCTGGGTGGCGTCAGTCCCATGACGGTGCGCATGGTCGTGGTCTTGCCGACGCCGTTCCGCCCAAGCAGGCAGACGCATTCGCCCTGGTTGACCTCGAGCGAGATGCCGAACAGCACGCGGCTCAGCCCGTAGGCGGCATGCACATCCTGGAGCTCCAGCAGGGCGGTCATCAGTGGTCACCCAGGTAGACGCGCCGGACTTCGGCATCGGCCCGTACCGTCGCCGGATCGCCGTGGGCGATGATACGGCCCTGGTGCAACACCGCTATTTTCTGAGCGATCGAAAACACGACCGCCATGTCGTGCTCGGTGAACAGCAAGGTCAGCCCGCGCTCGCGAGCGATGCGCGCGATCAGGGCGATCGATTCATGGGTCTCGGTCGCCGACATGCCAGCGGTCGGCTCGTCAAGCAGCAGGATCTTGGGATCGCTGGCGAGCGCAATGCCGAGTTCGAGCTGCTTCTGGTTGCCATAGGAGAGCGTGCCCGCCGTGGTCCAGGCCTGCGCGGCAAGACCGATGGAGGCGAGCAGCGCCTCGCTCTCGGTGCGGTACAGCCGCTCCGAGCGAGACCAGAAGTTCGGCCCCTGCCCGCGATGGATCAGGAAGGCGGCCTGCACGTTCTCGAGAACGGTAAGCTTGGGAAAGATGTTGGTACGTTGGAACGAGCGCCCCATGCCCATGCCGCAGATCTTGAATGGCGCTACGCCGGTGATGTCACGGCCGTCGACCACGACGCGGCCGGCGGTCGGCTGCAAATGGCCGGTGATCAGGTTGAACAGCGTCGACTTTCCGGCGCCGTTCGGGCCGATCACCGCGGCGATCTCGCCCTCCGCCACGGCGAGGTTGACGTCGCTGACGGCCCTGAAGCCGCCGAACGACTTGGAAAGGCCCTTCACCTCAAGCACGCTTCACCTCGACACTGGTGGTCTCGGCGCCGGTTGCCTCCAGCCTCCTCGCGTCAGGACTGATGGCGCGCCCTCTCTTGCGGCGCAGCCAGGCGAAGCCGGCCGACAGGCCGCCGACGATCCCGCCGGGGAAGGCGAACAGCAGGACGAGCAGGATCGTGCCGAGAACGAATGACCAGTACTCGGTGTAGGACGTGATCTCCTGGTTCAGGAGCACGAGAGTGGCCGCGCCGACGACCGGCCCCCAGAAATGGTCGATGCCGCCCAGGATGGTCATGATCATGACCTCGGCGGATTTCGGCCAGAAGACGTAGTCGGAGAAGACGCCGCGGCTGAAGATGCCGAACAGCGCGCCGGCGATGCCGGCGAAGCCGCCGGCGACCACGAAGGCGGCGAGCTCGTAGCGGCGCACGTCGACGCCGATCGCCGACGCCCGCTCGGCATTCTCGCGGATGGTCGTCAATATGCGGCCGAACGGAGAATTGATGATTCGCCGCATCGCCGCCAACGACAGGCCGACCACCACCAGGGACACCACGTAGAACTGGCCTGCGATGCGCAAGTCGCCGAGCAGCGGGATCGAATTCATCCAGTCGAGATCGGGATAGGGCACGTCGGGCAGGCCCTGGTCGCCGCCGGTGACGTCGTTCCACTTGTAGGCGATCGCCCAGATGATCTGCGAGAAGGCGAGCGACAGCATGGCGAAGTAGATGCGCGTGAGACGCACGCAGAAGAAGCCGAACACCAGAGAGGCAAAGGCGGCGCCCAATGCCGCGGCCGGCAGGGCGATCGAGAACGGCATGGCGTATGTCTTCATCAGGATGCCGCAGACGTAGGCGCCGATGCCGAAATAGGCGACATGGCCGAACGACACCAGGCCGGTCGTGCCGAGCAAAAGGTTGAGGCTCACGGCGAACAGGCCGCTGATCGCGATCTGCGTCGCCAGAAACACGTCGTAGCGCGAGCCGAGCCACGGCACAGCCAGGGCCGCGAGGAAGACGACGAGCGTCCAGGGAATGCGGCCTGCGAGATCGTTCGTCTTCATCGCATCGGCTTTCCGAACAGGCCCCACGGTCGGACGATCAGGATCACCGCCATCAGGGCGAATACCGAGAACAGCGAGAAGCTCGGCATGATGAGGATGCCGAACGACAGCACCTGGCCATAGATCAACGATCCCCAGAACGTGCCCCAGAACGAGCCCAGGCCGCCAATCACCACGACGATGAACGCCTCGACAATGACCTCGACGTCCATCCCGGGCACGATGCTCTGGATCGGCGTGACCAGCGCGCCCGATAGGCCGGCGAGGAACGAGCTCGCCATGAACATGCCGGTATAGAGGGCGCCGACATTGGCGCCGAGCGCGCCCAGCATCTCGCGGTCGAGCGCCGCCGCCCGCACCAGGCGCCCGGCCGAGCTGCGCGCCAGGATCAGCCAGCCGATGACGGCGATCGCCACACCGGCCAGCATGATGAACAGGTTATAGAGCGGCAGCACGGTGCCGAACATCTCGATGGCGCCGTCGAGGATCGGCGGCCGCGACACCGAGAGCTGCTGGGTGCCCCAAATCGCCTTGGCGGCGTCGCCGAGAATCAAGACCAGCGCATAGGTGAGCAGTAGCTGGTAGAGCTCCTCCTTGCCGTACATGTGGCGCAGCAGCAGCCGCTCGACGAGGCCGCCGAGCACGGCGACGACCAACGCCGCGAATAAGGCCGCCAGCCAGAAGCTCTCCAGCAAGGGCGTCAGCCACTGCACCGCCTGCCACGCGAGGTAGGCGCCCAGCATGTAGAACGAGCCGTGTGCGAAGTTCAGCACGCGCATCACACCGAACACCAGCGACAGTCCCGACGCGATCAGGAACAGGAACATCGCCGTCGTCAGCCCGCCGAGGAACTGCGTGAACAAAAAAGACAAGTCAGTCATCGCCCAGCCTCCCGTGTCGCCCCGACCGGGCGCCGCAAGGATGCGGCCCCTCCCCGTCCCGGGGGAGAAGGCCTGTCGTGCCTGGAGTGTGCAGATCCCTCATCCGGGAACGGCCGCGATAAGGGCCGTTACTGCGTGTACGGCCCCTGCGAGAGATACTTGGGGTTCTTCATGATGGCGAAGGGATAGCGATCGTCCTTCACCATCTGGCCCCAGAACTCGCCCATCGCCGTCTCGTGGGTCTTGGCGTCGAAGGTGAGTGGACCGATCGGCGTGTCGAAGCTCAGCCCGAGCATCGCCTTGGCGACATCGGCCGACTTGGTGCTCTTCGCCTTCTCGATGCCGGCCTTCAGCGCCAGGATCGAGGCGTAGCCCATGATCGCCCAGCCAGAGGCATACTCCTGCTTGGTAAAGGCTTTCAGACGATCGATATAGGCTTTATGCGCCGCCGGCTCGTTCTCCGGCCAGATCACCGGGTCGTAGGCATCGGACCAGATGCCGTAGGGATAGTCCTTGCCCAGTGCCAGAGCCGCATCCGTGGTGCCCACCTCGCCGCCGTCGACCAGCCGATTGTTGATCGCTTTGAAATAACCGAGCGGAGCAGCCTGCTTCACGAGGGTGACGAAATCGCCACCGAACACGTCGCAAAACACCGCATCCGGTTTCTTGCCCATCTGCGCGGTGATGAACGGCGTGAAGTCGGCCTGGCCAAGCTTCGGCCACTGCTGATCGACGATCTCGATGTCAGGGCGCGCCTTCCTGATGAACTCGACAAAGGCGCCGACGGCGTCCCGACCGTAGGCGTAGTCGGGCGCGATGGTGGCGACGCGCTTCACATCCTTCCAGCCGGCAATGATCGAGGCACCTGTGCGGCCGTCGATGTCGGTATTGGACGCGAGGCGGAAGATGTAGGGATGCAGGTTGGCCGGCGCGGTGAGTTGGATGGTTTTCGCCGTCGGAGCGACGAAGACGATCTTGTTCTCCTTGGCGATGGTCGAGACCGCCGGAGCTTCCGCCGAAGTCAGCGTGCCTGACAGGAAGTCGACGCCGTTCTTGATGATGAGCTCACGCGCAAGACGCACTGCCTCGTCGGCGCTCGCCTTGCTGTCGCGTGTCAGCAGTTCGACCTTGTGACCAAGAATGCCGCCGCTGGCATTGATCTCCTGGACGGCCATTTCGGCTCCCTTGGTGATCGGCACGCCGTAGACCGATGCGGGACCAGACAACGGCATCGGAAAACCGATCTTGATATTCTCGGCCTGCGCCGCGACGGGCAGCAGGCCAGCAGCAACTATCACCGAGAGAAAACGCTGCGCTATCATGGACTTCCTCCCTGTATTTGCTTTGTTTTCTGGGTTGTTACGACCTCACTCTTTGGGTGACACCACGCAACTACGTATCGTGCGACGGCATGCCGATCGGCACTGCATTTCGAGCTACGGAAGAGCGATCAGCATGACGTGACGATTAGGACCGGTCAATCAGACAGAGCAGCAGACGGCTGATCCGTTACAGCGTGCGTGCCTTGGCTAACCGTTTTTCAATAATTTGACCGCGATCGTCCGAAAGTTCGTCGCCCCCGCCCTGTTGCGCTAAGATCGACGCCAAGACAGAGCCAGGGGTGGAAGCAACGTGACACGGGCAAGCGGCTCGGCCTATGGCTGGGTCATCGTCGCTGCGGGTGCGCTCATGACCTGCATCAGCATGGGGGCGATGTTCTCGCTAGCGGTGTTCCTCCAGCCGATGTCGGTCGATACCGGTTGGTCGCGGACCGGCATCTCGACCGCTATGACGATCGCCTTCGTGGCGATGGCCGTTGCGTCCTTTCTGTGGGGTGCCCTGAGCGATCGCTTCGGACCGCGCCTCGTCATGCTTTGTGGCACCATACTCCTGGGGCTCGGCCTCGTACTGGCCAGCCGCGCGGCGAATGTCATCGAGTTCCAGCTCCTGTTCGGCCTGTTCATGGGCGCTGCGGCCGGAGCTTTCTATGTGCCTGCAATCACACTCGCCTCGGCATGGTTCGAAAGAAACCGCAGTCTCGCTGTCGCCCTCGTTTCGGCCGGCACCGGCATGGCACCACTTACCGTGGCACCGTTCGCGCGCTGGCTGATCGACGCCTACACGTGGCGACCGGCGATGCTGATTGTCGGCATCGCAGCGACAGGGCTGCTGCTGCTGCCGGCGGCCTTACTGATGAGGAGGCCCTCAGTCGTCCTGAAAGTCGCGCCCTCGGCGCCGAGGGTTTCAACACCAGTTCCGGCGATCGCCGCGGAGCCATCCCTTTCGGTGGCAGAGGCACTGCGCACCCCGCAGTTCGTGGCCTTGGCGCTGGCGCACTTCGCCTGCTGCGCCGCCCACTCTGGCCCGATCTTCCATATGGTGAGCTTTGCCATCGGCTGCGGCATCCCGGTGATGGCCGCGGTCAGTGTCTATAGCCTGGCGGGTGTTTCAGGCTTGGGTGGCCGCCTGTTGCTCGGTGTGCTGGCCGACCGAATGGGCGCCAAGCCCGTCCTGGTTGGTGGCCTGATGGTGCAGGCGATGGGCGCAGGCGCCTATGTGTTCGTGCGCGAGCTCGGCGAGCTCTACGCGCTGTCGATCGTGTTCGGCATCGCCTATGGCGGGGTGATGCCGCTCTACGCCATTTTGGCGCGCGACTATTTCGGCATGCGCATCATGGGCACGGTGTTCGGCGCCATCTCCGCTGTGGCCAGCCTCGGCATGGCCTTCGGCCCATGGGTCGGCGGCTGGGTGTTCGACACGCAGGCGAGCTACACTTGGCTTTACATCGGCTCGTTCACCGTCGGGCTGGCTGCCGTGGCAGTGGCACTCACTTTCAAACCGAGACCGGCCGCACCAAGGGATGTTGGAGTTCAATTTCCGACGCTCAACCAAACGCTGCCCTCCAAACCGTAGCGTTTCGTAGCGTCAGGAGGGCTCTCAAGAAAGTGCTGGAGGACGGATGTCATGTCGCGACATTTCGGGATCCTGATCCCCTCGACCAACACGACCTGCGAGATCGAGTTCTGCCGCTTGCCCCCGGAGCTGCAGGTGCATACGGGTCGGCTCGGCAAAGGCGGCAACACGCCGTTCTCGCCGAGCCTGGATGCCGACGTGGCCTACCAGGCGAAGCTCCTGGGCGACGCCCGGGTGGAGGTGATCGCACTGGCGCAAACCTCGGCGAGCCTGTTCGCCGACGACTATGACGAGGTGACGGTAAAGCGGATGACCGAGGCGTCGGGCGTGCCGTGCTTGACCTCTGCCCAGGCGATCGGCCGGGCGCTGAAGGCCCTCAAGGCGTCGCGGATCGCCATGGCGACACCCTATTCGGAAGAGGTGATCGGACGGGCTCAGCGCTACTATGAGACGAAGTACGGCATCGCCGTGATCGCCTCGGAAAGCCTGGGTGCCATCAATGCCTACGCCATTGGAAAGATGGACGCCGGCATGGCCGAGGCGGCGTTTCGCCGGATCGATCGGCCAGATATCGACGCGCTGGTGGTGCCGGGCGGCAACTTCCCGACCATGGACTTGATTGTCGCTTGGGAGCGCCAGTTTGGCAAGCCGGTGATCACCACCAATCAGGCGGCGCTGTGGGCGATGCTGCAGACCATGAAGGTCGACGCGCCCCTTCCCGGCAAGGGTCGGCTGCTCGAACAATTGCCCGCGGGCTGACGCCTACATCGCGCAGCCTTGTCTGCCTCACGCACCGGGACCGGCCAAAGAGCCCGGTCTGGTCCGCCGACATTCCAAAGGAGAAAGCGCCATGGGTCAGGGTCACGGCATTCGCGAGGTTGCCTGGGTCGATATCCCCGGCGGCGGGCAGGTCGTCCTCGACGGCAACTACGCCTATGTCGGACATATGCAGCCGCCGCACGGGACCTCCGTCCTGGACGTGAGCGATCCGGCGCATCCGAAGGTCGTCGCTTCGATCGACATTCCAACGGGACTGCATTCCCACAAGGTGCGCGTGGCGAATGACGTGATGGTGGTGAACCGCGAGCGCACACGGGGCGAGAAGCCGGCCGGTGATTTCGTCGGCCTGCGCATCTTCGACGTCAGCCGGCCGAGCAAGCCGCGCGACATCTGCCATTGGCAGTGCGCCGGGATGGGCGTGCACCGTTTCACCTTTGACGGCCGCTACGCCTACATCTCCACGGAGCAAGAGGGCTATGTCGGTACCATCGTCATGATCCTCGACCTGAAGGATCCGACCAGGCCCGAGGAGGTCGGTCGCTGGTGGATGCAAGGGCAATGGACCGGCGGCGGCGAAACACCGAGCTGGAAGGCGAAGAACCATCGCTGCCACCATCCGATCCGGCGCGGCGATCGCCTGTATGTCAGCTACTGGTACGGCGGCGGCGTCATCCTCGACATCAGCGATATGAGCAAGCCGAAGCTGATCTCTCACCTCGACTGGAGTCCGCCGTTCGGCTGGCCCACGCACAGCCTGGTTCCGATCGATGTGCCGATCGCCGGCCATCGCTGGATGCTGGTTGCAGATGAGCACGTGCAGCCCCTGGATCCCAAGCTCTCGCCGGAGTTGCCGGCGGCGCTTTGGATGGTGAACATCACCGACGAGACGCGGCCGGTACCGGTCGGCTGTTTCCAGCTGCCGGAATTGGTCGGGATCGAGACGCCATTGATGACGGCGTGCCATCAGCCCGTCGAAACCATCATCGGCAACGAGGTTCCCGCCGCCTGGTTCGCCAACGGGCTCAGGGTGATCGATATCGCCAATCCCCTGTCGATGAAGCAGGCCGCCTGGTGGATGCCGGACGTACCGGCGGGGGCCGACCGCGTCTGCAGCAACGACGTCTACGTCGACCATCGAGGCTTGATCTACCTGATCGATCGCAACCGAGGCCTGTCGATCCTCGAGCGTGTATAGCTCTGCCTTCGCGTAGGAATGGTACCCTGGGCAGGAGCCAGGCCGCCTCTTTCATGGAAGAAGTTGCGTTGCGACTTTGGAAGCAGAGAGCTCTTCCAGCGTTGGCGGGGGTTTGTCGTCGGTTTTCGGAACGGTGGACCCGCGACTCAGCAAAATCCAGTTTTCGCTTTCTGACCGAAAGGGGAATTGCTGCCTCAGATAAGGTCCGTACCAGTCCAGGGCCTGTTGCGTCCACAAACCGTAGGTCGAAAATTTCGGGATCAACACGCAATCGGCTTCAGCGAAGATCGCTTCCGGGGCCCGCTTTGGTGCGTCTGGTCCCCACCACAGGCTTCCACCACGAGGTGGCGTGAGACCGAGCATGAAAGGAAACGGATTGACCTGGTCGAGAACGACGATGTGGCCGTAACGGCCATGCTCCTTGCCGAGCAAAGCGACGCCATCCAGGAGTGTCTCGACATACTCGCTGGAGGTCAGCTCGTAGCGGGGAGAAGCGGCCCGGGCACGGTTCAACAAACGATAGTCGGGTCGAAAGCCGGCGAATGCGGCAAGGAGGCCTGGGGGGCCGGACGGAACGCCAAGGCCGCGCAAATTCGTACCTTCGAGCGTCCGCAGTCTCTGATGTGAGGCTGTGCTGTAATAGCCCGCAAGACTTGCCATTGCGGTGCCGATCAAGAGCAGCGGAAAGATCAGAAGCGCCAGCAGGAGACCTGTACTGCCACCGTAGCGCGGCTGACGATCACGCAGCGCTGCGTAGAACAGGAAGGCAATGACAATCGCCGCGGGTAAGCCGTGGACTTGCGCATTCTGCGACAGCAGGACCGCGCCTGCGATCAAAATGAAGCCAGCCGCCACTGGCAGCCGCAGCGGTATGTCCTGTCGCCGCCACATCCAAAGCGCGACGGCAAGGGCGGCGAAATAGGGAGCATACTCGCCCCCGTGCTGCAGGAAGTTGTTGAAGTAGTCGGTGAGCCCTTCGCGCATCTGGCCGGCGTCAGCTGCAGCGAACAGGTCAGCCCAGTAGGGCCGATTGATGGGGGCAAGTGCCAACGCGAAGGCGCCGATTCCGAAAGCACACCAGCTTCGTGGCGCACCACGGATGTGCGTGCACACGACCGCCGCCACGGGTAGCGCCGCAAGTCCTACCAAGAAGTAAGTCATTTTGAGGTAGAACATCGTGGCCAGCAGCCCTGCCGCGACCGCGATATCCACCGCGTCGCCCCAGCGCCGTGGCCGCGGCGGAAGGAACAGAATCAGGAAGAGAACACTGATGCAGCTCCAGCCATATCGATTGTAGGACATGGCGAAGGTGTAGGCGTCGGGCTTGTCGCCGACATTCCTGGGCATCAGGGCAAGCAGACAAACGAACACCACGAAGATTGCGGCTGGCAACGGAGGCAGCCGTCGCCAGGCTACGCTGGCTGCGGCGGCGAAGAGCGCGACCGCCATCAGGACGGCGCCGACCAGAAACGCACGCGGCCCGACTCCGACAAGGCGGAAGCCGGCCTCTGTCAGCAGGAAATTGAGTTGGCCAACAGGTTCGTGGAAATCGACATGGGCAACGTGGCCAAGATGCAGGTGCCAGGCGCCCGCAAGATTGAACAGCAGATCCCAGGTCATCTCTCGGGACAGCACCACCGGCGGAGACAGAAGAGCCCATATCGCGGCCGCGACGATCGGCGCTGCGAGCATTAACACTTTCGCGGGCGAGGCAGAGGATACCAGCCACGTGAACAGAACACTGTCTACTGTCGGGTGGGCCGAAGAGCCCGAGGGCAACGAATCGCGTTCGCCGGCAACCGCCGTCATACTTCCAGCTCTCCTCTTCAGATGGGCCATCCGGCGGTTAAGCCAACGAATCGCCTAACATGGAGCTCCGGCTGGCAGGCTGTGACCATCCTGGGGCACCAAGCATGCCGTATGCCGCTCGTAAATGGCTCGCTGAGCTCGTCTTCGAATTTCAGCCGCGCGTCGGCGCTCTCCTCGTCATCCTCTGTGGCGACCGGGTCGACGTGCATCGTCATACAGACAAGCAGGTCATCCGAGACAAGGTTTGACGGGCGTCAACAAATGAGCAGCCCAAGTTCACCAATGCAGTGAACGACGTTGCTCAGCAAATTTGTGGGGAAGCATTTTGGAAGACGGCCTTCTATCCGTCGACGCCTGATCCTCTGTCGAAGATCGCGGACTAGACGGCCCTCACTGCGAGGGCCGGAAACGACGATTCGAAATTGCGAGCCAATTTGGCGGATGGTGCCCAGGGGCGGAATCGAACCACCGACACTGCGATTTTCAGTCGCATGCTCTACCAACTGAGCTACCTGGGCGCGCCGTTTGGTTGGCGGCGGGCTGTATAGGATGCGTCAGGGCCCGTGTCTAGGTCGTCCGTCGGGGCCTTCCCCCGCTTCGTCGTCGGGGGTTTCGTCGCTCGGCACGCGATAGCTTTCCTTCAGCCAGCGGCCGAGGTCGATGTCGGCGCAACGCTTGCTGCAGAACGGCCGGACCTTGAGGTCGACGGGCTTGCTGCAGACCGGACACTTGGTGTCGGTGCGCACGGCGCGCAGCGGCGGAGAGGATCGATCGGACGGCGTCATGGCTCCTGGTCGGTCGGTTCGCCCGTTCCCTGTTGCAACGCTTCGAGCTCGGCCGCCAGCGTCGCGCCACGTCTCGCGCGCGTCAACTCGAAGTGGCCAAGCCGCGTGAAGCCGAACAGCTGAGTCGGCACCGGATCGTCGGCCAGGGCCTCGGCCAGCGTCGCCTGCACCTTGTCGCGATCGTAGGCGCTGCGCATGGTGACGAAATCGATCACCACCGCGCCGCCAAGGTTGCGCAGGCGCAGCTGCTGGGCGATCGCCGGCACGGCCTCGATGTTGATGTCGACCGCCCGTCGCGGCGCGCGGCCCTGGCGGCCGCCGGCGCTGGCGCTGTCGACATCGATCGCGACCAGCGTCTCGCCCGGCTCGAACAGCACCTCGACGCCGCTCTCGAGCGCAATCCGCTGCGCGAGCGCGGTGTCGATCTGCCCCGCCACGTCGTCGATGTCGAAGATCGGCATCGGCCCGGCGTGCCAGCGCACCTCGATCTTCTCCTCGCGGCGAGCAAGCTCGTCGCGCAGCCGCTGCGCGCGAGTGCGATCGTCAATGACCAGGTCGGTGAGGCTCGCGCCATGATCGCGCAGCGCACGCTCGATCGGATCGCGTTCGCCTGGTAGATGCGCCGTCAGGTCAGAAGGCGGCGGGGCGTCGAGCGCATGCCGGCGGATCACCTCCCAGCGCTCGATCAGCTGGGCGGCGTCGGCGCGCAGGAGATCGCCGGAAGCACCGGCCGCCGCGGTGCGCAGCACCATGCCGCCCTCCAGCAGGTCGCGCACATGGTCAGCCAACCGCTCGCGCTCGGCCTCGCCTTCGATGCGGCGCGAGAAGCTCACGCCCGTTCCC
Source organism: Alphaproteobacteria bacterium (assembly GCA_017308235.1). Classification (GTDB taxonomy): domain Bacteria; phylum Pseudomonadota; class Alphaproteobacteria; order Reyranellales; family Reyranellaceae; genus Reyranella. The sequence goes on along the minus strand of JAFKFL010000007.1, from coordinate 99,070 downwards.
AGCGGGTGATAGACGATGTAGCGGCCGGACACGGCGAGATCCATCGAGAGCCGCGGGCCCTTACCACCGTTGTTCCCGCCGCCGTCGCCGGCCCCTTCGTTGCGCACCTGCACCAGTACGGGAGCACCAGGCGGCGGCCAGCCGTCGATGCCGGCACGATCTTCGGCGCGCAGGAAGCCCGAACGACCGGTGCCGATATCGACGAACGCCGCATTGAGCTCGGGCATCACCCGTTCCAGTCGGCCGAGGAAGATGCCCTCGGCCAGCGTCGGCCGATCACGACGCGCGACGCGCAATTCGACCAGCCGGCCCTCTTCAACGAACGCCAGCAGGAAGGCGTGCGGCAGGACGTGGCAGATCAACCGATCGATCCGGCTCATGGCTTGTTCCCCGCGAGGCCGAGTGAACGCAACAACGCCTGCGTCTCGAACAGCGGCAGGCCGACCACGTTGCTGTAGGAACCCGAAAGGAAGGAGACGAAGGCCGCAGCGCGTCCCTGGATGGCATAGCCGCCCGCCTTGCCGTGCCATTCACCGCTCTGGATATAGTCGTCGATCTCGCGCCGCTCGAGTCGCTTGAAGCGCACCGCGGTTTCCACCAACCGTTTGCGCACACATCCCTTGGCTGCGATGGCAATACCGCCCAGCACCTTGTGACGGCGCCCCGACAGCAGAGCGAGGCAAGCGCGCGCCTCGTCTTCGCTTTCGGCCTTGGGCAGGATGCGCCGGCCGACGGCCACGACGCTGTCTGCCGCGAGGACCAGCGCCGTCGGATGACGCGCCACCACCGCCTCGAGCTTGGCGGCCGCCACGCGCAAGGCATAGGCGCGCGGCAGCTCGTCCGGAAGCGGCGTCTCGTCGATGTCGGCGGGATCGGTCGCAGCCGGCTCAATCCCGATCTGCCGCAGCAGATCCAGGCGGCGCGGTGAGGCGGAAGCCAGGATCAGCGGCAGCGCCAGCGGTGCCTACTTGAAGCGGAAGGTGATGCGGCCCTTGGACAGGTCATAGGGCGTCATCTCGACGGTGACACGATCGCCTGCCAGCACGCGGATGCGGTTCTTGCGCATCTTGCCCGAGGTGTGGGCGAGAATTGTATGGTCGTTGTCGAGCTTCACGCGGAACATCGCATTGGGCAGCAACTCCTCGACGACGCCATTGAATTCGATCAGATCTTCCTTGGCCATCCGGCCTCCGGTTGGAGCGAGTACAAAAGATGAAAGCGGGCCGGAAAATGGGCTGGGACACGGGCATAGTCAATGTCTACCGGCCGGTGCAAAACAGGCATTGCCGCCCGATGCCAGGAAAGGAAAGAGGAAGGAAAGACATGTTTCGGCGTTTTTTCCCCATTGCAGCCCATGGCCTGCTGTTCTCCCTGCTCCTGCCCGCCGTCGCCAGCGCGCAGGCGCCCTCTCCGTCTGCCCCCGCCTCGGCGGTTCCCGGCCCTGCGAGCAGCCAGCCGAAGCAAAGCTCACTCATGGTGCTGAATGCCCGCAAGGCGGCACTTATCGGCCACACGCTTGCGCTCGATGGCGTGACGCCTCCGCGATCGTCTTCGCCGACCGGCCGATCCGCCGTGCCGGCTATATCCATATGGACGATCTGCTGAAGCTCTGGTCGAGCGGCAGCTTCGCCAAGGATCCTCCCAATGCCACCGTTTCGGCTTTCGCCGCCGACGGCACGCAGCTCAACGATCTGGTCGTCGTGCTGAAATCGCCGAAACGTGGACATGGCGCCAATGGAGACACGCTCACGTTCGACGTAACGGTCCTCGAAGGTGACCTCGGCCAGGCCAAGGGACCGGCCGCGGTCTTCATCGACACGATCTGGTTCGGCATTGGCGGCGGCGGCGTACACTATCTCGGCCAGAACCGCACAACCGGCGGCACGACGCCCTCCGTCAGCGATCCTGCCAGCACCAGCACATCCGGGGGGTGGCCAAACCCGGCCCCGAACGGCCCACCGGACAGATCAGCGCCGGCCGGCCCGCCGCCGCTCACCACGCCACCGGGAACGGGCCGATAGACACTCAGGCCTCGACCGACCCTTCCCGGTGAGGCAGGCTCTGCCGCCGCGGTGACATGACCGCCAACGGGAGGCAAATAAAAATGACGGCGCTGCTCTTCGGCTTCGAAGGCCGGATCGGGCGCGGTCCGTTTTGGACCGGCCAGGCGGTCGTGCTGGCGCTCGTCGGGCTCTATGTGACCTACGCCGACCGGCTGCTCGCCGCCTGGCTGCCAGGCAGCATCTTCATGGGCTCGGGCATCGCCCTGATCCTCGCCGTTCCCATCATCTGGATGCAGGCCGCGATCACCATCAAGCGCTGTCACGATCGCGGCAAGACAGGTTTCTGGTCGATGCTCCTGCTGCTGCCGGTCGTCGGCCAGGTCTGGCTGGTGATCGATTGTGGCATGTTGCCGTCGGCAGCCACGATGCGCAGGGCAGCCTAAGAGGCTGGAAAGGTCTCGAACGAAGTGAAGGACCTCCTGTTTCTTGCCTACAATGTCGGGCCCGATGGTGAGCCGAACCTTGTCTTGAGGCGGGTGAGGATCAGGTCGCGGACGCGGCGATAGGCGTCGAGCCGGGTCTCGCGTGAGCCCTCGACGGCGCTGGGATCGGGGACCGGCCAGTACTCGACGTCGGTCGCAGCACTGCGCGTGAACTCGAGCGCACTGTGATGGGCCTCGGGCGACAGGCTCACGATCAGGTCGAACGAGCTCGCTTCGACATCGTCGAAGCTCTTGGCGCGATGGGCATGGCTGTCGATGCCGATCTCGTCCAGCACCGCCAAAACAAAGGCGTCGAGGTCGCCGCAATGGACACCGACCGACTCAATATAGACCGCCTGGCCGTAGAGACGCCGCGCCAGGGCTTCGGCCATGGGGGAGCGAATCGAATTGTAGGTACAGGCGAAGAGCAGGCTGCTGGGGAGTTCGCCGTTCCTCATCCTCAGACCTTGATGTGCAGGGCGCAGATCAGGGTGAAGATCCGCCGTGCCGTATCGAGGTCGAGCTCGATCTTGCCGTCGAGCCGCTCACGCAGCAGTTCGGAGCCCTCGTTGTGCAAACCGCGGCGTCCCATGTCGAGCGCCTCGATCTGCGCCGGCCCCAGCTTCTTGATGGCGGCGTAATAGCTGCCGCAGATCAGAAAGTAGTCCTTCACGATCTTGCGGAACGGCGTCAGCGACAGGATGACGTCACGCAGCTTGCGGTCGTCGGCGGCATAGACGCTGAACACCAGCCGCTGTTCGAAGATGCCGATATGCAGCTTGTAGGGACCGGACTCGCCATTCACGAGGGCGAAGTCGTTCTCCTCCAGAAGATCGAACAGGGCGACGGCACGCTCGTGGTCGACCTCGGGCGAGCGCCGCGCCACCGATTTCTCGTCAAGCACGATATCAACGATGCGCCGCGGCGTGGTCTCTGCCGGTGATGGCGGATGGGCCATGGTCGTCAGCCGCGGCGGTTCAACCGGATGGAGATGGAACGGCCGTGCGCGTCAAGCCCTTCCGCCTCGGCGAGCGCCAATGCCGCCGGACCGAGTTCCGCCAGCGCTGCCGGAGAGCAGCCGACGATCGAGGTGCGCTTCAGGAAATCCGCGACGGAAAGGCCGCCCGAGAAACGCGCGGCCCGCGAGGTCGGCAGCACGTGATTGGTGCCGGCCACATAGTCGCCGATGGCCTCGGGCGTATGACGGCCAAGGAAAATCGCCCCGGCATGGGCGATCTTTTGGCTCAGCGCCTCGGCCGCATCCGGTTCCATCGCGAGCTCGACATGCTCGGCGGCGATGCGATCGACGATCGGCGCCGATTGCGCCAGGTCGGGCACCAGGATGATGGCGCCGTTGTCGCGCCAGCTGGCCGCCGCGATATCGGCGCGCGCGAGGGTCTTGAGCTCTGTATCGACCGCCCGGATGACCGCCCCGGCGAAGGCCTTGTCGTCGGCAATCAACACCGACTGCGAGGAGGCATCGTGCTCGGCCTGGGACAGGAGATCGGCGGCGATCCAGGCGGGATCGTTGTGCCGATCGGCGACCACCAGGATCTCCGAGGGACCTGCGATCAGGTCGATGCCGACCTGACCGAAGACGCGCCGCTTGGCGGCGGCAACGAAGGCATTGCCCGGGCCGGTGATCTTGTCGACCGGCCTCATCGACGCCGTGCCATAAGCGAGCGCCGCCACGGCCTGTGCGCCGCCGATGCGCCAGATCTCGTCAGCGCCGGCAATCTCGGCAGCCAGCATGACCAATGGATTGAGCGTGCCACCCGGCGTCGGCACGACCATGACGACGCGCTTCACGCCCGCCACCTTGGCCGGCACGATGTTCATCAGCACCGACGAGGGATAGGCCGCCGTGCCACCCGGCACGTAGACACCCACCGAGTCGAGCGGCCTATAGCGCGCCCCGAGCCGCGTACCGGTGTGATCGGTGAAGTCGACGTCCTTGGGCAAGAGCGCGCGATGGAAGGCTTCGATGCGCCGGGCCGCGAATTCCAGCGCCTCGCGTTGCGCCGCCGATGCCTGCGCCGCGGCGGCACGACGCTCGGCTTCGGAGACACGCAGGCCCGCGGCGTCGGTCTCGACCCTGTCGAATTTCCGCGTATACTCGACCAGCGCCGCGTCACCGCGCGCGCGCACGTCGGCTACGATGTCTGCGACGATACGGTCGACGTTCTCATCGGTGTCCCGGTTGCGCGAGAGGAAAGCCGAGAAGTCCTTTTCGAAACCGGGCGACGAGGCGTCGAGTCTTGTCGGCCCGTCAGGCGGCACGGCTCACCTCGCGAAAGCGATCGACCCAGTGGCCGACGCGCTCCGGCTGCGTCTTGAGCGCGGCGCGATTGACGATGAAGCGCGAGGTGACGTCTGCGATGTGCTCGATCTCGACCAGGCCGTTGTCGCGCAGCGTGCGGCCCGAATCGACCAGATCGACAATGCGATGGCTGAGGCCGAGCGAGGGTGCAAGTTCCATGGCACCCGAAAGCTTCACGCATTCGGCCTGCACGCCGCGCGCGGCGAAGTGGCGCCGCGTCACCTCGGGATATTTGGTGGCGATGCGCACGTGGCTCCAGCGCCGGGGATCGTCGCTATTCGCCATTTCCGCGGGCTCCGCGACCGCCAGCCGGCACTTGCCGATGCCGAGGTCGATCGGCGCATAGATCTCGGGATAGTCGAACTCCATCAGCACATCATAGCCCGCGATGCCGAGATGGGCCGCGCCGAAGGCCACGAAGGTCGCCACGTCGAACGAGCGCACGCGGATGATGTCGAGATCCGGATGGTTGGTCACGAATCGCAATTGACGTGCATCGGGATCGGCAAAGGCCGGCTCGGGCTCGACGTTGGCGGCGTGCAGCAATGGCCCCGCCTCGTCGAGGATGCGCCCCTTGGGCACGGCCAGGATCAGCTTCTCGTTCGCTTCGCTCGACACAACCAATCGCTCCAGTAACGAATGCCCGCCCCGGGTCGGGGCCAAAGGCTATTCGACCGGATGGGCGGGCTTCCACGGGGTAGGCCAAGGCTCCCCGACGTCCCCCAAATGGCACGCAAGCCGGCCGATTTCCAGCCGTATGGCGCGGGCGGCGGCAAAGCTCAGCGTCACGGAACCGTTTTTGCCCTGCCCCACGGCCAGCAACTCCAGCATCCGGTCGGGTTGCTGAAGCGGGATCTTGTGATGGTGGACGGCCTCTACCTCGTTGAAAACAAGGGCGGAATGGGTCCGCCAATAGGCCGTGTCGATGGTCGCATCGGCCTCCCAGCAGAAGCGGTTCAACAGGAGAACAAAGCGCTTCTCATCAGCAAAGAAAGCGCAGTCACGCACCGCGACCAGCGAATCCTGCACTGCCGCCGAGATCACGGCGAGATCGTCGGCGTCCAGCGCCGTGAGCTTCAGCTTTTCAGTCATTCCGGGCAGATTGGCATGGACGGCCTACCTAGCACAGCGTCGCGACAACGATAGCGTCATTCCAGGCGACACGGCCTTCATTGGGCGAGTGTCTTTCGCAACGTTTGCGCAACGAGCTTGGCCAGGCGTGCATTGGGATGTCCGTCATGGGGAATGAGGTACTTGGACCAGTTTTGGTAAGGACCGATGATCTGACGGACCGAGACCATCGGCATGCCCAAGGCCGCGATGGACTGGTAGACAGGAACGTAGTCGTTGTCGTTGGCCCCCGGCTCGACCTGTTGAGGCCAGTCGATGATCAGCACTAGCGGCGCGCCGTAGCGCTCCTTCACGAGGTCCCTGAGCTGGGCCAGTAACGCGACATAAAGGACAGCCTGCTTGCGTTGCATCGAAGTGTGACTGGCTCGTGCGACCGAGCGGAAGTTGTGGCGTGCGACATAGTAGGTGCCATCCAGTGGATGGGATAAGCGATAGTCGAGAAAGTCGCCCGTGTAACGGACGCGACCGTCGCTTTCCAGTGCGTAGCGAGGCGACTCGGCGAGCCACGGTTGATCGCCGGTCACACGATCCATGTGATAGTGCGCAATCCAGGCGATCACGGCTTTGACCTTGCCGACGACGAACGGATCGTACTGTCCGGTTTCGACGGCTCGAACAAGGTTGTTCAGGGCATAGCCCGGCACGCCGAGATTTACGACATGCGCGGGGGGCTGCAGGCTTTGGGCGAACTGCGAGGCCATGGCTTCGTCATCTCCAAGGCCCTGACTGAAGATCAGCGAGTCGCCGATGAAAAGATAGGTTGGCCCGTTCGACACAGATCCGGGCGTTGCGCGCGCGCCAGCAGCATCGATCGTGTATTTCTGGTGGAAGAGGACCTGATCACCGTATTTGGACATCGAATCGACGATGATGCCCGGCTTCAGCTTGAAGCCGACGACATCGTCTTCGATCAGCCAATGATCAGGAACATCAAGCTTCACTGTCCCCGAGTTGGTGGACTGCGGATCGATGATCCAGAAAGCAAACTCGAGACCTGCCAGGCCGAAGAGCGTCGCGGCCAGAAACAGCGAAGCGTTACGCCACACCGGTTTGCGAAACCACACGACACCGAGCAACGCCACGAGCGCCCAGACGGCCAGCGCGGCCATCATCGGCAGCCAAATGGCCGGGGCCGCGACGGCCGCGATGAGAAGGACGGCAATGCCGATAGGACGCAGTTTCATGGCCGAAGAACGCGAGCCGAGGGAGGCGCCAAGACTGGAGGTCACCCTTTCAGGCGCTCGATATCGGCACCACAGGCGGCAAGCTTCTCTTCCAGTCGCTCATAACCGCGATCGAGATGATAGACGCGGTGGAGCGTCGTATCGCCTTCGGCGGCAAGACCTGCGATCGCAAGCGAGACAGAGGCACGCAGGTCGGTCGCCATAACTTCCGCTCCCCGCAGCTTCGGCACGCCGCGCACCAGCGCAGACTCATGATGGACCGTGACATTGGCACCCATGCGCGCGAGTTCCGGCACGTGCATGAAGCGGCTTTCGAAGATCGTCTCGGTGATCATCGAAGCCCCTTCGGCACGCGTCATCAGCGCCATCATCTGTGCCTGAAGGTCGGTCGGGAAGCCGGGATAGGGCTCGGTCATCACATCAACGCCGTGCAGTCCGTTGGCACGGCCGACATGGAAGCCGCGATTGGTCTTCTCCAGCACCACGCCGGCGGCGCGCAGGCTTTGCGCGGCAGCTTCCATCAGGTCGAGGCGGCCACCCACCAGCTCGACGTCACCCGACGTCATGGCGATCGCCATGGCGTAGGTCCCGGTCTCGATGCGGTCAGGAATAACGGTGTGCGTCGTGCCCTTGAGTTGCTGCACGCCTTCGATCGTGAGGGTCTCGGTGCCGATGCCGGTGATGGGCACGCCCATCTTGGACAGGCACTCGGCGAGATCTGTGATCTCCGGCTCACGGGCGGCATTGTCGATCATGGTCGTGCCCTTCGCGAGCGCCGCCGCCATCATCAGGTTTTCCGTGGCGCCCACGGATACCTTGGGGAAAGTGTAGCGCGCACCCTTCAGTCCCTTCGGTGCCCTGGCAACGATATAGCCGCCATCGATATCGATCTCGGCGCCCATGGCCTTGAGGCCCGCGATGTGCAGATCGACGGGACGCGCGCCGATGGCGCAGCCACCGGGCAGCGACACGCGCGCCTCGCCCTCGCGCGCGAGCAGTGCGCCCAGCACCAGCACCGACGCCCTCATCTTGCGGACGATGTCGTAGGGCGCCGTGGTCGAGGTGATCTTGCCAGCCTTGAGGGTGAGCGTCGTGCCGTGGCTGTGGCCGTTCTCACCAGGAGCCGCGGAGACCTCGACACCATGCTGCTGCAGTAGGTGGATCATGGTCGTGATGTCGGCGAGCCGCGGCACGTTCTTCAGCGTGAGCGGCTTGTCGGTCAGCATTGACGTGACCATGAGCGGCAGGCAGGCGTTCTTCGATCCCGAGACGACGATCTCGCCCTTGAGCTGGCGGCCGCCCTTGATGCGGATGCGATCCATTTGTACTCCCCCCGCTCAGATCTTGGGCAGCGTGACGCCACGCTGGCCCTGATACTTGCCGGCCTTGTCGCGATAAGAGACCTCGCAGGGCTCGTTGCCCTGCAAGAACAGGAACTGCGCCGCGCCCTCGTTGGCATAGATCTTCGCCGGCAAGGGCGTGGTGTTGGAGAATTCGAGCGTGACGTGGCCCTCCCATTCGGGCTCGAGCGGCGTCACGTTTACGATGATGCCGCAGCGGGCATAGGTCGACTTGCCCACGCAGATGACCAGAACGTCACGCGGGATGCGGAAATATTCGACCGTGCGGGCGAGCGCGAACGAGTTGGGCGGGATGATGCACACGTCGGTCGTGCGATCGACAAAACTGTTCTCAGCAAAATTCTTCGGGTCCACCACCGCCGAATCGACGTTGGTGAAGATCTTGAAATCATTGCCCACCCGCGCGTCGTAACCGTAGGACGAGAGGCCGTAAGAAATGATGCCGTCGCGCTTCTGGGCATCGACGAAGGGCTCGATCATGCCCTTCTCCTCCGCCATGCGGCGAATCCAGCGGTCGGAAAGGATGGCCATTTTCTTCTTGGTTTCCGCGAGGGGGTGCTTATCGGCCGAGGGGCCTTGAGACGGGTTGTAAACGAGGCGGCCGCGCCGCTCAATCTTTGGTCGACTTCTGTTCTCCCGCCTCTTGCTTGGCGCGAGCCTGGGCCTTGCGCCGCCTGAGGTTTTCGCGCAAGGCGGCGGCCAGGCGCTGGGCGCGCTCGTCCCCGGCGGCGGCCGGTGCAGGAGCGGGCTTTCCGGGTTCTTTCATCGGGCGGAGGATACAACATTGGCCGAGCCACTGCGTACACCCAACGACTGTTTCTCGAACCTGCCCGACTGGCCATACGCACCCTCTTACTGGCAGCGGCCGGACGGGCTTCGGCTGCACTATGTTGATACCGGCCCGCGGCACGCCTCGAAAACCTGGCTTTGCCTGCATGGTCAGCCCACCTGGAGCTATCTCTATCGGCGCATGATCCCGGTCTTCGTGGCAGCAGGGCACCGTGTGATCGCACCCGACTTCCCGGGGTTCGGCCGCTCCGACAAGCCGGTCGAGGAATCGACCTATACTTTCCGCTTCCATCGTGAATCGATCACGGGCCTGATCGAGGCGCTCGATCTCACGAACATCGCACTGGTGGTGCAGGACTGGGGTGGCCTGATCGGCCTCACCCTGCCGATGGCGATGCCGGAACGGTTCACGGGGTTGCTGGTGATGAACACCACGCTGGCCACCGGCGATGCTCCCCTGGGCCAAGGTTTCCTCGACTGGCGTGCCTTCTCCAACCGCAGCCCCGACATGGATGTCGCCCGGCTGATGCAGCGCGCCTGCCCTCACCTCTCGGCCGCCGAGGCGATGGCCTACGCCGCCCCCTTCCCGGATGCTTCGTACAAAGCGGGTGTGCGGCGCTTCCCCAACTTGGTTCCCGACCATCCCGAGGCCGACGGTGCCGCACTCAGCCGACAGGCACGGGATTTCTGGCGCAACGATTGGGCCGGCAGGAGCCTGATGGCGATCGGCATGACCGATCCGGTGCTGGGGCCTCCGGTGATGAGGGCGCTGCATGCCGACATCCGCAACTGCCCGCCGCCTCTCGAGGTCGCGGGCGCTGGCCATTTCACGCAGGAATGGGGCACGCCGATCGCGCGGGCGGCAATCAAGGCGCTTTAGCCGGCAGGCGGCCTCGTGTCCTTGCCGCTTCGGCCAGCAGCCAGGTTCGGAACGCTTCCATGGCAGCGCTCGGCCGTTTCGAGCGCAATGACGTAATCCAGTAGGATCCCAGCGAAATTTCCGCTCTGAACGGCCTCGCCAGTCGCTGGCGCTTCAAATCCTCGGCGAACATCATTGCCGGCAGCAACGCCACGCCGACTCCGCGCGCCGCCGCCTCTGCCATCGTTACCGACGAGTCGAACACCGGCCCCTGGTTCTTTGGCGCCGTGCCACCAGCCGCCTCGAACCAGTGTGTCCATTCGTCAGGGCGGTAGGACCGCAGCAGTGTCTGGCGGCGCAGGTCCGCCGGCTTGCGAAGCTTGCGTGCCAGCGCCGGCGGGCAAAGCGGCGTCAGCGGCGCCTCGAACAGGTGCTGCGCATCGGTCGCATGCCAGGCACCGTCGCCGAAGCGAATGGCGCAATCCAGCCCCTCCCCCGCAAGATCGACACGGTTGTTGTTAGTGTGCAGGCGCACGTCGATTCGCGGATGCGCCCGCGTGAAGCGCGGCAAACGCGGCAGCAGCCAACCGGTCGCGAAGGTGCCGACCACGCCCACGGTGAGGACCTCGCTGAAACGGCCGTCGCGGAAGCGTTCGAGGGTCTCGCTGATGCGGCGAAAGGCGCGCTCGATAGCGGGCAGCAACGCCTCGCCCTCGTCGGTCAGCGCCAGACCGCGCGGCAGGCGGCGGAACAGCCGCGCGCCGAGGCTTGCCTCCAGCCGGTTCACCTGCTGGCTGACCGCCGCTTGCGTCACGCGCAGCTCCAGTCCGGCGCGGGTGAAGCTCAGATGCCGGGCTGATGCCTCGAAGGCACGCAAGGCATTGAGCGGAAGCTGCGACAGACGCGGCGCGCGACTCATTTTCCCGTCCCAAGTTTTGCTTATGGTTCACGTCACCATCCATGGTTTGTCAACCGCGGTCCCTTCCTGCGACGAGAGCGCACCCTCTTGAAAGGATCAGGCACATGATCGGCAGAAGAAGTTTTCTGGGCGCGTCGGTGTTGGCGGGTCTTCCCAGCCTGTCCCACGCAACGCCGCGCCTGGAAGAAGAGCTGAAACGGCTGGAGGCGCTCAGCGGCGGCCGGCTGGGCGTGGCGCTGCTCGACGGCAGTGGCAACGGAGCGCGTGGCTGGCGCGGGAACGAGCGATTCCCCATGTGCAGCACCTTCAAGGCGCTTGCGTCGGCCGCGTTGCTGCATCGTGTCGATGCCGGGCAGGAGAAACTCGACCGGCGCGTGACCTATGCAAGGGCCGATCTCGTGCCCTATTCACCCACAACGGAAAAACATGTCGGCTCCGGCCTCACCCTTGCCGAGATCTGCGAGGCCGCGGTCACGCTCTCGGACAATACCGCGGGCAATCTGCTGCTGGCGAACATCGGCGGTCCGGCCGGCCTCACCGCCTTTGCGAGAGGCCTCGGCGACAATGCCACGCGCCTCGACCGCACCGAGCCGACGCTCAACGAAGCGCTGCCCGGCGATCCGCGCGATACCACGTCGCCCAATGCGATGGCGGCGACGCTGTCGAAGTTGGTCCTGGGCACCGCCTTGTCGCCCGCCTCGCGCGCTCAACTGGCGACCTGGATGGTCGCCACCAAGACCGGCGACGACCGCCTTCGCGCCGGGCTGCCGAAAAGCTGGCGGGTCGGCGACAAGACCGGCACCGGCGAACGCGGCACCGCCAACGACATCGCCGTGATCTGGCCAACCGATCGCGCGCCGATGGTGATGACCGTCTACCTTACTGGCGCCTCGGGAACGGCGGCGACCAAGAACGCCGTCATCGCCGACGTGGCGCGCGCCGTCGTGACGACGCTCGGTTGACCGTCCGTCCATGCCTGACGCCCGAAGGCGCCAGGCACGGACATCGTCTCATTCGGCCGGCGCCGGCAGGACCTCGTCGCTTTCGGCCTTCTTGTGATGATCGCCGGCCAGCAGGACGTAGACCGCCGGCACCACGAACAGCGTGAAGAGCGTGCCGAGCGAGATGCCGGTCGCGATCACGAGGCCCATGCTGAAGCGCGACAGCGCGCCCGCACCCGAGGCGGTGATGAGCGGGAACACGCCCATCACCATCGCAGCGGTGGTCATCAAGATCGGCCTCAACCGGATGCCTGCCGCCTCGACCACCGCCTGGCGCTTGGTCTTGCCGGCGCCCTGCAGCTCGTTGGCGACTTCGACGATCAGGATGCCGTGCTTGCTGATCAGGCCCATCAGGGTCACCAGGCCGACCTGGGTGTAGATGTTGATACTGGCGCCGAGCACATTGATCGTGCTCAACACCATCAGGAAGAGCAGCGCTCCCGCGATCGACATCGGCACTGAGACCAGGATGATCAGCGGGTCGCGGAAGCTTTCGAACAGCGCCGCCAGCGACAGGAAGATGATGATCAACGCGAAGGCGAAGGTGGTGACGAAGCCGCCCGATTCCTGGACGAACTGGCGCGACTGTCCGCCGTAGTCGACCGAGTAACCCGCCGGCAAGGTGCGAGCGGCGAGATCCTGCAGATACTGCATCGCTTCACCCTGGGAGACGCCAGGGAAAGCGACGCCCTGGATAGTGGCGCTGTTGAGCTGCTGGAAGTGGTTCAACGACTCCGGGATCGTCTTGGGCACGAGCTTCACGATGGTCGAAGCTGGCACGACGCTGCCATCCGCCGCCTTGATATAGTAGTTCAGCAGCTGATCCGCATTGAGGCGCGAGCGCTGCTGGACCTGCGGCATGACCTTGTAGGAACGTCCGTCGAGGTCGAAGTAGTTGGTATAGGCACCGCCCAGCATCCAGGCGAGAGCCGAACCGACATCGCTCATCTTGAGGCCGAGCTGGGCCGCCTTGTCGCGATCGATGCGCGCGACGAACTGGGGCTGGTCGACGCGGAGGTCGGTGTTCAGGAACAGGAACCTGCCGCTGCCCATGGCTTCCTTGAGGAAGTCCTGCGCGACCTCATTCAGACGACTGAAGTCGCTCGTGGTCGTGATGACGAACTGCACCGGCAAGCCGAACGCGCCGGGCAGCGGCGGCAGCGGGAACACAACGATCTGCGCGCCGGCGATGCCTGCCAGCTGCCCCTGGACGACCGGCTGAAGCTGATTGGAGGTCTTCGACCGCTGGTCCCAAGGCTTCAGCGCCATGCCTGAGATCACCTGGCCCGGAACGTCGAGCTGGAAGACCTGCTGGGTCTCCGGATGGCTCATGAAGACGTCGTAGACCTGGCGCGAATACATCAGCCGTTGGTCAATGGTCGCGGTCGGCGAGTTGGTCGAGAGCGCGAGCAGGATCCCCTGGTCCTCCGATGGCGCCAGCTCGCTCTTGGTGGAAGAATAAAGGAAGTAGATGCTGCCCAGGACGATGGCGGCAAACATCGCCGTCACCGGCAGGTAGTTCAAACTGCCGTCGAGTCGGCGCACGTAGCCATCATGCAGCCGGGTGAAATTGCGGTCGATGAAGGCAATGAATCGCGCCTCCCATTTGGCCGTCCCCTGGCCGTGCGGCTTCAGGAAGCGCGAGCACATCATGGGCGAAAGCGTCAGCGCCACGATCGCCGACACGGTCACCGCTCCCACCAGTGTGAACGCAAACTCGGTGAACAGCGCGCCGGTCAGACCCTTCTGGAAGCCGATTGGCACATAGACCGCGACCAGCACGACAGTCATGGCGACGATCGGACCACCGAGCTCGCGCGCCGCCTGGATGGAGGCAGGGATCGGCTTCATCCCCTCCTCGAGATGGCGGTTGACGTTTTCGACGATGATGATCGCGTCATCGACCACCAGACCGATGGCGAGCACCAACGCCAGCAGGGTCAAGAGGTTGATGGAGAAGCCGAAGATCAGCATCATCGTGAACGTGCCGACCAGCGACAGCGGGATGGCCACCGTGGGGATCAGCACCGAACGCACGGATCCCAGGAACAGGAACACCACGACTGTGACGATGAGCAACGCCTCGATCAGCGTGCGCACCACTTCGTTGATCGAACTGTTCACGAAGTCGGTCGTGTCGTAGACGATCTTGCCTTCGAGCCCTCGTGGAAGCTGGGCAACGATGTCGGGGAATATCGCGCGGACACCGGCAGCGACGTCGAGCAGGTTGGCCGCCGGTGCGACCTGGATGCCGATGTAGACGGCCTGCTGGTTGTTGAAGCTGACCTGGCTCTCGTAGTCGTCTGATCCCAACGTCACCTTGGCCACGTCGGAAAGGCGCACAAGCGCCCCACCGTCCTGCTTCAGCACGAGATTGCGGAACGATTCGAGCGTGCGCAGGTTGGTCGAGGCGCTGAGCTGCACCTGGACCATCTCGCCCTTGGTGGTGCCGAGGCCGGAAATGTAGTCGTTGTTGGTGAGCTGGCTGGCGACGTCGGCCGCCGTCAGGCCGTAGGCCGCGAGTTTCTGCGGGTCGAGCCAGGCGCGCAGCGCGAAGTTCTTGCCACCCAGCATCTCGGCCGTCTGAACGCCTTCAACCGCCTGCAGCTTGGGCTGGACGACACGTACCAGATAGTCCGTGATCTGGTTGGGCGCCAGCGTGTCACTGCGGAAGCCGAGATACATCGCGTCGGTGGTCTGGCCGACCTTGACCGTCAAAACCGGCTGCAGCGTGCCCGGCGGCAGCTGGTTGATGACCGAATTCACCTTGGCGTTGATCTCGGTCATCGCCTTGTTGGAATCGTAGTTCAGGCGCAGGTTGACCGTGATGGTGCTGACGCCGCTCATGCTGGTCGACGTCATGTAGTCGATGCCGTTGGCCTGTGCGACCGCCTGCTCGAGCGGCGTCGTGATGAAGCCCGCGATGATGTCGGGATCGGCACCGTAGTAGGTCGTCGCGATCGTCACGACGGCGTTCTCGGTCCGTGGATATTGCAGGACCTGCAGCGTGGTCCCGGCGCGAATGCCGACCACCAGGATCATGAGGCTGACCACCGACGCCAGCACGGGTCGGCGGATGAAGATGTCCGTGAACTTCATGGCGCGTGGCCCTCAGTGATCGACCGGCTTGGGATTGGCATTGTCCTTCGGCACAACAGTGTTGTTGACCACCACGCTAACGCCGTTGCGCAGCTTCATCTGGCCACTGGTGACGACGGTCACACCCTCCTTCAGCCCCTTGGTGATCGACACCTGATCGCCACGCGTGGCGCCGACGGCGACGAAGGTCTGCTGAGCGATGAGATGCGGCTTGCCGTCCGGGCCCTTGCCCTTTTCTTCGACGACATAGACGAGGCTGCCGTAGGAGTTGTAGCTGATCGCCGCCTGCGGCAGGGTCACCAGCTTCTCCGGCTTGCCGGTGACGGCGTCGACCGTGACGAACATGCCCGGCGTCAGGAGTTTCTCGGGATTATCGAGGAGGGCACGCACCTGCACGTTGCGGGTGGCCAAGTCGACCTTGGGGCTGATCGCGGTGATCTTGCCCGCGAAGGTTTTGCCCGGATAGGTGTCGGCCCTGGCCGTCACCGCCTGGCCGACATTGATCTTGTCGAGCGCCTGCTGGGGAAGAGTGAAGTCGGCATAGATCGGCGTCAACGCCTGCAGCGTCACGATCACCGTTCCAGGCGCGAGATACTGCCCGAGATCGACCTGTCGCAGACCAAGATGGCCAGCGAAGGGCGCTCTGAGAATCTTCTTGTCGACGATCGACCGCTGCTGCTCGGCGAGCGCCTGGCTGTTCTTCAGGTTGGCGGCGTCGCTGTCGATCACCGCCTGGCTCACGGCCTGCGCCTTGAGCTGCTTGACGTCGCGGTCGTAGGTGATCTGGGCGAGCTTGGCCAGAGCCTCCAGCGATTCGAGCTTGGCGACGTCGTCGTCATTGCGCAGGCGCAGGAGCACCTGGCCGGCCTGGACGTCCTGACCCGAGTCGAATTCGATCTTATCGACCACGCCTGCAAGCTCGAGCGACAGATCCGCGCCGTTCACGGCGCGCAGCGAGCCGACGGCTTCGACCTGCTGCTGCCAGTCGGTCTCCTGCGCGACGGTGGTCGACACCGTCTGGGGCATGTTGCCCATGCCGGACATGGCTTCCTTGATCTTGCCATCGACGAAGCCCTTGAAGCCGAAGACACCGAACAGAGTGGCTCCGACCAGAACCAACATGATGAGCATTCGCTTGATCATAGCGTTCGTCCTTCAGTGCCCCGCCCGGGGCGGCTTGATGTCTTCCACGTGCGGCACGTTCACGTACCGATTAGGCTTGCCCTTCGACTCGGGCTTGACGTCGGTTCGATTCCACCAGCCACCGCCCAGCGCCTGGAACAGCGCCGCCGTATCGGCGTAGCGTTGGCCCTGCGCCCGCACGCGATTGACGAGCGAGTTCTGATACTGCTGCTGGGCGGTCAAAAGTGTCAGGTAGTTGACGGCGCCGAGCTGGAATTGCTGCTGGGCGAGGTTCAAGCTCGCCAACGCCGTCTGCTCGGCCGCCACCGTCGCCTTCAGCGTATCGGCGTCGGATTGCAAGGCGCGCAGCGCGTTGGCCACGTCCTGGAAGGCCGTGAGCACGGTGCTGCGGTACTGCGCCGCCGCCTTGTCATAAGCCGCCGCCGCCGCGAGCTTCTTGTGTTCGAGCTGGCCGCCGTCGATCAGCGTCTGCGCCAGGCTGAGGCCGAGACTCCACACGCCCGAGCCGGGTGCGAAGAAGGTGCCGAGGCCCAAGGACGCGACGCCCCACAGGCCGTTGATCTGGAACTGCGGAAGCTGCGCTGCTTCGGCCACGCCGACGTTGGCGCTCGCAGTGTGGAGCTGCGCCTCTGCCGAGCGCACATCGGGTCGCTGCTCGACCAGTTGCGAGGGCAGGCTGAGCGGCAGCTGCTCCGGCAGATGCAGCGTCTGCAGCCGCAGGCCCTGTCCCGCATCGTCGGTCGGCGGCTTGCCGAGCAAGGTCATGAGCTGGTTACGCTGCTGGGCGAGCTGCTTCTGCAACGGCGGAAGCTGGGCCTGTGTCGCCGTCAACGTCGCCTGCTGCTGCAGCACGTCCGACCGTGCGGCACCACCCAGGTCGAACTGGGTTTGCACCACGCGTAGCGAATCGGTCTGGCTTTTGATGATGTCCTCGGTGGCCGCGATCTGGGCGCGCAGCGAGGCAAGGTTCACCGCCGCCACGACGACGTTGGAGGTGAGCGTGAGATAGGTCGCCTCGAGCTGGAAGCGCTGGAACTCGGCCTGCGCCGCCTGCGCCTCGACCGACCGCCGCGTGCCGCCCCAAACGTCGGGGTTGTAGGCGATGTTGAGCGAACCGGTGGTCACGCCGAACACCTGCGGGGCGACAAGTTGGCCCGTCGTCGCGCCGTTGAACTTTTGCTGCTGGCCCTGTCCATTGGCGCTGATCGTCGGAAACAGCGTCCCTTGCTGGGCATAGAGCAGCTCGTTGGCCTGGCGCAGCGACGCCTGCGCGGCATCGAGATCGGGATTGGCCTTGAGCGCCTGCTCGATCAGCCCATTGAGCTCGGACGAGCGATAGAGCTCCCACCACTGGCCGGGAATGTCGGCGCCGGGATTGAAGGTTTGCGACGAGCCGCCGTCGACCACGCCGGCCGACGCAGTCGTCGGCACCAGGCTTTCCGGTGTATAGCCCGACTCCGCCGGCTTGGTCGGCCGCTTGAAATCGGGACCCACCGAGCAGCCGGCCACGACGGCAAGGCTTGCCAGGGCAGCGGCGCCAAGGCCGACGCGAATACCCGCGCGCCGGGCGGCACGCGACAGGGAGGAGGAGGAAGAACGTCTCATTTGATTATTGTCCGCCCGTCAGTTCAGCTTGGCGCGGCGCCGCCATGGCATCGCGCATGATTGCCCGGGTATGAGCCCGCACCAGCGACTGGACAGCGCGCACGCGTTCCTCGCTGAAGAGGTCGAAGCCCAACGCCTCGCGCACCCCACGATTGCAGAAGATCGTCACCTGACCGATCTGCGTCAGCGTCCGCAGCACGATCGCTTGATCGTCCACCGATCGGCCGAGTAGCCGGCCAACCAGAGCGAGACAAGGCTCGAAGATCTGGCGCATCCCCGCCTGGTGCAGCATTTCGAGACCCGCCGTGCGCTCGATCTCTGCTCGTGCATAAAACAGCCGCGTGCTCTCACTTTGCGGTCCGCCGGAGATCAAGGTCACGAACGCCTCAAGCATGTTGCACAGGAGCTCCAGCAGTTCCTCGGCCGGTGTTTCCGGATGGGCAAGAGCCGCACGGACTTTCACTGCCAGCGGCGCCATCTGCGCTTCGTTGCGCTGCACAATATGTTCGACGACAGCGCGGTAAAGACCTTCCTTACTGCCGAAGTAATATTGGATGGCCGGCAAGTTGACGCCGGCGCGTTCGGCCAGCAGGCGAGTGCTTGCGCCCTCGTAGCCTTCGGCAGCAAAGATATCGAGCGCGGTCTCAAGGATGCGACGACGGGTATCCTCGCCCCGGGCATAGGCTCCGGGCCGCTGCCGTAGTGCGCTGTGATTCATCCGATTTGCCCTGCGGTGCAGCGCGGCTGTCTATACGCACCGCGAAACTGTGTCAATCGAACGATATTATTTTGTCGACCGCTGCAGATAGGAGTGAAAATAGGGAGCCCCCGCCAAGCCCTTCGAGGGCCGCCACAGACCTCAATCCGAAGGTCAGCGGCCTATCTGGTTTGGCAAAAGAGGTTCCACAAGGGGGCAAATTCTTGGAAGAACCGCGTCCGGCAGCGCTTTTTGCATATTAAATATGCAATAGCGCAGGGATGGGTACGGCTTTACTCTAGGGCCTGTGGCGTGAGCGTCATAGCGGAAGCAGCAGGTATGGCCGACGCGCAAGCTTATGGTTCGAGGGCGATCGATGTCCTGATCGTTGACGACGATCCGATGATCGCCGCCGAAGCTGGCAATTGCCTGAAGAAATCGGGGCTCTCCTGCCTCGATGTCCGCGATGGCTTTCACGCCTTGCACCTTCTCTCGCGGGGATGCCGCGTAGGCGTCGTCGTCTCCGATCTGCGCATGCCGGAGCTGGACGGATTACAATTTGCCGAGCGGCTCAACGGACTGCCCGATCCGCAGCGGCCCGAACTCGTCTTCATGAGCGGCAACGCCGGCTTCGACGATGCCGTGCAGGCGATCCGTCTTCATGCACGGGACCTGCTGACCAAGCCGGTTCCGCCTCAAACGCTGGTGCGCTCGGTGAAGTCGGCGCTCCAGGTTCGTCAGCTGCGGGCCGAGACGAAGGCGGAAGCAGCGCCGCAAGTGCGTGCCGATGAGCGTCATCCGCCGCAGCGCAATCGCGCGACGCTCGACAGCTTGCGCGCCGTGCGAAAGGTCCGGAGCCAGTATTTCCCCTCCGAACTCTTCTCCGATCCATGCTGGGAAATGCTGCTTGACCTCTACGATGCGCGTCTTGCCAATCAGCAGGTTACGGTGACCAGTCTTGCTGCCGCTTCGGGCGCGCCGCCAACCACGGCGTGGCGCCGCATCAGCGCCCTGCAGTCGCATGGCCTGATCGAACGCATCGACGATCCGGACGACAAACGCCGCGCCATCGTGCGCCTCAGTTCGACCGGCCTCGCCGCAGTCGAGAATTTCTTCGAGACCTATTCGCGGCGCCGACCGACGTAAGCGGCCGCTACTTCTTCTCGCGCTTGCGCTGGACGAAGGCGGTCATCGGCTCGATGTGCTCGCCGCCGGCGATGGTTTGGGCGAACGCATCGATGCCGGCCTGCACCGCCTCGTCGAGCGACAACCGCTCCCAACGGCGCATCAGCTGCTTCTGACTGCGCACCGCGGCGGGCCCGGCTTCGACGATGGCCTGCACCACTCGTTCGATCGCGGCGTCCAGCTCGGCTGTCGACACGACTTCCTCGACCATGCCCCAGGCCTCGGCCTTTGCCGCTCCAATGGTCTCGGCCGTGAGCAGAAGTCGCGAGGTGCGGCCCCAGCCGATCAGGCGCGGCAGCAGCGCTGCTTCGACCACCGACGGCAGGCCGACCTTCACCTCGGGCATGCCAAAGAAGGCCGTCTCCGCGGCGATGCGCATGTCGCATGCTGCCGCCACTTCGAGGCCCGCGCCCAGCGTATAGCCCTCCATGCGGCAAATGACCGGGACCGGGCAGTCGCGGATCGACTGGCAGAGCTTGTGGATCAGGGTAATGAATGCGCGCCCCTCCTCGCCTTCGCGCAATGCCGCCATATAGTTGATGTCAGCGCCGCCGATGAAAGCGCGGCCTCCCGCACCCGAAAACACCACGGCCCTGAGGTCGTCGTCCTTGGCGAGCGTATGGAAGGTGTCGGCGAGATCGCGCAGCGACGGCGGCCCCACCACATTCAGCCGCCGCGACTGGTCATAGATCACATGGGCCACGGCCCCGCGTTCGCGCTGTTCGCGCCGGACCTCGATTTTGTGCGCGGCAGGCGTCATGGGGTTTCGCTCCGTGGCTCTTTTGTCGTCGAGGAGAATTTCCTCTAATAGAACCCGCTCGCGACGAATCACAAGAGCCAACCGGATGCCCGACACTGCTGCCGCGATAGATCTTGCGCACTACTCGATGTTTGCGCCGACCGATCCGTTCGAGGATCACACCGGCCCCTTCTACTTCCGCATCGATGGCGATCCGCGCGTCAAGGACAGCATCCATTGCGTGCTGCCGACCGAGCCGCGCCAGGCCAACTACGCCGGCGGCGTACATGGCGGCGCGATCATCACGCTCGCCGACTATGCGCTCTGTGTAATCGCCGGCCGTGCCGTCGACGGCGGCGGCAACAGCGCGTTTGCGATGACGGTAAGCATTGCCGTTGAGTTCCTGAATGCCGGCCGCATCGGGCCACCCCTCGAGGCGCGCGGCGAGCCGCTGCAGATCACTGGCCGCCTCGCCTTCGTGCGCGGCACCGTCACGCAGGAAGGCCGCCCGATCGCATTATGGTCAGGCGTCTGCCGCCACGTGGCGCGCGACAAGGCGATGGCCCGCAAGGAAGCCGCACAGCCCACCATCGCAAAGGCCGGCCCGCAGGTCGTGCCGTCCGGCTTTGAGCTTTTGGCGAACGCCAGCGCCTACTCGCGCCATATCGGTCCCTCCTACGCACGCCAGGAATCCGACGGCGCCACGCTGGTGCAACCGACGCTGCCGCATATGTGCAACTCGGGCGGCGTGCTGCACGGCGGCTACATGATGAGCTTTGCCGATTCGGCGATAACGCGGGCAGCCGGACTCGTCACCGGCATGGCGCCCAGCACGGTCTCCTTCGCCGCGGAGTTCCTGGCCGCCGGCGAAGCGACATCGCCGGTTACGACGCGCGTGGAGGTGCCGCGCCACGGCAAGACGCTCGCCTTCCTGCGCGGCCTTTTGGAACAGAACGGCAAGCCGCTGCTCTCCTATTCGTCGACGATCCTGTTGCGGGCGCGGAAGTAGAGGCGGTCAGGCTTTCGAGCCCGCGAAATCGCGCACGAGCGGCGCGTCGAGCCGGCTGACATGGCGGGGATCGGCGCCTCCGGGCGCACCCCATCCCGTCACGGTCGCGGCGAAGAACTCGGCATTGGCGGCGATGAAAGCCTGTTCGGCAGCGGGGACATCTTCATCCTCGTAGATCGCCTGCACCGGACAGACCGAGACGCAGAGCGCACAATTGATGCATTCGTCGGGCTGGATGTACATCATCCGCCCGCCTTCATAGATGCATTCGACAGGGCACACTTTCTGGCAGATGCCATCCTTCACGTCGATGCAGGTCGAAGTGATGACGTAGGTCATCTCCCTCTTCCTATTGCCCGCGCCATTGCGGTGCACGCTTCTCGACGAAGGCTTGAACACCCTCGTCCTGGTCGGTCGAGTTGAGGGCCGCAATAAGGGCCGGCACGCGCAGCATCTGCGCTTCCTGCGGCGATAGCTGCGCGCCGCGGCGCACCATCTGCTTGACGGCCTTCACCGAGAGCGGCGCGCAGGCGAGAATGTCCGCAACCCACTTGTCGACGGCCGCGTCGAGCCCCGCCTGCGGTACGACCTCATTCGCCAGGCCGAAGCGCAGCGCGTCGGCGGCCGAAATTCGGCGGCCTGTCAGCAACATGCCCATGGCCCAGACATGGGGAATGCGGCGCGGCAGCTGTGCGATGCCGCCTTCCAGGGCCAATCGGCCAACCCTGGGCTCCGGGCAGCCGAACGTGGCGTTGCTAGCAGCCACGACGATGTCGCAGCCCAGCACCATCTCCATGCCGCCGCCCAGCGCGTGACCGTTAACTCGAGCCACGACAGGCACATCGAGGGTATCTCGCAACGAGAGGCCTCCGAAGCCGCCGGGCCGCGTTGCGCCCCAATATTCCAGGCCCGTCTTGTTGCCGCTCTGCTTCATGTCGGCGCCGGTGCAGAAGGCGCGCTCGCCCGCGCCCGTAACCACGACGCAGCGCACGTTATTGTCTGCCTCGATGGTCTCCCAGATGCGGATCAGCTCCGCTTCCGATGCCTCGTCGACCGCATTCATGCGATCAGGCCGATCGATGGTCACGCGCGCCACGTGATTGTCGACGGCGAAGCGAATGGTCATGAGAACACCTTGGCGGCACGCAGTTCGGCAATGCGGTCGGGCCCGTAGCCCAGCTCACCCAGGATCTCCGTTCCATGCTCGCCCAGCGCCGGTGGCGCATGACGCAGGCGGAAGGCGGAGGTGTCCATGGTGATGGGCGAGGCGACCAGCTTGAGCGGCTCGTTGCGCCCGCTTCCGTTCGCCTCGACGGTGACCACCATGTTGTTGACGGTGGTCTGCTCGGAGGCCAGCGCTTCGCCGAGCGTCTGCACCGGCGCGCAGAGAAGGTCCTGCTCCTCGAGTCTGGCCAGCCAGTGCGCGGTCGTGCCGGTCGAGAGCTTGCTGCGGAACAGTCGATGCAGCTCGGCCTTGTTCTCCATCTGCTTGGCGAAGGTCGCATAGTTGGGATCGGCGGACAGATCGGGCAGGTCAAGCGCGCAGCAAATATCCTGCAATGGATTGACCTTGAAGGCGCCGACGATCACCAGGGCGCCGTCGGTCGTGGCGAACACGCCGGTGAGCGGGAACGATCCCCAGTTCAGTTCGCGCCGGCGCTGCAGCCACATCGCCGCTTCCTGCATCTGCATGGCGAGCATGGAATCGTACAGCGACACCGAGATCGCCTGGCCAACGCCCGTTTTCTCCCGCTGCATCAACGCAAGCAGGATGCCCTGCACCATGTGCATGCCGGCCGAATAGTCGGCCAGGGCCGTCGAGTAGAGCGTGGTCGGCAGCTCCTGATCGGGCTTGCGTGCCATGACGCCTGACAACGCCTGCGCCAGGATATCCTGCCCGCCCTTGTGCGACAGCGGCCCGCTCTGGCCAAAGCCCGAACCGAAAGCACAGATAATACGCGGATTGATCTTCCGTAGCGTCTCGTAACCGAAACCCATTCTGTCCATGACGCCGGCGCGGAAGTTGTTGACCACGACGTCGGCGGTCTTGACCAGGTCGTAGACGACGGCTTTGCCCGCATCCCCGCGCAGATCGAGGGCGATCGACCGCTTGTTGCGGTTGAGGCTGCGGAACACGGGGTTGTTGAGCCCGTCGGGATCATCGGCGAGCGAGGTGCGCGACAGATCCCCCGCGCCCGGCCGCTCGATCTTGATCACGTCGGCGCCGTAGTCGGCGAGCATCTGGGTGCAGCAGGGTCCCATCATCACTTGCGTGAAGTCGAGCACCTTCACGCCCGACAAGGGCTGTTTGCCGTCAGTTGTCATTCTGCTGCCCTCAATACGGTGGCGTTGGCGGCCGGCCGGTCACCCGGATCGGCGCCGCGGTCACGCAATTTCGTCTGGAGTTCGCCGACATCGACGCGGTCGAGCGTCACGCTGCCGTCGAGTGCAAGCGCTGCCGCCTCACCCGCCGCCTCGCCCATCGCCATGCATGGCGGGATCTCGCGCGACATGCGCTGTGCCGAGGATGTCGCCGAATAGTGGCGGCCGGCGACAATCAGGCCCTGCACATTGCGCGGCAGCAGGGCGCGGTAGGGTGTGTAGTAGTCGCGGCCGCGCGCAACAGAGTCGGCGAAGTGGCGGCGCTCGGCCACGTCTTCCTTGGTAACGACGTAAAGGCCTTCCAAAAGCCGCGTCTGACGGATGCCGAGCTGTGGCGCCACGTCGATCACGTAGCAATCGCGGAAGCCGGGCATCCTGGCATGCAGATACTCGACCAGGCTGGCGATTCGTTTGCGGCCCTCGCCGTCGGCCCGTGTCAGGTCATCGACCTTGAGTCCGTCGTAGTTGGCCATGTGTGGGCAGTTGCACCACACCACGCCGGGCAACGGCGTCTTCAGCCACCACTTGTCCCATGAGCCACCGATGATGCGCTTGGCCTCGCGATCGATCGCCTTGAAGGCTTCGGGATCTTCATGCTCGAAGCGCTCTGCCTCCTCGACATCGACACCGCCGAGGCGGAACACGGTGGTGACGATATAGGCGCCTTCGATGAAAGGTGCGCCGGCCGAGGCGGCAACATCGAGGTCACCCGTCGCATCGACCACGATCTTGCCAAGGACGGCCTGGCGACCTTCCTTGCTCTCGCACACCACGCCCTTGATCGCGCCGTCCTCGACGATCGCGCGGCTGAACCAGCTGTGGAGGCGCAGGTTGACCTTCGCCTCGGCGATCATGTCATTGGCCGCGCGCTTGAAACCATCCGGATCGAACGCTGCCGCATAGACGATGGGCTGCGGCTTGAGATGGGAGGTGAAATCGAAAACGCCCCAGCGCGACCACTTGCGCCACATCGCGGGATCGGAGCGGCGGTCGGCCTCGGGCGGCGTGACAGCGAGGCCCATTTTCTCCATGCGGCCAATCAGGTCGGCACATATGCCTCGGACGGCGATCTCCGTGCCATTGCACATGTCGTCGAGCACCAGGACCATGCCACCCGACGCGAGACCGCCGAGATAGGGATAGCGTTCAAGCAGCGTCACGGAAAGACCGTTGCGCGCGCCGGCGATTGCGGCCGCGATACCCGCCGGACCGCCCCCCACCACGACGACGTCCGATACGGCCGCCACAGGCACGCGTCCTGCGGCCTCGGCAATGAATTGAGGCGTTGTGGTCATCGATGCCTCCTCAGGCGTTATGCGTCACGTTCCAGCGCAGCATGCGTCCCTCGGCGAACGTCACGACGCCGAAGAACAGCGCCGAGAAGGTCGAGCCGACGACAATGGTGGCGTAGAGCAGCGGCGAGTCGAAATTGTAGGTCGACTGGATGATCAGCGCGCCGATGCCCTTGGTCGATCCGATCCACTCGCCGACAATCGCGCCGATAACGGCCGTGGAGGCCGCGATCTTGAGGGCCGAGAAGAGATACGGCAGCGCGTTGGGCACGCGGATACGGAGGAACACCTCGCGCGGCGTCGCCGACAGGATGCGCATCAGCTCGAGCTGCTCGGGCCGCACGTCGCGCAAACCGCGCGTCATGTTCACCAGTGTCGGGAAGAAGCAGATGATGGCGGCGATGGCGATCTTGGGTTCCATGCCGTTGCCCAGCAGCAGCACCAGGATCGGCGCCTTGGCGACGACCGGGATGGTGTTGACCATCACGGCGATGGGAAACAGCGCCTCCTCCATCGTCTTGCGCCAGACGAAGGCCGTCGCAAGGCTGATGGCTGCAAAGTTGCCCAGCAGGAAGCCGAGCACCGCTTCGATCGCCGTCGGCAGCAGATTGGCCATCAGGACGTCGAAGCGATCGATCAGCACATGCGCCACCGCGACGGGTGAGGGCGCAATGAAAGGCTTGATGTCGAATTGTTCGACTGCCTGCCACCATGCGAGCAGGAAGAGCACGACGGCGATCACCGGCAGCAGACGCCGACGCCAGGCGAGATAGCGCTTGCGGCCGAG
This sequence comes from Alphaproteobacteria bacterium, assembly GCA_017308235.1. GTDB lineage: Bacteria > Pseudomonadota > Alphaproteobacteria > Reyranellales > Reyranellaceae > Reyranella. The sequence goes on along the minus strand of JAFKFL010000007.1, from coordinate 73,083 downwards.
GAAGCGCGCCTGTGCCTCGGCGTCCTCGACGAAGGCGCCGGCCATGGTCATGGGTTCCGCCTGGTTTGCCATCAGCAGCTCTCCAGAACGCGCCGGAGGTGACCGGCCAATGCCACGAATTCCGGCGTCTCGCGCATCGCAAGCCGCCGCGGCGTCGGCAGGGTCACCGGCACCAGCTCCCGCACCCGGCCCGGACGTGCCGCCAGCAGCAGCACCTTCTGGCCGAGGAAGGCGGCTTCGTAGATCGAATGAGTCACGAACACGATCGTGGTCCCGGTCGATTGCCAGACCTCCAGCAACTCCTCGTTCAAACGATCGCGCGTGATCTCGTCCAGGGCGCCAAACGGTTCGTCCATCAGGAGAAGCCGCGGTCCCGAGATCAAGGCGCGGGCAATCGCCACGCGCTGGCGCATGCCGCCCGACAGCTCATGCGGATACGCCGTCTCCCAGCCGGCCAGGCCGACCAGGCTCAGCAGCTCCTGCGCCGAGCGCGCACCGGGCAGCGCCTTGCCGCCGCCGACCTCGAGCGGCAACGTGACGTTGTCCAGCACGTTGCGCCACGGCAGCAGGGCGGCGTCCTGGAAGACGAAGCCGATCTCGCGATTGAGCCGCGCCTTGGCCGGCACGTCGCCCATCACGGAGATCGTGCCGCCGGTCGGGTCGATCAGATCGGCCATGACGCGCAGCAACGTCGACTTGCCGCAGCCCGACGGTCCCAGCAGCGTCAGGAAAGCGCCCGCCGGGATCGCAAGATCGATGTTCTCCAGCGCAGTGACCGTGCCGCGTTCCGTCGTGAAGCGGACAGTCACACGCTCGCATCGCACGGCTTCTCTGCCGTCGGCCGCGGCCGGTTGCTGGCGCGAGAGAGCCGCTGTCATGGCGTTGGCCTCAGCCGAGCTTGGCACGCTGGGCCTTGGTGGCGTCGAGGATCTTGGTGGTGATGACATGCTCGAGCTTGGGCGGGCCGGCGGAGAATTGCTTGAGATCGTCGTAGAGCGTGATCTGCTCCTGCCATATCGCCGGATCGAACGCGCCCCAGCCATTGGCCTGGGTGTTGGCGTTGAAGGCGAACTTCAGCAGCTCCTTGCTGCCTTCGATCTCGTCGTCGTGCTTGAGGTTGGGATATTCCTTGATCAGGAAGTCCACCGCCTTCTCCGGATTCTTGAGCGCATACTCCCAGCCGCGCGAAACAGCACGCGTGTAGGCGGCCAGCATGTCGGCCTTCTTCTCGATCGTGTCCTTGGTGGCGTAGTAAGGCAGCGCATAGAGGCGCACGCCGGCGTCCCACAGGCGAAGATCGATGCGCTCGGGGCCGAGCGGCTTCAGCGTCGTGGTGTTTGTGATCCAGCCGCTCACGACGTCGGTCTGGCCGGTCAGGATCGGCGTCATCTCAGATCCGATGATCACGATCTCGACGTCCTTCTCGGCGATATTGTGCTTCTTCATCAGCGCATTCAGCAGCACCTTGGCGGTCGCCTGGATGCCGACCTTCTTGCCAATCAGGTCACGTGGCGCGCGCACTGGCTTCTTGGGCAGCGAGAAATAAGCGTAGGGATGCTGCTGCAGGCCCGTCGCGAAACACATCACGGGGATCTTCTGCGAGGCCGCCAACATCAGCGACGGGCTGGACGAGACCTGGCCGATCTCATGACGACCGGAGGCGACGATGGCAACACCGTCGATGCTGGGCCCGCCGGGCTGGATCGCAAGGTTGAGCTTCTCTTCCTCGAAGAAGCCAAGAGCCTTGGCCGCCACCTCGCCGATCTGGTTGTTGCCAGCCAGCCAGCCGAGCTGAAGGTTGACGGTCTGCGTCTTGGCCTGGGCGAAGCCGCCCGACGGCAACAAGCCGTAAGCGGCGAAGGCCGTGGCAGCGGCACCTGATTTGAATAGCGAGCGACGGCGGATCCTGCCGAGTTGGCGCATGGCGGCCTCCCTGATTTTCTGGCCTGATTTTCTGGCCCGATTTTCCGGCTTTTCCCGAAACGGTATTGACGCGGGGTGCTCTAGAAAAGAACATTAATTCGCGCGGCACGCTGCCATTTCGGCATCGCCGGCGGATTGAGGACCAAGACCATGCACGCGGCGGTCCTGCGCTATTTCGACCACGTGGCGCGCCATGGGTCGATCCGCAAGGCAGCGGACGCACTGAGCGTCGCCTCGTCGGCCGTCAACCGGCAGATCCTGCGGTTGGAGGACGAGCTGGGCGTCACGCTGTTCGAACGCGGCCGTCAGGGCGTGCGCCCGACCGCTGCCGGCGAATTGCTGCTTCGCCACGTGCGCGAGACGCAGAACGAGTACCAACGCATGCGCGCCGAGATCGCGAGCCTCGGCGGCACGGTGAGCGGAGACGTCCGCATCATCTCACTGGAATCGCTGCTCGTGCGCTTCCTGCCGCTGGTCGTTCAAGAGATGTCGGTCAAGCACCCCCAGGTGACCTTCACCGTGCTGGCTGTTCACCCAAGCGAGATCAGCGAGGCGCTGCGCTCGGGCGACAACGATTTTGGTGTGCTGTTCGTCGACAACCGCCATCGCGGCATCGACGTGGTGGCCGAGTTCCCCACCGCCGTAGGCGCGTTGATGCGGCCCGATCATCCGCTGGCCGGCCGCAAGAGCTTGACCTTGACCGAATGCGTCGGCCATCCAGTGGTGATGCTGCAAGACCGCTGGCTGCTCGACGCGATCATGGCGACCGAATTCGCCGACAGCGGCGCGCGGCTTTCGCCTCGTATCGTGTCCAATTCGATCGAGTTCATGCGCCAGGTGATCAAGTCGGGGCTGGGAATCGGCTTCTTCACACCGGTGGGATTCCTGGAAGAGGTCCGCCGTGGCGAACTCGTCCACGTGCCGCTGGCCGAGCCCGGGCTGGCGCAAAGCCGTATCGGCATTCTGGTGCCGCGCTATCGCCGCCTCTCGCCGCCGGCGCGGCTGATGATCGACCACATCAGCGAGCGTTTGCGCAGCTTCGACGACTTCCTTGCGGCTCCTGTCCGCCCAGCCCTCCGTTCCACCTCTCGCCCCGCCCAGCGTCGGGCGAAGTCCCGGAGCAAAGCCTGACATGGCAATCGTGCTTCAGGGCGGCGCGGTGCTGACCGTCAACGCCGCCGACCAATTCCTGCCCGCCGCCGACATTCGTATCGACGGCACTTCGATCGCCGCCATCGGCGCGGCCGGCACGCTTGCACATTCTGGCGACCGGGTGATCGACGCCAGTGAAGCGCTGGTGACGCCGGGCCTCATCAACGTGCACACCCATGCCGCCACGGCATTCTTTCGCGGCCTGGCTGACGATCGACCGCGCGCCTTCTGGGCCGGCTATGCCGTGCCCGGACAGGAGAGCTTCACTCTCGAGCACTACAAGACGTCGGTGCGGGCTGCCTGTGCGGAGTTCCTGCTGAATGGCGTCACCTGCATCGCCGACCGGCTGGGTGACATGCACCATATCGCGCCGGTGATCGAGCAAACGGGCATTCGAGCAATCGTCGGCCACACGATCACCGACAATCGCGGACCGGCCGACTGGACCACGGTCGAGCGCCTGATCGAACGTTACGGCACCGATCCCGAAGCCCGGGTATCGGCCGGCATTGCGCCGCATGCGCTCGACACCTGCTCGGATGCCCTGCTCAAGAACTGCGCGCGGCGCGCCGAACGAACCGGAGCGCGAGTGTTCATCCATGTCGCGCAAAGCGAGCCTGAGGTCGCCGCGGTGCGAGCCCGCGGCCATGACGGCGCGCTCGCCTGTTTGGTCGGGACAGGGCTTGCGACCTCGAACACCCTTGCAGCTCATGCACTCTACCTGTCGGACGCCGAACTCGACGCATGGCCGGATTATGGCATTCCCATTGCCCACTGCCCCGCCAGCAACCTCAAGATCGAGGCGCGCACGCTACCGCTTGCCCGCCTGGCCGGCCGCGTGCCCATCGGACTCGGCACCGACTGGACGGTAACCAACAACAGCATGGACCTTTTGGCCGAGGCGCGGCTCGCCGCACTCATCGGCAAAATGAAAGCCGACGATCCGACTGTGCTCGATGTACGCCAAATGGTCCGCATGCTGACCATCGATGGTGCACGCGCTCTGGGAATCGACCGGTTGACCGGCAGCATCGAACCCGGCAAGCGCGCCGATCTCGCGGTGTTCGACCTGAGGCGGCTGGAGACCGCGCCGGCGCACGATCTTGCCTCCAACCTGATCTACTCCCTGAGCCCCAGGTCAGTGCGCGACGTCCTGGTCGATGGCGAGCTTCTGGTGCGGGACGGCAGGCTGGAGCGGGAAGACGAAGCGATGCTCAGCCGAACGAATCGCCGACTTGGATCGTCGCGATAACGCGAGTCCGAGATCTTATCCCGCCGACCCGACCTGATTGGCGACGCGCTGAACTTCGTGGCGGAAGACGTCGTGCATGCCGCGCACCGTCGGCAGGTCGTGTGCCTTGGCCGCCTGCTCGACGGCCTTTGCGATCCCGTGCAGCGCCGTGGCGCCAATCATGCCCGACGCGCCCTTCAGCCGATGCGCGGCGCGAGCGATGACGGCGAGATCGTCGGTGGTCTCGATCTCCTGCGCTGCGCCGAGCGCGGTGTCGAGGAACTCGCGTTCGACCTCGGCAAGCGTCGCGGCATCATCGCCGAACAGCTCGACAAGTCTCGCGCGATCGTAGGCCTCGCTCATGTCATGTGCTCCGTCCGGGCGTCCTTCAGCCAGACATCGAGAGTCGCCCGCAACTGCTCGATGCCGATCGGCTTGGTGATCAGGCCATCCATGCCCACCGCGCGCGTGCGCTGCTCGTGCTCGGCGAGCGCGCTTGCGGTGATGGCGAGGATGGGTGTGCGCTCGCGCCGGTCGGCCTGCTCGCTCTGGCGGATGCGCCGCGCCAGTTCGAAGCCGTCCATCGTGGGCATCTGCAGATCGGCCAGCACGAGGTCGTAACGTCGCCGGCGCCACAGCTCCAGCGCCTCGACGCCGCCGGCCGCCGTGTCGGTCGAGGCGGCGCCGGCGAGCTCGAGCTGGCGCGCCAGGATCTTGCGGTTCACCGAATTGTCGTCGACCACAAGGATATGGCCACCGGTCCGTTGCGGTGCCGCCGGCACCTCGATGCCCCGTGTGGGCAGCGGCGCCCGGCCCGCCGCACGCGCCACGGCGCGGATGAGGACATCCCGTCGCCACGGCCGCGGCAGCCCCTGCAGCAGCCCGCCGTTGCGCGGCGCCGGACCGTCGATCAGGGCCACCCGACGCTCGGGCGCTCCCGCTTCGATCAACCTGATACCGATGAACGGCGTGCCGGGAGGTGCGAGGCCGACACGGGCGCCGGCGCCCGTGAGATACCGCGCGATCGCCCGCGATTCCTCGGAGTCGGGGAGCGACAGAGCAAGCGTCAGCCCGTCGAGCGGCATGGGGCCGGGCGCGGCGCTCGGTGCCTCATCCAACCGCAGGGTGACGGTGAAGGCGGAGCCCTCGCCCGGTGCGCTTTCGACCGCGATCGAGCCGCCCATCGCTTCGGCAAGGCGCTGCACGATCGAAAGGCCAAGCCCGGTGCCACCGAAACGACGCGTCGTGGAATTGTCGGCCTGCACGAACGGCTGGAACAGCTTCTCGCGCTGCTCCGGCGTCAGGCCGATGCCGGTATCGACGACGCGCAGGCAGAGCGTGTCTTCGTCCGGCCGTTCGAGCGTGAGCCGCACCCAGCCCTTCTCCGTGAACTTCAGCGCATTGCCCAGCAGGTTGAACAGGATCTGCTGCAGGCGCAGCGGGTCGCCCATCACCCGTTCCGGCACGCCCGCCGCGACATAAGCGATCAGCTTCACGCCCTTGGCGGCCGCCTGCTGGGCCAGCGTCTCAGCCGTGCCCTCGATCAGCTCCACGGTCGAGACCTCGATGCGTTCGAGATCGAGGCGGCCGGCCTCGATCTTGGAGAAGTCGAGGATGTCGTCGATGATCTTGAGTAGCGCCGAGGCCGAATAGCGGACGGTGCCGAGCGAGTCGCGCTGCTCCGACGAAAGCGGCGTGCGCTCCAGCACGTCGATCATGCCCAGCACGCCGTTCATTGGTGTGCGGATCTCGTGGCTCATGGTGGCAAGGAAGATCGACTTGGCCTGGTTGGCCTTCTCCGCCTCGCCCTTGGCGGCGAGCGCCGTGTCGCGCGCCAGCCGCTCCTCGTCGTAGGCGACCTGCAGGCGCTGGGCCAGCTCCTCCTTCTGGTAAGCGAGCGCGATGTTGTCGTACTGCCAGCGGTGCACGTCGCGCACATAGGCCATCAAATGGCCGACATAGGCGCCGCCTGCGATGCCGACCAGCTTATAGAAGGGGTCGGCCGAGGTGAGCAGCACGAACAGCAGTGGCGCCGTGGTCGCGACGGCAAAGGTATAGAAGGTCGGCGGATGGGCCGACCGGATCGGCACCGCCGTGGTGATTGTGGCGAGCAGCACCAGCCCCAGGAGCATGCGCTGCAGCTCATAGTCCTTCGAGGCCAGCAGGTAGCCCGCGGCGCCCCAGCAGGCGCCGGCCAGGAAGGAGAGCGCGGCGAACCACCAGCCCCAACGGACCACGTCCTCGTCGGGCGGGTTCGCGCGTGCGAAGTTGCGGCGCAGCACATCGAAGGCAACCGTGACCGCGAGATGGGCCACGAACGGCGGTACCAGCTCCATCAGGTCGATCTGCCGCCAGTAGATGGCGGCAATGACCGGCCACAGGACGAACGAAAAGTACCGGGACTGCTTGGAACCGTCGAACAGCCGGCGGATCAGCTCGGCGCGGACGAAGGCTTCCTGGAGCGTGGGATGGGCCACTTCGAGGGGCGAAACGGGAGTGTCTGCCTGTTCAGGATCGGACGACATGCGACACCAGCCGGGAAACAATGGATGCCAACATTTTGCGTTTGGCCCCCAAAAAGGCCCATTACTGTATCAAAGGTATTAAGAATGGACTATAAATTGTTGCAAAACCTTGGTATTTTATAGGCATAAACTTTATTCATATTCGGATCAAGCCATGCAACAGCCTTCCGTATTATTGGTCGAAGATGACGCCTTCCAGCGCAAGGCGGCCGAAGCATATTTAATGAATCACGACCTCAAGGTGATTGCGGTCGAAAACGGCGCCCAGATGCGCCGCCAGGTCTCCCGGGCCATGCCCGACCTCGTTCTGCTCGATGTCCAGCTTCCCGGTCAGGATGACGGCTTTGCCCTCGCCCGCTGGCTGCGCGAGAGCAGCACGCGCGTGGGCATCATCATGCTGACGGCGGCCGGCGACTCGGTCGACAAGGTGCTGGGCCTCGAAAGCGGCGCCGATGACTATGTATCCAAGCCTTACGAGCCGCGTGAATTGCTGGCGCGCTGCAAGAGCGTGCTGCGCCGGTCGGCCCACAAGGCGACGCCGCCCCGGATCGAACGCGTCCGCATGGGCCGCCATTCGCTCGACCTCACCAAGCGGGCGCTGCTGGACGACACAGGCCTGGAAGTGCCCATCACCGCCGGCGAGTTCGACATCCTGAAGATCTTTGCCGAGAACCCGAACCGGCCACTCAGCCGCGACTGGCTGCTCGAGATCACCAGCCACCGCGCCCGCGATCCGTTCGACCGCGCGATCGACCTGCGCATCACCCGCATCCGGCGCAAGATCGAGCCGGCACCTGACAAGCCCACGGTCATTCGCACCGTGCGCGGCATCGGCTATATGTTCGTACCGCCCGCCGAATGATGTATTAAGCGGGCCCCGGCCGCTCCGGTCAGTGGGCCCGTAGTTCAGTGGTTAGAACGAGCCGCTCATAACGGTTATGTCGCAGGTTCGAATCCTGCCGGGCCTACCAATCAGTCTCAGAACGGACTTCTGAGATCGCCTCGAGCAGTGCGCGAAATTCGGCCTTTCTTGCTTTAGTGAATGGCCGAGCGGATCAACGCCTCGGGCGGCGGAGAAATACACCACCGCTGGGGCGACGATCAGTGGCCCCCGCCAGTCCATGCCGCGTCAAACGGGAACGGTCGGCCCCGACGTAAGTCGCCGCATATGGCGGCGCATGCCGTGGTAGTCGTTGATCGCATTGTGCATCACCCGGCGATTGTCCCATACCGTCAGCGTGCCGGGCTCCCAGTGCACGCGGCAGGTGAATTCCGGCTGCGTCGCATGACTGACCAGCCAGTCGATCATCGGCTGGCTCTCGTCTCTGGTCATGCCCTCAAAGTGCGTGGTGTGGACCTTGCTGCAGTAGATCGCCTTCTGGCCGGTCTCCTCAACTGTCCGCACGATCGGATGCACCGCCTCATAGGAGTCCGCCGTCTCGCCTCCGGTGACCTTCATGTTGCCGATCTGGGCGTGATGCAGCGAGCGGCCACCCGAGTTCTTCAAGCCGGCGCTGAACACGCCGTTCAGGCTGCCGAGCATCTCCTTCATCCTCGGCGACAGCGAATCGTGGGCCGCCACCATGTCGCAATAGAGCGTGTCGCCGCCCCTCACCGGCGTTTCGAGGGCGTACAACAGCGTCGCCATCGGCGGCGCCTTCATGTAGGTCGTGTCCGAATGCCAGCCACCGCCGAAGTTTCGCTGTTCGCTCGGCTCCTTGATCACGTCGAACAGGAACGGGAAGCCGTCGAGCCCTTTCACGAACGGATAGTGGTTGGGCTCACCGAACCGCGCGCCGACATCCATCATATCCTGTGGTCCGAGATCCTGGCCGCGGATCGCGATCACTTTGTGATCGAGGAAGGCCTGGTGGACGATCGCCCAGGCTTGGTTGTCCATGGTGCGCAGGTCGACGCCGCGCACCTCTGCGCCAAGCGAGCCGGCGATCGGGGTGACAGTGATGGCGCTCATCTGGAACTCCCTCAAGTGCCGAGTCGATAGAATCGCGATGCGGTACCGTGGAACAGATCGGCCTTCTCGGACGCATTCGAACCCAGCGCCAGCCGCTTGCAAGCGTTCCAGTACACGCCGTAGCTATAGGAGCCTTTGTCGACCGGGAAGTTGCTTTCGAACATCGCGCGATTCGGACCGAAGGCCGTGATGCAGGTCTCGACATAGGGCCGCCACAAGGTCGCCAGTTGCTCGGAGCTTGGCGGTAGCTTGCCTTCGTGCACGTCGAACCCGAACATCTTCATGCCGAGGCCGCCCAGCTTCACATGCACGTTGGAACACGCCGCGAGCTCACGGATGCGCTTGCTCCAGTCGGCGAAGACTTCGTCGCGTTTGCCCTTGTATCGGCCAAGGCCGATCGCACCGCCGACATGATTGAGGCAGATCGGCGTCTGCGGGAAAGCGCGTGCCAGATCGACGAGATCGCCGAGTTGCGGATGGTAGATCCAGGCGTCGAAGCTGAGTCCGAGGGGCGCCAATTGCGCGAAGCCTTCACGCACGCGCTCGTCGAGCAGCAGGCCCATCGGCCGAATGGCGGTAGCTCCCCAAGCGGCTTGGTCATGATCCATGGAGGCGATGTAGCGGATGCCGCGGAACCGGCCGCCGCCCGCCACGATCATGGCCTCCAGCACCTTTTTCACCGGCGCGCCGAGCATGAGGTCAGCGTGGCCAACGATGCCGGCGCAGACGCGCGGTTTGCCATAGCCGCCGCTGGCGCTCATCGCCGCGACGCCGTTGGCGAACTCGATCTCGCCGACCGGCCGCATCTCGACGGGACCGTCGCCGCGATACATCGACAGCCACTCGAGATAGACGGTGGCGACGATATTGTGTCCGCCACCGGTGATATCGGCTAGCAGATCCGGCAGCAGGTACGTCCCGCTCTCCGGCCGATCGATAAGGTGATGGTGCGGATCGACGATCTTCAGATCGGGCTCAAGGGCCTCCTCGCGATGGCTAGCGAGCCAGTCCGGCCGCACCGCGAGATGGGCACTGATCTGCGAGTCCTTCGGTTGCATGGCCACCATTAAAGACCCTGAGCGCCCGCCACGGCAATCGTCTGGCCGGTCATCTATCGACGTCGAGCGGTGTTAACGGGCCTTCTTGCCCGTGAAGTCGATTTTCATGATGCGATTTCTCTCAATCCGATCGGTTCGCCGCGGTTTGCAGACCGCAGCGTATCAGTGTCCACTTGGGCTCAGAGGAGTACCCCTATGGCTGAAGGTCCATCGCGCTGGGAGTCTTCAGCGCCGATCCGCTATCCCGATCCCGACGTGGCCACACTCGATAAGCGCTTCCGGCACTTGGTGGTGCCGATGGCCGCGATCGAACGCATCGCCACCGGCTTCCGATTTACCGAGGGCCCGGCATACTACGGCGATGGCCGCTACCTGCTGTTCTCCGACATCCCAAACGATGCGCTGGTGCGCTGGGATGAGATCACCGGTGCGGTCGCCACCTTGCGCAACCCCGCAGGCTACCCCGACGGCAACACACGCGACCGCAAGGGTCGACTGATCACCTGCGAGCTCGGCAGCCGGACGCTGACCCGCACCGAGCACGACGGCACGATCACGGTGCTGGCCGACAACTTCGAGGGAACGCGGCTCACCGGGCCAAACGACGTCATCGTAAAGTCCGACGGTACGATCTGGTTCAGCGACAATGGCGCGGGCATCCGCGGCAACTATCTGGGCGATAAGGCGCCGAAAGAGATGCCGTACCGCGTCTACAAGCTCGATCCCGCGACCGGAAAGCTCACCATCGCGGTCGGCGATATGGAGCGGCCGAACGGGCTCGCCTTCTCGCCCGACGAATCGAAGCTCTATGTCGTCGACACGCCGGACGGCACCCGCACCACGCGTGTCTACGACATGGCCGACGGCAAGGCGGTCAACGGCAGATTGTTCTTCGACGCCTCGCCGGGTTTCGCGGACGGTATCCGCGTCGACACCGAGGGCAATGTGTGGGCAGGCTTTTCGGGCGGCGAAGGACAGGATGGCGTCGCGGTGTTTGCGCCTGACGGCACCCTGATCGGCCGCATCCTCCTGCCCGAACGCTGCGCCAACCTCTGCTTCGGCGGCAGGAAGCGCAACCGCCTTTTCATGACCGCCAGCCAGTCCGTCTATGCACTCTATGTCGAGGCACAGGGCGTGGCAGGTGGCTAGCTCTAACCAGGAGTAACAAATGCCCGCGTCCTACGAGGCCCATCGCAAGCAACTCGAGCTGATCCTCCAGGCGTGGGGCATGCCGGCGCCGACCGCCGCCGGCACCGCCGAAATCATGAGCTGGGCCGATCTGCACGGCATCGACACGCACGGCATTTCGATGGTGCCGCCGTACGACGAACGCCGGCGCAACAACAAGCTCGACATGCGTGCAACACCGAAGGTCGTGAAGGAGACGCCGGTCTCCGTCCTGATCGACGGCGGTGGCGGCCTCGGCCACCCCAACGCTCGACACGGCATGGAGATCGCCATCGAGAAAGCGAAGAAGACCGGTATCGGCGTTGCTGCCGTGCGCAGCTCCGGTCACTTCGGCGCCTGCGGCTTCTATGCGCTGATGGCGGTCGAGTCGGACCTGATCGGCATGGTCACAACGTCGGCGAGCGGCATCCAAGTTGCGCCGACCAACGGTGCGCAAGCGCGGCTCGGCACCGATCCGATCGCCTTCGCGGCACCCGGCAAGCCGGGCCAACCCTTCCTGCTCGACATGGCGACCACGACCGTGGCCGCCGGCAAGATCCGCAACAAGGCGAACGAGAACATGCCGGCACCGACCGGCTGGCTGGTCACCAGGGACGGCCAGCCCAGCAACGATCCAAAGGAGGTCAGCAAGGGCGGCTTCATGACGCCGCTCGGCGGCACGCCCGAAGGCAGCAGCCACAAGGGATATGGGCTCGGCGCCATGGTCAATATCCTGAGCTCGGCTTTGTCGGGGGGCATGATGGTGACCGACCCGACGCGCAACGCGAAGCCCGGTCCGATCGACATCGGCCACTTCTTCCTGGCGCTCGATCCCGGCATGTTCCGCGACATCTCCGACTTCAAGGCCGACGTCGCCACCTTCTGCGACACGCTTCGCACCACCAAGCCTGCCGATCCCGTAAAGCCGGTTCAGGTCGCGGGCGACCCCGAGCGCCGCATCGCGGCCGAACGCATGAAGACCGGCATTCCCGTCGGACCCAACCTGCTCGCAAAGGTGCGCGAGATCGCGATCGCTGCAGGCGCGCCCTGGATCATCGGCAACTAGGCGCAGTTACCGTAGGCAGCCTGCGCAAGTTTCCATCGATGGTTCCGGAGAAAGCGGTCACCGCCTTCACGGCAATTCCGGTTCTCGAACGTGGGTAGCTTCGCGAATGTAGATGGCCTGGCGAATACCAACTAGCATCGCCGCTTCTGTAACTCTTCGAGTAAGTTCGACCGGATGCCTTCTCACCCCTTGGCTCGGCCTTGGCGCATCGGCGTCGATGTCGGCGGCACCTTCACCGATATGGTCCTGCGCGACAGCGCCGGCAGCGTCCACATCTTCAAAGCCCCCTCGGTACCGGCCGATCCCAGCCAGGGCGTGCTCGACGTCCTGCGGCTCGCGGCCCAGCAGTTCGACCTGCCTCTCTCGGCCTTGTTGCGTGACTGTGCGTTGTTCGTGCATGGCTCGACGGTCGCCACCAACACGATCCTGGAAAAGAAGGGCGCCAAGGTCGGCATGCTCACGACCGAAGGCTTTCGCGACAGCCTGGAGATTCGCCGCGGCATCCGCGAGAACCAATGGGACCATCGTGCACCCTTTCCCGAAGTGCTGGTGCCGCGCTACCTGCGTCAGCCCGTGCGCGGCCGCATCGACGCCGATGGCAAGGAGCTGACGCCGCTTTCGCTAGATGATGTCGATGATGCCACCCGGCAGTTCTCGGACGAAGGCGTGGAATCGGTCGCGGTCTGCCTGTTCAACAGTTTCCTCAATGGCGCACACGAACAGGACGTCGGTGCACGTCTTGCCACGACGTCGCTTGGCAAATGGGTATCGCTGTCGAGCGACGTCATGCCGACAATGGGCGAGTATGAGCGCGGCTCGACAGCCGTAGTGAATGCCTATGTCGCGCCGAAAGTGACCGGTTATCTACGGGCGCTCGACGAGCAGCTCCGTCAACTCGGCTTGCCGCGTTCCCTCCTGTTGCTGCAGAGCAATGGCGGTGCCGTTGCGGTCGATCAAATCGCCGCTCGGCCGGTGATGCTGGTCCTGTCAGGCCCCGCTGCAGGTGTCGGCGCGCTCAAAGGCTGCGCCGATCCAGGCGAGACCGCGAACCTGATCTCGATGGAGATCGGCGGCACCAGTTGCGATGTCATGGTGATGGCCAAGGGCGAGGTGCCCGTGACAGACGCCTTGGTGATCGACGGCTATCACCTCACGACGCCATCGGTCGAAATCCATACCGTCGGCGCCGGCGGCGGGACCATCGCCTGGGTCGACGCGGCGGGATTGTTGCATGTCGGGCCGCAAGGCGCGGGAGCGCGGCCGGGTCCCGCGGCCTATGGCTTCGGCGGCGAGAATCCGACCGTCACGGACGCGCAGCTCGTGCTGGGCCGCTTGCGGTCGGGGCCCTTGGCGGGCGGCGTGACACTCGATGCTCGCCTCGCCCGCACGGCCATTGAGAGTAAGCTCGCCAAGCTGCTCGGCCTTTCGGTCGAGGAAGCCGCAGCGGGCGTTATCCGTCTGCTCGAGCAGAACCTGTTGCACGCGGTAGAGCGCCTCAGCATCGAGCGCGGCCACAATCCCGCGACCTTCACCCTGGTGGCGGCGGGCGGCGCCGGACCGATGCACGGCTGCATGGTGGCAAGCGCGCTTGGCTGTCGACGCGCCCTACTGCCGCGTGCCGCGGGCGCCTTCTGCGCCATGGGTATGCTGCAGTCCGATATCCGGCAGGATTATCTGAAAGTGTTCCTCGCCGATCTCGATAAGGTCGATATGACGGCGCTCGAGCAGGCATTCGCCGAACTCGAAGCCCGCGCCGGCGAATTTGCGATTCGCGAGCGAGAGATCGACCTGCGCTATGAAGGCCAGCAGTGGCCGGTGCGCGTGCCGTTCAAGGCCACCGATACCGCCGCCGCGCGGCGCACCTTCGAGGCCGAGCATCGGCGGCTGTTTGGCCATATCCAGCCCGGTGGCCGCATCGACATTACGGCGCTGCGCGTGGTCGGCCGCGATCCGCTCGACTGGACGCCACCGAGTGCACGCCCCAGCCGCATCGACTCACCCAAGCCGCGCGAGACACGCAAGGTCTGGCTCGACCCCGTCCATGGCTGGCGTGACGTGCCGGTCTATATTGGTGCCGATCTGACGCCCGGCTGCATCCTCGACGGACCGTTGCTGGTCGAGGAGAGCACCACCACCGCCTTCATCGGTCCGCGCGATCGGCTCGAGATCGACTCGCGTGACGACTTCCTCGTGCATATCGGAGCCCGCCCATGACCGCGGACGCACTCGATCCCGTAACGCTCGCCCTGGTGCAGAACCGGCTCGACCATATCTCGCTGCAGATGGGTTGGGTGATGACCCGCACGGCGCGCTCGCCGATCTTCAGCCAGAGCCACGACTTCTCCTGCTTCATCGCCGACGCGCGCGGCACGCTGATCAGCCAGGCCGACGGCATCCCGATCCACACCGGCGGCGGTGGTTTCGCCGTGCGCGCCATCCTGCGCGACTTCAAGGACGCCATCGCGCCAGAGGATGTGTTCCTCCTCAACGATCCCTATACCGCCGGCGGCAACCACCTGCCGGACTGGGTGATCGCGCGTCCGGTCTTCGTCGCAGGCAAGTTGGTTGCTTTCGCCTGCAACCGCGCCCACCAGGCCGACATCGGCGGCGGCGCCGCCGGCACCTACAATTCGGCGGCGACGGAGATCTTCCACGAAGGCATCCGCCTGCCGGTGCTGAAGTTGATCGAGAACGGCAAGACACGCGCCGACCTCTGGCGCCTGCTGCTCTTGAACACGCGCCTGCCCGAGGCGCTCGAAGGCGACCTGCACGCCATGATCGGCTCGACCCGCATCGGGGCGGAACGGCTGACGTTGCTGGTCGAGGAGCTGGGTGTCGAGCGCGCCGGAGAGTTCTTCGAAGGCGTGCTCGCCCATGCCGACCGTCGTTTCCAGGGCTGCATCGATCGCCTCGCCGAGGGCGCCTGGCGCGCCGAGGAAACGGTCGATAACGATTGCTTCGGTCCGATCGACGGCCGCATCGTCGTGACGCTGACGGTCAAGGACCGCCGGCTGGTCGTCGATTTCGCAGGCACCTCCCCGCAGGTGCAGGGCTTCAAGAACAGCTCGGTCGCCAACTCGACCTCGGCCGTGTTCATGGCGCTCGCTTCCTTCTTCGAGCCCGACTTGCCCAAAAATGAAGGTGCTTTCCGCAGCGTCGAGATCCGCCTGCCTGAAGGCACGCTGGTCAACGCCCGCGCGCCGGCGCCAATGACCATGAACACGGTCTTCGTCGCGCACGAGATCGTGCACGTGATGTGGAAGGCGCTCGGACAGGCCCTGCCCGAGCTCGCGTCGGCCGGCTGGTCCAAGGCGGTACACTCGGTAACGGCCGGCTTGAGGCCGGATGGCGGGCGTTACGTCATGTATCAATGGGCAGGCGCGCCGGCGGGCGGTGGCGTCGAGGGTCGGGACGGTTTCCACCTGATTGGCCACCTGATCACGTTGGGCGGCCTGACGCTGCCCAACCTCGAGACCTACGAGCAGCTCTATCCCGTTCGCTTCAAGCGGCAGGAACTCCGGTGCGATACGGCCGGCCCCGGCCGGTTCCGTGGCGGTGCGGGCTGCGACTACGAGGTCGAGATGTTCACGCCGGCCGACTACGCCTTTCGCGGCGAGGGCGTCGGCGCGCCGTCGAGCTTCGGCTCGGCCGGCGGCCGTGCCGGGTCGGGCGGCGAGGTGATCCTGACTCTTGCCGATGGCAAAAAGATCCAGGCCCCCAAGTACGGTGTCGTACGCCACGGTCCCGCCACTTATCGCGCCCTGTCACCAGGCGGCGGCGGCTACGGCGATGCCAGGACGCGAAACCCCGCCCGCGTGCTGCGCGACGTGCGCGACGGCATCGTAAGCGCGTCAGCGGCAGAGCGTGACTATGGTGTCGCGATCGCTGTCAACGGGCGCAATATTGATGCGGAGAAGACCGCGACTCTGCGCACCTCAAACACCTAGATCCCGCGCCCACCAGGAGTTTGGAAGACCAGAGCTGCACGACAGGTCGATTTGCGACAAACGCGCGCGTTCGTGCAATCACCGCCATGTGACGCATTCTGCGGATGGCCAGCGTCCCCCACCTCGGGTATGGTTCGCGCAACTAATACGTCGATAGGGAGGCAGCTATGATCAGCGTATCCCGTGGTTCGCGTAGAGAGTTCCTTAAGCGTACAGCGTTAGGTGCCGCAGGCACCCTGATGGCGCCATCGATCGTGAGGGCCGCACCAAGAGCCTTGACGATGATGCACGAGAGTTCGTTCATCCCGCCGTTCGATGCTTTCTTCAAGAACAAGCTTGCCGCCGCCTACGAGAAAGCGACGGGCGTCAAGGTCAACTACGACATCGTCTCCGTCGGCGGCCTGCTGACTCGCGTCACTACCGCGGCCGAGAACGGCACCGGGCCCGATATGAGCACGGTCGGCTTCAACTGGGCCTACCTGTTCGATGAGAAGCTCATCGACGTGAGCGACATCGCCGAGGAGATCGGCAAGGACTCGGGCGGCTGGTACGACAACGCCAAGGAAGCCGTCGTCGTGAACGGCAAGTGGAAGGCGATCCCTTACGCCAATATCGGCCAGTTGATGAACTGGCGCACCGACTGGTTCAAGGAAGCGGGCTACGAGAAGTTCCCCGACACCTGGGACGAGTTGCTCGAGGCCGGCATCAAGCTCAAGAAGAACGGCCATCCATTCGGCTTCGAGCTCGGCCATGGCTTCGGTGACAACCATGGCTGGCTCTATCCGCTGCTGTGGTCGTACGGCGGCCGCGAGGTCGAGGCCGACGGCAAGACGATCGTGATCGATTCCGACGAGACAGCGCGCGCGGTCGACTACTGCCGCCGGCTCTACAAGGAGACGATGCTCGAGGACTGCCTGGCCTGGACCGACGTCAGCAACAACAAGGCGTTCCTGTCGGAGCAGATCTCCTGCACCAACAACGCCGAGTCGATCCTGTGGGCGGCCAAGAAGGACTTCCCCGAGATGGCCAAGGTGATCGACCAGTCGCAGAACCCGAAGGGGCCGAAGGGCCGCTTCCACATGCTCAACCCGCAGGCCCATGCGATCTTCGCGCACACGCCCGACAAGCAGGTGGCGAAGGATTTCCTGCGCTGGCTGATGAAACCCGAGCAGCTCGGTCCGTGGTATGACATCGCCGTCACCTACTACCAGCCGTTCCTGCACAAATACGACGACGCGGCGATGTGGAAGGTCGAGCCGCGCAACATCCCGTTCCGGGACGCGACGGCGAGCGCGCATCTGCCGGGCTGGCCGGCACCGCTCAGCCGCGCGCAGTCGGAGACCATCGCGAAGTACGTCGTGATCGACATGTTCGCCAAGGCGTGCACGGGCAAGTCGACCAAGGACGTGATCGCCGAAGCCAAGGCGCAGCTGCAGCAGATCTACAAGACGGCGTAGGGCAAATGACCGCGCCTTCGCTCGCGCCGGCACTCTCGTACCGGCGGCCGGCGTTCTCGCTTGGCCGCTGGTTCGAGCAGCCCAACGTCTTCAGCTGGCTGATGGTGACGCCGCCGGTGCTTTTCCTGGCGGCGCTGGTCGGCTATCCGTTCTTCTACGGCATCTGGCTCAGCCTGATGAACCGGCCGGTCGCGAGCGAAGGCACGTTCATCGGCTTCGCGAACTACGTGCAGGCCTGGCACGACCCGGTGTTCTGGCAGGTCGTGCTCAACACCTTCGTCTACACCGCAGTGGCGA
Organism: Alphaproteobacteria bacterium; assembly: GCA_017308235.1. GTDB lineage: Bacteria > Pseudomonadota > Alphaproteobacteria > Reyranellales > Reyranellaceae > Reyranella. Next base: position 55,288 of record JAFKFL010000007.1, on the reverse strand, counting down.
CGCTGCTGAAGATGTTCGGCGGCCTCGGCCTCGCCCTGGTGATGAACCAGGACTTCCGATTCAAGAACCTCACGCGCGCGCTGCTGCTGCTGCCGTTCATCGTGCCGACCGTGCTGTCGACCATCGCCTGGCAGTGGATCCTCGATCCCGCCTTCAGCATCGTGAACTGGACATTGGTCGCGCTCAACCTGGTCACCCCGCCCGGCCCGAGCTGGCTCGGCAACCCACACCTCGCGATGGGCTCGCTGATCGTCGTCAACGTGTGGCGCGGCCTGCCGTTCTACGCCATCACGCTGCTGGCCGGCCTGCAGACCATCTCGCCCGAGCTCTACGAGGCGGCGACGATCGACGGCGCCACCACCTGGGACCGCTTCCGCTTCGTCACCCTGCCGCTGATGAAGCCGGTGATCTTCATCGTCACCATGTTCTCGGTGATCTTCACCTTCGCCGACTTCCAGCTGATCTACGTGCTGACCCACGGCGGACCGGCCAACGCCACCCAGGTCTTCGCCACCTACGCCTTCGACATCGCGATGACCGGCGGCCAGTTCGGCCAGGGTGCCGCGATCGCGCTTACCATGGTGCCGCCGCTGGCTCTGCTGATCCTGGCGATGGCGCTCTACCTCAGGCCGGACAAGACGACATGACGGTCGGCGATCGCACTCCCCTCGGGCGGCTGCTCAAGCTGTGGCTGCCGCTCGGCGTGTCGCTGCTCTTCACACTGTTCCCGTTCTACTGGATGGCGATCACCTCGCTGAAGCCGAACCAGGAGCTCTACAGCCGCAAGGTCATGCCGCTGATCGTGCATCATCCAACCCTCAAGCACTATGTCGACTTGCTGACCGAGACCAGCTTCCTCGAATGGACCTGGAACACCTTCGTCGTCGCGGTGGTGTCGACGGCGATCTCGCTGATCTTCGGCGCCATGCTGGCCTACCCGCTGGCCCGCATCCGCTTCGCTGGCGCCGCCCTGGTCTCCTTTGCGATCGCCGCGACCTACCTGGTGCCGCAGCCGCTGCTGTTCGTGCCGCTCGCCGACATCATCAACAGCCTCGGGCTGGGCGACACGCTGACCTCGGTCATCCTGACCTACCCCACCCTGCTGATCCCGTTCTGTGCCTGGCTACTGCTCGGCTACTTCCGTACCGTGCCGGGCGAGCTCGAGGATGCCGCGCGGATCGACGGCGCGAGCCGGCTGCAGACGCTGGTGAAGATCGTGCTGCCCCTGTGCGGCCCGGGCTTCATCTCGGCCGGCATCTTCGCCTTCACCCTGGCGCAGAACGAGTTCCTCTATGCGCTGATCTTCCTCACCAAGACCGAGGTCCGCACCGTGCCGGTCGGGGCGATCTCCGAGCTGGTGCGCGGCGACGTCTTCTATTGGGGGCAGCTGATGGCGGCGGCCCTGCTCGGCTCCATTCCCGTAGCAATCATCTATTCGTTCTTCGTCGAGCACTACGTTGCAGGATTGACCGCAGGATCGGTAAAAGGCTAGGCAGCTGTAGCAGCCATTTCACCGGTGACCCACGCCACTCTCCAAATTCGGAGAGAGCAGGTATTGCCGGCACTTCGTCAGGGCGGGTTGGAGTTGGCCCGCGCCCAGAATTTGTCTGTGGCGCGAGCCATGATTGACATGAGGAATCAATGCTCGATAGGCGCCATGCTCTCCTTTCGCTCGGTACGGCATGTGCGTGGCCGCTCTTCAAATCGACGCCTGTTCGGGCGCAGAGCACGCTGCCCAACCGCGATCTGGACATCCTGATAGGCTTTCTTGGCGGTGCCGGCACCGATACCTCGGCCCGTCTGATCGCCGCGGAACTCCAACGCCGCCTCGGGCGACGCGTGTCGGTTGAGGTCCGTCCAGGAGAGTCGGGGACGACGATGGCCAAGTTGCTGAAGCAGAGTCCTCGAGACGGCTCCGTAATCGGCTTCATCCCCTCAACGACGCTCGCGGCACGGCTGGCGATCAAAACAGCAGCTTTCGACCCCGTGAATGACCTTACTCCCATCTCGATGGCGGGGACTTTCTCCATGGGTTTTGCCGTCTCTCCCAAGATTGGCGTCTCGACGTTCGAAGAATATCTCGAATGGGCGAAAAACGGAGACAGTCGACATCGCCGACTGGGAAACACCGCGAGCGATGCCTTCATCACAGTCCTCGACCTCATCATCGGGCGGGCGCTCGGCCTCACGCTCGAACCGGTCGCCTACCGTGGCGCGTCCCCTATGGTGAAGGATCTCGAGGACGGACGGCTTCCTGCGGCTGTAGCATCCGTCACCTCGCTGCTCGAACACCATCGAGGCGGGCGTCTAAAACTTCTGCTCACGTCGGGCACGCACCGGCTGCGGAAGGCACCCGACATTCCAACAGCGCGAGAACTGGGATTCCCCGACCTCGAGATGAGAGAGTGGTTTGCGTTCTTTGGGCCACCGGCGATGCCAGCGCCGCTGGTTGATGAATGGAACAGACAACTGCGGTCCGCCCTTTCCAACCGCGACCTGACAAGTGAGCTCGCCCAGTTTGGATTGGACGTCGATACCTCCACGCCGCAGGAGCTGGCGTCACAGGTAAAACTGATTCTCGCGGCATGGTCGGCGCGTATTAGAGAAGTCGGGTTTCAGCCCGCCAACTAGGCCGCGGGGCACGTCCTGCCACGACTTTGTTCCAACTCTCTCACAGGCATTCGGCGTCTGATGCGCTACGGATAGGTTGGCTTCCCAATCGGACCAGGATGCCGGCGTGCATGGACCACCTTGTAGATTTCATCAAACGACGCAGCGAGCAGATCGCGGAGGAACGGACGGCGCACTTTCACGCCGCGCTCTCCAAGGCCGTGGCTAAAGCTCACGTTCGGCGGATGGACCGCGACACCCGGTTCCGCCTCGCTCTCGAAGTCGTCCACGCCGCCCTCGGCCCGGGCTGGTCAATCTTTCGGGCATCGGGTCGCGGACCTGACGGCAGGGCTTAAGCCTGCTCTCCGCCGCACCGGCGGCACACTCCGTTTGGGCGTCAGCGCCAACCTTCATTCCAGCCATAGCGCGGGTGCCACCAGCCCCAACCATGGGCATGATGCCAGCGCCAAGAATAGCCGGGCCCCGGTGCGACCCCGACAGGCCCGACATAGGCGACGTTGGGAGGTCGCGCAGGAGGCTCATACACTGCGCAACCCGCAAGTCCGGCGACGGTCATGGCGCAAAGCGCCAGTCTCATTAGTTTGCTCGACATATCAGTAATACGAAAGCCCAGCCCTTTCCGTTCCCGGAGCTTGTCTGGAAAAGCGGCTCTTTGGGCAACGTCTACTTGATCGACAGGTCGACCGACAGTGCCTCCGGCAAGCGGTCGAGGCAATAAACGCGCGAGGCGGTTCCGCTGAACAATGCTGTCTTCTCGGCAGCACTCGCGCCGGAAGCGAGGCGCTTCAGCGCATTCCACAGCACGCTATAGCTGCACATGCCCTTGTCGACCGGGAAGTTGCTCTCGAACATGCACCGATCCGCACCGAACGCCTCGATGCAGGTCTCGATATAAGGCTGCCACGTCTTCGCGAGCTCCGCCGAGCTAGGCGGCTTCGGATGGCGATGGAAGTCAAAGCCACCGACATACATGGTAAGCCCGCCAAGCTTCACCACCACGTTGGGCAACTCAGCCAGGTCGAGCATCCGCTGTTTCCATTCGGGAAAGACCTCGGCCTGTCGGCCGGCGAACGGCCCGATGCCGAGCGGCCCGCCGACGTGATCGACGACGACCGTGAGCTCGGGCACGGCGCGCGCTAGGGCGACCACGTGCGGAAGCTGGGTGTGATAGCACCACACGTCGAGCGGCAGGCCGTGCCGCGCCAGGCGGCGCGCGCCGTCATGAAACGCGGGATGCTCCAACGGCCCGGGCGGGGGCAAGACCAGGTTGGTTGTCACCTCCGGCGAAGGATGCCAGGCGGTGCGGTTGCGGATGCCGCAGAAGCGCGCGCCGGCAATCGTGCGATGCGCCTCGAGCAACGTGTCGACCTTGTCGCCCAGCGTCAGGTCGACCATGCCGATGATGCCAGCGCAGGCGCGGGTCGGGCCATGGCGGCCACTGGCGCTCGTCGCCGCAATGCCCGTGACAAACTCGGTCTCGCCCAGCGACCGCTCTTCCGCCGGCCCAGCCGCACGATACATCTCACCGCACTGCACGAAGACGGTGGCGCGGATGTCGTGGCCGCTGCCGGTGTCAGCCAGAAGCTCGGGCAACAGGTACGAGCTATGTGCCCGCTGCCAGAGGTGGTGATGCGGATCGACAATCGGCAGGCCGGGCTCGAGGACCGGCTCATCGGTCAAACACAGCCAGTCCTCGCGCACGACAATCTGGCGATCAGGGCCCAGCAGCGGATCGGCATTGGTCATGGTCCTTACTCGATATGCCCTATTCGATGTGGATGTCCGCGGCCTTCACCATCTTGGTGAAGAAAGCGATCTGAGCCTCGCGGAACTCCGTGAACTCCGCCACCGTATTGGGCCGCGTCATCGCCCCCAGCTCGGCGAGGCGCGCGGTGATCGCGGATGAACGGAAGACGGCATTCATCTCCTCGTTCAGCCGCCCAATCAGCGCTGAATCGGTGCCTGCCGGCGCGAAGACGCCGTTCCATTCCCAGGTCTCGAAGCCGGCGAAGGTGTCGGCGATGCCCGGCACACCCGGCAGCACGTCGACCGGCCGGAGCCCGGTGTGCGCCATGCAGGTCACCTCCTTGGCGGACCGCAGCGGCACCGAGGACGGCACATTGCTGAATTGCAGCGGAATGCGGCCGGCGAAGAGATCATTTCGCGCCGAGCCCATCTCCTTGTAGGGCACATGATTGATCTTGATGCCGGCGCGCTGGTTCAGGAGCTCGAGCGAGACGTGCTGCACCGTGCCGACGCCGGTCGACGCGCAGTCAAGCCCGCCCGGCTTGCTTTTCGCCAGCGCCACCAGCTCGGGAATCGTCTTCGCCTCGAACTGGGCGTTGCGCATCAGCGTATTGGGTGCCTGCATCGACAGGAATATCGGCAAAAGATCGCGCTGCGTATCGTAGGGCAGCTTGCCCGCGAACAGCGACGGATTCACCGAATGCGCCGTGGCATCATACAGCAACGTGTAGCCGTCGCCCTGCGCTCGAGCGACGCTCTGCGCGGCAATGGTGCCAGCGGCGCCCGGCTTGTTGTCGACGGCGAAGGTCTGGCCAAGCTTCTCCGAGAGCGCCAAGCATAGAATGCGGCAGACGACATCGGCCGTGCCGCCGGGACTGTAGGCATTGACGACGCGTACCGGGTGCGCCGGATAGCTCTCGGCCCGAACGATCGCGGGCGCTGACAACCCGACCGCCATTCCCAGCATGGTACGACGCCCGAGGGCCCTGGTCCGCAACATAACGCTCCTCCGCTACTGGCGGCTTGTCGGCCGCGATGGAAGTCTGCAGGCGCGATCCTGTCGGCGGCAAGCGAACTCGAAGGCGTGAATTGCACGCCGAAACAGATCTAGGTGAACGCGGCGAACATCTCGTCGATCGCTGTCATCTGATTGCCGGCTGCCGAAGACGGCACCAGGATCGGCGTATGCACGCCCGCGGTGCGCCAGGCGGCAACCCCCTCGCGTACTTTCGCCGCCGGGCCGAACAGCGTGTTATCGGCGAGCCACCTGTCGGAAAGATATTTCGGCACGTCATCGCGGCGCCCTTCGGCGATCGCCTTCTCGATCGCTCCCATCTCATCGACGTAGCCGGCCTCCTTCCAGTAGTTCCGGTAGTTCGGCAGGAAGGCGTAGTTGGTGAGTGTGCGCCGGTTCACGGCTTTCGCAGCCTCGATGTCATCGTTGATGCAGGTCGGGATCATGTCGCCGATAAAGAAATCGGGACTATTCCGCTTGGCCGCGGGTAACGCCTCGAGCGACTCGGCCATGTGCGACAGCGACGCGTTGGCGAACACGACGCCTTCGGCCAGTTCTCCCGACAGCGCCACCATTCGCTTGCGCAGCGCCGCGACGATGATCGGCGGCAGAGGACCGAACGCCGTCTCGGCGCGGAATTTCTCGATGAAGGTGCGCGTGTCGGCCAGCGGCTTACCGGGCGTCACCCCCATCCGAACATGCGAAGGCCCATGCGCGATACCGATGCCGAGCCGAAACCGGCCGCCCGATACCTCGTGCATCATCGCCGCACTCTGGGCGAAGTCGACGATGGTGCGCTGATAGATCGGCGCGATGGCGGTGCCGAACGTGATCGAGGTCGTGTTCCACGACAGCGCCTCGCAGGCCGACATGTTGCCGAACGGACTCGACACATAGATCCCGGCGAAGCCGCGCCGCTCGGCCTCCTGGCACAGTTCGATGGTGCGGCGGCGACGCCCCGGCACGGCGATCAGGCACAAGGCGGGAAGCGGTTCGGACATTGCGACGTTTCCTTCAGCGTTCGTTTGGATGGATGATATCCGGTCCCAGAATGGAGCGCCGAACGATGTCCGCCAACAACGACACCCTCCCCACAGCGAGCCGCGTTTCGGATCCCGGCATCCGCGCCCTCTATCGACTGGAGAACCGCTGGCAGGCCTGGCTGGACGTCGAAGCGGCCCTGGCACGCGCGCAGGCCGAACTCGGCATCATTCCCACCGGCGCGGCCGAGGCCATCGCAGCGAAATCGAAGCTCGAGCTGATGGATCGAGGGTGCATCGACGAGGGGTTCAAGCGCACCGGCCACACCCTCGTCCCGCTGGTCTGGGAACTCAGCCGCGTCGTTGGCGAACCGCACGGCGGCTGGGTGCATTGGGGCGCCACGACGCAGAACATCACCCAGACGGGCGACCTGCTGGTGTTGCGCCAGGCCCACGCGATCTTCCTCCGACAGATCGGTGAGGTGCTGTCGGCCATGGCCGATCTTGCCGAGCGGACCGCGGAGATTCCAATCGCCGGACGCACCCATGGCCAGCACGCGGTGCCTGCCACCTTTGGCTACAAGGTTGCGGTCTGGATCGACGAGCTGCTGCGCCACGTCGAGCGTTTGCACCAGCTCGCGCCCCGGCTTTTCGTTGCCATGCTGGGCGGCGCTGCCGGCACCTATGCCTCCCTGGGCAAACAGGGACCGCAAGTGCAACAGGGAATCGGACGCGTACTCGGCTTCGGCACGATGGCGGTACCGTCGCGTGCGCTTGGCGACCATCTGGCGGAGAACATCTGCGTGCTGGGCCTGCTTGCCGCAACGTGCGGCAAGATCGGACGCGAGGTCTACACCTTGATGAAGACCGAGTTCGGCGAGGTCGAAGAGCCGGTTCCCCCCGGCACTGTCGGCAGCTCCACCATGCCGCAAAAGCGCAATCCCAAACTGTGCCAGGACATCATCGCTGCCTCGGCCGAGGTGCGCAGCGTGGTGCCTCTTGCCCTCGAAGCCATGACAACCGAGCACGAAGCCGATCGCACCACCAGCCTGATGATGGACAGCGCCGAGCAGCGCGCCTGCATCGCCACGGGCGACATGTTGAATCGCTTGGCCGAGATCATGCGTGGATTGCACGTCGATCCCGAACGCATGCGGACGAACCTGAACCTCGGCGGCGGGCTGATCATGGCGGAGGCCGTGATGCTCGATCTCGGCGCAGCGATCGGCCGCCAGCATGCGCACGACGTCGTGTACGACGCGGCGCAGGCCGCCTTCACGGAGGGCAAGTCATTCTCCGGTCTACTCGCCGCAGACAAGCGCCTGACCCGGCACTTGGATGCGAAGGCGATCGAGCGGCTGATGGACCCGACTGCCTATACCGGCTTGTGCGCCGACATGGCCCGGGAGAGCGTGGTCCGTGCCCGTGCCGCGGCGACGGAACTCGCCGCGGGATAACAACGAAGACCGAGACCGAAGCGGCAGCTCCGCCTACTGTTTGCGCAGCGCCAGCTCGATGTCGTCGAGCGTCCGCCGCAGGCGCAGCAGCAACTCATCGACCTCGGCGTCGGTGATGATGAGCGGCGGCGACAGCGCGATCCGGTTGCCGATCACCCGCACGACCAACCCGTGCTTGCGCGCGCACTGGTCGGTCACATTGGTGATCTTGGCCTCCGCCGGGAACGGCTTGCGGGACTTCTTGTCCGCAACCAGCTCGAGCCCCGCGATCAGCCCGACGCCGTCGGCCTGGCCGACGATGGGATGGTCCGCCAGCGCGCGCAAACCGGCGATCAGGCGCGGCCCGACCGACTGGACATGGCCCACGATCTCGGTCTCCTCGTAGATCTTGAGCGCTTCCAGCGCCACGGCCGTCGCGACCGGATGGCCGGAATAGGTGTAGCCGTGGGAGAAGTTCCCCTGCTTGTCACCCTGGATCAGCATCGCTTGATAGATCTTCTCGCTGATCAGGAGCGCGGAGATCGGCTGGAACGCAGCCGACAGCGCCTTGGCGCAGGAGAGCAGGTCCGGTTTGAGGTCGTAGGTCTGGCTGCCCCACCAATTGCCGGTACGGCCGAAGCCGCAGATCACTTCGTCGGCGACGAACAGCACGTCGTGCTTGCGCAGCACCGCCTGGATCTTCTGGAAGTAAGTCTTGGGCGGAAGGACGGCGCCGCCCGCACCCATCACCGGCTCGGCGAAGAACGCCGCCACCGTCTCCGGCCCCTCCTCGACGATCAGCTTGTCGAGCGCCTCGGCCATGCGGGTGGCGAACGCCTCTTCGCTCTCGCCTTCCTGATGGTTCCGATAGTAGTGCGGGAACTCGGTGTGACGCATCATCGGCAGCGGGATGCCGAAGTCGGCATGCATGTCGGGCTTGCCCGAGAGGCTGGCGGCCGCGACGGTGTTGCCGTGGTAGCCGGCCATGCGGCCGATGATCTTCTTCTTGTCCGGCTTGCCGACGGCGTGTTGATAGTACCAGATCAGCTTGATCGCCGTGTCATTGGCCTCCGATCCCGAGCATTGCAGCAGCACCTTCGACATCGGCACCGGGGCAAGCTTCAGGAGCTTCTCGGTGAGGTCGATCGTGGGATCGTTCGAGCTCGAGCGATACGTCTGGTAGTAGCCGAGCTTGCGCATCTGGTTGTAGGCCACGCGCGCGAGACGCTCGTTCGCGGAGAAACCCAGCGATGCGCACCACAGACCCGCGGCCGCATCGAGGACGCGGTTGCCGTCGCTGTCCTCGATCCAGATGCCGTCGCCCTTGGCGATGACCGTAGGTCCGGTCTCCTGGTGGGTGCGCGGGTTGGTTTGCGGATGGATGTACGAGGCAATGTCGCGGGCAGCTTGCGAGTTGGGCATGAATGTCACGGCGGCGTTCTCCTCATCGAGGCCTCGGAAGATCGTCGCTCAGCCGGACAGATCTCCTTGCAGGCCCTTCCTGCGTTGGTAGACCATCCTACAAAGTCTCGTCCGGGAAGTCCGGTCGACCGGCACGTCTGCCTCCGCTCTGCGGTGCGACGTGCGCTGGCAGCTATGTCGTGGTGTAGCCGCCGTCGACCAGCAGGTCGGCGCCGGTCATGAAGCTCGAGGCGTCGCTGGCCAGGAACAGCGCAGCCGACGCGATCTCCGACGGCTGGCCGATGCGACCCAGCAGGTGCTTCGGTGCATTGTACTGCACCGCCTCCTCCATCGTGCCATGCCGAAGGATCATTCGCCGCGTCTCGATGGCGCCCGGCGACAGAGTATTGACCCGCACTTTGTCCGCCGCGTGATCGATCGCCATCGCTTTTGCAAGCTGCAGCAGCGCGCCCTTGGCGGCGCAGTAAGCCGGCCGGCCGGCGGCGCCCACATGGCCGAGCTGGGATGCGATATGAATGATGCTGCCGCCGCCTGCGCGCACGACGTGAGGCAATACAGCCCGGCTCATCAGATAGGCACCGGTGACATGGACGGCGAAGACTCGCGCCCATTCGTCGGGCTTCAATACTGTGATGTCGCCGCTCGGATCGTCGTTGGCGGCGCCGTTGACCAGGACATGGATCGCCCCCCAGGTCTCGGCGACCGTGCGAACAGCCTCGACCGTCTGGCGCTCGTCGGTGACATCACAGGAAAGTGCGATCGCCTCGCCGCCATTGGCCTCGATCTCGCGGGCCGTATCGGGCGCGTGCAGATCGAGACAGGCGACACGGGCGCCGACTTGTGCAAAAGCGCGCGAGATCGCGCGCCCGATGCCGCCGCCCGCGCCCGTGACGATGGCAACGTCACCGTCCAGTCGAAGTGCCGCGTCGATCATCCCTTCCTCCGTCGTGTCAGCGTGGGGCATGGCGATGCCAATCGAGATAGTCGGCGAACGCCGCCGCCGGATCGAACCGAGGCCTGTAACCGGTATCGGCTTGCAGTCGCTCGATCAAAAAACGCGGCCGGCGACGCGGCGCGGGAACACCGATGTTCGCCTCTGCATCATCGTCCACCAACGTGAAGGAGAATTCCGGAAAGGCGGACTTCAGCAAACCGCACCATTCGCCGATCGACCAGCGCCGACCGGCCGATACGTGATAGACCGGCTGCGGTTTCGACACCGCCAGCAGCCGCACGATGGCATCGGCCACATCGGTGGCATAGACCCAGTCGTCGGGCAGCTCGCGACGGACGCGGACCTCCCGCCCCTGCTCCGCCGCCTGAAGCAGCTGCAACGGCACGCTCAACGTGTCGCGCACACCGGTATCGTATTCATACCGGCCAAACGTAACGCCCAGCCGCGCGACGCAAGCGTTGAGGCAACGCGTGTCGCGATAGCGAAGCGCCGTGCGCTCCGCCGCGTATTTGGTGATGCCGTAGAGACTTTCGGGAACGGGAACATCCTGCTGCTCGTCGAGCGGCGGACCTTCGGGATCGTGCGTTCCGAACACCGAGCCCGTGCCCAGGACCACGACCCGACCTATGCGGTGCCGGAGTGCGGCTTCCAGAAGTTCGATCGTGCCGCCGAGATTGACCTCCATGATGGTGCGCGCCGCAGTCTGCTCGCGATCAAGTCCCGCCGTGATCGCCGCGCCATGCACGACCTTATCTGGGCGATGCTGGGCAAACAGCTCGTCGAGCCGGCTGGTGCTGCGTATATCGCCGGTTTCCACCACCAGCCTGCCAGGCAAGTTCGCCAATCGATCGAGCAGCGCCGCCGGCGGCGGCACCTGGCCAAAGATCACGACGTCAATGCCATCCGCCAACAAGGTATCGGCGATGTTCAGCCCGACGAACCCCGTGCCTCCGATGAGGAGAATGGACATCGTTCTACTCCGTCAGCACGGAAGGACTGGTGACGATACTCGCAGGGCGTACCTGTTTCGACCGGCAAACCGTCGCCCTTGAACTGATCGACCGTTCCCTGGATCGTTGCGGCAATCACAACATCGAGGAAGCGCTCCCATGACCACGGCCCAGCTCGACAGTCTCGTCACCTTGCTGCGCTCACGGCCCGGCCCCGAGACTCCCGACCTCGGCCAGGCACGCGCCCGTTTCGAGAAGATGGCCGATTTCCTGGGCGGCGCGCCTGATGCCAAATGCGAGAAGGTCAATGCGGGCGGCGTACCGGCGGAATGGGTCAGAGCGCCGGGTTGCGATCCTGCGCGGGCGGTCCTCTACCTGCATGGCGGCGGCTATGCCATCGGCTCGATCAACACCCACCGCCGGCTGGCCTACGACATCTCGGCCGCGTCCGCCGCCGCGGTCCTGGTCATCGACTATCGCCTGGCGCCGGAGCATCCGTTTCCCGCAGCGATCGACGACGCGGCAGCGGCCTGGCGCTGGCTGCTGCAGCAGGGCTTCACCGCGAACCGGCTGTCGATCGCGGGCGATTCGGCGGGCGGCGGGCTCACCATTGCGACGCTCGTCAATTTGCGCGACCAGAAGCTCGGCCTGCCGGCCTGCGCCGTGGCGATCTCGCCCTGGGTCGATCTCGAAGGCGTGGGCAACAGCATCATGACGCGCGCGGCGCAGGATCCCATGGTTCAGAAAGACGGCCTGCTCTGGATGGCGGGCATGTATCTCAACGGCAAGGACGCGAAGACGCCGCTCGCCGCGCCATTGCATGCCGACCTGAAAGGTCTGCCGCCGATCCTGGTCCAGGTCGGCACGGCGGAAACGCTGCTCGACGATGCGACCCGCATCGCCGAGAAGCTGCATGCTGCGGGCGTCGAGGTGCGCCTGTCGGCCTGGCCGAACATGCTGCATGTGTTTCCCCTCTTCGCGCCTATTCTCTCCGAGGGACGGGACGGCTGCCTCGAGATCGGCACCTTTATCCGCGGCAAGACACCATGAAGTTCGGGGTCACCATCGCGCCGCGCGTTGCGGACTGGAAGCTGTTCGTCGACCTCGAGCGAATGGGCTACGACTGCGCCTGGGCAGCCGATTCGCAGATGCTCTATTCGGACGCCTATGCCGTGCTGGCATTGGCGGCCGCCAACACCTCGCGCATCCGGCTCGGCACCGGCGTGGCTGTGGCGCCGGTGCGGCTGGCGCCGGTCGCCGCGCATTCGATCGCGACCATCAACCAGTTGGCGCCCGGCCGCGTCTTCCTCGGCATCGGCGCCGGCCACACCGCGATGCGCGTCATGGGCAAGGATCCGATGAAGGCCGGCGCGTTCCGCGACTACTTGCGCGTGCTGCGCGCCCTGCTGCATGGCGCGGAGGTCGACTACACGCTCGACGGCGAACATCACGACATCCGCTTCCTGCACCCCGACCAGGGCTTCATCGACATCGCCCATCCGGTGCCGATCTATGTCGCCGCCGATGGGCCGCTGGCCCTCAAGGCGGCGGGCGCCTATGGCGATGGCCGCGTATGCTCGCACAACCAGACGCGCGCTCGGCTGCAGAAGAGTCTCGACGTGATGCGCGAGGGCGCCACGGCCGTGGGCCGAACGCTGCCGGACGACTTCCATACGGCGGCCCTCACCTACGCCTGCGTGCTCCAGCCCGGCGAGAGCATGACATCGGACCGCGTGATCGACGAGGTCGGCCCGATGGCGGCCGCCACGCTGCACTACTGGTGGGAGCTCTACCAGAAAGACGGCGACACCAGCACAGTGGCCGGCCGCTGCCGCGATCTATGGGAGGAATATCTCGCCTTCACCGAGAAGATGGAGACACCGCTTTCCAAGCGCTACCAGCAGGTCCATCTCGGCCATTGCGCATTCCTGCCGTCGGAGGAACGTTGCTTCATCACCGAGGATTTGATCCGAGCCACCGGCGGTTTGGTTGGCACGCCCGACGAGATCATCGCCATGCTGCGCGAGCGCGAGGCGATGGGGCTCAGCGAGATCACGCTGTTGCCCGCCATGTCGCAGGCGCGGCGCAACCTCGGCGATTTTGCAGAGAAGGTGATCGCGCGATACTGAGGTGATGGTGCTAGATTGCGGCCCTTCGATCCACGATCAAGGCCAAAAGGACCTTCGCCCATGACGACGATCGATGATTTTCAGAACAGCGTGTCGGCCGCGGCACCGCCCGCCGGTCTCGGACTCGCCCTGCAGGCTCTGTGGTGGGTGCAACACGGCGACTGGAACCGTGCGCATGAATGTGTCCAGCAGCGCGAAGGTGATCGCGACTGCGATTGGGTGCATGCCCATCTGCATCGGCAGGAAGGCGACATGTCGAATGCCGGCGGATGGTATCGGCGTGCCGGCCAGCCCGTGTCGTCCCTGTCGTTGCAGGACGAATGGACCCTCCTCGCGACGGAAATGCTGTCGCGAGCGTAGGCGACGCGCGAGTTACGTCAGGATGCGCCGACGGGACGAGCGGATCATCGCGTCGGCTTTGTCGCGATCGTAGCCGACCAGCATGCCGGCCTTCATGCGGATCTCGCCATCAACCATCACGGTGTCGATATCGCGGGGGCTCGTCTGGAGAAGGACATGGGCGCAGGCGTCATCGACGACCGAATCGCCGAACGGGCCCTTGCGGATCAAGACGATGTCCGCGCGCTTGCCCGGCGTCAGCGAGCCGATCCGGTCGTCGAGGCCCAGCACGCGCGCCGCCACGATGGTCGCGGTCTCGATCAGCCGGCGCGGTGTCAGCAGGGGCAAGCCTGGCCGCACCTGAGGCCGGCGGCCAACGACGCTGGAGAAGCTGCGCTCCATCGCCCCGTCGAGAAAGCCCTGGACGTTGAACATGACGCGCAGCTGCCCGATCGTGTCTGATGCAACTGAACAAGGGATATCGCAGCCGAAGACGACATCGACGCCGCGATCCATGGCACGCCGAACCACATCAGCCGGCGTTCCCTGCACGTCGGCGGTGGGTGTGAAGCAGATCGGCGCCCGCGCCTCTGCCATCAACTCGAGCTCTACATTGGTGATCAGGTTGCCGTGGATGACCAGAAGGTCCGGCCCGAGCAGGCCCATCGCGTGGAGACGATGGATGGTGCCTGTCTCGTTCACATGAATGCAGCTCGGTGCCTTCAAGGCTCGCGCGAAAGCGACTTGCTTCTCGAGTCCCGGCGCGCCGATAGAGTCGACGCCGAATCCGATGGTCGTGAGACCGGCAGGATCGTGGAACCGGTCATAGACACGCCGCGCCTCGTCAAAACGATCGCTTGATCCCGGAAAATCATCCGGGCTGACGCTCATGAAGGAATGAGTGAACAAATGCCGGATCCCGGTCGTGCGCAAGGCCTCGATCGAGGCATCGGCATAGCCGGGACCGCGAATGTCATGGCAGTAGTCGACGACGGTCGTCGTGCCATAGGACAGCATCTCGAAGCCGCCGACGTAGGCCGCATGGAAGTTGTCCTCGGCGGTGAAACGCTGTCGCAAGGGCAGGAACGCCGAATAATAGGCACCTGGCCAGAGGTCAGGCACATAGCCACGCAAAACCGTCTGCCATAGGCAAGTGTGCGCATCGATGATGCCGGGTAGAGCGATCATGCCGGAGCCGTCGATGACTTCGGCATCGGTGCTGTCGAGCGATGGCCCGACAGCGACGATCGCGCCGTTCTCGACATGGATGTTGGCTGAACGGAAATCCCCCAGCGCCTCGTCCATGGTGACGACCTGCGCCCCTCGAATGACCGTCCTTTTGGCCATCACGAACCTCGCCGGCTACGACGCAAGCCTGCCCTTCAGCACTTCGCCGGCGAAGGCGCCGGTGGCCTCGCCATTCTCGAAAGCCATCGAGCCGTTGACGACGGTGGCACGAATGCCCTCCGCCTTCTGAACCAACCGCCGCGCGCCGCCCGGCAAATCGGTCTCCACTGTCGGCAGGCAGGGCCGGATGCGATCCTCCTCGAACAACACCAGGTCCGCCCTGTAGCCTTCCTTGACGAGGCCCCTATCCGGCAGCTCCCAGGCGCGAGCGTTGTCTTGTGTCAGCTTCCGGATCGCCTGCTCCAGCGTGAAGGCGCCTTGCTTGCGCACCCAGTAGCTCAGGAAATGCGTCTGCAGCGACGAGCCCATCTCCTGGCACACATGTGCGCCCGAATCGGAGAAGGTCGCGAGTGTGCGTTCGTGCTTCAGGATGCCCAGCACATCCTGCGGCGATTCGTTCACCAGCGGCTGGACATAGATCTGGTTCTCGTCGGCGAGGCAGAGATCGATCATCACCTCGACCGGATGCTGGCCGCGCGCCTTGGCGAGTTGGTCGACCGTCGGGTCGTCCCAATCGACGCCCTTCAGTGCGAAGAGGTTCGTATAGTCCGGCTTGCGCGGATTCGTTGTCGCCGCGCCGCCGCCCTGGAAGGTCGCGTCCCGAGGCTTCATCTTCGCCTCGGCCGCGACCAGTTCGCGGCGCACCGCAGGATCGCCGAGCCGTTTCTTCTGTTCGCCAAGCGGCAGGGCGCGGATCGGCTTCCAAGCCGGCAGGACGTCGAACGGCAGGTAGGATTTCAGCGAGAAGATCGCATTGATCGAACGGGTCGTCCCCTGCCCGAACATGCGTCCGCCAGCCGCAACCGTGTCGTCGATGTATCGGGTCTGGTCGTGCCATGGCGTGGGATCGTCACCCTGGCGGGTGGCCAGCACGCCGAACATGATCGGGCGCTTGTGGGCGAGCGCCACTTCGCGCAGACGCTCGAGGAACGCCCGGTGTGCAGGACCGCTGCCGATATCGGGGCCGATCTGGAAGATGCCGGCATCGAGTTCGGCCATGGCCGCGATGATGCGGTCGATCTCCCGCCACTCGGCGATGCGGCTGGCGACCGGCGTGTCGTCGGGCGTGACATGCGTGGTGGCGCGCGAACTCGAGAAGCCAAGCGCGCCGGCCTTCAGCGCCTCCTGCACCAGGAGCGCCATGCGGCGCATGTCGTCGTCGCCCGCCGTCTCGTCGAGCGCGCGCTTTCCCATGACGTACATGCGCAGCGCCGAATGGCCGATATACATGCCGTAGTTGATCGCCTTGGGCAGGCGCTCGACCGTGGCCATGTAGTCGGGGAAGGTTTCCCAGTTCCAGTCGATGCCGGCCGCCATCGCCTCGGTCGGGATGTCCTCGACGGCCGACAGGCAGCGCGCATACCAGTCGCGATCCGCCGGCTTGCAAGGTGCGAGAGCGAAGCCGCAATTGCTCATCACGACCGACGTGACGCCGTGCCAACACGAGCAGCTTCCCAGCGGATCCCACGCCACCTGCGCATCCATGTGGGTGTGGCCGTCGATGAAGCCTGGCGAGACAATCAGGCCATCGGCATCGACCGTGCGCCGCGCCGGCTCGGCGATACGTCCGATCCCGACGATGCGGCCGTCCTTGACGCCGACATCGGCAGCGAAACGCTTGCCACCCGAACCGTCAACAACCGTGCCGCCACGAATGAGCAGGTCCAGCGCCATGGATATCCTCCTGTCGATTGCCGTGATGCTATTGCCCTGACCGGCAAGCGTCCATTCGTTGGGCGTCGCTCCAGCATCCGTGATTTATCAGCAAAGCGCAGTGCGGACCAAGCTTCCGCTTTTCGAGGGCAGGTCCGAATGATCCGGCAGCCCGACCACAGCGTAAAATCGTCAGGAGGTCGACATGACCATCAAACGACTGATGTGCATCGCTGCACTGATCCTTCCCATCGCGGCGCCGGCCTGGGCCGACGACGCCAGCTATTGCCGCGCACTCATTGCGAAGTACCAAGCCTACGTCGTCAAGCTCAGCGGCCACAGCCCCAACCCCGGCACGGCCGACGGCAGCGCCGCCGTCGAGCAGTGCCGCACCGGCAACCCGGCAGGCATTCCGGTCCTCGAGCAAAAGCTCCGCGACGCCAAGATCGATCTTCCGAACCGCGACTAGGTGCGGTGGCGCGCTCAGGACGACGTATCGGATCTCAATGACGCGAGGACCAGTTCGACCACTTCCTCGCTCGTATAGGGCTTGTTGAGGAAGGCGCGGTCGCGATAGCGCGGCGGCATGAGCGCGCTCGATTGGCCCGAGATGAAGACGAACGGGATGCGCAGAGCGGCCAGCGCATCAGCCAGCGGAAATGCCGTCTCGTTGTTGCGCAGTGTCACATCGAGCAACGCTGTTTCGATGGCCTTGTCCGCCATCTGGTCGTAGGCGCTTTGCACCGATGCCACCGGTCCGACGATGACGGCGCCCGCCTCCTCCAAAATCGCAGCCAGCTCCAGCGCGATCTCGGAATTGTCCTCGACGACGAGCACCGTCCGCCCGTCAAGCGGCTTGGGCTCGGATGTCCTGGTTGCCTCAGGCATCACGAGCCTCCCTTGCGGTTGCCCGCGCTCACGATCGCTGCGCCGCGGCTCGCCGGATGGCCGCGGTGATCAGGCCGCTTGCCTCCTCGACGTCGCCCCAGCCCAAAAGCTTGACCCATTTGCCGGGCTCCAGGTCCTTGTAGTGGACGAAGAAGTGCTCGATCTGCTGGCGCGTGATCTCCGGCAGATCCTTGTAGCTCTTTACATGGATATAACGTTGGGTGATCCGGGAAGTCGGCACCGCGATGATCTTCTCGTCGCCGCCGCCGTCATCCTCCATCCTGAGCACGCCGATCGGACGCGCATTCATGATCGCCCCCGGAATGATGGGCCGCGTGTTGGCGATCAGCACATCGATCGGATCGCCGTCGTCGGACAGGGTGTGAGGCACGAAGCCGTAGTTCCCGGGATAGCGCATGGGCGTATAGAGGAAACGGTCCACGACGAGCGTTCCGGCTGCCTTGTCCATCTCGTATTTGATGGGTTCGCCGCCGATCGGCACTTCGATGACGACATTCACGTCATCAGGCGGATGGCGGCCAATGGCGACGGCGTCGAGGTTCATGCACGCATCCTGCTCACACTTTCGGGGATGAGTCAGGATGCCTTTTCGGACCCCAAAAGGAAACCCGCCTGCCAGTGGTCTTTTTCCCATGAAAAACCGGCGGCCTTGCGGCCGCCGGTGGTATCGCGGCCGCGAAAGTACCTACTTGGCGATATCGACGTCCTTGGTGTCGCGTAGGAAGAAGAAGCCGATCACCACGGTCATCAGGGCGACGATGATTGGGTACCAGAAGCCGGCATAGATATCGCCCTTCCAGGCGCTGATGGCGATTATCAGCAAGGGCAACATACCGCCAAACCATCCGTTGCCGATATGGTACGGCAGCGACATCGACGTGTAGCGGATCTTGGTCGGAAACAGTTCGACCAGAAATGCCGCGATCGGACCATAGACCATGGTCACGTAGACGAGGAAGATCACGAGGATCACCTCGGCCATGAACCAATTGACCTTCTTGGGATCGGCCGTGGGCGAATAGCCCGCGTCCTTCAGGACAGCGTTCAGCTTGGGCAGACCGTCCTTGGCGTCGAACCCTTCGACCTTCCTGTCGCCGATCGCGATGATCGGTTTGCTGCCGGGTGGCCCGGCGATCTCCTCGAACGAGAGGCCTGCCTTGGTCAGCGCATCCTTGGCACGGTCACACTCCGAGAAGGTTGACCAGGGGCCGACGAATATGTGCAACGCGCAGGTCGACTGGTCTACCGTCATCGTGATCTTGTTCTTGGTTTGAAAAGCCTCCAGGTCGGGGTTGACATAGTGCGTCAGCGCCTGGAACAGCGGGATATAGGTGATGGCCGCGACGAGGCAACCAGCCAGGATGATGCGCAGACGACCGATGCGGTCGCTCAACCAGCCGAAGAAAATGAACATCGGCGTGCCGATCAAGAGCGACAGGCCAACCAGCGCGTAGGCGTTGAGATAGTCGAGCTTTAGGGTGATGGTGAGGAAGAACAGCGCGTAGAACTGACCCGTATACCAGACAACGCCCTGCCCTGCGGTCGCACCCAGGAGCGCCAACAGCACATATCGATTGTTGGGATAGCGGAGGAAGCTGTCTGTCAGAGGCGACTTCGAGCCTTTGCCCTCTTCCTTCATTTTCTGAAATAGCGGCGACTCGTTCAGCTTGAGGCGAATGTAGACCGAAAAGATCAACAGGATCAGCGAGACCAGGAACGGCACGCGCCAGCCCCAGTCGGCGAAGGTCTTGGCGTCCATCTGCGTACGGCAGAGCGCGATGATGCCGAGCGACAGGAAGAAGCCGAGCGTCGCCGTGGTCTGGATCCAGCTCGTGGCATAGCCACGACCGTTCCGGGGCGCGTGCTCGGCGACGTAGGTGGCCGCGCCGCCATATTCGCCGCCGAGGGCGAGGCCCTGGATCAGGCGCAGGATCAGCATCAGCGATGGCGCCAGCCAGCCCACGGCCGAGAAGGTCGGCAGCAGCCCGACGGCGAACGTCGAGCCGCCCATGCACAGGATGGTGATCAGGAAGGTGTACTTGCGGCCGACCAAGTCGCCCAACCGACCGAACACCAGCGCGCCGAATGGCCTGACGAGGAAGCCTGCCGCATAGGCCACGAAGGCCGAGAGCAGCGCCGCCGTCGCATTACCCGGCGGGAAGAACAGGTTGGCGAAGAACGGCGCCAGCGTCGCGTAGAGATAGAAGTCGTACCACTCGAACACCGTGCCGAGGGACGACGCGAAAATGACCCGTCGCTCCTCCTGCCGGGAGACGATACGGCCTTCGTCGAGCGTTGCTGCGACCATGGGTGCGATCCCCCTGTCTGTGAGACGACGCAACGCGTGCGCGAACACAGTCGGCGGGCAGGCGCATGAGGAGAGGGTTCGCCGCAGCGCCTCGTTTGACGTTTCCCCGCATCCGACGCCTCTGCTGGCGTCCCGTTCTTGTTGCTTTAATGATTACATGAGCTATGCGAATAGTGACCCTAGACCTTGGTCGAAGGCGCGGGTTGACCGGCCGGCCGCCGGCGTCTCACTCTGGATCGAGCGGAGGAAACAAGACCCGGAAATGACAGATTCGCCGTCTGCGGCGCGCATCTTCCTGATCGCCGACGACCATCCGATGGTCCGCGATGCGCTCCGGACGGTGCTGTCGCAAAGCTTTTCGGGCGCCATCATCGGCCTCGCCGGCAGCCTCGCCGAGGCGCAGGCCGCGCTGGAACGCCAGCCTGATACCGACGCCCTGCTGCTCGACCTCGACATGCCCGGCATGGATGGGCTGACCGGTCTTGCGCTCCTGCGCTCGGATTGGCCGACCGTCCCGATCATCGTCGTCTCGGCGGCGCGCGATGCGGCCATCGCCCGCAGAACGCACGACCTTGGCGCCTCGGCTTATGTCGACAAGTCGGCCTCGCTGGAAGTGATCGCGGCGACGGTGCGCGCGGTGCTCGACGGCGAGATCATTGCGCCGCCTGAGGTCGGCGCCGACGCTGACACCTTCGCCCAGCGCGCCGGTCAGCTCACGCCGCAGCAGTGGCGCGTGCTGGCGCTGATGGTCCAAGGCGACCAGAACAAGCAGATCGCCTACAAGCTCAGCGTGAGCGAAGCGACAGTCAAGGCGCACGTCACGGTGATCCTGCGCAAGCTCGGCGTGCGCTCGCGCACCCAGGCCGTCATCGAGGCCCGCGGCCTGTCGTTGCCGCCGACGTAACCTTCATACAACGGCTGTCGAGCGTTCGCGCATCCTGAGCAGCGCCCGCAACGCCGCCGGCTTCACCGGCTTATGCAAAAGCTCGACCTGCTGCGCCCGTGCCCGCAGCCGCAGCAACGGTTCGCGATCGGCGGTGACCAGCGCCGCCGGCACGGTGCGTCCCCAGCGACGGCGCAAGGACTCGATCACCGCGAGGCCATCCGGCTTGCCCTCGCCACGATCATCCAGATGAAGGTCGGCCAGCACGAGATCCGGCAAGCGTCCGACGGCCGCGATGCGTTCGAGTGCCTCGGCCTCGCCGGTCGCCGTCGCCACCTTGCAGCCCCAACCGCCCAGCAGCGTCGCCATCGCCTCGAGCACCCGAGTTTCGTTGTCGATGCACAGCACGAAGCTCTCAGCTTCCAGGGCCGTCGCAGCAGGCGCGACAGGCGCCGTGTCCGGTATTGCCTCGACCGATGGCGCACGCGGCACTACCACCGCGAAGGTCGACCCTTGCCCTGGCGCCGAGGAGATGCGCACTGGCAGGTCGAGCATGCGCGCCACGCGCTCGACGATGGCAAGGCCCAGGCCCAGCCCGCGCTCCTCGCGTGCCACCTCGACCTCGGGCTGCAGGCGCACGAACTCCTCGAAGATCACGCCTTGCTTGTCCAGGGCAATCCCGGGACCGTTGTCCTTCACCTCGATGCGCAGCTGCCCGTCCTCGCGGCGGCAGCCCAGCAGCACGCGCTGCGGCCGACCCTCGGCGCGGCCGTAACGCAACGCATTGGAGAGCAGGTTCTGCAAGATGCGGCGCAGGAAGGCGGGATCGGTGGCAACAAAGGCCCGGGTGGGCACAACGACGAGCTGGATGTCGCGCCGCGCGGCGACGGCTGCGAAAGCCGTCGCGAGCGAGTCGAACATCGGCTGCAGCGCAAAGCTGCGTGTCTCGGGCTTGAAGGCGCCGGCATCCAGCTTGGAGATGTCGAGCAACGCATCGAGCAGCGATTCGACCGACCCCAGGCTGGAATCGATCTTGGAGCCGAGGTCGTTGCCTGGATCGCGGTCCATCATCGCCGCGGTGAAGAGCCGTGCGGCATGCAACGGCTGCAGTAGGTCGTGGCTCGCGGCGGCGATGAAGCGGGTCTTGCCGAGGTTGGCCGCCTCGGCTTCGGCGCGGCTCGCCTCGAGCTCGGCGGTGCGCTCGACCACGCGCTGCTCCAGCGTTTCCGCCGACTGCCGCAGCCGTCGGTCGCTCTCGCGCAACGCCTCGGCGGTATGCACACGTGCCGTCACGTCGTTGCAGGTGGCGACGAAGCCGCCGCCCGGCAACGGGTCGAGCCGGAGCTCCACGACCCTGCCCTCGCGGGTCGTGATCTCGTGCGTTTGCGGTGCCTGCGGCCGGCGCAGCAGCGCCACGGTCTCGGGCGCCCCGCCAAACCACAACGGCGAGGCGCCGACCACGACCGCTTCGCCGTCGAGCGACAGCAGGGTCGTGAAGCGGTCGTTGAAGATCTCGAGGTTGCCGTGACGGTCGAACGCGGCAATGCCCATGCCGACGTGGTCGAGCGTGTTGCGCAGGATCTCGTAGTTGTAGCGGATCGCTTCCGTCGCCTCGTCGATCAGGGCGCGGGCGCTGCGCGGCATCAACCGGCCGCGCCGGCCGAAAGCGGCGACGACGACACGCGCCGATGCCGCTCCCAGGGTGCCCGACAGCACCCGCTCGGTGCGTTGCAGAGCTGTCTCGATCGAAAGCGGTCCGTGCCCCAGCGCGCGCTCGGCGCGATCGAGCCCGACGAAGCGCGTCAGCAACTCGCGCAGCGCATCGAGACGCTGCGCATCGGCCGGCGTCTGCGGAGCGGCCTCGGCCGGCTCAGCGCCGACCACGAAGGCATGCGCCTGCTCGGCATCGGCGCCGCGCGCCCGCATCAGAAGCGATACGCCGGCCAGCAGGAGCGTGTTCACCACGATGCCGACCACGAAGCCCTGGCCGACCGGGTCGAGCCCATCCAGCGGCGCGGGCAGCCAATCTCGGAGCGGCATCTCCTGGGCGCCGCCCGCTTCCTGGTGCAGGGTCGGCAGCAGGAGCGCGTAGAGCCAGACGATGAAGCCGCCGATCAATCCCGCCACGACACCCCAACGATGGGCGCGACGCCAGTAAAGCCCTAGCACCAGGCCCGGCGCGAAGTTGGCCACGGCGCAAAAGCTGATGAGGCCGATCGAGGCGAGCGGCAGGATGCCGGACACGATGCGCTCGTAGACATAGGCGGCCAACAGGATCAGCACCACGGCGGCGCGCCGCACGAACACCACCAGCGGGCCCATCTGGCCGCGCTGAACCATCTGATGGCGCAACAGATAGGGCATCACGAGCTCGTTGCCGATCATGCCCGACAAGGCCATGCAGGCGACGACCACCATCGCGGTCGCCGCCGACAGGCCGCCCACGAAAACGAAGGCAGACAGCCAGTTGGCGCCATGCTCGAGCGGCAGCCGCAGCACATAGAGATCTGAATTGTACTGCGGACCAAACAGCAGGAGTCCCGCCGCGGCAATCGGGATCACGAACAGATTGATCAGGACGAGATAGCTCGGGAACAGCCAGCGCGCGGTCGGCAGGCTCGCCGGGTGCCCGTGCTCGACGGCGGCAACATGGAACTGGCGTGGCAGGCAGAGGAAGGCCATGGCCGAGAGCAGCGTGGTCACGATCCAGGTGATGGGCGAACCTTCCTGGAGCACCCGTTGGGCCACCTGCGGCTTGGCGACGAGCTGCGCCCACAGATCGGACGGTCCGTCGAACAGAACGAACAGCACGAACGGACCGACCGCGACCAGCGCCACCAGCTTCACCACCGATTCGAAGGCGATCGCCATCATCATGCCGCGATGCTGCTCGGACGCCGACACGTGCCGCACGCCGAACAGGATGGTGAACACCGCCATCAGCGCGGCCACCATCAGTGCCGTGTCGGTATGGATGACGCTGAGCTGGCTGCCCGGCCAGAATATCGGATCGACGATCGCGCCGAAGGACGATGACACCGCCTGAAGCTGCAGCGCGATGTAGGGCAGGATGCCCACGGTCGCAAACAGCGTCGCGGTCACGCCGACCGCGCGGCTTTTGCCGTAGCGTGAGGCCAGGAAGTCGGCGATCGAGGTGACATTGTGTTGCTTGGCAAGCCGCACCATCTTGCGCAGGAGCGGGAAGCCCAGCGTCACCACCAGCACGGGACCGGTGTAGATCAACAGGTAGTCGAAGCCTGCCGTGCTCGCCCGCCCCACGCCGCCGTAGAAAGTCCACGAGGTGCAATAGATGGCGAAGGAGAGGCCATAGACCGCCGGCGCCACGGTGCCGCTCGCCGACCAGGCGCGCTGGTGCCGTTCCCCGAAATAGGCCACGGCGAACAGCAGCCCGAGATAGGCCAACGACAGGGCAAGGACCATCGGTTCCGACAGCATCGCCCGCATTGAACCAAGCCCCCCGGGTCGCTACAAGGCTCGCCTTCCCAACCCGTCTCCGTTCGAAGCCCCAGGGAGCCCGAAATGGCTGCGTACCAGTACATCTATGTCATGAAAGGCCTGAACAAGGCCTACCCGGGCGGCAAGCAGGTACTGAAGGACATTTGGCTCTCCTTCTTCCCGGGCGCCAAGATCGGCGTGCTGGGCCTGAATGGCGCCGGCAAATCGACCCTTCTCAGGGTCATGGCCGGCCAGGACGACAGTTTCACCGGCGAAGCCTGGGCGGCCGAGGGTGCCAAGGTGGGCATGCTCGAGCAGGAGCCCAAGCTCGACGCCCAGAAGGACGTCCTGGGCAACGTCATGGATGGCGCCGGCGAGATGGCCACGATGCTGGCGCGCTTCGAGGAGGTGTCGAATGCCTTCTCCGACCCCGATGCCGACATGGACAAGCTGATCGCCGAGCAGGCCGAGCTGCAGGAGAAGATCGACGCCGGCAACGGCTGGGACCTCGGGCGCACGGTCGAGATCGCGATGGACGCGCTGCGTTGCCCGCCGGGCGACGCCGATGTCGAGAAGCTGTCGGGCGGCGAGCGCCGCCGCGTCGCGCTCTGCCGGCTGCTGCTCAGCAAGCCCGACATGCTGCTGCTCGACGAGCCCACCAACCACCTCGATGCCGAATCGGTGGCGTGGCTGGAACGGCATCTTGGTGAATTCCCCGGCACGGTGGTGGCCGTCACCCACGATCGCTATTTCCTCGACAATGTCGCGGGCTGGATCCTGGAGCTCGATCGCGGCGCCGGCATCCCTTGGGAAGGCAATTACACGTCCTGGCTGAAGCAGAAGGACCAACGGCTGGCGCAGGAAGAGAAAGCCGCCGACACCCGCCGCCGCACCTTGCAGCGCGAGCTGGAATGGATGGGCCAGAGCCCGCAAGCGCGCCGCTCCAAGAGCAAGGCGCGAATCGCGGCCTACAACCAGATGGTCGAAGAGGAGCAGAAGGCGACGCTCGACACCGCACAGATCGTGATCCCGGCCGGCCCGAGACTCGGCGATCATGTCATCACGGCGGAGAAGATCTCCAAGGGCTTCGGCGATCGGCTGCTGATCGACAACCTTTCCTTCAACCTGCCGCCGGGCGGTATCGTGGGCGTGATCGGCCCCAACGGTGCGGGCAAGACGACGCTCTTCAAGATGATCACCGGCCAGGAGACGCCCGACTCAGGCACTTTCTCCGTCGGCTCGACGGTGAAGCTCGGGTACGTCGACCAGAGCCGCGAGACGCTCGATCCCAACAAGAGCGTGTGGGAGGAGCTGTCGGGTGGCCTCGACATCATCAAGCTCGGGAACCGCGAGGTCCCGAGCCGTGCCTACTGCGGCTCGTTCAATTTCAAGGGCGCCGACCAGCAGAAGAAGGTGGGCCTGCTGTCAGGCGGCGAGCGCAACCGCGTCAACCTCGCCAAGATGCTGAAAAGCGGCGCCAACGTCCTGCTGCTCGACGAGCCGACCAACGATCTCGACGTCGACACGCTACGCGCGCTCGAGGAGGCGCTGGTCGATTTTGCGGGCTGCGCGGTGATCATCAGCCACGATCGCTGGTTCCTCGACCGCATCGCCACGCACATTCTCTCATTCGAAGGTGACAGCCACGTCGAATGGTTCGAGGGCAACTACCAGGACTACGAAGCCGACCGCCACCGTCGCCTCGGCACCGACGCCGACCAGCCGCATCGCATCAAGTACAAGCCGTTGGTCAGGAGTTGATGCCGGATTTGGCGCGCGCCCGCCGCTGCCGGCGCTCCTCGCCCAGCATCTTCAGCCGCTCGCGCTCCGCCGGATCGACCCGGCCGTAACGGCCGCGCCAACTGGGATCGTCGTCCCTCCACCGGAACGGCGATCGCACCGTTGTCCTTGGACCGTGCGCCGAGTCGAACAGGTCGAGCGCCTGGCGGACAATCGCCTTCTGCATGTCCCGGTCCCAGGGAAGGCCGCAGGGATTGCCGAGCGGAAAATCGGTGAACAGGAAGCGTGGAACGCCGCAATGCTCGACGACGTCGAGGGCGGACCCGATGATCACGGTCGGGATGCCATTGGCTTCGAGATGGCGGGCGACCAGACTCACGGTCTGGTGGCAGACGGGTCAAAGCGGACAGAGAAGTGCCGCCTCCGCACCGTCGTCGCGCAGTCGTGCCAGGACCTGAGGCGCGTCTTCCTCGACCGTCTTGCGCTGGCTGTATTCCGTCGGCACGCCGTGGAAGCGCCGGGTCAGACCGGCAAACAGGCCCTCGCCCGCCAGTGCCGAGGCCGCCTCGATCGGCAAGAAACTTTCGCGATCGTCGGTATGGGTCGATTCCTTGTCCCAGGCGACGTTGGAAGTGCAGAGCGTGCGCGGCGGCGGATCGACTTCGCCCGACCATACCTGCTTGAGGCCCTTGAAGTCGGCCGGGCTTGCCGTCGTGATCAAGGCAAGGCGCGATTCGGAAAGCGGCTTCTTGAGCCGGGCAAAAGGCACGTCGTCGTGCCTCGCCCAGACATAGTCCTTCGCATATCCCAGCGCGCGATAGTAATGCCGGGTGCGATCGATGTAGCGGACCGGCGCCTTGCTCTCGCTCATGGCCTGTTCTTCCTGCCTGTGGGCGCGACTCGCCAAGCAGGATAAGTCCGACCGGGGCCGGAAGCGAAGCCGATTCCCGGTCAGGTCCGCGATGCGGCCGGCACCACGCGACGCCTTCCCGCTTCCGCTGCAGCCGCCATCGCCAGCAAGCCGCCGGCAATCGCCAGGTCCTTGAAGAAGAGCGTGCGCTCGGCCTTGTTGGCAAAGTCGTGGTGGAAGATGACTGCCGCCAGCAGGCAGAAGCCGGCAAGGGCGCCTGCCGCTTCGCGCAACCGCCAGCCGATCAACACCGCGATCCCGGCCCCGATCTCAAGCACGATCACCGCCGGCAGCAACACGGACGGCACGCCGAAGGCCGCCATATGTTCGAGGAACGGCTGCGGTCCCAGCGCCTTGGCAAGCCCGGCCAGGATGAAGAGCAGCGCGACAAGAGCACGGCCGACGATGATGGCAATACTCAACGGATTCGCCGCTTTCACAGGAAGACCGGCAGCTTGGGTGTGTGCAGCAGCAGGACCGTCTCCTCGTGCGCCACGGCGTCGTGCACGCCATCGGGCGGGGTGTAGAGATAGTCGCCTGCCTTGAGCCGCCGTCCGCCGACCGTGATGTCGCCGGAAACGACATAGAGCTCCTCGCCGGCGGGGTGGGTATGCGCCGCACCGATCGCGCCGGAGGCAAAGCGCAAGAAGAAGGTC
The DNA here is from genome assembly GCA_017308235.1 of Alphaproteobacteria bacterium. Taxonomy (GTDB): domain Bacteria; phylum Pseudomonadota; class Alphaproteobacteria; order Reyranellales; family Reyranellaceae; genus Reyranella. The sequence goes on along the minus strand of JAFKFL010000007.1, from coordinate 27,763 downwards.
GCGCCGCCCGACGGGTGTGGACGCAGCGCCGAATAATCCAGGCCGGGCTTCTCGGTCGCGATCCACTGGCGATCCTGCCAGCGCTTCTCGATGACAGCGGTCATGGCGGTCTCCTTTCAATTCCCGGCAGGGAAGCGGACAGCGCCGCCAGAATCCAATATTATTTGGACGTTTGGTGATAACGGATCGCGATCATGAACCTGCGCCGTCTCGACTACTTCCTGGCTGTCGCCGAGGAGCGGCATTTCCGGCGCGCCGCCGAGCGATTGCATGTGGCGCAGCCCGCCCTCTCGGTGCAGGTCGCTCGCCTCGAGCGGGAACTCGGGGTGACGCTGCTCGACCGCAATCGCCGCGGCGTCGAACTCACGGCCGCCGGTGCGGCACTGCTCGCCCGCACGCGGACACTGCTGCCCGGTCTGCGCGACGCGCTCGCCGAGGTGACCGCAGTGGGCGAAGGTCGGGCCGGCCGCCTGCTGGTCGGCTTCGTCGGTTCGACCGCCTATGAGCTGCTGCCGCGCGTGCTGCGGGCGGCCGAGCGGGCCCTCCCGGCGGCTCAGATCGCGTTGCGGCAGATGACGAGTCCCCGACAGATCGAGGCGCTGGAAGCCGGCCGTCTCGACCTCGGCGTGGCCCGCGTACCCAGCCTCTCGCGCATCCTGACCTCGGTGCGCCTTCTTGCCGAACCCTTCATGGTGGCACTGCCCGCCAGGCACCGCCTCGCGCACAAGCCAGCCCTTCCCGCCCGCATGCTCGACGACCTGCCCCTGGTGACGTTGCCGTCGGACGCAGGTGCGCTGCGCGAGGCGATGCTGGGCGAACTCATGGACGCTGGCGCCTGCCCGAGGATCGTCGACGAAGTGAGCGACATGCCGACGATCCTGGGCCTCGTGGCGGCCGGACGCGGTGTCGCGCTGGTGCCGACGTCGGTCTCCAGCCTGCGGCTGAACGGTGTCGTGTTCCGGCGTCTCCAGTCGCCCAAGCGACAGGCCGAGCTGTGGCTGCTCAAGCGCCGCGAGGATCACCGCCCGATGGTCGCCACGCTGATGAAGCTCATATCGAGCGCCGCGACGGCGCGACCCGGCCGGTAGGCTGCGCGCGCGACGTCAGCTCGTCGGTTGCCTGGCGGCCTCCGGTCTGGTGGCGGATGGCTTTGGCGCGACCCGCTCGCGCAGCCACTGGAACACGACGTAGAGCATCGGGATCACGAAGATGCCGAACAGCGCCGCCGCGATCATGCCGCCGAACACCGGTGTGCCGACAGCGCGACGACTGGTCGATCCGGCACCTTCGGCGATCACCAACGGCAAGAGACCGAGGATGAAGGCAAAGCTGGTCATGGCGACCGGACGGAAGCGCAGCCGAGCGCCCTCGATAGCGGCATCGGTGATAGACTTGCCTTGCAATCGCTGCTCGACCGAGAACTCCACGATCAGGATGCCGTTCTTGGCCGAGAGCGCCACCAGCACGACAAGACCGATCTGGGCATAGACATCGAAGACGAGCCCGGACAAGGCCACGATGCCGATCGCGCCCAGCACGGCGACGCTCACCGAGAGCAGCACCGGGATCGGGATATTCCAGCTTTCGTACAGCGCCACCAGGAAGAGATAGGCGAACAGGATGGCGAGACCGAGCACGATGCCCGTCTGGCCGCTCGCCGCCTTTTCCTGCAGTGCCGTCGCCGTCCATTCGAAACTATAGCCCGGCGGCAGCGTCTGCTTGGAGACGCGCTCCATCGCATCGAGCGCCTGACCAGAGCTGTAGCCGGGCTTGGGTGCGCCGTTGATTATGGCGCCGCGGAAGCCGTTATAGCGCACCATCACCTGCGGCCCCTGGACCAGCCGCGCCTGGGCAAGGGCCCGAAGCGGCACCATTGCGCCGGTGTTGCTGCGCACATAGACGCGATAGATGTCGTCGATGGCGTCGCGGAAGCGACCTTCGGACTGGACGTTGACCTGCCAGGTGCGGCCGAACAGGTTGAAGTCGTTGACGTAGAAGCCGCCCAGGGTCGATTGCAGGGCGTTGAAGATGTCGTTCACCTTCACGCCCAGCACCTGCGCCTTGTCGCGATCGATATCGAGATAGATCTGCGGCGTATCGGCGGCAAAGGTCGAGAACACGGCCGCGAGCTCGGGCTGCTGATTGGCAGCCACCAGGAGGCCACGCATGACTGCGGCGATATCCGTCGGCGACTGGCCCTGCAACGCTTCAAGCACGTACTGGAAGCCGCCGGTGCTGCCCAGGCCCAGGATGGGCGGCAGGTTGAACGGAAAGACGATGGCGCCCTGGATCGAGGCGAGTTTGGGCCGCAAGCTCGCAATGATCGCGTCGACCTTCTCCTGGGCATCCTTGCGGTCTGCATAGGGCTTCAGCGGGACCACGAAAAAGGCACTGTTGGACGACACCACATAGTCGATGAAGTTGAGCCCGACGACCGACAGTACCCCCTGCACGCCAGGCATTGGCCGGATGATGTTCTCGACTTGAGCCACGATCTCCTGGGTGCGATTGAGCGAGGCGCCCTCGGGCAGCCGCATGGCGGCGAAGAACGCACCCTGGTCCTCGGCCGGCAGGAATCCCTGTGGCGTGATCTTGAGGACGCCAAAGGCGCCCGCGCCCGCGATTGCCACCGCAATGATTCCGAACGCGGCCACCCGCACCAGGCGGCGCACCACGGAGACGTAGCCGTCGCGCACGCGGTCGATGGAACCCAGCACGTAGCTCATCAGGCCGCGTCGCGTGTCGCCGCGTTTCAGCAGCACGGCGCACAGCGCCGGGCTCAGTGTCAGCGCATTGATCGCCGAGATGATCATTGCGGTCGAGACCGCGACCGCGAACTGGCGAAAGAGCTGGCCGCTGATTCCAGGGATGAAGGCGACCGGGACAAAGACCGAAAGCAAGACCAGCGTGATGGCGATGATCGGTGCGGTGATCTCGTTCATCGCCTTCTTGGTCGCCTCGGGAACCGATAGTTCCGGCTCCTCCTCGATCACGCGTTCGACGTTCTCGATTACCACGATGGCGTCGTCGACCACGATGCCGATGGCAAGCACCAGCGCCAGCAGCGACACGGTGTTGGCCGAATAGCCGATCAGCAGCATCACCGCGAAGGTGCCGATGATCGACACCGGCACGGCAACCAGCGGGATCAAGGTTGAGCGCAGTTTGCCCAGGAACAAGAAGACGACGATCGCGACCAGCACGAAGGCGATCGCCAGCGTATTGATGACTTCGTTGATGGTCGAGGTCACGAATACCGTCGAATCCCAGAAGATCTGGTAGGTGAGGTCTTCGGGGAAACGCTGCTTCAGCTCCTCCATGGTCTTGCGGACGTTTTGTGCGACTTCGACGGCGTTGGCGCCCGGCGACTGGAAAATGCCGATCGCCGCTGCCGGCGCACCATTGAAGCGGCTGTAGCGTTCCTGCGACTTGGCGCCGAGATCGACGCGAGCGACGTCCTTGACCCGCACCACCGAGCCGTCGGGATTGGCACGTATGACGATGTTGGCGAATTCTTCGGGTTTGGTGAGCCGCCCCTCCGTCTTGATGGTGAGCTGGAGCTGCTGGAATTGCGGAGTCGGCGCCGAACCGATGCGGCCGAGCGCTGCCTGCACGTTCTGGCTCTGCACAGCCGCCACCACGTCGGACGGCGCGAGGTTGAAGGCATTTAGCCGGTCGGGATCGAGCCAGAGCCTGAGCGAATAGTCGAGCGCACCGAACAGGCTCGCCTGCCCGACGCCACGGATGCGCGAGAGCGGGTCGATGATGTTGATGGTGGCGTAATTGTTGAGATAGAGCGCGTCGTGCGTGTTCTTGGGCGAGTAGACGCTGATCACCTGCAGGAGCGCCGGTGACTTCTTGCGGATCACCAGGCCCTGGCGCTGCACCTCCTGCGGCAGGAGCGGCGTAGCGAGCTGGGCCCGGTTCTGCACATTCACCGTGTTGATGTCGGGATCGGTGCCGAGCGCAAATGTGACGTTCAGCGAATAGCTGCCGTCGGCGGCGCTGGCCGACTGGTAATAGAGCGCATTGTCGACGCCGGTGATCTGCTGCTCGATCGGCTGGGCGACGGTCGCCTCGACGGTCTCGGCATCGGCACCTGGATAGAGCGTGGTGAGCGACACCTGCGGCGGCACGATATTGGGGAACTGTGCCACCGGGATCGAGAAGATCGCGATCAGGCCAGCCAGTGTGATGACGATCGATACGACGAAGGCAAGCCGCGGCCGATCGATGAAGACGCTGGAGATCATTGGTCAGCCGCCGGCTGCTACGGGATTGGGGAGCACCGTCTCCTGCACCATCTGGCCTATCCGGACCTTCTGGATGCCATCGACGATCACCTTGTCGCCCTCGTTGACGCCTGAGGTGACGACGACGTCGGTGTCGAGGTTGGGGCCGGTCTTGAGACGGCGTTGCTCGACCTTGTGCTGGCTGTCGACGACCAGCGCGTAATAACCCGACTGGTCGACTTGCAGCGCCGCCTGCGGGATCACAAGCTTTGGCTCCTCGCGGCGCTCGCGGATGATCGCCGTTACGAACTGGCCGTCGGACAGCGTGCGGTCGGGGTTGGGCACCGTCGCGCGCATGATCAGCGTGTCGGTCTGCTGGTCGACCTGCGGATCGGTAAAGTTCCACACGCCCTTGTGCGGATATTCGCTGCCGTCGGAGAGGCGCAGGCGAATGTCGATCTTGACAAGGCCCCCTCCCTCCTTTCGCCGTGCCTCGCGGATCGTCTCAAGTTCGCGCACGCTCACCGGGAAGAGTACGTAGATCGGGTCCTGGCTCACGATCGTCGCCAGCACGCCGCTCGCCGGGTTGACGAGATTGCCGACAGTATAAGTCGTGCGGCCGATGCGGCCGGCGATCGGCGAGCGAATGTCGGTGTAATCGAGATTGACCTGCGCCTGGGTAAGCGCCGCCTTGTACTGCAGGATCCTGGCGTTCGCTGTATCGACGGCGGCCTTCTGCTGGTCGACCGTCGATTGCGGGCTGTACTGCCGCTTGGAGAGATCGAGCTGGCGGCTGTATTGCAGATCGGCATTGGTCGACTCGGCCTCGGCTGAGGCGAGGTTGGCCTTGGCCTGCTGGACCTGCGCGTCGAACTGCACCTTTTCGATCTGATAGAGCAGATCGCCTGCCTTGACGTCCTGGCCTTCGCGGAACAGGACCTTTTCCAAAAAGCCCTCGACGCGAGCCCGCACCTCGACCTTATCGATCGCCTTGATGCGGCCCACGAACTCGAACGACTGGCTGACGCCGCGCTTGGTCACGGCACGCACGCCGACGGCTGGGGTGGACTGCGCGGCGGCGGGCGGCGGCTTGTCGGCACCACGCACGAAGTACCAGACGAGGCCGGCGACAACGACCAACGCCACCGCCAAGGCGGCAATGCGACTCCAGAGCGATCGGGAGCCTACAGGGCGGGCAGCATCAGGCATCACATTCCCCATTGATGTTGAGCCGCTTCGCTATGCATAGCGCCGGCGGGTTGCCCTGCTCGCGGCAAGATTGCCCAATCGTCCAAGGCGGAAAAACAAGAAATTGTAGGGCATTGGCAAAATCGAGCATCGCATCACGCGGCTTGTTGACTCCAATCACATGCGCGGGATGTTATTTGAGCCAAGCGCATTGGCATACCCCTTGCTGGTGGAGTCGGGAACCGACCGCAACCAAGCATGAGGATCGCCATGGATTATGTGAAACCGACCACTGTTGCCCAGGCGATGGTCGATGCAGGGACGGCGAAGCTCGCGATTGCGCCCACCGATCTCTTCGTTCGCGGCATTCTGTCGGGCGCGATCCTGGGCGTGGCGACAAGCCTCGCCTTTACCGGAGCGGTGACGACCGGCCAGCCGATTGTCGGCGCTATCATCTTTCCCATCGGCCTGGTCGCGATCGTGCTTCTGGGACTCGAGCTGCTGACGGGCAGCTTTGCTCTTCTGCCGCTGCCCTATATCGAGGGTCGCGCCACCTTGCGCGATGTGTGCGTCAATCTTTGCTGGGTGTTCCTCGGCAATCTCGTCGGCAGTGTGCTGTACGGCGTGCTGCTGGCGATCGCGCTCACCGACATGTGGGCGATCGCACCGGCCGGTGTCGCACAGCGCATCGTGCAGGTCGCCGAAGCCAAGACCAACGGCTTCGCGGCGTTCGGTGTGGCCGGATGGATCACCGCCTTTGTGCGCGCCATGCTCTGCAATTGGATGGTATGCCTCGCCGTGGTGCTCGCAATGACAACCACCTCGACGGTGGGCAAGGTGGTAACGGCGTGGTTGCCCATCTTCGTCTTCTTCGCCCAGGGCTTCGAGCACGCTGTCGTCAATATGTTCATCATTCCCACGGGCATGCTGATGGGCGCCAAGGTGACGCTCAGTGATTGGTGGCTGTGGAACCAGATCCCGGTCACGCTCGGCAATTTCGTTGGCGGTTTCGTCTTCACCGGCCTCGCGATCTACCTGACCTATCGCCCCAGGACGGCGGCCGTCAGTGATGCGGTCGCCGCCCCTGTCGCCGCCGAGTGAGATCCGTGAGCGCGCAGGATTTCCGGCCTGAGCAGAAGCGCTACCTCGAAGGGTTCGCGTCCGGTCTGCAGGCCGGACGCAGCGGTGCACGCGCTCCTGTTCCCACCGAGCCTGCGCCCAGCGGGCCGGACGCCGCACATCTTGCCGCCATGGCGCGCTTCGAAGCCGATGGCAAGAAGCTGGCCGATCCGGAAAAATGGAAGCGCGAGGAGCATCCGTTCAATGGCTACGCGCGGCTTTGCGACCAGGCCGCGCGCAATGAATATCCCAAGCCCGCGGACAATTTCCGCTGGCGCTTCTACGGCCTCTTCTATCTCGCGCCCAACCAGCCCTTCTATATGGCACGCTTGCGCATGCCCAACAGCATCCTGAGCGCACGCCAGTTTGCGGGCATCGCCGACATCGCCGAGACCTGGGGTGCGGGTCACGCGCACGTGACGACGCGCGCCAACATTCAGATCCGCGGCATCGAGGCCAGGAACACCACCAATGTGGTCGAGGCGGTGCAGGACCTCGGCCTCACCTCGCGCGGCTCCGGCGCCGACAACATCCGCAACGTCACGGGCGATGCGACGGCAGGCATCGCGTCGCACGAGCTTCTGGATACGAGACCCGACACCAGGCGCTGGCATTTCCATGTGCTGAATGACCGCTCCCTCACCGGCCTGCCGCGCAAGTTCAATGTGAGTTTCGACGGCGGCGGACCGATCCCGACACTGGAGGAGACCAACGACATCGGCTTCACCGCCGTGCAGGTGGCGGAAGGTGCCGCGGTGGCACCGGGCGTTTGGTATCGGCTGGGGCTGGGCGGTATCACCGGCCACAAGGATCTCGCGCGACCGACCGGCGTCGTCGTCGCGCCACAGGACTCGACCAAAGTCGCGGACGCCATCGTGCGTGTCTTCATCGACCATGGCGACCGCACCAACCGGGCCAAGGCCCGCATGAAGTACCTGATCGATGCCTGGGGCCTGGAAAAGTTCCTGGCCGCTGTCGAGGAGAAGCTCGGCCACAAGCTCGATCGCGTCGAGCAGCAACACGTCCTGCCCCGTCCCCCGCAGGACCGGCTGGCCCATATCGGTTTCCATGCGCAGAAGCAGGTCGGCCTTTACTATGCCGGCATCGCCCTGCCGGTAGGTCGGCTCGAGCCGGCGCAGATGCGCATCCTGGCCGATGCCGCCAGCGAGTTGGGCGACGGCCATGTCCGCCTCACCGTGTGGCAGAACCTTCTCGTGTCGGGCATCGCCGAGGCCAACCGCGCGGCCTTCGCCCAGCGCATCGCCGCAGCCGGTCTCTCGCTCACTGTCTCGCCACTGCGCGCCGGGCTGGTCGCCTGCACCGGCTCCTCGGGCTGCAAGCTCGCCAACGCGCACACCAAGGAGATGGCGATCGCCATCGCCGAGCATTGCGATCCACGCATCAAGCTCGACACGCCGATCAACATCCATCTCACGGGCTGCCCCAACTCCTGCGCCCAGCACTATATCGGCGACATCGGCCTCGTGGGCGCGCGCGTCGCCGCAGGCGAGGACGACACGGTCGACGGCTACAACGTCGTGATCGGCGGCGGCTACGGCAGCGATGCGAAAATCGGCCGCGAGTTCGCGCGCGAGATCAAGGCGACGGATACGCCGGCCTTCATCGAGCGCCTGCTCGCCGCCTACCTCGCCCATCGCGCCAGTCCGAACGAAACCTTCCAGCAGTTCGCCCAGCGCCACGACGATGAAAGCCTGCACCGCCTGGCGGGAGTTTGATTCATGTCGGTGATGGAAAAGCCCTTGCCGATCGAGATGCCCGAGAGGCCGACCGACGTTCCGCCGGTCGTGAACCTCATCCCCGAGGATGCGCCGTTCAGCGAGGAGCAACGCGCCTGGTTGAACGGCTTCTTCGCGGGCCTCCTATCGGCTCTTCCCACGAACCCAGCGCTACCGCCCTTGCCCGCCGCGGCCGATCCCTCCTTCCGCGATCCGATGGCGGATGGCGATGACGATGGCGCACCCTGGCACGATCCGACCCTGTCCCTCGCCGATCGCATGGAGATGGCCAAGAAGCGTCCCATGCGGCGGCGCATGATGGCGGCCATGGCGCAGCAGGATTGCGGTCAGTGTGGCTACACCTGCGAGACCTACGCCGACGAGATCGTGCAGCACGCCGAGGAACGACTGAATCTCTGCGTGCCGGGCGGCAAGGAAACGTCGCGCATGCTGAAGAAGCTCATCGAGGAGATGGGCGGCGGCGCCATCGACCCCGACGAAGAAAAAGCCAAGGCCGAAGCAAAAGTGGTGGCACGCCTTGAGCCCAAAGCGCCGGCCGAACCCGGCTATTCGCGCGAGATGCCGGTCGAAGCGCGGTTCCTTTCGCGGATGCTCCTGAACAGAGGCGAGTCGGAGAAATCGACCTGGCACATCGAGTTCGACCTTGCGGATTCGGGCCTCGGCTACACGGTCGGCGACAGCTTCGGCATCTATCCCGCGAACGATCCCGCACTCGTTGCGGCCGTGATCGAGGCAATTAACGCGCCCGCGGACTTTCCGGTCGGCGGCAAGCCACTGCAGGACGTACTCACCCACGACATGTCGCTGGGCGCCGCGCCCGATATGCTGTTCGAGTTCGTCTCGTACATGGTGGGTGGCGCGCGCAAGGCGAAGGCCAAGGCGCTGGCACAAGGCGAGGATCCCGACGGTGACGCCGCCACGCTCGACGTGTTGGCAGCAGTGCAGAAGTTCCCTGGTATCCGGCCCGACCCCGAAGCCTTCGTCGAATGCCTGGAGGGGCTGCAGCCCCGGCTCTACTCGATCTCGTCCTCGCCCAAGGTCGATCCCAACCGGCTCGCGCTCACGGTCGATCATGTCCGATACCAGATCGACGGCCGCGAGAGGCTGGGCGTCGCCTCCACGTTCCTATCGCGCGTCCTCGCACCCGGTACGCCGCTGAAAGTCTACATCCAGCGGGCGCACAACTTCGCTCTGCCGGCCAATCCCGAGGCACCCATCATCATGGTGGGACCTGGAACCGGTGTGGCGCCGTTCCGCGCCTTCCTGCAGGAACGGATGATCACCCAGGCGCCCGGCGATACATGGCTGTTCTTCGGTCACCAGCGCCGCGCCTGCGATTTCTTCTACGAGCACGAATTCGCGGGCCTGCAAGAGGCCCAAACCCTGACCCGGCTCTCCCTTGCCTGGTCGCGCGATCAGTCGACGCCCAAGACCTATGTACAGGACCGCATGCACGCCGAGGCTGCGGAGCTTTGGGCCTGGCTGCAACGCGGCGCACATTTCTATGTCTGTGGCGATGCCAAGCGGATGGCCAGCGACGTCGAGAAAGCGATGGTCGCCATCACTGCCGAACACGGCGGCATGAGCGACACAGCGGCCGGCGCTTTCGTTGCGGATCTCAAGAAGAAGGGCCGGTATCAAGCGGACGTCTACTAGCCGCTAACGCTCCGCGGCTCCGGCTGCATTTCAGCCGTCCCATCAGGCTGTTCGCTCCCAGTTGTCACAATTTTGGCCGCGTCCTGAAAAGATTCGCCCGCTCGACATCCGTAGATTGTGTATCGCGCGGCCGGGAGGGGTCTCGACTGCGTACCTGGGCGATGGCTCGGACTGCTGTCCGTGCTGCCGGACAGGACAACGGTGTGTGGGGACATCGTCACGGCGACAACAGCGGGCCGAAAGGTCCGATGGGCTGATCGTGGGTTCTGCTGCCTTGGGAAGGGCAGCAGACACCCGATCCATATCCGCGCGTGGCGTCACTTGGGGGAAAGCCATGATCGATCCGATCGCTGGCTGGCGCGATCGCGCGCCAATAGAAGTGGACTACCACTTGAGGCGCGAAGCCCGTGCGCGGCAGAGGGAGCGCACGGTCCTATCCTTCATCACCCTGGTCGTGTTCACGGTCACGGCGCTGACGGGCGCGATCACCGCCGTACTTATGGTGTGATCGCCGGCGACAGTGTTGTCGTTGAGTACGACCTCAACGGCGGTCCCTTTCTGATCTGCCAACGGAAAACCTGCCGATATTGGTTTGGGTCGCGGGAAGAACCTTGGCCTCGTTGTGGCGATCTGAAAGCGGTCCGACTACCCGCCTCCGAGGAGCAGCTAGCCGTTGTCGGTCAGATCCGCTGATCCATCTCCAGCGCGGGCTCGGGCACGTCGACACAGCCAATGATGCGCGCCGGCACGCCGGCGGCCGTGCAGCCTGCCGGCACCGGCTCCAGCACCACGCTGCCGGCGGCGATCTTGGCGCACATGCCGATCTCGATATTGCCCAGCACCTTGGCGCCGGCGCCCAGCAGCACGCCGCGCCGGACCTTGGGATGGCGATCGCCGCGCTCCTTGCCCGTGCCACCCAGCGTCACGCCGTGCAGCATCGAGACGCCGTCCTCCACGACCGCGGTCTCGCCGATCACGATGCCGGTGCCATGGTCGAGGAAGAGGCCCTTGCCGATCAGCGCGGCGGGATGGATGTCGAGCCCGAACAGCGAGCTCGCGCGGCTTTGCAGATAGTGAGCCAACGCGTGCCGGCCCTGCTTCCACAGCCAGTGACCGACCCGATAGACCTGAAGCGCTTGATAGCCCTTGAACCAGAGCAGCGGATCGAGATGCGAGGTGCAGGCCGGGTCGCGCTCGGCGACCGCCATGATGTCGGCGCGCGCGGCGAGCCCAATGGTGGGATCGGCATTCAACGCCTCGTCGAAAGTCTGGCGGATCAGGGCCGCCGGCACCTCGGTCGTGCCGACCAGGCGCGCGAGATGGTAACTGAGCGCGTTTTCGAACCGCGGCTGGCTCAGGATCGTGGCGTGTAACGTTCCGGCCAGCACAGGCTCGGCATTGGCCGCCGCCTGCGCGGCCTCCCGAATCTTGCTCCAGACCGGATCGACCGAGCGGCGCTCGGCCGTGTTCTTGACGACTGCGCTATCCATTGGCGCTCTCCTTCGGTCCCCCGACCTTAGCGGCGGGACCGATCGAAAGGCCTCCCACCGATTACTTTAAGACCAGACCGCCGCAGCCGCAATTCATCGCTTGGCCCGGCTTTCCAGCTCGTCGATCAGCGACTCGACCTTGCCGCCGTGGTTCTGGATGTAGGAATTGAAATCCGATCGTCTAGTCATAACCATGCTCACGCCCTCGATCTTGACGTCGACGATGCGCGGGCCCTGCCCCTCGTTGCGCACTTCCCAGGTGATCGAGATCGGCTCGCCATCGCTCTGGTTGAGCTTGCTCTCGACGAACGAACTGCCGCCCCGGTTGGTGACACGGCCCAGGGTCAGCGTCTGGCCGCCATATTGGCCGAACCGCTCGGCATAGGCGTGCGCTTCGGCATTGGCCGCGGCCTTGAGGAAGCGATCGCGCTGCTCGGGCGTGGCCTGGTTCCAGTGAACACCCAGCGCCGAACGGCCCATGTAGTTCAGGTCGAAATCGGCCTCGAGCACCTGCAGAATGCCGGACTCGCGTGCGGCCCCCGTCCTGGTCTTGATGAGCTCGATCACCTGGGACGCAGTCCTTTGGATCAGCTGGGCGGCGGGATCGAGGTCGGCCGCGGCAAGGCGGGGCGCGACGACGACGGCGGCCGCTCCGGCGGCCAGATGCAGCATGTTTCGACGACGGGCGAGCAACACCAACCTCCCCCTGCGAGATGAACGACCGGGAAAATCCGTGATTAGATTTAAGAACGAAGTCCTAGCGTACCAAGGCGAGATTGTCGCGTCGCTCCAACTCGGCCTGTGGGCTGGTTCTGTCCCGCTTCAGGCGGATCTGCTCGGCGCGGCGCTGCGTATAGGCGCTGCGCAGGGCCGCATAATAGTCGACGCTGTTTCGCTGCAGGTCGTCGAGTGCTGTCATGGTCCGCACGCGCGTGTCGATCACCGTGGTGCCGTAGCGGGTGCCGGCATAGATCCAGTAGGCCGTGCTGCTGCTTAGGCTGTAGATCGCGATCCCGAATGGATCGACCGCCGAATCGGCCACCAGACCGACGGCGTCACGCGCATTGGACGGCCCGATCAGGGGCAGCATCAGGTAGAAGCCACCGTTCTCGGGCTGGACGCCGGCGTAGTAGCCGATCGTCTGGCCGGCGTCGTTGTCGCTCTTCTTGAGCCCGAACGACGTGGCAACATCGAACAGGCCCGCGACGCCAAGCGTCGTGTTCACCAGGAAGCGTGCCACGGAGGTCATGGCCTGGTGGCCATCACCCTGGACTGCATCGTTGAGGGCAGTGACCGGCTCGCCGAGGTTTTGCATCGCATTGTGCACGCTGCGCTGGGCCGGCTTGGGCATCCAGTCACGATAGAGCACCGAGACCGGCCGGATGGCGATCATGTCGACGGTCTGATTGATCGCGAAGATGAACCGGTTCGGTCCCTCGAGCGGATCCCAGACATCGGCCGCCCCCGTGTCACGGGTCGCGCAGCCGGCAAGCAACGTCGTGGCCGCAATCGCAGCCATTGCTGACCGGCGGATGTCCGCCAATTTTTTCACAGAACCCTCGCCCATGGACGTCAATCCAGCCCCCTGCCGACCCCCCTCAGGGCCTGGACGCTAAAAGACGGCCCTGTACGGGCCGCCACTCAGAGAAGTGTTGCATAGGCCCGGTCCAGTTTGAAGAGGTGCGAGAGCAACAGCCCGTAAAATGTGGCGCTGCGGCCACATTCTCGTATCGGTCCCTGCACATACATGTGCCTTGCACACATAAAGATATGCTTATATCATTCAGACTATGGATCACCTTCTCACTTTGCTTCGGGCGGCGGCGGAAGACACTCGACTGCGCATCCTGGCGTTGGCCGCGCGTGAGGATCTGACGGTCAGCGACTACGTGCATGTGCTTGGCCAGAGCCAGCCGCGCGTCTCGCGGCACCTGAAGCTTCTGGTCGAGGGCGGCCTGCTGGAGCGGTTTCGCGAGGCACAGTTCACGCGCTTCCGCCTCGTCACCGAGGGCGACGACGCAGCACTGGTGCGCGAGTTCGTGCGACGCCTCGACCCCAAGCATCCGCGGCTTGCCACCGACCGCGCCCGGCTCGATGCCCTGCAGCAGCGCCGCCAGACCGCGGCCGTGCGCTTCTTCCGCGACAACGCCCAGCGCTGGGACGAGCTCAGGGCCCTGCACGTGGCCGATCGCGAGATCGAGCTGGCACTGGCCCATCATTTCCCGATCGGCGCGCGTCGGCTGCTCGACATCGGCACCGGCACCGGCCGGCTGCTGGAAGTGCTGGCGCCCCGGGTCGAGCAGGCGGTGGGCGTCGATCAGAGCCGCGAGATGCTGGCACTCGCACGCGCCAACCTCGCCCGTGCCGGCATCGACAATGCCGACATCCGCCAGGCTGACATGTATGCCCTGCCCTTCGAGGCCGAGAGCTTCGACGTGGTCACCATCCACCACGTACTGCACTACGCCGACGATCCGGCGGCCGCGCTGGCCGAGGCTGCACGCGTGGTGCGGCCGGGTGGCGTAGTGCTGGTGGTCGACTTCTCGCCGCACGATCTTGTCGAGCTGAAGCGCGAGCATGCGCACGTCCACCTGGGCTTCGCCGACAATCAGGTCCAGGGCTGGTTGAGAAGCGCCGGCCTCACGCCGCTAGAACCGATCCATTTTCCCGGCCGGCGCTTGATGACCGGCATCTGGCGCGGCGAGCGTGAATTGCCGGAGCGCACGGCGCCGCGCTCGGCCGGCCTGTCCAGTCTGTCCGCACAAGGGGGAGTTTCTCGATGAGTCCCGACACCGGCCCACTCCATGCCGAGCCGATGAGCGCGGCCCCGTTCGGCCTCAACGACGCCCACTTCCCGGCGCGCGCCCCGCAGCGGCTGGAGGTGTCGTTCGAGTTCTCGCCGCCCAAGACCGAGGCGGCCGAACGCACCCTGTGGGAGACCGTGACGCGTCTCACGCCGCTGCGGCCGACGTTCTTCTCCGTCACCTATGGCGCCGGCGGATCGACGCGCCAGCGCACGCACGAAACAGTTGTGCGGCTGAAGAAGGAGACCGGGATCGATCCCGCGGCCCATCTCACCTGCGTTGCCGCCACGCGAGATGAAATCGACGACGTGGCGCGCGCCTATTGGGACGCGGGCATCCGTCACATCGTGGCGCTGCGCGGCGATCCGCCCGGCGGCATCGGCGGCAAATACACGCCCCACCCCGGCGGCTATGCCAATGCCGCCGAGCTCATCGCCGGCCTGAAGAAAATCGGTCCCTTCCAGATCAGCGCCGCCGGTTACCCCGAGAAGCATCCCGATTCGGCGAACAACGAAGCCGATCTCGACAATCTCAAGCGCAAGGTCGATGCGGGTGCGGAGCGCTGCATCACCCAGTTCTTCTTCGAGGCCGAGGATTTTCTGCGCTTCCGCGACCGCGCGGCCACGGTTGGCGTCAATGTGCCGATCGTGCCGGGCATCATGCCGGTGTCGAACTTCCAGGGCATCCAGAAGATGGCCGGCGGATGCGGCTCCAAGGTACCGAGCTGGCTCGCCCACCTGTTCGACGGCCTTGAAGAGGATGTCGAGACCCGGCGCATGATCGCCGCCACCGTGGCCGGCGATCTTTGCCGCCGCCTGCAGAGCGAAGGCGTCGAGCAGTTCCACTTCTACACCCTGAATCGCGCGGACCTCACGTTCGCGATCTGCCATTTGTTGGGCGTGCGCCCGCAAAGGAGTCCGTCATGACACGCATCGAAAAGGCCGAGCAGCTCCGCGCGCTCGCGCAGGAGCGCATCCTGGTGAAGGACGGGCCTTACGGTTCGATGATCCAGACCTACAAGCTCGACGAGGCGGGCTTTCGCAGCGGTCGCGATTTCACCCACGACCAGAAAGGCAACAACGACCTTCTGAACCTTACCCGGCCTGACGTGGTCGGCGCGATCTGCAAGGACTATATCGCGGCCGGCGCCGACCTGCTGGCCACCAACACCTTCAATGCCAACGCGATCAGCCTCTCTGATTACGGCATCGCGGGCATGGCGCGCGAGATCAACCTCGCTGCCGCCAAGCTGACCCGCACCTGCGCCGACGCGGCCACGAAACGCAACCCCGCCAAGCCGCGCTTCGTCGTGGGCGCGCTCGGCCCGACCAACAAGACGCTGTCGGTCTCGCCCAACGTCAACGATCCGGGCTATCGCGCCGTCACCTTCGACGAGGTGAAGGGCATCTATCGCGAGCAGGTCGACGGCCTTCTCGATGGCGGCGTCGATTTCATCCTGGTCGAGACCGTGTTCGACACGCTGAACGCCAAGGCCGCGATCGTCGCTGTCGACGAGGCCGGCGAGGCGCGCGACGAGGAGATCCCCGTCATGGTCTCCATGACGCTGACCGATCTTGCCGGCCGCAACCTCTCAGGCCAGACGGTCGAGGCCTTCTGGCATTCGGTGCGCCATGCCCGGCCGCTCACCATGGGGCTGAACTGCAGCTTCGGCGCCACCGAGCTGCATCCTTACGTGAACGCGCTCAACCCGCAGGTCGACGGGCTGGTCTGCATCTATCCCAACGCCGGTCTGCCCAACGAGCTCGGCGCCTACGACGAACCGCCCGAGATGACGGCCAAGCTGGTAAGGGGTTGGGCCGAGAACGGCTGGCTGAACGTGGTGGGTGGTTGCTGCGGCACGACGCCCGCCCACATCAAGGCAATCGCCGAGGCGGTGAAGGGCGTGAAGCCGCGCCAGTGGCACGTCCTGCCGCCGGCGCTCCGCCTCTCCGGCATGGAAGCAGCGAGTTTCTTTTGAGTTCGAAAATGACCGAGAACGCCAAGCCCGAGACCCGGGCCACTTTCATCAACATCGGCGAACGCACCAACGTCACGGGATCGGCGAAGTTCAAGAAGCTGATCCTGGACGGCGACTATGCCGCCGCCGTCGAGGTCGCGCGCCAGCAAGTCGAGGCCGGCGCGCAGATCATCGACATCAACATGGACGAGGGCCTGCTCGACGCCGAAAAGGCGATGGATACGTTCCTGAAGCTGATCGCGTCCGAACCTGACATCGCCAGGGTGCCGATCATGATCGACAGCTCCAAGTGGAGCGTGATCGAGGCCGGGCTGAAGTGTGTCGCGGGCAAGCCGATCGTGAACTCGATCTCCATGAAGGAAGGCATCGAGCCTTTCATCGAGCACGCCCGCAAGGTGCGCCGCTATGGCGCCGCCGTCGTGGTCATGGCCTTCGACGAGAAGGGCCAGGCCGATACACAGACGCGCAAGATCGAGATCTGCGCCCGCGCCTACGACATCCTGGTGAACAAGGTCGGTTTCCCGGCCGAGGACATCATCTTCGATCCCAACATCTTCGCGGTGGCGACGGGCATCGAGGAGCACAACAACTACGGCGTCGACTTCATCGAGGCGACGCGCGCCATCAAGGCGCGCTGCCCTGGCGCCAAGATCTCGGGCGGCGTGTCGAACCTCTCCTTCGCCTTCCGCGGCAACGAGCCGGTGCGCAAGGCCATGCACTCGGTGTTCCTCTACCACGCCATCCAGGCCGGCATGGACATGGGCATCGTCAACGCAGGCCAGCTAGAGGTCTATGACCAGATCCCGGCCGAGCTGCGCGACGCTTGCGAGGACGTGATCCTGAACCGCCGGCCTGATTCGACCGAGCGGCTCCTGGAGCTCGCACCGAAATACAAGGGCACCGGCGAGACCGTCGAGACGCAGGATGCGGAATGGCGCAGCTGGCCGGTGACGAAGCGGCTGGAGCATGCGCTGGTCAAGGGCATCGACCAATACGTCGTCGCCGACACCGAGGAGGCGCGCCAGCAGATCGCCAAGCCCATCGAGGTGATCGAAGGCCCGCTGATGGCCGGCATGAACGTGGTCGGCGACCTCTTTGGCGCGGGCAAGATGTTCCTGCCCCAGGTGGTGAAGAGCGCGCGCGTGATGAAGAAGGCGGTGGCCTATCTCCTGCCCTACATCGAGGCAGAAAAGACCGAAGGCGCGCGGTCCAAGGGCAAGATCGTCATGGCGACGGTCAAGGGCGACGTCCACGACATCGGCAAGAACATCGTGGGCGTGGTGCTCCAGTGCAACAACTTCGAGGTCATCGACCTCGGCGTCATGGTGCCGTTCCAGGAGATCCTGAAATCGGCCAATGACAACAAGGCCGACCTGATCGGCCTCTCCGGCCTGATCACGCCGTCGCTCGACGAGATGGTGACGGTGGCCGAGGAGATGACGCGGCAGAATTTCCAGCTGCCGCTCCTGATCGGCGGCGCTACCACGTCGAAGGTCCATACCGCGCTCCGGATCGCGCCGCGCTACCACGGCCCGACGGTGCATGTGCTCGACGCCTCGCGCGCGGTCGGCGTCTGCGCCGCGCTGGTCTCGGAATCGGGTGACCAGGCGTCCGAGTTTGCAGCCAAGGTCGCGGCCGAGTACGAGGCGATCCGCGTCGAGCGCGCCGGTGGCGGCAAGGAGAAGCTGGTGCCGCTCGCCGCCGCGCGTGCCAACGCCTTCAAGATCGACTGGACGAATTACATCCCGCCCAAGCCCGCGCTGAACAGCAGCACGCGCGTCTTCGCCGAGTATCCCCTGCACGAGCTGGTGGAGCGCATCGACTGGACGCCGTTCTTCCGCGCCTGGGAGCTCGCCGGGACCTACCCCGGCATCCTCGAGGACAAGGTGGTGGGCGAGAGCGCGCGCAAGCTCTACGCCGACGCGCGCAAGATGCTGGACCGCATCGTGCGCGAGAAGTGGCTGACGGCAAAAGGCGTGGTCGCCTTCTGGCCCTGCCGGCGCGACGGCGACGATGTCGTGCTGTTCGAGGACGAAAGCCACGCCAAGGAGGTCTCGCGCCTCTTCTTCCTGCGTCAGCAGATCGAGAAGCGCGCGCCTCGGGCCAACATGTGTCTAGCCGACTTCATCTCGCCCAAATCGGACTGGATCGGCGGCTTCGCCGTGACGGCGGGGCACGGCATCGAGGCGCATCTTGCGCGCTTCAAGGCCGACAGCGACGATTATTCGGACATCCTTCTGAAGGCGCTGGCCGACCGGCTGGCCGAGGCCTTCGCCGAGCGCCTGCACGAGCGCGTGCGCAAGACGATATGGGGCTATGCGCCCGACGAAGCGCTCACCAACAACGATCTCATCCGCGAGAAATATCGCGGCATCCGCCCGGCGCCCGGTTATCCCGCCTGCCCTGACCACAGCCAGAAGCCCGAGCTGTTCCGGCTGCTGAACGCGGGCCAGAACGCCGGCCTGTCGCTCACCGAAAGCTTCGCCATGATCCCGATCTCGGCGGTGTCGGGTTACTACTTCGCCCATCCCGACGCGCAGTATTTCGGCGTCGCGCGCATCGGCCACGACCAGGTGGAGGACTATGCCCGGCGCCGCGGCATTCCCATCGAACAGGCCGAGAAGTATCTGCGCGCGAATGCGGGGTACTAGCCTCTTTCGGAAATGCTGACCTACGCTCTTGTCCTAGCCGTTGGTGCCGTCGCCGGCCTGGTAAGCGGCGTTGTCGGCACGGGCGCCACGGTCATCCTTCTGCCTGTGTTGGTCCTTGCCTTCGGCCCGATCGAAGCGGTGCCGATCATGGCCATCGTCGCGCTGATGTCGAACTTCGCCAAGATCACCTCCTGGTGGAAGGAGATCGACTGGCGCGCGACGGCGGCCTATGCGCTGGGCGGCATTCCCGGCGCCGCACTTGGTGCGCGCACCCTCCTAGAGCTGCCGCCTTCGGTCATCGACCTCGCGCTCGGCGTCTTCTTCCTGGTCATGATCCCGGGGCGGCACTGGCTCGCCAACCGCAATTACCAGATCGGCGCGGGCGTGCTCGTTCCGTCGGGCTTCGCGATCGGCTTCCTGACCGGCATCGTCGTCTCGACAGGGCCGCTCAGTGTGCCGCTGTTCAGCGCCTATGGCCTTGTGAAAGGTGCGTTCATCGCCACCGAAGCAGCAGGCTCGCTGGCGCTCTATATCTCCAAAGCTGCGACTTTCCGCACGCTGGGCGCCCTGCCGACAGACGTCGTCGTGAAGGGTCTGATCGCCGGCTCGTCAGTGATGGCCGGCACCTATGCCGCGCGCCTGCTGCTCGAGCGATTGCATGTCGCCACCTTCCAGCGCCTGCTCGATGGCGTGATGCTGATCGCAGGCGCGACACTGATCTGGGAAGCAATAAGGTAATCATCATTCGATGCCGACCGACATCCTGGTCCGCCTCGCCCGCCGCGACGAACGGCAAGCGTTGGAAGAGCTGCAGCGCCGCGCCTCCCTTGAATGGGACGACCATCGCGCCGATTTGCTGGCGCACCCCGATGCGATGGCCTTGGCCGTAGACCAGATCGAGGCGGAGCGCGTCCATATTGCCGAGTTCAGGGACCGAATCGGCGGCTTCTGCGTCGTGCTTTCACGGCCGGACGGCGATGCGGAGCTCGACGGGCTGTTCGTCGAGCCTCACACCTGGCGACAAGGGATCGGTCGTCGTCTCGTCGACGAGGCCGCGAAGGTCGCAGCGGCTGAACAGGCGACGTGGCTGTACGTGATCGCCGGCCGTCGAGCCCTCCCCTTCTACGCCGAGTGCGGCTTCGAGTTGCTCGGCGAGACCTCGACCCGCTTCGGCCCGGCATTCGTCATGCGCAAGCGTGCGCGACCTGGCGTGTAGGCATCAGCCTCGGAAAGGAAAGTCGCGCCGCCTCCCTGCTTAAGGCCTCAGCAGAATTGACCCAACCGTCGCCCCTCGCTCGAGCTGCGTTTGCGCGTTCGCCGCGTCAGTGAGGGGAAACTCGGCGCCGATCTTGACCTTCAGGCCTTGTCCAAGCAGCTCCAACACTGCCGTTGTGGCTCGCGCATAGAACTTCTGATCGTTGGCGTAGGCGAAGACGCTGGGCCGCGCGAGCGAGAGCGACCGGCGTGGGCCCAATTCGCCGAGCGCAATCGACGGCAGCGACCCGCTGGCCTGGCCAATGCTGATGATCGTTCCAAACGCCTTCACTGCGTCAAGGGTGCGTGTCAGCGTTTCTCCTCCAACACCGTCGTAGGCGACGTCGACTCCGGCGCCGTTGGTCAGGCGGCGGACTTCGGCGACGAAATCCTTGTCGCGATAGAGGATCGCGTGATCAAGGCCGTGACTCCGGGCGAGCTCTCCTTTTTCGGGCGACCCGACCGTGCCGATCACCGTTGCGCCGAGACGCTTCGCCCATTGCGTCAGGATCAATCCCAGCCCGCCCGCAGCAGCATGCACCAACACCACCATGCCCGGGCGGACCGGGCACACGCGATCGAGCAGCATGTGTGCGGTGATACCGCGCAACATGGCGGCCGCCGCGATTCGATCGTCGATGCCATCGGGAATACGCACCAGCCTGTTCGCCGGAATATTGCGAATCTCTGCGTAGCCGCCGATCGGCAGGCCGGCATAGGCGACACGATCGCCACTGCGGAGAATCTTGACGTCGGCCCCCACCGCTTCCACCACGCCAGCGCCTTCGACCCCGAGCACGGCAGGCATTCCGGGCACGGGATAAAGGCCCAGTCGTTGATAGATGTCGACAAAGTTGACCCCGATCGCGGTCTGGCGCAGTCGCACCTCGGTAGCGCCGGGCGCCGGAAGCTCGGCACGGACTGGCTTGAGGACGTCGACGCCGCCGGACGCGGTCATGGCAATACTGAGGGGCATGGTTGATCTCCTTCTGGGAGCCAACCTAGGGATGACGTCTGCGTGCGAGAATTGCTTATCAGCGCGCGGCTTCTGTGCAAAAATTCGCAGATGGACTGGGATGATTTTCGTTTCTTCGCCGAACTCGTGCGCCACGGCAATCTCTCGGCGACCGCGCGGCGGCTTCGCGCCGATCATTCGACGGTTTCGCGGCGCATCGACAGTCTGGAGCGGGCACTCAAGATCAAGCTCTTCGACCGCCTGCCGCGCGGTTATGTGCTGACCGCAGAAGGTGAGCGCATCGCCAAGCGTGTGAGTGCGCTTGAACAGGCCGTCTTTTCCATTCAGCGCCTGGAAGGCGGAGAGGCGGCGATCGAAGGACGGGTCAGGATCAGCGCACCTCCTGCCTTCGCAAGCCTCTGGCTGGTCCCGCGCCTTGCGAAACTCCGCCGCGATCATCCGGGCCTTGTCCTCAACATCATCGGCGCCACGACCGCAGCCAGCCTTGTTCGCCGAGAGGCCGACATTGCGATGCGGCTGTTGAAGCCCGAGCATAGCGCTCTGAAGACCCGGAGCTTGGGGCGGCTCCGATACGGAATCTACGGCGCCCGTACCTATCTTAACACCGTTGCCGAGGAAGACCGAGTCTTTCTGGCTTATGACGAAGCGCTCGACGCGTCGCCACAGCAGCGCTGGCTGCGCAAGGTCTCGGGCGGACGGCCCATTGTGATACTTGCCAACGATCTGGTGTCGATGATTTCGGCTGTCCGGGCAGGGATGGGACTTGCCGCGTTGCCCCACGTGCTTGTCGAGGGAGAGAAGAAATTGCGCTGCGTGGCCGAGAGCGAGGAAGCCACGCGGGAACTATCGCTCGTCTATCACCCCGACATCGGCCGCTCGGCCCGTATCCGTGTGGTGATAGATCATCTTGTCGCCATCACCCGGCCGCTGCGGTAAGCCGAGCCCACGCGTTTAGCGAGCATGTCTGCGCGTTTGCGCGCATCAACTGCGCGAAAATGCATAGTTCTCCCCTGCAGCAGTGATGCGCAGGTTGGAAGCGCACATGCCCCGCCATGACAAAGGATAGCTCGATATGACGAACGTCTCGTTCCCCGAACAGGACGCCGTTCGGGAATGGCTGTTGCCGGAAGTGCTGCACGGAAAATACGCGTCGGATCCGACCGATTTTCTCGCTCTCGACTCGCTGCTCTCTCCGGCCGAACGAAATGAGCGCGATGTCGTGAGGCAGTTCGTCGAAACCGAACTGAGACCTCATACGCGGGAGTGGTTCAAGACCAAGCCGCCGTTGCGTGAACTAACCCGGTTGTTCGGCCGGCATCGGATGTTTGGCAAATTGATCGGGCAGGCCGCACAAATTCCGCCGGCGGTTTCGTTTGGCTTGCAGATGCTCGAGCTCGAAGCGGGTGACACTGCCTTCCGTCAGCTCGTGTCGACCCAGGACAATCTCGTGATGTTCGCTCTGGCGCGGTACGGCTCGCCCGAACACCGCGCGGAATGGTTGCCCCAGCTTGCGACAGGAGAAGCCATCGGCTGCTTCGCGCTGACCGAACCCGGTGCGGGCAGCGATATTGCCGGTATGCGGACGGTCGCGCGGCATGATGGCCGCGACTGGGTGCTGAACGGCCAGAAACGCTGGATCACCAACGGTGTCGATGCGGATGTCGCGATCGTTTGGGCAAAGACCGAAGGAGGCATTCGCGGCTTCGTCGTTCCCACGAAAACCAAGGGGTTCAGCGCCGTAGAAATCGCCGACAAAGTGTCGATGCGTCATTCTTCCTCGACCGAGCTCAGTTTCTCCGACGTTCGGCTGCCGGAGGCGGCATTGCTTCCCCTTGGTTCCGGTCCGCGCCCACCGCTCTCCTGCACCAGCGAAGCGCGCTACGGGATCCTCTGGGGTGCTGCGGGAGCGGCGCGCGATTGCTTCCATGCAGCACTGTCCCGATCGCTCGAGCGAACCCAGTTCGGACATCCGCTGGCAGCTTTCCAGATGACCCAGCAACGCCTTGCCGAGATGTGCTCGAAGGTTTGCCACGCCACGATGCTTGCCATTCACTTGGGGCGCCTGAGGGAACAAGGTCGTGTGACCGCAGCGCAACTCAGCCTCGGCAAGCTTCGGAATGTTCAGGCGGGGCTTGAGGTCGCGCGTGAGGCTCGCGCCCTGCACGGAGGCGATGGCATCACCCTAGGATTCTCGCCGATCCGCCACCTGCTCAATCTCGAAGCGGTCTCGACTTACGAAGGCACGCACGAAATTCACACGCTCGCGGTGGGACGCGCTCTTACCGGGATCGATGCCTTTCGCTGACACGTCGCCAACCAGCCAGTCAGAGCCAGCCGGTCAGAAACGGATGCGAAAGACCGCGCCCGGCCGGCCGTCGCGCAGTTCGATCTGCGCGCCATGCGCGGCCAGGACCTCGCGCACGATGTAGAGCCCCAGGCCCGCGCCCGCCGAGCCCTCGCCGCTTGTCGCGCGCTGGAAAGCCTCGAAGACGCGCTCGTGGTCCTCGGCCCCGACGCCGACGCCGCAATCGGCCACGACGATCGCTCCATCGGCGTCGACGAGCACCTCGATCTTGACCCCTTTGCCGCCATGAGCGAGGGCGTTGCCGATCAGATTGTGGAACACGCCGCGCAGCGCCTGCTCGTCGCCCGCGACCTTGAGCTGCGGCCGAGCGGTGCAGAAGGAGAGGTTGCCGCCGCCATCGATCACCAGCGGTCCCATCTCGGCGGCGACATCGCGCACCAGCGCCACCATGTCGACCATCCGATCCGGCGGCGCCGCGCCGCCATGCTGCAGCCTCTGCAGATCGAGAAGCTGGTTAGCGAGCATCGTGAGGCGGCGCACATCGAGGCGCAGCCGCTGCTTGACCCGGCCTTCGGGCAGCTCGTCGAGCCGGATGCCCAGGATGGCGATCGGCGTGCGCAGCTCGTGCGCGGCGTTGGCGATGAACTGGCGCTGCCGATTGTGCTCCCGTTCCAGCCGGGCAAAGGCGGCGTTGGTGGCGCTGACCAGGGGCAGTATCTCGGCCGGAACGCCCTGCACCGGCAGGGCCGGCGCGCTTTGACCAGGTTCCAGCGCCATCGCTGCACGGGCGGCAAGCCGAACGGGGCGCAGGAGAAACTGCACGACGGGGACGATCACCACGGTGACGCCAATTGCGGCGATGGCCAGGTTGATCAACCGATCCCATAACCGGTCGCGCAACCAGGCCCAGACGCTATCGAGGAACTCGCCGTGCTGGCCGCCCAGCATGACGCTCACGCGCCCAACCGCGGTGTCGAGGGCGAACATCGAGCCTTGCCGGGGGTCGACCCGCTGGCCGTCGGGTCCGCGTTCGAAGCGAGGCTGATCGACGCCGCCGCGCAACAGCTCGGTGCCGTCGCTGGCGAAGAACCAGAAGTCCGGGTTGGCCTTGAGATAGGCCGTCATCTCGGACGTGGGAACGAGGGCGAGCTCACCTGTCTCCCTGCGGCCAAGAGATGTCGCCACCAGTTGCGAGGCTTGCTCAGCGGCCAGCCATTGCCGGATCGACAGTCGACCGGAAGCGATCGGCTCGGCGACGAGCGTGATCAATTCGACCAACGCCTGGATGACGACGAGACCGAGGATGATCCGGCGGGCCAGCGACGGCGCGCCGCGCTTTCGGCGATCCATTCACTCGGCCTTGGCCATGTAGCCGACACCGCGCAACGCATGGATGGCAACACCCGCGCCACGCTCGGCCAGCCGTCGGCGCAGGCGCGAGACATGCGAATCGAGCGTGTTGGAGGCCGGCGCATCGTCGAAACCGAACATCGCCGCCTCGATCGTCTCGCGCAGCACCACGCGGCCGGCGCGACGCAGCAACAGATCGAGGAGCGCAAGCTCGCGCCGCGGAAGCTGCAGCGGCCGACCGTCGATCTGGGCTTCGCGATGCACCGCATCGAACGAGAGTGCGCCTAAGGTCAGCGGTTCGGGCGTGAGGCCGGCGCGGCGCCGGCTCACCGCGCGCAGCCGCGCCAAAAGCTCATCGAGCTCGAACGGCTTGGCGAGATAGTCGTCAGCGCCGGCGTCGAGACCTTCGATTCGCTCGACGGTCTGCCCCAGCGCCGTCAGCACGATGACTGGCGGTGGGTCGGCCATCGCGCGCAGGAATGGCAGAAGGGAAAGTCCGTCGCCGTCGGGAAGCCGGCGATCGAGCAATACGGCGCGCACGCCCGGCTCCTGCGACGCCAGCCGTGCCTGTTCGAGTGTGCGGACGTGATCCACGACATAGCCGCGCCGGTTCAGCGTGCCACGCAATGCTGCGGCCAACTCGATCTCGTCTTCCACCAGCAGGATACGCATCCGATTTTTTTCACCACTCCGCCGCCGCGATGTTCCCACGACAGCATTGCCGCAACCTGACGTCCGCTCGGAAAAGATTGGGCCCGCGATCGGGCCCAGGCCAGCTTACTGCAATGTATCGCGCCTAGTCAGTCTGAGCGCCGGCGCCGCCGGCAGATCACTGATCACAAGTCACTGCTCAGAGGACGAATCGCATGCATTCGAAGTACCGCCGCCCGGTTGGCGGCCTGCGGTCGACGATCCAATCGATGATATTGATGCTCGCCGCCTGCACGATCGGCCTGATCGCCGCCGGTCCCGCCCGCGGCCAGACGCAACCAACGAAAATGCCTCCTCTCGCCTCATCGTCGACGGTCGCCGATCGACAAGCTGCCATTCCCGCTCCCGGCAGTTGGTCGGCGAGCCTGGGGGCCGGCGCACTCGTCGCGCCGGCCTTTCCCGGCGCCAAGACATTCATCGTGACGCCGGCGCCGCTGCCCGACATCTCCTACCGTGCCGCACTTCTCGCGCTCGACACGATCTTTCTCAACACGCGCGACGGCCTCGGCGTGGTCTTTCTGCGCGCAGGGCCTTTCTCTGCCGGCGGGTCGATCGGCGTTTCGTTCGGTCGTCGTGAGAGCTGGGCGCTCTATCAGCTGGCCGGCATGGGCGACATCGACGCCGCGCCGCGCGGCAGCCTGTTCCTGCGAGCTGATATCGATGTCTTCGGTCTGTCGCTGCAGGCGGACCGCGCGTTCGGCAACCAGAACGGTACGACCGTGACCTTCGAAGGCACGGTGCGCCAGCGTATTGTGCCGTCGATCACCTTGATCGCAACAGCGGGCGTCACCTGGGCCGACAGCAGATACATGCAGCAATGGTTCGGCGTCGATTCCGTCCAGTCCAGCAACTCGACGCTGCGGTTCCCCGTCTATCAGCCCGGCAGCGGACTGCGCAGCGTTTCCGGCAGCCTGACCGGCGTCTACGGCCTGTCGCGAAGCTGGTCGATCATGGCGACGGCCGGCATCACCCAGCTCTTGGGCGATGCCGCCAACAGTCCTATCGTCGAGACTCCCACGCAACCGTTCGGCCTGTTGGGCCTGTCCTACAAGTTCTAGCCCGGATGCACGCCCAGCAGCAGGAGCGCGATCGAAAGCGTCACAATGCTGGCGCCGGTCGACAGCACCACGGCATTGGTCGCAAGCCCGACGCCGGTGCGATAGAGCTGCGCCACCAAGTAGACGTTGGCGCCGGCCGGCAGGGCGGCGTTCAGCGTCGCCACGGTGAGCCAGAGCGGATCGAGCGTGAAGAGATAGCGGCCGCTCAGCCAGACCAGCAGAGGCAGCACGGCGAGCTTGAAGACCATCGTTATCGCGGCGGTCTGCCAATGCTCCTTCAGTCCCACATGCGCAAGCGAGGCGCCGGCCATGATCAGCCCGCACGGCGGCGCGGCAGCGGCAAGCCCCTGCAGGACGCGATCGATCACGACAGGTGTGCCGAGCCCCGGCACGAGGTGGGTGATCTCCCCCCACAGGAGCCCGATGAAGATCGGCGGGATAACCGGGTGCTTCAGCATCTTGAGCGTGGCGCCCCCCAGCTGGCGCAGGAATCTTCCGCCACTGACGCCGCCTTGCCCGTCCATCTCCATCAGGAAGGAGGCAAGTGTCAGCAGGATCAGCGAATTGACGCTGATGATCATGAGCAGCGGCACCAGCCCCTTCTCCCCGAAGGCGTAGGAGATGAAGGGAATGCCGATGCCGACGCCGTTGGAGAAGGTGCCGGCGAGCGCGAAGATCGCCTGCTCGCCGAACCGCATGCCCATCGCCCGCGCCAGTGGCATCAGCAGGACATAGAGCAGCAGGCCCGCGCCGAAAAAGACGATCAGGATGTCGAATGACAAGCCCTCGATCTGCACTCGCGACATCGAGCGGAACAGCAGCGCCGGGAAGAACGCATAGAAGGTGACGTTGGTGAGACCGCGCAGTCCCTCGCGCGTGAGCAGCGACGTGCGTCCGATCGCCCAGCCGACCGCGACCATGCCGAACACCGGCACGATGATGTCGAGGATGGCGGTCATGCTCTTTTGGACCGCACGCTTCCAGCGCGCTCATGGCGCGCTGGAAGCATGCGGTCCGAAAGCACTAAGCGGCCATCGCGAGGTTGCTGTAGCGCGTCAGGTGATGCTGCTGGTTGCCGAACATCAGGTCGATCATGGTCAGCCGCTTGAAATAGTGGCTGACCGAGAGCTCGTCGGTGACGCCCATGCCGCCGTGCATCTGGACCGCGCTCTGGCCGCAGAACTTGCCCGACTTGCCGATCTGGACCTTGGCGCCGGACGCTGCCTTGCGGCGC
>JAFKFL010000026.1 GCA_017308235.1 Alphaproteobacteria bacterium | reverse complement strand
TCGGCCTGCAGGTCCGCCGGCGCGAGGTTGGGGTTGATGGGGACCAGGATCGCCCGGCAGCACACGGCCAGGCTGAGCAGCGCCGCTTCCGGCCCGCGCTGAAGGGCGATGCCCACGCGAGAGGTCGGGCCAATGCCCGCCGCACGGAGTTGGTCGTCGAGCCTTTGAAGATGAGCAATCAGGGTTCCGAAGGAGATCGTGCCCAAAACAGGGTGCACGATGGCCGGCGAATCGGGATCACGCGTTGCATGTGCCGCCAGCACCCCGCCGATAGTCGACGCGATCGCCATAAAAGACCCGCCCCTCACGTCGGCCCGACCTATGGCCGCAAGACAACATCACTGGGATATCCCAGCCGTGTGAAAATGAGGCGGGATACACAGGGATTGCAACGATGAACTGTGTGTCATGTGTAAGACCATTTTGGGTCACAGACCGAGCACGGCCTTGGCAATGATATTGCGCTGGATCTCGTTCGACCCGGCATAAATAGTCGCCGCGCGGTTATTGAGATAAAGCGGCATGGCCGTGAGACCGTAGTCTGGCGCCACTGTCGGGGCGTTGTGGCCCAGCAGGCGGGCCTCAGGCTCGAACGGCGCGGCATACCAGGCCAGCGCCTCGACGCCGAGGTGGTCGACGGCCTGCGCGGTTTCGCTGCCCCTGATCTTCATCTGCGAGGAAACCGCGCCAGGATTGCGGCCTTTACTGAGGTCGGACAGGACCTGCAGCTCGATCATTTCGAGAGCCTGGATGGCAAGATCGGCCTCGGCCAGCCGTTGCGCGAAGCCGGGCTCCTCGGCGAGCCGTCCCGAGCCGTCGGCCACCTCCTCCCGGGCGATGCGGCGCACGTCCTCCAGCCGCGCATGCAAATTCGGGGTGTAGGCATCGCCGCCGCGCTCGAATTCCAGCAGATACTTCGCGACTGTCCAGCCGGCATTCTCGGGGCCGATACGGTTGGCGACCGGCGTGCGCACGTTATCGAAGAAGACCTGATTGACCTCGTGGTCGCCCGCCAGCGTCACGATCGGCTTCACCGTGAGGCCGGGCCGATCCATCGAATCGATCAGCACGAAGGAGATGCCATCCTGCGGCTTGCCCTCGGTCGACGTGCGGACCAGACAGAACATGCGGTTGGCAACGTGTGCACCCGTGGTCCAGATCTTGGTCCCGTTGATCACATAGTCGTCGCCATCGCGCACGGCGCGCGTCTTGAGGCTGGCGAGGTCGGAGCCCGAACCCGGCTCGGAGTAACCTTGGCAGAACACCATGTCGCCCGACACGATGCCCGGCAGGTACTTCGCCTTCTGCTCGGGCGTGCCGTACTTCATGATCACGGGGCCGACCATCCGGATGCCCATGGTGAAGATGCGCGGCGCATCCACGGCCGTGGACTCGCGTGCGAAGATGTAGCGCTGAGTGGCCGTCCAGCCGGTGCCACCATATTCCCTGGGCCACGTCGGTGCCGACCAGCCGCGCTTCGCCAGCACCTTGTGCCATCGCAGTCCCGCTGCAAAGTCGGCAAAGACACCGCCGGTCTTGCGCCCCGCTTCGCGCAGATCCTCACTCAGGTTCTCGTCGAAAAACCGGCGCACCTCGGCACGAAAGGCCTCGTCTTCAGGACCAAGGGACAAATCCATTCGTGTCCTCCCGCATTTCTTTGCAAACAGGCTAACGGCCCGTGCCGGCTGGCGTCCAGCCGCCTGTTGGCCCGCGACGCCGTCTGGCGGTATGGTTCGTCTCTTGTCATCGACAGTCGATGCGGAGACGCCATGCGCTATCTCGCTTGTCTGTTCGCTTTGCTTCTCACCGCTTTGCCTGCCGCCGCGCAGGACAAGAAAGAGGTCGATTTGGCGCTTGCGCTCGCGATCGACATCTCCGGCAGCATCGATCCCGAAGAAGCCCGCCTGCAGCGCGAAGGCTACGTGATAGCGTTTCGCGATCCCGTAATCGTGAAGGCGATCACGGGCGGCCCCAACGGCCGCATCGCGGTCGCCTACTTCGAATGGTCGGATTCGTGGAACCAGAAGTTGCTGATCGACTGGACATTGCTCGATAGCGAAACGTCGATCGCGGCGTTCGCCGACAAGCTTTCGAACTCACCCATTACGATCGCGCGGCGCACATCGATCAGCGGTGCCATTCGCTACGCCGTCAGCCTGTTCGCGCGCAGCGGCTACGAAGCCGACCGCAAGGTGCTCGACATCTCGGGTGACGGCTCGAACAACGACGGCATGCTCGTCACCGATGCCCGCACCGAGGCACTGCAGCAACGCATCGCCATCAACGGCCTGCCGATCATCAACGATCGCCCCAATCCATTCGGCTTCCCGGCCGAGGCGGATCTCGACCAATACTACCTGCATTGCGTGACAGGAGGTCCGCGCTCGTTCGTCGAAGTGGCGAAGAGCTTCGACGACTTCCCCCGCGCCGTCCGCAAGAAGCTGTTGCAGGAAGTGGCCGACCGCGGGCCACGCCGCGGCCCGACAGACGCGGCCGCCCTCCCCCTCGCCGACGGCACGCGACTCGCTCAGGCCCGCCGGCCGCACGACAACGGGGATGAAGACTACACGCGCTTCGTGCGCCCGGGCTACGAACCCGGCTGCGATGTCGGCGAACGCCGTTCGCGTGAATTCTGGCAGCGCCGTTTCGGCACGACGCCCGATTGAGCTTGCTTGATTGAGCTTTGCGGGCTGGCCTTCCGGCAGTCGAGGTCACGCGCCTGCAATACCCGCTCCTTAGAGTTGCTCCCCCTGCCCGACGATCATCGGCGGTGCGGTCTGGCGATGGAGCTCCTCATGTCCAAGCAGAAGATCGTCGAACATCACACCCACGCGGCCGAGCACCACGAGCATGCTGCCAAGCATCATCGTGAGGCGGCCAAGCACCACGAGGCCGACGCCCACGAGAAGGCCGCGCACCACGCCCATTCGGCACACGGCCACTCGGCCCATGCCGTCCATCACGCCGGCGAGGCCAGCAAGCACCACGCCGAACATCACGGTAATCACTAGTGCCCCAGCCCTCCCCTTGGTACCGCTCGCCAAGGGGAGGCGCCGGCGGCGACGATACGGCAGCAATCAATCCCCGGCCTCTCGCGTCGCGGGTGATGGAATGAGTGCGTCAAGCGGCGCCGGCTTGGCCAACGATGCTTCGAGTTGTGCCAGTGTCGACCTCGGCTCCTCCGGCGGAAGAAAGAGGAAGTTGTTCACATAGTGCTCGAAACGATCGCGCGGCGTGCCAAGCGTGTAGGCCTCGATATCCTCACTTCGCTGCATCCGCTCAGGATCGAAACTCTCGATCGGCGCCAAACGCCGCTGAAGGACGAAGTACCCGCGATAGCCCAATCGTCGGAAGAACGCCCGGACACGCCGCACCGATCCCGGCGCGTGACGCTCCTCGGCCTCAACCAGCACCCGCGGTCGGCACCGCTCGATGGTCCGTTGCGCGCCCTGCAGCACGCTCTCCTCATGGCCTTCGACGTCGATCTTGATGAAGCCGACGTCGCCGGCATAGACCTCGTCGAGAGGCCGGATCTCCACGGGAATATCGCGGCACGGCGCCTCTTTGGCTGCAAGATCGTCCGACAGGGTCGAGAGACCTGTCACCGGCGCACCGTCGACCACCGGAATGTGGAGCGTGGCCGTGCGCGCCTCACGCGACAGGGCGACGTTCTTGACGATGATCTTTTGGCCGAATTTCTTCGCCAGCACTTGCGCAAGCCACGGAACCGGCTCGAATGCATAAACACGCCGCGAGTGCCGCTTCATCGAATGAAGGTAGGTGCCGACGTTGGCGCCGACATCGATCGAATCCTGCTCCGGACGGCAGAGATGTTTCACCATGCGCAACTCGATCTCGCCGAACTGCGCGAAATAGAACCGCTCGCACCAGGCGACCATCGGCCATGGCAAGATCGTCCGCAGTGACCCCTTGGCCCGTTTCATCAAGGCACGCCGCGTCGGCAGAGCCATGGAAAGCTGCATCGACTCACCATTGCAGTTGTCAGAGGGGCGCAGCGGGCAAGCCCGTTCGCTGTGGAGATCGCAGAGAAAGAGGGAGTCCCGCCCGCCAGGTTCTGGGCGACCGGGCCGCAGTAGTTCGCCGCAGTAGTTCCCGGTCATTGGTTCCGGGCTGCAGTCAGCAATCAACGCTGCCGTTACTGTACTGTTACCCAGGGATTTTTTCCGTGCAACGCCCAACCTTGCAGAACAGCGAGCGCTAGGGTGGGCATCGCATCGCCAATCGAGTCATTGCACCGTCATTACGGAGACGATGACCTGCAGGGTCTCTGCCGATTCTTCTTCTTCTCGAGCCGCCAACGTTATCCGAACAGGTAACGTAGCAGCGCGAACAGCGAGCCCGAGAGCACGATCGCAGCGGGCAAGGTCATTACCCAGGCGAGGAGCATGTTCTTGATCGTGCTCGCCTGCAGGCCCGATCCGTTGGCCGCCATGGTGCCGGCGACGCCGGAAGACAGCACGTGCGTGGTGCTGACCGGCAGGCCATAGCCATCGGCCGCCGTGATCAGGCCCATCGCCACGATCTCGGCCGAGGCGCCCTGCCCGTACGACAGGTGATCCTTGCCGATTTTCTCGCCGACGGTCACGACGATGCGCTTCCAGCCCACCATCGTGCCGAGACCCAGCGCGATCGCCACCGCGACCTTGACCCAGGTCGGGGTGAACTTGGTGCCGGTATCGAGCGCCTTCTTGTAGGCATTGAGCGTCGACACGTCGCTCGCCGACAGCTCGGCGGCCTTGTCCTTCACGAGAAGCCGGATCGCCTCGGACGCCAGATACATGTCGTTCCGGGTATTGCCGATCGCGTCGGTCGGAATCTTCGAGAACGAGCCATACTGGCTCACCTCGTCGGCGATCTGCTTCACCAGCACCGCCAGCGAGGGATAGGTGCCTTCGGCGATCTGATGCTGGGCAACATAGAGCGTCACCGTCGGACGCGGATTGCCGAGGACATTGTAACCCGCCGCCTTGCCCGCAATGACCTGCTCGGCCGCAGCCGACACCTTCGCAAACTCCGGCGTGTAAGAGTTGGGCAGCGCATGGTTGAGGGCGTAGGTCGTCGGCACGGTGCCGATCAGGATCAGCATGATGAGACCCATGCCCTTCTGACCGTCATTCGAGCCGTGCGCGAAGCTGACGCCCGTGCAGGTCAGGATCAGCAGCCCACGGATCCACCACGGCGGCGGAGCGGCACCGACCGGCGGCCGGTAGAGCGCCGGAATGCGAATCAGGAACTTGGCCAGCAGGAGCAGCAGGGCTGCCAGGAAGAAGCCTGCCAGCGGCGAGAACAGAAGCGACTTGCCGACGCCCAGCGCCTGGTCCCAATCGACGCCGCTGGTGCCGCTCGCGCTCGAGGCCATGAGCTGGTTCATCAGGCCGACGCCGATGATCGACCCGATCAGCGCGTGGGAGCTCGAGTTCGGAATGCCGAAATACCAGGTTCCGAGATTCCAGATGATCGCCGCGATCAAGAGCGCAAACACCATGGCGAAGCCGGCATTGCTGCCGACCTGCAGGATGAGTTCGACCGGCAGCAGCGAGATGATGCCGAAGGCGACCGCGCCGGTCGACGTGAGCACGCCCAGGAAGTTGAAGACGCCCGACCAGATCACCGCCGTATGGGCGGGCATCGAATGAGTGTAGATCACTGTCGCCACAGCATTGGCGGTGTCGTGGAAACCGTTCACGAACTCGAAGCCGAGCGCGATCAGAAGAGCGAGTGCCAAGAGGCCGTAAACCAGAACACCGGCCGCCGGCGCCGTCTCCAGATCGGAAACCAGAGCGGAGACGGCATAGACGGCGCCGATCAGCAGGACCGCGATGGCCGCGAGTGGCCCTGCCTTGGCCGCCCATCCCGGCTGACTCGAAGCACGCAGTGGATGATGATCGCTCGAAGTCGTCCCGGGCATTGGCTGCCCTAGCACCGCATCGTTGCTCATGACTGCCCCCATCCACACAACTGCCGACCGGACCCCATCGCCGGCAACCGTCGCGAGCTATAGTCCTGGCATGTGACAGAACCGCGAATGTTTCAGCCGCAGAACGACTGCAGGCTCACGCCTCATGTGCTCGATTGTGGATGCTCAATCCTGCCCAAGGGCATAGTCGTAGCGGATGAAGCCGCGGAAACGCGCCACCTTGTCGTAGAGGGCGCGGGCACGGGCGTTGTCCTGCTTGGTCTGCCAGTAATAGCGCACCGCCCCGCGCTGCCGCGCGGCGTCGGCCACGGCGTCGATCAGCCGGCGGGCCGCACCCTGTCCGCGTACGGTCTCGTCGACGAACAGGTCCTGCAGATAGCAGCTATGGTCGCGCCAGATGCTGGCATGGAACAGATAGTGCGCGATCCCGATCAACTGGTCATCGAGGCGAGCGCCCAGCCCATGGATTTCCCGATCCTGCAGCAGACGGTCCCAGGCGCGATCGTAGTCGCTGTCCGGCAGCTCGGTCTCGTAGAAGTCGTTGTAGCCACGCGCCAGCTTCTCCCAGGCCGCGCGCTCGGAGCGCTGGAAAGGACCGATGACAATCATGACGTCTCCTTTTCCGGTCGGATCACAGGCAAGGCGAGAAGCCGCTTGGCGGCGAAGTCGATGAAGGCGTCGATCTTCGGCGCCCGATGGATGCGATCCTTGGTGATCAACTGGACCGGCAGCGGCGGCGACTCATGGCGCCGAAACAACCTGACCAGGCTGCCCGACGCCAAATCGTCGGCCACCTGATAGGACAGGAGCTGTGCGATACCACGACCGGCGCGGGCTGCGCGCAGCCTGGTCTCGACATCGTCGACACGCAGCCGGCTCTTGAGTTTGGGCGCCTTGCCCCCTGCCGAACCTCGTCCCGCGCCACGCCCCGCACCGGCGAAGGTCCAGTCCTGCGTCGCCGACGAAGTACCCAGTATAACGTTGTGCGTCGCAAGATCGGCCGGTCCGCGCGGCGTGCCGCGCTTTTCAAGATAGCCGGGGCTTGCCACCCACAGCCGCCGCACCTCCCCCACTGGCCGCGCGACCAGCGACGAGTCGGGCAGCTGCCCGATGCGCACCGCCACGTCGATCGCCTCGTCGATCAGATCGACATTGCGGTCGCCCAGAAGAAGCTCGATCTCGACGTCGGCAAACCGGTCGAGGAAGCGCGTCGCGATCGGCGCGACATGGCGGCGGCCGAACTGCACAGGCGCCGCGATCCGCAGCACGCCGCGCACCGGGACGTTCGCGAGCCCGGCCATCGACGCCTCGTACTCGCCCAGCACCAGACGCGCGCGCTCGAGCAGCGCCCGGCCCGCCTCGGTCGGTGCAAGCCGGCGCGTCGTGCGGTCGATCAGGCGGACGCCGATGCGGTCCTCGAGTGCCGCCAGCGCGCGCGTCACGGCCGGCGGCGAGCGGTGCAATCGAAGGGCTGCCCGCGCGAGGCTTCCTTCCTCGACGATCTTCACGAACAGCGCGAGCTCGTCCAGCCGGTCCATTCCGCCCTTCCATATCTGGAAAGAATGACTTGCAGGATAGGCCAATTATTTCCTGTTTAGGAAGGCCCATATCCCTTGCCGACGATCCTCGGGAGTCCTGCCATGGAGATCTCGCCTTTTCATGTCGATGAGCTCGCAGCCCAGTCGCTGGCCCATCAAAGCAGCCCGGGAACCGGCATCCGCACCTTCATGCCGGACCAGCACCGCAACTTCTTCGAGCTGCTGCCCTATCTCTTTGTGGCCACGGCCGACGCCGACGGATGGCCCGTGGCGTCAGTGCTCCACGGCAACACAGGGTTCGTCCGCGCACCGGATCCCACCACCTTGCGGATCGAGGCGCTCATGGCGACGGATGATCCCGCCGCGGCCGGTTGGCAAGCGGACCGCGAAGTCGGCCTGCTTGGCCTCGACCTGTCGACTCGCCGACGCAACCGGGCCAACGGTACGATGGCGGCGGTGGACGAGCGCGGCGCGACGGTTGCTATCGCGCAGAGCTTCGGCAACTGCGCACAATATATCCAGACGCGGCAGCCTTCCGCCCATCGCCGCTCGGTGACGCCAGTCGAATGCCTGGCCGGCCTCGATGCACCGGCGCGTCAACTGATCGGCACGGCCGACACCTTCTTCGTTGCCAGCCGCTCGCGCACTTCGATCGCGCAGGCGGGCGGGCTCGACGTCTCGCACCGCGGCGGACGGCCGGGCTTCGTCGACGTACAGGGCGACACGTTGTCGGTGCCGGATTTTCGCGGCAACCGCTTCTTCAACACGCTGGGCAATCTTTTAGGCGATCCGCGCGCCGGCCTGCTGTTCATCGATTTCGCCTCGGGCGACCTGCTGCAGCTGCAGGGCGTCGTCACGATCGATTGGACCGACCGCGCCGCGGCGAGAATTGCGGGCGCCCAGCGCAGCTGGCAGATCAAGGTCGAGCGCGCCTGGCGCCGGCCACATGCCTTCCCGTTCGACTGGACGTTCGGCGACTACGCACCGACGACGCTCGCGACCGGTGTCTGGGCTTAGGGCGTCTGGCCTCAGCCTGAGACCAGGCGCGAGACCATGGCGTCGAGCGCCAGGATGTAGGAATCGACGCCGAAGCCCGCGATGACGCCGATCACGGCCTCGGCCGTTACCGAGCCGAAACCACGCTTCTCGATGTTGGTCATGTGGATTTCGATCGCGGGCGCGCTGATCGAACGCAGGCAGTCGCGGAGCGCATGGCCGGCATGAAGGAAGCCCGCCGGATTGAACAGAAGACCGTCGATCCCCTCGCGATCCGCTCGATAGATCGCGGTCACGGCCTCGCCTTCGGTATTGGTGTACAGGATCTCAAGCTCCACCCCGAGTTCGCGCGCACGCCGGCGGACGATGGAGTTCAACTCCTTCGCCGTCGTCGTCCCGTAGAGCTCGGGCTGGCGGGTGCCCAAGTACTCCATGTTGGCGCCCTGGATGAGCAGGAGTTTCATTCCATCCCCGAATAGAGACACGGCACCCCCAGAAATGCCCTGTCCCCGGAATATTAGAACAAGTCTTAGTTGAAAGGCACTAGCTCTCGGCACGCAAGCTCGCGCTGTGCGGAGCCTTACTCGTTATCGTGCCCGCGCCAGGCACCGCCTGCGACAACCTGCGACAAAGGAGTATCAGCGCGGCAGGGAAGATTGTCCCATCAGGCTGGCATCGATCGAGCGTGCACACTGCCGCCCTTCGCGAATCGCCCAGACAACGAGTGACTGGCCCCGCCGCATGTCGCCGGCGGCAAACAGCTTCGGAACCGACGTTTTGTAGTCCTGCACGGTGGCCGCGACATTCCCACGCGGGTCGAGCGCCACGCCGCTTTGCGCCAGCAATCCTGGTTTCATCGGACCAAGGAAACCCATCGCCAGCAATACCAGGTCGGCCTTGAGTTTGAAGGCGCTGCCGGGGACTTCGACCATCGCCATGCGACCGTCGGCACCCTTTGCCCAGTCGATACGCACGCATTCCAGCGCCTCGATCCTGCCCTTGGCGCCGACCGCGCGCTTGGTGAGCACGGCGAAGTCGCGCGCCACGCCTTCCTCGTGCGAGGACGAGGTGCGCATCTTCAGCGGCCAGTCGGGCCAAGTCAGCGCCTTGTTCTCCTTCTCCGGCGGCTGCGGCATGACCTCGAGCTGCGTGACCGAAAACGCACCCTGCCGGTTGGAGGTACCGACGCAGTCCGATCCCGTGTCGCCGCCGCCGATCACGATGACATGCTTGTCCTTGGCGCTGATGGTGCCCCGGGGGGCGGCGCGCGCCTCGTCGTCGCCTGCGATGCGCTTGTTCTGCGGCACCAGGAAATCCATCGCGAAGTGAACGCCCTTGAGCTCGCGGCCCGGCACTTCCAGATCGCGAGGCCATTCGGCACCGCCGGTCAGCGCCACGGCGTCGTAGCCTTCGAGCAGCGACTTCACGGAGAGCGTGGCGCCAACCTCGACGCCGGTACGGAACTCAACGCCCTCGGCCTCCATCTGGCGCATCCGTCGATCGATCAGATGCTTCTCCATCTTGAAGTCGGGGATGCCGTAACGCAGCAGGCCGCCGACGCGATCCGCCTTCTCGAACAGCGTCACCGCGTGGCCTGCACGCGCGAGCTGCTGGCTGCAGGCGAGCCCGGCCGGCCCCGAGCCCACCACGGCGACGCGCTTGCCGGTCTTCTTCGCCGGCACCAACGGCTGGATCCAGCCCTCCTCCCAGCCGCGGTCGACGATCGCGCATTCGATCGATTTGATGGTGACGGGGTTGTCATCGATGTTCAGCGTGCAGGCGGCCTCGCAGGGCGCGGGGCAGATGCGGCCGGTGAACTCGGGGAAGTTGTTTGTCGAATGCAGCACCTCGAGCGCCGCCTGCCAGCGGTCGCGCCGCACCAGCTCGTTCCAGTCGGGGATCTGGTTGTTGACCGGGCAGCCGTTGTGACAGAACGGCACGCCGCAATCCATGCAGCGCGCGGCCTGCTGGCGCATCTCGCCCGTAGGCAGCGGCCGGATGAACTCCGCCCAGGTCTTGAGTCGCGCCTCGACCTTCTCGTACGGCCGATCCTTGCGCTCGATCTCCAGGAAGCCGGTGGGCAGGCCCATCGCTCTTTCGCTCCGCGTTGCCTATGCTTCGAGACGGCCGCCACGCGGCCTCCTCAGCATGAGGTGTTACGTTCGCCCCATCGCCTCACCCTGAGGAGCGCGCGCAACGCGCGTCTCGAAGGGTGGCAACAGGGCGTGATCTCTACTCCGCCGCTACGGCCTTGGCCGCCGCCTTCTCGCGCGCCTGCAGGAGCGCGCGCTTGTAGTCCCTGGGCATCACCTTGACGAAGCAGGGCAAAGCGCGATCCCAGTCCTCAAGCAATTCGCGGGCGCGGGCGCTGCCGGTGTGCAGATGGTGCCGCTCGACCAGGATGCGCAGCCGCTCGGCGTCGAAGCGCAGCACGTCGCCCATGCCGTTGTCCTCGACATCGATGGCGCGCTGGTGCGGCCGCCCCGAATCGTCGGCCGGCGCATCCGCCGGTCTCGCCACGGGTTCGAGCTCGACCATCGCCGGATTGCAGAGATCGCCGAAGCGCGCCTTGGGATCGTAGACATAGGCCACGCCGCCCGACATGCCGGCCGCGAAGTTGCGGCCGGTCTCGCCCAGCACCACCACCACACCGCCTGTCATGTACTCGCAGCCGTGATCGCCGGTGCCTTCGACGACCGCGATGGCACCCGAATTGCGCACGGCAAAGCGCTCGCCCGCAACGCCCTCGAAATAGGCTTCGCCGCCGATCGCACCATAGAGCACCGTGTTGCCGACGATGATGTTCTGCAGCGGATCGCGTCCCGTGCCGGCCGGCTGGCGCACCGTCACGCGGCCGCCGCTCAATCCCTTGCCGACATAGTCGTTGGCATCGCCCGTGAGCTCGAGTGAGACGCCGTGCGCGAGGAAGGCGCCGAAGCTCTGACCCGCCGTGCCGGTCAGCTTCACCGAGATCGTGTCGTCGGACAGGCCCGTATGGCCGCGGCGCCGGGCAACCTGTCCCGAGAGCATCGCGCCCACGGTGCGGTTGACGTTGCCGACCGGCAGCTCGATCTGCACCGGCTCACCCTTCTCAAGCGATGGCTGGGCCGCCTCGATCAGCCTGTGGTCGAGCGCCTTGTCGAGACCGTGGTCCTGCCGCTCGCTGTTCCAGATCGCCATGCCCGGCCGGGCCGGCGCAACGTAGAGGAGCTTCGAAAGATCGACGCCGCCTGCCTTCCAATGGTCGACGGCACGCTGCATGTCGAGCCGATCGGCCCGGCCGATCATCTCGTTCAGCGTCCGGAAGCCCAGCCGCGCCATGATCTCGCGCAGCTCCTCGGCCACGAAGAAGAAGTAGTTGATCACATGCTCAGGCTGGCCGGTAAAACGCTTGCGCAGCACCGGATCCTGCGTCGCCACGCCCACCGGGCAGGTGTTGAGGTGGCACTTGCGCATCATGATGCAGCCGGCGGCGATCAGCGGCGCGGTGGCGAAGCCGAACTCGTCGGCGCCCAGCAGCGCGCCGATCGCGACATCGCGGCCGGTGCGCAGGCCGCCGTCGACCTGCACCGCGATGCGGCCACGCAGCCCGTTCAGCACCAGGGTCTGTTGCGTCTCGGCAAGCCCGATCTCCCACGGCGAGCCGGCGTGCGTCAGCGAGGTGAGCGGCGAGGCGCCGGTGCCACCCTCGAAGCCTGAGATCGTCACATGGTCGGCACGCGCCTTGCTGACGCCAGCCGCGACCGTGCCGACGCCGACTTCCGAGACGAGCTTCACCGAGACACGCGCCTCGGGATTGACGTTCTTCAGGTCGTGGATGAGTTGCGCCAGGTCCTCGATCGAATAGATGTCGTGATGCGGCGGCGGGGAGATCAGGCCGACGCCCGGCGTCGAGCGCCGCACGCGCGCGATGTTCTGATCGACCTTGTGGCCCGGCAGCTGACCGCCCTCGCCGGGCTTGGCGCCCTGCGCCATCTTGATCTGCAAGTCGTCGGCATTGACGAGATATTCGGCCGTGACGCCGAACCGGCCGGACGCCACCTGCTTGATCGCCGAGCGCATGGAATCGCCGTTGGGCAGCGGCTTGAAGCGATCCGCCTCCTCGCCTCCTTCGCCGGTGTTCGACTTGCCGCC
Organism: Alphaproteobacteria bacterium; assembly: GCA_017308235.1. Taxonomy (GTDB): domain Bacteria; phylum Pseudomonadota; class Alphaproteobacteria; order Reyranellales; family Reyranellaceae; genus Reyranella. Next base: position 103,706 of record JAFKFL010000026.1, on the reverse strand, counting down.
GATCCGGTTCATCGCGATCGCTAGTGTCGTATGCGCCTCGCGGCTGATCGAGCCGAAGCTCATCGCGCCTGTCGCGAAGCGACGGACGATGTTGACCGCAGGCTCGACCTCCTCGATCGGCACCGGCGTCTCCGCCCATTTGAATTCCATCAGGCCGCGGATGGTGAGCCGCCGCTCGTTCTGCAGGTTGATGCTCTCGGCGAACGCCTTGTACTCGGCCGAATTGTTGCCGCGCACCGCGTGCTGCAGCTTCGCCACGCTGTCCGGCGTCCAGGCATGGTCTTCGCCCCGCAGGCGGAAGGCGTAGTCGCCGCCGACATCGAGCATGTGGCGATAGATTGGATTGTCGCCGTAGGCGTCGCGGTGGCGACGCACCGTCTCCTCGGCGATCTCCTTCCAGCCCGCGCCCTCGATCGTGGTGGCGGTGCCGGTGAAGTACTTCTCGACGAATCCCGACTGCAGGCCGACCGCGTCGAAGATCTGCGCGCCGCAGTAGGACTGGTAGGTGGAGATGCCCATCTTGGAGATAACCTTCAGGATCCCCTTGCCCACCGCCTTGATGTAGTTCTTCTGCACCTCGTAGGGCTTCAGCTCGAGCCCGTTCTCGACCCTGAGCTGCTCGAGCGTCTCGAAGGCGAGATAGGGATTGACCGCCTCGGCGCCGAAGCCCGCGAGACAGCAGAAGTGATGGACCTCGCGCGCCTCGCCGGTCTCGATCACGAGGCCGGTCTGGGTGCGAAGCCCGCGCCGGATCAGGTGATGATGGACGGCGGCTGTCGCGAGCAGCGCCGGAATGGGAACGCGCTCGGCCGACACGGCGCGGTCCGACAGGATCAGGATGTTGCGGTCGGCCAGGACAGCGTCGGTCGCCTCGACGCAGACGCGGTCGAGCGCCCTCTCCAGCCCCGCCGCGCCTTCCGACGCCGGCCAGGTCGTATCGATGGTGGCGGTGCGGAAGGCGCCGTCGAGCAGCTCCTCGATCGAGCGGATCTTCTCCAGCTCCGCATTGGTCAGCACCGGCTGGGTGACCTCGAGCCGCTTGTGCGTGCCGGCATGCTGGCCGAGCAGGTTCGGGCGCGGGCCGATCATCGATACCAGCGACATCACCAGCTCCTCGCGGATCGGATCGATCGGCGGGTTGGTGACCTGGGCGAAGTTCTGCTTGAAGTAGTTGTAGAGAAGCTTGGGCTTCTGCGAGAGCACGGCGATCGGCGTATCGGTGCCCATCGAGCCCACCGGATCGTCGGCATCCTTGCTCATCGGCTCCAGGAAGAACTGGATATCCTCCTGGGTGAAGCCGAAGGCCTGCTGTCGATCGAGCAGGGTCTCCGGATCGTTCACCGGCGCCGGCGCCGGCGCGTCGGGAATCTCCGACAGCTCCTCGAGCTTGTACTGCGTCTCCTTCAGCCATTCCTCGTAGGGCTCGGCTTCGGCCAGCGTGCGCTTCAGCTCGTCGTCCTCGACGATGCGGCCCTGCTCGAGGTCGATCAGCAGCATCTTGCCGGGCTGCAGGCGCCACTTGCGCACGATCTTGTTTTCCGGGATCGGCAGCACGCCCGATTCGGACGCCATCACCACCTTGTCGTCGTCGGTCACCAGGAAACGTGCCGGGCGAAGACCGTTGCGGTCGAGCGTGGCGCCGATCTGGCGGCCGTCGGTGAAAGCGATCGAGGCCGGTCCGTCCCACGGCTCCATCAGCGCGGCGTGATACTCGTAGAAGGCCTTGCGCTTGGCATCCATCAGCGGATTGCCGGCCCACGCCTCGGGGATCAGCATCATCATCGCGTGGCTCAGCGAATAGCCGCCGGCCACCAGCAACTCGAGCGCATTGTCGACGCAGGCGGTGTCGGACTGGCCGTGCGGGATGATCGGCCACATCTTGTCGAGATCGGCACCGATCAGGTCGGATTCCATCGTGCGCCGGCGGGCATACATCCAGTTGACGTTGCCGCGCACGGTGTTGATCTCGCCGTTGTGGGCGATGAAGCGATAGGGATGCGCGAGCTTCCATGACGGGAAGGTGTTGGTCGAGAAGCGCTGGTGCACCAGGCAGAGCGCCGACTCGGTCAACGGATCGCGCAGGTCGACATAGAAACTCTCGACCTGGTGAGCGAGCAGCAGGCCCTTGTAGACGACCGTGCGCGTGGAGAAGGACGGCATGTAAAGCTGCGCGAGACCTGGCAGCTTGTGCTTTTTCTCGAGATCGGCGAGCGGGTTCTGGGTCTGCTTGCGGATGGCGAGGATCTTGCGCTCGAAGGCATCCTGGTCGGCGACCTTGGGCCCGCGGCCCACGATCGCCATCCGGATCACCGGCATCTTCTCGATCACGGCCGTGCCGAGGCCGGTGGGATCGGTCGGCACGTCGCGCCAGCCGATCAGCTTCTGGCCCTCGACCTTGATGAAATGCTGGAACCGCTTGATGGCGAAGTTCCGCGCCGCCTCGTTTTGCGGCAGGAAGCACATTGCCACCGCATAGTGACCGGGCGGCGGCAGATCGACGCCTGCCGTGCGCGCCCAGTCGCGCAGCAGCGCATCCGGGGTCTGGATCATGCAGCCCGCGCCGTCGCCTACCAGCGGATCGGCGCCAACCGCACCGCGATGGTCGAGATTGACCAGGATGCGCAGGCCCTGGTGGATGATGTCGTGGGACTTCCGGCCCTTGATGTCGGCCACGAAGCCGACGCCGCACGAATCGTGTTCGTTGCGCGGGTCGTACAGTCCCTGTTTCTGCGGCAAATCGGTCAAAGGCCCTGGCCGCCCCACCGGACGGCCCCCCGGAAAAATCGCTCAGTCCCGCCCCTTATTAGCCCGGCTCGGGGCCGGGTCAAAAGCGATTGTTGCAGCGCAACGGCCCCCGTAAAGTGCCGCGCGGGATTCGAAGCCGCCCGGGGGAGCGATGCCGAAGCAAATGGTCAGTCGAAGGGCGAAAGCTTTCGCCGGATTTGCGGTTTTGCTGGCGCTTGGCGCCTGCGACCGCAAGCAGGTCGCCTACACGACTCCCGGCTGGTACCTGGAAAAGCCGCATCAGCTGCTGACGCTCGGCCCGCAGATTTTTGCCGGCCCCATGTCCTATGAGCAATGCGAGATCGAACGCCAGAAGCTGCCGACCACGGTCGACAACGTGCTCTGCATCCGTGAGCTCGCACCGCCCGGCCCCAACGGCCCCTACTGATCGTCAGCTGTCGGTATCGAAGACGAACGAGCCAATCATAGATTGGCCCGTTCTCATGATCCCAGGGCGACGCCGAAACCGGCATCACCCGGCAAGCGGCATCAGCCGTTTACCAGCTTCCACTCGCCGTCCTTGCCGCGGCAGCGCTTGCCGACGACGGTCTGGCTCTTGCCATCGACCGTCCTCTGATCGGAGTAGGTCATGCAGACTTGGTCGCTGGCGTCTGCGCTGGCCACCTGGCTCAGCGGCGTGACCGTGCCCGTCGTGTTGGTGACCGAATTCGCCCACGCAACCGACTCGTAGTACGGCTTCTGTTGCGGGGCCTGCCGACGAGGTGCGGCAGCAACCGTATCGGTGTTGGTGGGCGGCGGCGGTGGCGGCGACATGGCCACGGCCCTGTCCAGGGCCTGCCGGACGGCAAGCTCATGACACGCCTTGTCCCGCTGCTGACCGATGATGGCACCGGCCGCGGCGCCCAGGAGCACACCGCCGATCGCGGCACCGGCAATCCCGCCGCCACCGGCGTGCGCCGCCGCAGCGATGCCCGCGCCGAGTAACCCACCAGCAATGGCGCCCGCCGCGGCGCCGGTCGCGGTGTAATTCATCTTGCAGCTCTCTGGCGTTACCTGGCCGGCACACCCGCCCATGGCTATCGCGACCGGTACGAGTGCTACCAGTCCAAGTGCTTTCCAACTCATGTTCTATTCCCCCTAGTTAATTCCTGCTCGTAAAATCAGCCCATCAACGTGATGTTGCGCGGTATTCGGGCGGCGCATCGCTGGTCGGTTTCGCGAGATTGCGCTCGACCGCCCAGCGCCCCATGTCTTTCTTGGCGATGTAACACTGGTGTTCGAGCTGTTTCGACGCATTGCCGAAACGCGTCCAGCATGACGCCTCCTGTCCGTCTTGCGCGAACAAGGCCTCGAGGCGATTGCGGATGTCATTCATCTCGCTTGCCTTGTTGGTCGGCAAATCGCGAACGCCGTAAAGATGCAAGGTCTCATCGCGATTTCCTGTCGGCGATCGCACGACGATCGTGCTCCCCGACAGCCAGGCGATGACTTTCCCCTGATAGCTCGGCGGCCCGGTTGGCACGTCGGGTGCCGGCACGGCCGCAGGCGTGGTGGGCTTGGTGTTGCTCGGCGCCACAGCAATCGTCGGCTTTTCAGGTTCGGCCGTCTTCGCCACCGGTGGCACAACCGGCGGCGTGATGCCCTGAGTTGTCGCACCGCCCTTGTCCGTGACGTTCGGCATAGCGGGTTTCGTGACCGGCGGAGGTTTTTGCGGGGTCGTGTTGGTCGTGCCGCTGGCGTTCGCCGATGGCGACGGCGTTGTAGGTGCAGGTGGCGGTGGCGTGTTCTTGGCGACTTGCGTGGTCGGCCCCGAACCTGGTCCACCCGGCTTCGCGACTTCGGGCCCAGGGACGGGCGCGGGTGCGGGCGCGCCGAACAGGATCCAGAGCCCAACGGCCAGCGCGACCACTGCTGCTCCACCCATCGCCATAAACGGTGCGTACCTGCTGATGAAGCTTGGCTGGGACACAACCGGGATCGGAGCGACGACATCGGGAAGGACGGCTTCGGGCCTCCTGCTCGGGACCGACCCTGATGGCACGTTGCTCGGAACCAGTCGCGATGGCGCGCGGACAGGAAGCGGCGCGATCGGTCCAGTGCTCTCAACCAGTTCGCGCGCAATGTCGCCCGCATCGAGCTGGACCGCTCCGGCACCCAACGCCTGAGCGAAACGCTCGACCGATTCGAAACGTTCTGCAGGGTTCTTGGCCAGTGCACGCATCAAGGCGGCATTGACCTCCGCCGGCAGGCCCGCCACCCGACCGGACAACGCTTCGGGCGGCTGAGCGATATGCGCCTGCATCAGGTCATATTCGGTTTCCGCCTCGAAAGGCGGTCTGCCGCAGAGCATTTCGTAGACCACGCAGGCCAGGCTGTACTGGTCGCTCTGCGCCTCGATGGTGCCGCTCTTGATCTGCTCCGGCGATGCATAGACCAGAGTGCCCACGACCGTGCCGTCGCGCGTGAGCCGCTTGGCGCCCTGCACCTTGGCGATACCGAAGTCCATGATCTTCAGGACGCCGGCCGCCGTCAGCATGAGGTTGGACGGCTTGATGTCGCGGTGCACGACACCCATACGGTGGACGTAGCCGAGGCCTGAGGCCGCCTGCACGACCGTCGCCAGGGTGCTGCGCAGGTTGAGCTGCTTCTTGAGCTGCAGCACGTGTTCCAGCGTGTGGCCGCGCACCAGCTCCATCACCATGCCATGCTGCGATCCACCCTCGAGTAGATCATAGATGAGCGTCACGTTGGGATGCGCGAGTGCGGCGAGGCTGGTGGCCTCGGCCCGGAACCGATCCATGAACCCCGGATCGTTGCTGTACATCTGGCGCAGGACCTTGATCGCAACGACTCGTCCGAGCGCGGGATCGCGGGCCGCGTACACCTCGCCGAACGCGCCTTTGCCCAGAAGGCCCTGTACTTCGTAACGTCCAATCGTGTCGGGAGTCATTTGCTGCCCCCGCGTGGTTCGGTGACGATGATTTCCTGCGTGATTCGAGGGGTTTCCTGCGTGGTTCGCCCAGGTTTGACCGTGGGCAAGTCGGCGTCGACCACCGCCACCACGCCGACCGACACATTGTCCGGTGCCTGGGCATCCAACGCACGCTGGATGAGCGCTTCGCAGGCTTCGAACGGCTGATGCATGCCGGCGATGTCGCGGATGACCTCCTCGTCGACGACGTCGGTCAGACCGTCGGAACAAAGGACCAGGACGTCACCGGCCTTCGCCGGCAAGCCTTCGTGCCAGATTGCCGCCTCGACCGTGGGCTCGATGCCCAGCGCGCGCAGGATGACGTTCCGGTCGGGAAAGGTCTTGGCCTCGCGCTCGGTCAGGGTGCCCTTGCGGACAAGCTCGGCGACAAGCGAGTGATCCTCGCTGATCATGTAGATCTTGTCCTTACGGATAAGATAGGCGCGGCTGTCGCCGACATGGCCGAGCCAGATGTGATTGTCGCGCAGCGCCACGGCCGTACAGGTCGTGCCCATACCGGCGCAGGCGGGGTCGTTTTTCGCCCGCTCATGGATGGCCGAATTGGCGGCGGCAAATCCCTCGGCGAGAGCCTCGGGCACCGGGCGCTGTTCGCGATAGAACATGAGGTGCACGGTCGTCGCCGCGATTTGGCTCGCGACCTCGCCCGCGGCATGGCCGCCCATGCCGTCGGCAACCAGGGCCAACACGCCCATCGCCGCGTCGGTACTGCCTGCCGCCGGAACGCTGTAGGTGACGCAATCCTCGTTGGAGGAACGCACGCAACCCACGTGGCTCAGCATCGCGGCACTGATACCCAGCGGCTTCACGTCGGAAGACTGCGTCGTTGTCGGGGTGGCCGAAGAATTGCCATCCATATTTGGCTCGAAACGCTAACTACTCCTGCGACCGCTGCACCTTGAACAGGTCAAGCCCGTACTTGATCGGCACGGCGTAGGTGGTCGTTTCCCTTCGCGTGCCGTAGGTGAAGAGGCCGATGACCTTGCCGTCGTGATCGAACACGGGGCCGCCGCTGTTGCCAGCGCCGCTAGGCACGGTCAACTGGTAGGTTTCGCCCATCACGCCGCCTGTTATCGTCGAACCGGTGCGCTGCGCCGCTTCGCTCATGCGCGAGATATTGCCGGCGGTCACCGTCGGCTCTGGCACGACTTCGATCCGTTGATGCGCCTGTCCCGCCTCGATGGAGCTGATCACCGCCACCGTCTGAGATGAGAATGCGGGATAGCCAAGGACGGTCACCTGCTCGCCGACCGGAGCGAGCGAACCGTTGGACAGGTCGACCGTGGTCAGCTGCTGCTCTGTATCGACCTTGATCTCCGCCGCGTCGGCTTCCACCGAGGAGCGGAGAAGCCGCGCGGCAATGCTGAGCGTGCTGCCCGGGAACCTGACGTCGAGCCGATCATTGCGGCCTTCGAATTTGTGCGGCCGGGGATCGACGGGAATCGGGGCGTTGGAATAGAAGACCAGCCCCTCTTCCGGAACCCACTGGACGAGGTCGCGCCGCTGGGACGGATTGAACATGCCGTTGGCCTGGCGCTTGCCGATGTCGAAGATAATGCCGACTTCGTAGCCTTCCTCCTGCCCGTAGCTCACCTTCCAGCCGGCGGCCACGTGCTTGTTGGTCAGGATATAGCCGCCACTGCTGATGACGAATCCGCTGCCCAGCCCGGCCATGCCGATGAGCCAGTTGGTTTGCTCCTCGTCTTCCGTCGTGAGCCAGCGGACGAGCACGCCATTGGCCAGCTGCACATAGGCCGGGACCCTCACCTTCTTGCCGCCGACCGTCGTGGTGATGGTCTTGTGATAGAGCGGCTTGCCCGAAGTCTGGTCGTACAGCCGCCACTGCATCTCGATCAAAACTGTCGCGTTGCCGTATTTGCGGACGATGTCCTGCGGCGTCATGCCGACAGCCTTCTTCAGCGAGGCCTCCTGCGCCTCCTGCGCCTTCTTGAGCGCCGCCGCCGCTTCCTCTTGCGATTGCTTCAGGGCCGCGGCGCTCGCCTCCGCCGCTTTCGCAGCCGCCTCTTTCTGCGCCGCCAACTCAGCCTCGTGCTTGGCGAGCTCGGCGGCTGCCTGCTCGGCCTTGATCCGTCCCTGGTAGTAGATGCCGCCGCCGGCAACGGCGACCACGAGCAGCACGCCAGCCAGGATATACATCCATGTCCGGTTCGTTTGCGTCCGCTGTTGTTCCAGCATGCCGATGACGGTATTGCGACCGACGCCCGTTCTCGCCGGCTCCGCCTGCGACGGTGACAGCACGGGGCTTCGCGCGGCATCCGCCGTGCTGATGATCTTCGTCTCGCCGACGCCGCCCTTTGGCATGACACGCGTGCGCGCCATCAGGTTGGCCGGTCGCGGCTGCAGATCGAACGTGAACTTGGGGCCGCCGACCCCCAGCTCGATCGTATCGCCGGGTACCAGTTCGGTTTCCGCCTCGATTTTCTCGCCGTTGACGATCGTGCCGTTTCGGCTGCCGAGATCGGCAATCCTGAAGGTCGGCTGATCCCCCGCCTGGATGCGGATGGTGGCGTGGCGCCGGCTGACATACTCGTCGCGTTGCGCGTCGAAATTGATGTTGCAGCTCGGATCGCGACCGATCGTCAGCTCGCTATAGCCTTCGAGCGGAAATTGCTCGATCTGGTTCGCCTTTGACGCCGAAACATGCTGAATGATGATGCGAGTCGGCATGCTATCTCCCCCTAGAGAAGCCGCATATGCCCCCTGCAGCACTTCTCCACAACCAAGATTACCAAGCCGGGCCCACGTGAACCAAGAGGAAACGCGTTACGGCTGTTTCGTGTCCGACGGCATGACCCGGCTTGCGAAGTCTAAAACCCTGTATCTATCGACGTCGGGCGTTGCAGTGCCGTGACATCGCAGCCGCGAGGGGTAACTCTTTATTACTGCTAGGCTTTCGGCGCTGAAGACGACCAAGGCCTATCCGATGGCCATCAGGCTGGCATTGCCGCCGGCGGCGGCCGTGTTGACGCTGAGCGCGACCTCGTCGAACAGCAGATCGATCGGATAGGGTGCGCAATAGATGGGCACGATCGGGCCCTCGCGCTCGGCCAGTTTCTGCTGGAGCGTCCCGAGTTCTGCCGGCTCGCCGGCAAACAGCGCAACCGAAAGATGTGGGTCGTCGATCTCCATGGTCGCGCGATTGCCGGTCGCCCGGACAGCCTCGACCTGGGCTTGCAGGTCGGCCGGATCGTGGGCGACACAGAGGATCGACCCCTTGGGCCGCAGGCGATAGCTGTTGCGCTCACCCACCGGGCCGATCAATTCGCGTTCCGATGCATCGACCACCGAGATCGGTCGCTGCGACAGGAGCCGCAGGAGGTAGAGAGGCCCGCCCGCCTTCGGCCCCGTGCCCGAGAGGCCGTGACCGCCGAACGGCTGCACGCCGACCACGGCGCCGATCAGGTTGCGGTTGACGTACTGGTTGCCGGCGGCGCTCGCCTCGGTCGCCCGCGCCACCGTCTCGTCGATGCGGCTGTGGACGCCGAAGGTGAGCCCGAAGCCCGTGCGATTGACTTCGCGGATCACTGACTCGAGGCGCCCGCGCGAATAGCGCAGCACATGCAGAACCGGCCCGAATACCTCGCCCGGCAGATCAGCGACCGCCTTGATCTCGATCAACGTCGGCGGCACGAACAATCCGGCCCGCGTCTCTTGCGGCAGCGACGGCTGATAGATCGCGTGTCCACGTTTGCGCATGTGCTCGATGTGATCGAGCAGGCGCTTCTGCGCCTCTGGCGAGATCACCGGTCCGACATCGGTCGAGAGTTGATCCGGATTGCCGACCAGAAGCTCGTCCATCGCACCCTTGAGCATGGCGAGCACGCGGTCGGCGATATCGTCCTGCAGGCAAAGGACGCGCAGTGCCGAGCAACGCTGGCCCGCCGAATCGAAGGCCGACACGATCGCATCGCCTACGAGTTGTTCGGCGAGCGCCGAGGAATCGGCCACCAGCGCATTCTGTCCGCCGGTCTCGGCGATCAGCGGGATCGGCTTGCCGTCGCGGCCGAGTCGCTTGGCGAGTGTCCGGTTGATTGACCGCGCGGCCTCGGTCGAGCCGGTGAACACGACGCCCGCGACAGCGGGATTGGCGACCAGTCGCGCACCGATCGCTCCGTCGCCGAGCACGAGCTGCAGCACGCCAGGCGGCAGGCCGCCGCCCAGGAAGAGCTTCACCATCTGCGCCGCGATCAGCGGTGTCTCCTCCGCGGGCTTGGCGATCACCGCGTTGCCCGCCGCCAGCGCGCCCGCGATCTGGCCGGTGAAGATCGATAGCGGGAAGTTCCACGGGCTGATGCAGGCCACGAGTCCCAACGGCCTGTGCGTCTCGTTAGCGAAGCCGCGCGTCTCGCTCGCGTAGTAGCGCAGGAAGTCGACCGCCTCGCGCACTTCGCCGACCGCATTGGCGAAAGTCTTGCCGGCCTCGCGCACGATCAGGCCGATCAGCGTCGCCATGCGCGCCTCCAGCCGGTCCGCCACGCGCTCGAGGCAGGCCGCCCTCGCCTCAGGTGTTGCCTGCCAGACAACGGCCCGCGCGCAGGCGGCATCGACCAGCTCCGGTGTCGCCTCGCTCACCGTACCGACGACGTCATCGAGATCGGCCGGATTGCGCACCTCGCGCGCCGGCCCCTCGCGCAGGCCATCACCGAGATGCGGCGCCGCATGCCAAGGCTCATGGGCGCTCGCTGTCACCACCTTTGCAAGCTCCGCCAACCGCTGTTCGTTGGTAAGATCGAGCCCCTTCGAATTGAGGCGCGTCGGCGTGAAGAGATCGCGCGGCAGGAAGATGCGCTCGTGCGGTGCGCCGACAGGGATCAGGGTCCGCGCCCGCTCGACCGGATCGGCTAACAACGAATCTGTGGAGATATCGAGATCGGCGATCTGGTTCACGAACGAGGTGTTGGCGCCGTTCTCCAGGAGCCGGCGCACGAGATAGGCGAGCAGCGTCTCGTGCGTGCCGACCGGCGCGTAGATGCGGCACGGACGGTCGAGCTTCTCGCTGCCCACCACCTCCTCGTACAGGCTCTCGCCCATGCCGTGCAGGCACTGGAACTCGTATTGCCCCGGCCGGTAGTCAGGACCGGCCATGGCGTGGATCGTGGCGAGGGTCAATGCGTTGTGGGTAGCGAACTGCGGATAGACTGCATCTGATGCGGCCAGCAGCTTGCGCGCGCACGCCAGGTAGGAAACGTCGGTGTGCATCTTGCGCGTGAACACCGGGAAGCCGTCCAGTCCGTCGAGCTGCGCGCGCTTGATCTCGCCGTCCCAATACGCACCCTTGACCAGCCGCACCATCAATCGATGACCGCTGCGGCGTGCGAGGTCGACCAGCCAGTCGATCACGAAGGGGCAACGCTTCTGATAGGCCTGAACCACGAAGCCGATGCCGTTCCAGCCCGCGAGCTCGGGTTCGAAGCAGAGGCGTTCGAGAAGATCGAGCGAGATCTCCAGCCGATCGGCTTCCTCGGCATCGATGTTGATGCCGATATCGAGGGCGCGCGCCTGCACCGCGAGCGCCTTCAGCCGCGGATAGAGTTCGGCCTGCACGCGCTCGATCTGCGCCCGGCTGTAGCGCGCATGCAGCGCCGAAAGCTTCACCGAGATGCCCGGCCCGTCGTAGGGACCGCGGCCGGCGCCGGCGACACCGATCGCGTCGATCGCCTGCCGGTAGTCCTCGAAATATCGCCTGGCCTGCGCGTCGGTGACCGCGGCCTCGCCCAGCATGTCGTAGGAGTAGCGGAAGCCTCGCGCCTCCCACGTCTGGCCACGCTCCAGCGCCTCGCCGATGGTCTGGCCTGCCACGAACTGCTCGCCCATCAGGCGCATGGCTGTATTGACGGCGCTCCTGATCAAGGGCTCGCCACCGCGCGCGATCAGGCGGCCAACCGCCGCCGAGAGCCCGCGCTCGCTGTGCGTCGACGCGAGCCGGCCGGTCAGCATCAGGCCCCAGGTCGCGGCGTTCACGAACAGCGACGGGCTGTGGCCGAGATGCGCCTCCCAGTCACCGCCCGCGATCTTGTCGCGGATCAATGCATCGCGCGTGGCGTCATCGGGAATGCGCAGCAGCGCCTCGGCGAGGCACATCAGCGCCACGCCTTCCTGGCTCGACAGCGCATACTCGTGGATCAGTCCCTCGACGCCGCCGCGCCGCGCCTTGCCGCGCAATACGGCCACCAGTGACCGCGCGAGCGATGTGGCCGCCGGCATGGTTTCCGCCGGCAGGCTCGCGGCCGCGATCAGCGGCGGCAGGCACTCCGGTTCCGGCCGCCGGTAGGCCGAGGTGATCGCCTCGCGCAGCGGATTTTGCGGTTGGACCGACTTCGCGAAAGCGTGAAACGGCGGCAGAGACATGGTGCTCGATCCCAGATGGGCTAACATAGTCGTCAAAGCAAGCATCGTGGGATGGAAGGTCGATGATGGCTGTGTTGCGCGCGGCATTGGTGGCGCTTTGCCTGCTGGCGACGGCGATGGCGCCGGCTCTCGCCGATGCGCCGTGGCCGCAGAAGCCGGTGCGCCTCATCGTCCCCTTCCCCGGCGGCGGCTCGGCCGACGCGCTCTGCCGCATCGTCGGCGAAAAGCTTTCGGGTGCCTGGCACCAGCCGGTGATCGTCGACAACCGACCGGGCGCCGGCGGCAATGTCGGCGCCGAGATCGCCTTCCACGCCGAGCCCGATGGCTACACGCTGCTCTGCAGCCCGCCGGGGCCGCTCTCGATCAACCACAACCTCTACAAGTCGATCCCCTACGACTGGGCGAAGTTCACGCCCATCACGGTCCTCGCGATCGTGCCCAACGTCATCACCGCGCGCAAAGACCTGCCGGCCAACTCGGCACAGGAGCTGGTCGCCCAGACGAAGGCCAATCCCGGCAAGCTCACCTTTGCGAGCCAGGGCAACGGCTCGACCTCGCATCTCTCCGCCGAGATGTTCATGCACATGACCGGCGTCGAGATGGTGCATGTGCCTTACAAGGGCGAAGGGCCGGCGCTGGTCGATATCGTGGCCGGCCGCGTCGATATCTTCATCGGCAACATCGCCGCCGCCCTGCGCTTCCAGAAGACCGGCCAGGTGAAGTTCCTGGGCCTCGCCGCGCGCAACCGCAGCCCCGTTGCGCCCGATGTTCCCGATGCCGCCGAGATCGGGTTGCCTGACCTGATCGCCAGCGCCTGGTTCGCGATCGCCGCACCACCCGGCACGCCCGACGCCCTCGCGCAGAAGATCAATGCCGACACGGCGGCCGCGTTGCAGCTTGCTGACGTGCGCGCCAAGTTCCTTGAACAAGGCGCGGAACCCAAAGGCGGATCGACCAAAGAAACCGCCGCCTTCATCAAGGATGAAGAAGCGCGCTGGCGCGCCGTCATCGACGCTGCCAACGTAAAGCTCGAGTAGGAGGAACGCATGGACATCGCGCATGACTCCCGCACCACCAACCCGTGGCCCGAGAATTCCGTCACCCGCGTGCCCTACTGGGTCTACCAGGACGAGGACAATTATAAGCGCGAGCTCAATCGCCTGTTCGAGGGCGCCAGCTGGCACTTCGTCTGCCTTGAGGCCGAGATCCCGAACAAAGGCGACTACCGCACCAACTTTGTCGGCGCCCTGCCAGTGATCGTGGTGCGCGACGCGGACGGTGCGATCAACTGCTTCGAGAATCGCTGTGCCCATCGCGGCGCCCTGATCGCCTTCGATGACGCAGGCAACGTCGAGAACAACTTCAAGTGCATCTACCACGCCTGGAGTTACGATCTCTGCGGCAATCTGCGCGGCATCGCCTTCGAGCGCGGCATCAATGGCGTGGGTGGCATGCCGAAGGATTTCAAGCGCGAGACCTTCGCGCCAAGGAAGCTGCGCACCACGACGCTCTGCGGCCTCGTCTTCGCGACGCTGTCGCCCGACACGCCGCCGATCGAGGACTTCATCGGCGCCGAGGTGCTGGGCCGCATCCGCCGCGTACTCAACCGGCCGATCAAGGTCATGGGCCGCTTCACCCAGGCGCTGCCCAACAACTGGAAGCTCTACGTCGAGAACGTGAAGGACACCTATCACGCGAGCCTGCTGCACCTCTTCTTCGGCACCTTCCGCATCACGCGGCTGACCCAGGGCGGCGGCGTTCTGGTGAGCCCCGATGGTGGCAGCCATTCGAGCTACACCATCGACAACAAGGCCAGCGACGCACAGAGCACGGCCTATCGCGACCAGGGCATCCGCACCGAGAAGCAGGACTACAAGCTCGCCGATCCACGCCTCCTCGACACGGTCGACGAATTCAAGGACGGCATCCAGCTCCAGATCCTGTCGGTGTTCCCGAGCTTCATCCTGCAGCAGATCCACAATTGCCTCGCCGTGCGCCAGGTGGTGCCGCGCGGGGTCGATGCGATGGATCTGAAATGGACCTACTTCGGCTTCGCCGACGATCCACCCGAGATGACTCAGCGGCGGCTCCGGCAGCAGAACCTCGTCGGTCCCGCGGGCTTTGTCTCCATGGAAGACGGCTGCGTTGGTGGCTTCGTGCAGCGCGGCATCGCCGCGGCCGGCGACCAGGTCTCGGCGATCGAGATGGGCGGCCCCACCACCGAGAGCCAGGCGACACGCGCCACCGAGGCCTCGGTGCGCGGCTTCTGGAAGGCCTACCGCCAGCATATGGGCTACTGAGCCGATGGACCTCACGCGTCTCGTCGAATTGAACGCGGCCTATGCCCGCGCGATCGACAACGAGCAGTACGAGGACTGGCCCGGCTTCTTCCTCGAGTCCTGCCTATATAAGGTGACGACGGCCGAGAACGTCGCCAAGGGCCTCGAGGCCGGGCTGATCTACGCCGATTCGCGCGCCATGTTGCAGGACCGCATCTCGGCGCTGCGCCAGGCCAATATCTACGAGCGCCAGCGCTATCGCCACATCGTCGGCCTGCCCACGGTCCTGGGCACCAGTGACGGCGGTGCGGCCGAAGTCGAGACGCCGTTCCTGATCGTGCGCATCATGCGCGACGGCAGGATGGAGGTGTTCGCGACCGGCTGCTATCGCGACAAGGTCAAGGCCAACGGCGACGGCCACCTGCGCTTCGTCGAGCGCATCGTGGTCTGCGACGGCAGCCGCTTCGACACCCTCGTGGCGATCCCGTTCTAGGCCATGCGCATTGCCATCGCTTTGGGCGATCCCAACGGCATCGGTCCGGAGATCGCGGTCAAGGCGGCGCAGCGATTTGCCGGCGACGCCAGGATCCAGCCGCTGCTGGTGGGTGATGGCTTCGTGATCGAGGACGTCGCGCACCGCTTGGGCCTCGCCGCGACGCCCGCTTTCGTCGACGCGCCAGCGCTCGATCCCACAGGCTACGCGCCGGGCACGCTCGATCCGCGCGCCGGCAAGGCGACTGTCGCCTATGCCGCTGCGGCGGTGAAGCTCGCGCTCGACGGCAAGGTCGACGCTGTGATCGGCTGCCCGCATTCCGAGACCGCCGTCAATCGCGCCGGCATTGCTTTCAGCGGCTACCCCGGCCTGGTCGCCGACCTGACGGGAACGCCGCGCGAGCGCGCCTTCATGATGCTGGCGGCCCAAGGCCTGCGCATCGCGCACGCGACCTTGCACGAGTCGGTCGGAGCCGCTCTCGCCCGCCTCTCACCCGAGCTCGTGATCGCCCTCGCCGACGCCGCCCTCGCGACCGCGTGCAGGCTCGGCATCGCCAACCCGAAGCTCGGCCTGTTCGGCATCAACCCACACGCCGGCGAGGACGGCCTGTTCGGTGATGAAGACGAACGCATCACCAAACCCGCCGCCGCGGCGCTGCGCGCGCGAGGCATCGCCGTCGATGGCCCGATCGGCGCCGACCTGATGCTGAGCCAGCGCCGCCACGACATCTATCTCGCCATGTTCCACGATCAGGGCCATATCCCGATCAAGCTCCTCTCGCCGCTGCGCGCCTCCGCACTCACGATCGGCACGCCAATCGTGTTCGCCTCGGTCGCCCACGGCTGCGCCTTCGACATCGCCGGCAAAGGCATCGCCGACGCGACAGGCGTGATCGAGACCATCGGGTTGTTGGCCGGCCAGGCCGACTAGATAGGAGTCTTGCGACGCCTCAGGGAAATCTAGCGATAACCTCGATGAGGCCGACGATGTGATTGTTGAACTCGTCCAACTGCTCCGCCGGAATCCAATATTCAGAGTGCGCACTTCCGCCGACATCGTGCGGCTCGTACTGAGCGAGATAGCTGGCTTCTACTTTGAAGCGCGTTACGAAGCCTGAGCCGCTCGCTGGAACATTCCACTCCTTTGCAATCCGAACGGCATAGGCTTCCTGTATGACCGGATAGAAGATCGGTTGCTCCGGCAGTCTCGGCGGGAAACGCTTGTTTCCTGAACCTTCGATCAGTTCAAGCTCTTGTGGTCCGACCGGTCGATATAAGGTGATGAAATCCATAGTACACAAGCTATTGGAGAAGCTTGGAAAGGCCAATGGGGCTATATGAATACCCCTAGGCACTCGACTTCGAAAACTTTCCCGCCGATCAACGTAAACTACTGACCAATAATTCTTGGGCCAAATTGGTTTATCAGGGGTAGCATTTCGTCCTCAAAATGGATGGACGCACCGGCTCCGCCTGGGTCAAAGAACCGAGTACCATTGAGCAGAACACTTTTCGGAACATTCACTTGTGTCATCGTCATGGTTCCGAGGTTGGCATTGAATGGATGAGCAGCGAAGTTCATCGCTCCTGTTGGCCCATACAAATCGAAAGAAAAATACTTTCCACTCCGACTCGGCGCGGCCGCATAGCCACCTTCAGACAAAAAACTGCCTAGTTCATTCTGACCGATCGCACGGAACAGCGGAACCGTTGCTTTTTCTAGCTCTGTGACCTTCGCCGCTCGTCCAAGATCGGCGAGCGTGCGCAGTCCTTGGGCGATCCCTTGTCCCGCAGTTGCTGCCGGTACTCCATACGGGCCGATTCCCTGAAGCGAAGCATAAAAGCCAGGATCGCCTAATGGACTATTCGCGAGAGCGCCGAGAGCGGTGTAGAATGGTTTGACGATCGAGTTGTTATAGAAATTGACATAGGGCCGCGCCATGACCTGCCCATATTGGGCTGCATCAGCTGCGATCCTCGCGAACTCACCTCCCTGCGCCCTCAGGCCGGCTGGTGTGTATCCGATATTTAGATCGGGTTCGTTGTCCGATGCGTTTCGCTGTTCCGGCAAGCCGTCTCCAGCTGTCGCCCTAAGGTAATTGCCAGCAAAGTTATCCGGCTGCCGGGGCGGAGGTTGAGCGCCAGGTGGGCTGGTTCCCATTGCGGGCGGCGACAGCGGTGGTGGAAAGCTGACGGGAGTCAGATCCAGTCGCGGAAGCGGCGTAGGACCAGCGGATAGCGGCGGCGCAGGAGGCAAGCCAGGCCCTCCGAACAGCATTGCCTGCGGACCGATGGTGGGGGGCAAGTGTGGATCGACGCCCGGCGTCATCGCACCCGCTCCCAGGAACGCAGGCGACCTGTAGAAGCCCGGTGGCCGGGGATCGGCTGCGGCCTGCGCTTCCAGCACGGCCGGCGACTTGTGGAAGCCGGGCGTATCCCCGATCTGGGCCATCGGCAGCGGTCTGAAACCCGGCGTTGTCGTACCCACGCCAGTGAACATCGGCGATTTGTCGAAACCGGGCGTGTCGGAGACCGGCGCTGAGAGCAGCGACGGGTCGGGCCCGTACTGGGCGCCTACGTATTTGCTCCAGCTTGGCGGAAGCGGCAGCAGGTCGAACAGCCCTACGCCGTACATCTGTGCCAGCCGGTCGTAGGGATCGAGATCGAAAGAAAAGTTGTTGGTCGGATCGGACATGGCGCGCGAATCTCCATCTGGCCCTTGATGGGCGGGTGAAGTTCGCCGCTTGTCCCCGCGCCGCTCTCGAAAGAGCAACGTGACGATGCCGGCTAACGATTCCTGCCTAAGCGAAATCCTCGATCGTGACAATCGTGGACGTTTGAGGAACGACGGTGGAATCAATCTTCGCAAGTGCACCTAGCGTACGAGAGGCGCGCATCATTCCGTCGAGCGTGGCCGCCTTGTCCTTATCCATTGGCAATCTCCACGCGTCAGATCTTCGTCACCCGGGCGTGCAGGACGGCGGAGCGGCCGGCGCGCAGGGCGTAGAGGCAGCGGGTGACGGCGGCCTCGACGGCGTCGGGATCGGAGACGAGCTCGCCGTGCGCGCCGGCGGCTTCAGCGACCTTGGCGAAATTCATGTCGGGCGCAAGCGTGGCGCCGTAGTCGTCGGCGGACCTGGCCTCGCCGTCGGGATAGACGCGCAAGGTCGCCGCCTTCACCGCGCCCCAGCCGGTGTTGTCGAGCACTACCGTCAGCACCGGCAGCTTGTATTGCCGGCCGACGGCCAGGGTCGATTGCGGGTTGGAGAAATAGAAAGTGCCGTCGCCCACGATCTGCACCACGGTGCGCTCGGGCTGTGCGAGCTTCAGCCCCAGCGCCATGCCGCCAGAGAAGCCGAGGCCGCCGCCCGAAAGGCCGACCAGCGTGCCCGGTTCGGTGCGCGGCAACTGGGCGAGCACGACGCCTGTGTTGCGGATCGCCTCGTTCAGCACGATGGCCGAGGGATCGAGCGCCTTGGCGAGCGTGGCGCACAGGAAGTGCGGGTTGATTTGGCCCGCAATGCCGCGTTCGCCCGCCATCTTGGCCGCCTGCTCGCGCCGCGCCTCGCCTTCCGCCACAAGCTTCGCGACTCGCGCTGCGGCGGCCTTTTGGAAGTTGGCGTCGGCCCGCGCTTTCAGTGCCGCCAGCAGATCCGAGAGGATACGGTGACTGTCGCCCGGCAGGCGCAGGTTGCCGGGGAACGTCCATATCGGGAAATTGCGCTTCTCGGCATCGACGTCGATATGGGCCCACCAGGTGCCCGGATTCTCCGGCGCGTCGGCCGGGATCCACGGCACGTCGACATCGACCAGCAATCCGACATCCGCCTCGGCGAGCGCTTTCGCCGGCGCGAAGCCGCCGTGGCAGGGCGAGTTGTGCGGCAGGTTCACGTAGAGCGGATTGTTTTCCACCACCCGGATGCCGGCGAAGCGCGCGAGCTCGTCGAGCACCGCGACCGTCGCATGGTTGCGGCCGGAGTAGGCCGTGATGAGCAACGGACGCTCGGCCGCCAGCAGCCTGTTCGCCAGCACCTCGATCGCCTCGGCATCGACGCCGCGCGCCGCCACGGCGCCGAAGCGCTCGGCGGGATAGGAGCGGATCGAGCCCTCCGACCAGGTGTCGGTCAGGGTCTCGCGCGGGAAGGTGAGATAGACCGGCCCCTTCGGATCGCTCTCCATCACCGTGTGCGCGCGGCGCAGCGCCTCCTTGGCGATCACGCCGGACGGCAGGTTGTATTCCCACTTGCTGTAGGGCCGCACGACGCTCGCCTGGTCGAACGGCTCCTGCACGAAATGCACATAGCTGTCGCGCGTGCCCAAAAGTTCGCCGCGGGTGGTGAACGGCGCCTTGCCCGCCATCAGCATCACCGGGATGCGGGCGCGGCAGAGATTGTGCATGGCCATCGCCGCATTCGCCGTGCCGGCATCGACATGCACCATCACGCCCTGCCCGCGCCCGGTGGCGATGGCATAGCCCGCCGCCATGTGCATCGCGGTGTTCTCGTGCGGGCAAAGGATGGTCGAGGGCATGAAGCGCCCGGCACGGCGGAACGCGGCCATCGCCTCGATCAACGGCGCATGGTCGGTGCCGAAGTTGCAGAACAGATAGTCGAAGCCGACTTCGGTCAGGCCTTCGAGGAAATAATGCGCGGTGGAATGGCGGGCTTCGTTGGTGTCCATCGTGGAATCCTCAGTCGAGCTTGATGTTGGCTTTGGTCGCGACCGCTTTCCAGCGTGCGGTGTCGCGAGTGATCAGGTCGCGGTACTCCTCCGCGGTCGTGCTGCGCGGATCGACGGCGATTGCCGCCAGCGCTGCGCGTACGTCGGGCAAGGCGATCGATTCGGCAATCGCCTTCTGCAGGCGAGAGACGATATCGGCGGGCGTGCCGGCGGGCGCCACGATCCCGGTCCAGAGCGAGATCTCCATGTCAGGAATGCCGACCTCGGCCAGCGTCGGCACGTCGGGGAAATCGGCGGATCGTTTGGCGGTCGTCACCGCGAGTGCGCGCAGCTTGCCACCCTTCAATGGCCCCGCGAGCGGTCCGGTATCGGCGATCGCCATCAGCACCTGCCCGCTCATCACCGCTTGCGCCATCTCGCCACTGCCCTTGTAGGGGATGTACTGGAAGTGCGAGTCGGTGCGCTGGTTGAAGAGCTCCGACGCCAGCTGAAACGCCGTGGCGGCCGACGCGTAGTTGGCGAGCTTGGGGTTGGCGCGACCATAGGCCACCAGCTCCTGGACGCTCTTCACCGGTTGGTCGGGTCCCACCACCAGCAGGAGCGGGAATTCGGCCAGCAGCGAAACGGGCGCGAAATCCTTTGCCGGATCGTAGGGCAACTTCGAATAGACGGCGGGATTGATCGAGAGCGGCCCGCTCGGCGCGACGAACAGCGTGTAACCGTCGGGTGGCGCCTTGGCGACGATCTCCGCCGCCACGATCGACTGCGCACCGGGCTTGTTCTCAACCACGACCGGCTGGCCGAGCTTCTCCTGCAGCTTGGCGGCAACGATACGCGCGATCAGGTCGTTGCCGCCGCCCGGCGCGTAGCCGATGACGAGGCGGATCGGCCTCGACGGATAAGGGGTTTGCGCCCAAGCCCGTCCCGCCCAAAGGGCAGCAGCGCTGGCGCCAAGTAAATTTCGTCTCAGCATGAGGCACCTGACTCCGAATAGATCACTTGCTCGCGGTTCAGCCACAAAGGCGAGCGCGCGAGATCGATGAACTTCGCCTCGTCCTCCAGCAACAACCGGCCGGCCTCGCGCGCCTGCGGGTCGCGGCCGGCGCCGCGAAAGGTCTCTTCGTCGGTCCACCACAGCTCAGCAATGCCGTCGAACGGCTCGGGCGCACCGCGTACCCGCTGCATGCCCGTGACAAGATCGCCATCGAGGCGATGGACCTGCACGTAGCGCGCCATGCGCAGTGCGGGCTGCAGACGGCGCACCAACGGCCCGTGCTTGTTCAGCCAGTAATCCTGGAACTCCGCCAGCGACAGGCTCGACAGCCGGTGCAGACAGAAGGTGAGCTTGACCAAGGCGTTTCTCCGATCTTCGACCATCATAGGCTATAAGCGCCCGTCATGAACTCCCTTCCCGTCGACGAGGCGCTGCCGCGGCTTCTGTCCGTGCTGGTCGGGCGCAATGCGGCGGTGCTGGTGGCGCCGCCCGGCGCCGGCAAGACGACGCGCGTGCCGCTGGCCCTGCTCGATGCGCCGTGGCTTGGGGATCATAAAAAGATCGTGATGCAGGAGCCACGGCGGCTCGCCGCGCGGGCGGCGGCGCGACGCATGGCAGCAACATTGGGCGAACAGGTCGGCGAAACCGTGGGTTATCGCGTGCGGCTCGACACGAAAGTCGGACCAAAGACGCGCATCGAGGTCGTCACCGACGGTCTCTTCCTGCGCATGCTTCAGGACGATCCCGCGCTCGAGGGCGTCGGCTGCGTGATCTTCGACGAGCTGCACGAACGTGGCCTGGAAACCGACCTTTCCTTCGCCCTGGTGCGCGAATCGCAGACCGCGTTGCGCGAGGACCTGCGCGTGATCGCCATGTCGGCGACGCTCGATCCTGGTCCGGTGAGCGAACGATTGGGCGGTGCACCGCTGGTCGAATCGGCCGGCCGCATGTTTCCGGTCGAGACCCGCTATCTCGACCGCGAAGCCGCGGGCCGTATCGAAGACACGGCCGCGAATGCGGTCCGACGCGCGCTCAGCGAAGAAGGTGGCAGCGCGCTGGTCTTCCTGCCCGGTGTCGGGGAGATCCGGCGCGTGCAGGAGCGTCTCTCCGGTCTAGGCGCCAACATCGACGTGGCGCCGCTCTACGGCGACCTCTCGCCGGCCGAACAGGATCGCGCCATTGCCCCCTCGCCCGCCGGCCGGCGCAAGGTCGTGCTCGCCACCTCGATCGCCGAGACCAGCCTCACCATCGAGGGGGTGCGCATCGTGATCGACGGCGGCCAGATGCGCGTGCCGCGATTCTCCCCGCGCTCGGGCATGACGCGCTTAGAGACGGTGCGCGTGAGCCAGGCCTCCGCCGACCAGCGCCGCGGTCGCGCCGGCCGACTCGAACCGGGCGTCTGCTACAGGCTGTGGACCGAAGAGGCGCAGCGCGGGCTGCTGCCTTTCACGCCGCCAGAGATCCTTGATGCCGACCTCGCTCCCTTGGCGCTGGAGCTTGCGGCCTGGGGCGTGAGCGATGCCGCTGCTTTGCCGTGGCTGACATCGCCTCCCGCCGCGTCGCTTGCGACGGCGCGCGCTCTCCTGCTCGATCTCGGCGCGCTCGATGCGGCTGGCGCGATCACGCCACACGGCCGCGCCATGGTGCGCCTCGGTCAACATCCGCGGCTGGCGCATCTCGTGCTGAAGGGCCGCGACCTGAAACAGGGCCGTGTCGCGGCACTTCTGGTTGCAATCCTGAGCGAACGCGACTTTCTGCGCCTGCCACCGGGCCAGCGCGATGTCGATCTGCGCCATCGTGTCGACATCGCCCTCAGCGGCAAGCGCGACGGCGCGCTGCGGCTGATCCAGGAGTCGGCTCGGCGACTTACGCAGCGCGAGGCCCGGGACGAGACGCCCGATGTCTCGATGACCGGCGCCCTGCTGGCACTTGCCTATCCCGATCGCGTCGGCCGCCGGCGGCCGGGAACGGCCGGTCGCTATCTCCTCTCCGGCGGTCGCGGCGCTGTATTGCCGGAGGGCGATCCGATGGCTACCGAGGAATTTTTGGTCGTGGCCGACCTCGATGGCTCGGCCCAGGATTCGCGCATCTACCTCGCCGCGCCCATCACCGCGCCCGAGATCGAGGAGCTCTTCGCCGAGCGCATCGTCGACGAGCAGCTCGTGCAATGGAACGCGCGCGAAGGCGCGGTGCTGGCCCAGCAGCGGCGTCGGCTGGGCGCGCTGCTCCTCGAAGACAAGCCGCTCGCGAAACCCGATCCTGATAAAGTGAAAGCCGCGATGCTGGAGGGCGTGCGCCAGCTCGGCATTGCTGTCCTCCCCTGGAGCGACGATCTCGCGAAGTGGCGGCAACGCATCGCCTTCCTGCGCGCCCTCGATCCTGCTGGTTGGCCAGACCTATCGGACGCAGCCCTGCTTGCCTCGCTGGACGAGTGGCTGGCGCCTTTCCTCGACGGCGTGTCGCGGCGCAGCCATCTCGACCGCATAGATCTTGGCGCCGCTCTCAAGGCACTGGTGCCGTGGGAGCGCCAACGCCAGCTCGATTCGCTCGCGCCGACCCATGTCGAGGTGCCAAGCGGTTCGCGCGTGCCGATCGACTACGCCAACCCGGCAGAACCCACGCTTTCGGTGCGATTGCAGGAAATGTTCGGCCTCACCGACACGCCCCGAGTTGGCGGAATGGGCGTTGGCGGAAGGGGCGTTCCGCTTACGATCCATCTGCTCTCGCCGGCCCGCCGGCCGGTGCAGGTGACGCGCGATCTCGCGAGCTTTTGGGCCAACGGCTACAAGGCGGTGAAGGCCGAGCTCAAAGGCCGCTATCCGCGCCACTACTGGCCCGACGATCCTCTGGTCGCCGAACCGACGGCGCGTGTACGGCCGCGGCCGCGATAGTCAGAACGCCGCCCCGACCTCTGGCGCCAGCAAACGCGTCAGCGCGGAGACGTCCTTCATCGTCTCCAGAGACTGCACCAGCTCGACGATGGCGGCCTGGCGCTTGGCGTCGACGATACCGTCGGTGAGCGTGCGGTACTTGGCGACGATCTGGTCGTTGGTGAGCGGCTGGGCAATCGTGCGCGCAGCCTCGACCGTATGCTGCAGCATCGTTCCGTCTTTCAGCCGCACCGTCATGCGGGTCTTGCGCGCCATGCCGGGCTTGTCGAACTCGGGCTCGTGGTGCGCTTCGATCCGGGGGATCAGCGCCCACACGTCATCGCTATCGATCCTCTTGGGCGCGAACTGCTGGACCATCGCCGCGCCGTCGAGGATCGCGACGGCCACCGCATAACCCACGTTCATCTGCGCCGCGATCGTCGTCAGCGGCCGCTCGAGCTTCCACCAGCCGTGATGATAGGCGGCGTGCGACATATAGATGTCGATATGCTCGACGTCGCCGCTCGCGAACGGCCGCTTGGCCCGGATGTCGAAGATAGCGTCGAGCGGGGCATGCAGCGCACCCATCGCCGCGTAGGGCTTGACCGCGATTCGTTGGGTCTCCCAACGCTCGCCGAGTCCATCTGTAATCTTGCTGGCATCGGGTGCATGGCCCTCGCCGAACACCGAGAGGAAGCCGCCGTAGTCGCGCTCGAACACGCGCTTGATGCCGGTATAGCCGCCCGCAGCCAGCATCGCCGCGTAGAGGCCGTTGCGCGCCGCGAAGCCGTGATGCATGCGCTTGCCCATCGATTCGAACTGCGCCGCCATCAGGCCGGCGGACTGCGTCGCGGCGAGCCCCAGCGCGTCCTCGAAACGTGCGGCATCGAGGCCGAGCAGCACGCCTGCTGCAGCAGCACTCGCGTGCGGCCCGAATACCGAGCCGGAATGCCAGCCGCGCGACAGCATCTGCTGGCCGTGCAGCGCCATGCCGACCCGCGGCCCGACCTCGAAGCCCGCGATGGCGCCCCGCAGGAATTCGGCGCCCGTCACCGGTCCCGTCACTGGGCCCAGCTCCTCCGCGCAGGCGAGCAGCGAGGGCAACACCAGTGACGCGCTGTGCAACGGTCCCCACGGATGGAAGTCGTCGAGTTCGAAGCCCTGGATGAAAGTGCCATTCAGCAGGCATGCCACCGGCCCGCTGGTCGTGACGCCCCAGCCGATGATGGTCCGTTCGCCGCGGCCCTCGAAGCGCTGGATGATCTCGACCGCGGTGCGCGACCACGGAAGCTTGGCGCCCACCAGCGCGCAGGCAATGCCGTCGAGCAGGAGGTGCTTGGCGCGGGCCTGCACGTCGGCAGGCACCGCATCCAGGGTCAGGCTTTGTAGCCAATCCGCCAAGCGGCCAGTCGGTCCCTTGGCGTCCGTCGGCGGCTCGGGCGCGCCCGCAAAGCGCAGATCGTTCGCCATGGCTTCTTCCTCCTCCCCTCGGACGAAATATGCTACGGCGAAACCCTTCTCCATGCTGCCTCGGATTTTCCACCCATGCCCCTCGACCTGCCGTTCCAGACCGCCCACCAGCTTGCCGCCGCGGTGCGCAAGAAGAAGATCGGATGCCTCGAACTGCTCGACCTCTATCTGAAGCGGATCGAGGCTCACAACCCCAAGCTCAACGCCGTTATCGCCACCAACATCGAAGGCGCTCGCAAGCGCGCCAAGGCGGCCGACAAGGCCGTGAAGGCTGGCAAGAAGCTCGGCCCGCTGCACGGCGTGCCGATGACCATCAAGGAGTCGTTCGACGTCGAAGGCTTCGTCACCACCTGGGGCGATCCCGCGTTCAAGAACAGCGTCGCCGAGCAAAATTCATTGGTCGCCCAGCGCATGATCGATGCCGGCGTGACGCTGTTCGGCAAGACCAACGTGCCGCTGAACCTCGCCGACTGGCAGAGCTACAACGAGGTCTACGGCAGCACCAACAATCCCTGGGATCTTTCCCGTACGCCCGGCGGTTCGTCGGGCGGTTCGGGCGCGGCGCTGGCCGCCGGGCTCACCGGCATCGAGGCGGGCAGCGACATCGGTGCCTCGATCCGCAATCCCGCGCACTATTGCGGCGTGTGGGGCCACAAGCCGACCTGGAACGTGGTCTGCCCCAAGGGTCATGCGCTGGCGGGCAACGTTGCCTACGGCGATATCGGCGTGGTGGGACCGCTCGCCCGCAGCGCCCGCGATCTCGAGATCGCAATGGATATCATGGCAGGGCCCGACGCGATCGACGCACGCGGCTGGACGCTCAGCCTGCCGCGGCCCAAAAAGAAGAAGCTGCGTGACTTCAAGGTCGCGGTGCTTCTCTCCGATCCCAATGCCGAGGTCGATCACACGGTCCAGACCGAGATCCAGAAGCTCGCCGATTTCCTCGTCAAGAAGAAGGTGAAGGTGAGTGACAAGGCGCGTCCGGCCTTCGACACCGCCGAGATCAACGACGTCTATATCCGGCTGCTGCGCGCCGCCACCTCGGCCCGCATGCCCGATGCGGTCTATCAGCAGGCGGTGGCCGACGCTGCATCGCTGCCGGCCGATGACATGAGCTACTTCGCCCAAATGCAGCGCGGCAACTCGCTGCCCCATCGCACCTGGCTGCAGCTCAACGAGAAGCGGCACCGCATGCGGCTCGCCTGGGACGCCTTCTTCCAGGACTGGGATCTCATGCTCTGTCCGGTCGCGGTAACCGCAGCCTTCCCGCACGACCAGGAGGGCCTGCGCCACAAGCGCACCATCATCGTGAACAACAAGAAGGTGCCGGTGGTCGACCAGATCTTCTGGGCGGGCTACTCGTGCGTCACCTGGCTGCCCGCGACCGCGGCGCCGATCGGACAGAGCCCCGAAGGCTTGCCGATCGGCGTGCAGATCATCGGCCCGCAGTACGGCGACTATTCCACCATCGCCTTCGCCAAGCTCCTCGAAGAGGAATATCGCAGCTTCGTGCCGCCGCCGGGCTACAACTGATGAATCTCAAGGACCACATCCGCTCGATCCCGGATTTTCCCAAGCCCGGCATCCTGTTCTATGACATCTCGACCCTGCTCGCGAACGCCAAGGCGTGGCACGAAACAGTCGAGCAGATCGCCGCCGCCGTGCGGCCGCACAAGCCGGACCTGCTGGCCGGCATCGAATCGCGCGGCTTCCTGCTCGCAGCGCCGCTCGCATTGGCACTGGGCACCGGCTTCGTGATGCTGCGCAAGCAAGGCAAGCTGCCCGGCATCACCGTGCGCCACACCTACGCGCTGGAGTACGGCACCGACACGATCGAGATCCAGGGCGACGCCATCGAAAAGGGCAAGCGCGTCGTGCTGGTCGACGATCTGCTGGCGACCGGCGGCACCATGGCCGCCGCCGTGACGCTTCTCGAGCAGGTCGGCGCCGTCGTGCCGTTGGCCGCCTGCATCATCGAGCTCACTTTCCTCAATGGCCGCAAGCGCCTCCCCGTCCCCGTCGAAGCCTTGCTGCAGTACGACAGCTAACGATGAGTGAGGTCGCCCCGATCGCCATGATGCCGCTCTACACAAACGTGGACCGCATCGCCAAAGGGCTGGCCGCGCTTGGGATTGGACCGACCGATCCGATCCATCCGGAGCAGCTGTTCGCGATGGACCAGTGGCACTACCACGGCACCGACGCGATCCGCGACACGGCCAAACGGCTCGCCCTCGGACCGAAGGACCAGGTCCTCGACGTCGGCTCCGGCGTCGGCGGTCCGGCACGCTATCTGGCGCACACCATCGGCTGCCATGTCACAGCGCTGGAGCTGCAGCCGGAATTGCATGAGATCGCGGTCGATCTGACGCGCCGTTGCGCGCTCGATCGACTGGTCACGCACGTCTGCGCCGACGCCCTCACCTATCCGCTCGCGGATGCGTCCTTCGATGCCTGGGTGAGCTGGCTGGCCATCCTGCATATTCCCGACCGTCCGCGCCTGCTGGCGCGACTGCGCCGAGCACTGCGGCCCGGCGGCCGCTGCCACATCGAAGATCTCTGCATGCGCGCGACGTTTGCGCCGCGCGACTTGAACGATGTCCGCCAGATCGTGCACGGCAACGTGGTGACCAGCATCGCCGACTACAAAACCGACCTCGAGGCAGCGAGCTTCATCAATGTCGAGGCAACGGACCTCACACCGGATTGGGCACCCTACGCCGCCGAACGCCTGACGGCATGGAAAGCCGGTCACGCGGCCTATGCACGCGTGCACGGCGAAGCCGCCTACGCGGCGCAGGACCTCTTCTACACGGTCATCGCCCGCCTCTACGAAAGCGGCAGCCTGGGCGGCGTCCGCCTGCAAGCGAAAGTGCCGTAGCGGTTTCGGTCGCAAGCGACGCCACGACTATTTGACGGCGAGCTTTACCTCCGCCAGTAGCGACAGAGAGCAGAAGTGGACAACAAGGAACCGTTCCTCAAACGTCCACGATTGTGATGAAAGCGAACTTCGCATAAACAGGAATCGTTAGCCGGCATCGTTGCGTCGCTCTCATGAGCGTCGCGGGGACAAGCGGCGAACTTCACCCGCCCGTCAGGGCCAGATGGAGGTTCGTGCTTGCCCCGTTCGATGATCCCCTTCCCCTATTCGCCCTGGCCGTTCCTCGATTTCGGACAAGACCCGGATCCGAACGGCACACCACCGACGCCCAACGTGCCGGGCGTCACCATCCCGTGGTCGGCCCTGCCACCGGTCGCGCCACCACCGCCGGCACTACCCCCGGTCGTGCCACCGCCCAACATTCCGCCGCCGCAACCGACGTTGCCGCCCTCGGAAACGCCCGGCTTCGACAAAACCTTCGCGCCACAATCACCGCCCCCTCCCGTCGCGCAGCCGCCGCGCAATCCCAGCCTTGCCGACATCCTCGCTCCCTGGATACAGCCGCCCGAAGCCGAGCCACCCCCGCCTCCTGCATTGCCGCCCTCGGAAACGCCCGGCCTCGACAAAGCCATCGCGCGCATGAACGCGCCGACGCCGGGCTTCCATCTCACTCCTGGCCTCGGCGGCTTCACGCAGCGCGCCGCTGACGCGGCGTGGTCGCTGCCGCCGCCGCCCGTCCTGTTGCCGATGAACGTCCTCGCGGGACTACTCCCCGCCCCACCACCGCCGATGCCCGCTCCCTCGCCGCTGATTCGGGCCGCCAACGGACCCGCCGCGCCGACCATGCCCCAGCCCGGCATCGGTCCCGGCATACCGGAGACGTTGGGCCAAATGGCGCGGCGCCTAATGCCCTATGCTACCGAGATGGAAGCCGCCATCGGCCGCTCCTTGCCTTCCGTCGGGGCCGCCGGCGCAGGCGCCGTCGCCGCAGCGCCGATCCTGCTTGCGCCCTCCAACACGCAGTCCGTCGGCACCATCGACCTGGGCGATGGCCTGCGCACCAACCTCCCACCCGGCCAGCGCTACGTGCCGATCGAACGACGAGCCGCGCCCGGCGTGTTCGGCACCGATGTCGGTGCCACCTGGAAACAGGTTCCCGGCCTCTACGGCGAGGTCGACCCGGGCCGCGGCGTGTTGGTCGATCCCGACCGATTGCGTGAAGCACTGGGCGACGAGGCCGCGGACCGCATCCTCAACACGCCCGGCATCATGCCGATGGCAAAACCGTCTTCTGATAAGCCGCCGCCGTCCGCTTCAGGGGATAATCAAGTAGGCAAGCAGCCCAGCCTACCGCCATATCAACCGCCTACCGACAATCTTGAGCCACCACCTAGTGGCGATCCGGGCAACAATGGCACCGGCGTAGCCGCGGCTGCCGGCGCGCTCGCCAGCGGGCTTGTAGAGTATGCGCAATCGGTAGAAGAGAACTCAGGGCGTTCGATTTGGTCTTCGACGAAATCCAAAACTGCCCCGGAAAATGCTTATGAACACTGGAACGATCACAAATCCGAGTTTCCGGAATACCAAAACGCAGTTCAGTACGCGCAGGGCGCTCAACGCTTTGTATCGACACCACCACCCGGAACGCTCAGCACAATGCGTCCTAACGGGGACGTCGTGTTGTACAATTCAATGACCAACACATTCGCCGTGAAAACTGCGGATGGTGTGCCGAGAACAATGTTTAGACCTGATCCGGCAAAGCACGGTTACCCAACGAACATGGATTATTTCAATGCACAAACCAGATAATCACTGCCGAGTGTGTGGCTACGAACTGCTCGAGCCACCATGGGGAGAGGATAGTCGCTCGCCAACCTGGGATTTTTGCCCGTGCTGCGGCACTGAATTCGGCTATCAAGATTGCACCCCAATGAGCGCCCGCAGAATGAGGGAGAATTGGATTTCGAGCGGGATGAAGTGGTCTGAGCCCGCCAAGAAACCCGCGAATTGGGACTTCGATCGTCAACGGGCAAACATTCCGGATGGATTTGCCTAGTACTGACTCATCGCAATCGCGGGGCTCAAGTCACTTGTCGTGATCCAAGGGAAATTCTGAACGTTCACATGAACCTCACCGCTGTTCGGCGGCGAGCTTCAGGCCGAGCGCCACCAGTGCGGCGCCGGTGATGGCTTCGATGGTGCGCCAGACCGAGCGGCGGCGGACGTAGTCGCCGACCAGCGAGAGCAGCATCGCGTAGCCGGCCAGCCAGGTGAACGTCATGGCGCAGAACACCAGACCCAGCAGCGCGAGCGACGTGAAGGTCGCTTCGCTGGCGAATTGCGGCAGCAGGCTCGAGAAAAAGACCGCCATTTTCGGATTGCCGAGGTCGCTTAAAAGGCCTTGTCGAAAGGCCGACGCGGATGAAAGCCGCGACGTGGGGGCCGCGCCCGCTCCTGCCGCGAGGGCCGGCATCTTGCCGCGCCACGCAGCCCATAGTCCTGTGGCGCCCAGCCAGACGAGATAGGCGGAGCCCAGCCATTTGATGGCCTCGAACACCGGCTCGCACGCCGCGACCAGCGCGACGAGCCCGACCGATGTGGCGAGCACCCAGATCGCCTGCCCCGCCACGATACCCGCGGCCGTGAAGACTCCGCCGCGGCGACCGCCCAACAGGGCGTTACGCACGGTGAGCGCGGTGTCTGGCCCCGGTGTGGCGAGCACCAAGAAGGATACGCCGAGGAAACCAAGGAACAGCGGCGACATGGCACGACCCTACCACAGTGCGGTACCGCGTGGCGGACAGGAAACCGCAACCGGCGTCATGCTACACTGTCCATCGGAGGTCTCATGGTTTCGATTCCCGAGTGTTTTTCCGAGAGTTACGCCGAAGCGCGGGCGAAGTTCTGCGGCGCTGCCGCGACGGCAGGCGGCGCGATCAAGTCCTGGCTCAACCCGAACGGCCTGGGGCCAAACGGCGAGAAGCTCTATCTCGACACCGCCCGCTTCGGCGCCGCCGACGCCAACCGGATGCTGGTCATGATCTCAAGCACGCATGGCGTGGAAGGCCATTGCGGCTCGGGAGCGCAGATCGCCTGGCTACGGACCGGTGGACTGGCCAAGCTACCAAAGGGCACCGGCGCGCTGCTGGTGCATGCGATCAATCCCTACGGCTTCGCCTGGACGCGGCGTGTCAACGAGGACAACGTCGACCTCAATCGTAACTTCGTCGACCACGACAAGGCCTATCCGAAGAACGAAGGCTACCTCGCGCTCGCCGATGCCCTGCTGCCGCGCGAGTGGAGCATGGAAGGCCTCGCCGAAAGCCAGCGCGTGCTCGACGCCTACGCCCAGAAGCACGGCGCCTTCGCGCTGCAAGGGGCGATCAGCGGCGGCCAACACACCCATCCCGATGGTGTCTTTTATGGCGGCCGCAAACAGACCTGGAGCAACCGCACCATTCGCGCCATCGCGCGCGAGGAGCTTGCGCGCACGCATCGGGTCGGCGTGATCGACTATCACACCGGCCTCGGGCCGTTCGGCCACGGCGAGCTGATCTGCACCGTGCCGCCCACCGCCAAGTCGTTCGCCCGCGCCAAGGCCTGGTACGGCAAGGAAATGACCTCGCCCGAAACCGGCACCTCGACCTCGGCCGTGGTGACCGGCGCGATGACCGACGCCTTCCCGCAGGAATTGCCCGATGCCGAGGTGACCTCGGTCGCCATCGAATATGGCACCTATGCCGTGCCCGACGTGCTGAATGCCGTACGGGCTGACAACTGGCTGCATCAGCGTGGCGACCTCGCCTCACCGCTCGGCCGGGAGCTCAAGGCCGACATGAAGGAGCGGTTCTTCCCTGCCGGGGACAAGTGGCGCGAGATGGTCTGGACGCGTGCTTACCAGACCATCGGCTGGGCCCTCAAGGGCCTCGCCGCCTGATCGAGGTCGCCCGTGAGCGATGTTGCGGATCGCGAGGAATCGGCTCGGCTACGGTTGCGCCAGGCGCTGCATCGTGCACCGCTCTTCTCCGATCTCGATACGAACACCATGTTCGCGATCGAGGGCGAGCTCACGCCGCTGGTGCTGCCGGGCGGCACACCGCTGTTTCACCAGGGCGATCCGTCCGACGCGGTCTATGTGGTGGCGAGCGGCTGTCTCGGCGTATTCCGGCATGATGACGTACAGACTGCCGAGGGGCCGGCGCTGATCGCTGAGGTCACGCCGGGCAACATCGTGGGCGAGATGTCGCTCCTCTCTCAGAGCAAGCGTACGCGCGATGTCGCGGCGCTGCGCGACAGCGAGGTCTGGCGGCTGGGCCGCGAGAGCTTCGATGCGCTGACGGCCCGCCACCCCGAGGTGCTGCCGGCGCTGATGCGCAATGTGGCGGCGCGCAGCGAAGTGTCCGACGCCAAGCGCCGGCGCCAGCCGCGCACCTTCGCCCTGCTGCCGACAGGACCCGACGTCCCTTCGGCGCGCTTCGCCGTGCTGCTCGCGGCGGCACTCGGCCGGATTGGCGACCAGGTGCAGATGCTGGGCTCCGAGTCCGCCAACGAGGAACCGGACTGGTTCGCCCATTGCGAGACCGCCAACGCGTTCGTGCTCTACCGCGCCGATCCGACACTGACGCCCTGGACGCAGCTCTGCCTGCGTCAGGCTGACTGTCTCGTCGTGGTGCGTAACGCCGACAACGATCTGCCGACCCGGCTGCCGTTCGAGATCGAGGCGGCGCAGCCCGGCGCGATCTTCCATCGCCGCCGCGAGCTGGTGCTGCTGCACGAAGGCCATGACCCGCGGCCCGGCTCGACCGCGCCCCTGCTGGCCGGCGGCCTCTACGGCCAGCACCATCATGTGCGCCTCGACCTGCAGTCCGACTTCGATCGCCTGGCGCGTCTCATCACCGGCCATGCGGTCGGCGTCGTGCTGGCCGGCGGCGGCGCACGCGCCTTCACCCATGTCGGTGCGATCAAGGCGCTGCGCGAAAGCGGCGTGCCGATCGACCAGGCGGCCGGCACCAGCATGGGCGCGATCATCGCGGCCGGCGTTGCCGCGCGCTGGTCGGACGAGGAGCTCGCGGAGCGTTTCCATCGCGCCTTCGTGCAGAGCAATCCGCTGCGCGATTACACCTTCCCCATCGTCTCCCTGTTCCGCGGCCGGCAGGTGACGCGCCTCCTGCGCACGGCCTTCGGGGAGAAGGACATCGAGGACCTGATCATGCCGTTCTTCTGCGTGACGGCGAACCTCACCAGCTCCAGTGCCGACATCCACCAGACCGGGCGCCTGTGGCGCTGGCTGCGCGGGTCGGTCGCGATCCCGGGAGTCCTTCCGCCGTTCAATGAGGCGGGCGAGGTGCATGTCGACGGCGGCGTGATCAACAATTTCCCGGTGCGTGTCATGCGCCGGCTGGGACGCGGCGCCACGATCGGCGTCGACATCGATACCGGGGGCGCGCTGTCTGCAGGCGAGAGCGTCGAAGATGCCTGGTCGGCCTGGGAATTCTTCCGCCGCCTGGTCTGGCATCGACGTGAGACCCTGCCGATCCCCTCGATCGTGCGCATCCTGCTGCGCTCGGCGCTGATCTCGAGCACCGCCCGCGCGCAACGCGACCGCGCCGCTTGCGATCTCCTGATCGTGCCGCCGGTGGATCACTTCGACCTGCTCGACTGGACGAGCTTCCATGCCGCCATCGAGATCGGCTATCGCTCGACCATGGAAGCGCTCGACCAAGCCCGCACCCTTCCGGTCGGCGCCCGCCTGTTCATCGCCTAGAGACCGAATATCTGAAGAAAATCTAAAATCTGCTCTTGTATCTTGCTATAACTAAGATATATCTTGAATATGTTCAAACATATTACAGGAGCGCTGCACGTGCACCATCACTGTCATCAAGGCCATAGCCACGGATCGCATCGATTCGGCCACGGGCGTCACTTCGGCGGCGGCCGCTTCTTCGGCCGTCATGGCCATGGACGCGGCTGGGGCGACGACTCCGGCGAGGGTCGCGGCGGACGCCGGCGTCGCGTCTTCGACTCGGGCGAGCTTCGGCTCGTCCTGCTCAAGCTGATCGCCGACCAACCCCGCCACGGCTACGAACTCATCCGCGCGATCGAGGAACTGTCGGGCGCGTCCTACGTCCCGAGCCCCGGCGTCGTCTATCCGACGCTGACCCTGCTCCAGGACATGGGCCAGATCCAGGAGGCCACGTCGGAAGGTTCACGCAAGGCCTTCTCCGCCACCGAAGCCGGCACCGCAGAACTCGCGGCCAAGAAGCCGGAAGTAGACGCGCTGTTCGCTCGGCTCGCCCAGCTCGCCGGCCCCCGCGAGCGCAGCGATGTCGTCACCATCCGCCGCGCCATGGGCAACCTGCGCACGGTGCTGATCTATCGGCTCGAGCGCGAGGAGATCCCGACCGAAACGGTGCACCAGATCACCGCCATCCTCGATGAGGCCGCGCAGAAGATCGAACGACTGTAAGGCACCGATGAGGACGACCCACATCGACATGCTGCGCAGGCAGGTCGGCCTTCCTCCCACAGGAAATCGAGGACTACTGATGACAATCACGAGCACCGCGCGCGTCCCGACCGCCAAGGGCAGCCGCTATCTCCAGCAGCTCTGCAAGCACTGGAGCCACAACCTCGCCGTCGAGTTCACCGAGACCGAGGGCAAGGTGGTCTTTCCGCGCAATGCCCGCGGTGCCGACTGGCCGGGCGATGGCACCCTGGTGATGCAAGCGCATGAAGACGGCCTCGAATGCCGCCTCCAGGCGAGCGCCGACGGCCAGCTCGAGGCGCTGAAGGGCACAGTCGCCCGCCATATCGACCGCTTCGCCTTCCGCGAGGCGCCGCTCGCCTTCAACTGGCAGGACGGCTGACGCTTCGCGGGTGGCGCGCGATCAGGCCGGCGACGAGCACCGAAAGTGCTGTATCGCCGGCCTGGTTCACGAGCTCGTACAAAAGGTCGAAGTGGCCGCGTTCCGGCCGGCTCGACTCGCGCTTGCCCTGGACGGTCAGCCTGAGCCGCAGGCGGTCCCCGACACGCACCGGCGCCGGAAACTTGAGCTGCCATTGCGAGGCGCCGAGCACCAGCCAGCGACGGCCGGGTACGTTGTAGATGCGATGGCCCAGCCGGTACATGAGGCTGATGGTGTAGCCGCCGCTGGCGATCAGGCTGCCGTAGGGCGTGCGCGCGGCCGCCGCCTCGTCGACATGGAACGGCCAAGGGTCGTTCTTCCGGTTGTAGGCCAGCATCTCGTCCTTATCGACGATCACCTCCTCGCTCTCGAAGGAATCACCGACCGTGAGATCCTCGAAATAGACCGCTCCTTCCATCGCACCCTCCGTCGCTGTTGGACGAAGCGTCGGAGATCGGCGAGGCCCACACAATTACGTCGGGCGTAATCGCTGACCGATCGTCATCCACTCTAGGCGAGACGTGTCGGAATGGAGATTTCCGAGCTCAGCGTGCGATGGACCGGGCAGCGGTTGGCGATCTCCAGCAGCCGCTGGCGTTGCTCGTCGCTCAAGGGACCTTCGAGCTCGATCAGCCGCTCGATGCGGTCGATCTTTCCCTCTTTGGTCTCGCATTCGGCACAGTCGGTCGCGTGGATCTTCTCGTGCTTGAGGCGCACCGTGACCTTCTGCAGCGGCAGCTTCTTCATGCGCGCATACATGCGCAGCGTCATCGCCGTGCAGGATCCCAACGCAGCGAGCAGATAATCATAGGGACTGGGCCCCGTGTCGTTCCCGCCATTGCCGACAGGTTCGTCGGCGCGCAGGACATGAACGCCACTGCGAACCGTCTCCGCAAGCGGCCCCGCGTCGCTGTCCTCGACGATCACGACACCAGGGGGTGTGGCTTCGGCAATCGCGCTCATGGTTGGGGTCCTTTCGACGGCTCGTGGCGCCGCGCATTCTAGACATCGTGCGCCGCCGGACCAGCCGTCGGCCTACGTCAGAAACTTCAACCCATGGGTCACCTTGTCGACGATCTTGCGCGGGGCGTGGATGCCGACGCCCACGAGGTCGAGCGCATCGGCCGGCGCTTCGGCGACGGCGGCGCGGTTGTCGACATCGTTGTTGGTCTCGAACATGCGTCCGATATAGATCGCGGGTCGAAGCGAGCGCGTGAGCGCGCGCTGGTGCGTTCGGCGCAACTCCTCGAGCGTGGCGCCGTAGACGAACACCGGTTCGCGCACGAGCGCACTGTAAAATCGGCCGGCAGAATCGCAGTAAGGCTCGCCGATCAGCCCGGGAATCGTGCCGGCAAGGCCCCCGGTCAGGAAGGCCGCGACATTTGCGAGCTGCCAGCCAGCAAGATCCTGCCGCAGGACCAGGGCAAGCTTGGTATCGTAGATCATGCTCCCCATATCGGGCAGGATGACGCCCCGGTCTTGAACGTTCGTGACAACCCGACCTGAAATGACCCAGTCCGACGAGATCCGCTTCGACACGCCGCGCGATGGACTGCAGCGCCTCTCGGCCCAGTTCGGCGGCCACGCCTACGATCTGCACCGCCACGAGACCTACGGTGTGGGCCTGACGCTCAGCGGCGCCCAGTCGTTCCATTATCGCGGCGCACTGCGCACCAGCCACGCCGGCCAGGTCATGGTGCTGCATCCCGACGAGGCGCACGACGGCCACGCGGGCGTTCCGGACGGCTTCGCCTATCGCATGCTCTATGTCGATCCGGCCGCCGTCAGCGCCGCGCTCGACGGTGCCGCCGCGCCTTATGTTCCCGACGTCGTCGCCGACGATTCCAACCTTGCCGCGGTCTTGCGCGAATCCTTCGCCGACTTCCCGCGCCCATTGGAGCCGCTGGCGGTCGACGCGATCGTGGCGCGGCTCGCGGAGTTCTTGGCTGCACGCAGCGATGCCGCACCGAATGCAAAGAAGACGGTCACCTCACACAAGGCCGTGGAGCGCGCCCGCGACTTTCTGATTGCGGAGGCGCCGCGCACGGTCGCTTCGGAGGAACTCGAATCGGTGACTGGGCTCGACCGCTTCTCGCTCGCTCGCCACTTCCGCACCGCCTTCGGTACGTCACCACACCGCTTCCAGGTCGGGCGTCGGCTGGCCCGCGCGCAAACGCTGATCGCGCGCGGCGAACCTCTGTCGGCGGTCGCCGCGGCGACCGGCTTCGCCGACCAAAGCCACCTCACCCGCCACTTCTCCAACCGCTTCGGCCTCACGCCCGGCCGCTGGGCGGCGCTGACGAAGGTCAGAGGCCGCCGTTCACCACCAGGCACTGGCCGCTGACATAGTCGCTGTCGGGGCTGCAGAAGAGATAGACCGAGCCTGCGGCCTCTTCCGGCAAGCCGCCGCGACCAAGCGGGATCATCTGGTTCATCGCGGCGATGCGGCCACCCTGTACGCCGATCTTGACCTTGCGGCCCTGGACCTCGATCTCGCCTGCCTCGCCCTGGCTCAGGGGCTTGGTGAGGCGCGTCTGGATGTAGCCGAAGGCGACGGCGTTCACCGTGACGTCGTAGCGGCCGAACTCCTTGGCCAGCGTCTTGGTGAGGCCGACGATGCCCGCCTTGCCGGCCGAGTAGTTCGACTGGCCGGCATTGCCGTTCACGCCCGAGGTCGAGGAGATGTTCACCACCTTGCGCACGATGCGCTTGCCCTCGGCGCGTTCTTTCTCGACCGCGCCCTTGAAGTGTTGCTGGAAGGCACGCAGGACGCGGAACGGCGCGGTGAGATGGACGTCGAGGATGGCGTACCACTGCTCGTCGCTCATCTTCTGGATGACCGAGTCCCAGGTGTAACCGGCATTGTTCACCACGACATGGCAGTCGCCGAAGGCGTCGACGGCGGTCTTGACGATGCGGTCGCCGAAGTCGGGCTTGGCGACGTCGCCGGTGCAGGCCACCGCCTTGCCGCCCATCTTCACGATCTCGGCGATGGTCTCCTTGGCCGGCGCCTCGTCGATGTCGTTGATCACCACCTTGGCGCCGTCCCGCACCAGGCGCAGCGCGATCTCCTTGCCGATGCCGCGCCCCGACCCAGTAACGATCGCGACCTTGCCGTCCATCTGACCCATCTGTCTCTCCTTCTTTCTTCCGGACCGCGAGCGTCCCGCTCGCTCAAGGCGCATGTGAATGCGCCGGAGAAGCGAGCGGGACGCTCGCGGTCCAACTGACTAGTTCAGCGCCACCGTGGCGTCGCCCTGCAGCGTGTCCTGGCCGTTCTGGTTCGTGCACTTGACCTCGAGGTCGACCAGCTTCTGGCCGCCCTCCTCACGCTTGCCCGTGACCTTGCCGCTCACCGTGATGGTGTCGCCGACCCAGGTGATCGAGGTGAAGCGCGTACCGAGCTTGCGCACCTGCGTCTGCGGCACCCAGGAGGTGACGAGGCGGCCGAGAAACGCCATCGACAGCATGCCGTGGGCGAACACGTCCTTGAATCCGAACTTCTTCGCGAAGTCGATGTCGACATGGATCGGGTTGTGATCGCCCGAGCCGCCGCAATAGAGCGCGAGCTGGTGGCGGCTGATCGGCGCCAGCTTGAGCGGCGGCAGCGTGTCGCCGACCTTGAGCTGATCGAACTTGGGAGCGGTCGTCATCTTTCCTCCCTCACTTCTTGGCCGCGTCTGGGTTGCGCACGACAGTGATGCCCTTGGCCTTGGCCACCGGCTTGCCCGCCTGATCCTTGAGCTCGGTCTCCGACACCACGAACCAGAGCGCGCCGCCCTTCTTGTCGTAGATGTCGACCACCTTCTGCTGGCAGGTAATCTTGTCGCCGACATGGACCGGCGCGAGATATTCGTAGTGCTGCTCGCCGTGCAGGATCAGGCCGATATCGACGTTGAGTAGCCTCAGCAGCCCGCCCTTGTCGGGATCGTCGTTGGTGACGGCAGTGAGGAAAGTGGGCGGCGCGGGAATGGCGCGATAGCCCGCCTTCTTGGCCGCTGCCTCGTCGACGTAGATCGGATCCTCTTCGCCGATGGCCTTGCAGAACAGCCGGATCTTGCCGGCCTCGACCGTGGTCGTGAAGGGCTTGAACGTATGGCCGATAAGCTTCTTGTCGAGCTGCATGGGCCGGTTTCCTCCGTTGTCTTGAAAGAAAAACCCTCTCTCCGACTGCAGCCAGAGAGAGGGTTCACGACTGAGCGCGTTACTCGAAGCGGCCGACGATGGCCACGCTCGAGACGTTCTCGCGCGGCGCGCCGCCGAGGTTGTGCGTCATGCCGATCTTCGGGTCCTTGAGCTGGCGTGCGCCGGCCCGGCCCTGGAACTGCAGGTACATCTCGTAGAGCATGCGCAGGCCCGAGGCGCCGATCGGATGGCCGAAGCACTTCAACCCACCATCGATCTGGCACGGGATCTTGCCGTCGGCGTCATAGAAGCCGTCTAGCACGTCCTTCCAGCCCTTGCCGGTCTCGGAGATGTGCAGGTCTTCCATGGTGACGAGCTCGGTCACCGAGAAGCAGTCGTGCACCTCGAACATCGAGACTTCGTCGCGCGGGTTCTTGATGCCGGCCTCCTCGTAGGCCTTCTTCGAAGCGATCCGCGTGGTGTGGAAGTAGCTGCCGTCCCACGAGTTGTGGCCCGACTCCGAGCCGTTGGAGACGGAGAGCTGCAGCGCCTTGACGCTGACGATGTTGTGCTTGCCGAGCGACTTCGCGATCTCGGGCGTGGTCACGATCGCGGCCGCCGCACCGTCGGACACGCCGCAGCAGTCGAATAGGCCGAGCGGCGAGGCGATCATCGGCGCGTTCAGGATGGTGTCCATCTCGACCGCCTTCTGCAGATGCGCCTTCGGGTTCTTGGCGCCGTTCTGATGGCTCTTCCACGAGACGTGGCCGATCGCCTTCTTGAGGTCCTCGCCCGAGACACCGTGCGCGGCCATGTAGGCGGTCGCGAGCTGGGCGAAGTTGCCCGGGGCCGTGCCGTTGGCGCTCCACAGCGCCTGCAGCGGGCCGCCGCGGCCGCCCGGCAGGCCGCCGTAGCCGGTGTCCTTCAGCTTCTCGACACCCAGCGCCAGTGCGAAGTCGGCCGCACCCGACGCCACGGCGTAGCAGGCGCCGCGGAAGGCCTCGGTACCCGACGCGCACATGTTCTCGACATGTGTCACCGGGATGTTGGGCAGACGCAGCGTGGTCGAGAGCGGAATGCCCGACTTGCCAACATGCACCTCGTCAATCGCGGTCGAGAAC
Source organism: Alphaproteobacteria bacterium (assembly GCA_017308235.1). Taxonomy (GTDB): domain Bacteria; phylum Pseudomonadota; class Alphaproteobacteria; order Reyranellales; family Reyranellaceae; genus Reyranella. The sequence continues at coordinate 63,780 of JAFKFL010000026.1, read as the reverse complement.
CAGGCAGCGTTGAGCTGCTTGGCGTCGATGCCGGCGTCGGCGATGCACTCCTTGTACGACTCGAGCATCAGCTCCTCGGCGCCGCTGTCCCAGCGTTCGCCGAACTTGGAGCAACCCATGCCGAGAATGGCGACCTTGTCCTTGATACCACGAGCCATTGCAGGTCTCCTTGGTGAGGGTGGAACTCTAGAATACCTTAGCCGTGTCATCCTGAGCGAAGCGAAGGATCCTTCGCTGCGCTCAGGATGACACCACGCATCAAACCGGCGCCGCCTTCCAGAAGTAGCGCTTGAAGCCGCCGCGCATGGTGTCGTTGTCGCGGATGCGGAAGGTCATGCGCATCTTGGTGCCGACCTTCACCTGTTCCTTGTCGCTGTCCGTGAAGTCGGCCATGAAGCGGCCGCCCTCGGGGAAAGTGATCATGCCGTAATAGGCCGGCGGATCGGGCGAATAGGTGAGCGAGTCGGCGGTGAAGGACATCACCGACGCCTCGAGCCCCGCCATGGCGTACGGCTCCTGGCTATCCACCGCGTGGCAGTTGGGATTGACGCAGACCTGGCTCCTCGGGAACTGCACGGTGCCGCACACCTTGCACTTGCCGCCGACCAGCCCGTAGATCATGTCGCGCTTGCGCCACAGAACCGAGAGCGCGGTCTTCTTGTCGAACTCCGCGCGCATGCCCTTCTCGATCGGCAGCATCTCGTTGAAGGCGAGGAACTTCATGTAGTTCTTCTCTTCCTTCCGGCGCGCCATCCAGCCCGACAGGCCCTTGCGCTTGGGCAGCTTGGCGTTCTCGGCCGTGACCTCGAATACCAGGATATCGACACCCTGCCCGAACGCCACGACCATGATCTTGTCGCCAGCCTTCGCGGTCTCGAGCGCATCGACCAGCATCACCAGCGCATGCGCCGCGCCGGTGTCGCCGAGGTTGGCGCCCAAAAGGTCGCGTACCGAGCCCTCGCCGATGCCGCAGATCTTGGCCATCTGCTTCGGGACGGCCGGCATCAAGCTCGGCATGATGAAGTGGGTGATGTCGCTACCCTTGAGCTTGCAGGCGGCCAGTGCCGCCTTGATCGCGGGCGGCACGATCTTCGAATAGCCCTCGTCGCGGATCCAGCGCTCTTCCCAGCCATAGTCGAAGTCGGTCTCGTCGCCGCGGAAGTGGTCGACAAAGTCCATCGACACCGAATGATGGCCCACCAGCTTGGCGATCACGTTCTCGGTGCCGCAAAGCAGCGCCGCCGCGCCATCGCCGTAGTTCAGCTCATTGGACGAAGCCACGCGCGCCATGCGCTTGTCGGCCGCCGCGACCAGCGCCGGTCCGCCGCCGTTCTTCGAAGCATTGAGGCCCGCGATCAGCGCCGAGGTCCCCGCCTTCTGCGACCCGCCGACATCGGATGCGAGCAGGTTCTGCTCGATCGAGAGCGCGGTGCCGATCACGCCGGCGTTCTGGCGATCCTTGAAGGGATGCGTGGTCGAGGCGAAATAGAGCGAGCGGACGTCCTCGGCCTTGTGACTCGTCAGGCAATCTCGCGAGGCCTCGACCGCCATCGTGATCGAGTCCTCGTCCCAGTTGGCCATGGAGCGCTCGCCCTTGGCGAGGCCGCGCAGGCCGCCGGCGAACCATTTGTTGGCGTCGTACACCGCCTGACGGCTGAGCCGCAGGCGCGGCACATAGGCTCCGTAAGCCACGATCCCGACCATTCGTTTTCTTCCTCCAGCTGGCCGGCCGAGGAAGCCGGCGCGTGAACGGTTGTTCATTTGGTCTTAGCGCGCCAGCCCGCGAGGGGCGAGCCGGTTTTGGGCATGGCTGCCCGGAAAACGGAACTATCTTCCGACTTGCGGAACAACACCAGGAGGCGGCATCTCGCGCACCAGATTGCGATAGCCTGCCCCCTCCGGGATGTGCAGGAAGCGCTTGCCGTCACGGGTCTCGACCCACGGCAGGACCGTCACGATCTTGCGCTTGGCCGCTTGTGCGAGCGCGCCCGCGACCGTACCGCCTTCGGCCAGCAGCTCGAGGTTCTTGTGCGTCGGATGCACCAGCGTGTGCTTGCCGGCCTTGGCCTCGTCGATCGCCGTTTGCGCGCCGATCCAGACCGAGTCCACCGACTCAGATCCGTCGTGCAGTGCGATCTGGTCCTGTGGCGCCTCGGCGAGGAAGAACCAGGTGTCGAAGCGCTTGGGTACGAAGGTAGGCGTGATCCAGTGCGCGAACGGCGTCATGAGGTCGATCGCAAGCTCGAGCTGCTCGGCCTCCACGAGATCGACGATGCTCGCCTCATCCTTGGCGAGCTTGGTGCGCCAGCATGCCTCGGTTCCCTCGAGGTCGGCCGCACCGATCAGCGCCTTTTGTCCGCGCTTGCGCGCCAGCAGGATACCGCATTCCTCGAACGCCTCACGCACGCCGGCGACCCGGAACTTCAGCTCGTCGTCCGTGACGGCGTCGGCGCCGCTGCAACGAGCCCGCAAGCGCGTATCGCCGTCGGCTTCCTCCACCTTGCCGCCCGGGAAGACCAGCGCACCGGAGAAAGAATCGATCTCGTGGTGACGCACGACCATGAAGACTTCGAGCGGCGCCGCTGAATTGCCGGTTTCCGATGGACGCAACAGCAGGACGGTAGTGGCAGGACGCGGCGGCGACGGTTGCTTGCGGGGCGTGTCGTTCATGGGATCATTGTCACATAGTCGATGAGACTCTGCCATCGACGCCGTCATATACTCCGCACCGCCAGTTCCGCACTGAGGAGGCGATCATGACGGCAACGGACAATTCCGGCCCGCACAGCCTGGGCGCGGGCATGCACGCATTACGAGCCAAGTGGGGATGGATCGTGGCCTTCGGCGTGATCGCGCTGATCGCGGGGATCATCGCGCTCGGCAGCGTCGCCATGGCAACTGTCTCGGCCATCATCATTGTCGGCGTGATGATGATGCTGGTCGGCGTGGTGGAGATCATCGCGGCCTTTGGCGTGCGCAGCTGGGGCCGCTTCGCCTTCTGGCTTCTGCTGGGCATCCTCTATGTCGTGGCAGGCCTCATCTGCCTGCAGAACCCGTTCGCGGCCGCGACCATCCTGACATTGCTATTGGGCGCGGCGCTGATTGTGTCGGGCCTCCTGCGCATCTTCCTCGCGACGCAGATGAAGCACGGCACGCCCTGGGGCTGGGTCGTCTTCTCCGGCCTCGTCACCTTCTTCCTCGGTCTGGTCATCGTCGGCCAGTGGCCGGTATCGAGCTTCTACGTGCTCGGCATGTTCCTCGGCATCGACCTTATCTTCCTCGGCAGCGGCTGGATCGCCATGGGCCTGGCGCTGAAGCGCCGCGCCTGACGCCTTTCGTCGGCCAAGTCATTCACTCCGATGCCGACTCCTCGGTGGCGGGGCGCGTGGTCGATGTTTGCTTGCCAGGCGCGAGGAGATGCCATGCGATCAGCACCGGCTCCATCAAGGCGCTGCCGACGAGGATGCCGATCAGGCGGTGCAGGCCGGGGTCGATCGCGGCGGCGGCGTAGCTGTCGGGCACCAGGGTCACGAGGATCGCCAGCGTGAATTGCGTGCCGGAATAGGCGATCGGACCGCGGCCGTTCTCGATATGGCGGCCGATCATGACGCCAAGGGCCGTCGCGAGGATCAGGACAGGCGCATTGCCGTGCGCTGCGAACAGGATCAGCGCCGCCGCGATGCCGCCCACGATGCAGCCCGCGGCGCGATGCAGCACGCGCTGCGTCACCAGCCAGAGGCTCGCCACGCCGAGACTCGACACCGGCACCAGCATCACCACCATGATGGTGACGGCGCTTTGCGCCAGATCGGCGACTCCGAACAGCGTCCCGAGCCACGGCAGCAAGGCGAGCGCGCAGGCGGCCTGGGCGACATGCCGCGCCGCGCCGGGATGCCAGCCCAGACTGGATGCCGGCGGCACCGGCGGTGCCGGCCAGCGCCGCCGGACGGTGAGCGTCGACACCATGCTCACCAGCACGCAGGCGACCGTGCCGGCAATGATTTCGAGCACACGCGTCTTGGCGAAATCGACGACCGAAAGGTCCGGACGCGCAAGATGATCGAGCAGCACCATCTCGAAGGTGAGCCCGACGAACAGCCAGGCATAGGCCCGCCGGCTCGTCAGCGCACCGTAGAGCGTGACGCCACCGATCGCGGCGCCCACCAAGGACGCAGCGACAAGCGACGGCAGGACGAGCGGTACCAGCAAGACCGCCAGCCCGGCGCCAAGGGTCGTCCCGATGATCCGGAGAACGCCGCGCAGCAGGCTCTGAGAGACATGGCCGCGCATCACCATGTAGCCCGAGAAGGCGGCCCACGAGACGTTGCTGACATCGAGTACATGGGCGAACACGATCGCCAGCAACACCGACAGCACGCATTCGAGCTCGTCGACCAGCCGCGGCCCCGGCTCGACGAATGTCCTCGCTTCCTGGCGGAGGTGCTGTCTCCAATCCATGCGTCGCGCAGGATACCTTCTCCTGGGCTTCGCTGGGAAAGAAACAGATGTGCTAAGACCCCCTCCGCATGAGCACCTATGTCTGTCTCCCCGGCGCGTGGATGGGCGCCTGGTCGTGGAAGTTCGTGATCGAAAGATTGCAGGCGGCCGGCCACCGGGCTCTCGCCCTTTCCTTTCGTGGCGTCGGCGAACGTGCCGCCGAGCTGTCGCCCGCGATCGACAACGACCTTCTCCTTGCCGACACGCTGGCTGCGCTTGAGGCGGAAGATCTCCGTGACGTCATTCTGGTCGGCCACAGCTTCGGCAGCCTGATCGCCGGCCTCGTCACCGACCGCGTGCCCAAGCGCATAGCGCATCTCGTGATCATCGACGGCGGCATCCCGCAGGATGGCCAATCGATCTTCGGCCGCATCCCATCCGAGATCGTGGCCAAGCGGAAGAAGCTGGTGAAGATCGTGAACGGCACCGAGGTGCTGCCCTTTGCACCAGTCGGCAGCCTGATCATCGACGATCCGGCGCTCGCGGCATGGACGCATCGCCAGCTCACGCCGCATCCGCTCGCCTGCTACACCAAGCCGATCCGGCTCCATCATCCGGCAGGCAATGGCCGGCCGATGACCTACATCGCCTGCACCAAGCCGCGCTATCCGGTCTCTGCCGGCAGCCACGAAAAGGTGCAAGCCATGCCGCACATCCGCTTCCGCCCCATCGAAGCCGGCCACAACTGCATCATCTCCGCCCCCGACCTCGTCGCCCGCGAGCTGCTGGCGGTGCCGTCATGATCTTCCGGACCGCGCGCATCCTGCCCGCTCAAGCTCATGAGCGCGCAGGATGCGCGCGGTCCAAGAAAGTTACTTCCGGGTCGGATCGTCCGACACCTGCACCAGGAGCTTGCCGAAGTTCTTGCCCTTCAGGAGGCCGATGAACGCTTCAGGAGCATTCTCGATGCCCTTCACGATGTCCTCGCGGTACTTGATCTTGCCTGCCTTCACCGCGGCCGGCACCTCCTTGAAGAAGCCCTCCATCTGGGCGAAGTGATCGGACACGATGAAGCCCTGGACAATAGCGCGCTTGATCAGCAGCAGCCGCCAGTCGGGGCCGGGCGTCACATCCGTCGCGTTGTATTGCGAGATCAGACCGCAGAGGGGCACGCGTGCGAAATCGTTGAGCTGCGCCACGACGGCTGCCTGCACCGCGCCGCCGACATTCTCGAAATAGACGTCGATGCCCTTGGGGGCGGCTGCGCGCAACTCCTTGAAGAGATCCTTGCCGGCCGCGCGATAGTCGACGCAAGCGTCGAAGCCCAGCTCCTTCACGACGTAGTCGCACTTGTCCTTGCCGCCGGCGATGCCGACCGCGCGACAGCCATGCAGCTTGGCAAGCTGGCCGACGACGGACCCGACCGCGCCCGAAGCGGCGGAAACGACGACCGTCTCGCCGGCCTTGGGTTTGCCGATCTGCATCAGGCCCCACCAGGCCGTCATGCCCGGCATGCCAAGCACGGAGAGCGCGGTTGACAGCGGTGCCATGCCGGGATCGAGCTTCACGACGCCCGCGCCCTTCGACACCGCGTAGCTCTGCCAGCCCGACTGCTCGACGACGAAGTCGCCTTCCTTGAAGTTCGGGTTTTTCGATTTGACGACTTGCCCTACCGTCCCGCCAACCATCGGATCGCCGAGGTTGACGTTGGCGGCATAGCCTTTCGCCTCGGCCATACGACCGCGCATGTAGGGATCGAGCGACATCCAGATCGTACGGGAGAGATATTCGCCGTCCTTCGGCTCGGGGATCGGTGTCTCGACGATGTCGAAATTGGCCGAGGTGGGTTCGCCCTGTGGGCGTGACTTCAGCAATACGCGACGGTTCGATGCGGACATGTGGGCCTCCTGTTCTGCGCGATTTCTTCCGGACCGCGCGCATCTTGCGCGCTCATATATGAGCGAGCCAGAGGCTCGCGGTCCAGAAGAGCAAAATCAGAACGGCTCTTTATACGGCCGGAGGTCGATCTCGTGGCTCCAGGCGCTGCGCTGCTGGCAGTGCAGGTGCCAGTAGTTGTCGACGATGGCGTCGACCTTCAGGAGTCCGTCGGGACCGGCCTTGTCGGCGCGGTCGGGCATGCGTGCCAGCAGCCGGTCGCCTTCGATGCCGCCGTCGATGATGACATGCGCAATGTGCAGGCCCTGCGGCCCGAACTCGCGCGCCAGCGACTGCACGAAAAGCCGCAAGCCGCCCTTGGTCGCATTGAAGGCGGCAAAGCGCGGCCGGCCGCGCAGCGAGCCCGAGGCGCCGGTGAAGATCACCGTGCCGCGGCCGAGCGGTGCCAGGCGTCGCACCGCCTCGCGGCCGAACAGAAAGCCCGCGAAGCAGCCGACGCGCCAGGAGTCCTCGAAATGCTTCGCCGTCATCTCGCGCACATCCACGGGCGCGTTGTTGCCCATATTGAACACGAACAGATCGGCCGGCGTGCCGTCGGCGTCGTCCGCCATGGCGCGATCGAAGAGCTTGATGACCTCTTCTTCCTTGGTGCCGTCGATCGTGACGGCGGAGGCCGAACCGCCCTCCTTCACAATGGTCTCGACGACCTTGTCGATCTTGGCCGTCGTGCGGCCGGCCACCAGCACGTGATGGCCCTCCTTCGCAAAACGCCGGCTCACCGCGCCGCCGATGCCACGCACGGCGCCCACCCCCAGGATCACTGCTTTCGGTTTCTTGGCCATATCCGCTCCTCGACAAAAGAGATTTGCGAGAACTTGCGGCGGAGGGGGCCGCTTCGCTACGGTCCGCCCGCATGAAATTACCTCCCTACCCCATGATCGAACCCGAGTTGAGCGCGCCGCTCGACATCCACCGCGCCCACGTCCTGCCCGAATGGATCGACTGGAACGGCCACATGAATGTGGGCTTCTATGTCGTCGCCTTCGACAAGGCGACCGACACGCTCTGCCAGCAGCTCGGCATCGGCTGGGAATATACCCGCGACAAGATCGGCATGACTTTCGTGCTGGAGGCCCACGTCACCTACGACCGCGAGGTGAAGGAAGGCGATCCGCTGCGCATCGCCACGCAGATCCTCGACCATGACGCCAAGCGCCTGCACTTCATCCACATGATGTACCACCGCACCGAAGGCTTCCTCGCCGCCACCAACGAGCTGATGTTGATGAACATCGATTTCGAGACCCGGCGCTCGGCGCCCTGGCCGGACTGGGCGAAGGCGCGCATCGACAAGATCGCTCCCCTCCACGCCCGCCTCCCGAGGCCACGGCAGGCCGGCCGCCTCATCGGCATCAAGAAGAAATCTTGATTCGGAACGTGAAACCACACCGTGTCATCCCGAGGCTCAGCCGAGGGATCTTTGAATCAGTGCAGCAAAAGATCCTTCGCTTCGCTCAGGATGACACCATCTTTTGCAATCGGATCTGACCCTCCCCTGGAGAGAGGAGAACAAGAGGAATGTCGTACTAAATGCTCATCACCCTGCCTTACGATATGCCTGATCTCGTCACGCGCGCGCCGCTCGACATCCATCGCTCGACGGTCCTGCCGGAATGGGTCGACTGGAACGGCCACATGAACGTCGCCTTCTATGTCACGGCCTTCGACCAGGCTTCGGGCACCTTCATGCGCAACATGGGGCTGGGCCGCAACTACGTCGACAACAAGCTCGGCATGACCTTCGTGCTGGAGACCCACGTCACTTACGATCGCGAGATGCGCGGCGGCGCGCCGATGCGCTTCGCGACGCAGTTGCTCGAGCGCGACGCCAAGCGCGTCCATCTCTTCCACGAGATGTATCACGAGGAACAGGGTTACCTCGCCGCAACCAACGAGGTGATCGTGATCAACATCGACTATGCCTCGCGCCGGTCCGCGCCCTGGCCGATACAGGCCGCCGAGCGGCTGGAAGCGGTGTGGGCCGAGCACAAGCGTCTGCCGCGGCCGGCAAAGGCAGGCCGGGTCATGGGCCTGGCCAAGAAATGACCCTCGAGACCGTCATCGCGGCCACGGATAGGCCGGCGACGGTCGACTCCTTGCAAGCAGACCTCGCGGCGCTCGGCGTAAAGGCCGGCACCGTTCTGATGGTGCACAGCTCCTTGTCGGCGCTGGGCTACGTCGTGAGCGGCGCGCCCACCGTGATCGAGGCCCTGACGTGCGCGTTGGGGCCTGCGGGAACGCTGGTGATGCCAACGCACAGCGGTGATCTCTCCGATCCGGCCGAGTGGCGCGCGCCGCCGGTGCCGCCGGCCTGGCATCAAACGATGCGCGACAACATGCCGGCTTACGATCCCGCCGTGACGCCGACCTGGCATATGGGCACGATCGCTGAGAAGCATATGGGCACGATCGCTGAGAACTTTCGCACCCAGCCCGGCGTGAAACGCAGCGCTCATCCGCGCCAGTCCGGCGCGGCGCGCGGTCCGGACGCCGACGGGATCGTCGGCCATCATCCGCTCGATTGCGGGATGGGCGAGCAATCGCCGCTGGCGCGACTTTACGACCTCGATGCCTCAATCTTGTTGCTGGGCGTCATGCACGATCGCAATACATCGCTACACCTTGCCGAATATCGCGCACGCTTTCCCTCGAAGCGGATCGCGCCAGCCGGCAGCGCGGTCATGATCGACGGCGTGCGCCGCTGGCACGTGGTCGACGACCTCGCCTTCAACGACGACGACTCTGCCGAGTTCGGCCTCGACTACGAGCGCGAGACGAGACAGGTCGCCGTTGGCCGCGTCGGCGAGGCGACCGCACGCTTGATGCCCATCCGCCCCTTGATCGCCTATGCCGTAGGCTGGCTGGAGCGAAACCGGCGCTAAGGTCCCTCGCTGCGCTCGGGATGACACCGAGTTTTTGTGCACGCCCCGAGCCCAACCAAAATTGTCATCCCGAGCGCAGCGAGGGACCTTTCCGGGCGAGCGATGACGGATGCTTCGCTCCTTTCCGAAGCATCGTGCAGGCAAGTCGTGCGTTGTTCTTCGCATGAACCGCACTGACCACCATCCCCTCACCTTGCTGACCCTGTGTCTTGCCGTGCTGGTGGCGCAGATCGACATGGCTGTCGTCAACCTCGCGACGCGGCCGATCGGCGATCATTTCCACGCCGGAGTCGGCGCGCTGCAGTGGGTGCTCGACGGTTACAATCTTGTCTACGCCGTGCTGCTGCTCACCGGCGGCCTGCTGGCCGACCTCTACGGCAGACGGCGCATCTTCATGGCAGGAGTCGCGATCTTCGTCGTCGCCTCCCTCGCATGCGCCGTCGCACCCAGCATCGAGGTGCTGATCGCAGGCCGCGCGGGCGCCGGGCTCGGCGCTGCGCTGATGGTGCCTGCGTCGCTCGCCATCATCCGTGTCGCCTGGCACGACGAAACCGAACGTGGCCGCGCGCTCGGCGTGTGGGCTGCCTGCAACGGGCTCGCGATGGCAATCGGGCCGACAGTGGGCGGTCTCCTGATCCATGCCTTCGGCTGGCGCAGCATCTTCCTGGTCGTGATCCCCGTGGGCGCGGCAGCTTTTGTGCTCGCACCACGCGCGATCGAGGAGTCGGCCGATCCACACGGCCGCAACTTCGATGCGACCGCGCAGGCGCTAGGAGCCGCCGCGCTGGGCGGGCTCGCTTTGGCGGCGATCGAATCGCATGGCCGTCCGATCCTAGCCACGATCGCCTTCGTCGTGGCAGTGATCGCGCTGGCCCTCTTTCTCAAGGTGGAGCGCCAACAGCGTGACGCCGCGCTGGTCCCGCTCGACATCTTTCATGTCGATGCCTTTCGCGGTGCCATCGCGGCCACGGCCGCCATGACCTTCGGCATGTACGGCGTGCTGTTCCTGCTGCCCCTCACCTGGCAAAGCAATGGCACCCTCTCGGCCACCCAGGCGGGCCTCGCCCTGATGCCGATGGCGCTGGTCTTCGTGCTGGTCTCCCCTCTGTCGGGCCGGCTGACGGAGAAAATCGGGCTACGCGTCATGACCTCGGGCGGTGTCGCCACGATCGGACTGGGCCTTCTCGTGATCGCGCTCGGCGCCAATCATGCCTCCATCGCCATCGATGAGGCCGGGTTGGTCCTGACCGGTCTCGGTATGGGCATCGCCACCGGCCCGCTGATGGCCGCAGCCGTGGGCGCAGTCGATCGCGCCCGCTCGGGCACCGCCTCGGCGCTCATCAACGTCGCCCGCATGGCAGGTGCCACGATCGGCGTCGCGGTGCTGGGCGCGGTCTATGCGCTGGCAGATGGCAGCGCAGACGGCTTGCGGCTTGCCATGTTGGCGGGTGGTGTCGTGCAACTCGCGGGCGCAGCTAGCGCCTGGATGGCGATGCGAGAGCCGGCGGCTGAACACCGCTCCTCTCACAGGGCCATTGGCTCGTGATATTTTTACCCGGGCGATATTGACGACTCTATTTTGCCCGGGTAAAAAGCCGGAATGAAAAGCACCACGGAAACCGAGATTCGATGCACGGCCTTCGTCAAAGGCCGGCAAATCGCGAGCGGACACCTCGAAGCAGTAGCCCTTTCGGTAAAGGCCGCCACGGATCGGGACACACGGGCCCTGGCGCTCGTGTTCAGCGATGCGACGGGGCGACAGATCGACTTCGACCTGCGCGGAACGAAGGCCGATGTCGTCCGACGGCTTGCCAGCCATCCCCTCGTCGGCAGAACCGAATCGTCGACGCCGAAACAGAGTGGACCGGGACGACCAAAACTCGGTGTGGTCGCCCGCGAGGTCACATTGTTGCCGCGTCATTGGGAATGGCTGAATGCGCAACCGGGCGGCGCTTCGGTCACCCTGCGCAAGCTCGTCGATAGCGCGCGCAAAACAAACGGAACGCGGGATCGCGCACGCCAGGCAGCGGAAACGGCCTATCTGGTCATGTCTGCCATGGCGGGCAACGAACGCGGCTACGAGGATGCGATCCGGGCGCTCTTCGCCAAAGACCTCGCTCGCTTCGATGCCTCGATCGCGACGTGGCCGGCCGATGTCCGTGATTACGTCGAGCGACTTGCGGCCCCTGTCTTTCGGGCCGCATCGGAACGTCCTGCGGCCAGCGCGGCAAGCGCCTCGCCGGCCAGCCGGTAAGGCAGCCAGGTCCGGATCCACTTGAAGCCGATCCGCTCGTAGAACCCGCGCGCCGGGTTCCAGTCGAGGACATTGAGGTCGATGCGCTTGTAGCCTTTGGCGGCGCACTCCTTCGCCAGCGCCGCCATGAGGGCACGTGCGACGCCGCCGCGCCGCACCTCGGGCGCGACCCAGATGTCCTCGACGAAGATGCCGCGTGCCGCCGTCCAAACCGAGTAGTTGAAGGTGTAGAGCGCAAAGCCCACCGGCTTGCCGGCATGCTCGGCGATCAGGGCGGCGAATTGCGGGTCCTTGCCGAAGCCGTCGCGCGCCAGCGTCTGCGGCGTCGAGGTGACGGCATCGGGCTCGTCCTCGAAGGTCGCGAGATCGACCGAGAAGCGGTGCAGCAGCTCGACATCGTCGACGGTGGCGGCACGAACGACAACATCAGACGCCAAGATAGCCTCCGTCGACAGGCAGGATTGCTCCGGTGATATAACTCGCCGCATCGGAGCAGAGGAATACGACCGGCCCGACCAGCTCTTCCGGCTGGCCGACGCGCTTCATCGGCACATGAGTAAGGAAGGCCTCGAGTCGCTTGGTATCGGCCCGCGTCGGCTCGCTCATCGCTGTGGCGATGATGCCGGGTGCGAGCGCATTCGCGCGCACGCCGTCCGGCGCCAGCTCCGACGCGAGCGCGCGTGTGAACTGGGCAATGGCGCCCTTGGATACCGGATAGGCGCCACTGCCAACCGGCGCGACAAACGAATTGATCGAAGCGATGTTCACGATGCTGCCGTGCGTGTGCCTGAGCTGGTCGGCGAACGCCATGGTGACGTTGAAGGCGCCCTGCACGTTCACCGCCATGGTCTTGTCCCACCGCTCGCGGCCGTCATCGGCGAGAAGATTGCCGCGCAGGAAGATGCCGGCGTTGTTGACCAGGATGCGGATCGGCCCGACCAGCAACGACACGTCCTGGGCGAGCTTGCGGCATCCCTCGTCGTCGGTGACGTCGAGCATGAAGCCGCGCGCCTTGCCGCCCTCCTTGACGATCGAATCGGCGATCGTGCGGGCGGCATCGCGGTCGATGTCGGTCACGATCACCTCGGCGCCGGCAGCGGCCAGCCCGCGTGCGATGGCGGCACCATTGCCGCGGCCCGCGCCCGTCACCAGGGCGAGGCGTGTTGCGAGCGCGTCCCGCGCGATCACGCCGGCGGCTCCAGCATCGACCAGGTCTCGAGGTCGCGCTCGGGCGTCCAGATCCGGGGATGGTCGAGCCCCTTGGCCTCGTCGTAGGCGCGCGAGACGCTGAACGGCAGGCTGTGATCGAACAGCGCCAATTTGCCGAAGCGCGGCTGGAGCGCGGCGGCCGCCTTGTCATAGGCCTGCTTCAACGGCTCGCCAGCATCGGCCGCTGCGGCCACGATGCGATAGAGCTCGTCGAGGAATGCCTGCGTGCCGGCGATCCCAGCATCGATCGCCTCCGGCCCGACCAGCGCGTCGCCGCGGCCAGGCAGCAGCGCCTCGGGCCGCAGATCGCGCAGCTTCTGCAGCGTCGCGAGCCAGTCCTTGAAATGTGCATCGCCGGCATAGGGTACGGCGCGGTCGACGACGAGATCGCCGCTGAACAGCGTGCGCTCCTCGGGCAGCCAGACGATCGTGTCGCCCTTGGTGTGGCCGCGCCCGACCTGGAGGATCTCGACCTGCAGCTTGCCGAGCCAGATCGTCAGGCGTTCGGTGAACGTCAGGGTCGGAAACGTCAGGCCGGGAATGGTGTCGGCGGCCTGGAACAGGCGCGGGAAACGCTGCAGCTCGGATTTGTAATCCTGCGCGCCGCGCTCCACGATCATCTCGCGCGTGGCTTCGCTGCAAATGACATGCTCGGCGGCGAAAGCCGAGGCGCCGAGCGTGCGTACGGCGTGATAGTGCGAAAGCGCCACGTAGCGGATCGGCTTGTCGGTGACGCTCCTCACCTGCTCGATCACCGCCTGCGCCGCCTTGGGCGTGGCCTGTGCATCGATCACCATCACCGCATTGTCGCCAACCACGACTCCGGTGTTGGGATCGCCCTCCGCCGTGAAGGCATACGCATGCTCGGACAGGCGGCTGAAAGTGACATGTTTCTCCACCAGGTCCGCCTGCGAGGCGAAGGCTTTGGCCATCGACTGGTTCTCCCGAATGCTCTAACGCTGCGGTGAACCTAGACCGTATCGCTGTTTGGTGTCATCCCGAGCCGAAGGCGGGGGCTCTTTGTTCAAGCGCTGCGAAGGATCCCTCGCCTTCGGCTCGGGATGACACAATTGGCGTCGCGAGTATGCGCCGAAATCTAGTCCGTGCTGTACTTGTGGTAGAGCGCGCGATCGCCGGTGCGGACCGTGACTTCGAACGAATCGTTGTCGCGCTCCAGGCGCAATGTGACCGCCGTGCCGGCCGGGCCGCTCGCCCACAGCTTGCGATAGAAGTCCGCGACGTCGTCGAGCACCTCGCCGTCGAGCGATTGCAGGACATCGCCGCGTTTGAGGCCGGCGCGATCAGCCGGACCGCCGTCGGAAATACCGCCGACCACGAGCTGTCCCACGTGCTCCACCGTGTAGAGGCCGAGCCAGGGCCGCGCCGGCGTCGAGAGCCGACCGGTCTCGACCAGCTCGCGGAAGATCGGCTTCAGCCGGTTGATCGGCACATACATGTTGCCAGGAAAAGCGGGCGACCCCGGGCCAAGCGCCTCCTGCACTAGGAGCGAGCCGATGCCGAGAAGCGTGCCGTCCATCCCGATCAGCGCCGAGCCGCCCCACAACGGATAGGCGGGAACGGTGAAGATCGCGTTATCGAGCAGGTATTCCCAATAACCCGCGAATTCGCGGCGGCCGGCGACCTTGACCTTGAGCGTGGCTTTCTCGCCGCCCACGCCCCCGACATAGGCCTCGCTGCGCAGCAGCAGCTGGTCGGAATCACCAAACGGCATCGGCTTGACCGCCGGCGGTACCGTCGCACGCACCAGGCCGAAGCCGCTTTCATAGTCGTAGCCCACGACGCTCGCGGGATATTTGTGGCCGTCGCTGTCCTTGATGATGATCTCGGTGGCTTCCATGATCAGGTAGCCGATCGTCACGATCAGGCCCTCGTCGTCGATCACGACTCCGTGGCCCTCGCGCTCGGCGCCCAGGGTCTGCGCTGACCGCCGGTTTTCGGGAATGGTCGCATGCAGGCCCACCACTGCCGGCAGTACCTCGACGACGTCGGCCGGCAGATTGCTCTCATTCCCCGGCGTGCGCGCCTCGACGGGACCCTGGCCGCCAAAATAGCGGCTGGAACCGTTCATCGATCCGTTGAGCCCTCGGGCCATTTCCACCTCCGAGTCGTGCAGGAAAGATAGGCGTCCGCGCCCGCGATTGCTATATCAGGCTGATGGCGCCCCCCGCCGATCCGTTCGAAATCACAGACGATCCCGTTCCGGTTCCCGCAACGCCGGCACGACGTATCGTCACGTCGATGGCGCATCTTGAGGGGTTGAACGAGGAGCAGCGCAAGGCCGTCATCCACGAGGACGGTCCGCTTTTGGTACTTGCTGGCGCCGGCACGGGCAAGACCCGCGTGCTCACCACGCGCATCGCCCACCTGTTGATCACAGGCCGCACGCGGCCATCCCAGGTCCTGGCCGTTACCTTCACCAACAAGGCCGCGCGCGAAATGCTCGACCGCGTGGCGCAACTCATCGGTGCCTCTGCCGACGGCATGTGGCTCGGCACATTTCATTCGGTGGGTGTGCGTGTTCTTCGCCGCCATGCCGAGCTGGTGGGCCTCAAGAGCAACTTCACCATCCTCGACACCGACGACCAGACGCGCCTCATCAAGCAGCTCCTGCAGGCCGAAGGCATCGACGACAAGAAATGGCCGGCGCGCGTGCTCTCCGGCATCATCCAGCGCTGGAAGGACCGTGCGCTCACGCCCGACAAGGTCGCGGCCGACGACGCTGGTGAGTTTGCCAACGGCCGCGCCGCCGATATCTATCGGCAATACCAGGCCCGGCTCGCCGAGGTGAACGCAGTCGACTTCGGCGACCTCGTTATGCTGTGCGTCAGCCTGTGGCAGCAGCATCCTGACGTGCTCGCGCAATATCATCGTCGGTTCCGCCATATCCTGGTCGACGAGTATCAGGACACCAACGTCGCCCAGTACCTTTGGCTGCGTCTCCTGGCGCAGGGCACATCAGATGTCTGTTGCGTGGGCGACGACGACCAATCGATCTACGGCTGGCGCGGTGCGGAAGTCGGCAACATCCTGCGCTTCGAGCGCGACTTCCCGGGCGCCACGATCGTGCGCCTGGAACGCAACTACCGCTCGACCCCGCATATCCTCTCCGCCGCCTCGCACCTCATCTCGCACAACGAGGGTCGGCTCGGGAAAACTCTGTGGACAGATATAAAGGAAGGCGAGCGCATCTCCCTGCGCGGTGTGTGGGATGGCGATGAAGAGGCGCGACAGATCGGCGAGGAGATCGAGGCGCTGCAACGTGACAAGCATCCGCTGGGCCAGATCGCGATCCTGGTGCGCGCTGGCTTCCAGACGCGCGAGTTCGAGGAGCGCTTCATCACGCTTGGCCTGCCCTACCGCGTGATCGGCGGCCCGCGCTTCTACGAGCGCGCAGAGATCCGCGACGCGATGGCCTACTGCCGCGTTACCGTCCAGCCCGACGACGATCTCGCTTTCGAGCGCATCTACAACACGCCGCGCAGGGGCCTCGGCGAATCGGCGCTGCGCACGCTGCGGCTGATCCAGCGGGCGCAGAAGGTCTCGCTGTTCGAGGCCGCGCGTCGTGCGATCGAGACCGATGAGCTGAAAGCCCGGCCGCGCAAGGTGCTGGGCGACTTGATCAAGGGTTTCGAGCGCTGGCGCGGCATGCTGGACGGCATGAATCACGTCGAGGTGGTCGAGACCATGCTCGACGAGTGCGGCTACACCGACATGCTGCGCGCCGACCGCTCGCCCGAGGCCGAAGGGCGGCTGGAGAACCTGAAGGAGCTCACCAACGCCCTGCAGGAGTTCGACACCCTGCCCGCCTTCCTGGAGCACGTGGCGCTGCTCACCGACAACGCCGAGAAATCCGGCAGCGACATGGTGAGCGTCATGACCTTGCATGCCGCCAAGGGCCTGGAGTTCGACACCGTCTTCCTGCCCGGCTGGGAGGAAGGCCTGTTTCCCAACCAGCGCGCGCTCGACGACAAGGGCCTGGCCGGCCTCGAGGAGGAGCGCCGGCTTGCCTATGTCGGGCTCACACGGGCGCGCAAGCGGGCCTATGTCTCGTTCGCCGCCAACCGGCGCGTCTTCAACCAGTGGCAGGCGGCCATCCCCTCGCGCTTCCTGCGCGAGCTGCCGACCGATCAACTCGCCGAGAGCAGCGATGCCGGCCTCTACGCCACCTACTCCGCCGGCCATCATGGCGGCCTGCGCGACCAGGCGAGCGGCTTCGACTACGAAAGCCTCGGCGTCACGGGCATGGGGCGCTCGCGCACTCGCTGGCGCGACGAGACTTTCGACGATCGCCGCGCGGTCGAGGGCGACAAGCCCGACCTCAGCGTCGGCCAGCGCGTCTTCCACCAAAAGTTCGGCTACGGCCGCATCATCGCGGTCGACGGCAACAAGCTCGACATCGAGTTCGAGAAGGCCGGCTCGAAGAAGGTTTTAGACAGTTTCATCGAGGCGGCGTGAGCGGCCCGACGAGCGGTTGGAAGGCCTGGCGCAACGTATCCGCTGCCGAACGCCTCGCGCGCGAGCAGGCGCTCGAGCCCTTGTCCGAGAGCGGGTTCGTCGTCACCAGCCGCGAGCTGTCGCGCGATGGACCGTGGCGCATCGAGATTTTTGGCCACGGCGATCGGCAACCGGTCGAAGCGGCCATCGAGAGTGACTGGCGCTGGGAAGACCTGCCCGACATCGATTGGGTGGCGGAGAACCAGCGCTCCTTCCAATCGTTCGCCGTCGGGCCCTTCTGGGTCCATCCCTCGCACGTCACCGATGCGATGCCCGCCGGCCTGCTGCCGCTCAAGATCGACGCCGGCCTCGCCTTCGGCACGGGCACGCATGCGACGACTCGCGGCTGCCTGGAAATGCTGGCGGGACTCGATTCTGCCGAGACGAACAATCCGGTCGATATCGGCTGCGGCAGCGGCATCCTTGCGATTGCTATGGCCAAGCTCTGGAAGCGGCCAGTGCTGGGCGGCGACAATGATGCCGAAGCGGTCGAGGTGGCGCGCGAGAACGCCGAGCTGAACAGCGTGGCGACGCTCTGTCACTTTCATCATGCCGCCGGCCTCGATGCCCCGGCGCTTGCCAAGGCCGCGCCCTACGACCTGATCGTCGCCAATATCCTCGCCGGTCCGCTGGTCGGGCTTTCCGAATCCTTCGCGTCAGCCCTGCGTCCCGGCGGCCGCGCGCTCCTGAGCGGCCTGCTGGTCGAACAGGCGGACCACATCCTCGACGCCTATGCGCGGCACGGCCTCACCCTCGAGCGCCATCTCGACCTCGAAACGAACGACTCCCAGTGGCGCACGCTGTTGCTGCGTCGGACCGCGAACGGTGGCTGAGCTGCGTTTCGAGTTTCGCCCGGTCAACTCGGACAACTGGGCCGATCTCGAAAACCTGTTAGAAGCGCGCGGCGGTCCCAAGAGCTGCTGGTGCATGGTCTGGCGCGCCGTCGGTGCTGAAGCACGACAGAGCGACGGCCGTAGCCGCAAGGCAGCGCTGCAGACGCGCGTCGCAGACGGCGTGCCGGTGGGCATCCTCGGCTACGTCAACGGACAGCCGGTCGCCTGGTGCTCGATCGCGCCGCGCCAGACCTATCGGTCGCTGGGCGGCCCTGACGATTTCGAGAACGAGCCCGGCGCCGTATGGTCGCTCGTCTGTTTCTTCGTAAAGCGCGAATGGCGCGGCCAAGGCGTGACGGAACAGCTTCTCGGAGAGGCGATCCGCGAAGCACGGCGGCGACGTGCCAAAATCGTCGAGGCCTATCCCGTCGACCCGCAGTCGCCCAGTTACCGCTTCATGGGCTTTGTCGACACCTTCCGCAAAGCCGGCTTCAAGGAGATCGGCAAGGCCGGCACCCGCCGCCACGTCATGCGCCTCGTCGTGCGCTAGATATCCGCGGGAAGCCGAAGAAGAAGCTTGGTCGCAGTAGGAAGGAGTGGCGCGAGATAGCCAACTCATGCACGCTGCGGGCAAAGAAAAGGGCCGGTGGTGGCCGGCCCTTTCCTACTCTACGCATACTCTACGCAAACGCTACGCTACAGCTTCATATGGTGTCGCCCGGCCCGCTCTGTTAGGCCGCGATATGCCGCAGGTTCTCGTTCGCCGCTTGGGACGAGGCGGTGGTGCGGCCGATCAGCGGCGCCACGCCGGCCACCGCTGCGTCGTTGGCGCGGCGGATGGCGAACGGGATATCCGACCGGTTGAGGCCGAGGTCGGCCAGTTCACGATCGGTCATGCGGACAAGCTGGGCTTCCGCGGCGCGCAGCCTGAAATCGGCCCTGACGGCCTCAATCAGGCGCTTGAAGGGCGCCCATGCGAACATGCCAGTCTTGGTCCCTGCGTTTCCCCCGGCCGGCGTAGTTTCGCTGGTCAGATTCTCTAGTGTCTGAATCGGCTGGGTCATCATGGAAAACTCCTCTCGATGCTGCGACGCAGTGCAAATGCTGCGTCGCACAGGAACGGAATATAGTGCTTTGAGTTACAACGACAAAACCCGTGGGAGAGGGCCTGATATGCAAACAACGCATGTCACAGATTTTTTTTGCATTTCGCTGGTGCAAAAGAACAACAATTGCTGTGTTTGCCTCTCTTTCACCCCATGTTTAGGGTCGGTGGCATCATGAGTTCTGCACCCGACGACGTTCTCCACCTGTTGCGCCAGCGCGGTCAGGCGGCAGAGGCCGCCGACCTCGAAGCCCTGATGCGTGGCGTGGCCGCCGCTCCCGAAGGGCTGGCCGGTCCCGAATGGGTCGAGCTGGTCGCTCCCGGCGCCGATCCAGAGTTGGCCCGGGCCCTGGAAGCCTGGCGGGCAGAGCTCGCTCGCAATGACGGCGGCCTCGGAGCGTCCCCAGCCCCGCCGGAACGGCTGGCGGCCCTGCGTGCCGAGCTGAAGCGCCGCGATCTCGACGGCTTCATCGTCCCGCGCGCCGACGAGCACCAGGGCGAGTATGTGCCTCGCCGGTCGCAGCGACTCGCCTGGCTCACGGGATTCGCGGGCTCGGCGGGACTTGCGATCGTGCTGGTGGACCGGGCCGCCATCTTCATCGATGGCCGCTATACGCTCGCCGTGCGCGGCCAGGTCGATACAGCCGCTTTCGTGCCGCACCAGATCCCCGAGCAGTCGCCCGAAACCTGGATTGCCGAGAACCTGCCCAAGGGCGGCAGGCTCGGCTTCGATCCCTGGTTGCAGACGGTCGATGGCTTCGACCGCTTCGCACGCGCCGCCGAGCGCGCCGGCGGCAGCTTCGTGCCGGTCGAACAGAATCCCATCGACACCGTGTGGCGCGACCGGCCGGCCGCGCCGCTCGCCCCCGTGGTGCCGCATCCAGAGGAGTTCTCCGGCGAAAGCAGCGCCGACCGGCGCAAGCGCATCGCCGAGATCGTCGCCGCGCGCGGTGCCGATGTCGCCCTGCTGACGGCGCCCGACTCGATCGCCTGGCTTCTGAACGTGCGCGGCGGCGATGTACCACGCACGCCCTTCCCGCTCGGCTTCGCGCTCCTGCACAGCGACGGCCATGTCGATCTCTACATGGATCGCCGCAAGATCCCGGCACGCACCGTCGCGTGGCTCGGTAATTCCGTCACGCTGGCGCCACCGGAGGAGCTTGGTCCCGCGCTCGACATGCTGGGCAAGGCAACCAAGCGCGTGCTGATCGAAACCGCGACCGCGCCCTACTGGGCCGCCACGCGACTAAAGGCGGCAGGCGTCACGATGGTGCGCGACGCCGATCCGGTGGCCCTGCCCAAGGCCTGCAAGAATCCGGTCGAACTGGAAGGCATCCGCGTCGCCCATCGCCGCGATGGCGCCGCCGTGAGCCGCTTCCTCGGCTGGCTGGCGCATGAATCGAAGGGCGGTGCGGTGCGCGAGATCGCGGCGTCCGACCGGCTGCAGAAGATGCGCCAGGAAACCGGCAAGCTGCGCGACCTCTCGTTCGACACGATTTCCGGCGCGGGCCCGAACGGCGCTATCGTTCACTACCATGCCTCGAAGGCGACCGAGCGCACCTTGGAGTCGGGCTCGCTCTATCTCGTCGACTCAGGCGGCCAGTACCGCGACGGCACGACCGACATCACGCGCACTGTCGGCATCGGCACGCCCGACGCGGAGATGCGCGACCACTTCACCCGCGTGCTGAAGGGCCATATCGCGCTCGCCATGGCGCGCTTTCCGGCCGGAACCACCGGCTCGCAGCTCGACGCCCTCGCCCGCTACGCGCTGTGGCAGGTCGGGCTCGACTACGACCACGGTACCGGTCACGGCGTCGGCGCCTATCTCTCGGTGCATGAGGGCCCGCAGCGCATCTCCAAGGTCGCGAGCAACGTCGCCCTGCAGGCGGGCATGATCGTGAGCAACGAGCCCGGCTACTACAAAGCCGGCGCCTATGGCATCCGCATCGAGAACCTGCTGGCGGTGCGCGAGGCCAAGATCGAGGGCGCCGACCGCCGCTACCTCGAATTCGAGACGCTGACCCTGGCGCCGATCGACCTCAACTGTGTCGAGCCTGCGCTGCTCACCGCGGCCGAGCGCGACTGGCTCAACGCCTATCACAAGCGTGTCCGCGAGACCGTCGCGCCGCAGGTCGACGACGAGACGCGCCGCTGGCTCGAGCAGGCAACACGCGCGATCTAGGATCGAAACGTCAGGCGTGACTCCCCCGCTTGGCGATGCCACGCAGGATAAGGGTCGCGGCGATCGCCAGGACCGGCAACATGAAAAGCGACACGCTGGATCCCAACGGGAAATTGCCGGCCATGATGCTGAGGAAGAATGCCGCGGTGGCCAACACCTGGGTCGTCCCCAGCGGGCCGCCGCCGGTCAGCACGTACACGATGGTGAAGCCGGTGAAGCCGCCAATCGTGGAGAACAGCATGGTGATGGCAAGGGCGTTGCGCATCAGCGGCAATGTCACATAGCGCAGGCGCTGCCACCCGTTGGCGCCATCGATCGACGCCGCCTCGTAGATCTCCTCGGGCACGGACTTCAGCCACGCCAGGCACATGATCATGAAGAACGGCGCGCCAAACCATATAGTCACGACGATCACGCAGAATCGTGCCCAGTCGGTGTCGCCGAGCCAAAAGATACTGTGCATGCCGAGATGTTCGAGGATCCAGTTGAACGGGCTGTAGGACGGATCGAACAGCTGCCGCCAGGCGAGCCCGCTCATCGACGGCGGGATGACCCACGGCACGAGCAGCATGCCGCGCCACCAACGCTGGCCCTTGGCCGGGATGTTGTGCATGAGCAGCGCCATCACGAAACCGATGATCGCCTTGACAGTCACGGCGGCGATAGTGAACAGACTCGTCTGGTAGAGCACCCGCCAAAACGAACTACGGCTGATCACTAAAGCGAAATTGTCGAGCCCGACGAACCTGGTCAGGTGCCTGTCGAGCATCGAAAGATGGATCGCGTAGCCCATGGGATAAACCAAAAGCACGACGATCAGCGTAATGAGCGGCAGGGTCATCAGGAAGGCGATCGTCGATCTGCGCCGCATGAGCTTGCGCAGGCTGCCGCGTCCGGCTGGTCCTCTTGCTCGCCGCAGAAGTACGCGCGCGTCAGCCTGCGCGTCGATCGGATGATCGGGCATGCCTACCTTCCATCACAGGTTGGAAGCGTAGCATGAATTTCCCGGGCGGTGCCGTCCTCGGCAGACGGCTCGTCACCGCGACCCTGCTTTCAGCGCGCATTCGCCGTGACAAGGATCTTTTCGATCTCCCTGTATCCGCGGCTGCGTGCGTGCTGGAGCGGGGTGACGCCTTCCCGGTCGGCGAGATTGACGTTGGCGCCTGCCGCGACGAGGAGCTGAACAATGAGCTGATGACGAGGGCCACCGTCGCTCAGGAGAATGGCCTCGAGCAGCGCTGTCCAACCGAGGTTGTTGACGTGATCGACGTCGACTCCGGCCGCGATGAGAGTGCGGACCATGTCCACATGCCCCCGCTCCGCCGCCGGAATCAGGGCGGTGCCGCCATAGCGGTTGGTGCTCCTGAGATCGGCGCCATGCGCGAGCGTCATCTTCAGGATTTCGAGGTGGCCGCGCGCACCGGCATAGAGATAGGCGCTGTCCTTCATGTTGTCCTTGGCATTGACGTCGGCGCCGGCTTCGATCAGTGCCTTCGCGGCATCGACGTTGTTGCGATGCGTAGCGAGCAGCAACGCTGTGCGGCCTTCACTGTCGCGAGCATCGATTTCAGCACCCTGCGCAATGATTGTCGCGATCGCCGCGGCGTCATTGTCCGCAGCCGCCATATGTAGCTTTGTTTCAGTCATGGGTTGTCCGGAAGCAGTCGGTGGACTGGCGGCAAGAGCCAGCAGGACGAGAGCCAATGCTGTGGAAGGCCTGAACATCGCTCCTACCCGGCGTCTCCGCCTGCCGTCATGTCGCACGAGGTTTACTGGCATGATGCTCCTGCCGACTCTATGGTCCTGTAGTAGCGAAGAAAGCGAGACAATGACGACTTTTCCCGATTTGCCAACGTTTGTGACGCATCTCGAATGCGCGATGACCGGCGAGAAACTGCCCGCGGACGTTCCGCACAACCTGTCGCCGGCCGGCTATCCCATCCTGGTGCGGTACGACCTGGCGGGTGTGAAGAAAGCGCTGACCAAGGAGAAGCTCGCCCAGCGCACACCGGATTGGTGGCGCTATCGCGAGTTGCTGCCCGTGCGCAAACCCGAGAACATCGTCTCCCTTGGCGAGGTGATGACGCCTCTCATGTCGATGCCGCGGCTCGCCAAGTCGCTCGGCGTGTCCGGCGAGATCATCGTCAAGGACGAGGGCCGGCTGCCGACGGGATCGTTCAAGGCGCGCGGTCTCGCCTTGGCTGTCTGCATGGCCAAGGAATTCGGGATCAAGAAAATGGCGATGCCGACCAACGGCAACGCCGGCGCCGCACTCGCCGCCTACGCCAGCCGGGCTGGCATCGAGACGGTGGTGTTCTGCCCCGACGACACGCCTGTGGTGAATGTGAACGAGATCGCCGAGTGCGGTGCGCGCGTCTACAAGGTGAACGGGCTGATCAACGACTGCGGCAAGCTGGTCGGCGCCGGCAAGGACAAGGCGGGCTGGTTCGACACTTCGACGCTGAAGGAGCCCTATCGCATCGAAGGCAAGAAGACGATGGGGCTGGAGCTCGCCGAGCAGCTCGGCTGGGAGCTGCCCGACGCGATCTTCTATCCGACCGGCGGCGGCACGGGATTGATCGGCATGTGGAAGGCCTTCGCCGAGCTCGAGGCCATTGGCTTCATCGGCAAGAAGCGGCCCAAGATGATCGCGGTTCAGGCATCGGGCTGTGCGCCGATCGTGCGCGCCTTCGAGAGCAACAGCCGCCATGCCGAGCTGTGGCAGGATGCGCACACCGTCGCGGCCGGGATCCGCGTGCCCGTCGCCATCGGCGATTTCCTCATTCTTGATGCCGTGCGCGATTCAGGCGGCTTCGCGTCAGCCGTCGACGACAGCGCCATTTCGGCGACGCTCGATGACATCGCGCGTCAGGAGGGAGTCCTGCTGTGCCCCGAAGGTGCGGCGACCGCGGCCGCCTACAAGCAGGCGCTGGCCGACGGCCGGATCAGCAAGACCGACCGCGTGGTGCTGTTCAACTGCGCCTCCGGCCTAAAATACCCGATGGCCGACGGCGGCCGCCCGCTTGACCGCAACGGCCCGATCGACTTCGCCAAGCTCTGAGTCATCGAGCTCAAGTTCTTCCGGACCGCGAGCGCCTGCCCTGAGATTGCCGAAGGGTCCCGCTCGCTCATGAGCCTGAACGAGCGGGACGCTCGCGGTCCAAAAGAGCATGAAAATCTCTATGACGAGAGCTCCACCCACTCCTCCTCCGTCAACGTCTTGACGCCGAGCTCGGCGGCCTTGCGGGCCTTGGAGCCGGCATTCTCGCCGACAACGACGAGGCTGGTCTTCTTCGACACCGAATCGGTCACCTTCGCGCCCAACTCTTCGGCGCGCGCCTTGGCGGCGTCGCGGGTCATGGTGGAGAGCTCACCGGTGAAGACCACGATCTTGTCCTTGAGCGGCGCATCGGCGGCGATCACGCGGCGCGTCACGCCCTCGACGGTGAGCTGCTTGCGCAGGTCCCGGATGATCTCGACATTGTGGCCCTCGCTGAAGAACTCGCAGATCTCGTCGGCCGTGGTAACGCCGATCTGCTCGATGTTGCACAGCCGGCCGTAGCTTTCGCCCACGTCGGCGGCGGCCTTCTCTTTCTTGACCTCGTCTGGAGTCTTCTTGCGCTCCTTGGCGGCCTTCAGCATCTCTGCCAGCCAGGTGTCGACGTCGCCATATTCCTGGGCCATGAGCTTGGCGGTGGCCTCACCGATCAGCGGGATGCCGATGGCATTGATGAAGCGGTCGAGCGAGATGGTCTTGCGCTCCTCGATCGCGTTGATGAGGTTGTTGACCGACAGCTCGCCCCAGCCCTCGCGCTTCCTGATCTCGTCCTTGCGCTTGGGCAACCGGAAGATGTCGCCCGGGATCTTCAGCAGCCCGTCATTGAAGAAATTCTCGATGTGCGTGCCGCCCAGGCCCTCGATGTCGAAGCAGTTGCGCGACACGAAGTAGCGCAGCCGCTCGACCTGCTGGAACGGGCATTCCAGGCCGCCCGAGCAGCGCCGCACCACGCCCCCCTCCTCGCTCTTGACCTCGGTCTTGAGTGGACAAGGGCACTTGGTGGGGAAGTGGAACTTCTCGGTCTTCTTGGGTCGCTCCTCGGGCACGAAGCCCAGCACCTGCGGGATCACGTCGCCGGCCCGCTGCACGATCACCATGTCTCCCGTGCGCACGTCGAGCCGCTCGATCTCGTCGGCATTGTGCAGGGTGGCGCGGGCCACCACGACTCCGCCAACGGTGATCGGCTCGAGATCGGCGACCGGTGTCAGGGCCCCGGTGCGGCCGACCTGGATGAAGATGCCCTTGAGCCGCGTGCGTGCCTGTTCGGCCGGGAACTTGTGGGCGATCGCCCAGCGCGGCGCGCGGCTGACGAAGCCCAACCGCTCCTGCCAGTCGATGCGGTCGAGCTTGTAGACGACGCCGTCGATGTCGTAGGGCAGCGACGGCCGCTCGGCACCCATCTTCTTGTAGAAGGCGCGCACCTCGTCGGGCGTGCGGCAGAGCTTGGTGAGCGGGTTTGTGTGGAAGCCCCACTCCTTCAGGAGCTTCAGGTACTCGCTGTGCGTCTTCCAGTGCCGCGGCTCGGCCTCGCCCCAGGCATAGGCGAAGAAGCGCAGCGGCCGCGTCGCCGTGATCTTGGGATCGAGCTGGCGCAGCGAGCCGGCAGCGGTGTTTCGCGGGTTGACGTAGGCCTTCTCGCCGGCCGCGACCTGGCGGGCGTTCAATTCCAGGAACGCCTTGCGCTCCATATAGACCTCGCCGCGCACGTCGAAGGCCTTGGGCACCAACCGGCCTTTCAGCTTGTGCGGGATGTCCTTGATGGTGCGCAGGTTGGCCGTAACGTCCTCACCGGTCGTGCCGTCGCCGCGCGTCGCGCCCTGGATAAATTCGCCATCCTCGTAGCGCAGGCTGATCGACAGGCCGTCGATCTTGGCCTCGCAGCTGTAGGCGATCTCGGCATCCGGCTTGAGGTCGGTCTCGCGCTCCAGGCCGCGGCGCACGCGATCGAAAAAGCCCTGCAGCTCCTCGTCAGTGAAGGCGTTGTCGAGCGACAGCATCGGCTTCAGGTGGCGGACCTTGGCGAAGGCCGTGGTCGGGACCGGCGCCACGCGCTGCGTGGGGCTCTCCTTGTCGACCAGCTGCGGGAAGCGCGCTTCGACCGCTTTCAGCCGCTGGCGCAGCTTGTCGTAGTCCGCATCGGAGATCTCCGGCGCGTCCTTGTTGTGATAGAGCTCGTCGTGGCGGGCGATCTCCTCGGCCAGGCGCTTGTGCTCGGCTCGCGCCTGTCGCTCGGTCATCTCATCGACCGCCAGAGCGGCCTTGAACTTCGCGGCACGCGACATTGTCTTCTCCTGTTGACCTCGTGCCCCACATATCCGTTTCATCCCGATCGTAGCGAGGGATCTTTAATCAACGCTGCAAAAGATCCCTCACTGCGTTCGGAATGACACCGAATTATTTCGCCACCGCCAACAAACGATCCGCGGCGGCACGCGCTTCGGCAGTCACTTCCGCGCCCGAGAGCATGCGCGCGATCTCCTCGCGCCGGCCTTTGGCGTCGAGCGCCAGCACGTCGGTACTGGCGGCGCTCTTGGTCGTCGTCTTGCGGATCAGCCAGTGGCGATCGGCGACGGCGGCGACCTGCGGCGAATGGGTGACGACCAGCACCTGCACGTCCTTGGCCAGCCGCTTCAGCCGCTCGCCCACCGCCGCCGCCGTGGCGCCGCCGATGCCGGAATCGACTTCATCGAACACGATCGTGGCCGCATCGCCCACCTTGGCCAGGCAAACCTTCAGCGCCAGCAGGAAACGCGACAGCTCACCGCCGGAGGCAATCTTCGCGATTGGAGCGGGCGGCGTGCCGGGATTGGTGGCGACGGTGAATTGCACGCGATCGGTGCCCCACTCCGACCAGTCCGCTTCCGGCAATGCCGCAAGCTCGGTCACGAACTTCGCCTTCTCGAGCTTGAGCGGTCCGAGCTCGGCCGCGACGGCCTTGTCGAGCCGCGCCGCGCCCTTGCGCCGGGCCGCCGCCTGCGCCTCGGCCGCCTTCACATAAGCCGCACGCGCCGCACCCGCCGCGGCCGCGAGCTTCTTGAGGCCCGCCTCGCCATCGTCGAGCGCGGCAAGCTGCGTCGTCATCTTTTCGGCCAGCGGCGCAAGCCCGGCGACGGTGACGTTGTGCTTGCGGGCGGCGGCACGCAGCGCGAACAGCCGCTCCTCGATCTTCTCCAGCCGGTTGGGATCGAACTCCAGCGCATCGCGTGCCGTCTCGAGCTGGGCCTGCGCTTCGGTCGCCTCGCTCAGCGCCCGGTCGAGTGCCGCGAGCGGCGCGTCGAGGCGACCAGCCGCTTTGTCGGCATTGCGCTCGATCAGCCGGTGCGCAGACCGCAACGCCGCGACGGCGCCACGCCCCTGCTCCAGCTCGGCCAACGCCTGCGCCACCGCTTCACCCAGCGCGCTGCCGGCGCGCAGCAACTGCCGCTCCGAGGCAAGCGTCTCCTCGTCGTCGGCCTTGGGCGCCAGCGCCTCCAGCTCCTTCACGGCGTGGCGCAAAAATTCCTCGTCGCGGCGCGCCGCGACGGCGGCCGCCTCAGCCTCGGCGCGCGCCTGTTCGGCGGCACGCCAGTCGCGCCAGGCGCTGCGCACCGCGTCGGCCTGTTTCTCGAGGCCCGCGAAAGCATCGAGCGCCGCGCGATGGGTCGAGATATCGAGCAGGCCGTGCTGCTCCATCTGGCCCTGGATCTCGACCAGCGTCTCGCCCAACCGCCGCAGCAGCGCGACCGACGCCGGCTGGTCGTTGACGAAGGCGCGGCCGCGCCCGTCGGCGCCCATGGCACGGCGCAGGGTCAGCACGTCCTCGGAATCGAGACCCTGCTCGGCGAGGATCGCATGCGCGGCGTGATTTTTCGGCAGATCGAAGGCGGCAGCGACGGTCGCTTGCGCCGCACCACGCCGGATCGTGCCCGATTCAGCGCGGGCGCCCAGCGCCAGCCCCAAGGCGTCGATCAGGATCGACTTGCCCGCGCCGGTTTCGCCGGTGAGCGCACCCAGCCCGCGCTGCGGCCCGCGCGCGAAAGTGAGATCGAGCTTTTCGATCAGGACGAAGTCGCGGATCGAAAGCGAGACAAGCATCGATATCCGGCTAGAACAGCCCCAGGAACTTGCCCGATCCCGTGTCCGAATCGGCCGGCGAGCCCTCGCCCGTCACGAGATAATAAGTGTCCTGGTACCAGTCGCTGCCGGGGAAATTGTAACCCAGCACCGCGGCCGTCTCCTTGGCCTCGCTCTTGACGCCCAACGCCAGGTAGCACTCGACCAGGCGATGCAGCGCCTCGGGCACGTGCGTCGTGGTCTGGTAGCGCTCGATCACGGTACGGTAGCGGTTGATGGCGCCGACATATTGCTGCTGCTTCTCGTAGTAACGGCCAACGTCCATCTCCTTGCCGGCGAGATGGTCGATGCAGAGCTCGACCTTGAGGCGGGCGTCGCGCGCGTAGGGCGTGTCGGGAAAGCGCTTGGCGACGTCGGCCAGTGAATCGAGCGCTTGCTGCGTCACGCGCTGGTCGCGACGGACGTCGGAGATCTGCTCGTAGTAGCAGATGCCCTTGAGATAGTAGGCGTAGGGAATGTCCTTGTGGCCGGGATGCAGCTGGATGAAGCGGTCGAGCGCGATGATCGCGTCGTCGTACTTGTTGTTCTGGTAGTAGGCGAAGGCGGCCATGATCTCGGCCTTGGTCGCCCACACCGAATAGGGATGCTGGCGATCGACTTCCTCGAACCCCTTGGCCGCGTTCTTGTAAT
Organism: Alphaproteobacteria bacterium; assembly: GCA_017308235.1. Taxonomy (GTDB): domain Bacteria; phylum Pseudomonadota; class Alphaproteobacteria; order Reyranellales; family Reyranellaceae; genus Reyranella. The sequence continues at coordinate 34,603 of JAFKFL010000026.1, read as the reverse complement.
CCTGATTGCCCAGGTCATCGAGCGCGCGGTTGTAGAGCACCTCGACTGGCTGCTCGCGATAACTCGCATCGTCCGACGAGGAATCGCCGCAGCCCGCCAATGCCATGGCCGCGAGGCCCATCGCGCCGAGCGCCAACCACGTCCTGTTCTTCAACGCCTTCGCCATATTCCGTCCGTCAATTCAAGCCGCCGCGGTTATATCACGCCAAATCGCCGTGGAGCATATCCGCCGGAACAAGAATTCCCTCATCCTGAGGAGGCCGCAAAGCGGCCGTCTCGAAGGATGGCCACAGACAAGGTGCTCGTTTCCTACCCTTCGAGACGCGGCCTTAGGCCGCTCCTCAGGGTGAGGCAGTGGCGAAAAAAGAGGGGCCTGAGCAGGCCCCTCGAAGAATGCGTGGAAAGTTGCGCGATCCGCGTGATTTGCGCTGTCAGTTCGCCTGACGGCGCAGGAACGCGGGGATCTGCAGGTCATCGTCGTCGCGCGCGGGCTTGGCCCGTTCCGTGACGTCGATCGAGGTCTGGACCGGTGCGGGCCGGACCACGGGCTTGGGCGCGGGAACGACGTTCTCCACAGCCACCCGCGGGGCCGCCGGCTCGGCATGCACCGGCGCCTGTGGATGGACCGGAGCGTGGGCCATCGGGTGGGTAGGCGCACTCGGTGCCGCGGGCTTCGCGTTGGCGAAGGCGCCGGTGATGCGCTGGAAGAGGTTCGGTGTGCGGCTCTCTCCCGCCACCGCACGTGCGACCGCGGGCCGGGCTCCGGGTTCGGCGGCGCGAACGGCCGGCCGCATCGCCGGACGGCTGACGCGCCAGTCGTCCTCGCCGACCATTGGCCTTGGCTGCGGTGCCGGAGCGGGTGCAGGCGCCGGAGCGGCAACGACCGGCGCTGCAACGGGTGCCGCGACGGGCGCGGGCGGCGGCGCGACGGCGGCTGGCGCCGGCGGAGCAATGGGCGCTGCCGCCATCGGTGGCGCGGCTGGCACTTCGACCGCGACCGGCGTGATCTGCACGGGCACCTGCAGTTCGGCAGGCACCGCGGGCGGAGCCTGCGCCGAGACAGGTGCCGGGGCAACGGCAACCGCTGGCGCGGGAGCCGCGACGGGCGCGGGCGGTGCGACTGGCGCCGCCATGACGGGTGCGGCCATGACCGGCGCGGGTGCCGGAGCGACAGCGGCGGCCGGCATCGCAACGCGGCCGACCGGCGGCGCAACCGGACGGCTCAGCGCCGGCTGGCCGGTCTGCATCGGCCGGTTCATGTCGAGGTTGAGATAGTTCGGCGCCGGCTGCTGGCTCGCCAAAGCGGCGATGCCGGTCGCGACCACCGAGACGCGCATGCGGCCCTGCATCGTGGCGTCGAAGGTCGAGCCGAAGATGATGTTGGCGTCGGGATCGACTTCTTCGCGGATGCGGTTGGCCGCCTCGTCGACCTCGTGCAGGGTCATGTCGAGGCCACCGGTGATGTTGATCAGGACGCCCTTGGCGCCCTTCATCGAATGGTCCTCGAGCAGCGGGTTCGAGATCGCGCTCTCGGCCGCGACGCGGCTGCGATCCTGGCCCTCGGCCTCGCCCGTGCCCATCATCGCCTTGCCCATCTCGCCCATGACGGTGCGGATGTCGGCGAAGTCGAGATTGATCAGACCCGGCATCACCATCAGATCGGTGACGCCACGCACGCCCATGTGCAGCACGTCGTCCGCCATCTTGAAGGCGTCGGCGAAGGTCGTCTTCTCGTTGGCGATCTTGAAGAGGTTCTGGTTGGGGATGACGATCAGCGTATCCACCACCTTCTCGAGCTCGGTGATGCCCTGATCGGCCGACTGCATGCGCCGGCGGCCCTCGAAGTGGAACGGCTTGGTCACGACGCCGATCGTGAGGATGCCCTGCTCGCGCGCGGCCGCGGCGATGACGGGCGCCGCACCTGTGCCGGTGCCGCCGCCCATGCCGGCGGTGACGAACACCATGTTCGCGCCATCGAGCAGTTGAAGGATCTCGGGCAGCGCTTCTTCCGCCGCCTGGCGGCCGACCTCGGGTCGTGCGCCGGCGCCAAGTCCTTGCGTCACCGTGATGCCGAGTTGCACGCGGCGGTCGGCGAGTGACTGGCCGAGTGCCTGAGCGTCGGTGTTGGCGACGATGAACTCCACGCCTTCCAACGAGGCGCTGATCATGTTGTTGACGGCGTTTCCACCCGCGCCACCGATTCCGACGACGGTGATACGCGGCTTAATCTCCGACTCCTTCTGGGGGAGACTGAGGTTGATTGTCATTCGGTTTTCTCCACGCAAACGAGAGGGTAATCTGCCCGGAGCGGCAAGTTGGCCCTCTCTCGTGGAAAGCCCTACCCTGCCACCGGCTTCTTCTTTCTTATTATCAACATCTGTTGGGGACAGTTTTGTCCCACACAACATATTGCCTAAAAGTTTTCCCTAATCCAACTGCCAATCCGACCGATTCGACTCGACGGCGGTTCGGCGACCGCGGCTTGCGATTGAACCGGCGCGTGATGCAGCAGCGCGAACGAGAGCAAACCAGCAGCGGCGGAAAATGCCGGTCCGCCGGTCGAATCTGCCAGTCCAGCGAGCCGAAGTGGCGCGCCGACGCGTACTTTCTTGTTGAGGATCACCGACGCGACTTCGCTCACACCGTCGAGTTGGCATGCGCCGCCGACCAAAACAGCGCGTCCGCCGGCCAACTTATCCACACCGCTCGCCTCGAGTCGGCTGCGCACGAGCTCGAATGTCTCCTCGATGCGCGGGCGGATGATGCCCACCAGGATCGAGCGCGGGATGTGGTTCGGCTGGGTGCGATCCTCCTCGCCGATCAGCGGCACATCGACGATGTCGTACTCGTCGTTGGGCTTGGCGACGGCGCGGCCGATCTGCGTTTTCATGCGCTCGGCGTGGGCAAGCGGCGTAGCCAGGCCGCGGGCGATGTCGCGCGTGACGTGGTCGCCGCCCACCGGGATCGAATCGACGTGGACGAGATGGCCCTCGTAGAACACCGCGATCGAGGTCGTGCCGGCGCCCATGTCGATCAGCGTGACACCGAGGTCGCGCTCGTCGGCCACCAGCGAGCTCAGCCCGGCGGCGTGGCTTGCCACCACCCGCTCGGCGATCTCGAGATGGGCGCGGCGCACGCAGACCTGCAGGTTGCGCATCGAGCCGCTGGCCGCCGTCACCAGGTGGACATCGACGCCCAGCCGCTCACCGAACATGCCGCGCGCATCGCGTACCGGCGTGCCGTCGACCGTGTAGCCGATCGCCTCCGAGTGGACGATGTCGCGGTCCGCTGTCTCGGCCGGCAGGTGGATATGCTGCTGCACGCGGCGCACGTCGCGCTCGCCGATCTCGTGATGGCCGATCCCGACTTCCAGCGTCTGGGTATGCGAGGCGGGCGAGCCGCCGCTCACGCCCACGATCACCTCACGCACCTGCTCGCCGCACATCTCTTCCGCGGTCGAGACGGCGGTGGAGATGGCGCGGGTCGCGGCCTCCATGTCGATGATGTTGCCCGTGCGCATGCCGAGGGCGGGTTGGTGGCCGATACCGACCACCCGCAGTCCCTGCCCATCGACCCGCGCCACGAAGCAGACGACCTTGTTGGTACCGATATCGAGCGCCGCGATGACGCCATTCCTTGTCTTGGCCACGATGTCCCCCGTGCTTACGCTACACTTTTGACTGAGCCGTTTTGGTGGGCTCCGGCGACGGCGTGTCACCGGCTGAACCACGCTTCTTGAGATAGAGCTTGTCCGGCAACCGAAGATCGATCACGCCGAACTCGCGCGACAGCAGCTTATAGTCGCTGTCGAGTTTGGCCAGTCGCTGTAACGCCGCAACCGCATCCTCTTCCGGCAGCCTGATCTCGGTGTCGTTCTTCAGGATAAGATTCCAGCGCCGCTGGCCGACCCAGACCGCGGCGCGCATCTGCTTGGCGATGTACGGCTCATAGGCGAGCAACAGCAGCAGATCGCCGACATGCTCGGGCGCGCCGGGACCACCCAGCAGCAGGAGTGTGTCGGCGCCGGGCGGCATGCGGCTTGCCCGCACTGTGCGGCCGTTCTGGTCGATCAGCGTATATTCGTTGCCGTTCTGCCAGATCGCGACGGCCCGCCGCTCCTTCAATGTGACATAGAGTGTGTCGGGCAGCCGCCGCTCGACGGTCGCGCTCGCCACCCAGTCGATCGCTTCCAGCCGATGACGCGCGGCCTGCAGGTCGATGCCCAGCAGCGAATCGCCCGCCTTGACGTTCAACGCCGCGAGGATCGCCTCGCGCGTGACGTAGTCGCGGCCTTCGACGGTCACGTCGGCGAGCTTGAAGGGCGTGAGCGCGATCACGACGCTGTGCGAGATCTCGGCGACGCGCTCCTGCGCCGTCGCGAGCCAGCCCTGCTTCCAGGCCAGCCAGCCGCCGCCTCCGCCCATCCCCAGCAGCAGGACGATGATGCCGAGCAGCACCGGCTGCCGCCAGATCGGCCGCCCCGGCTTGCGCGCGACGCTGCGCTTCTTCTTGCGCCGCCGATCATAGTCGCGCCGCCGTGGCGTGCCGCCCGACGAGGTGGGATTGCGTGTCCCCGCCTTCATATCGGCCGCCTCGCGTGATCAACCATCCAGGTCATGAGCTGCGGCCAGGAGATGCCCGCCCACTTTGCCTGCTCGGGCGCGAGCGAGAGCGGCGTCATGCCGGGCTGGGTATTGAGCTCCAGCATTACCAGCCCCGACGTGCCGGGCTGGCCGTCGTTCCAGCGAAAATCGCCGCGAGTCAGGCCGTTGCAGCCCAGCGCCTGATGCGCCAGCAGTGCCCATTGCCGCGCCTGTTCGTAGACCTCGGCCGGGATCGGCGCGGGGATCAGGTGCTCGGTGACGCCGTCGGTGTACTTGGCTTCATAGTCGTAGAAGCGCGTACGCGGCCGCAGCTCGGTGACGGCGACCGCCTTGTCGTGCATCACCGCGACGGTGAGCTCACGGCCGGGCACGAACTTTTCCACAAGCACGCGCTCGCCGAACGCCGCCTCCGCCGCTTCGACGACCGAGAGATTGTCGCCCTCATGCACGATATGGACGCCGACGCTCGACCCCTGGTCGATCGGCTTCACGACGTAGGGCCGCGGCATGGGATCGCCCGCGGCGAGCGACTGACGCGCCACCACCCGGCCTTCGGCAACGCGAATGCCGAGCGAGGTGAAGACATGGCGCGACATCGGCTTGTCCATGGCGATTGCCGAGGCCAGCACGCCGGAATGGGTGTAGGGCACCGCCAGGACCTCGAGCACGCCCTGGATGCAGCCGTCCTCGCCGTAGCGGCCATGCAAGGCGTTGAACACGACATCCGGCCCGCCGCCGGCCGCCGGACGCAGGAAGTCGATCAGCGCCCGCAGATCGCGCTTCACGTCGTACTCGATCACGGTGTGACCGCCGTCGCGCAGGCCCTCGGCGCAGGCCTTGCCGCTCACCAGCGACACCTCGCGCTCGGGCGACCAGCCGCCCATCAGGACCGCGACCGTGCTCATGCCGGCGCCCCCATTCGGGGCTCGCCGATGCGGCGGATCTCCCATTCGAGCCGCACGCCGCTCTGCTCGAACACGCGCCGCCGCACCTCCTCGCCCAGCGACTCGATATCCGCCGCCGTCGCCGTGCCCGAATTGATCAGGAAGTTGCAATGCTTCTCGGAAACCTGCGCGCCCCCGATCTGCAACCCGCGGCAGCCCGCGCGATCAATCAGCTCCCACGCCTTGTGGCCGTCCGGATTGGTGAAGGTCGAGCCGCCGGTGCGGCTGCGCGGCTGGGACTCAACGCGGGCGGTGTCGATTTCGGCGATGCGGCGCGCGATGGTCATCTGGTCGCCGGACCTGCCGCTGAGTGTTGCCGAAGTGAAGATCCAGTCGGTCGGTGCATCGCTGTGACGATAACGGAAGCCGAGCTCGGACGTGAGCACATTGTGAAGTGCACCGCCGCGATCGACCGCTTGCGCGGAGATCAGCACGTCGGCGAGCTCGCCGCCGTAGGCGCCGGCATTCATGCGCAACGCGCCGCCGATCGTGCCGGGAATGCCGCTCAGGAACTCGAGGCCTTCGAGCGAATGGTCGCGCGCGGTGAAGGCGACGTTGAGATCGAGTGCGCCCGCGCCCGCCGTGACCGCTTCGCCATCGACCGTGATGTTGGTGAAGCCGCGCATCAGGCGGATCACCACGCCCTTCACGCCGCCATCGCGTACCAGCAGGTTCGAGCCGACGCCCAGCGCCATGACAGGCACATCGGCCGGCAACGCCGCAAGAAACGTCGCGAGATCCTCGGTGTCGGCGGGCCGAAACAACACCTCGGCCGGACCGCCGGTGCGGAACCACGTCTGCGGTCCCAGTGCCGCGTCGGCGGTCAGCCGGCCGCGCGGCTTGGTCAGCCGGTCGATCAGATGCGCGCGGGTCTTGGCCAACGCCATCATGCCGCAGACCCGCTGTTGAAGGGGCCCGAATCGTTGGCGACGGCGCGCGGGGTCGCCTGCTCGGCCGCGATCTGGCGCAGCTGGCCCGGCAGGGCCTGCGCCCAAGAGGTGATGTTGCCAGCGCCAAGAAACACCACGACATCGCCCGGACGGGCGATGTGCCAGATCATGCTCGGCAAGTCGCCGGGCGCCCCGAGGGCCGTGACATCGCGATGGCCAGCACGCTGCACAAGCCCGACCAGCATGTCGCGATTGATGCCCTCGATCGGCGCCTCGCCCGCGGCATAGACGTCGGCGATGATCACGGTGTCGGCGTCGACGAAGCAGCTCGCGAACTCGGCCTTGAGCGAGGCGAGTCGCGTGTAGCGGTGCGGCTGCATCACGGCGATTACCCGGCCCGAGCCACCGTAGCTCTGTCGCGCGGCGCGCAGGGTGGCCGCGATCTCGACCGGATGGTGGCCGTAGTCGTCGATCACGGTGATGCCATGCGCCTCGCCGGTCTTGGTGAAACGGCGCTTCACGCCGGAGAAGGAACCGAGCGCGCGGCGGATGACCTCGTCCGGCAAGCCCATTTCCTGGGCGACGGCGATGGCGGCGAGCGCGTTCTGCACATTGTGCTGGCCGAACATCGGCAAGCGCAGGCCTTCGATCGAGCGCGATTCGTTGGTGACGCGATTCGTGATCAGCACGTCGAAATCGGCGCCGCCGCGGTCGAGCCGGACGTTGGCCGCGCGGACGTCGGCGTTGACGCCGAGGCCGTAGGTGACGATGCGCCGGTCGGCGATGCGCGGGATCAGCGCCTGCACTTCGGGATGGTCGACGCACAGCACGGCGAAGCCGTAGAACGGGATGTTCTCGACGAAACGCACGAAGGCGTCGCGCAGCGCGTCGAACGTGCCGTAGTGGTCGAGATGCTCGGGGTCGACGTTGGTGACGATGGCGATGGTGGCGGGCAGGCGCAGGAACGAGCCGTCCGACTCGTCGGATTCCACCACCATCCAGTCACCGGCGCCGATGCGGGCGTTGGTGCCGTAGGCGTTGATGATGCCGCCATTGATCACGGTGGGATCGAGCCCGCCGGCATCGAGCATGGAGGCGACCATCGAGGTCGTGGTCGTCTTGCCGTGCGTGCCGCCGACCGCGATCGACCATTTGAGCCGCATCAGCTCGCCCAGCATCTCGGCACGCCGCACAACGGGCACCAGACGGGCGCGGGCGGCCAGCACCTCGGGATTGTCCTTCTTCACCGCGCTCGACACGACCACAACCTGGGCATTGCCAAGATTGTCGGCGCGGTGGCCGATCGCGACCTTGATGCCGAGCTCGGCGAGCCGGCGTGTGTTCGCGCCCTCGGCCATGTCGCTGCCCTGCACCTTGTAGCCGAGATTGTGCAGCACCTCGGCGATGCCCGACATGCCGATGCCGCCGATGCCGACGAAATGAATGAGACCAATATCGAGCGGCAGCGCCCTCATGCGGCGACTCCTGATGGCGTGGGAATGGGAGGGGAGATCAGTTCGGTGACAATATCGGCCAGCCGCGCCGCGGCATCCGGCCGGCCCGCAGCATGCGCGGCACGCGCCATCTCGTCCAGGCGGTGCGGTGCCGCAATCAGCGCGCTGAGTTGCGCCGCGAACGTGCCGGGAATGAAATCGGCGTGCGGGATCACGATGCAGGCGCCAGCCGCCTCGAAGGCGCGTGCGTTCGCCATCTGGTGATCGTCGGCGGCATAGGGATACGGCACCAGGATCGAAGGACGGCCGATCGCCGCCAGCTCGGCCATGGTCGAGGCGCCGGATCGGCTGATCACGAGATGCGCCGAGGCCAGGCGCTGCGGCAGGTCGGGAAAGAACGGCGCGAGGTCGGCGACGATGCGCCCCTGCGCATAGAGACGGCGCACGCGCTCGAGATCCTCGGGCCGGCACTGCTGCACCAGGCGCAGCCGCGCCCTGAGCTCGGGTGGCAGGGAAAGGATCGCCTCAGGCACGACCTGGCTGAAGGAAGCCGCACCCTGGCTGCCGCCGAAGATCAGGAGATCGACCACGCGATCGGGTCCCGGCGCGCGATAGGTCGAGGCGCTCAGCGCCCGCACCGGCTCGCGTACCGGATTGCCGACCAGACGCGTGCGGGCATCGCCGTCGGCCATATGGCGCGTGCGAGCAAAGGAGGTCGCTACGCGCATCACGCCACGCAGCACCATCCGGTTGGCCTTGCCCAGCACCGCGTTCTGTTCGTGCAGCATCGCGGGCGTACGGCGCAAACGAGCTGCGATCATGGTCGGCACCGAGGCGTAGCCGCCGAACCCGACGACCGCCGACGGGCCGATGCGGCCCAGTGCCCGCCAGGCATCGAACAGGCCGAGCCCGAGGAACAGCAGCGCCAGCAAACGTGCACTGAGCGACCTGCCCGGGCTTGCGGCGTGGATATAGTGGATCGGCCGATGAGCCAGCGCACCCTGCCATTGCCGGCCACGAGAATCGGTCACCAGCGCAAAGGGCACGCCCCGCCGTTCGAGCTCGCCCGCCAGCGCCTCGGCCGGGAACACATGCCCGCCGGTGCCGCCAGTCGCGAGAACGACGGGACGTTCCGCCATCAGACGATCTCCCTCAAACCCGCGTGCTCGCGCGTCAGCGACAGCATCATGCCGACGCAGATCGCCATCGCGAGCGCCGACGAGCCGCCGTAGGAGATGAAGGGCAGCGTCATGCCCTTGGCCGGGATGAGCTGCACCGTCGAGGCCATGTTGATCGCGGCCTGCAGGCCGAACTGCACGGCGAGTCCGGTCGCGGCCAGGGTGATGAAGAGACTGGTCTCTTTCGACGCGCGCTGCAGGGAGCGCAAGGTGACGAAGGTGAACAACGCCAGGATGATCAGGCAGACGATCAAGCCGAACTCCTCGCCGCACACCGCCATCACGAAGTCGGTGTGGGCGTCGGGAAGCTGGGCCTTCACCGTGCCCTCGCCCGGCCCGCGGCCGAACAGCGAGCCGTTCATGAAGGCCTCGAGCGCGGTGTTGACCTGGTAGTTGTCGCCTGACGACGGATCGAGGAAGCGGTCGAAACGGCTGCGCACGTGGCTGAACACGAAGTAGGCGCCGACCAGGCTGCCCGCACCGCCGATCACGCCGAAACCCGCGACCCATACCGGCAGGCCGACGACGAAGAGCTGCGCCGCCCAAACGGCCGCCACCACGATGCTCATGCCAAGATCGGGCTGCATGATCAGGAGCGCCAGCACGGCGCCGACCAGCACGGTCGACAGGATATAGCCCGGCGCGCGCCGCTCGGCCCGGCTCTGCGCCAGCAGCCAGGCGGAGATGACGGCGAGGCTGGGCTTCACGAACTCCGACGGCTGGATGCCCGAGATGCCCGGCACCGCGATCCAGCGCCGCGCGCCCTTGATCTCGACGCCAATCACGAAGGTAAGCGCGAGCAGCACGACGCTTCCGGCGAACACCAGCAACGCCAGCCGCCGCACATGGCGCGGCGAGGAAAGCGAGATAGCCAGCGTCAGGGCGAGCGCAATCGGCAGGAAGACGAACTGGCGCTTGGCGAAGATGAAGGAGTCGGCGCCGATGCGTTCGGCGGCGGGCGGCGAAGCGGCGAGCGTGAGCAGCACGCCGAACGCCATGATGGCGAGCACCGCGCCCAGCGCCCAGCGATCGACCGTCCACCACCATTGGCCGATGACACTGCGGTCATCGCGCGGAACCTGCATCATGCCGCTCTCCCCAAACTCTCTGCCCCCGGCAGCGCCCGCGCCATTGCGCGGAAAGCGTCACCACGGTGTTCGTAACTCTTCCACTGATCCCAGGATGCGCAGGCCGGCGACAGCAGCACGATTGCCGTGCTCCCATCGCCGGCCTCGCGCTGGCTGCGTTCATGCGCCGCGTCGAGCGCGGATTTCAGGTCGCCGCAGCGGCTGTAGCCAAGCTTGCCCTCGAGCTGACGTGCGAACAGGTCGGCCGCCTCTCCGATCAGGAAGGCGTGGCGCACGCGATCGAAGTAAGGCGCGAGCGGCGCCACCCCGCCCTCCTTCGCCTGGCCGCCCAGGATCCAGTAGATGTCGCGGTAGGACGACAGCGCGCGCGCCGTCGCGTCGGCGTTGGTCGCCTTGCTGTCGTTGACATAGACGACCTTGCCGATCGCGGCGACGCGCTCCTGCCGATGCGGCAGGCCGGGATAGCTTCTGAGGCCCTCGACGATCGCCTCGCGCGGCACGCCGAGCCAACGGCAGGTGGCCCAGGCGCAGGCCGCGTTCTGGGCATTGTGCGCCCCCGGCAGCGTCGGCACGTCGGCGAAATCCACCGTGTAGCCGTCGGCATCGACCAGCATGCCGGCACGGAAGGAGACGCCACCCGCGATCGGCCGGTCGAGCGCGACCGGCACGACGGTCACGCCGGGAAACGAATCGACGGCCTCGCGCATCGCACGGGAATAGTCGTCATCGACGCCGATCACGGCGCAGTCGCCGGCCTGCTGGCGGTCGAAGATATGGGCCTTGGCGGCCACATAACCCGCCATGTCGCCGTGGCGATCGATATGGTCGGGCGTGATGTTGAGCCACACCGCCACGTGGGCATGGAAGGTCTGCAGCAGCTCGAGCTGGTAGGAGGAGAGCTCGAGCACGTAGATGCCGTCGGCGCCGAGCGGCGCAAGGTCGAGCGCGCCGCGGCCGATGTTGCCGCCGATCTCGCAGGCGAGCCCCGCGCTTTGCAGGATATGGCCGATCAGTGCCGTCGTGGTTGATTTGCCGTTGGTACCGGTGACGGCGACGAAGCGCGCGGCTTTGCGCACCCGCGCCAGCAGCTCGACGTCGCAGATCAGGGGCGTGCCGGCTGATCGCGCCGCGGCGGCCACGGGATGCGGCTTGGGCAGCCGGTTGGGAATGCCCGGGCTAATGACCAGCGCGTCGATCTTCGACCAGTCGATCTTCGCGGGCTCGACCAGCCGGGCGCCGATCGCGTCAGCGGCCTCGCGCGAAGCCGCGTTGTCATCCCAGGCGATGCAGTCGATTCCGGCGGCGCTCAGGGCACGCACCGTCGCCAGGCCGGAGCGCGCGAGCCCCAGCACGGCGAAGGACGAACCCTTGAGGACGCCGAGATCGATCATGCGACTACCGGAGCTTCAGGGTGGCGAGGCCGACCATCGAGAGGATGGCGGCGATGATCCAGAAGCGAAAGACGATGGTCGGCTCCGCCCAACCCTTCTGCTCGAAGTGATGATGCAATGGCGCCATGCGGAAAATACGGCGGCCGGTCCACTTGAAGGACAGGACCTGCACGATCACCGACACGGTCTCGAGCACGAACAGCCCGCCCACGATCGCGAGCACGATCTCGTGCTTGGTGACGACGGCGACGCCTCCCAGCGCGCCGCCGATCGCGAGCGAGCCGGTGTCGCCCATGAACACCATGGCGGGCGGCGCGTTGAACCACAGGAAGCCCAGCCCCGCGCCGACCAGGGCCGAGAGCAGCACCGACAGCTCGCCCGAGCGCGGGATGTGATGCAGATAGAGGTAGTTGGTATAAACGAGGTTGCCGACGACGTAGGCGATCAGCCCGAACACGATCGAGGCCATGATCACCGGTCCGATCGCGAGGCCGTCGAGCCCGTCGGTCAGGTTGACGGCGTTGGAGGTGCCGACGATCACCAGCACGGCGAGCACGATGAAGCCCACGAGGCCGAGCGGCACCAGCACGTCCTTCAGGAACGGCAGCGCAAGCGTATAGCGCAGCGCCGGCGGCGAGGCCTGGGAGATGAAGTAGGCAGCGATCGCGGCCACCGCAATCGAGAGGGCGAGCTTCATCTTGCCCGGCACGCCCTTGGGGTTCTTCTTGGTGACCTTTAGATAGTCGTCCCAGAACCCGACTGCGCCGAAGGCCACGGTGATGCCGAGCACGATCCAGACATAACGGTTGGTGAGGTCGGCCCACAGGAGCGTCGCCACCGAGAGCGAGATCAGGATCAGGAGGCCGCCCATGGTCGGCGTGCCCTTCTTGCTCATGATGTGGCTGGCCGGCCCGTCCTCGCGGATCGGCTGGCCCTGCTTCTGCTTGGTGCGCAGCCAGCGGATCAGATGGCCGCCGATCAGGAAGCTCAGCACCAGAGCGGTCAGGAACGCCGCGATCGAACGGAAGGTGAGATAGCGGAAAAGATTGAAGGGCGAGAACAGATCCGCCAGCGGATAAAGAAAGTTATAAATCATCTTCAGCGTTCCATTTCGCCGCCGCTGGCCGCGAGGACCGCATCGACGACAATCTTCATTTTCGAGCCCAGCGAGCCCTTCACGGCAATCACGTCACCGGCGCGCAACGCCGCCGCGACGTCGGGCGCGAGCGCGGCTGAATCGGGACGATGCGGGCCGCGCCGGTCCGCCGGAAGACGCTTCCACAGCGCCTTCATGTGCGGACCGCAGAGAAACACCTGCGTGGCACCGCTTGCCGCCACCGCATCGGCGAGCCCGGCATGGTACGCATCCGCCTGCTCGCCCAGCTCGCGCATGTCGCCCAGCGCCAGCAGGCGCCGGCCACCCGTCGCCGGCGAAGTACGTGCCAGCACTGCAAGCATCGCCCGCACCGAAGCGGGGTTCGCGTTGTAGCTCTCGTCGACCAGCTCGATGCTGCCCGATCCGAAGGCGAGATGCCGGCGTGCGCCGCGACCGGGCGAGGCTTTGACCTCGGCGAGCGTTGCCGCTGCCTTGGCGAGGTCCGCGCCCAGCGCCTCGACTGCCGCAAGCGCCGCCAGGCTGTTCAGGACCCAGTGCTCGCCCGCCGCACTCAGCCGATACTCGATCCGCTGGCCGTGGATCAAGGCGACAACATCGCTGCCGCGATCCTGCAGGGAGCACGCGAGGAGTCGTGCCTCCGCCGCCTCGCTGCGGCCGAAACCCACGATCCGCGCCACGCCCAGGCGACGCGCCGTGGCGGACAGCCGCTCGAAATGGCGGTTGTCGCGATTGAGCACGGCGATAGCGCCCTCGCGCATGCCGGCGAACAGGCAGGCCTTCTCGTCGGCGATCGCCTCCTCCGAGCCCATGTGACCGATATGGACTGGCTCGACGTTGGTGATCACCCCGACATGCGCCTCGACCAGCCGCGCCAGCGGCTCGATCTCGCCGGGATGGTTCATGCCGATCTCGAACACGCCGTAGCGCGCCTCGCGCGGCAGGCGGGCGAGGCTGATCGGCACGCCAACATGGTTGTTGAAGCTGGCCGTGCTGGCGCTGGTCGGCGCCTGCGCCTGCAGCATCGCACGCAGCGCATCCTTGGTGCTGGTCTTGCCGGCCGAACCGGTGACGCTCGCGATCCGCGCCTTGCTGCGCCGGCGGCCGGCGCGGCCGAGAGCGACCAGCGCCTGCATCGTGTCCTTGACGCGCACCAGCCTGCCCTTGGCCTCCGGCAGGCCGCGCGAGACGACAGCCGCGGCGGCACCGCGCGCCAGCGCCTGGTCCACGAAGGCATGTCCGTCGGCCGTCTCGCCCGAGAGCGCGAAGAAGAGATCGTCCTTCCCGACGGCGCGGCTGTCGAAGGTGACGCCGTTGGCCTCGAACGGCGAGGGCATCGCCAGAGGCGACAGCGCGTTCGCGATCTCGTCGGAGGTCCAGAGCGCGCTCATGTCAGCGCCTTCCCGGGCACGGCGGCACGTGTGAGTTCGCGCGCGACCTCGGCATCGTCGAACGGATGGGTGACGCCCGCGATCGTCTGGCCGGTCTCGTGGCCCTTGCCCGCGATCAGCAGCAGGTCGTCGGACGAGCGCAGCGCCGCGAGGCCTTGCGCGATGGCGGCGCGACGTCCCTCACCCACTTCGGTCCAGTTCTTGCGCTCTGCCGAAATGCCCCGACGAATCTCGGCGCGGATTGCCTCGGGCGCTTCCGAGCGCGGATTGTCGTCAGTCACCAGCGTGAGATCGGCGAGGCGCGTGGCGATCTCGCCCATCACCGGCCGCTTGGCCCGGTCGCGATCGCCGCCGCAGCCGAACACCACGACCAGCTTGCCCTTGGCGAACGGCCGCAACGTCGCAAGTACCGTCTCGAGCGCCTCGGGCTTGTGCGCATAGTCAACATAGACCGGCGCGCCGCTTTGATGCCGCGCGACGAGTTGCAGCCGACCGGGCGCACCATCGAGCGTCGCGAGGGCCGCGACGGCACGTGCCGGATCGCCGCCCGTCGCGACGACGAGGCCAAGTGCCGCCAGCGCGTTGGAGGCCTGGAAGCCGCCGACCAGCGGCAGGTCGACTTCGTGGCGCTTGCCCAGCACTTCGATTTCGAGATGCTGGCCCGCCGGCGTCGGCACATCGCGAAGCAGGCGGAACTCACGGCCCTTGTTGCCGTAGGTCCAGAAGCGCAGGCCGCGCCGCGCCGCTACGGCCGCCAATCCTTCGGCCCGCGGGCTGTCGGCATTGGCGATCGCCGTGCCATCCGACGGCATCAGCTCCTCAAAGAGCCGCGCCTTGGCCGCGAAGTAGGCGTCCATCGACGGATGATAGTCGAGATGCTCGTGCGTGAGATTGGTGAAGGCTGCTGCCCTGAGCTTGAGCCCATCGAGCCGATGCTGGTCGAGGCCGTGGCTCGACGCCTCGATGGCAAGATGCGTCACGCCCTCGCGCGCGAGCGTGGCGAGATCGGCATGGAGCTGCACCGGATCCGGTGTCGTGAGGCCCGCTTCGCGCGAAAAACCCGGCGAAACAATGCCGAGCGTGCCCACGCTCGCGGCCTTGAGCCCCAGCGTCGCCCAGATGCGGCGCACGAAATGGACGGTCGAGGATTTGCCGTTGGTGCCCGTCACCGCAACGATGGTGTCGGGCTGCAGGCTTGCAAAGGCCGCCGCCATGCGCGCGATGCGCCGGCGCGGATTGGCGTCGCGTACGACGGTGATCTCGGGCGCGAGCGGCGGCAGGACGGCATCGGAGCCGACGAGGATCGCGACCGCGCCGCGCTTCACCGCCTCGGCGACGAAGCTCGCGCCGTCGGCCCGCGCGCCCGCGAGGGCCGCGAACAGGTAGCCCGGCTGGACCTTGCGCGAATCGAGCGTAAGGCCGGACAGGGCAGGATCGCGCGGCAGCGCGCCGACGGCTGCGATGTCGGCGCTCTCCCGCATGAGGTCACTCAACCGAGGCACGACGCACTCCCGGAGGCGCCGCCAGTTGCTCACCAGACCGCAATGACAGCGCCTTGTGATCGGCCTTTTGTCCGCGTGCCGCAACCGGCATCGCGCGCGTCGTGCTGCTCGGCACGACCGGCCGCGACGCGATCTCGAGCGAGGCCGGCCGGGCATTCCAGTCGCCCGGCAGGATGCCGTAGAGCGTCACGATGTCCTCGATGATGACCTTCACGCTGGGTGCGGACACCATGCCGCCGGTCGCGTAGCCGCCGGTCTCTTTGGTGCCCTTGGGTTCGTCCAGCGAGAATAGGACAATGAACTTCGGATCGCTCATGGGAAAGGCGCCGACGAACGAGCTGAACAGCGCCTTCTTGGCGTAACCGCCGTGCGACACCTTCTCGGCCGTGCCTGTCTTGCCGCCGACCTCGTAGCCCGTAAGGTCGGCCTTCTTGCCGGTTCCTACGACAGCATTGGCGCGCATGAGCTGGCGCATCATCATCGATGTCTTGGCCTGGATGACGCGATGGCCGGGATCGCTCTGCGAGGTGCGCTTGAGGAAGGTCGGCGAGAACTCGACGCCGCCATTGATCATCGCCGCCACGCCCATGACGACGTGCAGCGGCGTCACCGACATGCCGTGCCCGAAGGCGATGGTCATGGTGTTGATCTTCGCCCAATGCTGCGGATAGAGCGGCGAACCGAGCTCGGGTATCTCGGTATGGACCGGCTTCAGGAAACCGATCTTGTCGAAGAACGCCCGCTGCAAATCGCTTCCGACCTCGACCGCCATCTTGGCCGAGCCGATGTTGGACGAGTAGGTGAATACCTCCGGCACGGTGAGCACACGATGGGGCACTTCCGGATCGTCGTGTATGGTGAAGCGGTCGATCTTGATCGGCGAGCTGGCGTCGAACCGGTCGTTGATCGAGACCTTGCCGCTGTCGAGCGCCAACGCGGTGTTGAACACCTTGAACATCGAGCCCTGCTCGTAGACGCCGAGCGTGGCGCGGTTGAACAGCGCGTCGTTGGTGATGGTCTTGGCCTTGTTGGCGTCGTAGGTCGGCAGCGAGGCCATGGCGAGGATCTCGCCATTGGAAACATCCAGCACGATCGCCTGGCCGCCGATCGCCGAGAACTTTTGGGTCGCATGCACGAGCTCGTCCTCGACCATGCGCTGCAGGCGCAGATCGATCGAGAGCTGCACGGTCTGGCCGCTTTGCAGCTGCTGGTCGAAGTAGCGCTCGACGCCGGCCAGGCCCGCATTGTCGATGCTGTCGTAGCCCACGACATGCGCGCCGGTCGTGCCTTGCGGATAGATGCGCCGCTCCTCGGCCTGGAACTCGAGGCCGGGAATGCCGAGCCGGTTGACGAGGTCGTTCTCGCGCGGGCTGAGGCCGCGCTTGATCCAGACGAAGGTCTTGTCCGAATCGAGCTTGGCCTTGACCTCGTCGTACTTGAGGTCGGGCAGCACCGAGACGATCTTGCGCGCCGCGTCCTGCGGATCGATCACCAGGTGCGGATTGATGAACGCCGACATGACCGGCAGCGAGGTCGCGAACACCACGCCGTTGCGATCGACGATGTCGGCGCGCTCCGACTGGATCGTGCCGCCGCGCGCCGCCACGCGCTGCGTCGGCTCACCGCCGTCGCGCAGCAGCGAGACATAGGTCATGCGCATCGCGATCGCCGTGAAGGCGACGACCAGCAGCGCCGAGGTGATCACCAGACGCTGGCGGGCGGTCTCCTGCACATCGCCCTTGTAGCGTTCCTTGGCGGAACGCTCCTTGCCTGACCGCTCAGGCGGCGAGGCGTAACGCGTGCCGGCCGCCGCGGGGGACGCGGCGGCCGGTTCGGGCGGACCTTTCTTGCGCCACAGCTTCACCGATGCTCCCCTTCGTTTCTCGCGAGGATGTCATCGATGGAGACCGCGGCGCCGCGGCCCGCCTTTCCCGGACCCGAGGGGGCCGGCGCTTCTGCAAGAGCCGGTCGAGGGGGCGTCGTGGGTCCGGTTGTAGGCTTTGAAGAGGGTGCGGAGGCCGGCGAGGGGCTGCCGGCCTCCGCTGCGACGCGACCGCCACCGGGCAATGTCGACGAGGGGACGTCGTTGCCCGTTCGTGGGGGGGAAGGGAGTGGCGTATCGCGTCGCGGGGGGACAGATGGGTTTTGAACCGCCAGGATTTGACCGGGCTGGATCTTCAATGATTCGAGCCGCACGACCTGCTTGATCGAGGCTTGCTCGAGCTTGAGATGGGCGTTGGCCAAGTGCTCGATGCGCTCGGCCTCGTTCAGGTGCGCCCATTCGATCTTGAGGATATGGGTCGCCTGCTGGCTTTGGACGATCTTCTGGTTGGTGCGGTCGATCTTCTCTTCGAGATCCTGCACCTTGTATTTGACGCCGAACAGGCCGATCGCCGTGGCGACGGCGACCACCGACCAGAACAGGAGGCCGCGATGGATCATGCGCGGCTCCCGAGCTTCTCGGCGACGCGCAGGCGCGCCGAGCGCGCGCGCGGATTTTTAGCCAGCTCGACTTCGCCAGGTGCAATCGGACGGCGAGTAAGGTCGCGCAGCGTCGCGGCACGGCTCTCGCTCGGCGGCGCATGGCGCGACGGCGACGGCACGCGGCCGGCGCGCGCCCGCACGAAATCCTTCACCGCGCGGTCCTCGAGCGAATGGAACGACACGACGGCGAGCCGCCCGCCCATCGCCAGCACCGATTCTGCCGCCGCGAGGCCGCGCTCAAGTTCGCCTAGCTCGTCGTTCACCGCGATGCGCAGTGCCTGGAAGGTGCGCGTCGCGGGATCGCTTTCGTCGCGGGCCGAGGGACCGACGGCGCGGCGCACGATCTCGGCCAGCTCGCCCGTGGTCTCGATACGCTTCTCGGCGCGGCGCGCGACGATGGCATGCGCGACGCGGCGGCTGCGGCGCTCCTCGCCGTAACGCCAGACGATGTCGGCGAGCTCCGCCTCGTCCGCCTCGTTCACGAGATCGGCGGCCGACGGTCCGCTCTTTTCCATGCGCATGTCGAGCGGACCGGAGGCGCGGAAGGAGAAGCCGCGCTCGGCGCGATCGAACTGCATCGACGAGACGCCGAGATCGAGCGTCACGCCGTCCACTTCCTCGACGCCTTCCGCCGACAGAAGCTCGGCCATGTCGCCGAAGCGGCCCTCGATCAGGCGCAGACGCGGCGCATAGCGCTCGGCGATCGCCTGACCCGCGGCCACCGCGTCAGGATCTCGGTCGATCGCGATCACCTGGCAGTCGGCGCGGTCGAGCAAGCCGGTCGTATAGCCGCCGCCACCGAACGTGCCGTCGAGATAGCGGCCGCCGTCGCGCGGCTGCAGCGCGTCGATCACTTCGGCCATGAGGACGGGAACGTGGTTCATGGACAGCGGGCTCATGCCCTGCTCCGTCCGGCGCCGCGGATGAAAGCCGCCATCCGCTCGTCGTCGGCGTCGCGGCGCGCCTGCCAGCGCTTGGGATTCCACAGCTGGAACATGTCGCCCGCGCCGACCAGCATCACGCCGTCGGCGGCATCCAGCAGTTCGGCGAAGTCGGCCGGCAAGGTGAAGCGACCGTCGGATTCCATCGGCACGTTGCGCGATGTCGAATTGAGGTACCTCACCGGATTGAAGTCATGGTCGTCGAGGTCGACCGAAAATGCGCCCTTCTCCGCCATCAATTCGGCGCGCACGCGCGCCACCATGGCGTCGAAGCCGGTGCTGCTGTTGCCGTTGATGACGCCCTTCTCGGTGGACGAGCGATAGAGGACGAAAGCCCCGCGATCGTTTTCCGGCAGCTCATCGCGGAAGGAAGCGGGCAACAGGACCCGTCCTTTCTTGTCGAGCTTGATCAGGATTTCGGACCGGAATGCCAACGGCCCTCTCCCCCTGGATCCCGCCGCTGGTGCCCCACGCCCCTGCGCTTCTGATACACGGGATACAATGGGATATCATGGGAATTTCTGGGATGCAATGCCAAAATGGGATTCGCTGAGGAATCTTAGGCGCTTAGAACCCACATCTATTGTCGGTCATGTGGAAAAAACCGCAAGGCCTTGTGTTGCGGTTGTCCCAGCCTTCTTCGACCTGAATGACGTGATGAAATGAGAAGAAGGATCAGACGGCCTGTAAGCCGGGTTCTGTCCCCGCCTTTCGGCGGGAGATGGCCATTCCTCTGGGACGCCCGTTGCCGAGCGCCTCGCGCGACCGACCCGGGTGGCAGCGCGGAAACGCGCCTGCCGGTTGCCCGGCATGCCACCCCTATTTGGTCTTGCTCCCGGTGGGGTTTACCGTGCCGCTTCCGTTGCCGGTCGCGCGGTGGGCTCTTACCCCACCGTTTCACCCTTGCCGCCCGATGCGCCCGAAGGCGAACCGGGTTGGCGGTCTCTTCTCTGTGGCACTTTCCCTGGGGTCGCCCCCGCCGGCCGTTAGCCGGCACCGTGTCTCCGTGGAGCCCGGACTTTCCTCACCCGAACGGTTGCCCGTTCAAGCGCAGCCATCCGGCCGTCTGATCCGGCGGCGTAGCTAGGCCCCCGCCCACACCCGGTCAAGGTCCAGTGGCGTTCATGGTCAGACGGACCGCGCGCATCCTGCGCGCTCATGATGCGAGCCGGAGGCTTGCGGTCTGATGAACACGGTCGTTGTGGTTGCCCGGGCGCGGACCTACCGTCGTGCCGTCTGCGACGAGGAGGTGCCCATGGCCATGAATAAGGGTGTCGTCGTGCCGCCGGGTGGCGGCAAGCATCTCGAGGAAGCGTCGGGCCAGGTCATGTCCATGAAGCTGTTCGGTCGCGAGACCGGCGAGAGCGTGACCTTGTTCGAGCAGACGGTGCCGGCGGGCTCCAAGAACAGCTGGCTTCATCTGCATCGCGACAGCGACGAGATCGCCTGGGTGCTCGAGGGAGAGTTCACGTTCAAGATCGGCGAGCAAGTGACGACCGGTGGGCCGGGCACCTGCGCCTTCCTGCCGCGCAACGTGCCGCACGCCTGGAAGAACAGCGGCGACCAGCCGGGCCGAGTCGTGTTCCTCTATACGCCTGCCGGCGCTGGCCGCTTCGTCGAGGGAATGCTTGAGCCGGCCGAAGGCGATCTCAAGAAGCGGCTGGAGGAGTCCGGTTGGGAAGTGCTCGGGCCCAATCCGCTCTAAGCGCCTGATCGGAAATCAAGTTGATTGGTATCAGCGGGTTGGCTTAGGGCTATGAGCGCACTTTATCGGCCGCAGCGAAGTGCGCCATCTGATCGGCACGGGCCTTCTTGAATGAGGGGCGCTCTGTCATCCGAGTCACATAGAACTCCGTCGCCGGTCGATCTCCGAAAGAGCGAACTTTTGCGACGCGGAGGACATCGGCCATCAGCAGGTCTGCGACAGTGAAGCGGTCGGCGACCAGCCATTCGCGCTCTTTCAGGATGCTCTCCATGTAATCGAGGCGGCTTTCCAACCAGCCGGTCAGATGATTGTCCTTTGCACCCGTCACTTCCAGGAACCACCAGGGAACTGTAACCATCTCGATCGAGTTGAGTGCGGCGATCGTCCATTGCAGCGTTTGAGCTTCTCCGACTGGATCGCGCGGCATCAGTTTCTCGCTTTTTCGGGCGAGATGCAGTAGCCCCGCGCCACTTTCGAATATTTCAAGCCCGCCATCGCTCAGGAACGGGACCTGGCCGAAGGGTTGACGCGCCAAATGTTCGGGGCCGCGATCGTCGAAAGGGACTGTTCGCACGGAATAGGCAAGCCCAGCTTCCTCACACGCCCACCTCAACCGTACGTCGCGCACAAAACCACGGGGACCTTTAGGCACCCAATCAAAGGTCCAGACGATCGGTTCGCTCATCCTGTCCAATCCATTCTTAAGGCATTTCGTTTCAGGTTTGCGATCCTGCCCGGTCGAGCAACCCGGCGAGCAACGCGCGGGTCTCGCGGTCGGCGATGCCGTCGACGCACGCGGGCCGGAAGCGGCGTTGGAAGGCCTTTATGATCTCCTCAGGCGCAAGGTCGCCCGGCGGCGCATAGCCGAAGCGCTGCAGCGCCGGTTGGATGTCGCCCTCGATCGGCGCAACCGCCTTCGGCCAGAGCCCGATGCCCGCGTCCGCCAGCGCCTTCCACGGAAAGCGCAGGCCGGGATCGATCTTGCGCTGGGGTGCGATGTCGGAATGGCCGACGACGTTCTGCGGCACGACAGCGGGATGGCGCGCGAGGATCTCTCGACAGAGTTCGATCAGCGCCGCGATCTGTCGCGGCGGATAGTCGTGCCGGTCGCCATGCAGGTTCACGATCTCGATTCCGATGGATACAGCGTTCAGCGCCTCGCGGCCGCGCCAGTACGATTGGCCCGCATGCCAGGCGACGCGATCCTCGGGAACCAGACGATAAACAGTGCCGTCCTCGGCAAGCACGTAGTGCGCACTCACCCGCTTCTCACGCTTGTCGTCGCTCAGGATCTCGAGCGACTCCTTCAGCGGCAGCTCGGTGTAGTGAAGCACCAGGAGATCGACCGTCGCACCGTCGGGCCGCACCGACTGATTGGACGACGGCCGTTCGATGATCTTCATGCCGGGCCTAACATGATGCGGCCAGCACCGCTTTGGCGACGGCCTCACGGCTAAGCGGCCTGATCATGAACGTCTTGAACCGGTTCGCGCGATCAAGGGCGATGTAACCGTAGATGGTCGACCAGGCGGTGGCTGTGCGCATCTTGATCGTCGCGTCATCGGCCTGGGGATGAGCGCGCCGCATCCCTTCCCAGAGAAGGTGGTAGGCCCGGTCCGCCGGCGGGACCATCACCTTGGGCGGCTTGTCGCGGCCAAGGAAATCGCTGTCGAACATGAGCTGGAACAGGCCCGGGCGGCGGCGGGCGAAGTCCAGATAGACGAGCCATCCCCGACGGAGGACTTCCGCGCCGGGCAGCTCACGATCCGCAAGAACAGATTCATAGGCCTCGACCAGATCCTCGAAGCCACGGGCCGCTACAGCTGCGAGGAGAGCGTCGCGATCCGGAAAGTGGCGATAGGGCGCGGCTCGCGACACGCCGAGATTCTGAGCGAGGTCGCGGAGCGACACCGCGTCGGCGCCCTGCCGCTCCACGATCTTGAGCGCCGCTGCGAGCAACTCATTGGCGAGATCGCCGTGGTGGTAGCTGTCTTTTTTCACGGTGAGATGTTGACACAGCTCACATCGATCCGCAATGTGAGCGCCGACAACATTAAAGGAGATGGGCCATGCGACGTCTGGCGGCGACAGCGGCGGCGATGCTGCTCATGGCAACCGGAGCATCCGCCTTCGCCGGCGAGGTCGGGTTCCAGACCGCGAGCCTGCCCAATCCCGAGGGTCGGCCGCTTGATGTCGGGATCTGGTATCCAACTGACGCCGATGCCTCGCCGCATCGCTTGGGGAGTTATTCCCAGGACGTGGCCGTGGATGCACCACCTGCCGGCAACGGACATCCCCTGATCGTCATCTCGCACGGTTCGGGCGGATGGTTCGGCGGCCACTACGACACCGCGCTCGCTCTGGCAAAAGCAGGCTTTGTCGTTGCCGCCGTGACGCATGTCGGCGATAGCGTCAAGGATCAGAGCCGGCGTGTGCAGATCTGGTTCCGGCCGCAGCAGCTAAAGCAGCTCACCGACTATATGGTCTCGGAATGGCCGGGCCACCCGCGGATCGACACGAACCGTATCGGCGCCTTCGGCTTTTCCGCTGGCGGCTTCACGACGCTCGTTGCCGCCGGCGGGACGCCCGATCTCAGCAAGATCATTCCTTACTGCGAGGGGCATCCGCATACCGTGACCTGTGGCATTGTCAGCGAGGCCCCCGGTCTCCTGCAGGATCTCGCCACGCGCATGCCGGCATCGATCTGGACGCATGATCCGCGTCTCAAGGCTGCCGTCGTCGCGGCGCCTGCGTTGGGCTTCGCGTTCGGCAAGGAAGGCTTGAGTGGCGTGCGGATACCCATGCAGCTCTGGCGCGCCGAGTTCGATCATGTCCTGCCCGATCCGGACTATGCGGAAGCAGTGCGGATCGCTTTGCCAATGCCGCCGGAATATCACGTGGTGAAGAACGCCGATCACTTCGATTTCCTGCCGCCCTGCCCCGCGCCAATGGCCAAGGCGGTGCCGGATATCTGCCAAGAACGGCCTGGCTTCGATCGCGCCGCCTTCCATGCAGCATTCGATCGCGATGTCGTCGCCTTCTTCGAGCGGACTCTCCGCTAGGCCGGACTCAAATCGTTTGCAGGCACGAGGTCACGCGGTGGGGTTCCTCAGGCTTGCCGGCGCGACGCACGCCGGACGAGCTTCATGCCCCATTGGGACATCGAGGTCTGCACGCCGCCGAATCCACGCCCGACCTCGGTCAGGTGATACGACACCCGCACCGGCGGGCCGCCGTCGACCACGCGATTCACCAGTCCCCGCGTTTCGAGCTCGCGCAACCGCACCGACAACATGCGATCGCCGATGCCGATCAGGTCGCCGAATTCGCTGAACCGCAATCCTCCGCCCTGACCCTCGCGCTGATGGAGCGTTGCGATGATCTCGCCGTTCCACGGCTTCGCCAGAAGGTTCATGGCCTCGCGAAAAAAGGGGCAGAGATGCTCGGAGTGCCGCAGGGAGCGCTGCATAACGACAAGATGATAGGCCTCCGTCACATAAGTTTAAAGTCCCTATACGAAGGGAGTTGACTTCCTAAAAGGAAGTTCGTACCTCGCAGTCTCGGTCGGCCTGCATGGGGCAGGCGGCACAGATGGAGATCGATGATGAAGCTCTACTACACACCCGGCGCCTGCTCGCTGGCGCCCCACATCGCCCTGGCGGAGTCCGGCCTCGGCTACACGCTCGACAAGGTCGATCTCAAGACCCACACCGTCGACGGCAAGGACTACTACGCCGTCAATGCCAAGGGCGCCGTTCCCGCGCTCGAGATGGAGGACAAGGACCTGCTGACGGAGAACGCCGTCATCCTCGGCTACATCGCCGACAAGGCCGGCAAGCTTGCGCCGCCGGCAGGCTCGAAGCCGCGCCTGCGCCTGCAGGAGTGGGTGGCGTACATCAACACCGAGCTGCACAAGACCTTGGGCGCCCTTTTCAATCCCGCGCTGCCCGAAGAAGGACGGAAGATCTTCATTGCCAATGGCGCCAAGAAGCTCGCTCACGTGAGCGACAAGCTGGGCGATCGCTACCTGACCGGTGACGAGTTCACGGTCGCCGACGGCTATCTCTATGTGATGCTGCGTTGGGCGCAGCACCACAAGGTCGACATCAGCGACAAGCTGCGCGCCTACTTCAAGCGCGTCGAGGAGCGCGCCGGCGTCCAGCGCGCGCTCAAGGAAGAAGGCCTGGCCTAATCGAGACGAAGCGCACGGCTAACGCCGTGCGCTCCCCTTCTTCTTCCGCGGAATTACCTCATCCTGAGGAGCGGCCCCCTCGCTGCGCTCGGCGCAGGCTCCGGCCGCGTCTCGAAGGATGGCAACAAACAAGGTGCTCGTTCCCACAACAGCGCGGGGCTACCCCGCGCGAATCGAGACGCATCGCTTCGCGATGCCCTCAGGGTGAGGAACCAAGTCGCCATTCGATTTTCGCCGATGCACGCGTCCATGGCAGGCGTGCTGAGGCGCGCCGATAAAGGTTTGCCCCAAGGATTTGTTACCCCAAGTTGCGCTAATCTGAACTTAAGGCAGCGGCTGGGGGCGCTCAGTTCGATATGCGGCGGCGGGATTTCAGTGCTGGGTTGTTCGGCACAAAACGTGACAAGCCGCAGCCAGCGCCTTGCGCGCTCGGCGCAAGGTGCGACAGACTGCTACCAGCATGCGCTACCTCCACCAAGAAGCCGAACAGATTTGCGCCTACGTCCGATCTCGCGGATTGACCGTGAAAAAGTACGACAACACCAGCCCGTCTTCATCGTCTGCGATAGACGTGTCGATTGTTGAAGAAGTGCTAAAGACGTCGGAGACGCTTTGGGGTGGTTCACTCCCGTACTACCTGCGGATTTCAAAGGTCGACGCAGGCGACTTAGTAACGCTCAAGGAAGGCGTCTCAAAAGTGGAGGCTTCATCCTCGCACGATGAGTTTATTCTTGTGGCCTATCCCGATGGAGGCCTTATTTCTGTGTCGGGCGTCGTGTTGCCATTTCAGAAAGGCGCACCCTCTGCGAACTGGTGGGGGCTCGACGGTCGGAGTTGGCGCGATTGAAGTACTCTACTGACGCCCGAGTTCGCCTACAGTTCATTCCAGTTGGGATTGCTGGCCCGCACTCGGTAGGGATCGCCCTCAATGAACTGTCGATGGGCGTCGGTTGTGATCCAGCCATGCTCAACGGAGAAGCGCCCTACCTGGCCAGAGTAGATAGCCTCGTACGTGAGGAGGCAGTGATCATGTTCGTGTTCTCCCGGGTAAACGCGTTCGATCCACCGTGCTGAACGGTCGAGCACCGCTTCCGCTGCTTGCTTGGTCCACCAAGACCGGAAGGCGTAGTGCTCCCCGACGCGTGGCGGCGCAAGCGAAGTGTTGTACGTCTCAAAAGTCAGAACGGAGCCGGCGCGTGCAACGAGGCGGTGAACCTCGAAAACCCAGTGACTGAGGTCTGGCGCTTGATAGAGCGCGCCGGGAGCAATTGGTGGCGGATCGGGAGGTCGAGAGAATTCCACCCAGACGCACGTGGCATCGCCCCTCGTCGTCACATCCTTTACCCTGACTTGCGGTTCTACATACGTGTTCACCATCACCATTGTATCATGCTTGCGCTTGAGTTCGGCCATGGCGCCGGCCAGCACCATCCGGGTCGAGGAGGCGAAGCCGCAGCGATCGCCTTGCCCTGTTAAGCCGCCACCAGGCCGCGCTGGCGGCGCAGGCGGTCGTAGGCGTCATTGATCAGCGCAAGCTTGCGGTTGGCGACGGCGATCGCCTCCTCGGGCAAGCCCTGGGCCATCAGGCGGTCAGGATGGTTGGCGCGCACCTGGCGCAGCCACGCCTCGCGGATCTGCTCGTCGGTCGCCAGCGGATCGATGCCCAGGATCACGCAGGGCTCGCACTCCATATCGCCCAATGCCGCCGCCCGCGCGCGTTCGAAGCGTTCGGCGCTCAGGCCAAAGATGCTTGCGACCTTGGCGAGATATTCGGCCTCTTCCGCCGTCACGCTGCCGCCGTCGGCGCGTGCGATGTCGAACAGACCCTCGAGCACGTTCTCGAGGATCTCCGGCGCATCGGGGAACAGCGCCGCCACCTGGCGCGCATAGGGTTCGAAGCCTGCAGCATCGCGCTTGGCGAGATCGAAGAAGCGCTCGACATTGCGCTCCTCACCGGGCGGCACCTGGAAGAACGACCGGAACGCTTCATGCTCCGCGCCCGTCACCTCGCCGTCGACCTTGGCCATCTTGGCGCCGAGTGCGATCACGCCAATGGTGAAGGCGATCTGACGCAGTCCGGGATGTTCCTTGGGATCGCGCCGCTCGGCGGGCACGGTCTCGGTCGACAGAGCGTCCAGCACGAATTCATCGACGGCATGGCCTGCCATCACGCCAAGCAGCGCCGCGATCGGGCCGCCCAATGCGAAGCCCGCCGTACCTCCCACGATCTTGCCCCAGATCTTCATGCCGCCACCGCTACGCGTCCTCGCTCACAGGATCAAGGACCCGATCGCCACGGCGACCAGCAGAACGAGTGCAAGACGACGGTAAAATCCATCGCTCGCAAGGGGGAATAACCGCTCGCCCAGCAAACCGCCCGCAATCACGGCAGGAGCAAGGCAAAGGCCCGTGATGCCGGTATCCCATCGCACAAGGTCGCGAGCCACGAATGCGGTCAATGCAGCAATATCGACGAACACGAAATAGGTCGTGAGGTTGGCGCGCACGCGTTCGACGCTCTCCTTACCCGCGAGGTAGTAGAAGGCGATCGGCGGTCCGGCCATGCCGGACAGGCCGTTGAGGAATCCGCTGATCACGCCGGCGACCAATGTCGGTGCAGGCTGTGGCTTGCCGTGATAGCGCCAGCCGCTCGCCAGTAGCGCCACGGCCGTGAGGACAATGGCGGAGATCGCCCAGCGCATCGGCTCGGGCGCCACCTGCGTCAGGGTGAGATTGCCGATCGGCACGCCGACCGCCGCCGCAACCAGCAGCAAGCCGATGCGCCGCCAATCGACATGCTCGACCGCGCGCGGCAGCAGCGGCAGGGCGACGACCACCTCGAGCATCAGGCAGAGCGACACGCCGATCTCGGGCCCGTAGAGCGCCGAGAACACCGGCGTCATCAACATGGCCGCACCAAAGCCCGCAAAGCCACGCACCATGCCGGCAACAACGGCAACCGCAGCGGCGATCAGGAAGGACGAGGCGAGGAGATCGGGCATCTTGCTGGGGGCGCGCGACTCCAGTCACGCGTCTTCCTATCGTCGCAATCGCGCCACTGGAGTGGCGCGCCCCCAGCGTCGTCGATCCCAGAGGCGTCTTCCTCTAGCACCACGCCGGCCTGATCCGGCCATCATATAAAGCATGCCACGCCCGCAAAGAATTTCGTTGCTGGGAGCGCACAGCCGAAGCCTGGAGGCATCGGACCGAACAAGAACAATCCGCTCGACATCGACTCTGCGTTCCGCGACCCTCTTCTCCCATTCAAGGAAAAAGAAGCAGCGGGCGATCTTGGTGACTCTTCCCCAATGCGGAGGATGCGTCTGTGGCGGCGTTCGCTACAGCCTGGAAGCGGCACCGCTGCTGGCCTTCGCGTGTCACTGCCATGATTGCCAGAAGCGGTCGGGTTCAGTGTTCAGCTTTCCCGTTATCGCGCGTACCGCCGATCTCACCGTCACTGGCGAGGTCGAGATCGAGAGGCTCGCGACGAGGTCCGGACGAGAAATCGACCATACGCTTTGCCCCCACTGTCGCTGTCGCGTTATGTCGCGCGCCGTGGCCACCCCGGACTATCTCAGCCTCCGAGCCGGTACGCTGGACGATGCGAGCTGGGTGGTGCCGATCGTTCAGACGTGGGTGGAAAGCGCGATCCCCTGGGCCGTCATTCCGGGCGTCCGCGTCGTCGCCTGGAAAGATTTCGACTACGCCGCCCTTGGCCGTGAATGGAGAGCGACGGCACCGCCGTTCGGCTGACATATCCTGCCATTTACTGACAGGAGCGGCCCCAGCCGGCGTTGCGGGGGCCGCGGCCGCGCATCATATAATGCGTCCATGCCCTCGAAGAATCTCGCGGTCTCCACCGTCCCGCTCCTGATGCCGTACATCCAGCGGCGTCCGGCGAATGTCGGCGGCCAACCCTTCAAGCTGGTGTCGGACTATACGCCCGCCGGCGACCAACCGCAGGCGATCCGCCAGCTGCTCGAGGGCGTGCAGGCGAACGAGAAGGACCAGGTGCTGCTGGGCGTCACCGGCTCGGGCAAGACCTTCACCATGGCCAACGTCATCGCCTCGCAGGTGCGGCCGGCGCTGGTGTTGGCACCCAACAAGACGCTGGCGGCCCAGCTCTACGGCGAGATGAAGGGCTTCTTCCCGGAGAACGCCGTTGAGTACTTCGTCTCCTATTACGACTACTACCAGCCCGAAGCCTACGTGCCGCGCACCGACACCTATATCGAGAAGGATTCCTCGATCAACGAGCAGATCGACCGCATGCGCCATTCGGCGACGCGCGCGCTGATGGAGCGCGACGACGTCGTGATCGTGGCGTCGGTCTCCTGCATCTACGGCATCGGGCCTTTGGAGAATTACCAGGCGATGACCTTCCGCCTGCACAAGGGCCAGAAGGTCGACCGCACCTCGCTGCTGCGCCGCTTCGTCGAGCTGCAGTACAAGAGGAACGACAACGCCTTCCAGCGCGGCACCTTCCGCGTGCGCGGCGACACGGTCGATCTCTTCCCGGCGCACTATGAGGACAAGGCCTGGCGCATCGAGCTCTTCGGCGACGAGATCGATTCGATCACCGAGTTCGATCCGCTGACCGGCGAGAAGTCGGCGACGCTCAGCGACATCGTGGTCTATGCCAACAGCCACTACGTGACGCCGCGGCCGACGATGCAGCACGCCATCCAGCAGATAAAGACCGACCTCAAGCAGCGACTGGACGAATTCAACCGCGCCGGACGGCTGCTGGAGGCGCAGCGGCTGGAGCAGCGCACGCTGTTCGACATCGAGATGATGGAGACCACCGGCGCGTGTGCCGGCATCGAGAATTACTCGCGCTACCTCACCGGCCGCAAGCCCGGCGAGCCGCCGCCCACGCTGTTCGAGTACTTCCCCGAGAACTCGCTGCTGATCGTCGACGAGAGCCACGTCACCGTGCCGCAGATCGGCGGCATGTTCCGCGGCGACTTCAACCGCAAAAGCGTGCTGGCGGAATTCGGGTTCCGTTTACCGTCGGCGATCGACAATCGGCCGCTGAAGTTCGAGGAATGGCAGGCGCTTCGGCCGCAGACCACCTTCGTAAGCGCGACGCCCGGCCCATGGGAGATGGAGCGCACGCAGGGCATCTTCATCGAACAGGTGATCCGGCCCACCGGCCTCATCGATCCCACCGTGATCATCCGCCCGGTCGAGAAGCAGGTCGACGACCTGATTGCCGAGTGCAAGGACTGCGCGAAGAAAAGCCAGCGCGTGCTGGTCACTGTGCTGACCAAGCGCATGGCCGAGGACCTGGTCGAATATCTGCACGAGGCCGGCATCCGCTGCCGTTACCTGCACTCCGACATCGACACGCTGGAGCGCATCGAGATCATCCGCGACCTGCGGCTGGGCGCATTCGACGTGCTGGTCGGCATCAACCTGCTGCGCGAAGGCCTCGACATCCCCGAATGCGCGCTGGTCGCCATCCTCGATGCCGACAAGGAAGGCTTCCTGCGCTCGCCCACCTCGCTGGTGCAGACGATCGGCCGCGCCGCACGCAACATCGACGGCCGCGTCATCCTCTACGCCGACAAGGAAACCGATTCGATCAAGTACGCCATCAGCGAGACCGACCGGCGCCGCGCCAAGCAGATCGCCTACAACAAGGAGCACGGCATCACGCCCGCCTCGGTGAAGAAGAACATCGCCGAGATCCTGCAGTCGACCGCCGAGCGCGACCACTACACCGTTGACACCGGCGTGTCGGGCGACGTGCATCTGATCGGGCACAATCTCAGGAGCCACATCGCCGAGCTCGAGAAGCGGATGCGCGATTCAGCGGCCAACCTCGAGTTCGAGGAAGCGGCCCGCATCCGCGACGAGATCCGACGGCTGGAAGCCAACGAGCTCGAATTGCCCGGGCAGGCGGTCGCCGCGACCGCCACCGTCAATCTCGGCAAGATGCAGAACAGCCGCGTGTTCCGCGGCGTGCGCACCGGCTCCGGCTCCCGTGGCCGCCCCGCCCGGCGCAGCGGGCGATAATTACGTCGGACGGACAACCCGCACAGTCGTAATATGGCGCCCTGATTCGCAGGGACCGGTCGCCGCGTCGCGAGTCGCGACCGATCCCCGCGGAGGAGAACCTCCATGCGGGCGGGAAAGCAGGCCTTGCGTATTGCTGCGCTGATCGTCAGCGCGCTGTTCGTCGTGACGACGCTCGCCGATGCCGCCGTCCGGCGCGCGGTGGTGCTGGAAGTCGACGGCGTGATCGGCCCCGGCATGGCCGACTATGTCGTGCGCAAGATCGAGGCGGCGACGCCGGACGACACCGGGCTGATCGTGCTGCGGATGGACACGCCAGGCGGCCTCGACACCTCCATGCGCGAGATCATCCGGGCGATGATCGCCTCGCCCGTGCCGGTCGTCGTCTATGTCGCGCCGGGCGGCGCGCGGGCAGCGAGCGCGGGCACCTACATCACCTATGCCGCCGCCGTCGCCGCCATGGCGCCGGGCACCAATCTCGGTGCCGCGACACCGATCCAGATCGGCGCGCCCTCGATGCCGACCCCACAGGGACTTCCGGACAACAACGGCAAGGGCAAGACCGACGCCCCTCCTCTCTCAACGCGTGACACCGAGACGCGCAAGATGATCAGCGACGCCGTGGCCTACATCCGCGGCCTCGCCCAGCTCCACGGCCGCAATGCCGAATGGGCCACCGAGGCCGTGCGCGAGGCGGCGAGCCTGCCCGCGTCCGAGGCGCTGAAGCTCAAGGTGATCGACGTGATCGCCGACGACGTGCCCGACCTTCTGCGCAAGATCGACGGCCGGACCGCGATCGTCGCTGGACAGGCGCGCCCGCTCGCAACGGCGGGACTCGAGATCGTGAAGGACGCGCCCGACTGGCGCACGCGCCTCCTCACCATCATCACCGATCCCAACGTCGCCTACCTCCTGATGCTGCTCGGCGCTTATGGCCTGATCTTCGAGCTCTCCAACCCAGGCGCAGTCCTACCCGGCGTGGTGGGAACGATCAGCATCCTGGTCGCGCTGTTCGCGCTCAATATGCTGCCGATCGATTATGCCGGCGCCGGCCTCGTGCTGCTCGGGATCGCGCTCATGGTGGCCGAGGTCTTCATCGGTTCGTTCGGCGTGATCGGCGCGGGCGGCATCGCGGCCTTCGCGATCGGCTCGATCATCATGTTCCAGTCGAATGTGCCGGGCTTCGCGCTCTCGCTCTCGCTCGTGATCGCGGCCACCCTGGTGACGGCGGCCTTCCTCGCCCTCGTCTTCGTCCTGCTGCTGCGCTCCCGCCGACGCCGCGTCGTCACCGGCAGCGAAGCCATGATCGGCGCTGAGGGCGAGACCCTGGAATGGCAAGGCGACAACGGCAAAATCCGCATCATGGGCGAGATCTGGAAAGCCCATGCGCGCCAACCGCTACTGCCGGGCGCGCGTATCCGGGTCGTCAGCCGCAAGGACCTCGTGCTCACGGTCGAGCCGATGTGAAGGATCGGTTTGGCGCCCACAGCGAAGGGATAAAACATGTTCATCACCGCCGGCATTGTCGCCGTCATCGTCATCCTCGTCGTCTACATCGCCGTCCTGGCGATCCGGATCCTGCGCGAATACGAGCGCGCCGTGGTTTTCACGCTGGGACGCTACACCGGCACCAAGGGGCCGGGCCTGGTGCTGCTGGTGCCGTTCGTGCAGCAGATGGTGCGCGTCGACCTGCGCATCGTGGTCGACGAGGTGCCGAGCCAGGACGTGATCTCGCGCGACAACGTCTCGGTCAAGGTGAGTGCGGTGATCTACTACCGCGTGGTCGATGCCGAACGCGCAGTGATCCAGGTCGCGGCCTACATGCAGGCCACCAGCCAGCTTGCGCAAACCACGTTGCGCTCCGTGCTGGGCAAGCATGACCTCGACGAGATGCTGGCCGAGCGCGACAAGCTCAACACAGACATTCAGGACGCGCTCGACAAGCAGACCGACGCGTGGGGCATCAAGGTCTCCAACGTCGAGATCAAGCGCATCGATCTCGACGACAGCATGATCCGCGCCATCGCCCGCCAGGCCGAGGCCGAGCGCAGCCGCCGCGCCAAGATCATCAATGCCGAGGGCGAACAGCAGGCGGCGCAGAAGCTCGTGGAGGCGGCGCAGATGCTGGCGCCAGTGCCGCAGGCCATGCAGCTACGCTACCTCGCGACGCTGTTCGAGATCGCGGGCGAGCGGAGCTCCACCATCGTGTTCCCCTTCCCGATCGACATGATGCAGACTTGGGCCTCGCAGTTGGGTGCAGCGCGCGACGGCAAATAGGCTGGGGGCGCGCGACTCTTCAGCGGAGTAATCTCCACTTGAGTCGCGCGTCTTCGATGCCGGAAAAGATCGCGTCACTGGAGTGACGCGCCCCCAGCAATGATTACTCCCGGGCGGCGAGCGCCGATTCGTGCCAGCGGCGCAGCAGCAAGTGCGAGAGGAGCGTGAGGGCGAGGAAGATCGCAATGCCGGTCGCCGAGATCAGCACCAGTGCCGCGAACATGCGCGGCACTTTGAGTTGATAGCCGGCCTCGAGGATGCGCCAGGCCAGCCCCGAGGCGTTGCCGCCGGTGCCGGCCACGAATTCGGCGACCACCGCGCCGATCAGCGCGAGCCCGCCGGAGATGCGCAGGCCGCCCAGGAAGTAGGGCAAGGCCGCGGGCAGCCGCAGATGCAGGAGCGTGCGCCAGCGCCCGGCGCCGTAGAGCTCGAACAAACTCAAGAGATTGCGATCGACCGAGCGCAGACCGAGGATGGTGTTCGACAGGATCGGGAAGAACGCCACGAGCCAGGCACAGATCAAAAGCGACAGGTCGACATTGTTGGCCCAGATGATGATCAAAGGCGCGATCGCCACGATCGGCGTCACCTGCAGGATGATGGCGTAAGGAAAGAGCGAGAGCTCGACCCAGCGCGACAGCGAGAACAGGATCGCCAGCAGCCCGCCGATCGCGACCGCCGCGGCAAGCGCTTCCAGCGTGATGCCGAGCGTGACCCAGAGCGACGGCGCCAGCAGCGCCCAGTCGTCGACCAGGGTCCGGGCGATCAGGAGCGGCCCCGGCAGTATATAAGGTGGGATCGCAAGCAGCCGCACCGTCTGCTCCCACAGGCCAAGGATCAACGCGCCCAGCACCAGCGGCGCAATCGCCTTGGTACTCATGCTGCCCGAGCTTTCACCGCCATCGCCGCGGCGAGCTGCTGTGACGTCTGGCGGCAAAGGGCGACATAGTCGGCGGAAGTGCGGAACGCCTCGTCACGCGGATAGGGTGTCGGGATCGCCAATTCCGCTGCGATACGGCCGGGCCGTGCACTCATGATCGCAATGCGCTGCGACAGGAACACGGATTCGAACACCGAATGGGTGACAAACACCACGGTGAAGCGCTCGCGCTGCCACAGCGTCAGCAAATCGATGTTGAGCTTGTGGCGCGCGATCTCGTCGAGCGCGGCGAACGGTTCGTCCATCAGCAAGAGCCGCGGCCGCGTCACCAGGGCGCGGGCGATCGACACCCGCATCTTCATGCCGCCCGAGAGCTCGCGCGGATAACTCCGCTCGAAGCCCGCGAGTCCGACACCCGCCAGCGCCTCGCCCGCGCGGCTCAGGCGCTCGGCCCGAGACAGGCCCGCGAGCCGCAGCGGCAGGGCGACATTGGCGAGCGCCGTCGCCCAAGGCATCAGCGTCGGCTCCTGAAACACGAAGCCGGTCT
>JAFKFL010000025.1 GCA_017308235.1 Alphaproteobacteria bacterium | reverse complement strand
CAGGACAAGCCTGCATCGGGGCCGCCGTCAGCACCCGCGTCATGGTGGGATACGTTCTCGATCAGCGGTCACATCGAAGGCGGCATGACCTTCAACACCTACCCGCAGAACAACGGCCTCAATTTCGGCCAGCTCTTCACCGACAAGACCAACACACCCCTCCTCAACCAGGCTCTCGTCACCGTCCAGCGCCCGATCGACCCGAAATCCCCCAACGTCGATTTCGGCTTCAAGCTGCAGGCCTATTACGGCACCGACGCGCGCTATACGCGCTTCCTCGGACAATTCGAGGGCATCGATTATGTCGGGCAGCCCGACATCGTCGAAGCCAACCTGCAGTTCCACCTCCCCTGGCTCTTCAAAGGCGGTTTCGACCTCAAGATCGGCGAGTACCCAACCCTCGAGGGCATCGAGGTCATCTCCGCCCCTGACAATCCCCTCTACTCGCACTCCTACATCTTCAACTTCGGCATTCCGCTGAAGCACACCGGCGTCATGACCACGGCCCACGTCAACGACTGGCTCGACCTCTACGCCGGCTTCGACACCGGCGTGAACACCACCTTCGGCTGCTGCGGACCCTATACCGGCGACAACAACACCGGCGTCGCCTTCCACGGCGGCTTCGGCTTCACGTTGCTCGGCGGCGACCTCACCATCCTTGCCACCACCCATATCGGCGCCGAGAACCCCAATACGCCGGCGATCGCGGCGGCCTGCAACTGCGACCCCAACCACGCGCTGCGCTACCTCAACGACATCGCCATCACCTGGAAGGCCAGCGACAAGCTCACCTTCATGGCCGATCTCAACTACATCCGCGACGACGGCTTCAAGGCCGACGGCTACGGCGCCGCCCTCTACGGCATGTACCAGATCAACGATCTCTTCAAAGTTGTCGGCCGGGCCGAGATCTGGCGCGACAACTCCGGCTTCTTCGTCGCCGCCTATCCCGGCAACCTCGACTTCGTGAAGGTCGAGCATGGCGATCCCTCCGCCACCATCATCGCCGGCACCCCCAAGATGCCCGACAACCCCATCGCCAAGGCCATCATCTTCCGCCCCGAGATCCGCTTCGACACCTCGCTCAACGGCACAACCCCCTACGCCGGCGGAAACAACGCCTCACAGTTCACAATCGCCTCCGACATCATCATCAAGTTCTGAGCCGCTTGCCGCCCGGCCGTCCCGCTGCCATGAAACACCCATGGACGGCGGACGGTACGACCTTGCAATCGTGGGAGCAGGCCTGAACGGCAGCCTGCTCGCCCTTGCCGCGGGCGAGGCAGGTCTGCGCACGGCCCTGATCGACCGGCTGCCGTTGAAATCGATGACCGAGGCGGGCTTCGACGGGCGCACCACGGCGATCTCCTACACCAGCCAGCGTCTGTTCCATGCCCTGGGCGTCTGGGACGATCTCGCCGATCTCGCCGAGCCGATCCTCGATATCCGCATCTCCGATGCGGGTCATGACGGCCGGATCAGCCCGTTCTTTTTGCACTTCGATCACCGCGAAGCCGGTACAGGCGATCCGCCCGCAGCAGCGATGGGATGGATCGTCGAGAACCGCTTCCTGCGCAGCGCGATCCTGCGCCGACTCGCGGCCTGTCCTGCGGTCGAGCTTCTGGCCCCCGACGAAGTCATCGAGACCACGCGCACATCGGACAAAGTGGACGTGGCGCTCAAGAGCGGCCGTCGTCTCATCGCGCGGCTGGTCGCTTCGGCCGAAGGACGCCAGGGCACGATGCGCGAGGATGCGGGCATCGGCGCGCGCGCCTGGTCCTACAATCAGATCGCGATCGTCCTGGTCGCACGCCACGAACGGCCGCATCACGGCGTCGCCCAGGAGAAATTCCTGCCTGGCGGTCCCTTCGCCATCCTGCCGATGCGCGACAGCGAGACTGGCGAGCATCGCTCGTCGATCGTCTGGACCGAGCGCGCGAGCATCGCCAAGCGGCTGCTCGAGCTCGATGCGCCGCGCTTCCAAGCCGAGTTCGCGCGCCGCTTTGGCGACTTTTTAGGCAAGGTCGACACGATCGGCCCACGCTGGTCGTATCCGCTCCATCTCGTGCATGCCGAACGTTACGTCGAGGAACGGCTGGTGCTGGTGGGCGACGCGGCGCACGGCCTGCATCCGATCGCAGGCCAGGGCTACAACCTCGGCGTTCGCGATATCGCCGCACTGGTCGAGGTCCTGATCGACACCAAGCGGCTTGGCCTCGACATCGGTGCTGCCGACACGCTCGAACGCTACGCGCAATGGCGTCGCGCCGACAATTTCACCATGGTGGCTGCGACCGATCTTTTGAACCGCCTGTTCTCCAACGACATCAAGCCGCTGCGGCTCGCGCGCGATCTCGGCCTCGCCGCCGTCAACCGCGCGCCACCGCTCCGCCGCTTCTTCCTGCGCCACGCCATGGGGCTCGGCGGCGACCTGCCCAAGCTGATCCGCGGCCAAAGACCCTAGAAAGAGACCCTAGAAATACTGGGGTCCCGACCGGGACGCTGTTTCGCACCAGAGTTGCGCGCATCCGGCGAAGACCCTATCTCAGGGGCCAAATTTCGAGGATTTCCAATGGCCATGTCTCCGTCGCAAGTGCCTGTAACGGTGCTGACCGGCTATCTCGGTGCCGGCAAGACCACGCTGCTGAACCGCATCCTGAGCGAGCAGCACGGAAAAAAATACGCCGTGATCGTGAACGAGTTCGGCGAGCTCGGCGTCGACAACGACCTCGTGGTGAACGCCGACGAGGAAGTGTTCGAGATGAACAACGGCTGCATCTGCTGCACCGTGCGCGGTGATCTCATCCGCATCATCGAAGGGCTGATGAAGCGCAAGGACAAGTTCGACGGCATCCTGGTCGAGACGACCGGCCTCGCCGATCCCGGTCCCGTGGCGCAGACCTTCTTCACCGACGACGACGTGAAGGCCCGGACCCGGCTCGACGCCATCATCACCGTGGTCGACGCCAAGCATTTCCTGGGCCAGCTCGAGCAAGGCGACGAGGCGCAGGAACAGGTGGCGTTCGCCGACGTGATCCTCTTGAACAAGACCGATCTCGTGAGCGCCGACGAGCTCAAGAAGGTCGAGGGCAGGATCAAGGCGATCAATCCCTACGCCCGTATCCACAAGACCGAGAAGAGCAAGATCGAACTCGAGGCCATTCTCGACAAGGGCGCGTTCGACCTGAAACGCATCCTCGAGTTCGAGCCCGATTTCCTCGAGCACGGCCACGACCACGATCACGAGGAGGAGGTGAAGAGCCTCAGCCTCACCGCCGATCGCCCGGTCGATCCCGACAAGTTCCAGAAGTGGATGGGCGCGCTCCTGCAGATCAAGGGACCGGATATCTTCCGCAGCAAGGGTATCCTCGCGATCGACGGCGCGCCGCGGCGCTACGTCTATCAGGGCGTGCACATGATGATGGATGCCGACTGGGGCCAGCCCTGGAAGGACGGCGAGACACGCTCGAGCAAGCTCGTTTTCATCGGCCGCAATCTCGACGGCGAGAACCTGAAGCGCGGCTTCCAGGACTGCCTGAAATAAAATCGTGAAGCTCGACCTCGCGAATCCCGCCTGGCGCGCGGCGCTGCCGCCGTCGCGCTCGGTCGCCGCCGATGCGCCCGCGTCGGCCTGTGCTTTCAGCCGCGACGGCGCGACGGTGGCCTTTGCGCTGGGCGACGGGCGCGTGCGCCTGCTGCCCGCCGACATCAACGCCGCGGAGACGCCGGCCGGCGAGCCGGTGCATCGGGGCGCCGTGCTGGCGATGACAGCCGATCCAACGGGCGACGGCTTCGTGAGCGGCGGCGATGACGGTCGCCTGCTGCGGCTCGGCAGCGACGGCACGATGAGCGAGCTTGCCCACCAGAAGGGCAAGTGGATCGAGCATATCGCGATCCACAGGGCGAGCGGTGCGATCGCGGCCGTCGCGGGCAAGAATGCGCTGGTCGTCAAGGACGGCCAGACGAGTGAGTTCGGACCGCACCAGAGCACCGTGGCCGACCTCGACTTCAGCAAGGACGGCAGCCGCGTCGCCTGCGCCCACTATGGCGGCGTCACCGTCTGGAGCGTGGGCAACGTCACCCTGCCGCCACGCCGCTTCGCCTGGGCCGGCAGCCATGTCGCCCTGAAATGGAGCACCGACGGCAAGTTCATCGCGACCGGTACGCAAGAGAACGACATCCACGTCTGGCGTATCGCGCAATCCACCGACATGCGCATGCAGGGCTATCCCGCCAAAGTGAGGTCGCTCTCGTGGTCGGCAGATGCGCGTTGGCTCTTCACCTCGTCGCAGCCGGTCTTCACCGCCTGGTCATTCGCCGGCAAGGGACCGGAAGGCAAGCCGCCGGTACAGTTCGGCGAAGAAGGCGCCAGCCTCATCACTGTGGTCGCCGCCCATCCCACCGCCGAGTTCGTGGCCGGCGGCTACGAGTCGGGTGAGCTGCAGCTCGGCGACATCAAGACCCGGCGCTCGGTTGTCCTGAAACTTGCCGACGGCTCGGCCATCACCTGCCTCACCTGGTCAACCGACGGCTTCCGCCTGGCCGCGGGCAACGACCGCGGCGACCTACTGGTGGTCGACCTGAGGCGATAGCTAGCCCCGGCCCACCAGGTATCGATTGGCGACGAAGCAAAGCACACCGGCCAGGCCCATCGCTGTCGTCATGGGCGCGATGGTGCCGTCGAAGGTCTGGCCGACCACGGCACCGAAGAGGGCGCCGAGGCCAAACTGCATCACGCCCATCAGCGACGAGGCCGTGCCCGCCATATGGGGATAACGCTGCAGCGCCATCGCGGTCGCGTTGGGGCCGATCAGGCTGATGGTGGCGATCTGCGGCACCAGGCAGATGACGAACGGCCACATGCCGATCGCGCCGGTGCGAGCCTCGATCAGACCTAGGACCAATGCCACGGGCCCCATGATCGCCGGGGCGATCGTTCCAAAGCGCAGGATCTTGCCGGCACCGAACACGGGTACGAACTTGGCATTCAACAAGCTGCCGATCGTCATGAACACGACCATGCTGCCAAACACGAGGCCGTAGAGGCGCGGGGCGAGGCCGTAGTGCTGGATGAACACGAAGGGCGAGCCGGAGAGAAAGGAGAACAGCGCGGCGAACTGGAACGAGCTCGTGAGGGCATAGCCCATGAACGCCTTGTGGCGCACGAGTTCGCCGAAGCGCTTCAGGATCGCCGAGACGACCAGCGGTTGGCGGTATTCCGGCCGCAGCGTCTCGGGCAGGCGCAGGAAGGCCGCGAGCCAGGCAAAGACGCCGATGCCGGCCAGAATGAAAAAGATCGCCCGCCAACCCAGGAACCACAGGATCTGCCCGCCCAGCAGCGGCGCCAACATCGGCGCGATCGAGGTGCAGGCCATCATGAGCGACATGATGCGGGCGGCGTGATCGCGCTCGGCAAGGTCGCGCACCATGGTGCGGGCCAGCACCACGCCGCCGCAGGCCGCGAGCCCCTGCAGCATGCGCAGCAGCACGAGTTGACCCGCTGCGGCGGCAAAGGCACAGCCGACGCTCGCCACGACGTAGATCCCGAGGCCGCTCAGGATCACCGGCCGACGGCCGAAGCGGTCGCCGGCAGGACCATAAAAGATCTGGCCGAGACCGAAGGCGATCATGAATGCTGAAAGCGTGAGCTGGATGTCGCCCACGCTCGCCTTCAGGTCGCTTTCGATCATCGGTAGAGCCGGCAGATACATATCGATCGACAGCGGCGTGAAGGCGGACAGAAGCGCAAGCAGCCCCACCAGGACAGGCGTCAGGGCCGGCCGGGTCCTGGGCGCGGTGGCGGGATCGGAGAGAGTTGTCATGTGCGGTGTCGCTGTAGCAGCCAATGGGCGTGCCGCACCATGCTATAAGCGAGCCATGACAGTGCTACCCGATATGACCGAGGCGCAGATCAGGCGTTACGCGCGCCATATCGTGCTGCCGGAGATCGGCGGCGTGGGACAGACGCGCCTGATGGCGGCCAAGGTGCTTGTGATCGGCGCTGGCGGACTTGGCGCGCCTGCCCTGCAATATCTCGCCGCCGCCGGCATCGGGACACTGGGCGTCATCGACGACGACACGGTCGATCTCTCCAACCTGCAGCGCCAGATCATCCATCGCACGGCCGATATCGGTGTTGCCAAGGCCGACAGTGCCCGTCGTGCCTTGGGCGATATCAATCCCGAGATAACGGTCCGCGCCCACAAGGAACGGCTGACCGCCGCCAATGCCGAGCGGATCCTCGCTGACTACGACGTGGTGGCCGACGGCAGCGACAACTTCGCAACGCGCTACTTGCTCAATGACACCTGCTATCACCTGAAAAAGATTCTGGTTTCTGCTGCGATCCTTCGTTTCGATGGCCAGATCTCGACCTACAAGGCGT
Source organism: Alphaproteobacteria bacterium (assembly GCA_017308235.1). Taxonomy (GTDB): domain Bacteria; phylum Pseudomonadota; class Alphaproteobacteria; order Reyranellales; family Reyranellaceae; genus Reyranella. The sequence goes on along the minus strand of JAFKFL010000025.1, from coordinate 112,068 downwards.
GGCAAGGCGGGCATCATCCCTGCCTGCGTTGTCTCTTTCCGGCCGCGCCGTCGGAGGACTCCGTGCCGAGCTGCGCCCAGGCCGGTGTGCTGGGCGCGCTTGCGGGAACGCTCGGCGCCCTGCAGGCGACCGAAGTGGTGAAGGAGATCCTGGGCATCGGCCAATCGCTTTCGGGTCGGCTTTTGACCTACGACGCGCTCGCCGCGTCGTTTGACGAGATGGCCGTCACCAAACGCCCCGACTGTCCGACCTGCGGGACGCGATGAAGACTCCCGAAGGCGGCCTGTCGCTGATCATCCGCTCGGGCGACTACGAGAGCGTGCACTATGCGCTGGCGCTGGCGAGCGCGGCGCTCGCCGTCAACAAGCCGGCCGTCCTGTTCTTCACCATGAATGGCCTGCGCGCCCTCACCGGGCCGCCACCTGGCCTGCCTGACTGGAACCGCGATGCCCTGATGCGCGAGCGCGGCGTCGGCGACTTCGAGACGCTGCTGCAGGCCTGCGTCGAGCTTGGCGGACGCTTCATCGTATGCGAGATGGGATTGCGCGCGCTCGGCATCGACCGCGCCGAGCTGCGGGCCGACGTTCCCTTCACCGTCGCGGGGATCGTGACCTTGCTGGAAGAAACCAAGCCCGGCATGCATCTGTTGGCATTGTAAATCGTCCCCTCACCCCTCTGGAGATCTCATGACATCTGCCGCCTTCGACGTGCTGGGAATCGGCAACGCCATCGTCGACGTCATCAGCCATGCCGACGACGCCTTCCTCGCCAAGCATACGCTGAACAAGGGCAGTATGACGCTGATCGACGAGGCCCGCGCCGAGACGCTCTATGCGGCCATGGGATCGGCGATCGAGATCTCCGGCGGCTCGTGCGGCAACACGATGGCGGGCGTTGCGTCGTTCGGCGGCAAGGGCGCCTATATCGGCAAGGTGCGCAACGACCAGCTCGGGGCCGTATTCACTCATGACCTGCGGGCGACCGGTGTCGCCTTCGAGACGCCGGTGGCGACGTCCGGCCCGGCCACGGCGCGCAGCCTGATCCTGGTGACGCCCGATGCGCAACGCACCATGAATACCTACCTCGGCGCCTGCACCGGCCTTGGCCCCGCCGACATCGACACCAAGGTGGCGGGTGCGGCGCAAGTGACCTATGTCGAAGGCTATCTGTGGGATGCGCCCGAGGCCAAGAAGGCGGTGCTGAAAGCATTCGACGCCGCCCATGCCGCGGGCCGGCTGGTGTCGATCACGCTCTCCGATTCGTTCTGCGTCGACCGCTATCGCGACGAGTTCCGCGCCCTGATCCGCGACAAGGTCGACATCCTGTTCGGCAACGAAAGCGAGATCACATCGCTCTACCAGGTCGAGAGCTTCGAGGCGGCCCTCGAGGCCACGCGCAAGGAAGCCAAGGTTGCCGCCCTGACGCGCAGCGCCAAAGGGTCGGTGGTGATCAAGGGCGGCGAGACCCATATTGTCCCGGCCGCGCCCGTCGCCAAGGTGGTCGACACGACTGGCGCCGGCGATCTCTATGCCGCGGGCTTCCTCTACGGCTTCACGAACGGCAAGCCGCTCGCCGAATGTGCGCGCCTGGGCGGCATCGCCGCGGCCGAGATCATCTCCCATGTCGGCGCGCGGCCGGAGAAGCCGCTCAAGGAACTCGTTTGAGTCTTTCCGTCCCCGTGCGGTCGACCTGGAAACGCTGGATCAAGGCGGCCGAGGTCTATCGCGACCGCCGGCAGCTCATCATCCTGCTGATGGGCTTCTCGAGCGGCATGCCGTTCCTGCTGTCGGGGGCGGTGCTGTCGTACTGGATGAGCCAGGTCGGCGTGAACCTCACGACCATCGGCATCTTCGCTCTGGTCGGCACCCCCTATGCCTTCAAGTTCGCCTGGGCGCCGCTTGTCGACCAGATGCCGCTGCCGCTGCTCGACCGTTGGCTGGGGCGGCGGCGGAGCTGGATGCTCGCCACCCAGGTCGGCCTTCTGCTCGCGACCTTGCTGCTGGGGTGGAGCGATCCCGTCGGCAGTCCCTGGTTCACGGCATTCGCCGCCGTCGCGATCGCCTTCCTGTCGGCGACGCAGGATATCGCCATAGATGCCTATCGCATCGAGATCCTGCACGACGACGAACAAGGCGCCGGCTCGGCGACGACCCAGCTCGGCTATCGCATCGCGCTCTGGATCGTCAGCGCGATGTCGCAGCTTCTGCCCAGCCTCATGCCCTGGTCGACGGTGCTGAGCCTGATCGCCCTGCTCGCGATCGTGGGCATCGCCACCACATTCTGGGCCGACGAACCCGTCTCCAGGAGACCGCTCATCCACTCCACCGGCGAATGGCTCAACCAATCGGTCGTGCGCCCGTTCGCCGAGTTCTTCGCCTATCGCGGCTGGTTCGTCATCCTGCTCTTTGCTCTGCTCTACAAATACGGCGACGCCCTGGGCGGCAGCATCACGCTGCCGTTCTTCGACCAGATGGGGTTCTCCGGGCCGGAGATCTTCGGCGTGAGCAAGAGCTTCGGCGTTGCGGCGACGATCTTGGGCGGCCTGGTCGGAGGCATCGTCGTGGCGCGCTACGGGCTGTTCAAGGCGTTGTTCGTTGCCGGCATCCTGCAGGCCGTCACCAACCTGCTCTACTCGTGGCAGGCCGAAGCGGGACACGACATCATCGTCCTCACCATCGCCATCACGGCCGACAACTTCACGGGCGCCCTGGGCGGCGTCGCCTTCATCGCCTACCTGTCGAGCCTCTGCACCGCCGGCATGGCCGGCACGCAATACGCCCTGCTGACGTCGCTGATGGCCTTCGGCCGCACCGTCCTGTCGGCGGGCGGCGGCTGGCTGGCCACCGAAACGGGCTGGACCGTGTTCTGGATGCTGACCACGCTCCTCGCCATCCCCGGCCTGCTGCTGCTGCTTTGGCTATGGCACGCCAACGCAAAAGAAACCCCTCCTTCGTGATCGAAGGAGGGGCAGGTGAGGCTTCGGCGACGGAATGTCATACCGTCCCGGGGGAACCAGCCCGTTTCGGAGCGGGGCGTGGGGAATGCCGGCGCGAAACGGGCAAGCATCACTTACCCGGGCAAAACTACAAATCAGTGAACGGGGTTGTGGACAATCTCTAACCCTGTGCGTCAAGGGCATAACCGGCCGCCCGCACGGTGCGGATCAGATCGGCGTTGTTGCTACCGTTCAGCGCGATGCGCAGGCGGCGGATATGCACGTCGACGGTACGCGCCTCGACGTAGACGTCCTTGCCCCACACCGCGTCGAGAAGCTGCTCGCGGGAGAACACGCGGCCGGGATGCTCCATGAAGTGACGCAGCAGCCGGAACTCGGTCGGGCCGAGATGGATCGGTTTGCCGCCGCGGGTGACGCGATGGGCGACAAGATCCATAACGATGTCGGCATAGCCCAGCGCCTCGTCGGCCAGGGCCGGCCGGATCCGGCGCAGCACTGCGCGAATGCGCGCCACCAGTTCGGTCGGCGAGAACGGCTTGGCGACATAGTCGTCGGCGCCGGCATCGAGTCCGCGCACGCGGTCGCCCTCCTCGCCTCGCGCCGTCAGCATGATGATCGGCAGGTTCGCCGTCGCCGTCTGGCGACGCAGTTGGCGGCAGACCTCGATGCCTGACATCAGCGGCAGCATCCAGTCGAGCAGGACGAGATCCGGCGTGTCCTCCTGCACCGAGGCCAGTGCCTCCTCGCCGTCATAGGCCACGGCGACGTGGAAGCCTGCCTGCTCGAGGTTGTAACGCAGAAGCTCGACCAGAGCGCTCTCGTCCTCGACGACCAGGACGCGCGGCTTTACCGACGAGGTCTGTGCCTCGCGGCGGGACGGTGCGGTGGTGATGATGCTCATGCAGCACCATCCGTGGTGTAGAGAGCGCCGCTGCCTTTGCGCCGCGTCTCGGCAAAGGTCTGGCCCGTACTACGGAAGCTCACCAGCTCAGCGATGTTGGTGACGTGATCGCCGGCGCGCTCGATGTTCTTGGCCATGAACATGAGATGGGTGCAGGCCGTAATGGTGCGTGGGTCTTCCATCATATAGGTGAGCAACTCGCGGAACAGGCCGGTGTAGACCTGGTCGATCTCCTCGTCGCGGTTCCAGACATCGCGCGCCTTGCCGACATCGTCGTCGGCGAAAGCATCGAGCACATCCTTGAGCGCGCTGCGCACGAGACGGCCGAGACGGTCGATGCCCGCCACCGCCGACATCGGCGGCGACGCCTGCGCGAGAACGATGCCGCGCTTGGCCGTGTTCTTGGCGTAGTCGGCTATGCGCTCCAGCGCCGCCGCGATCTTGATCGAGGACAGCACCACGCGCAGGTCGATCGCCATCGGCTGGCGCAGGGCCAGCAGCTTCACGGTCTGCTCCTGTACCGCGACGTCGAGCGCATCGACGCGTGCATCGTCGGCGATCACCTCCTCGGCGATCGCCGTATCGCGGTCGCGCACGGCGGTCAGGGCCTTGGCAAACTGGCTTTCGGTCAGTCCGCCCATCTCGTTGATTGTCGAGTTGAGCCGCTCCAACTCCTCGTCGAAGCGCTTCAGGATATGGTCGTTCGCCATGTCGAGGTTCCTTCCGCCAATCCGTTAGCCGAACCGGCCGGTAATGTAGGCCTGGGTACGCTTGTCGGTCGGCGCGGTGAAAATCTTCTCTGTAACGTCGAACTCGATCAGATCGCCAAGGTACATGAAGCAGGTGAAATCCGAGACGCGCGCCGCCTGCTGCATGTTGTGGGTCACGATCACGATGGTGTAGTCCTGCTTCAGCTCGTCGATCAGCTCCTCGATCTTGGCGGTCGAGATCGGATCGAGCGCCGAGCAGGGCTCGTCGAACAGGATCACCTCGGGCTTCACCGCGACCGTGCGGGCGATGCAAAGCCGCTGCTGCTGGCCGCCGGACAGGCCGAGGCCGGATGCGGCAAGCTTGTCCTTCACCTCGTCCCACAGTGCGGCGCGACGCAAGGCGTGCTCGACACGCGCATCGACCTCCGAGCGGGGCAGCTTTTCGTACAGGCGGATGCCGAAGGCGATGTTCTCGTAGATCGACATCGGAAACGGCGTCGGCTTCTGGAACACCATGCCGATGCGTGCGCGCAGCAGGTTGATGTCCACGCCTGCGTCGAGAAGATTTTCGCCGTCGAACATCACCTGCCCGGTGGCACGCTGGCCGGGATAGAGGTCATACATGCGGTTCAAGATCCGAAGCAGTGTGGACTTGCCACAGCCTGAGGGACCGATGAACGCCGTGGTCTTGTTGGCGTAAAGCGGGAGGTTGATGCCCTTCAGGGCGCGCGAGTCGCCATAGAAGAATTCAAGATTGCGGATCGAAACTTTCTCGGAAAGTCCCGCAGCATTGACGCCGGTATGGGTAGCCACCGGCACTGTCATGGACGCGTTGGACGAAGCGATACTCATGTTCTTCTCGCGGTGAGAGAGCGGGCCAGGATGCTGAGCGCCAGCACGGTGACGGTGATCAGGAGCGCGCCGGTCCAGGCAAGCTTCTGCCATTCTTCGTAGGGCGACAGCGCGAACTGGAAGATGACGACCGGCAGGCTCGGCATCGGGGCGTTCATGTTCAGGCTCCAGAACTGGTTGTTCAGGGCAGTGAACAGGAGCGGCGCCGTCTCGCCGCTGATGCGGGCGACGGCAAGCAGGATACCGGTGACGATGCCGGCACGTGCGGCCCGGTAGGCGATGCGCACGATCATGTGCGCGCGCGGCAGGCCGATCGAGGCCGCAGCCTCGCGCAGCGTGTCTGGCACCAACCGCAGCATATCCTCGGTGGTGCGCACCACTACCGGGATCACGATGATGGCAAGGGCGACCGCACCGGCATAGCCCGAGAAGTGGCCCATCGGCGCCACCATGACCTCGTAGATGAAGAGGCCGACGACGATCGAAGGGGCGCTTAGCAGGATATCGTTGATGAAGCGCACGATGCTGGAGAGCTTGTCGTGCCGGCCGTATTCGGCGAGGTATGTCCCCGCCAGAATGCCGATCGGCGTGCCGATGGCGATGGCGAGCAGCGTCATCGCCAGGCTGCCGACAATGGCGTTCAGCAGGCCGCCTTCCGATCCAGGTGGTGGCGTGTTCTGGGTGAAAACCGAGAGCGACAGGCCGCCGACGCCGTGGAAGAGCAGCACGGCGAGGATCAGGACAAGCCAGCCGAGTCCGAAGGCGGCCGCGGCATAGGCCAGGCTCTTGGCGATGGTGTTGCGCGCCCGGCGGCGCACATAGAGGGCGTTCACGCGTGCCGTGGCCATGGTTCAGCGGCCTTTCTGCTGAAGGCGCAGCAGCATGTAGCGCGCAATCGCCAAAACGATGAAAGTGATCACGAACAGGATCAGGCCGAGCGCGATCAGCGAGGAAGTGTAGAGATCGCCGACCGCCTCCGTGAACTCGTTGGCGATCGACGCCGAGATGGTCGTGCCGGGAGCCAGGATGGAGGCCGAAACCGTGTGGGCGTTGCCGATCACGAAAGTGACGGCCATCGTCTCGCCCAGCGCGCGGCCCAGCCCCAGCATCACGCCGCCGATCACGCCAACCCGCGTGTAGGGCAGGATCACATGCTTGAAGACTTCCCAGGTCGTGCAACCGAGGCCGTAGGTTGCCTCCTTGAGCACCGCCGGCACGGCGTCGAACACATCACGCGAGATCGACGTGATGAACGGCAGCACCATGATCGCCAGGATGAAACCCGCCGTCAGCATGCCGATCCCGTACGGCGGCCCGGCAAACACGTCCTGCAACCCCGGCACGCCGTCGAATGTATCGATCAGGAAGGGCTGGATGTACTTCTGCACAAACGGCGCGAAGATGAACAAACCCCAGATGCCGTAGATGATGCTGGGAATGCCCGCCAGCAGCTCGATCGATATGCCGATCGGGCGCCGCAACCACATGGGACAGAGCTCGGTCAGGAAGAAAGCGATCATCAAGCCGACTGGCACGGCGATCACCAGGGCGATGAACGAGGTGACCAGCGTGCCGTAGACCGGCGCGAGAGCGCCGAACTTCTCCGTGACCGGGTTCCAGACCTCGGTGGTGACAAAGCCGAAGCCAAAGGCCTTGAAGGCGGGCACCGAACCGATGATGAGCGCCAGGATGACGCCGCTCAGCAAGGCCAGAACGGTGAACACCGCAATGCGCGTCAGGGTCCGGAACGCAACGTCGGTCGTTCGCAGCCGATTGAGCGCCGACGCGCGCGTCACGCCGGCGCCGGCCGTTACGTTGGTGTCGTTTAATGCCACTTCGGACACTTTACGCCCCCTCTCGCGCGCGGTGAAAGTCCCCTGGCCTCGTCAGGCCGAGGGACCTTCGAACCAGTCTTAGTGCGTCGCGGCGAACAACGGCTTGCCGCTGCTGTCCTTGATGTCCGTGGCCCACATGGTCTTGATGTCGGTCACGACATTGGCCGGCATCGGCACGTAGTCGAGCTCCTTGGCCATCTCCTGACCCTTGTCGTAAGACCAGGCGAAGAACTTCAACGCCTCGCCGGTCGCGGCGGCGTCAGTCGGCGTCTTGTAAACCAGGATCCAGGTCGCGGCGGTCATCGGCCACGACACGTCGCCCGGCTGGTTGGCGAGGATCACGCCGTAGCCCGGCTGCGACTTCCAGTTGGCATTGGCAGCGGCGGCCTGGAACGTCTCGGCGGTTGGCGACACGGTCTTGCCGGCCTTGTTCACCATCTTGGTGAAGGTGAGCTTGTTCTGCTTGGCATAGGCATACTCGACGTAGCCGATCGAGCCCTTCGTCTGGCCCACGTTGTTGGCAACGCCCTCATTGCCCTTGGCGCCGATGCCGCCCGGCCACTGGACCGCCGTGTTGGTGCCAACCTTGGACTTCCACTCGGGGCTGACGTCGGCGAGATAGTAGGTGAAATTGAAGGTCGTGCCCGACCCGTCGGAGCGATGCACCAGGGCGATCGCCTGGGACGGCAGCTTGGCACTCGGATTGAGCTTGGCGATCGCCGGGTCGTCCCACTTCTTGATCTCGCCGAGATAGATCTTGCCGAGGGTCGGACCGTCGAGCACGAGGTCGCCGGGCTTCACGCCGTCAATGTTCACGACCGGGACGATGCCGCCCATGACCATCGGAAACTGGGCCAGACCCGCTTCGTCGAGGTCCTTGCCGGACAGCGGTGCATCGGAGGCGCCGAACGTCACCGTCTTGGCCTTGATCTGCTTGATGCCGCCGCCCGAGCCGATCGACTGGTAGTTCAGGCCGACGTTGGTCGCCTTCTTATAGGCATCCGCCCACTTGGCGTAGACCGGATAGGGGAAGGTCGCACCGGCGCCGGAGATATCGGCAGCGAAAGCCGACCACGCCGTCACCATCAGGGCGGCTGTGGTCAGAGCAATCTTGGAAATTTTCACAGGTTCTCTCCTTTGTTCGAGTCGAACGCGACTGCACTAGGAGGTCGAGGTCTCGCTTATATGACAATGATGTGACGGTTAGGTTACATACCCGTCTGCGTCAGGGGGTAGAACGGCTATTCCCGCCCTGTGCCGGCGGGCAATGTGACGGTGAATACCGAGCCTTTGCCGGGGCTGCTTTGGATATCGAGCCGGCCCCGATGGCGGTTCACCACGTGCTTGACGATGGCCAAGCCAAGGCCCGTTCCGCCGAGCTGGCGCGAGCGGGCCGTGTCCACCCGGTAGAAACGCTCGGTGAGCCGCGGCAGGTGTGTCGCCGGAATGCCGTCGCCTTCGTCGGCCACCGACACGGCAACGCGCCCTTCGACCGCCGATCGCGCCGTCACCCGGACCGTGGTGTTGGGCTTGGCGTACTTGATCGCATTGTCGATGAGGTTCTGGAACACGATCGTAAGTTCGTCGTAGTCGCCGATGGCGAGCGGCAAGGCAGGGTCGATCTCGAGCTCGACCGCGACCTTGCGCGAGGACGCCTTGAGCTGCAGCAGGTCTTGCACGCCGGCCAGCACGCGGTCGAGGTCGACCGCGGCATCGGGCCGGGAATGCTCGTGCTGCTCGATGCGCGACAACATGAGGAGATCGTCGACCAGGCGCCGCATGCGATCGGCTTGCTCCGCCATGATGCCGAGGAAGCGCTCGCGCGCCTGGACGTCATCGCGCGCCGGACCACGTAAAGTCTCGATAAAGCCCAGCAAGCCCGCGATCGGCGTCTTGAGCTCGTGGCTTGCATTGGCGACGAAATCGGCCCGCATGCGCTCCGCCCGCCGCAGCGCCGTCGTATCGTGGAACACGATCAACGCCAGGGATCCGTCGGCCGCCGCCCGCGGCAGCCGACGTGCATGCGCGATCACGTCGACCTCGGGCGCGCCCGACAGGACCAGCTCCACGGTGGCGTGATCCGGGCCGATGAAATTGCCGTCACCCACCACCAGAAGCGAATCGATGGCCGATAGAAGCGTGGGATGGCGCAGCGCCGTCGACAGATCGCGGTCGGCCACCATCGGACCCAGCAAGGCCACCGCCGCGCGGTTGGTGCGCACGATGCGGCGTTGGCGATCGACGGCGATCAAGGGATCGGGCAGGCCGTCGACTACGGCTTGGGCGGAGGCAGCGAGATTGTCGATCGAGGCCCGTTGGCGGCGCCAGCCGGCGGCCAGGGTCGCGGCGGCAGCGGCCAGTTCCTCGGTGGCCGGCGCGAATTTGAGCCGCGGCATCACCGGTTCCTGATCGCCCGAGAGCTCGCTCACGAACCGGGCGAAACGGGCCAGCGATCCGAGGTAGCGCTGCACCAGGACGATCGAGACGACGGCGATCCCGGCCGCCGCGACCAGCGCAGGACCCGCGGCAAGGTCGTCATCCCAATAGAGCGCGGCCAGCGCGATGTAGGACGGCGCCAACACGACGGCGTTGGCGGCGAGGTAGCGGCGAAGGGGAAGTGCCTGCTCGGCCATGCTCCCCTCCTACCTCGCCCGCCTCAGGCGCGCGAGGGGTGGGCTGACGCTCTTGTCCCTTTCCGGCGCTCTTCCAGGCGCTGCAGGACGACGAAGAAGGACGGCACGAAGAGCACGGCCAGGAATGTCGAGGCGATCATGCCGCTGAACACGCAGAGGCCAAGCGATACGCGCGCCGCCGCGCCCGCGCCGGTCGCCGTCACCAGGGGCACCACGCCGAGGATGAAGGCAAACGATGTCATGAGGATCGGCCGCAAGCGGGTTTTCGCCGCGTCCAGAGCAGCCTCCGCGATCGGCTTGCCGTCGAGCAATCGTGCCTCGCGGGCGACCTCGACGATCAGGATGGCGTTCTTGGCGCTGAGCGCGATCAACAGCATCAAGCCGATCTGGGTATATAGGTTGTTCGGCAGGCCCACCGCGGACAAGGCCACGGCTGGACCGATCAGCGCCAGAGGCACCGCCAGGATGACGCTCAAGGGCGCGATCCAACTTTCGTACTGGCCTGCGAGACAGAGGTAGACGAGCAGGATGGCGAGTCCAAAGACGTACAGGAGCTGGTTGCCAACGACGTTCTCTTGATACGACATCGCCGTCCACTCATAGGCCATGCCAGGTGGCAGGGTCTGCCCGGCAACCTCGTTCATCAGGTCCATCGCTTCGCCCGAGCTGAATCCCGGCGCCGCCGATCCCACGACCGACGCCGCGGGATAGAGATTGTAGAGGCTGATGATGGGCGCGCCTTGCGCTGGTCGCAGTCGCGCCAGCGCACCGATCGGCACCATCTTGCCGTCGATGCTGCGCACATTGAGCTGCAGTATATCCTCCGGCCGCGCCCGGAACTCCGAATCGGCCTGCGCATAGACCTGAAGGCTGAGCCCGAATTTGTTGAAGCGATTGACGTAGGTCGATCCGAGGTACGACGACAGGGTCGAGAAGACGTCGCCCACCTGCACCTGGAGCGTCTCGGCCTTGGCGCGATCGATCTCGACATCGATGTGCGGTGCGCCGGCGCGAAAGGAGCTGATCGGGTTGGCGATCGCACTCTGGGTGCGGGCCTGATCGGCAAGATCGCGAGCGACATTCTGAAGTTTGACCAGGTCGAAGCTGCCGTCGCGCTGCTCGACCTGCATCTGGAAGCCGCTGACGTTACCGATGCCCTGGATCGGCGGCGGCGCCAGCACAAAGCCGCGGCCATCCTGCAGGGCCGTCATGTCCTGCATCAGCTTCTGGGCGATCGTCCGGATGTCCTGACCCGTTGCCTTGCCGCGAACACCCCAATCTTCGAGAACAATGTAGGCCACGCCGGCGTTCGCCAGGGCGGCGCTGTTGTCGAGCAGCGACATGCCGGCGATCGTGACCACCTGGCGTACGCCGGGCGTCGCCTTGGCAAAGCGCGTCACCTCCTGCAGGGCCGCGCTGGTCCGCTCGAGTGACGCACCATCGGGCAACTGGACGCCGGCCAGCAGATAGCCCTGGTCCTCATTGGGGATGAAGGCGCTGGGAAGACGCGCCACACCCCAGCCGCCGAGTCCGGCAAGCACCAAGGCGAGCAGGACCATCAGCCCGCTGCGCTTGACCATGCCACCGATCAGCCCGCTATAGCGGCGCTCGAACCAGCCGTAGCCGTTGTTGAACGTCCGGAAGAAGACGTTGCGCTTCTCCGGCGGCACGGTCGGACGCAGCCACAGCGCGCACTGGGTCGGCTTCAAGGTCGCGGCGTTGATGGCGCTGATGAAGGCTGTCGCCGCGATGACGAGCGCGAACTGGGCGAACATCTTGCCCGTGAGGCCGGGAAGGAACGCCGCCGGGATGAAGACCGACATCAGCACCAGGGTGATGCCGATCACCGGGCCGAACAGTTCGTCCATCGCCTTGACCGCGGCATCGTGGCCCGACATGCCACGCTCGATGTGGCGGGCGACGCCCTCGACGATCACGATCGCGTCGTCCACCACGATCCCGATCGCCAGTACGATGCCGAACAGGGTCGAGAGGTTGATCGTGAAGTCCAGCGCCGCCATGGCGGCGAAGGCGCCGATGATGGTGACCGGAATGGTGGTCGCCGGCACAAGCATGGCGCGCCAGTCCTGCAGGAAGACCACGATCACGATCAGCACCAGGATGCCGGCCTCGATCAGCGTCATGAACACCTCGTGGATCGAGGTCTTGACGAAGGTCGTGGTGTCGAAGGGCACCAAATAGGTCAGGCCGGGCGGGAACGCCTTCTTGAGCTCCTCCATCTTCGCCTGCACTGCAGTGGCGACCTGGAGCGCATTGGCGCCGGGCGCCTGATAGATCGCGATGCCCGCTCCGGGCTTGCCATCGAGCCGGAAGTTCTGGGAGTAGGTCTGGGCGCCGAGTTCGACGCGCGCCACATCCTTCAGCCGCAGGATGCGGCCGCCGTCACCGCCCTCGGTCTTGACGATGATGTTCTCGAACTGCCGCGGATCGGCAAGACGGCCTTCGATATCGACCGTGTACTGGAAGTTCTGGTCCTTGGCCGCGGGTGGCGTACCGACCTGGCCGGCGGTGACCGACTGGCTCTGCGACTGCACGACCTGGACGATGTCGGACGGCGTCAGGCCGAAGCTGTAGAGCCTGCGCGGATCCATCCAGATCCGCATCGAATACTGGCCCGCGCCCAGCACCGTGACGTTGCCGACGCCCGGCACACGGGCAAGCTCGTTCACCAGGTTGATGGTGGCGTAATTGCTCATGAACAGGTTGTCGTACCGCGCGTCGGGCGAGCTGAGCGCCACGATCTCGAGGATCGACGTCGATCTCTTCTGGACGGTGACACCCTGCGCCTGGACCGGCTGCGGCAGTGCCGCCAGGGCAGCGCTGACCCGGTTCTGCACCAGCACCTGAGCGAAATCGAGATCGGTGCCGATCTCGAACGTCACGGTGAGCGTGTAGGTGCCTGAATCGGTGCTGGTCGACTGCATGTAGATCATGTGGTCGACGCCGTTCACCTGCAGCTCGATGGGCAGGGCAACGTTGTTGACCACGGTGCTGGCGGAGGCACCCGGGTAGGTCGTGGTCACCTGCACCGTGGGCGGCACGATATTGGGATACTGCGCGATCGGCAGACCGAACAGGGCAACGCCGCCGATCAGCACGAACAGGATGGCCAGTACGTTCGCAAGCACCGGCCGCTCGATGAAGAACTTGGAGATCATCGCCCCGCTCCGGCGTCCAACTACTTTGCCGGTGCCTGGATGGTCGTCTGCTTCGGCACGACCTTCGCACCCGGAATGGCGCGGCCGTTGGTCGAGACCACCACGCGATCCTCCGCCGTCAGGCCGCTTTCGATGGCGCGCAGCTCTCCTACCAGGAGCTGGCCTACCTTGACGCGCCGCTGCTCGACGACGTTGTCCTTGTTCACGACCATCAGGTATCGCCCCGTCTGGTCTTCGGCCAACACGCGATCGGGCACCACCAGCATCGATTTTGCCTCGAGCCCGATCGGCACGCGGACGCGGACAAAGAAGCCCGGCAATAAGGCGCGGGCCGGATTGTCGAAGACGCCACGCACAAGGATCGTACCGGTCGCGGCATCGACATTGGGCGAGACATATTCGAGGTGGCCCTTGTGCGGATAGCCCTCCTCGGTCATGAGGCCGATCTCGAGCGGAATCTTGCTCAGCTCCTCCAGGGTGATCCGGCGATTGGCGAGGTTTTGACGGATGTTCAGCACATCCTGTTCGCTGAGGTTGAAGGTCACGTAGATCGGATCGAGCTGGACGATGGTCGCGAGCTTGGTCGGGCTGGTGGCGCCCACCAGCTCGCCGATCGAGACCAGGCGTTTGGTCACGATGCCGTCGAACGGCGCCACCACGCCCGTGTAGTCGAGATTGGCCTGGGCAATGATCAGATTGGCAGACTGATTCTCGACGTTGGCCTGGTTTGAATCGCGCTTGGCCTTGGCTTGGTCGTAGGTGTTCTGGGCAGAGACGTTCTGGCGCAGCAGAGTCTCCTGGCGTTTGAACTCTGCCTCGGCCTGCAGCAGCAGCGCCTTGGCCGAGGCGAGCTCCGCGTCGGCCTGCTTGACCTTGGCGTCATAGGTCGTCGGATCGATCTTGAACAGCGGATCGCCTTTCTTGGCGAACTGGCCATCCTTGTATTCGATCTTCGTCAGGAATCCTTCGACGCGCGCGACAAGATCGACCGTGTTGACAGCCTGGGTGTTGCCGGTCTGCTCGATGTAGGGAACGACCGACTGCTGCAGCGGCAGCGCGACCGATACCTCAGCCGGCGGCGGCGCAACGAATTTGTTGTCCGGCTTGCAAGCGGCAACCGAAAGACTGAGCCCAACCACCAGAAAGAGCGCAAGCGCCCCGCTTTTCGCCATTGACGATGTCTCCCCCGAAGCATCGGCGTTATGACAGCGTATCCGTCGATCGCCCGCTAATCCAGCGGCGGTCGCGGCTCCTCCTCCTCCATTGATCGCGGCACGAAGAGGCGAATGGCCGCCAAACCGTAGATGAAGCCGCCGATATGCGCCGTCCAGGCGACGGGCTGCCCGCCGGCGCCGGGCGTCCCGCCGAAGATGCCGAAGAAGACGTTGAGTGCGATCCACACGCCGGCGATGGGCAAGAGCGAGGACATTCGCCCGACCCGCCGGAGCAGCACCAGCACCGCGCCAAACACGCCGCTGATGGCGCCCGAGGCGCCCACGACCGGATCCGCCGAATCAGGAAACGACAGGACGTGAACCAGCGCCGCGGCCAAACCGGCGCTGAGGTAGAAGGCAACGAAGCGGCGAACGCCCAACGAACGCTCCACCGGCGCGCCGAAGGCCGCCAGGCTCAGCATGTTCACGCCGAGGTGAACCCAGCCGCCATGCAGGAACTGATAGGTGAACGGCGCCAACACGAGCGACAGCCAATCGCCGCCCGGCTGGCCGGTATAGGCCACCGGTATCAGCCCGAATTCGAGGATGAGCTGGTCGTCGACGGACTCGCTGACCAACTGGCGCAGGAGATGGACAGCGACATTGAGACCGATGATCCACAGGATCGCCGGCGGCAAATTGATCGCCCGCTCGTGCGCCCCGCCGCGTTCCGGCCCCTGGCGTCTCATGTCGTCGAAAGGCATCTGGGCTCCGTTCGATCCCTTAACCTGATCCTTGGCGCTTGATCCCCTGGCGCTTGCTCAGCGACTGCTTAGCGCTTTAGGCGGCGCGAGCCCAGCCAAAGAAAAACCGCACCCAGGATCAGCGTCGGCGAGCCGCAGACGATGGCGATCGCGCCGTCGCCGTTGAAGGGATTGCCGTCGGTCACGGCAAAAATGCAGCCGAGCGTAAGCAGCAGGACGACGGCACCGGATACGGCGAAGAACCAGCCGAGCGCACGATTGGGCGGCGATGGCGGTGGCGGACCGGGGGGCCACGACGGCTGTGGCGGGGGCTGTGGCGGGGGCTGCGGCGGCGAGCTGACGGGATCGCTCATCGCCGTGCCTCAGCCAAACGCGCGTTGCCCGCCGCACCCGGGCGATAGAAGGTGTTGTAGGTATCGAACGGAATGATGCCGCCATCCGGCGTCACGAAGTGGATGCAGGAGCGCTTGACGTTGGCGAGGCAGAAATTGAAGCGATCGAGGAACTCCACGATCGTGATCCGAAAGACGTTCTCGTAACCCGCGCCGTCCGGCATCGGCACCTCGGGCAGACAGCAGAGCAGCGAGCCCAGCCGCTCGGTGGTGTTGCGATCCGTCGTCGACAGCGACAGGAGATCGACGAAGCGCTCGCGCAGCTCGGGATATTTCTCGAACGAGATGGCGTTGGGAATACTGGGCAGCAGCGCCTCGCGAGGCACCAGCGACGTAAGCGGAACGACCGTTCCGCCATCGCGCAGACCGTAGCCGATCGATATCGAGGCCGGATTGCAGGGCAGCGGGATCATGTCGTCATCGGCGAAAATGCCCGACTCCTCGACGATGCGCCGGCGGATCTCCGACAGCACGATGCGGTTGCGCTTGGGGTCGAAGCCCTCGTTGCGCCCGGCGTCCTGCACCGGCTGGAAGTTGATCCCGCGCACGCATTTGTAGGTGAGTGCATGGCGCACGACGTCGCCGATCTCGTGATCGTTGACGCCGCGCTTCACCGTGCACACCAGCGTGGTCGAGATACCCCGCGCCTCGAGGTTGGCCAGCGCCTGCCGACGGATGCGCGACAGGGCAGCACCGCGGATGTCCTTCAGCGCCTCGTCGTTCAGGGAATCGAACTGTAGGTAGACTTCGAAGCCCGGACGCAACGTCGCCAGCGCGTCGACAAAAGCGGGATCCTCGGCGATACGGATGCCGTTGGTGTTCAACATCACGTGCTTGATCGGCCGGCGGCGCGCCGCCGCCAGGATCTCGAGGATCTCGGGATGAATCGTGGGCTCGCCGCCCGAGATCTGGATGAGATCGGGCTCGCCTTCGCTCGCGACCAGCGCGTCGAACATGCGCTCGACCTCGGCAAGACTGCGATGCGTCGTGCGCTTGGGCGAGGAGTCGGCGAAGCACACCGGGCAGGCGAGATTGCAGGCCTCGTTGATCTCGATGATCGCGAGGCACGAATGCTGCTCGTGGTCGGGGCAAAGCCCGCAATCCCACGGGCAACCGCGCTCGGTGCGGGTGAACGGCGCCAACGGACGATCGCCCGGCTTCAAATAGTCGAGGGTGCGGCGCCAATAGACCGGATCGTCGGACACCAGCGTCTTCATGACGCCATGCTCGGGGCAGCGCTTCAGATAGTAGATGCCGCCGTCCTCTTCGACGATCTTGGCCGGCACGAGGCCGAGGCAGGTTTCGCACAAGGACGTCGTCTGGCCGAGGAAGAGATAGGGCGCCGACTTTCGCGCTAGGCCGCCGTCCATGCGCCCCTCCGGCTGCGGATCATCCAGGCAGCGTACAGGAGCACCGCAAGGCAGACTATATGAAAGAGGTTGAACGGCCCAATCACGGTCGCATAGGGCTTGAAGAACTCCCACACGAAGCGCTGCAGCGCATACCAACCGACGGTGAGATAGAATCCATTCGCGAGCCAGAACGGATCGCGGGCCCGGAACCGCTGGATCAGAACGACGAACATCGCGGCCATGGCGAGCGCTTCGTAGAGCTGCACGGGATGACGCGAGATGCCGTCGCCCAAATCGACGCCCCACGGCAGCGACGTCGGCGTGCCGTAGGTGAAATCCGCCAGGCCTGAAAAAAAGCAGCCGAGCCGACCGACCGCCACGGTGGCGGCAAAGGGCGCGGCAAAGGCAATGCCGGTCGACTGACTGACGCCCACGATGCGCTTGAACGCCTCGACCGAGGCGATGGCGCCCGCGATGCCGCCCACCATCGAGAAGCCCAGCGCATGTACGCCGGACAACAGGGCATTCGCGGTGCCGAAGAACATGGCGCCGCAGAGCGCCCCGGCGCCAGCGGCAACGGCATAGGCGCCCGGATAGGGAACCTTGTTCGCGGGCAGGACGTCGGCCGGCAAAAGACGGCGTGTCGTCACCCAGAACGCCGTCATCGAAGCGAGCCAGGCCGCAACGTCGAAGACTGCGTGGATATAGGGTAGGCCGAAATAGCTCATGTCTTCTGGACCGCGAGCCTCCGGCTCGCATCAAGCGCATGTGAATGCACCGAATGAGCGAGCCGGACCCTTCGACGATGCTCAGGGCGAGGGCTCGCGGTCCGGAAGAGCATGATCCTTATTTCTTCGGTCCGCCTTGTCCCAGGGCGCGCAGGCGCAGACGCAGTGCGTTCAGCTTGATGAAGCCCTCGGCGTCGCGCTGGTTGTAGGCGCCCTGGTCTTCCTCGAAAGTCACATGCTGCATCGAGTAGAGCGAGTGCGGCGACTTGCGGCCGACCACCGTCGTGTTGCCCTTGTAGAGCTTCAGCCGCACCGTGCCGCTCACGTTCTCCTGGCTCTTGTCGATCAGCGCCTGCAGCATC
This sequence comes from Alphaproteobacteria bacterium, assembly GCA_017308235.1. Lineage (GTDB taxonomy): Bacteria > Pseudomonadota > Alphaproteobacteria > Reyranellales > Reyranellaceae > Reyranella. The sequence continues at coordinate 94,250 of JAFKFL010000025.1, read as the reverse complement.
TCGCGCTCGGGCGAGAACCAGAAGCCGTAGTAGACCAGCTCGGCGTACTTGGGCATCAGCTCGTCCTTGAGGTGCCCTGCGCCGCGATCGAGCGTGATTTGCTCGATGCCGCGATGGGCCGCATGCAGGATGGTGCCGCCCGGCGTCTCGTAGATGCCGCGGCTCTTCATGCCGACGAAGCGGTTCTCCACGAGATCAAGCCGACCGATGCCGTTCGCCTTGCCGAGCTCGTTCAACTTCGTGAGCAATGTCGCGGGCGACATTGCCTTGCCGTCGATCGCCACGGCGTCGCCCTTCTCGAAGTCGACCGTGATGTAGGTCGCCTTGTCGGGCGCCTGCTCGGGCGAGATCGTCCGCTGGTAGACCATCTCGTCGGCCTCTTCCCAGGGATCCTCCAGAATCTTGCCCTCGCTCGAGGAGTGCAGGAGGTTGGCATCGACCGAGAACGGCGCCTCGCCGCGCTTGTCCCTGGCGATCGGGATCTGGTGCTTCTCGGCGAATTCGAGGAGCTTGGTACGCGAGGTCAGCTCCCACTCCCGCCACGGTGCGATCACCTTGATGTCGGGCTGCAGCGCATAAAAGGACAGCTCGAAGCGCACCTGGTCGTTGCCCTTGCCGGTCGCGCCATGGGCCACGGCATCAGCGCCGAGCTTGCGGGCAATCTCGATCTGATGCTTGGCGATCAGCGGACGCGCGATCGAGGTGCCAAGCAGGTACTGCCCTTCATAGAGCGCGTTGGCGCGGAACATCGGGAACACGAAGTCGCGCACGAACTCCTCGCGCACATCCTCGATGAAGATGTTCTGCGGCTTGATGCCCAGCATCTCCGCCTTCTTGCGCGCCGGCTCCAGCTCCTCGCCCTGGCCGAGATCGGCGGTGAAGGTCACCACCTCGCAACCATAGGCCGTCTGCAGCCACTTCAGGATGACCGAGGTGTCGAGGCCGCCGGAATAGGCCAGCACGACCTTCTTGATGTCACCCTTCCTGTAGGGGCCGGTATAAGTAACGCTCATGGCTCGCCTCGCCGCCGCCGTGTCCTGTGAAAGCGCGCGAATATAGCCACCGACCTTCGGCCCGCAAGGCGCTATAATGGCCGCAAGACCCTGAAAATGGCTTCTCCTCTCGATCGACTCTCCTATGCGGCCTGGCAGGCCGCCCGCGTTGCCTGGTACGCCGGCCACTACGCCGCGGGGCGCCGGCTGCTGAAGCCGATGCCCAAGCCGGATTTTGCCATCGGCCCCACGCCCAGCCGGGCCGAGCTGACCGCCGACATGCGTGCGCTATTCGAGCGCGAATGGCGCGACATCGAGGCGGGCCTCTTTCCCCGGCCGCTGACTCTGAGCCCCGACCCCGGCGAATTCCTGCGCCGCAGCCTGCTTTATTTCCGCGACCTGCCGAAGGTCGATGCACGCCGCCATGGCGAGGCCGACCACGAGCTGCCGCCCGGTGAGCAGGGCGACGGCCTGCCGGGTTACTACCGGCAGAACTTCCATTTCCAGAGCGACGGCTGGCTGAGCGAGCATTCCGCGGCGCTCTACGACACGCAGGTCGAGGTGCTATTCACCGGTGCTGCCGATGTGATGCGCCGGCGCGCGCTAAAACCCATCGCCGAATGGATGACCGGCCGCAGCCAGCGCGAGCTGCTCGGCCTCGACGTCGGCTGCGGTACGGGACGATTGCTCGCCTTCCTGCACGGCGCCTGGCCCGGATTGAGACTCACCGGTCTCGACCTCAGCGCGCCTTATCTCGCCGAAGCCCGCCGCCTGATCGGCCGCACTGCGCGCGTGAAGCTGATGGAAGGCCCAGCCGAGCAGCTCCCGTTCGAGGACGCGAGCCTGGATCTCGTGGTGTCATCCTTCCTGCTGCACGAGCTGCCGCCCGATGTTCGCGCACGGGCGCTTTCCGAAATGACGCGCATCCTAAAGCCGGACGGCCTCGTGGTGATCGTCGACTCCATGCAGAAAGGCGATCATCCTGACTGGGACGGCCTGCTCGACCTCTTTCCGCACTATTTCCACGAGCCCTACTACGCCGACTATGTCGGCGGCAACGTCGAGCGGTGGGCCACCGATGCCGGCCTCGCCCCCGTCGCTCACGAACGCGCGTTCCTCTCGAAGGTGACGGCTTTCAAGAAGAAAGGTCCCTCGCTACGTTCGGGATGACACCGGGTTTTCGACACGAGCTTCGTGCCACACCAGAATTGTCATCCCGAGCGTAGCGAGGGACCTTTACTCCATCGAAACTACAAAAGCACTTTCTCGCCGCGGCGGCGGGCGCTGGCGCTTTTGAGCTGGCCGCAGGCGGCGAGGATGTCGCGACCGCGCGGCGTGCGGATGGGGGCGCTCAGGCCACCGTCATTCACGATCTCGGCGAAACGGTGCATGCGGTTGTTAGAGCTGCACTCGTAAGGCGCGCCGGGCCAGGGATTGAACGGGATCAAATTCACCTTGGCGTGGATCGGCGCCAGCAGGCGCACCAGCTCGCGCGCATCAGCGTCGCTGTCGTTGATGCCCTTCAGCATCGCGTATTCGAAAGTGATACGCCGGCTGTTCCTCGCGCCCGGATAAGCGGCGCAGGCAGCCAGCAACTCGGCGATCGGCCATTTGCGATTGATCGGCACCAGCGTGTCGCGCACCGCGTCGCTCACGGCATGCAGCGAGACGGCGAGGTTGACGTCGAGCGCCTCGCCCACCTTGGCGATCATCGGCACCACGCCCGAGGTCGAAAGCGTGATGCGGCGGCGGGAAAGCGCGATGCCCTGCTCGTCCATGGCGATCCTGAGCGCCGTCGCGACATTGTCGAAATTGTAGAGCGGCTCGCCCATGCCCATCATGACGATGTTGGAGAGCATGCGCGTGGTCTCGATCGGCGTCGGCCATTCGCCGTAGCTGTCGCGAGCCACCATGAACTGGCCGACGATCTCGGCGGGGCTGAGGTTGCGTACCAGCGGCTGCGTGCCGGTATGGCAGAAGCTGCAGGTGAGCGTGCAGCCGACCTGGCTCGACACACAGACCGAGCCGCGGTCCTCCTCCGGAATGTTGACGGTCTCCGCCTCGTTGCCGTCGGCAAAGCGCAGCAGCCACTTGCGCGTGCCGTCGACCGAGCGCTGCTCGGTCACGATCCCGGGTCGCGCGATCACGAACTGGTCGGCCAGGCGCTGGCGCGTCTTCTTGGCGACGTTGGTCATGCGCTCGAAGTCGGTCACGCCATGCCAATAGAGCCACTGCCAGACCTGCTGGGCACGGAACGGCTCGAGGCCGGCCTCGACCAGCGCCGCCTTCAGCGCCTCACGCGACAACCCCACCAGATTCGGGCGGGTGTCGTTGCGGCCTGTGAAAGGCTCGACGATTTGCAGCGGCTCTGTGGGCAAGAGGGCCATGATTGGCGCTGAGATAATGCATGAGGGGCAGCCTCGCCACCCTTCCCTCATCCATGACCCCTCCGGCAGCGTTTGAACGCTGCCACCTCCCCTGAGACAGGGAGGAAAAGATGCCTATTTGGCCTGACGCGCCCGGTTCCGGGCCTTGCGTTTGTAGATCGGCTCGCCGAAGGCCGGCAGCGGTGCGAGCTCGGTCGGGCCGCCTTCGGCGACCGGCCGCGGCGCGTGGCGGCCGAGCGTCAGCAGGCGGTCGTACATGATTAGCGCGCCCGCGACGCCCAGATTGACCGAAAAGCGGGTCGGGATCCTGACGACATAGTCACAGCAGGCTTGCAGGTCGGCCGACAGGCCCTCGCGCTCGGCGCCCAGGATATAGGCCGCCTGGCGCGGATGGCGGAAGCTCGGCAGCTCGATCGCTTCCTCGGTGATCTCGATCCCGACCAGCCGACAGCCGAGCGGCAGGCGAAAGCTCTCGAGGTCGGCAAAATGGTAGGTCGGCACCGAGCGGGGCGTGTCCGACGTATCGCTCAGCGCCCCTTCCCGGCGGTTGTACTGAGCCCGAAGCGTGAACACGAAGGCGGCGTCGAAGGCATGGGCAGTGCGGAACAGGGTGCCGACGTTCACCGCCTTGCTGACCCCTTCGACTCCGATACCGAAATAGCCTTTCATGGCCTCGCATTTTGTTGCAGAAATCGATGGGCGGGCGCGCCCATCCCTGCGTTTTTCGGGGTAGCGCCGCGTTTGCCGTGAAACAAGGCTATAATGACCGTTCCTTTGGAAGACGTTCGCGCCCAATATGAAGCGTTGCCCTACCCGGCACGTGACCCGCGCGACGAAGCGGTCCGCCTGATCACTGGCACCCCAAGCCACATCCTCGAGGTCAACCACTACCTCTTTGCCGGCCGCCTGAACTTCATCAGGCCCTTTCGCGCCCTCGTCGCCGGCGGCGGCACGGGCGATGCCTGCATCATGTTGGCGCAGCAGATGGTCGACCGGCGCTGCCCCGGCGAGGTGGTCTACCTTGATCTCTCCACGGCCTCGCGCGCGATCTGCGAGGCCCGGGCCAAGGCCCGCGGCCTGCGCAACATCCAGTTCCTGACCGGCTCCCTGCTCGACCTGCCGAACATGCCGATCGGCTCGTTCGACTACATCGACTGCACGGGCGTGCTCCACCACCTGCCCGATCCGGCCGCGGGCATACGCGCGCTGGCGAGCGTCCTGCAACCCGAAGGCGGCATGGGCGTGATGCTCTACGGCCAGTACGGCCGCACCGGCGTCTACCCCATGCAGGAGATGCTGCGCACCCTCGCCCCGCCCTCGATGGCGATGGCCGACCGCATCGCCATGGCCAAGCGCCTGATCCGCTTCCTGCCGACCACCAACCTCTTCCGCCGCAATCCCTATCTCAACGATCACGTCACCGGTGGTGACGCGGGCCTCTATGACCTGCTGCTGCACAGTTGCGATCAGGCCTACACCGTGCCCGAGATCGGCAAGCTTGCGGCCGACGCAGGCCTGCGCGTGGTCGCGTTCCTCGAGCCGGTGCGCTACGAGCCCTCGACCTACATGAGCGATCCGGTGATCGCGCGACAGGCAAGCGCGCTGCCGCTCCTGGAGCGGGCGGCATTCGCCGAGCGGCTGGCCGGCAACCTGCGCACCCATATCTTCTATGCCACGCGTGCGGGCTACGACACCGTGGCGCGGCCAGAGGATACGCAAGCGATCCCGGTGTTGCGCGAGATGGAGCCGCGCAAACTGGCGGCAAGCATGCAACCCGGCATGCCCCTGGTCGCCAATCTCGACGGCTTCCCCTGGCGCGCGCAACTGCCGGCCCTGGCGCCGCGCATCATCGCCGAGATCGACGGTCGCCGTTCGGTGGCGGAGATCTACACCTCCCTTGGTGCCCAAGGCAGCCTGCCGCAGTGGGAAGAGTTTTACGCTCAGTTCGAAGACCTCTACGTCAAGCTGAACGGCGTCAATCACCTGCTGCTGCGCTTCAGGCCCTGAGCCGTCGAGATCGCCGTGCGCGGCTCTCTTCTGGCACTGGCCCTCGGCAATTCGCTGCTATGGGCGCTTTATCTCCTGCTGACGCGCCACGTCGTGAGCGGCGCGGCGCTCAACGCCTGGGCCTACACGCTGGTGCAGCTCCTGAGTGCGGGCCTCATCCTGCTCTGGCTCGGCCGCCGAGCGGCCGGCAGCTGGCTCGAGCTGCTGTCGCCGTGGACCGTCGGCTACGCCTTCATACGCGTGGCCATCAATGGTGCGACCGCTGCCTCGGTTGTTTGGCTTGCCGTAACGCAAAGCACATTGCTGTCGACGGTGAGCGTGCTGATCGGCGCGGGCTCGGGCTGGTGGCTGACGCGCCACCCACCTGCGCGCCGTGATTGGCCGGGTCTCGCCTTGCTGGCGGCGGGCATCGTCGCGTTTGCCCTGGCACTGACACCCGAGGGCTGGCACGGCCTGGCCTGGCTGGTTATCTCCGAATCGCTGGCCGTCACGGGCTCGTGGATGATCTCCTACCATCCGCGTAATCGCCTCAGCGATCTCGCCCAACGCAGCCGCTTCACTGGCGAGATCCTGGTGGCGGCCTCGCTGGCGCTCATCGTCGTCTGGTCGGTGCTCGGTTTCTGCGGCGTCGTCACCTCGCCGTGGGCCAGTGCCGGCGACGCTTTCGGCCGCTACGAACTCTGGCTCTACGCCACCCTTGCCGGTCTCGTCTTCCGCGCGCCGGGCACCTGGCTCGGCTTTTGGACAATCAACCACACAGGTGTGCAGACCTACCTGATTGCGCTGGCAGCCATGCCGTTCTTCGCCATCGCCCTGGAAGGCGCGGCCGCGCATCTCGGTTGGGTCGCGCCACCCCATCTATCGTTTGCCGAATGGATCGCGGCCGGCGTCATCCTGGTGGCGACGGCGTGGCTCATCGCGGGCCGATTGAAAGCAGGCGCCGCTCCATAAGACGCCGCTCGGGCTCGGTATGTGCCAACGACCGGGCCATCTCGAAATGGCGGCGCGCCTCCTCGCAACGGCCCAATTCCGTGAGGAAGACGCCGCGCGCTGCTTCGCCATAGGGATTGGCTTCGATCGACGGCAGGGCCGCGAGCCCTTTGGCCGGTCCCTCGGCGCGACCGATCGCGATCGCGTGCGCGAGTGCCACCATCGGCGAAGAATCGAGGTCGTGCAGCTCTTCGTAGATCGCGACGATGCGATGCCAATCGGTTTCGGCAGCGCTGGGCGCCGTGGCATGCAAGGCGGCGATCTCGGCGCGCAGATGCCACACCGTCAGCTCGTCGCCGCGCGCCGCGCGTTCGAGATGGGCGAGACCAAGCACGATCAGACCCTGGTCCCATTGGTCGCGCGGCTGATCCTCCAGGAGCTGCGCCACGCCATCCGGCCCCACGCGCGTGGGCAGCCGCGCCGCCGTGAGCGCCAGCAGCGCGGCAAGCGCATCACTTGCCGGTCCCGCCGTCATCGGATGCTGCGCGAGTGCTCGCGCGAGCCGCACCGCCTCGACGCAGAACTCTGGCTGCACCAACGCCTCGCCGGACGACGCCGAGTAGCCTTCGTTGAACATGAGGTAGAGCGCCGTCCGCACCGACTCGGCGCGATCGGCGAGGTGGTCGGGTGGTGGCGTCTCGATCGCGACGTTCGACGCCTCGAGTTGACGCCGGGCGCGCACCAGGCGCTGGGCGATCGCGGCCGGCTCGCTCAAAAGGCCATTGGCGATCTGCGCCACGGTAAGGCCGCACACGATCTTGAGCGCAAAGGTCACGCGCATCTCGAGCGACAGCGCGGGATGGCAGACGGCGAACAGCAGCGCCAGCTCGTCGTCATTCAGCTCGCGATCGAAGCGGCCTTCGCTTGCACTGGCCGACGGCGCAAGCGGCAACAGATCGTCGGCCAGGGCAATGCCGCGCGTCTCGTGGCGCAGAAGATCGAGGGCGCGATTCTTCGCCACGACGGCCAGCCAGGCGTTCGGCTGATCCGGCACCCCCCTGAAGGGCCACGAGGACAGCGCCTGCAGAAGCGCGTGCTGGACGGCGTCCTCGGCCACGGCGATGCGCCCGGTGCCCAGCCGCCGCGCCAGGGCGGCGACCAGGCGGCTCGCCGAGTCGCGGGCAAGCGAATCGACGAGCCGGTGGACGTCGTTGGGGACGTCGTTTGCCAAGGGTCGCTCAGCCGGCGGCGGCCGCGCGAACCTGCGTCATGTCCTCGATCGGCAGGACTTCGGCCCAATTGGTCGGAGCAAGAGCAAGATGCGGGCAGCTCTTGGCGATGGCCTCGGCTTCGGCCGCATCGCGGGCCTCGACCACGAAATAGCCGCCGATCACGTCCTTGGCCTCCGCATAGGGGCCGTCGCTGGCGACCGGCTTGCCGTCCTTCACCTTGATATGGCGCACGCCGCCCACGCCGAGCTTCTCGCCGCCGACCATCTTGCCCTTCTGGCGCAGGTCGTCGGCCCAGCTGATGTAGCGCCGGGTCATTTCCATCATCTTCTCGCGCGGCAGGTCCATGTTGTAGTTGGGGACCATGTGCAGCAGCAGCAGATATTGTGACATGTCGATCTCCTTCGGTTGATGACGGATCGCCCCGTCATCTCATCGACGTTCGGCGCCTGCGCGAATCGACATCTAATTTGACGGTGTCATCCTGAGCGAAGGATCTTTTGCACTGTCGAGGAAAGATCCCTCGCTTCAGCGCGCGGGTTACCGCGCGCGACTCGAGATGACACACCCCTAAAACTACTTCAGCGCCTCTGGATTGATGACGTTGATCGGCTTGCCGTCGAGCCAAGCTTCGACGTCGGCGATGGTGCCGTCGTAAAAAGAGCGGTAGCTGTCCTCGACCACATAGCCGAGGTGCGGCACCAGCGTCACGTTGTCGAGCTTGGTCAACGGATGGCCCGCCGGCAACGGCTCCTTGTCGTACACATCGAGACCGGCATGGGCGATCGTGCCGTTCTTGAGGGCAGCGATCAGGGCGGCCTCGTCGACGATCGGTCCACGCGAGGTGTTGATCAGCATCGCGGTCTTTTTCATCCTGGCGAGGTCGGCCGCACCGAGCAGGCCGCGCGTGCGATCCGACAGAACGAGATGGATGGAGACGAAATCGGAGGTCGCTAAAAGCTCGTCCTTGCTGACGAGTTTCGCGCCGCCCTGCTTGGCCTTTTCCTCAGTGAGGTTCTGGCTCCAGGCGACGACGTCCATGCCGAACGCCTTGGCATAACCCGCAACGCGACTACCGAGCTTGCCGAGGCCGAGCACGCCCAGCCGCTTGCCCTCGAGCACCACCATGTTGCGGATGCCGTCGTGCCAGCCGCCGCTGCGCATCAGCCGCTCGCCCTTGGCGAGATCGCGCGCGCAGGACATCAGCAGCGCCCAGCACAGTTCGGCTGTCGAGGCATTGGACCCATGGCCCGGCGTGTTGGAGATTGGGATCTTGCGCTCGGTGGCGGCCTTGTCGTCGAGGCTCGAGGCGCGCAGACCGGTCAGCACCATGAACTTGAGATTGGGCAGCTTCTCGATCAGCGCCCGCGGAAAGGGCGTGCGCTCGCGCAGCAATTGCAGGGCGTCGAAAGGGGCGAGTTTTTTTGCCGCATCCTCGACCGACGCGAACGGCTCGTTGAACACGGTGATCTCGACGCCGCGCTTGCGCAGCCGATCCCAGTCGCCGAACTTGAGGGCAACCTTCTGGTAATCGTCGAGCAGGGCGAGCTTGATGGTTTGCGGCATGGCGTTTCCTGGAAGAGAATGGTGGGAAGCCCAACGGGTCGGGCGCCACTATAGCCGCAGGAGGCGGCCGTGAGCATCATCGTCACGCCAACACGTTCTGATTTTGCCGAGGGAGCCGACTTTGTCGCCGAGCTTTCCGGCATCAATCTTGCGCAAACGCTGCAACCGGCCGAACGCGACAAGATCGAGGCGGCGATCAACCGTTATGCCGTCGTGGTCTTCCGCGACCAGACGCTCACCGACGAACAACAGATCGATTTCGCCCGCCATTTCGGGCCGATCCATTCTTCGGCGCAGCGAGCGCGGCACCGCAGCATCAAGCATCGGCTGTCCTCCGACGAGATCGCCGACATCTCCAATCTCGACGGCGACGGCAAGGTGATGGACCAGAACGCGCGGCGAAGGCTCGACTGGCTCGCCAACCGGCTCTGGCACACCGATGCCTCGTTCCGTGCCGTGCCGGGCGCGCTCTCGATGCTCTACGCGCATGTCGTGCCCGACGAGGGCGGCGACACCGAGTTCGCCGATCTGCGCGCGGCCTACGACGCCTTGCCCGAGGCGAAGAAGACGGAGATCGACGGGCTCGTTGCCGAGCATTCGATCTGGCATTCCCGTGGCCAGCTCGACGTCACCAGATATTCGGCCGAGGAGCTGGCGAGCCTGCCGCCGGTGCCGCAGCGCGTGGTGCGCACCCATCCCGGCTCACGGCGCAAGACGCTCTACATCGCAAGCCACGCCTCGCACATCGTCGGCCTGCCGGTGCCCGATGGCCGCCTGCTGCTGCTCGACCTGATGGAGCATGCGACGCAATCCCGGTTCGTGCACGCCCATCGCTGGCGCCAGGGCGACCTCGTGATCTGGGACAACCGCTGCACCATGCATCGGGCGCGGCCGTTCGACACCACCAAGGTGCGCGACCTGCGGCGCGTCACGACACGCGACGTAGCGTCGACGCTCGAGCAGGCCGCGTAAGGCGCGCGGCTACACCGCGATATTATCGATCAGGCGCGTGCGGCCAAGCCAGGCCGCACCGGCCACGCGCGCCGCACCGCTCACCTTGTCCAGGGGCGCGAGGCTCTCGGCATCGACGACGGCGAGATAGTCGACCTTGTCGAAGCCCGATTTCAGCAACGCCTGCGCCGCGCGTTCGGCGACCGGCGGACAGGCGGTGCGGCCATCGCGCACGGCATCGGCGATAGCGTTCAATTGCTGATAGAGAGCCAGCGCTGTCTTGCGCACCGCAGGCGCCAGGTAGCGGTTGCGCGACGACATCGCGAGGCCGTCAGGCTCGCGGATCGTCGGCATGCCCACGATCTGGACCGGCATGTTGAGGTCGCGCGCCATGCGCTTCAGCACCTGGAGCTGCTGGTAGTCCTTCTCGCCGAAATAGCCGCGATCGGGCACCGCCATCATCAGGAGCTTGCAGACGACTGTCGCGACGCCCTGGAAATGGCCGGGGCGGAACGGTCCGCACAGATGATCGGTCAGGCTTGCCACGGTCACGGTCGTGAGCTGCGGGCCGGGATACATCTCCTCCACGCCGGGCGCATAGGCGATCCTGCAACCCGCCGCCCCCAGCTGGGTGAAGTCGCTGTCCTCGTCTCGCGGATAGGCGGCGAAGTCCTCGTTCGGTGCGAACTGCGTTGGATTGACGAAGATCGAGGCCACCGGCACGTCGCCGCGCTCGAGCGCGCCCTTCACGAGACTGATATGGCCTTCATGCAGCGCGCCCATGGTGGGCACCATGCCGATGGTCCGGCCGGTGCTGCGATGCTCGGCGATCGCGCGCCGCAGATCGGCGACAGTCCGCACGACGGTAAGCGCTTTCATGCAGTCCGCCTCGACACAATTTTTCTGCGTTGGGAAGATTTGGAGCGGGCGAAGGGATTCGAACCCTCGACCCCGAAGTACCACGACCCGCCACGATGCGCAGGAACATAGCACGAATCGCGCACAACTTGCGCGCGCTCAGTCGTAGCTTCCAATTCAGTCCCGCCACCGGTCTCGTTCTAAATCCAGACGGTTCCTGGCGTCAAATTTGATGCCTTCCTTTTCCAGCAAGCGTCGCTGGAGAATGTCGCCGCCATTGCGAGAGAGGCTAAACGACACTTCGCCCTTGGCATTGACGACACGATGCCACGGGACGTTCGTTGCCGAGTCGAGGTGTTGAAGTACCCGGCCGACAAGACGAGCACGCCTCGGCATGCCGGCCATCGTGGCGACCTGGCCATAGGTTGCCACCCAACCGGAAGGAATGCGGCGAACCACGGCGCAAATTGCCTCGGCGGCTGCATCGCCTCTCAGCGTGACAGCCGGGAGCGGCTTTCGTGTCGGAAACGCCGGTGGCTTCCAACGTGCCTTCGCCGAGCCTTCGACGAATTTCGACGCAAAGCCGGAGCTGCCTCGAGGCCATTTGGGCGAACGTTTCACGCAAATTGCTCCAGAGCGAGAACGCCGCCCCAAAGGGAAGTAATCAGCGAAGAATGCTGACGCCCAGGAAATCCCGATCGCTGGCAGAAATTGGAGCGGGCGAAGGGATTCGAACCCTCGACCCCGACCTTGGCAAGGTCGTGCTCTACCCCTGAGCTACGCCCGCGCTCCATGTCCGGCCGGGTAGGTTGCCGGAAGCGGCCGGTGATAGGGGGTTTTTTCTTGCTTTGCAAGTCCGCCGGACCGCCGGCCGGATCAGCCGCGGGCCAGCAGGCGCTGCAGATATTTGCCGTATTCGCTCTGCTTGATGGGATCGATCAGGCGCGCGAAGGCACCATCGTCGATGAAGCCTTTGCGCCAGGCAACCTCCTCCGGGCTGCCGATCTGCAGGCCCTGCCGATCCTCGACTGTCTCGACGAACTGCGCCGCCCGCAGCAGGCTGGTGGGCGTGCCGGTGTCGAGCCAGGCGTAGCCTCGGCCAAGCTTCTCGACCGTGAGCCGCCCTTCTTTCAGGTAGTGCGCGTTGACGTCTGTGATCTCGAGTTCGCCGCGCGCCGAGCGCGGGATCGACGCGGCGACATCGCAGACATCGGCGTCGTAGAAATAAAGCCCGGTCACCGCCCAGTTGGAGCGCGGCGCAGCAGGCTTCTCCACGATCGCGATCGGCTGGTCCGTTCGATCGAATTCGATGACGCCGTAGGCCGAGGGGTCGTTCACCCAGTAAGCGTAGATCACCGCGCCGCTGCCGGTGGCGCCGCGCTCGGACACCGTGGGCAGTGAATCGCCGTAGAAGAGATTATCGCCCAGGATCAGCCCCACGCGGTCGCGGCCGATGAAGTCGCGCCCGACCAGGAACACCTCGGCGATGCCGCCCGGGCGCGGCTGCACGGCGTAATCGATGGCGAGGCCCCACTGGCTGCCATCGCCAAACAGCCGGCGATAAGCGTCCTCGTCCTGCGGATTGACGACCAGCAGGATCTCGCGGCACCCCGCCAGCATCAGCGTGGTGAGCGGGTAATAGACCATCGGCTTGTTGTAGACCGGCAGGAGTTGCTTGTTGGCGGCCAGCGTCATCGGGTAAAGCCGCGTGCCGCTGCCGCCGGACAGGACAATGCCTTTCATGCCTTTATGTAGCCCAAGCCGATGCTGACCCCGCAACAATTATTCGCCCGCCTCGATGCGCTTAGCCTGACCCATCGCTCGGTCGAGCACGCTCCTGTTTTCACGGTCGAGGAAGCGAAGGCCCATCGCGGCGAGCTGCCGGGCCATCACATCAAGAATCTCTTCCTGCGCAACAAGAAGGAGGAGATGTGGCTGGTCGTCGCGCTCGAGGATCGCGCAATCGACCTCAAGCGGCTGGGCGAAGTGCTTGATGCAGGCCGGCTCTCGTTCGGCAGTCCCGACCGGCTGCGCCGCGTGCTGGGTGTCGAGCCAGGATCGGTGACGCCGTTCGCGATGGCGAACGATAGCGAGCGCCGCGTGACGCTTGTCCTCGATCGCGCCCTGCGCGACGGCGGGCCTATCAATGCCCATCCGCTCACCAACACCATGACGACGGCGATCGACTTCGCCGATCTTTCCCGCTTCTTCGAGGCCACCGGCCACGCCCCGCAATGGCTCGACTTTCCGCTGTGACGGCTCTCGCGTGACAGCACGCCAGGTTATGTTACATTATAACACTATGTTGCGCCTTCTGCTCGCCACCCTGCTCGTTCTCGGCCCGCTGCCCGCCTGCGCCGAGGCGCGGCTGAAGGCGGTGGCGACCTTCTCCATCCTGGCCGACTTCGTGGCCGAGGTGGGCGGCGACAAGGTCGAGGTCAGCGCGATCGTGGGACCGGACACCGACGTGCACACCTACCAGCCACGGCCGCGCGATGCGCGCCTGCTGGCGGCGGCGCGGGTGCTGGCAAGCAACGGCCTCGGCTTCGAAGGCTGGCTCGATCGTCTCGCCGAGGCGGCCTCGTTCAAGGGGCAACGCATCGTGGCATCGGCCGGCGTGCCGAGCGGGACGGACCCGCATTGCTGGCAGGATGTGTCATGCGCACGCCGCTACGTCGCCAACATCGCCGACGGTCTCGCTACCGCCGATCCGGCCAACGCTGCTTTCTATCGCGCCCGCGCGGCCGACTACGACGGCCGGCTCGCCGCACTTGACGCCTGGATCCGCACCGAGATCGCGGGCGTGCCGTCCGATCGGCGCAAGGCGATCACCGGCCACGACTCGTTCGAATATTTTGCCCGTGCCTACGGCGTCCGCTTCGCCGCCCCCCGCGGCTACAACAGCGACAGCGAACCCACCGCGCGCGACATGGCGATGCTGATCCGCGAGGTGCGTGCGCAGAAGATCAAGGCGCTGTTCGTCGAGAACCTCACCAACCCCAACCTGATCGACGAGATAGCGCGCGACTCGGGCGCCACCGTCGGTCCGCGCCTCTACAGCGACGCGCTCTCGCGGCCGGATGGTCCGGCGCCGACCTACGACGCGATGATGCGCTACAACGTGGTGGCGCTGGTGGCAGGGATGAAGAAGAACTGATCTCGACGACGGTTCATGAGCGAGCCGGACCCTTCGACAAGCTCAGGGCGGGGTGCTCGCGGTCTCAAGACCAGCATATGCAACTTGCATATAATCACCTCATCCTGAGGAGCGGCCACGGGCCGCCGCGTCTCGAAGGATGGGCAACAGACGCGGTGCTCGTTTCCACCCTTCGAGACGCATCGCTGCGCGATGCTCCTCAGGGTGAGGCAGTGTTATTTCACCACTCAGACCTAATCAGACCGCCACGAAGGGCAGGCCGGCCTTGCGACGTGCAGCTTGCAAGGTGTTGTACATCAGGCAGGCGACCGTCATTGGCCCGACGCCGCCGGGCACGGGCGTGAGATGTGCGGCGATCGGCAAGGCCTCGGCGAAAGCGACATCGCCCACCAGACGCGTCTTGCCCTCCGCCGTCGGCACGCGGTTGATGCCGACATCGATCACAGCAGCACCCGGTTTGATCCAGTCGCCACGCACGAAGCCTGGCTTGCCGATCGCCACCACCAGGATGTCGGCGGATCGACAAACGGCGGCCAGGTCGCGCGTGCGCGAATGCGCGATGGTCACCGTGCAATTGGCGCGCAGCAGCAGTTGCGCCACCGGCCGACCAACGAGATTGGAGCGGCCCACGACGACGGCATGGAGGCCGGCAAGCGATCCCAGCGCATCGGCCAACAGCATCGAACAGCCGAGCGGCGTGCAGGGCACCGGAAAGTCGAGCCGTGCACCGGGCGCGATCGATCCCAGGCGCCCGACATTGATGGGGTGAAAGCCATCGACATCCTTGTCCGGATTGACCGCGAGCAGCACGCGCGGGGTTTCGATCTGCTTGGGCAGCGGGAGCTGCACCAGGATGCCGTTGACCAACGGATCGGCATTGAGTCTGGCCACCAGCGTCAGCAGCTCCTCTTCGGTCGTTCCCGCCGACAGGCGATGATCGAAGCTCGCCATGCCGAGCTCGGCCGCCATCTTGCCCTTGCTGCGCACGTAGACCTGGCTTGCCGGATCGTCGCCGACCAGCACAGTGGCGAGGCCCGGCGTCACGCCCGTCTCTGCCTTCAGCGCGGCGACGCCTTTGCCCACGCGCTCGCGCAGGCCCGACGCAAACGCCTTGCCGTCGATCAGTCTCGCCTCAGCCATGCTGCCTCACCCACTCTTCTATGCGACCAACCAGCATCTGCGGGTCACCCGACACGCTCACCGTCTTGTCGCGCGACGTCGCGCCTTTGACGACGGCGAAGGACGATTTCGGCAACCGCCAGCTCTCGGCCAGTAGTGCAATCACCGCGCTATTCGCCTTGCCGTCTTCGGGCGGCGAGGTCACAGCGGCCTTGAGCGCCGCACCGGTAATCTCGAGGGCCGTCCGCCGCGCCCGCGGTTGAACGCGCAATTCAACGGTGGCACCCGAACGGCTGGGGCGCAGGAACGGCAGGTCGCTCAGCGAAGCGGACCAACGAAGACGTAGCTCGCGAGAAACCAGCGCACGAGGCCCAATCCCAGGATCAGGACAACGGGCGAAATATCGACGCCACCGAGGTTGGGCAGAACGCGACGGATCGGCCGCAACGCGGGCTCGGTGATCCGGTAGAGGAAGTCGACTATCATCCGAACGAACTGGTTGCGAACGTTCACAACGCCGAAGGCGACCAACCAGCTCGCAATCGCAGCCGCGATCACGACCCAGGTATAGAATTCGATCAGACCATCGACCAAACCCGCAGGCGAGATCATCGGCGCTCCGCTCTAGACTGCCGGCACGCCGCCGGCCGCGCGCACCCTACTCGGCGGGGATTGTCGATCACAAGCCTATTTCCGCCGGCCCATTTCCGGCCAGTTCGGACCAGTTCAGACCCGCGAAAGCGTCAGTTCGACGCCCCCGAGGCGAATCGTACGCACGGCCGTGATATCGCGCGGTCCATGCTCCGGCAGGAGCCGGGCGCCATCGATGAAAGTCCCGCCAGCCGTGCCAAGATCGGCAAGACCGAGCCGGGCACCCGCGACCATCAGCCGGGCGTGCGGCTGGCCCACCGAAGGGTCGGGCAGGGAAAGATCGGTCGGCTGGGCCGCCGCCGCCCCCGTCAGCATCCAGGCCGATGCGGAGGCATCGAAGGACAGCGACACCGCCTGGCCATCGCCAAGCTTGCCCGTCAGCGTCCAGCCCCGGCCGTCGGCCAGCGCCTTTGGCGGCGGCGGCAAGGCTGACGGAGCAGCCGGTGCGGTACTGCCGCCTGCTCCCGAGCTGCCTGCCATTGGGCCGCCCGTTGCAGGACCGGGCGCGGCCGGCGCCCTCGCGGGCGAGGCGAAGGCCGCATCGCGCGGCCAACGCATGAAGGCGAAGATCCAGAGCAGGATCAACGGCACGATCGTGCCCACCCCCGTGAGTGTCAGGAGAACCGCACCGAGACCGGTCCAGCCCGGCAGCCCCGCCTTCTCGACGATGCGCCACGCCATCCAGGCCGCCAGCACCAGCGCCACGAAGGCAAAGGCGCTGGAGAGACCGGCGAGACCCAGGAGAGCCACGAACTCGGTGCCCATATCAATTCGATCCCGCGTCCATCAATCAGACGTCGCTTCGCCGTTCGGCCAGTCACCGAAGGCCAGGATCGCCATGACGACGAACGAGCCGATCACCGGGATCAGATGCAGGAGCGACCATGCGCCGGCGAACCCCGCACGCACGCAAATGCGCCATGTCGGGATGATCACGACCAACGCCACCAGCACATGGCCGATCAGCAGGACCAGCAGGAAGAACGAGCCGAAGCCCAGAACCCATGCCAGCAGGTGATAGAACGGATCAGGCAATCGCCACCAATTCGATCTCGATTAGTGAGTCGCGCGGCAGCCGCGCCACTTCGATGGTAGAACGTGCCGGAGGATTGGGGCCAAAATATTCCGGTCGAGCGTAGACCTCGTTCATGGCGGCGAAATCGCTCATGTTCTTGATGAAGACGAGCGTCTTGACGGCGCGGTCGAGATCGCTGCCGGCCGCCTTCAGTACCGCACGCAGGTTCTTGAGCACCTGCTCGGTGTGCTCGGTGATTCCGCCCGGCACGAAGTTTCCTGTCGCCGGATCGATCGGGAGCTGGCCTGCGCAATAGACCATGCCGTTTGCCACGATAGCCTGAGCATAGGACCCAAGGGCCTTGGGAGCGGCATCGCTCCGGATCGTTTTCTTCTCGGTTGCCACAGTGTGATACTCCAATTGAAACCGGCGGGACGCTACCACAGGGTCGTTTGCTTGACAGGGGCCCCCATAGGCATTATCCGCCCGGTCTTCGGGAACGGGGGGCTGTAGCTCAGCTGGGAGAGCGCCTCGTTCGCAATGAGGAGGTCAGGGGTTCGATCCCCCTCAGCTCCACCAACCGCTTCCCGAATTCCGCCGGATGACAAGTGCGGCCGTCACGCGGCACACTGCCTGCGATGCGCCTCAAGAAGCCTACCCCTGCGCAGCTCGGACTGACCGTCGAAGAAGGCCGGATCTTGCGGGCGCTCAAGACGCCGGGCCACATCCAGGAATTCCTGTTCGGCCTCAAGGCCAACTTCGAGCGAGGCGGCGACACGCTGCGCTCGGTCAGGGGCGTGCTGCATCATCGCGAGGCGCACTGTATCGAAGCGGCCTTCACCGCCGCCTGTGCACTCTGGCTCCAGGGCGAGCCGCCCCTGGTCATGGACCTGACGGCGGAGCGCGATTCGGATCACGTCGTCACCCTGTTCCAGCGCGACGGCTGCTGGGGCGCCATCTCCAAAAGCAACCACGTGTGGCTGCGTTGGCGCGATCCCGTTTATCGCAGCCCGCGTGAGCTCGCCATGTCCTATCTCCACGAATACACCAACGATGAACGCAAGACCTTGCGCGCCTATTCGGTGCCGGTCGATCTGCGGCGCTTCGCGACCGCCTTGTGGGTGACCAACGACGAGGATTGCTGGGAGGTCGGCGCCGCCATCGACGATGCGCGGCACCATCGCCTGATCACGCCGGCCCAGGCGCGCCGCCTGCGGCCCCGCGACGCCATCGAGCTGCGCGCCGACAATCTCGTGCAATACGAAAGCCGCGACCGCAAGACGGCGCGGCAATATTGACGCCTATGACCAGCCTCGTCCTGGCGCTCCTCCTGCTCCTGATCGCGCCAGTCGCGCATGCGCAGATTCCGGCGGAGTGGCAGGCAGCGGCGCAGGCCGTGATCGGCGACTTCGAGCGCGACACACCGCAGGCGCAGAAGGCCTGGGGCCCCGAGCTGACCGAAGGATGGCGGCTCGCCCGCGCCTGGCGCCGACACAACAACGGCAATGTCGAGATCATTCTCGCCGAGTATCTGACCTTCACCCTGCTCTGCCGCGAGTCCGGTTGTGCCGGCGACACGATCGAAGGCAAGCCTTACCTCGCTGTCGCTCGCGACATGAAGGCGCTGCGCACCCAGCAAGGCAGTTCCTATGCGCTGGCGAGCAATGCCCATGCCTGGCTGGCAGGGCTTGAAGATCCCACCGGGGCAGCCGCCAAGAACGCAGCTTTGTGGAACAAGGACCTCGACGTCGCCGCCGCCGACTTCGCCACGGGTAATCTCTATGCGCTCTACTGGATGCTCGCGCGAACGCGCGCGACACAAGCCGAGCAGGCCGCGACCTTCTCTCGCCGTGCCTTGTTCGTGCAGCAGAAGGGTTGGATCGGACGGAGATGCCTCGACATCTCCCGGGTGGCAACGGTCATCGACGCGCCGCCACGTATCGAGAGCTGTAAATAGCTGCTGCGTTTCCGTTGCCAGAATAAAGATCCCTCGCTGACGCTCGGGATGACACGATCTTTTGGATCAACACCGTGTCATCCCGAGGCGAAGCCGAGGGATCTTTGGTTTCCGCTACTCCGCTGCGATCGCGTCTTTGACGAACTTCTTGGCGTCGAAGTCCTCGGCGACCTTCATGTCGTTGCCGATCAGCTTGTCGACATCGATCTTGGCGTATTCCATCACGCCCATGTCGCCCAGCGCCTTTTGAACCTTCGGTCCGAACAGGCCGATCTCCTTCAGGATCGGCACGATGCGGGTGAAGAGCCGCGAGCGGAACTGCTGCGTGGCGCCCGATTCCTTGGCGAACGCCTTCAATTCCTCGACCGGCAGTCCCGAGCGCATCCAGACTTCACCCTGGTCGAAACGATCGCGCATGAAGTAGAGCGCCTCGACCGTGAACTCCTCGCGTTCGTTGCGCTCGTGATCGGAGAGCTGCGGATAGTATTCGCGCAAGGCCATCCGCCCGAAGGTGACGTGGCGTGCCTCGTCCTGCATGACGTAGGCATTCACGGCGGCGGCAAGGTTGTTCTTGGCCTGATCGCGGATGCGCTGGAAGGCGGCAAGCGCCAAGCCTTCGATCAACACCTGCATGCCGAGATAGGTCATGTCCCAGCGCCGATCGGACAGGGTCTGCTCCAGCAGGGTCTTGAGCGACGGTGTAATCGGGTAGGCGGACTTGAACTTCTCGTGGATCAGCCGCTTGTAGGTCTCGACATGGCGCGCCTCGTCCATCACCTGCGTGGCGGCATAGAACTTGGCGTTCATGTCGGGCACGGTGTTGACGATCTTGGCGGTGGCGATCAGGGCGCCCTGCTCACCATGCATGAACTGGCAGATCGAATGGCACTGCAGATTGAAGCGCAGCCAGTTCCGCTCCTTCTCCGTCATCTTGGCCCACACTGGAGAGCCGTAGATGGGGATCGACTCATCGACCATGCCCATCGGATTTTCTTCAAACAGATCCTGCGACCAGTCGAGGCGGGTGCTGGTGTCCCACTGCTGCTGCTTGCCCTTTTCGTAGAGATTCAGCAGATCGGCGGAGCCGTCGTCGTATTCCCAATTGAAGTGAATTTCGGTCGCACCGTCGAACTTCCACTCGGTAATCTCGACCGGAAGCTGATAGATCTTTTTGGTCGTCATAGGCCCTTGCCTCCTGAGCTTGAACCTTGTCCCATCCCCAAAACGCGGAACGTCTTAAAATGACGCTCTGTTCACTTTTCGCGGCGAAAATAGCACACTCTGTTGTGAGAGTCGCCGGGTAAAATCGCACCTGGAGTGAAGGCAGACTTATCAATGGCTTACCATCAATTGCGCATCGCCAAGATCGTCCAGGAGACCGCCGATGCGCGTTCTTTCGTCCTCGAGGTGCCGGGCGACCTCGCCGACAAGTTCAAGTATCGCGCCGGCCAGTTCCTGACCTTCCGCGTGCCGCACGACGAAGGCGCGTTCAACCGCTGCTATTCGCTGTCGAGCGCGCCCGAGACGGAGGGCCATCTCAAGGTGACGGTGAAACGTGTCACCGGCGGCAGGGGCTCCAACTGGTTCAACGATGCGCTGCAGGAAGGCGGCCTCATCGACGTGCTGCCTCCGGCCGGGCGCTTCGTGCTGTCCGCAAGCGATGCGCCGCTGCTGTTGTTCGGCGGCGGCAGCGGCATCACGCCCATGATGTCGCTGATCAAGAGCGCACTGAAGTTGAGTACGCGCCGTATCCGCCTGTTCTACGCCAATCGCGACCGACCCTCGATCATCTTCGCCGCCGAGTTGGTCGCGCTGCTGGGCAGCCATGCGGAGCGACTGGATGTCATCCATCATGTCGACATCGAACAGGGCCTCACCAAACCGGAAGAGATCGTCGAGGCGATGAAGGATTTCGAGGGAGCGGACGCCTATCTCTGCGGCCCCGGACCGTTCATGAATCTGGTCGAGAGCACGCTGCTGGGCGCCGGGATGCCACGCGATCGTGTGCGCCTCGAGCGGTTCGAAGCTTCGGGCAATGACTCCGTGCCCGTCGAGCCGCAGGAAGAAGGCGATGTGATCCCGAGCGAGATCACGCTCCACTTCGAGAACAAGGTTCACAAGATCCCCTACACGAAGGGGCAGACCGTATTGGAAGCCGCGCGTGCTGCCGGACTCAACCCGCTCTCCTCCTGCGAGGAGGGCTTCTGCGCCTCCTGCGCGGCCAAGCGCATCAAGGGCAAGATCGTCCTGGCGAAGAACGACATCTACACACCGGACGATCTCGCCAACAACTGGATCCTGACCTGCCAGGCCCACTGCTTCGGCCCGGAGGTCGAGATCACCTACGACGTCGTGTGATCGGGAGGCGGCGATGAGGCGATCCACGACCACGCGTATCTGTCTTCCCGCCGCAGTCGCTTCCCTGGCCTCAGGATGCGCGTCGGGTTGCGGCGTGAACGACGAGAAACTTAGCGAACTGCGGCGCGGCATGACTTATGCCGAGACCGCCGAGGTGATGGGCTGTGACGGCCGGCAGGTCTCGGCGGCCTCGATCGCCTCCGGAGACTTCGCGACGGTCGAGTGGGATGGGCCAGCCCAGCGGATATCGACGCGAACGCAGCTCGATTTCGAGAACGGCCGGCTGCTTTCCTTCACGACGGGGCGACGCTTCGGGCTCTGAGCCGTGCGGCGTTCCACCCTCGAGGCCGTGACGCTGGCCATCGTTGCCGGCATCGCCGATGCCGTGGGCTACCTCAGCATGGGCGGTGTGTTTGCCGCCAACATGACAGGCAATACCGTACTGGCCGGGATCGCCGTCGCCCAGCGCGACTATCCGGGAAGCTGGCATCACCTCGCGCCGCTTCTCGCCTTCTTCGTGGGCGCCGTGCTGTCGCGCCTGATGCTGCGGCTGAGCGGCCAGCCGACGCTCGGCCTCTTGATCGAAGCGCTGGTGATCGCGGGCCTTGGCTTCGTGCCCCTTGCGCCCGAGCCGCAGGTGCTGATCCTCGCGGTGGCGATGGGCATACAGGCCTCCGCGATCACGCACTTCGAGGGCGTCGCGATCAGCACCGTGGTGGTGACAAGCTCGCTCGCGCGGACCGCCGATGCCCTGGCTGACCGGTGCACCGGCCATCGCGCGCAACCGGCCCTGTCTGCGATCGCCAAGCCATGGCTGCTCGCCTTCACCTGGACCGGCTACCTGGTCGGCGCCGTGGCCGGCGCCTGGCTGGTGGCGCTTGTCCGCTGGCCGCTCCTGGTGCCGGCGGCGCTGCTCGGACTTCTGCTCCTGCTGTTGGCGCGGCGGCGCTGAGGCCGCCGCGGACGGTCGCCTATTCGGCGGCGATCGCGCGATCGACGAACATCTTCTTGTCGAAGTCGTCGGCGACCCGCCCGTCGTTGGCAAGCTGCTCGGTGACGTCGACCTTGGCGTAGTCCATCACGCCCATCTCGGCGAAGGCCTTCTGCACCCGCTCGCCCCACAGGCCGATGTCCTTCACCGTCGGCACGACGCGGCTGAACAGCCGGCCGCGGAAGGAATTCATCTGCTTGGAGTTGTAGTGGATGTCGTCGAGCATCTTGGCCGGCAGCCCGAGCCGCTCCCACACTTCCGCCTGGTTGAAGCGGTCGCGCATGAAGACGAGCGCCTCGACCACGAATTCCTCGCGCTCGTCGCGCTCGGCATCGGAGAGCTGCGGATAATAGTCGCGCAAGGCCAGGCGGCCGAACGAAACGTGGCGCGCCTCGTCCTGCATCACATAGGCGTTCACGGCGCCGGCCAGCGTATTGCCCGACTTGTCGCGGATCGACTGGAAGGCTGCGAGCGCCAGGCCCTCGATCAGCACCTGCATGCCGAGATAGGTCATGTCCCAGCGCCGGTCGGTCAGCGTCTGCTCGAGCAGCGTCTGCAATGCCTTGTTGATCGGATAGGCGAGCTGGAACTTCTCGTGCAGCAGGCGCTTGTAGGCCTCGACATGGCGCGCCTCGTCCATCACCTGCGTGGCGGCATAGAACTTGGCGTTCATATCGGGCACGGTGGCGACGATCTTGGATGTGGCGATCAGCGCACCCTGCTCGCCGTGCATGAACTGGCTGATCGAATTGGCCTGCAGATGGCGGCGCAGCCAGGATCTCTCCTTGTCCGTCATCTTGCGCCAGTAATCCGTGTCGTAGATCGAGATCGCCTCGTCCTTCAGCTCCATCGGATTGTCGGGATTGAGCTCGAGCGACCAGTCGAGCCGCGTGCTCGCATCCCATTGCTGCTTCTTGCCCTTGTCGTAGAGCTCCAGCAGCGCCGACGAACCGTCGTCATATTCCCAGTTGAAGTGGATCTCGGTGGCGCCGTCGAACTTCCAGTCGGTGACCTCGACAGGCAGCGAATAGATGCGCTGTGTGCCCTTCTGGCTCTTGCTGTCGCTCATGCTCGCCTCCTCGGTCCTTCTCGTTGGCCGAAAGGATGACGAGCCCGTCACTGAGTGGCAAGGGGGCACGCGCTCAGGACGACAAAACGACTCTAAGGCTGCAGGCGATAGCCGCCGCGGTCGGTCACCAGGATGGCGGCGTTGGCGGGATCCTTCTCGATCTTCTGGCGCAGCCGGTAGATGTGAGTCTCGAGCGTGTGCGTGGTGACGCCCGCGTTGTAGCCCCACACCTCGTTCAGCAGCACGTCGCGCGCCACCGCCCGATCGCCGGCGCGGAACAGGAACTTCAGGATCGAGGCTTCCTTGTCGGTCAGCCGGATCTTCCGCTTGCCGCCCTTCTCCACCAGCATCTTGCCGGCCGGATGAAACTCGTAAGGACCGATCGTCATGACCGCGTCCTCGCTGCGCTCGTGCTGGCGCAAGTGGGCGCGCAGGCGGGCGAGCAGGACGTTGATGCGGAATGGCTTGGTGACGTAGTCGTTGGCGCCCGACTCGAGACCGAGGATGGTGTCGGCGTCGGAATCGGCTGCGGTCAGCATGATGACCGGCGCCCGCACGCCCTGGCGGCGCATCAGCTTGCAGAGTTCACGCCCATCCATATCGGGCAGCCCGATATCGAGCAGGACGGCATCGTAGTGGGCAAGCTTGGCCTTCTCGAGCCCTTCGGCTGCGGTCCCGACCTGGATGGTCGTGAAACCGTCATACAGATCGAGCTGCTCGGCGAGCACGGTGCGCAAGGCCTGGTCGTCATCAACCAGGAGGATCTTCTTGCCGCGGTTGTTGGCCGAGATGGTGCTGGTGGCTGAGTCCATGGCGCCAGTCTATATACCGCGTCATCGCTCTGCAAAAGCGTCCGAATTTCGCAAAATGCCCGCCCACCTGATGCCAAGCGGGCTATAGTGCTCCATATATTGACGTCATGAGTCCGGCCGAAGTCCAATCCCGTACCGCAGCGGCCCTGGCAGCCGTCGAACGTGCCATGGCCGAATTGCGCCGCGGGGGTACCGTTGTCCTGCGCGACGAGGACGGAGCCGCCGGCCTGGTGATTGCGGCCGAATCGTGCACCGCATTCGCTCTGCAGAGACTCCAGGGGCTGGCCCAGGCCGCGCCAGTGCTGGTCACCACGCGGCGCCGGGTCGAGGCGATCGGCATGGAGATCCCGCCGCACATCGCCGGCGGCATGGGCGACACCAACATGCCCATCACGCTCGACCTGCCGGCCGGCGTGCCGGTCGACGTCATCCTGCGGCCGCACGAACAGGGGCCCGAAGCGGCCCGGCACATTGCCCTGCGCCATTTCTCGCGGCCCGTGGCAAGCCACGTACCGCGCATCGCCAAGACCGCGATCGAGCTTGCCAAGCTTGCCCGACTGCTACCTGCCGTCGTGGTGGGACCGCTCACACGCGATAGCGGCAACAAGCGGCGCGACTGGGCGCGTGAACAGGACCTGGTCTATGTCGACGCCAGCGACGTCCTTGCCTACGAAGAGACGGCGGCACGCAACCTGCAACAGGTGGCGCAGGCCAACGTGCCCCTCGCGGGCGCGGAGAACGCACGCATCCTCGCCTGGCGGCCGAGCGACGGCGGCAAGGAGCATCTCGCGATCGTGGTCGGCGAGATCGATCCGACCGAGCCGGTGCTGATCCGCCTCCACTCAGAATGTTTCACCGGCGATTTGCTGGGCTCGCTGCGATGCGACTGCGGCGTGCAGCTGCGCGGCGCGATCACCCAGATCGCGAAAGAGGGCTCGGGTGTGCTGCTCTACCTAGCGCAGGAAGGCCGCGGCATCGGGCTGGTGAACAAGCTGCGCGCCTATGAGCTGCAGGACGACGGCTTCGACACCATCGACGCCAACGAGCAGCTGGGCTTCGACGCCGACGAGCGCATCTATGCGCCAGCCGCGACGATGCTTGCCCGCATGGGCATCAAGCGGGTCCGGCTGATGACCAACAATCCGCAGAAGATCGCCCAGCTCGCCCGCCACGGCATCGAGGTCGCCGAGCGCGTCGCGCATTCCTTTCCGGCCAACGGCCACAACGAAAATTATCTCCGGACCAAGGCAGAACGGGCAGGCCACCTGCTCTGACTGCTTGGCCTCACGTACGATCCGGCTGGGAGGAAAAGATAAAGATGTCGAGGATCAATCGCCGCGGGTTTGCGGCTGGCAGCGCTGCACTCATGCTTGCGCCCTACATCGCGCGCGCCGACAAGAAGTACGATCCCGGCGTCACCGACAAGGAGATCAAGCTCGGCCATACCAACCCCTATTCGGGGCCAGCTTCAGCTTACGGCACGATCGGCAAGGCGATCGCCGCCTATTGGCAAATGGTCAACGACAAGGGTGGCATCAACGGCCGCAAGGTGACCTTCATCACCTACGACGACGGCTACAGCCCGCCCAAGACAGTGGAGATGGTGCGCAAGCTGGTCGAGGCCGACCAGGTCTTCGCGATCTACCAGCTGCTCGGCACGCCCACCAACACCGTGGTGCAGAAGTACCTGAACCAGAAGAAGGTGCCGCAACTCTTCGTCGCCACCGGCGCCTCGAAGTGGGGCGATCCCGAGCACTTCCCCTGGACCATGGGCTGGCAGCCGGACTACGCGACCGAGGCCGCGATCTACGCCAAGCACATCATGGCAAACCACCCGAACGCAAAGGTGGCGGTGCTCTATCAGAACGACGATTCCGGAAAGGACTACCTCAACGGCTTCATCAGCGGCTTCGGCAAGGACAAGGACAAGTTCCTGGTCAAGACGGTGAGCTACGAGATCACCGACCCGACAGTCGACAGCCAGATCATCCAGCTCAAGGATTCCGGCGCCGACGTCTTCTTCAATCACGCGACACCGAAGGCGGCGGCGCAGGCGATCCGCAAGGCCGCCGATATCGGCTGGAGGCCGGTGCAGTACCTCGTCAACGTCGCGGCCTCGGTCGCCGCCGTGCTGCAACCGGCGGGATTCGACAACTCCAAGGGAATTATCACCGCCCAGTACCTGAAGGATGCGACCGACCCGCAATGGACCAGCCATCCTGATTTCAAGGAATGGCAGGCCTGGATGAAGAAGTACCTGCCCGACGCCAATCCAGCCGACTCAGGCAATGTCTACGGCTATGCCGTCTCGGCGACGATGCAAGATTGCCTGACGCGCTGCGGCGATGACCTGACCCGGGCCAACCTGATGAAGCAGGCCGCCAGCATGCACAACCTCGAGGTGCCGATGCTGCTGCCCGGCATCAAGATCAACACCAGCCCGACCGATTTCTATCCCATTCAGTCGGTACACCTGGCGAAGTTCGACGGCGAGAAGTGGGCCCTGTTCGGCGACGTGCTGTCGAACGAGAGCAGCTAACGCCGGCAGGGGGTGGGGTCGCGGCCGCTGCGGTCCAATTGGGCAGGGTTGCGCAGGGCGAAAACAAAGAGACGCGGCAGGTTTCTTCGACGCCACATCCTCAGCAAAATCACGCCTCACGATCTTGCGCAAAGCACGACGGGAGGAAATGGATGTCGAGGATCAATCGCCGTGGGTTCGCGGCCGGAAGTGCCGCACTTGTCCTTGCGCCCTACATCGCGCGCGCCGACAGGAAGTACGATCCCGGCGTCACCGACAAGGAGATCAAGCTCGGCCACACCAACCCCTATTCGGGTCCGCTCTCGGCCTACGGCACGATCGGCAAGGCGATCGCCGCCTATTGGCAGATGGTCAACGACAAGGGCGGCATCAACGGACGCAAGGTAACCTTCATCACCTACGACGACGGCTTCGTGCCGTCCAAGACCGTCGAGATGGTGCGCAAACTGGTCGAGGCCGACCAGGTCTTCGCGATCTACCAGCTGCTCGGCACGCCCACCAACACCGTGGTGCAGAAGTACCTGAACCAGAAGAAAGTGCCGCAACTCTTCGTCGCCACCGGCGCCTCGAAGTGGGGCGATCCCGAGCACTTCCCCTGGACCATGGGCTGGCAGCCGGATTACGCGACCGAGGGCGCGATCTACGCCAAGCATGTCCTGGCCACGCACAAGGACAAGCTGAAGGACCTCAAGATCGGCATGCTCTACCAGAATGACGATTCGGGTAAGGACTACACCGGCGGGTTCCTGAAGGGTCTCGGCAAGGAGAACGAGCATCTCGTCTCGGCCAAGGTGAGCTACGAGGTCACCGATCCGACCGTCGACAGCCAGATCATCGAGATCAAGAATTCAGGCGCCAACGTCTTCTTCAACGACGGCGCCCCCAAGGCCGCCGCCCAGGCGATCCGCAAGGTGGCCGATCTCGGATGGAAGCCGGTGCAATACCTCGCCAACGTCTCGGCTTCAGTCGCCGCCGTCTTGAAGCCGGCTGGGTTCGACAACAGCACCGGCATCATCACTGCGGCCTACCTGAAGGATGCCACCGATCCGCAATGGGCCAACGACGACGATTTCAAGGAATGGATGGCCTGGATGAAGAAGTACTTGCCGGACGCCAATCCGGCCGATGCAGGCAACGTCTACGCCTATGCGGTTTCGGCGACGATGCAGCATGTACTTACGGCCTGCGGTGACGAGCTGACCCGGGCGAACCTGATGAAGCAGGCCGCCAGCATGCGAAAGCTCCATATCCCACTGCTGCTGCCCGGCATCGCGATCAACACCAGCCCGACCGATTTCTATCCCATCCAGGCCGTCCGGCTCGCGAAGTTCGACGGCGAGAAGTGGAGCCTGTTCGGCGATGTGCTGTCGAACGAGAGCAGCTAGCCCGGCGGCTCACGCCGGCGGAACGCGCACCCAGCCTTCCATCAGGCGGCGGGCGGTGCGGCTCAGCAGCACCTTCGTCACCGTCCACTGGCCGTTCGTCTCGGCCGCCTCGGCGCCGACACTGAGCGTGCCGGAGGGATGGCCGAAGCGCACGCGGCCGTCGGCACCCATCGGCGCGAGACGGCTCACGACCGTCCCAGGAATCGCAGCAGCCGCGGCGATCGCCACCGCACCGGTTCCCGTCATGGCGTGATGCAGCACACCCATGGAGAAGATGCGGGCGAGAAAATCGATCGATCCCGCCTCGACCGTTCGGCCGTCCGAAGCCTTGTAAGCTGCGGGGCGGGCAACGAAGGAAAGCTTGGGCGTGTGCTGGCGCTTGGCCGTCGCCTCCTCGGGTGTCTTCACCAGCCCCATCGCGACCGCGCCATGCGCGCGCACGGCTTCGGCACGCCGCAGCAGATCGGCATTGCCGTTTACGTCGGCCTGCAGCTCGGTGCCCGTCAATCCAAGCCGCGCGGCATCGATGAAGATCGTGGGATTGCCGGCGGTGATCATCGTCGCCTCGACCTTGCCAACACCGGGCACGTCGAGCGTGTCGAGCCGGTTGCCGGTCGGGAACATGGCGCCGCCCGCGCCATCCTCATCCTCAGCGGCAGGATCGAGGAACTCGAGCCTGACCTCCGCCGCCGGAAAGGTGACACCATCCAGCTCAAACGAGCCCAGCTCCACCACCTCGCCATCCTGCATCGGCACATGGCTCACGATTTTGCGGGAGATGTTGGCCTGCCAGATCCGCACCGTGGCCGTGCCATCGCCCGGCCCCTTCACCAGCCCTGCGGTGAGCGCGAACGGCCCAACGGCGGTGGTGAGGTTGCCGCAATTGCCCGACCAGTCGATCGCCGGCTTGTCGATCGCGACCTGGCCGAAGAGATAGTCGATATCGCAATCGGATCGCGTCGACTTCGAGAGGATCACGATTTTGCTGGTGCTGGAGGTAGCGCCACCCATGCCGTCCGTCTGCTTGCCATAGCGATCGGGGCTGCCGATCACGCGCAGCAACAGCCGCTCGCGCGCCGCCGGGTCGGCAGGCAGGTCGTCCTTCAGGAAGAACACGCCTTTGCTGGTGCCACCACGCATGTAGACAGCCGGAATTCGAAGCTGGGTCATGACTCTCAATCAACGGTATGGGTGCATCGAGTATCGACGGCCTCGCGAGGCTTGTGAAGGTCACAGCCGCAATCGGCAAGATCACAGGAACGTCTAGCGCCGACGGCTATATCGCAGTGATGCCCATGGACCTGCCCCCGCTGGACGCCGTCAGCGCACCCACCGACCCCCAACGTCAACAGCGGCCCTACCTGCGGAAGGCCTTTCGGTTTCTTTTGTTGGCGGCCTACCTGCTGGGTCTCGCGATCGTCGTGACCCTGGTCGGCAGGATCTTGAGCATGCCCTGATACAGGCACTGCGACAAAGCTGGGGCAATCATACAACGCTCAGGAATGTCACGGCCGCTCCGTTACCAAGCATCGTAGGGGCGAGGGCGGTCCGCAGGGGTGTGGCGCCGCTTTCGCAGGTTGGAGGGGATCGATGGGTGCGTTGCAGGGCCCGTGGGAGCCTGTGAAACCACAGTTGCGGATGATCGAGACGCCGGCCGTCGAGGTCGTGCGGGCCACTGCGCCATTGTCGCGCGAGGAACGCGTGTGCATCTGGGTGATCAGGCTCTTGCTGCCGGTCATCCTCGGCCTCTGCTGCCAGCTCATCTTCTGGATGTGGTTCAACGACGTCTACGGCCCGAACAGCTGGAGCATCGTGGGTGGCGTGCTCCTGGTTTTCGTCGCCGCGCCCGTCGCACTGTGGACCTGGTACAGCTGGCTGCCGCAGGAGTAGCGGCAAGCTGATCCGATGACAGAGACGTAGGTCTCTGCTCATATCCGCCCAACGACAACGTTGGGCAGGAAACGAATGAAAATCCGCACCGAGGCAGACGTCGCCGAGATCGAGAAGGTCCCGGTCGAGGAACGTATCCGCAACAGCAACATCCTCGATCTGCTTCAGGCCGCCGCGCGGGACAACGCGCAACGCATCGCCATTCGCTATCTCGCCGGCACCACCGCTGCCGATCCGGTGCGGGACGTCACTTTCGAAACGCTGCTGCATCATGCGCTGCAGACGGCGAACCTGCTGCACGCCGAAGGGATCGGCCCGGGCGACACCGTCACCCTGCTGCTGCCGAGCGTGCCGGAAACGTTCTTCGCCCTCTGGGGCGCGGAGATCGCGGCCATCGCCAATCCGGTGAACTACTTCCTCGACGCCTCGCAGATCGCGGGCATCATGAAGGAGGCCGGCGCCAAGGCCTTGGTCGCCGCCGATGCCTCGCTGTTTGCCGACATCTGGCCCAAGGTCGAGGCGATCCGCGCTGCCTTGCCTGGACTGAAAGTGTTCCGCGTCGGAGGCAGCGAGAGCGCGCCCATGCCTGGCGTGATCGAGTACGAAGCAGCTTGCGCCCGGCAGCCGGGCGACAAGCTCGTGGCGCCCAAGAAGCTCGAGCGCGATACCGTCGCGGCGCTGTTCCATACCGGCGGCACGACGGGGCTGCCGAAGCTCGCGCAGCATACGCACGGCGCGCTGGCGCTCGCGGCCTGGAGCAACGCGCTCTTCTTCGATCTCGGACCGGGCACGGTGCTCCTCAATCCGCTGCCGCAGTTCCATGTCGGCGGTTCGATCTTTGGCGCCTTGTCGGCGATCGCGAGCGGTTGGACGGTGGTGATCCCGACGCCGCTCGGTGCCCGCAATCCCAACGTGGTGCGCGACTATTGGGGCATCGTCGAGCGCAACAAGGTGACGGTGGGGGGCGCGGTGCCGACGACGCTTGCCGCCATCATGAACGTGCCGCGCGACGGACATGATCTCTCGTCGCTGCAGTGCTTCGTGACCGGCGGCTCGACGGTGCCGGTCGAGCTGATCCGCCGCATCGAGAGCGAGATTGGCGTGCCGGTGATCGAGGGTTACGGCATGACCGAGGTGCACTGCTATTCGACCATGAATCCGAGACACGGCGACCACCGTCCCGGCTCGGTCGGCTTGCGCCTTCCTTATCTCGAAGTGCGCATCGCCGATGTGGCGCCCGACGGCGCGATCCGGAGCGACTGCACGGCAGGCGAGATCGGCCATGTGCTGATGCGCGGCCCGCAGGTAACGCCGGGCTACCTCAACCCGTACCACAACAAGGGCGCGATGCTTGCCGACGGCTGGCTCGATTCCGGCGATCTCGGCCGGCTCGACGCGGACGGTTATGTCTGGCTCACCGGCCGCTCGAAGGACCTGATCATCCGCGGCGGCCACAACATCGATCCGGTGATGATCGAGGAGGCGCTCACGCGCCATCTCGCCGTCGAGACCGCGGCCGCCGTCGGCCTGCCCGACACCTATGCCGGCGAGCTGCCGATGGCCTTCGTGCAGCTGAAGCCCAACGCCGTAGCGACGCCCGACGAATTGCGCGAGTTCTGCCGCAAGGAGATTCCCGAGCGCGCCGCCGTGCCGGTGCAGGTCGTGCCGATCCCGGTGATGCCGGTGACTGGCGTCGGCAAGATCTTCAAGCCCGCGCTGCGCCTCGACGCGGCCCAGCGCGCGTTCGATGCAGCGCTGGCACCCTTGAAGGCCGAAGGCGTGAAGGCCGAGGTGACGGTACGCAACGACGCAACCTACGGCACGCTGGCCGAGGTGCGGGTTGCGGGTTCGCCCTCACGCGAGGCGATCAAGAAGCGCTGTGCCGAGCTGCTGGGCGGGTTCCAGATCCGGCACGTCGTCGCTTTCGATTGACGTCGAGCTGGCGCAAGTCGGATTGCGCTAAGGCTATGGCCTACCTTGAAGTTCTGGCCGCAATATATTGGTCTGCCACAAAAATGATTCTGCTGGCACAGGTTTGACACTCGATCAGCAGTAGGGGTCGCCGGCACCATGGTCCCACCATACCCAAGCGTGAGGCCACGATGTCGCAGAAGAATTTCAAATCGATGAGTGACTTCGATCCCAGTCGTCCCGCCCTGGTCCATGACCGGCTGAGCGACCGAGTGATCGAGTGGTCTCCGTCTTGGGCCACCGACTATACGGAATGGCACCACGAGCATACACAAGATGGCGCCGTCGCCTTCAACGGCCTGCTCCTCGATGGCTGGCTCAGGGAAACCGACCTCGCCTCTCCTCCGGTGTGACACCGGAGGAGAACCGATCAGGCTCTTTTACGCCTTAGACTTCGCCTGCAACGCCTCCAGCACCTTCGGTGGTGACATGGGCAGGCTGTAGAAGCGCGTGCCGAGCGCGTTATAGACCGCGTTCGACACCGCCGCGAGCGGCGGCACGATCGGCACCTCGCCGACGCCGCGCACGCCCTGCGGATGCTTCGGATTCGGCACTTCGATGATGACCGCGTCGAGCATCGGCAAGTCCGAGGTCACGGGCATGCGGTAGTCGAGGAAGCCCGCATTATCGAGCTTGCCGTTCTTGTCGTAGATGTATTCCTCGCTCAGCGCCCAGCCGATGCCTTGCGACGCACCGCCCTGCATCTGACCTTCGACGTAGCCCGGGTGGATGGCGCGACCCACATCCTGCAACGAGGTGTAGCGGATCACGCGCGCGATGCCGAGCTCGGGATCGACCTCGACGTCGCAGACGTGCGTGGCGAAGCCGCCTTCGGCGCCCGTCGTGTTGAGCTGCTTGCCGGCGCCGATCGGGCCGCCGGTCGCGGTGGCCTGCGCCGCAAGCTGGGCGAGCGTCAGCGGCTCGAACTTGCCGGCGTTGTCGCCAGCCGGGCGAGCCTCGCCGTTCTCCCAGACGACGGCGTCGGGATCGATCTTCCAGATCTTGGCGGCGCGTTCCTTAAGCGTCGTGATCACCTGTTCGGTCGACTGTGTCGCCACCATCGCCGAGGCATAGGTGACGCGGCTGCCGCCCGTGAGGTTGCTGAAACCGATCACGCTGGTGTCGCCGATCAGCACCGACACCTTGCGGTAATCGATTCCCAAAAGCTCGGCCACGATGTTGGCCGTCGAGGCGCGCGAGCCGCCAATGTCGGGATGGCCGGTGATCACGACGACGGTGCCGTCCTCGTTGATATTCACCTGGGCACTCGACTCGCCGCCGGCATTGAACCAGAAGCCGCTGGCGATGCCGCGGCCGTAGAGCCGGCCGTTGGTCGCCTTGGGCAGCGGCGTCTTGTAGTGGTCGTGGTTGACGGCGCCTTCGATCGTCTCGACGAAACCGATGCGCGGAAAGACCGGACCATGCGCGGCCTTGGTGCCCTCCCGTGCCGCATTCTTCAGCCGGAGCTTGAGCGGATCCATCTTCAGCGCCTCGGCCACCTCGTCCAGCACGCACTCGGTGGCATAGCAGCCGAGCGGCGCGCCGGGCGCGCGATAGGCCGCGACCTTGGAGCGGTTGGACACCACGTCGAAGCCGACGGAGTGCACGTTCGCGATGTTGTAGGGCGCGAAGGCGCAGCCCGCCGCACCGCGGATGGGCGAACCCGGAAGCGCGCCGGCCTGCAGGCAGAAGGTGCCCTGCGCGGCGACGATCGTGCCGTCCTTCTTGGCGCCGATCTTCACCTTGCTGTAGGAGCCGGAGGTCGGACCCGAAGCGCGGAACACCTCCTCGCGGGTCATCGCCATCTTCACCGGCCGGCCGGTTTTCCGGGACAGGATCAGCGCCAGCGGTTCGAGGTAGATGATGGTCTTGCCGCCGAAGCCGCCGCCGATCTCCGCCGGAATGGCGCGGATATCATTCTGCGGCAGGCCCGTGAGGTAGGCGCTCATGGCCCGGACCATGAACTGGCCCTGGCTCGAGCTCCACACCGTGGCCTTGCCGTCCGAGACGCTGACCAGGCAGGCGTGCGGCTCGATATAGCCCTGGTGCACGGGCTTGGTACGGAAGCTGCGCTCGATCACGACATCGGCTTCGGCGAAGCCCTTCTCGACGTCGCCGAGCTTGTGCTCAATCTTGCCTGCGATGTTGGAGGGCTTGCCCTCGAACTTGATGAAGTCGTGCAGGATGGGGGCGTCGGGCTTCATCGCCTCCTCGACGTCGATCACCCAGGGCAGGACCTCGTAATCGACCTCGATCAGCTTGCAGGCCTCGTCGGCGATCTTCTCCGACATCGCAGCCACGGCTGCGACCGGATGGCCGGCGAACAGCGCCTTCTCGCGCGCCATGACGTTGCGGCACATCCAGCGCATGTCCTGGATGCCCAGCATCACCGACTTGTCGAGCGGGAAGTCGACGATGTCCTTGGCGGTCATCACCGCCTTCACGCCCGGCAGCTTCTCGGCCTTCGAGGTGTCGATCGAGCGGATGCGCGCGTGCGGATGCGGACTGCGCAACACCTTGCCCCAGATCATGCCAGGCATGGTCGTGTCGGCGGCATAGGCCGCGCGGCCGGTGACCTTCTCCGCGCCGTCGGGCCGGACGGTGCGTTGGCCAATCCACTTGTTGTCGGAGCGTTCTGAAACCGGAGCGTTCATCGTACTGCCTCCCTCATGTCCTTGGCCGTTTCCATCACCGCGCGCACGATCTTGTCGTAGCCCGTACAACGGCAGAGATTGCCGGCCAGCCAGAAGCGGACCTCATGCTCGGTCGGGTCGGGATTCCTGTCGAGCAGCGACTTGGCTGCCATCAGCACGCCTGGCGTGCAGATGCCGCATTGCAGGGCCGCCATCTCGAGGAACTTCTGCTGCAACGGATGCAGCTGGTCACTCGTGGCCATGCCTTCGATCGTGTTGATGCTCTTGCCCTCGGCTTCGGGCGCCAGCACCAGGCAGGAACAAACGAGCCGGCCGTCGACCGTGACGCTGCACGCGCCGCAGTCGCCCGACGCGCAGCCTTCCTTGCTGCCGGTGAGGCCGAGCGGCCCGCGCAGCACGTCGAGCAGACTCTGCTCGGCATCGCACAGGAACTCGTGCGGCTCGCCGTTGATGGTCGTTGAAACATGCAGTTTGGCCATGGTCAGCTTCTCCCGGCGCGCTCGGCGGCGATGGTGGCGGCGCGCTTCAGGAGCACGCCCGCGATTTGGGTGCGGTAGGCGATGGTGCCGCGTTTGTCGTCGATCGGCCGGCAGGCCGCGCGACAGGCGTTGGCGGCCTTGTCGAGCGCCGCGGCATCGAGCTTCGAGCCGATCAGGGCCTTGGCGGCGTCCTCGACCAGCAGGACGGTCGGCGCCACCGCCCCCAGCCCGACACGGGCCGCAGTGCAGGTGCCTTTGTCCAGCGTCAGGCTGACGCCGCAGCCGACCACGGCGATATCCATCTCGGTGCGCGGGATCATGCGCAAATAGGCGTCGCCCGAGCCTTTGGGCCGGGGCGGCAAGGTGAAGCTCACGACGATCTCGCCCTTGGCGAGGGTCGTGCGACCCGGTCCCGCCGGAACCTTCTCGACCGCCAACTGCCGGCGGCCGTTAGGCCCCTGCACGGTGACCGTGGCGGCAGCCGCCACCATCGCCGGCACGCTGTCGCCGGCCGGCGAGGCATTGCAGAGATTGCCGCCCGCCGAGGCGCGACCCTGGATCTGGGTCGAGCCGATCAGATTCGCGGCCTCAACCACGCCAGGCCATATCGCCTTCAATTTTGCGTGCTCGCGCAGCGCCGCCCCCGACACCGCGGCGCCGATCCGGAAGCTGCCGTCGGCTCCTTGCTCGATGGCCGTCATCTCGGCGATCTTCTTGATATCGACGATCAGGCCCGGGCGAACTGCGCCCGAACGCATCTGCACCAGTAGATCGGTGCCTCCGGCCAGGATCCGGGCCGCCCCCGAGGCCGATGCGAAGACACGCACCGCCTCATCGAGCGTTCCTGGCGCCACGTATTGAACTTCCGTCATTATCCCTTGGTCCTTTCCTGTCCCTCGTGCCGCAGTGCGGCTGATTTCTTCCGGCGGGGGACCGGTTTTGGCGGCTGGCTGTGCCGTGCAGCCCGCGCATTTCGTTGTCCCAGCGTAGGGCAACGCGTCGGCCGACAGCAAGAGCCTGCTGTTGGCCGCCGTTTTGCTCTGCGCGATATCTGCCCTCGGATTACTCCGCCGGTGCCGTCGCAGAGTGCGATGGCAGGCCGGCCCGCTCGTTCCGGAACACCAGCCAGGCGAACAGCAGCATGCTGGCCAGCACCATGAGCGACCCAACCGCGGCGAAAGGCTCGCCGCTCTCATGGCCGGTATGAACGAGACCCACACCGACGGCCTGGACGACGGTGCCGACAATCCAAAGCCCGACCTGCGTCATTGCAGATCTGTGGCGGTCCAGCAAAGGATGCAGTCGGTAATAAATGCCGAACAGAAAGAGCGACACCCAGCCCAGCAGATTGAGATGAGCATGCGCGGGCATGGCCGAATGGTCGCCCGAGATCGCCATGATCAACCCCCAGACCATGCCGACGATGACGAAGACGACTGCTGCCTGAAAACTAACGGATGATGCCTTCATTGTTCTGATCCTCCCCCTCCGACTGTTTGTCGTCGGATCATCCGAATATGCCACGTCCCTGCAGGAAGAGCGCGCCGCGTCGACGTCCGCCGCCTGTGTGTCAAAGTGGCACCCGCCGCAGATTTCCCACGAATGTCACAGCTTTTACCCATCGAGGTCGCATAGCGTGTGACTGCTGATTTTCAAGAGATTAAGGGGCGCCTCTGTGGGTGCAGAGCGCTCCGATTTTAGAGTGTGGGTCGCGCGATGACCGATTTTTCAAGCCAAGAGACGGCTGCGAAAGCCCGTCCCCTTGCTGGCGACAGATATTTGGCCGCTCCCCCCGGGATGGCACGCGATGAACGGGCCTGGACCTGGCTGCTGCGCCTGATCCTGCCGATCGTCCTCGGCCTCTGCGTCCAGTTGATCACATGGATGTGGTTCAACAACGTCTATGGGCTCGACGCCTGGAGCGTCGCCGGCGGTATCCTCCTTGCCTTCGTCGCCGTGCCGGTCGCCATCTGGATGTGGCACAGTTGGCTTCCCCTGGATCGGGAGATCCCGGCGACGCCGACGGCGCGCCGCTTGCAGCTCCGGCATGTGGTGCTCGTGTTGCTCGCCTGCGCCATGGTCGCCGGCTACGCCGGCCTCAACTCAGGCGGCGACGGTTCGGATGGTCGCCCGCCGCCCCTGCTGTCCGACGTCTGATCAGATCCGTCGCCACAGCGGAAATGTAACCGCGACGGCAAGCAGGCCGAGCGCGCCGGTGATCGCGGTTGCATCAGGTGCGCCGATCCGGTCCGCGAGCCACCCCAGCCAGACGAACCCGATCGGGCCGGTGCCGATGCAGACCGAGAGCACGCCGAGAACGCGCGAGCGCATCTCGAGCGGCGCGGCGAGATAGACGATGGTCGCCTGAAGCGTGGCATAGCCCGCGCCGCCGAGGCCGGTGACCAACAGCGCCACACCCGCCACGATCGGATCGGAGGCCAGTGCGAACACGATCAGCGCCGCGGTGTAGCAGGCGAGGCCGCCCACATAGGCGTGCGCATACCAGCGTGGCGTCAGCAGGAATGCGAGCAGCAGCGCGCCCACGAACGCGCCGACGCCGTCGAGGCCCGCGAGGATGCCAACGCCTTCCGGTCCCAGCGCGAGCTGGTCGCGGCCGATCACCGGGATCATGCTGGTGAAGGGCCAGGCGAAGAGGTTGTAGATTATGGTCACCACCATGGTCGCGGTGAGCCGCTTGTCGGCCAGCACCACGGCGAAGCCCTCCAACGTGCGGGCGAGCACCCGCCCGGCACCGATCGTCGAGGGGCTATGCGCGCGCACCGTAAGGCTTGCCCCGATCGCGGTGGCATAAAGGACGACGCTCAGCAGGAAGGCGCCTTCGATCCCGATTCCGGCCAAGAGCACGCCGCCCACGATCGGGCCGATCATGCGGCTGGCATTGCTGGCGCCGACATCGAGCGACATCGCCCAGCTCATGCGTTCGCGGCCGACGATGTCACCGATCATCACGCGCCGCAGCGGATTGTCGGTCGCCCAGCCGAAACCATTGACGAAGCTCGCGAGCGCGAGGTGCCAGACCTCGAGCCGGCCCATCCAGGCAACGGCAGCCAGCAGGGCCGATGTCGCCGCCATCATCGCGATAACGCCGATCAATGCGAGCCTGCGGTCGAGCCGCTCCGCGAGCTCGCCGATGAAACCGCCGAACAACCCCATGGGCAGGAGGCGCAGCATGGTCATCATGGCGACCAGGAAGGCGGAGCCCGTAAGTTGGTAGACGACGACGCCGACGGCGACCGTTTCCAGCCAGCGCACGGTGAAAACGACGAGGCCCACATACCAGAGGCGCCAGAAATCCGCGGCGTTGGCACGCGCCTTCCGAAATGGAGGCGCAACGCCTCTGAACTCTGTCACGGCGTCGGTTTGGTCATTCTTGGTATTCCACTCCCGACCCCAACCTTATCCCGGATCGGGTTGGGAGCGGTAACGACGCAGCGGCGATCGCCGCGCGCTGCGCTCACACTGCGAGATTGAAGGCGATGGAGATACGCTCGGCCATCCCGTAGTAGGGTCGGACCTGATGCATCAGCCAGGCCGGAAAGACCACCATCCGACCGGCCTTTGGCCGGACCTTCTCGGTCGTACCGGCCGTGAGACTGCCCGACATGCGCAAATGAGGCGCGTTCATCAGCGGCAGCGGACCGCGCGGATCCATGAACTCGAGCTCGCCGCCCAGCGACGGGTCGGCATCGATGCCACCATCGTCGACGTAATAGACACCGGACCAGAAGGCGCCGGGATGGGAGTGAAACTCGTTGCCATGGCCACTGCGGTTGATGTTGGCCCACATGTTGCCCAACCAGGTGACGGCGAAGTGACCTGGATACGGCCCATTGCCTGACTTGCCTTCAGGATCCGTCGTGGTCCGATTGGCGACGTTGCGAGCATAAGCCAGAAGCTTGATGGCCGGCGGTCCGCCCCAACGATCCATGTCCCAGCTCGACTGCCAGCCGCCTATGTTCGATTTCTGTTTGCTGGATTGACTCTTTTCCCGTTCGGCGATCACGCCCCGTAATTCCTTGTTGAGTGCGGGCGCGTCCGGCACATCGAAAATCACAAGGGGCGTAGCGAAGAGCGGAACGATCTCTGGCGCCGCATTCGCGCGCGGACTTGTACTCATACTCATGTTTACACTTTACTCGCGAACCCAACTCAAAACGCGCGACCGACGGTCAAGTCAGCCATGTCTCATCACCACAAGCCGTAACGAGCTTGTGAATGCGAAGTCGTGTTCGCAGCTTCAGCGCGCAAGAGTCGAAAATTGCATATCGGTCCACCGGACTCGCGTGGCATGTTACACAGATGTAACAACGAGCGTCGGCGCTGAGGCGATTACTTCGTCGGTAGTGTCGTCTGTTCTGCCTCACCTAACCACAACGTCCACAGACCTTTGCGCGCCTGACGCGCGAGCGCCTCGATGTGCGCATAGCGTGCACTTGCCTCGCTGTCCCACGACAAGCTTGAGCCGAGTTCGAAGCCATAGGCGAAGCCGTCTTCGAGCAAGCGCAATGCGATATCGTGCGCTGCGGCCGGTGTGCCACGCGGCATCTCGGCGCTGATGGTGCATTGCGCCACGAGCCGGCATTGATCGTCCCACGCCGCGACCTTGCACGAGACGCGATGCTCGCCGGCCGCCAGCAGATCCTCGAGCGCCGCCCGCGTCACCATGCCAGGCACCGTCTCCACGTCGTCCGCGCCACGCAGCCTTGGCGTGCGAATGCCCCACAGCCGGATCGCTGACTTGAGGCCGACGCCGGTCAGCGTATTGCCGTCCACCGCGTAGACTTGGCCTTCCCAGCCTTTCGGCAACGGTCCTTGGCAGGTTTTGGCGCGATCCTGCGCCGCCGCCGGCAGGACGAACGACAAAAGGACCGTGATCGAGAGAGCCATGATCGAGAGGGTCGATCTCATGGCCGGGAGCTTACTCCGCGGCGACCTTCATTCGAAGCTTTGCCGTCGCCGGTTCATCGACCTTGAAATCTGCCGTCAATGCGACGCCGTAGAGTTCACGCGCCTTGACTGCAGAAACCAGACCTCGCCTGACGTCGGCGGCCACCTTTTCCGCCGGACGCTTCATCGGATCGCCGTAACCGCCACCACCGGGCATGGAGATGCGCAGCCGCTCGCCTGCGGGAACGCTCGAATGGGCCTTCGGCGGCAGGTTCTTGCCCGACGAGATCAGCTCGACCTTCCCGGCGGCTCCCGCCTTGCCGCCCAAGCGACCGCGCGGCGGATAGACCACACGCTCGAAAGTCGCCGAGATGCCGAACGGCATGGTCTCGGCGCTGCTGATCTCCATCACCTGGCCGAGCCCGCCGCGGAATTCGCCCGCGCCGCCCGAATCCTCCCAGAACTCCTTCTTCCAGATCACGACCGGTGCCAGCGTCTCCGTCACCTCGACCGGCACATTGCGCACGCCCGATGGAAAGGCGGTGGCGCTGAGACCATCTTCGCGTGGCCGTGCGCCGGTGCCGCCCGAATGGAACGACGTGATGTTGAAAGGCGTCGCTGAAGCGAGCATCGCAGGATCTCCATCGACGCGGCCGGGCCCGCCCATCAGGCGAAGGTTCCAGAGGCCCGAGGTCCCCTCGGCCGGAACGCCGTCAGGCAGCGCCTGGATCAGGCAGCCGAACACGACGTCGGGAAGCAGATGGCCGATCGTGCTGCGCGCCGCGACCGGCGCCGGATGCTTGGCATTCAGGATGCACCCTTCCGGCGCCGTGATCCGGATGGTGGCAAGCGACGCGGCATTGTTCGGGACCCGTGGCGCGATGATGCATTTCACACCGAAGGAAGTGTAGGCCTCGGTATAGCAAAGCGGCACGTTCAGTCCCTGCGCGACGACGCCGGGTGAACCGGCATAGTCGACATCGATGCCCTCGGGCCCCACCGTAAGCGCCGCCTTGAACGTCATCGGCTTGCCGTTGAAGCCATCGACCGTCATCTCGTTGCGATACGTTCCGGGTTTGAGCTTGCCAATGGCGGCGAGGCTGGCCGCGCGCGAATGGTCGAGGATGTGCCGCGCGAGATCGTCGAGATGCTCGAGCTCGAACTCGTCCATCATCCCGACCAGGCGGCGGCCACCGATCTCGTTGCTGGCGATCAGGGAATAGATGTCACCGATCACCTGGACGGGCTCGCGCACGTTGGCGGCGATGAGATCCATCAGCCAGTGATTGACCTCGCCCTTGTCGACGATCTTGGTGATCGGGATATAGAGCCCTTCCTCGTAGACTTGGTTGGCCGCCCCCATGACGCCGCGGCCGCCGATATCGACCACGTGCAGCGTGTCGGCAAACAGCCCGACCGCCTTGCCGCGGCGGAAGGTGGGCGTGACGATCACGATGTCGTTCAGATGGCCGGTGCCCTGCCAGGGATCGTTGAGGACAAAGACATCGCCCTCGGCCATCTCAGCGAGCGGGATCTTGGCCAGCACATGGTCCACACTCTTGGCCATGGAGTTGACGTGGCCCGGTGTACCGGTGACGGCCTGAGCCAGCATGCGGCCTTGCGTGTCGTAGACGCCGGCCGACAAATCGCCCGCTTCTCGCGTCGGCGTGCCGAAGGCCGTGCGCACCAGGGTCTGCGCCTGCTCCTCGACGACCGAGATCAGGCGATCCCACATGAGCTGGTTTGCGATGCGGCTCAGCGGATGATTGGGTCTCATTGCACGGCCTCCTGCGCCGTGGCGCGATGATAGACCGGCGCGTCGGCGAACTCACGCTCAGGCATAGTGGCAAGCGGCATGGTGTCCTTCTCCCAACGGGCGGAGCTGGGGTTCCTCGGCCCGGCAGCGATCGGTCGCGGCCGGACAGCGTGAATGGAAGCGACAGCCCCTCACCTGCTGCGTGGTGACGAGCTCGCCCTTGATCGGCGGTGCGGCGCGCTTGTGCGTCGGGTCGGCTGACGGCAGGGCGGCAAACAAGGCCTTGGTGTAGGGGTGGCGCGGGTCGCGCCACAAGGTGGCATGCGAGGCACTTTCCACGATGCGGCCGAAATACATCACCAGAACGCGGTCGGCGAAGTAACGCACGACGCTGAGATCATGGCTGATGAAGAGATAGGCGAGCCCGAACTCGCGCTTGAGATCGACCAAAAGGTTCAGGATCTGCGCCTGGATCGAGACATCGAGCGCCGAGACGGGTTCGTCGCACACGATCAATGCCGGGTGCAGGATCAGGGCGCGAGCGATGCCGATCCGCTGGCGTTGGCCGCCCGAGAATTCATGCGGGTAGCGATCGAGCGAATCGGAAGGCAAACCGACCCGGGCGATGATCTCCTGCAATTGCCGCTCGCGCTCGGTGGCGTTGCCCAGCCGATGCACCTTGAGCGCTGTGTCCAGCACCGTGCGGATCGTCTGGCGCGGATTGAGCGAGCCGAACGGGTCCTGGAAGATCATCTGCATGCGCCGCCGGTGCGGGGCCATCGCCCCTTCGCCAAGATGGGTGATGTTGGCGCCGTCGAGCTCGATCGAACCTTCGGCCGACGGCACCAGCCGCAGGATGGTCTTGCCCAGCGTCGACTTCCCGCAGCCCGACTCGCCCACCAGGCCGACGGTTTCGCCTTGGCCGACCTCGAAGCTCACGCCATCGACCGCGCGCAGCACCTGCTTGCCCGCGGCATAGCGCGTATGGAGATCCCTAACGGCGAGCAGCGCCATGCGGGCCTCCTTCGTGCGCGATGGTCACGGGACAGGCGACCGCGCGGTCGTCTTGCAGCGCGAGCAGCGATGGCACGGCTTGACGGCAGGCACTCTCGGCGACCGGGCAACGCGGTGCGAAGGAGCACCCTGCTTCGCCGGCCGCCGAACCGACGCTGCCCGGGATCTCGCTCAAGCGATTAGTCGAATAATGTTCGTCGGCATCGACATCGACCCGGGCGCCGAGAAGTCCGCGCGAATAGGGATGCATTGGCTGGGCGAAGAACGGCTCGATGCCGGCCTCCTCGACGATTCGGCCGGCGTACATGACGGCAATGCGATCCGCCCACTGCGCCACCACGCCAAGGTCGTGGGTGATCAGCAGGACAGCCATGCCGAGGCGGCG
Organism: Alphaproteobacteria bacterium; assembly: GCA_017308235.1. Taxonomy (GTDB): domain Bacteria; phylum Pseudomonadota; class Alphaproteobacteria; order Reyranellales; family Reyranellaceae; genus Reyranella. Next base: position 51,220 of record JAFKFL010000025.1, on the reverse strand, counting down.
GCGCAGATCGTCCAGCAAATCGAGCACCTGCGCCTGTGTCGTGACATCGAGCGCCGTCGTCGGTTCGTCGGCAATCAGAAGTTTTGGCCGGCAGGCCACCGCCATGGCGATCATCACGCGCTGTCGCATGCCGCCGGAAAGATTGTGCGGATGATCGTCGATGCGCCTGTGGGCGTCGGGAATGCGCACGAGATCGAGCAGCTCGATCGCTCGTGCGCGCGCAGCCTTGCGAGACAGCCTCTCGTGGCGGCGGATCACCTCGGTGATCTGTAGCCCAATCGACAAGACCGGGTTGAGCGACGTCATCGGTTCCTGCTGGATCAGCGAGACCTTTGCGCCGCGCACCTCGCGCATCTCGGGCTCGGAGAGCGACAGGAGGTCGATGCCGTCGAGCAGGATACGGCCCGACGCGATCCGTGCGTTGGATGGCAGCAGCCGCATCACCGAGAAAGCCGTTATCGATTTGCCGCAACCCGATTCGCCGACCAGTGCCAAAGTCTCGCCGGCCGCGATGGAGAAGCTCGCCTCGCGCACCGCCGTGTGACCGGGAAAGGCGACCGACAGCCTGTCGACGGTCAGCAGGCTCATGGCTCGGTCCTCGGATTGAGGATCTCGTTCAGGCCGTCGCCGACCAGATTGAGCGACAGCACGGCGAGCGCGATGGTGGCGCCGGGCAGCGCGGTAAGGAACCAGGCGGTGCGCAATTGATCGCGGCCCGCGCCGATCATGCCGCCCCAACTCACGATGTCGGGGTCGCGCATGTTGAGGAAAGAAAGACCGGCCTCGGTCAGGATCGCGTTGGCGATCATCACCGAAGCCGCGACGATCACTGGCGGTAGGGCGTTGGGCAGGATCTCCTGCAGGATGATACGCCAGCGCGAGTAGCCCAGGCTGCGCGCGGCCATGACGAAATCCGATTCGCGCAGCGAGCGGAACTGCGCGCGTACCAGTCGCGCCACGGTCGGCCAGGAGGCAAGCCCGATTGCAAGCGCGATCGTCTGCAGGTTGGGCTCGCCGATCGCCACGATGACGATCACCAGGATGAAGGTGGGCGTGGTCTGGAAGAGCTCGATGAGCCGCGTCAGCGCCGTATCGATCCAGCCACCGAAGAAGCCCGCCAGCGCGCCGACGAACATGCCGATCGCAAGCCCGATGGCCGCAGCCGAGATGCCGACCAGCAGCGAAGCGCGAGAACCGTGGACGAGCCCCGCGAGCACGTCGCGGCCAAGCGAATCGGTGCCGAGCGGAAATGCAAGGTCCTGCCCCGGCCAAAGAACCGGCGGCGCCACCATGTCGAGCGGATCGCCGGGACAGAGAAAATCGGCGAACAGCGCCAGGAAGACGAAGAAAGCGAGAATCGCGGCGCCGGCAACGAAGGTCGGGTTGCGCAGGAAGGCGCGCACCCGGCGGCGCTTGCGCGGCGCCGCACGGTTGCCGGTGTCGACGGAAACCGGTGTCCCGACGCCGGGTTCGACCTGCAATGCCATCTTCAGGCGGCCCCGATGCGCGGATCGAGCCAGGCATGCAGGAGATCGATCAGCATGTTGGCGACGATCACCAGGAACGAGGAGAGCAGCAGCACACCCAGGAGGGTCGAGAAGTCACGCGCCAATACAGCCTCGAGCGCGAGTCGGCCCATGCCCGGCCAGCCGAACAAGGTCTCGACCACGACCGCACCACCCAAAAGGTTGCCGAGGTGCATGCCGGCCACCGTCGTCACCGGCACCAACGCATTGCGCAGCGCGTGGCGGAGCTGGATGAGGAAGGGGTGCAGCCCCTTGGCCTGTGCGGTGCGCATGAAATCCTGCCGCTGCACCTCGAGCATCGAGGCGCGCGTCAGCCGCGCATAGACGGCGACAAAGAACGAGGCGAGCGCAAGTGCAGGCAGGACGAGATGCCGCAGTCGGTCGGCGATCATCGCCCACCCGGTGAGACCGGCGCCGACCGTCATGTCGCCGTCGCTTGGCAACCAGCCAAGCTTCACCGAGAACAGGACGATCGCCATCAGTCCGACCCAGAAACCCGGCATCGAATAAAAGAGGAGCACGACGACCGACAGGATGCGGTCGGGCCAGCGGCCGGCCCAGGCTGCCATCACCGAACCGACAGCGATGCCGATGATCAGGGCAAAGGCGAGCGCCGTCACCATCAGCATCAGCGTTCCCGGCAAGCGCTGCAGGATCAGGTCGACGACCGGCATATTGTAGCGCGGCGAGAAGCCCAGATTGAATTGCGCGAGATGGCCCAGGAAGTTCATGAGCTGGGTCAGCACCGGCTGGTCGAGCCCGAAGTGCTGGCGCAGCATGGCCATGCTCTCCGCGGTGGCGACACCCGATTCAGAAGCGATCACATCGGCGGCGTCGCCTGGCATGAGCTGCAGCAGCAGGAAGTCGAGCACGATGATGCCCAGGACCGTCGGCACGGCATGAATGGCCGTGCGCCTGAGCGTGGCCGCGATGCGCCGGCCCATTCTCATGAGCGCAACTGGAGTTGCGCGCCCCGACGAGCGCTCAAGGGAGCGCGCCACTCCAGTGGCGCTATCTTCGACTGTTGAGGGTCCTTACGCATCCAGCCAGACGCGTGACATGTTGGCCTCCACGCCGTCGGCAGTCAGCGAATCGTCATGCACGCGCCTGTTCTTGATGGTGAGGAACAGCGGCGAATAGAGCGGGATGTCCGGAATCTCCTCGGCGACGATCTTCTGGAACTCGACGAACATCGCTTTGCGCTTGACCGGATCGTTTTCGACCGCCGCACCTTCGAGCAGCGCATCGACCTTGGGGTTCTCGTAGTGCGAGCCGTTGGAAAAGGGCACGCCTTTCTTGAAATTCTTCGACCAGTAGATGCGCTGCACACCGACCGTCGGATCGAACAGGTTCGAATGGCCGTTGTAGGTGAAGTCAAAAGCGCGGTCGGTATAGACGCGCTTCACGAAGGCGGAGATGTCGGCCGAGCGGACCTCGACGCCAATGCCGATCCGGCTCAACGAGGCGCGCAGGAATTCCGACAACCTGAGGCTCTCGTCGCCGATCGGATTGTAGTCGAGCGGCACACGGAAGCGGATCTTGTCGGCGCCGCGCGGGAAGCCCGCCTCGTCGAGGAGCTGCTCGGCCTTCTTGAGATCGAGCGTATAGGGACTGGGCGTCGGATCGTGGAAGTCTTTTAGTCCCGGCGCGATCGGCGAGTAGCAGACCGTGCCGTAGCCGTAGCACACCGTCTTGATCAGGAGCTCGCGGTTGATCGCGTGGGCAACCGCCTGGCGCACCTTCAGGTGCTTGAAGTACTGGCTGTCGAGATTGAACTGCAGGCAGGAGACATTGTAGGAGTAGCTCGTACCGTCGGTCTCGAATTCGAGATGCGGCAGCTTCTTCAGCCGCTCTAGGTCGCTCAGCGCCACCGGCATGCGGTAGCCGATATCGGCTGACTTGTTCTCGAACGCGATCGAGCGTGCACCCGTATCGGGCAGGAACTTGCACACCATGCGGTCGATGCGCGGCAGATCGGGATCCCAGTAGTCTGCATTGCGCTCGTAGATGATGTGGCTGCCGCGTACCCATTCCTTGAACTTGTAGGGACCTGTGCCGACCGGTGCGTTACCGTTGGGATTTCCGAGCGGATCGGTGCCTTCGTAGATATGGCGCGGCATCATCGGGGTCTCAGCTGCGGTCAGCGCCCTGATGAGATAGGGCGCGGGCTTGCTGAGCTCGATCACCGCCGTCAGCGGATCGGGCGTCTTCACTTCCAGCACGTTGGCAAAGGTGTTGCGGCCCCGCGGATGCACGGTCTTCAGGAGTTGGATCGAATAGGCGACGTCGGCCGAGGTGAAGGGCTTGCCGTCGTGGAACTTCACATTGGGCCGGAGCTTGAAAGTGTAGGTCTTGCCGTCGGGGCTGATCGACCACTCGATGGCCAGCAGCGGCCTCGGCTTGATGTCATAGTCGTATTCGAGGAGGCCCTCGGTGACCTTCGCGCTCACCGTCAGCGCCGGCGTGGCCACGGTGGTGAGCGCCACCAAGGTTTGCGGCTCGCTGTTCTGGATGAAGGTGAGCGTTCCGCCCTTCCTGGGCGTCGCCGTCTGCGCGTAACCGCGGCCTCCCATAAAGGCAAGCGCCGAGACACCAGCAAGCGCGGCGCGGCGCGTCGGACGAAATTTCGCAGTCATGAACAAGAACCCCAAGCAGTGAAGCGATCGAGACTAGCGGCTGTGCTTCATAAGCACAGCAAAATGCAGGCCATCAGACAAGATTCTCGTCCTGCGGCTCGCGCATGGACGTTCATTCCTCGGAATGCGCCGATGTTGGAAACGCTTTCCGACCATGGGACAAAGCTGCGGCGTTATAGGAAATTCCTGACGCGCCCTCCGTGCCAGGATGGCGCACACTGCGGGCAAGAGGAGTTGCCATGACATTGCCGGTGCCGACGCTCGACCACGTCGTGATCAACGCGCGAGACGAAATGGACCGTTCCGCCGAGATCTATCGACGGCTGGGCTTCATGCTGACCGAGCGCGGCTACCATTCGCTGGGCTCGACCAATCATCTTGCGATGTTCGGCACCGACTATCTCGAGTTGATCGCCATACCCAAAGGCGCAACGTCGGGTCGTCTCGATATCCTGAATTATTCCTTTGGCCTCAATGGGCTGGTGTTTGGCTCCGAGGATTCCGCCGTCACTTACGGTGCGCTGAGCAAAGCAGGCGTCCCCGTCGAGCCGCCGGTCGAGTTCACCCGTCCGGTCAAGTACGACGGCGGCCAGGGCGATGCCCGCTTCCGCACGGTCCGCATGAAAGCAGGCGTTCCGCCCTACGGCCGCGTCTACTACTGCCACCACTTCACCCGAGACCTGGTGTGGCGCGACGAGTGGCGACATCACGGGAACGGCGCGGTGGCCGTGGCGCGCGCGCTGATCGTCGAGCCAGATCCGGCCAAAGGCGCCAAGCTCTATGCCGACATGTTCGGGCCGGAAGCCGTGCGTGACATCAAGGGCGGAAAGACGGTCGTGATCGGCAATTCGCGCTTCGACATCCTGACGCCGGCCGCTCTCAAAGAGCAATTCGGCGATGCCGTGCCCGATGCCGAGGGACGGCCGGCCTACATGGCGGGGCTCACCTTGCGCACCACCTCGCTCGCCAAGGCGGCGCAGGCCCTGCAAGCCGGCAAGATCGCGGGCGTGAAACAGGACAAGGACCGCATCGTCGTCCCGGCGAAGGAAGCCGTGAACGCGGTGCTGGAGTTCGTCGAGTGAGCGTGCAGCATTCAGTTGTGTCATCCGAGTCGCGCGCGGTAGCCCGCGCGCTGAAGCGAGGGATCTTTGATCAACGTCGCAAAAGATCCCTCGCTGCGCTCGGGATGACACCATTGGATGCGCCGCGATGACTGCGATCAAATGGGACAATCAGGGCGATGCGATCTCGCGTGAGGTGCCGGGCGATAGCCTGGCGCTGATCGATGCGGGCGGCGATGGCCGCGAGCGCCAATATAGTTACGACGATCTCCTTCGCCTGAGTGGCGCCGTCGCACGGGGGCTCCTGAAGCGCGGCCTGCAGCGCGGCGATCGCGTGGCGATCCTGTCGGCCAATCGGGCGGAGTTCCTGCTCACCTTCCTCGGCACCATGCAGGCCGGGCTGGTGTCGGTGCCGGTGAACTGGAAGCTGCCGGCCGAAACCGTGGCCTATGTCGTGGGCGATTGCGACGCCAGGCTGGTGATCGGCGACGACGCGCGCCTGCCGCTCGCTCCCAACAACGTCCCCAAGCTTTCCTTCGACAAGGACTTTCCTACCCTCCTCGATGAAGGCCCGTTCACGCCCGTGACGATGAGGCCCGAGGAACCGGCAATGTTCCTCTACACGTCGGGCTCGACCGGCAAGCCCAAGGGTGTCGTGCTCTCGCACTACTCGCATCTCTGGGTGATGAACCAGCGGCCGCGGCGTACGGGACCCATCGGCCAGCGCTCGCTGGTGGCCGCACCGCTCTATCACATGAACGGGCTGGCGATGTGCCAGACCACCTTCAGCCATGGCGACACCGTGGTGCTGCTGCCGCAGTTCACGACCCGAAGCTACGTCGAGGCTGCCGCGAGGCATCGTGTCGCCTTCCTCACCTCCGTGCCGACCATGATCGCCATGATCCTGCGCGAGAAGGAGCTTCTGACGAAGCATGACCTCTCTGCTGTCGAGGCGGTGCGCATGGGCTCCGCGCCCATCACCCAGTCGCTGGTCGACCAGGTGCGCACGGCCTTTCCCAAGGCGCAGATCGGTAATGGCTACGGCACGACCGAGGCCGGTCCCGTCGTGTTCGGCCCGCATCCGAAAGGCCTCCCGCAGCCGGATCTTTCGCCCGGTTGCGCCCATCCCTCGGTCGAGTTGCGGCTGGTGCGAGACGGCAAGGAGGTTGTCGGAGCCGATCCTGAAGGCGGCGTACTGGAGATGAAGTGCGGCGCGCTGATGACGCACTATCACAAGCTAACCGAAGCCACGGCAAAGGCGATGACGCAGGACGGCTTCTATCGCACCGGCGACGTGTTCCGCCGCGACGAGAACGGCTTCTTCTATTTCATCGGCCGCGCCGACGACATGTTCGTGTGCGGCGGCGAGAACATCTATCCCGGCGACGTGGAGAAGATGCTGGAACGCCATCCCGGCATCCACCAGGCGGCCGTTCTGCCCGTGCCGGACGAACTCAAGGGCCACAAGCCGATCGCTTTTGTCGTGCGCGCCAACGGAGCCGACCTCGACGAGCAGGCAGTGAAGAGCTACGCGCTTGCCAACGCGCCGGCCTACCAGCATCCGCGGCAGGTATTTTTCGTCGACGAGATGCCGCTGGCTGGCACCAACAAGATCGACAAGCGCGCGCTCGCCAAGCAGATTCCAGCCGGAGGAGACCTTCAGAAATGAGAGCAGCCGTCGTCCGCGAACATGGCGGGCCCGACCGCCTGAACTTCGAGACCAGCTTCCCCGATCCGAAGCCGGGGGAAGGCGACGTGATCGTGGCGGTCAAGGCCGCGTCGCTCAACTACCACGATGTGTTCACCCGTCGCGGCATGCCCGGCATCAAGGTGCCGATGCCGGCCATCATGGGGCTCGACGTCGCGGGCGAGATCGCCGAGGTCGGCCCGGGCGTCACGGGCTGGAAGAAGGGCGACCGCGTGCTGGTCGATCCGATCAACCGTGTCGAGGGCGGGCTGATGGGCGAGACCGTGCACGGCGGACTGGCCGAGCTCTGCAAGGCACGCGCGCACCAGCTCGTCCGGATTCCCGACGGCGTGAGCTTCGCCGATGCCGCAGCCCTTCCCGTCGCCTACGGCACGGCGCTGCGCATGATGGTGACCAACGGGCACGTCGCGAAGGGCGAGAAGGTCCTGATCCTGGGGGCTTCCGGTGGCGTCGGCGTCTGCTGCCTGCAGCTCGCCAAGCTCGCCGGCGCTGAGGTGGTCGCTTGCGCCGGCACCGACGCCAAGGCCAAGCGCCTCATCGAACTGGGGGCGGACAAGACCATCAACTACGTCACGCGCGACTTCCAGGACGAGATCTACAAGCTCTATGGCAAGCCGACGCGGCGCGGTGGCGGCACCGACCGTGGCGTCGATGTCGTAGTGAACTATACGGGCGGCGACACCTGGGTGAAGTCGTTCAAGGTGCTGAAGGTCGGCGGCCGGCTGCTGACCTGCGGCGCCACCGCAGGCTTCGACCCCAAGGAGGACATCCGCTTCATCTGGACCTTCGAGCTCAAGGTGCTGGGCTCCAATGGCTGGATGAGAAGCGACATCGAGAAGCTTCTGGAGCTGGTGCAAAGCGGCAAGCTCAAGGTGCTGGTCGACAAGGTCTTCAAGCTCGATGAAGCGCGCGAGGCCTTGCGCGTGATCGAGGACCGTGAAGTGTTCGGCAAGGTCGTGGTGGCACCATGAGCGAGGCACCAAAGCCGCTCTCGGGCGACGAGATGCAGGCGATGCTCGACCATTCGCCATTCATCTCCTTCCTCGGCCTCAAGATCACGGAGGCCGATGCCGCCAGAGAACAGGTCACCATGGTTTGCGAGATGCGGCCGGAGTTCGAGCGCGGCAAGGGCACCGGCCAATGGCATGGCGGGCCGATCGCGGCCATCATCGATACGGTCGGCGACTACGCACTGGTCATGGCGCTCAGGCGCGGCCTGCCGACGGTCAACTTCCGCGTCGACTACCTCCGGCCCGCGATCAAGACCAAGCTGATCACCACCGCAAAGGTGCGCCGTGCCGGCAAGAGCGTGGGCGTGGTCGATGTCGACGTCTTCAACGAGCAGAAGGCGCTGGTCGCCGTGGGCCGCGCAACCTATTCGACGCTTGCGGGCTAAGATCGCCAGGTGAACGCGCTTTCCAGGCGAACCTTCGTCATCGGCACGCTGGCCGCCGGCCTAGCGAGCGCGTCACGACGCGTATGGGCGCAGGAAGAACCACGATACGGCGGCACGCTGGTCGCGACCTTGGGCAATGGTGAGCCGCAGGCCTGCTACGTACCGTCGGGTGGCGGCCCCAGCCCGACTTTCTCCGCCTCCAAGGTGCTCGAGCGGCTGGCGCGCCGCCGCCTGGAGGGCGACTTCGAGGGCGTGCTCGCCGAGAGTTGGCAACCTGCCCCTGACTTCAAGTCCTATACCGTCAAGCTTCGCAAGGGCGTGACCTTCCACGACGGCAAGCCGATGACATCAGGCGACGTCGCCTACTCCGTGACTGAGATCTGGGCCAAGCGCGCCGACCCTTTGGCGCTCGCCGATTTCACCGGCGTCGATTCTCCCGACCCCCAGACGGTGGTCTTCCGGTTCAGCAAACCCACGCCAGCCTCGTTCTTCGCGTCGCTGCTGATCGGCAGCGCAAACTATGTGCTGCCCCGGCACATCTACGGCGGCAGCAATCCTGCCACCAATGCCGCGAACAACGCACCCATCGGCACTGGCCCCTGGAAGTTCCAGCGCTGGGTGCGTGGCAGCCATATCGAGTTTGTTCGCAACGATGCCTATTGGCGCAAGGGCTTTCCCTATCTGGACCGCCTGATCATCCGCTACGTGCGCGATCCCGCCGGCCGCGCGGCTGCGCTGGAGGCAGGCGATATCCAGATTGGAGTCTTCACACCGGTCGCGCTGTCGGAGATCGATCGGCTCACGGCCACAGGCAAACTCGTCGCGACATCGAAAGGCTATGAGGAGCGCGCCTGGGCAACCACCCTCGAATGCAATCTGCGGCGCCCCATTCTCGCCGAGCGCGAGGTGAGGCAGGCGCTGTTCCATGGCATCGACCGCGAGACGATGGCCAAGACCGTCTACCGCGGCTATGGGCGCGCGGGGACAAGTCCTATCTTCTCGTCCAACACGGCCTTCTTCTCCGACGACATCACCAGCACCGCCTTCGACCCGATGAGAGCCGCCGCACTCCTGGACAAGGCCGGCTTCCCGCAAAAAGGAAAGGCCAAGCGCTTTACGGTCGATCTGGTTGCCGCCGGCTGGTTCGCGGAGAACGGCCAGGTCGGCGTCGCGGTGAAGCAGGCGCTGGAAGACCTTGGCATTGGCGTCACGCTCACGGTGCCGGACCGCACGACGTCGGTACGGCGCCTCTACACCGACTACGATTTCGACCTCGCGATTTCCAACCAGTCGAACCCTTCGGAACCGGTCCCCACGACGACGCGGTACTACACGAGCGACGGCATCAGAAAGGGCGTGCCCTTCTGCAATGCCTCCGGCTATTCCAACCCGGAGCTCGACGCGCTGGTGGATAGGATCAAGACCGAGACGGACGAGGCCGAGCGCAAGACGCTTGTGGCCACGTTCCAGAAGATCGTCACGCATGACGCGCCGCTTCTGCCCCTGGTCGAGGTCGACACGATCACCCTCGCCAGTGCCAGCGTGCGCAACCATTCGAACGACGCAGATTTTGCCGCCGCGAGCTGGCACGATCTCTGGCTGGCCGCCTGAGCCAGCAAACAGGCGCCTGACACTCCACCGTTGTCCCCGCTAGGGTGGCCGAAGGCTTAAGGGGAGCGATTGTTGGCGATCAGGTGGGCCCTGGGTTTCGTCTGCGTGGGCAGCGTTTCGGTGCTGGCCTACATGGCGGCTGCCTGGCAGCCGGCGATCCCGCCCGTCGATCCGCCGGCTGCGGCTTCCTTTGCCCCCGCGCTGGTCAACAAGGGCAAGGTGCTGGCCAGTGCCGCGCGTTGCATGGATTGCCATACGACGAAGGGGGGACAGCCGGGTGCCGGCGGCCGGCCGTTTGCGCGCCTGTTCGGCACCATCTATTCGAGCAACATCACGCCGGATGCGGAAACCGGCATCGGCAACTGGTCGCTCGACGCCTTCGCCCGGGCGCTGCGTGACGGCGTCGCGCGCGATGGCAAGCATCTCTTCGCCACCGCCCTCCCCGTCGACCACTTCACCCAGCTCACCGACGAGGACATCGGCGCGCTCTACGCTTACCTGATGAACCTGCCGCCCGTGAAAGCGCAAACGCCATCCAATCGCGTGCCTTTCCCGTTCTATATCCGCTCTCTGCAGGCGACATGGAAGGCAATCTATCTCGCGCCGGGTCCTTATCAGCCGGATGCGACGCGGGATGCGCAATGGAACCGCGGCGCCTATCTCGCCGAGGCGGTCGCCCACTGCAGCAGCTGTCATACGCCGCGCAATGTCCTGGGCGCCGAGGAGGCCGGCCATCCCTACGGCGGCGCCCTGGTCGACGGATGGTGGGCCTCCCCGCTCGATGTCGCCGCCTCGCCCCAGCCCTGGACCCGGGCCCAGCTCGTCGACTACCTGCGCACCGGCGAGAGTGTGCCGCACGGCGTGGCGCTCGAGCCGATGCAGAAAGTGGTCCAGAGCCTGCGGGGCTTGCCCGATTCGGACATCGAGGCCCTTGCGGCTTATTTCACGAGCTTCATCACCTACGCGCACGATCAGAAGGCCGGCATCGCCAGGGCGACCGCGCCTCTGGCTCCCCGCGACGACAACGAGCGCTACGGCGCGCAGCGATATCTCGAGTTCTGCAGCAGCTGCCACGAGAAACGTGGAGCGATGACCAGCATGGCGCGGTCGCCGATCGGGCTCAGCGCCGCTGTCTGGGCGGAGAAGCCGGAGAACTACATCCGCATCGTGCTCGACGGGATCACCCGTGACGGGATCGCGCCAGGACCAACCATGCCGGGTTTCCGGGAGAAGCTTACCGACAACGACATCGCCATGATCGCCGGATATCTGCGCGTGTCGCGTACGACCCTGCTGACCTGGCCCTGGGACGGTCTCCTGGTCAGTATCCAGCGCCTTCGCGCGCCGGCGGCGTCCTCGCCCTGAGAAGAAGCCAACAAAAAAGACGCCCGATGTCTCGGGCGTCCCATGAGCACGGCGAGGTTAGACGAAAAGAAACAGTCTAGCAACAGTGGGCGCGTCTCTATAGATGAGATCCCCTTCGCGACTTGAGGGGACAGTGATGATCGCTTGCGGATTGGATTTCGGGACGTCGAACTCGGCCATCGGCGTTGTCCGCGACAAGACAGCAGCGCTTGCACCTATCGAGGGCGACAGCACCCTGGTGCCAAGTGCAGTGTTCTTCGATTACGAAGAAAAAAGTCGGGTGCTGTTCGGCAACGACGCCATCGCGGCCTATGTCGGGCAGACCGAAGGCCGGCTGATGCGTGCGCTGAAGTCGATCCTGGGTTCGCCCCTGATCGACGAGGAGACCGTCCTCGGAGGCCGCAAGGTGCCGCTCAAGAAGGTGGTCGAGATCTTCGTACGGCATCTGAAACAAAAGGCTGAGGCCTTCGCCGGGCGCGAGATCACGGCGGTCGTGCACGGTCGGCCCGTGCGCTTCGTCGACGACGATGACGAGGCAGACGCACGCGCGCAGTCGGTGCTCGAAGCCATTGCGAGACAAGCGGGCTTTCGCGACGTCACGTTCGTGTACGAACCTATCGCAGCGGCCCATCACTACGAGCAGACCGTGCAGCGCGAGGAGCTGGCGCTGATCGCCGACATCGGCGGCGGCACGAGCGACTTTTCGGTCATCCGGGTCGGCCCGCAGCATCGCGAGCGCCGCGAGCGCCGCCGAGACGTGCTCGCGACCACCGGCGTGCGTGTGGGCGGCACGGATTTCGACACCGCCCTCAACCTCGCCGCGGTGATGCCAGTCCTGGGTCTTGGCACGCTGCTCCTCGAGAAGGACTTGCCAATGCCGAACGCGCTCTATCACGTGCTTGCCGCGTGGCCGACGATCAACTTCGCGTACACCTATCAGAACGAGCGCGAGCTTGCCGAGCTGGTGTCGCTTGCCTGCGAACCCGAGAAGGTCGGACGTCTTCTGAACGTGGTGCGCCACCGGCTCGGCCATCGCCTGGCATTTGCCGTCGAGGATGCGAAGATCGCACTAAGTGCCGAGAAATTCGCAGCGCTGCCTCTATCCTTTCTCGAAGCGGGCCTGGCCGTCACAACGACACGTGCCGATTTCGACCGTGCCATCGGCGCCAGGATCGATCGGCTGCATCAGGCGGCCAGCGACTGCATCGCGTTGGCGGGTCTTGGTCCCGCCGCCATCGATACGATCTTCCTGACCGGCGGGTCGAGCCGCGTGCCGGCCGTCCGCGCCGCGATCGCGCGGGCCGCGCCGTCGGCCCGGCTGGCCGGTGGCTCGGATCTCCTGTCCGTGGCGCTCGGCCTGACGCAGATGGCCGGAACGATGGCTTGAGAGTCTAGACTACCGATCCCGGATCCGTGTTGGCGCCGCAGATCAAAGTGGCGACGCGTTCGCCAGCGGCTCGTTTGTAGGCGCCGGACATCAGGGCTGCGAGCCCTGTGGCACCGGCCGGCTCGGCGATTACACGAAGCTGGTCCCACAACGCGCGCTGGGCTTTGCGAACGGCTTCGTCGCTCACGAGCACGGACTCACGGACGAGCCTGCGGGCAACTTCGAAGTTGGGGGTGCCGATCAGACTCGCGCCCAGCGCATCGGCGGCGATGCCCGAGATCGCGACATCGACCGGGCGGCCGGCACGCAGCGCTTCGTATAGCGTCGGCGTCCCCTCGGTCTCGACTGCCACGATCCTTGTGCCTTCTCCGATCGCCGACGCGCAGCCCGCAATAAGCCCACCGCCGCCGACAGCCACCAGCAAGGTATCAAACGTTGCCTGCTCTGCGAACTCGAGCGCGACGCTGCCGGCGCCTGCGAACACCACTTCATCTTCATAGGCCGGCACCATGAGTGCGCCCGTTTCCGCGGCACGTTTCTCCGAGGCCGCACGCGCTTCGGCATAGACCGCGCCGATCTGGTGAACGACGGCGGAGTAGCTTTTGAGTCGCTCGACCTTGGCGGAAGAAGCGATGGTTGGCACAAAGATCTCGGCCTTGTGGCCCAGTGCACGGGCGGCATAGGCCGCAGCGGCACCATGATTACCGCCAGACGCGGCGACGATGCCGGCTGCCGGCACTTTCGACGCCAGAAGCTTGTGGAAGGCGCCACGGGCCTTGAACGAGCCACTGAGCTGCAGGGATTCCAATTTCAATGCCAGCGGCGCGCGTACACCAAAACTGCCGGCGGGAAGCTCCAGCACTGGCGTGCGACGGACATGCGGTTGGATGAGGCGCCATGCGGCCTCGACGTCGCTGCGGCCAATCATGGGTTCAGACTCGGCGGCAGGTTGCGACGTGGCGCAGGAAATGATCGAAATCAGGCGTGTTGGTGCGCGGATCCTTCGCCGCCTCGTCGTAGCGGCGCAGCCGCACGGCCTCCGCGTACAAGGGATTGCGCCGGAAGTCCTCGACCTCGTCAGCCGACATCGGCCCACCCTGCAGGCCGAGGCTGCGGACCGAATCGGGCGAGAGCTTGCCGAAGTAGTCGGGCTCGACGGCGCAGAGATAGCGCTTGGCCGCAACATGCATGCGGACCGGTTCGCTCACCCCGGCATCGAAACGCTCGGCCAGCCATGTCGCGCCCAGCTCCTCGTGCTGGTCGTCGAGGCCGCGCGCTGCCGGATCCTCGCCCAGCCCATGGATCATGTGACCGACGTCATGCAGCAACGAGGCGAGCACCGTCGCAGGCGGCGCATCGTCGGCTTCAGCCAATGCGGCCGCCTGTAGCGCATGCTGCAATTGGTTGACGGCGCTCAATCCGTAGCGGCGCGTCGCGCGGCCGACAAAAATATCCAGAAGTTCCTGACGAAGGGTGTCGCTCATACCTTCTTCCTAGCACGAACGGCCGGCGCAGGCTTGGGTTTCGGCTTGGAGGGTGCGGGCTTGCGAGGTGCAGGTTTGGACGGCACGGCCTTCGCCGGCACGGCCTTGGGCGGCTCGGGCGGTGCAACAGGTTCGTAGCCGGGAATCATAGCCAGCGCATGCTTCACCGGGTCGGTCGACCAGGCATGCGTAACAAAATCGCCATGAAGATCGGCACTGCCGCAACCGACGAACGCGACCGTGCCTGGCGTCAATGTCCTGGGTAGCGTGCTGGCATAAGGAACGCGGCGCCGGGCGAGCAGGCTTTCGAGCGTCGCATTGCTGTCGCGCGTGGACTCTGTGTAGGCACTCAACAAGAAGCCGGTCTGGCGGCGCGTTGCCGCCCAGCCGGCGAACTTCTCCTCGTCGCCATAGAGCGAGTCGAGCAGGACAACGCCTTTCACGCGATAGAGGGCGCCGCCGCGCTCCAGAGCGTAGGCCGTCGAGAGATAGCCGCCGCTATAGGACACGATGATCACCGGCGCGGCATTGAAGTGCGGGCCCGCGCGCTTGTCGCCATAGAGCCGCATCAGCCGTTCCGCCGCCTCATCGATATAGGTCGCGAGATAGCCCGGCCGCCAGAAGTTGCCGGCGCTCGAATCGGCGGCATCGACAGCGAGTTGCGGCGCGACCAGGGCGACGTTCTTGCCCGACTCGGCGATCTGGCGCGGCACCGCCTGACGGGCCATCACATCGCGCTCCAGCGTCGCGCCCTGGCCGTGCAGGAACAGCACGATCAACGACGGACGCTGCGGATTGTAGCCGGGCGGCAAATAGAGCAGCGATCGGCGATCCGAGTAGGTCGTGTCCTCCCAGCATATGTCGCCGCGCAGCGTGGTGTGGCCGCGGCGCTTGCCGTCGCGCACGTCGAGGAACGGCTTGTTGGTGCCGGGGATGAGACCGCTATAGGGGAACGGCGACGCGTTGAAGGCGATCAGCTGCGACTTCGCTTCCTTCAAGGGCGGTGGCCCCGGCGGCTCGCGCGCCACGACAGCCGGTTCAGCGGCCTTCGCCGGGGCGCGTGGCGCCGCTTTCTTCACCGCCTTCTTCGGGGTCCGGGCATGCGCGGCCATCGGGAAGAACAGGGCTCCCAGCAGCAGCGCCCGGCGCTTCACGCCGTCGCAAGCCGCTTCCCGCCGAGCGGCTTCAGCACGGAGAAGAAGGCCGGCAAGGCGACCAGGTAGGCCACCGCGCCCACCAGCACGACGGTGGGCAAGCCGAAGCTCGTCGCCACGATCGGCACCAGGGCGGCGCCGATCACCGAAAAGCAGCCGTTCACGCCCCAGGCCCACAGGAACATGTGATCCTTGCCCAGCCGGCTCAGCGTCGTCATGGCCGTCGGCATGGGGAAGCCCATCAGGAAGGCTGGCGGCAGCAGGATCAGCAGGCAGAGCGCGATGCGCAGCAGGTAGGGAAGCGTGCCGATCCAGTCGAGCGCGTAGTCGACGGCGAAGGCATAGACCGCGAGGATGACGAAGATCGCGAAGAAGATGCGCGGCATCACCTGCCGCGAACGATCGAAGATGCGCTCGGAGAAGAAGCTGCCAAGGCCGGAGAACACAAGCATGCCGGTGATCAGCACCGAAGCCGAAACCGTGGCATTGGAAAGTGCCAGCACGAAGTGGGAGATCATGCCCACCTCGACGGTGATGTAGCCGAGTCCGAGACAGAGGAAATAGATCATCGTGCCGAACTTGCCGGGATTGCGGCTGAAAATGGTACGCCAGCCGAATATCACCGGAAACAGAACGAGCGTGAAAGCGAAGATCGTGGCGATGCCGAGCGTCGCCCACAGGAGCAGATAGCCCCATTCGTCCTGCACCAGTTCCAGGCGATCGAGGAACTTCGGGAGATCCTGCACCTTGATGTAGGCGGCGAAGTACGGCTGGTGGTTGGTGAGCACGCGGGTATCGAACACATAGTCGTCCGCGACCTTTTGCCAGCCGCCGTTGATCAGGTAATACCAGGCGAGCCGGCCCATGGTGGTCGCCGGCACCAGCGGCGCGGGCGGCGTGCCCGCAGTCGACTCCGAGCCGTCGCCCACACCCGGCGGCGGCTTGTCGTGCGGCTCATCGTCGGATGCATTTTCCGCATTGCCCTTGTCGGACGGCCCGGTCGGATCAGGCGGCGGGCCAGCGTAGAAGAACTGGTCCTTGTAGTCCTGCAACGTTTGCGCGAGCGGCGTCGTGTCGATCTTGATGCCGGGATAATAGATCTCGTCGAACGACATCGCCTTTGTGTGCGCGTTCAGCTTGGCGATATCGTCTGGGGTGAAGCCGCCCCGCTTGTAGAGCACCGTCGCGGTCGAGAGATAGGCGGCGGAGACGTAGAAATCTTTGGCGATGTTCTCGCTGTCGACGTCACGTGCCGCCGCCGCCATGGTGGCATAGAGCTTCAGCACCGACTTGGGCGGCTCTTCCTTGTTCCACAGCGTCACCGACAGGATACCGCCGGGCTTCAGCGCCCGCATGTAGGCGGCCATCGCCTCGCGCGTGTAGGCATATTTCTCGACGATCGCGAAGCCGCCGGGGCTCGACAGGCCCGCCGAGTCGGCGAGCGAGAGGTCGATCACGTCGTAGCGGTTCTTGGTGTGGGCGAGGTAGAGGCGGCCGTCGTAGTCGACGACGCTCACCTTGGGATTGTTGAGGATGTCGCCGGTGAAGGCGCGCAGGGCCTTGTCCTCGCGAAAAGCCGTCAGGATGGCGGGGTTGCCCTCGGCCACCGTCACATGCTCGGAGCCTTCCTTCAGCGCCACTGCCGTCGAGATGCCGCCGCCGAACTGGACCACGAAAGTGTCCGGCTTTTGCTTCAGCACATAGGGATAGTACATCGGCAGATAGTGGAAGTAGGCGACCTCGTCCTCCGGCAGGTCTTTGATGATCCCCGACGGTCCATCCGAATCGAGGTACATGCCGAGATAGGCGTTCGCCGGCATCTTTTTGAGGTTGAACGCCGCGTTGTCGGACAGGCCGGGCGCGAAATGGAGATAGGAGCTCGAATAGATCTCCATGAAGCCGAACGGCGAGGCGCGCTCGTAGGTCCGCTTGTTGTCGGGGAACTTGCGGGCGTAGGCGACGCCCTTGTAGTCCGACACCGCGAGCGTGGGGATGCCGAGTGCAGGAGGCAGCACGTAGTGCGCAAGCCCGGCCAGCAGAGCCACGACGAGAAGCGAAGCGAGACCGCGCCGGTCGTGCAAGGCCACAAACCACAGCGCGCCGCCCGCGAACCACAGCAGCAGCGGCGCCATGATCATGTTCTCGGGGTCGAACACGTACATGGCGAGCAACACCGAGAGCCCGCACAGGCCCGAGCCCGCCATGTCGGCGAAGTAGACACGGTTGAAGGTCTTCTGCGCCTTCAGGAACACGACGCCGAGATAAAGCGCGCCGGCCAGGAACGGCAGGAAATAGAGCACGAAGTTGGCGAACAGCCGCCACTTCTGCATCGGGTCGGAAATCAGGAAGATGGCGTTGAACGGCACCTGCTGGGCGATCAGGTTGCAGGCCACCATCAAGGGCCCGAACAGCAGCAAGGCCCCCTTCACCGCGCCCTGCCAATGGCGCTCGAACCAGCCCTTGCCCACGCACATCACCGCCGAGGTGAGACCGAAGCCGAACATGGCGAGGCTGACGACCAGCGAGCCGAAATGCGCCCAGCTGCCGACCGAGAAGACGCGCATGATGCCGATTTGCAGCGCGATGATGCTGCCGGCGACCAGCCCGACCGAAAGATAGAAAGTGATTGGCGGATGCCGGTCGAGATCGACGGAGACAGTCACCAGGGACTCCGTGCTGGGGGCGCGTCACTCCAGTGACGCGAATCATGAATCGCAAGAAGACGCGCCACTGGAGTGGCGCGTCCCCGGCGTCAGCGGTTGTGCGTGCCGACGATCTGGTCGCCTTCGAGCTTGGTGAACGGCACGAAGGGCACGATCTTGCCGCCGTAGATATCTTCACGCGTCGTGGTGATGGACCCGTCGGCGCCCTGTTGCTTGCTGATCTTGAGCACGCGTTGCGCGCCCGGCGGACCGACCGGGATCACCATCAAGCCGCCCGACTTCAGCTGCTGCAGGAGCGGCGGCGGCACATGGTCGATGCCACAGGTCACGATGACCTTGTCGAACGGCGCCGCCTCTTCCCAGCCGTAGTAGCCATCGGCGGCCTTGCTCTTGATGTGCTGGTACTCGGTGTAGCCCTTCTCGATCAGCTTGTCGTAGAGCGCGCGGGTGCGCTCGGCGAGCGGCTTGATGATCTCGATCGTGTAGGCGTTCTCGGTCAGGTTGGCGATATAGGCCGACTGCACACCCGATCCGGTGCCAATCTCCAGCACCTTCTCGCCACGCTTCACGTCGATGACGTTGGTCATGCGGCCCTGGATGTGCGGGCCCGACATGGTCACGCCATAGCCGATATCGAGGAAGGCGTGGTCGTAGGCATGCTTGTGGATCTGCGGCCGGACCGACGCGAATTCTTCGCGCGGTGTCAGCAAAAAGGCGCGCATGGTCGGCGCGCTCCACAGGTCCTTGTTGCGCAGCAGCGCCTGGAAGCGGTCCCACCGCTCGCCGAGGAAGGTGGGGTCTTCGCCCCGTGCCTTGCCCCATTCGACGAAATGCTGGCGCGTGTCGGTGGGCGGATTGAGATCCCAGCTGTACGGCTTGATGGTGGCGGCAAAAGCCGGCGAAACAAGACCGGCAACCGCGCTGGACGCAGCAATGGCCGCGGTGCCGGAGACGAAGTCGCGTCTCTTCAAGAGGTCCTCCTTGGTGCGCGCCCCAAGGGAGGGGGAACGGGGCCAGCACACACCGACTAGATACGGGAATTGTGGCAGTTTTGCCAGCATCACAGCCACGCGGCAGACTGTCCTGCGGCAACCGTCCCGCAGGTTTCCCGCGATTATCCCCGGGGCCGCGTCAGACCACGCTGGTGCGGCGGATCTCCGCGATCTCCGCCGGCGAATAGCCCGCCTCGCCCAGCACCTCGTCGGTATGCTGGCCGAGCTTGGCCGGCGGCCGTTCGACCGAGCCGCCGCCATGCTCCAGCCGGAAACCGGAGCCAACCACGCGGATCGGACCGTGCTCGGTCTCGACGTCCTGCAGCACGGTGCGGTGCTGGAAAAGGTCGAGCTGTGCGGTCTCTGGGATGCTGAGCACGCGGCCGGCGGGCACGTCGGCCTTGGCGAAGCGCTCGGCCCAGGTCGCCGAGGTCTCCTGCTTCATCGCGCCCTCGACGATTTCGTGCAGGGCCTGGTTGTTCTGGATGCGGGTAGGCCAGTCGACGAAGCGCGGATCGGCCAGCGCCTGCTCGCGACCCAGGACCTTCATGAGACGCTGGAACTGCGGATCGGTCATCACCGCGAGCACCATCCAGCCGTCCCTGGTCTTGAAGAGATTGCCCGTGGGCTTGCGGGTGACCGAGAGATTGGCCGCCTGCTCGTGCACACGGCCTGTCATCATGTGCTCGGTGAATTGCTGGGCGAGATAGGCCATCACGGCGTCGATCATGGCGACATCGACGAGCTGGCCCTTGCCAGTATGGGTGCGCTGGTAGAGCGCCGAGGCGACGCCGAACGCCGCGGTCGCGCCCGACATCACATCGGCGCCGGCGAAGCCCACGCGTGTGGGGCCGTTGGCCGGGAAGCCGGTGATCGACATCAGCCCCGACATGGCCTGGATCATGCCGTCGAAGGCCGCGGTCTTGGCGGCCGGCCCGACCTGGCCGAAACCCGACACGGCGCAATAGATCAGGCGCGGATTGATTGCCCGGAGCGTTTCGTAGCCGATGCCGAGCTTGTCCATCACGCCGGGACGGAAATTCTCCATCACCACGTCGGCCTTCGCGGCTAGGCGCTTGATGATCTCGATCGCCTTGGGCTTCTTGAGGTCGAGCGTGATCGAGCGTTTGCCGGCATTCACCGCCACCCAGGGAGCTGCAAGCCCGCGCTTCTCCCAATCGCCGGCGCGATTGCCGAACCGCATGTCGTCGCCTTCGCGGGACTCGACCTTGATGACGTCGGCGCCCAGCAGGGTGAGCTGGTAGGAGGCGTAGGGGCCCGCCAACACACGCGTGAAATCGAGGATTTTGACGCCGGTGAAAGGTTTGCTCATCGAACCACACAATTCTCATTCGGACCGCGCTTCCAGCGCGCTCAAGAGCGGGCTGGAAGCCCGCGGTCCGTTGACTAAGCCACGCCCGCCCGCTTGCGCTCGGCGAGCGCCACCTGCTTCACCTTGTCGAAGTCGGCGCGGCGGCGCGCCACTTCCTCGGCGGGCATGCGCTCGAGATTGTTGAAGTCCTGCTTCCAGTCGCCATCGTCGTTCCAGCGCAGCGGCGACTGCACCGTCGTGCGCGGGCCGACGGCGCTCTCCAGCACCTTGAGCGCAAGGTCGAGCGTGAAGCGCTGCGTGTCCGGCTCGTGCGGCTTGCCGCAGGAATTGCCGAGCGGGAAATCGCTGAACAGGAAGCGCGGCACGCCAGCCCATTCGACGATGTCCTTCGCCGCCCCCATGACCACGGTGGGGATGCCGTTTCGTTCGAGATATCGGGCAGTCAGACTCACGGTCTGATGGCAGACGGGTCACGTAGGCACGAGCAACGCGGCATCGACCTGGTCCTGCCGGCAACGGGCGAGGATCTCCGGGGCGTCGGTCTCGAGCGTGACGCGCTGGCTGCGATTGGTCGGTGCGCCATGGAAGCGCGGCGCCAGCTTGAAGCGACCCTGCTGCGCAAATTCCCGCATCAGCGGCAACGGGAACCACGTGTTGCTGTCCTTGGCCGTCGTGTGCTTGCGATCGTAGCCGATGTGGCTGATGCGCGTGTCGTGATCGGCTGCGGTGTCGCCCGAATAGACGGAATAGAACTTCGCGGAGGCATTGTAGGCCGCACCCGGTCCCTGGTCGCCCTTGTCGGACTGGTAAGGTGCGGCGGTGCTGATCAGCGCCAGAACGCTTTCCTTCAACGGCTTCTTGAGCGGCTGGAACGGTGCATCGACATAGTGCGCCCAGCGGTAGGGATTGTCGTAGCCCAGCGCTAGGTAGTACTCGCGCGTGCGGCGCATGTATTCGATCGGCGCGTCGAAAGCGGGAGCGAAATCCGTTGTGTCGGCCATGAGGGAAACCTAGGGAAGCGCGCTTCGAAGTCAATTCAGCCCTTCCGCGAGCCGGTCCCGACCCGGCGAATCTGGCAGCTACTGGGGCAGCTACCTGGGACAGCCCCGGGGCAGCCATAGTGCGGCCCAACTTGGCCGCGTTATATAGCGTGTGGGAGGCAACTCGCGGACGGGAGCGTACGGATGGCAATCGGCAGGCGCGGCATTCTGGCGGGCGGTGCGGCCCTTTGGGTCGGGGCGCCGGCGATCCTGCGGGCGCAGAGTGCGTCGAAGGTCAATGTCAGCCATGGCATGGCCATGCACGGCGAGCCCAAATATCCCGCCGACGCCGGGCCGCCGGAGTTCGTGAATCCATCAGCGCCCAAAGGCGGCGCGGTCAAATTCGGCACGCTCGGCACCTACGACTCCCTCCATCCCTTCACCTTGAAGGGCGTGCCGGCGGTCGGCATCGACATGCTTTGGGAGACGCTCTGCCGGCAGTCGCCGGACGAGGCCTTCACTGTCTATGGCCTGATCGCCGAGACCATCGAATGGCCCGACGATCGCTCCTGGGTGGCCTTCACTTTGCGCCCGCAGGCCAAGTGGCATGACGGCACGCCGATCACGCCCGAGGACGTGGTCTTCAGCTTCGACATCCTGAAGAGCAAGGGGCGGCCGAACTACGCCGCGTACTATGCCGATGTGCTGAAGGCGGAGAAGGTCGGCGACGCCAAGGTCCACTTCAGCTTCAGCAGCGGCGTGAACCACGAGCTGCCACTGATCCTCGGCCAGTTGCCGATCCTGCCGTCCAAATGGTGGCAGAGCAAAGACTTCGAGACGGTGTCGCTGGAGCCGGCGCTGGCGAGCGGCCCCTACAAGGTCGACTCGGTCGATGTCGGGCGTGCGATCACCTATCGCCGCGTGCCCAACTGGTGGGCGAAGGACCTGTGGCTCAACCGCGGCCGCAACAATTTCGAGACCATCCGCTACGACTACTATCGCGACAACACCATCATCTTCGAAGCCTTCAAGGGCGGCGACACCGACATCCGCCGCGAGAACTCAGGCCGCAACTGGATGATCGGCTACAAGGACCTGCCTGCCGTCGCCGACGGCCGCATCCAGCGCGCCGAGATCGCGCATGAAAACCCGACGCCCATGCAGGGCTTCGTATTCAATACGCGGCGCGAGATGTTCAAGGACCGCAACGTGCGCCAGGCGATCGGCCTGATGTACGACTTCGAATGGCAGAACAAGAACCTGAGCTACGGCTTCTACCAGCGCACGCGTTCCTATTTCGGCAACTGCGAGCTCGAGGCCAAGGGCCTGCCCTCGCCTGACGAGCTCAAGATCCTGGAGCCGCTGCGCGGCAAGATTCCCGATGAGGTCTTCACCGCCGAGTTCGAGCCGCCCAAGACCGACGGCTCCGGTAACATCCGTGAACAGGTGCGCCAGGCGATCCCGCTCCTGAAGGCCGCGGGCTGGGAGATCAAGAACGGCAAGATGACCGACAAGGACGGCCGCAAGCTCGCCTTCGAGATCCTGCTGAACGATGCGGCGTTCGAGAAGATGGCGTTGCCGGTGAAGCAGAACCTCGACCGTCTCGGCATCGAGATGACGATCCGCACCGTCGACACCTCGCAATACCAGCGCCGCACCGACAGTTATGATTTCGACATGGTGATCGACCTCTGGGGCGAATCGCTGTCGCCGGGCAACGAGCAGCGTGACTTCTGGGGCTCCAAGGCGGCCGACATCCCGGGCGGCCGCAACACC
The DNA here is from genome assembly GCA_017308235.1 of Alphaproteobacteria bacterium. Taxonomy (GTDB): domain Bacteria; phylum Pseudomonadota; class Alphaproteobacteria; order Reyranellales; family Reyranellaceae; genus Reyranella. Next base: position 28,148 of record JAFKFL010000025.1, on the reverse strand, counting down.
ATCGGCATCAAGGATCCGGCGATCGACCAGCTCGTCGAGCTGATCATCTCCGCGCCCTCCCGCGAGAGCCTGATCACCCGCACCCGCTGCCTCGACCGCGTGCTGTCGTGGCACATGTTCGTGGTCCCGCAGTTCTATTCCGGCAAGGCGCTGGTCGCCTACTGGAACCGCTTCGGCCGGCCGGAGAAGACGGCCAAATACGAGCCGCTCGCCTTCGACAGCTGGTGGGTCGACGAGACCAAGGACCGCGCGCTCACGAACCGCGGGGAGAAGAAGACGTGATGGCCGGGGAGGTCGAAGACAGAAACCGTGTCATCCTGAGCGCAGCGAAGGATCTTTCCTCGACGCAGCCAAGGATCCTTCGGCTTCGCCTCAGGATGACACGGTTTCTATCCTCGCTGGTTGCCTGTCAAATGCGAACCCCCTGATGCTCGCCTACATCCTGCGGCGGCTGGCGCTTGTGGTGCCGACTCTGTTCGGCATCATGGTGCTGAACTTCTTCATCATCCAGACCGCGCCGGGCGGGCCGGTCGAGCAGATGATCGCCCGCATCGAGGGCACCGCTGTCGGCGCTACAGAGCGATTCTCAGGCAGCTCCTCGGGTGGCGAGCTGATGAAGCGCGGCCAGAATCAGGAGAGCAACAGCACCTATCGCGGCGCGCGCGGGCTGCCCAAGGAGCTGATTCAGCGCATCGAGAAGATGTACGGCTTCGACAAGCCGATCTACGAGCGCTTCTGGCTGATGGTGAAGAACTACGCCGTCTTCGACTTCGGCGACAGCTTCTTCCGCAACAGCCGCGTGGTCGACCTGGTGCTGGACAAGATGCCGGTCTCGCTCTCGCTCGGCCTTTGGACCACGCTGCTGGTCTATCTCGTGTCGATTCCGCTTGGCATCGCCAAGGCCGTGCGTGACGGCAGCCGGTTCGACCTCTCGAGCTCGACCTTCCTGATCGTGCTGAACGCCATCCCCGGATTCCTGTTCGCCATCCTGCTGGTGGTGGTGTTCGCGGGCGGCCGCTATTTCCAGTGGTTTCCCTTGCGCGGCCTGGTGTCCGACGACTGGCACAGCCTCGGCCTTGCCTCGCAGATCGCCGACTATCTCTGGCACATGGTGCTGCCGATCACCTCGATGGTGGTGGGCGGATTCGCCGGTCTCACCTTCCTCACCAAGAACTCGTTCATCGACGAGATCGGCAAGCAATATGTCATGACGGCCCGCGCCAAGGGCCTAGTCGAGCGCCGTGTGCTCTACGGCCACGTTTTCCGCAACGCCATGCTGATCGTGATCGCGGGCTTTCCGGCCGCATTCGTCGCCGCCCTCTTCACTGGCTCGCTGCTCACCGAAGTGATCTTCTCGCTCGACGGGCTGGGGCTGCTGGGCTTCGAGGCGGCCATCAACCGCGACTACCCGGTGATCTTCGGCACGCTCTATTTCTTCGGTCTGATCGGCCTCGTCATGAACATCGTCGGCGACCTGGTCTACACCGTCGTCGATCCGCGCATCGACTTCGCGACCCGCGGCGCATGAGAGCGGTCACCCGGCGCAGGCTTGCGCAGTTCCGTGCCAATCGCCGCGGCATGATCTCGCTGGTCCTGTTCGGCGCGATGTTCTTCCTGTCGCTGTTCGCCGAATTCCTGGCCAACGACCGCCCGATCCTGGTCCGCTACGACGGCCACTTCTACATGCCCGTGTTCCGCGACTATCCGGAGACGACCTTCGGCGGCGACCTGCCGACCAACGCGGTCTTCACCGACAAGGAGGTCCGCGACGCGATCGACGCCAAAGGCTGGATGGTGTGGCCGCTCATCCCCTACAGCTATGACACCGTCGTCGAGAGCGAGCACCGCACCTCACTCCTGCCGCCGTCGCTCGCCCATCCGCTCGGCACCGACGACCAGGCGCGCGACGTGCTGGCGCGCGTGATCTATGGCTTTCGCATCTCCGTCCTGTTTGGCCTGGCGCTCACCATCCTGAGTTCGATCGTGGGCATCGCCGCGGGAGCGGTGCAAGGCTACTTCGGCGGCTGGATCGATCTCTCCTTCCAGCGCTTTCTCGAGATCTGGTCGAGCATGCCGACGCTCTATCTGCTCATCATCCTGGCAAGCCTGGTCCAGCCCGGCTTCTGGATCCTGCTCGGCATCATGCTGCTGTTCAGCTGGATGGCGCTGGTGGGCTATGTGCGGGCGGAGTTCCTGCGCGGCCGCAATTTCGACTATGTCCGGGCCGCCCGGGCGCTCGGCATGCTTGATGTGCGCATCATGATGCGGCACATCCTGCCCAACGCCATGACCGCGAGCCTCACCTACCTGCCCTTCATCCTGGCCGGCTCCGTGACCACGCTCACCTCGCTCGACTTCCTGGGCTTCGGCCTGCCGCCAGGTTCGCCGTCGCTGGGCGAGCTGGTGCTGCAGGGCAAGAACAACCTCACCGCGCCGTGGCTCGCCTTCACCGCCTTCATCGTCATCGCCCTCATGCTGGCGCTGCTGGTGTTCATCGGCGAAGCGGTGCGCGACGCCTTCAATCCGCGCAAGGCGCTGGCATGAGCGAGGCCCCCCTCAGAGACACAGGCCTCCTCGAGGTACATGATCTCGCGGTGACATTCGGCGCGGGCAGCAACGCGGTCGCCGCCGTGAAGGGCGTGAGCTTCGATGTCCGCCGCGGCGAGACGGTGGCGCTGGTGGGCGAGTCAGGATCGGGTAAGTCGGTCACGGCGCTGTCGGTGCTGCAGCTCCTGCCATATCCGACGGCGCGCCATCCTACGGGGTCGATCCGCTTCCAGGGCAAGGAGATGGTCGGCGCGCCGCCGCGCGATCTGCTGCAGGTGCGCGGCAATCGCGTGTCGATGATCTTCCAGGAGCCGATGACCTCGCTCAATCCGTTGCATACGATCGAGCGGCAGGTGAACGAAGTGCTGATCCTGCACAAGGGCCTGTCGCGCAATTCAGCGCGCAAGCGCACGCTCGAGCTTCTGGAGCAGGTCGGCATCCCCGAGGCCGCCAAGCGCCTCGACGCCTATCCGCATCAGCTTTCGGGCGGCCAGCGCCAGCGCGTGATGATCGCCATGGCGCTCGCCAACGATCCGGACCTCCTGATCGCCGATGAGCCCACCACGGCGCTCGATGTCACCATCCAGGCCCAGATCCTGAAGCTCCTGAAGAGCCTGCAGGCGAAGTACGGCATGGCGCTGCTCTTCATCACCCATGACCTCGGCATCGTGCGCAAGATCGCCGACCGGGTGTGCGTCATGACCCAGGGGGAGATCGTCGAGCAGGGCCCGGTGGCCGAGATCTTCGAGCGTCCGCGCCACGCCTACACACGGCATCTCCTGTCTGCCGAGCCCAAGGGCCGGCCGGTCGAGGTCGATCCCGCCGCGCCGGAGATCGTGCGGCTCGACGATCTCAAGGTGCACTTCCCGATCAAGCGCGGTGTGCTGCGGCGGACCATCGGCTATGTGAAGGCGGTCGATGGCGTCAGCCTCGCCCTGAAGGAAGGCCACACCATCGGCCTCGTGGGTGAATCGGGCTCGGGCAAGACGACCCTCGGCCTCGCCCTCCTGCGACTGGAGAAAAGCGAGGGCGGCATCCGCTTCGACGGCCAGGACCTGCAGGCGCTGGGCCAACGCGACATCCGCCCGCTGCGCCGGCAGATGCAGATCGTGTTCCAGGATCCGTTCAGTTCGCTCAGCCCGCGCATGACGGTGGCGGAGATCGTGGGCGAAGGCCTCGAGGTGCATGGCATCGGCACGGCGGGAGAACGCGCGGGCATGATCGACTCAGCCCTGCGCGAGGTCGGGCTCGATCCCGGCGTGCGCGACCGCTATCCGCACGAATTCTCGGGCGGCCAGCGTCAGCGCATCGCCATCGCCCGCGCGCTGGTGCTGAAGCCGCGCTTCATCGTGCTGGACGAGCCGACCTCGGCCCTCGACATGAGCGTGCAGGCGCAGATCGTCGACCTGCTGCGCGACCTTCAGGCGCGCCACAAGCTCGCCTATCTCTTCATCAGTCACGACCTCAAGGTGGTGCGCGCGCTCGCCGACGAGGTGGTGGTGCTGCGCGACGGCAAGGTCGTGGAGCGCGGCTCGACCAACCAGGTCTTTGGCCAGCCGCAAACGCCCTACACCAAGGCGCTGATCGCCGCGGCCTTCAATCTCGAGACGGTCGGGTAGTATGGACAACGTTGCACCCATACCACCTCACCCTGAGGAGGCCGCGCAGCGGCCGTCTCGAAGGGTCGGCAACAGACAAGGAGCTCGTTCCACCCTTCGAGACGCGGCCTGCGGCCGCTCCTCAGGGTGAGGTGATTCTGTCGAAGCGAAATGTGTTCTGAGGAGAAATCCATGGCGGGAGCCATTGCCTATGTCAGCCGCGACACCGATGGCGTCGCCTGGAGGAAGCAGCTGGAGGCCGGGCTGGGCCAGATCGACTTCCGCGCGATCGCGGACGGTCTCGGCAACACCGACGAGATCGAGGTAGCGCTCGCCTGGAAGCCGAAGCCGGGCCTGCTCGCCACGTTCAAGAACATGAAGATGATCGTGTCGCTGGGCATGGGCGTCGATCACCTGCTGGCCGACGACAAGCTGCCCGAGGGCGTGCCGATCACCCGCATCATGGATGACGGGCTGGTGGGGCAGATGAGCGAGTACGCGATCTACTGGGCGCTGCGGCACCATCGCGACATCGACAAGTACGCGGCCTCGCAGCGCGCCAAGACCTGGAAGCCGGAGGATTTCGTCGACACCATCCATCGCCGCATCGGCGTGATGGGCCTGGGCACGATCGGCCAGGACACGGCGCAGAAATTCGCCGCCCTCGGCTTTCCGACGGCGGGCTGGAGCCGCACGGCCAAGACCATCGCGGGCATCGAGACCTTCCACGGCGCGGATGGTTTCCGGAAATTCCTGGCGCGCACCGACATCCTCGTCGATGTCCTGCCGCTCACGCGCGACACCAAGAGCCTGTTGGACGCGACGGCCTTCGCCGGCCTTCCCAAAAACGCCTACTTCATCAATATGGCGCGCGGTGGGCACGTCGTGGACGCCGATCTTCTAGCAGCGCTCGACTCAGGTCATCTCTCTGGCGCGACGCTCGATGTGTTCAACACCGAGCCATTGCCGTCCGACCATCCCTACTGGACGCATCCCAAGGTGCACGTGACGCCGCATATCGCCGGCGCCACCAACCCGCGCACCGCCTCGCCGGGCGTCGTCGAGAACATCAAGCGCCTGCGCGCCGGGCAGCCGCTGATCAACCGGGTGGATCCGAAGACCGGGTATTGATCCCCGCCGAAGAAACGGTGTCATCCCGAGCGCAGCGAGGGATCCTTAATCGGCGAAGTGAAGGATCCCTCACTCCGTTCGGGATGACACGTGGTCCTCTTAAGCCGCCACCTTCGACGCCGCCTTGATGTTGGAGCGCTTGATGCGGTCGAGGTTGGCGCCCTCGATGCGCACCAGTTTGGTGAGTGAATCGCGCTTGGGCGAGTGCACCATGCCGACATCGTAGAAGTGGGCATCGCCCGGCCGCAGGACATAGCTCTTCACCGGCTCGACCAGGTTCGGGCTCGTGCCATCGCTCTTCTTGACGATGCGCCAGTCGGTCATCTCCGTGTCGCCGACCGCGAGGCCGTAGATCGCCCAGCTCGAACCGTGGTCGTGCGGCTCGCCATGCGCCGCTTTCTCGTAGACATGGCCGCAGATGCAGAAGCCGAGTTCGGGATCCTCGTAGAGCACCTTGCGCGGCTTGCACTGCTCGGAGGTGAGATGCTTGTCGACGAATTCCTTGTCGAGCAGGACCTTGGAAACGAGCTTGCACACGGCTTCCTTGCCGCCGACGCCGGGATCGGCCTTCAGGGCCGCGCGGATGTCGTTGCTGAGCTGTTCGAGCGTGTAAGCCATTCCGTCCTCCGTCACTTGCTGGCGATGCGCTTCTCTATGGCAGCAAAGATGGCACGGGCGGCCTGGGCTTCGCCACCCTCCGGACGACCGGGCCGGCTCCCATTGTTCCAGGCCATCATGTCGAAATGCGCCCACGGCACGTCGTCCGGCACGAATTCCTGCAGGTAGAGCGCAGCCGTGATCGCGCCGCCAAAGGCTACACCGGGCGCGTTGTTGATGTCGGCCACCTTGCTGTCGAGCAGGCGGCGATAGCCCTTGAACAGGGGCATGCGCCACATCGGATCGGCGACGTCCTTGCCGGCACCGATCAGTTGATCGGCGAGCGTATCGTCGTTGCAGAACAGCGCCGGCAGGTCGGTACCGAGAGCCACGCGTGCCGCGCCGGTCAGCGTTGCGCAATCGACCATCATCGTGGGCTTCTCCGAAGCACCCTCATGCAGCGCGTCGCACAGGATCAGGCGGCCCTCGGCGTCGGTGTTGCCGATCTCGACCGTGATCCCTTTGCGCGTCGGCACCACGTCGAGCGGCCGGAAGGCATTGCCCGACACGCTGTTCTCGACCGCGGGCACCAGCAGCCGCAACCGCACCGGCAGCTTGGTCGCCATGATCATCGCGGCGACAGCCATCATGGTGGCGGCCCCGCCCATGTCCTTCTTCATGTTGAGCATGCCGCCGGCCGGCTTGAGGTCGAGGCCGCCCGAGTCGAAGCACACGCCCTTGCCAACGAGCGTCACCTTGGGGTCGCTTTCGCGGCCCCAGGTGAGGTCGATCAGCCGCGGCGCGCGGGCACTGGCGCGGCCGACCGCATGCACCATGGGATAGTTCTTCTTCAGAAGATCGCCGCCGATGATGACGCTGATCTCGGCCTTGTGCTTCTTCGCCAGTGCTTCCGCCGCTGCGGCGAGTTCCGCCGGCCCCAGGTCTGATGCGGGCGTGGTGATGAGATCGCGCGCCATCGAAACAGCCTCGACGATGGCGGTGGCCCGCGCCTTGTCCGCGCCCTCTGGCCACAGGATCTTCGGCAGGGCCTTGCCCTTCTTCGAGCGATAGCGCTCGAAGCGCCAGGCGCCGAGGCCAATCGCAACAGCGGCATCTGTCGGCGACACAGGCGCGGTGTCACCAAGCTTCCAGGTGCCGGCCGGCAACCGGGTGACGAGCGCGCCGAAGTCCCACAAAGTCGGCGCGGCCGACAGCACCAGCACCGCTCCCGCTGCCTTGCCATCGCGTCCGGGCAGGACAGCGAAATCGCCAGCCGCACCCGCGATGCCGTTCGAGTCGAGCCAGCCGCGACGCGCAGCATTCTGCTCCTTGAGCCAGCTCCGCCACTTTGGCGCACTGACGAAGTGCACAGGCAAAGCAGATGGGGCGCGGTCGATAAAAGGCAAAGACATGGGCGGGCTCACGAAAACTAGGTTGTGAAGGTCGAGATTGCCGGTCAAATCGATGTGCTGGCAAGCGATGTGACAGGGAGAAGACATGGCTGAGTTCACTTTGGTGATCGGCAACAGGAATTATTCGTCCTGGTCACTGCGCGGCTGGCTGATGGCGAAGATCGCCGGCATCGCCTTTGATGAGATCGTGATCCCGCTCGATCAGCCGGAGACCAAAGCCGCGATCGCCAAGCACTCGCCCGCCGGCCGCGTGCCCGTGTTGCTGCATAACGGGCTCGCAATCTGGGAGTCGCTCGCCATCGCCGAATATCTCCACGAGATCCGGCCGAGTGCCGGCCTCTGGCCTGCCTCCGCCGCGGCGCGTGCCCATGCGCGGGTCATTGCATCGGAGATGCATGCGGGCTTCGTCGAGCTGCGCACGCACATGCCGATGGACATCCGCGTGTCCTATCCGGGGAAAGGCATAACGTCGGAAGTGCATGCCGACATCGAACGCATCACCGGCCTGTGGCGCGACTGCAGGCAACGTTTTGCCGGCTCTGCATCGACGGACGACGGCTTCCTGTTCGGCACGATCTCCGCTGCCGATGCGATGTACGCACCGGTCGTGACCCGCTTTCGGACCTATGGCGTCAAGCTCGATGCGGACGTCGACGCTTACTGCAAGACCGTCCTCGCTTATCCGCCGATGAAAGACTGGGTCGAAGCGGCGAAGCGCGAACCCTGGACGATCGCGCTGTAGAGCCGGTCCGCGATACCGCGTCAATCCTCGCGCACAATCAGCGAGCCTGACGGGTGCATCTCGGCTGTCTGCTCGGGCAGCAGCAGCGTCGTGGCATCGAGCTGCCGGATCACCGCCGGTCCCTGGAGGACGGCGCCCGCTCCGAGCTGCGAGCGGTCGTAGACCGGTGCCTCGACCATGCCACTGGCAAGCGAGAGGCGCTGCTGCGCGACGATGGCTGTTTCGGCTGGTCCCCGCTTCGGGATCTCGCGCAAGCTGAGCGCCGGCAAGACGCCGACGGCATCGACGCGCAGGGTCACCATCTCCACCGGCACGTCCTCGAGGCGGAAGCTGTAGAGCCGCTCGTGCTCGGCATGGAACGCCGCCAACGTTGCCTCGAGCGTGCCGGCCCAGGGTAGTGTGAGCTCGCTGCCCTGATCTTCGTAGCGCAGGCTGGCGTGCCGGCTGATGAGGCGGGCGCTGTCCGCCACGCCCTCGGCCGCGAGCCACGCCACCGCATCGCGCTCGAGATCGGCGAACACCGCAGTGATCTGATCCAGATCGAAGCGGCCGCCGCGCTGCACGCAACTGCGTGAGAATTCCGCGCGCAGGCTCGAGGCGAGCAGGCCCAGCGCCGACAGCACGCCCGGCGCCGGTGGAATGAGCTGCACCGGGCAGCCGATCAGGCGCGACAGCGCACCCCCGTGCAGCGGGCCGGCGCCGCCGAACGGCACCAGCACGAACTCGCGCGGGTCGTGGCCACGTTCGACCGACACCACGCGGATCGCGCCCAGCATGGTGTTGTCGACGATCTCCAGGATGCCGCGCGCCGCCTCGTCGACCGAGAGGCCGAGCGGACGGGCGATCTTGTCGTCGATCGCGCGCCGCGCCGCTGTGGCGTCGAGCGTGAAACTGCCGTCGAGCAGGCCGGCCGGCAGGTGACCCAGCACGAGATGCGCATCGGTCACGGTCGGCTGCGTGCCGCCGCGGCCATAGCAGACCGGGCCGGGCGCGGCGCCCGCGCTTTGCGGCCCGACCACCAGGCCGCCTGTTTCGGAAATCCGCGCCAGCGAGCCGCCGCCCGCGCCAATAGTGGTGAGATCGACCATCGGCAGGGTCACGCGCCAGTCGGCGATGCGGCCGTTGGTGGTGATCCCGGGCTGGCCCGAACGCACCAGCGCAATGTCGGCCGAGGTGCCGCCGATATCGATGGTGATCAGATCACCGAAGCCTGCGGCCTTGGCAACGAACGCCGCACCGACGATACCGGCCGCCGGTCCCGACAGCGCTGTTTCGACCGGCGTGCGGCGAATGGCTCGCGTGCTGGCGACGCCGCCCGAGCTCTTCATCAGAAGCAGGGGCGCCGTGATGCCCTGCTGCTCGGCGCGCTGCTCAAGCTTCTCGACGTAGGCCGAGACGGTCGGCATCACATAGGCATTGAGCAGCGTCACCACGCTGCGCTCGTACTCGCGCAGCACCGGCAACACTTCAGACGAAAGCGAGATCAGCGCCGAGGGATGCTCCTCGCGCAGGATCTCGGCCACCCGCTTCTCGTGTGCTGAGTTGGCGTAGCCGTGGAGCAGCACCACGCCCACCGTGCCGATGCCTTCCGCGGCGATCTCGCGCGCGGCCCGGCGGATCGCGGGCTCGTCGATCGGTTCGATCTCGCTGCCGTCGGGAGCGATGCGGCCCGTGACCTCCCAGACATGCTCCGGCGGCACCGGACGCGGCGGCTTTTGCCAGGTGAAGAGGTTGGCGCGGCGCGGGATGTCGTGACGGCCGATCTCCAGCACGTAGCGGAAGCCGCTGCTGACCAGCAGTGCCGCTTTCGGACCCTTGCGCTCCAGGATCAGGTTGGTCGCCACCGTCGTGCCGTGCAGCACGCGGTCGACCGAACCGCCCTTCAGGCCCGCCTGCGCGAGCACCACGCCGAGACCGTTGCCGAAGCCCTCCGAGGGATCGTGCGGCGTCGATGGCGTCTTGCCGACGATCAACCGGCCGCTCGCGGGATCGAACAAGGTGACGTCGGTGAAGGTGCCGCCGGTGTCGACGCCAATGATGGCGCCGCTCATACCAAGGTCTCGACGTAGCCGTGGCGATGGAAGAGCTTGGCTTCGGGTCGGTCGGCGCGCCGTTTGTCGGTCGCGGCCTGGTCGATGGTGCGGCCGGCGGCATCCAGGATCACGCCATAGTCGCGCTCCGCACTGTCGCGGCTGACGAAGCCGCCGCGCACATCGGCCAGCACGCGCTCGACTTCGCGGTCGAAAGGATGGCCCCAGCCCCCACCACCGCCGGTCTCAAGCCGGATGATGTCGCCGCGCTTCAGGACGTTGCCGTCGCTCAGAGGCTTGAGCACGCGTTCATCGGGTCGGCCGGGATTGACGACGCAGCGTCCGGTACCCGCCGCCTTGCCGCCCGCGGTGCCCCACGGCGGATGCGCGATCGCATCGAGACGCACCGACAGGACCGCCTCCTTCGCCAGCACCTCGAGCTCGCGGATCACGCCGCAGCCACCGCGCCAGCGGCCCGGACCGCCGGTGTCGGGATTGATGGCATAGGTCCGCACGCGCATCGGATAGGAGATGTCGACGAACTCAGCAGGATAGTTCTCCTGCGCCACCAGATAGACCGCGTCATGGCCGTCGGCGAACGGCCGCGCGCCATAGCCGCAGGCGACGCCATCGGACATCAGGAAGCGCTCGCCGGTCATCGAGGTGCCGCGGATCAGCCAGATCACATAGGGGCTGTGCGACGCCGCGGCCTTGCCGCCCGAGGCCTGGTTGATCAGGCCGAGATAGCCCGAGAGGTTGCGCAGCATGGTGACGCCGCGATGGCCGAGCGCTGCCGGGAAGCGCGGCGCCAGCACCGAGCCCTCGCGCAGCTTCACTTCGTCGAACAGCGATTCGGCACCGGCATTGAGCGACACCTCGGTGCTGCCGCCCAGCAGATAGACGCCGACCAGCACACCGGGCGCCTTCGGATTCAGCACAAGGTTGATTGGTCCCTTGGTCTGGTCGTCGGTGCCGGTCTGGTCGAGCAGGAAGCGGCCATCCTCGGTGGCCTCGAGCTTGTAGCGGATGGTGACCGGTCCGCTGCCGTGGCCGTCGGTATCGACCGACTCGGCAAAGGTGTAGATGCCCGGCGGCACCAGGGCCTGCAGGCGGTCGCGCACGGCCGCTTCGGTGCGGGCCAGCAGCTCGTCGAACGCGGCGCGCAGGATCGTGCTACCGAAGCGTCCGGCCAGTTCCTCCAGCCGCTTCTCGCCCAGCGCCACCGCTGCCAGCATCGCGCGCAGATCGCCGCGGACCAGCGTCGGGAACCTGCAATTGCGGATGAAGATCTTGAGCAGGTCCTCATTGACCGTGCCGTCGCGCGCCAGCCGCACCGGCGGCACCATGGTGCCTTCCTGGAAGATTTCGGTGCAGTCGGCCGACAGCGAGCCCGGCCGCATGCCGCCGATGTCGGCGAAGTGCGCCCAGGTCTGCGAGAAGCCGATCAGCCCGTCGTCGCCGAACACCGGCTGGATCAGCACCTGGTCAGGCGTGTGGGTGACGCCGCCGCGGGAGAGGTAACAGTCGTTGTACCAGTAGATATCGCCGCGCTTCATCGTCTCCGGCGGATAGTCGTCGAAGATCGGCGTGACGAGGTCGCTCGCGAACGGAAGAGCCTTGCCGGCGATCATGCGGCCATCGGCGGCATAGAGAGCCGAGGCGTAATCCTTCTTCTCGCGGATGAAGGGCGACATGGCGGTGCGCTCGATCAGCACCTCCATCTCCGACTGCACCGCGCGCAAGCCGCCCCGGATGATCTCCAGCGTCACCGGATCGACGCCCGAGCCCGTCATCAGGGACGCGCTGCGCTGCTGCGCCATGGTTCCTCCCGTTGTCGAGCGAAAGACTACCCTTGACGGCTCGTCAGCGTCACGGGGAACATCCCGCGTAAGGGGGAGACCACCTATGCGCCATCTGCGTCGCCGCACCGTGCTGGTGTCGGCGCTTGCAGCTCCCGCAATCGCGCGGGCGCAAGCCGACTATCCCAGCCACACGATCCGCCTGGTGATCCCGTGGCCGCCGGGCGCCTCAGCCGACGCCTTCCTGCGCGTCATGGCGGAACAATCCGGCAAGCGGCTCGGTCAATCGATGGTCCCCGACAACAAGCCGGGCGCCAATGCTTCGCTGAGCGGCGTGGCGCTGAAGGACGCGAAACCCGACGGCTACACGCTGGGCCAGATCCATACCGGCACCTTCCGCGCCGCGCTGATGGCGGACAAGCCGCCCTACGATCCGCTGACCGATTTCACCTACATCATCCAGCTCTCGGGGTCGGTCCACGGCATCGTCGTGCGCAGCGACAGCCCATGGAACAGCTTCGAGGACTTCATCGCCGCCGCGAAAGCGGCACCCGAGAAGCTGACCTACGGCACGTTCGGGCAAGCCTCGGTGCAGAACCTCGTCATGGTCGACCTGCAGCAGCGGCTCGGCATCAAGCTCACGCACGTGCCCTACAAGGGTGGCAGCGATCTCTATAACGGCCTGCTCGGCAGCCAGATCGATGCGATCGCCGATGCCAGCGGCTGGATCCCGCTGGTGCAGAGCGGCAAGTTCCGCTTGCTGGTGGTGTGGGGCTCGCAGCGCCTAAAACTCTTTCCCGACGTGCGCACGCTGAAGGAAGCGGGCGTCGACCTCGTGGTCAACTCGCCCTACGGCGTATGCGGGCCGAAAGGCATGGACCCGGCGGTGGTGAAGAAGGTGCACGACGCCATGAAGGAGGCGCTGTTCGATCCGGCGACGCAGGCCGTCATGGCGACCTACAACATGCCGACACTCTATCTCGACACGGCGGCCTACGACAAAGCCGCCCGTTCGCAGAACCAGATCGAGCTGGAGAACCTCAAGCGCGTCGGCATGCTGGCGAAGTAGTCACCACACGCCCATTGCTGGCCGATTGTTGATCGTGTCGCTCGCAGCGAAAGGGTAAGCTCGGCCGAACATGCCGACCAACTTCATCTTCATCCTGGCCGACGATCTCGGCTACGCCGATCTCGGTTGCTACGGCGGCCGCGCACCTGTTTCGCCCAACCTCGACCGCATGGCGGCCGAGGGCGTGCGCTTCACGCGGGGCTACGCCAATTCCGCCGTCTGCTCGCCAACGCGATTCGCGCTCGCCACGGGGCGCTACCAGTACCGCATTCGAGGCGCGGCCGAGGAGCCGATCGGCAGCGCCATGCGTGGCGACAAGGTGATCGGCCTGCCGCCTGAGCATCCGACACTCGCGTCGCGTCTCGCCGAAGCCGGCTATCGCACGGCCTTGATCGGCAAGTGGCATCTCGGCTTCCCGCCAACCTTCAGCCCCTTGAAGAGCGGATACCACGAGCATTTCGGGCCGCTGTCGGGCGGGGTGGATTACTTCACCCACCAGGACAGCTTTGGGATGCACGACCTGTTCGAGGACGACACGGAAGTTCATCGCGATGGCTATCTCACCGATCTTTTAAGCGCGCGGGCGGTCGAGTTCGTCGCGCGCGCCGCTGCAGCCAAACAGCCCTTCCTGCTCAGCCTGCACTACACCGCGCCACACTGGCCGTGGGAGACGCGCGAGGATGGCGGGCTCGCGAAGTCGTTCGGCAAGGGCCGGCCGATCTATCACCTCGACGGCGGCAACATCCATGCCTACCGGCGCATGATCCATCACATGGACGAGGGCATCGGTCGGGTGCTGGGCGCGCTCGACGACAACGGCATCGCGCGCGACACCATCGTCGTGTTCACCAGCGACAATGGCGGAGAGCGCTTCTCCGATAGCTGGCCGCTGGTCGGCGGCAAGATGGACCTGATGGAAGGCGGCATCCGCGTGCCCTACGTGGTGCGCTGGCCGGCGCGCGCCCCTGCCGGGACCGTCACCGAGCAGCTGGCCATCACCATGGACTGGGTGCCGACCTTCCTGGAGGCCGCAGGTGCCTCGACGCACCCCGACTATCCGAGCGACGGGATTTCGCTGGTGAAGCAACTCGACGATCCGCAGGCCGTGACCGAGCGCCCGCTGTTCTGGCGCATGAAGCACAATGAGCAACGCGCCATGCTTGCCGGACGCTGGAAGTACCTGAAGGTCAACGAGCACGAATACCTGTTCGACGTGGTGAGCGACGAACGCGAGCGCGCCAATCTCGCCAAGCGCCATCCCGAACGGCTGTCGGAGATGCGCGCGGCCTGGGAAAAGTGGGACGAAACGATGCCGCCCATCCCGAAAGAGGCCGGCGTCCGCCTGGTCTACGGCAAGAAAGACATGCCTTAATCTCGATGGTTACGTTGACCAGGACGAGCCACATCAGGCCTGACGACGGGTTTGCGCCGCAAGCGCGCGCATTGCTCAATGAAGCCTACCCCGAGGGTGCCCCGCATGAGCTCGAGGGCTATTATTCGACGCACGGCTTTCCGACGACCACTATCCTGCTGAGCGAAAAGCGGAAGCTTGTCGGCCACCTGGCCATCTTCGAGCGTCTCATCAAGATCGGAACTGAAGGCCTGCGCGTCGGCCTGATCGGCGAAGTCGCTGTTGCGGCAGATTGCCGGGGGCAGGGTCTTGCCCGCGGGCTCGTTCATCATGCCCATGAATATCTGCAGGAGCGTTCTATTCCGTTTTCCCTCCTGTTCGCCTACGAGCCACGCGTCTATTCGTCGAGTGGCTACAAGCTCATGCAAAACCAGATGCGGTTCCTCGACCGGGACGGCCAGTGGAAGAGCCTCGTCTATCGTGGAAGCATGTATGCGGAGCTGTCGGGACGGCCTTGGCCGAACGAGCCGATCGATCTCTGTGGGCGTGCGATCTAGTTGGGTATGAAGTCATGAGCGACACCGTTTCCATCCGCGACATCCTCGATTTCTGGTTCCTGCCGATGAGCGATCCGGGCTACGGCCAGAAGCGCGAGATGTGGTGGAAGAGCACGCCCGAGCTCGATGCAGAGATCACCGCCCGCTTCAGGTCCCTGCGCGACCAAGCGGTCGCGGGCGAACTCGACGGCTGGGCGAATTCGCCGGATGGGGCGCTGGCGCTGATCCTTTTGTGCGACCAGTTCTCGCGCAACATCCATCGTCGCACGGTGCGCGCCTTCTCAGGCGACGCCAAGGCCATCGCGACCGCCCGCCTCGCGCTGGCACGCTTCTACCCGGTCGCCTACCCGCGCGATGTCCGGCTGTTCTTCTACATGCCCTTCCAGCACAGCGAAGTGCTGGCCGACCAGGAGCTGTGCTGCGCCCTGTTCGCAAGCCTGAGCGAGGAATCCGCCAAGTACGCCAACGGCCATCGCGACATCGTCGCGCGTTTCGGCCGCTTCCCACATCGCAACGAGGTGTTGGGCCGCGACTGCACGGCCGAGGAGCTCGACTACCTCAAGACGGCCGAGCGCTTCGGGCAATAACCGCGCGATAAAGATCGGCCGTGGCCTTGTCGAAGCAGCAGAAGATCACCTGCTCGTCGCCTGCGTGGGCCCTCACCTCGCGCACGGCGATCTCCGTCGCCTGCTCCTTGGGGAAGCGATAGACGCCGGTCGAGATCGCCGGAAAGGCGATGCTCTTCAGGCCATGTTGCCGGGCGAGCGCCAGGCTGTTGCGATAGCAGCTTGCCAGCAGCTCGGGCTCGCCACGCGTGCCGCCGTTCCAGACCGGGCCGACTGTATGGATGACGTGGCGTGCCTTCAGCCGATAGCCGCGGGTGATCTTCGCGTCGCCTGTGGGGCAGCCGCCCAGCGTGCGGCATTCTTCTTTTAGCTGTGGTCCAGCAGCGCGATGGATGGCGCCATCGACGCCACCGCCGCCCAGCAGGGTCTCGTTGGCGGCGTTGACGATGGCATCGACGTCGAGCCCGGTGATGTCGCCCTCGATAACCTCGAGGCGCGACATGTGCTTACCAGTACCGGATGTCGCCGGTATCGATATGGACGAAGCCGGAGCGCGGATAGAAGCCCACCCCGCCCATCTGCAGCGACCGCGCCGCCTGCCGGATCTTGAACACCGGCACGCCCGGGAAGCGGATATCCATGGCGTTGCCGTTCATGTGCTGGCTGTCGCGCGCCACGCCCGAGCTGACGCTCGCAAGCCAGGCATTGCTCTCGGGCGAACGAAAGCCCGACAGCACTTCGACGGTGCCGCCGAAGCCCGTGAGCTGCAGTGTGCTCCACAGGACATCGAACAGCTTCGGATCCATCTCCGTCTGCTCGCCGGTCCTCGTGTCACGCAGGAAATGGTTGAGCTTGTCCAGCGCATCGCGATGGTAGGTGCCGTCGGACCAATAGGTGACGCTGATGCTCTCGCCGGTGTTGACGTTGGTCATCGAAAGCGAACGCGGCACGGTCATGTCGAGCTGCGGTGGCGGCTCGGCCGGCTGTTCCATCGGCACGGAGGGCGCGAAGCCGCCATAGCGCGAGCCGCGCAGGCTCTGCGGCGTCACATGACGGGACGTCGACTTGGCCGCGGTCTTGACGGGCGAGTTGCCCCGGATCACCACCGGCGGCTTGGCCGCCTGATGGGCCGTCGATGTGTGATGGGCCGCAGCCGTGTGGTGGATCGCCGACTTGGCGGCGACGTTTTTCTGGACCGCCGGCTTCTCACTGGCGGTCGTCTTGGTCTTGGAGACCCCGCGAAGGATCTTCGTCTCGGCAACGCCTGTTGCTGTTGTTTGGGCGAAACCGACGCCGGCAAAGGCAACGGTCATCACCAGACTAAGAACAAAACTCCGCATCCCCGCCCCGAGGTTGTTGCATTTTTGCCACACGAAGTTTTATCGGAGATTATCCCCAGCGCAAGTAAAATTGTCCGTTCCTGCCAAGGCTTAAGCGGGCGGCTTTATATATCTCAAAAAGGGTTGAATCCCCCTGAATCTACACGCGCCGCGCGAGAAGAGTGACATCCCCTCAGGCAGACAACCTTCTTCCCGGCGCACGCCAGGGCGAGGAGTTGCCGCTCTAGCTCGGCCGATCCCCAACCGGACAAGCCGCCATCGTCGCTGACGAACAGGCGCCCGGCATCGCGGCGCGCGGCGGCGAGGATTTGCGGCGACACACGCTGATCGTGGGCGATCACATCGGCTTGCTGCAGCAGACGATGATCCTTGAGCGTGAGTAGATCGGGATCGCCCCGTCCCGCGTCCACCTGATGAACCATGCCGACGGCTACACCCTCGCGGCGCGCGCCATCAAGCAGTCGGATGAGCGCACGCCGCGCACCGGTCTCGTCGCCCGCCAGCGCCAGCGCCGCCACCGGTCCCTCGAACACGCGATCCCAGAAGCGTCGCCGCGCGTCGGGCCCGTCGAGCGCGCGGCGCACCTGGTCTCGGAAGAGATCGGCGAAGCGCGCCACGCGGCCCAAGGCGGCCGGCAACAGGCGCTCGATCTCGCCGCGCACCTTGCGGGCAAGTGCGGGCGCGGCACCGCCGGTCGAGATCGCGATCGTCACCGGATCACGATCGACGATCGCGGGCATCAGGAAGCTCGAGCGCGCGGGTCGATCGACGACATTCACCGGCACGCATCGGGCCTGCGCCGCACAAGAGACTGCCTCTTGCAAGGCCTCGTCATCGGTCGCCACGATGATCAGGCTCACGCCGGCAAGATGCGCGTCGGTGAAATCGCGGCCGGCCCAATGCACGCGATGCTCGGCGATCAATTGCGCCACCTCGCCGGTCACTGTGCCGGCGATCATCGAAACCCTCGCGCCGGCCGACAGCAGCAGTTCGACCTTTCGCGCAGCCTGATCTGTGCCGCCGACGACCAGCGCCTGTCGGTCCTTCAGACAAAGGAATAGCGGGAATGCCTGCATGGCCGACGAGGAGCGAAAATCGTGCCAAGCCCAGGCACATTCGCAGTATCACATCGGCCGGCTTCAGCGTGCCGTTTCGACCTGTTTGCCGTTCTCCCAGCGGCCCGCGTGGCCCTTGCCATCGGCCCCGAACAGCAGGCCATAGCCACTGCGCTGGCCGGCGCGGAATTCGCCTTCGTAGCGCTCGCTGCCGGAGAAAGTCTCGACACCGACGCCGTCCAGCGCATCGGCATGGAATTCGCCCGCCTGCACGAGACCAGGATCGGTCATCTGCCGGCGCACGCCTGCGCCTTCGAGACGGTTGTCGACGAAATTGCCCGCGGCGCGTTCGACGCCTGGCTTCTCACGCACGCCAAGGCCGGTCGGCTGGCCGTCGCGCCACCGACCTTCGTAGCGCGTACCGTCGCTGAACTTCGCCGTGCCCAGGCCATCGAGGCGATCGTCCTTCCACTCGCCCGCCAGATGCTGGTCGTTGTCGAGATCGGCCACGCCCAGTCCCTGCCGTTGGCCCGCCGAGATCTGGCCGACATAGCTCGCGCCGTTGGGATAGGAGAGACGATCGGCATTCTCGAGGCTTGGTTGCGCCGCGCGGGCGGCGGCAATGCGGGCCTCGCCCGATGTCGCGCGAGCAGCGTTGGCAGCTTCCTTGGCCTTGTCCGCGGCCGCGCGCGCCTGGGCGGCGGCATGCTCGGCCTGCCCGATCAGGGCTTTCTCCGCGATTGTGTCCGACGTGCCGGACGACGGCGCGGGCGTCGCTGCGTTGGTGGAGGGCTTGAGAGGCGTGGGTTGCGGCGGCGTGGCCGGGTTCGGCGGTGGCGTCGCAGGCGTGGTCGGCGGCGGCACGAGCGCCGTCGGATCGTTTGGTCCCGTATTCGGTTGCGACGGGTTCGGTTGCGAGGGCGCGTTCTGCTGCGTATCGGCGGATGCGGTGTTATCGGACGCGGTCGGCGCAGATGACGATTCCTGTGATGCCCCTTGTACCTTCTCCTGCGTCGACGAAGTGAACTTGTCGCGCAGCATCGGCTCGAACCACCACGCCGCGGCGGCGCCCAGCAACAGCACCACCACGATCGCAGGCCAGAAGCCGGATCGCGACCGCACCGCGCGCGGCGGCATCAGGCGCTCGTCGTACTCGCGATTGACGCCACCGAGACGCGGCGCGGCGGGCGACGCCATGCGCTGCGTCGGCGCATCCTGCGCGGACGGCAGCGAGGCGCCGAACAGGCCGCGCCATTCGGCAACCGACTGCGGCCGCTCGTTGGCTGCGAAGCCGAGACCGCGATCGACCGCGGCGAGGAAGGCCGCGTCGAGTCCCTCGATGTCACTCTTGGCCAGTGGGCGGTAGGGATCGCTGCCCACGCGCGAGGCTGCTTCCGGCGGCGAACGCCCGACGATGGCGTGATGCAGCACCGCGGCAGCGGAGTAGATGTCGCTCCACGGCCCCTGCTTGCCGTCGAGCGCGTACTGCTCGATCGGCGCGTATTGCGGCGTGAGCACGCCGGTGAGCGTGCGCGTGCGGCCGCCGATCGCCTGACGCGCGGCGCCGAAGTCGATCAGGATCGGCACGCCGTCGCGACGGACGATGATGTTCGACGGCTTGATGTCGCGATGCAGGAAGCCCTGGGCGTGGACGGCGGCGAGGCCGCTTAAAAGGCCGTCGGCGAGGCGGCGCACGTCATCGGCCGGCAGGCGACGGCCCGGCTCGCGCAACAGCTCGGCGACGCTGCGGCCGTCCTCGAATTCCATGACGGTGTAGGCGGTGCCGTTCAACTCGAAGTAGCGCAGCACCGGCACGATGTGCGGATGGCGAAAGCGCGCCAGCGCCCGCGCCTCGTCGAGGAAGCGCTCGCGGCCCCAGGTGAAATCGTCGGCGAAGCGCGAGCCACGTGACACGACCTCGGTCGTGTCCTTGCGGACGGCGAACTCGACCGGGAGATATTCCTTGATGGCGACGATCTTCGCGAGCTGCGTGTCGAACGCGCGGTATGTAATGCCGAAACTGCCGTGCCCGATCATGGCGTCGAGCCGGAAGTCGCCGAGCGAGGTGCCGGTCGGCAGAGCCTGGACGTTGTCGGGATTCATGGGGGGCGGACTTGCGTTGGCCCCATAAATGCGCGTTCGCGACCGAACGCACAAGCGTTGTTCCGCTGCGGGTCACCTCACCCTGAGGAGCGCGAAGCGCGTCTCGAAGGGTGACAACCAGCGCAGTGCTCGATCCCACCCTTCGAGACGCGGCCTAGGGCCGCTCCTCAGGGTGAGGAATTGCTTTAGCGGACGCTGGAGACGGTCGTCGTCGCCGGCGCGCGAGTGGCCTCGAGATGTGGCAGGAGCTGCATGATCAAGATCAGGACGCAAAGCCCAATCGCAGTAAGCATGGTCGCCGGCCGCGTGTGCAAATGCGGCGTCGGCTCACGCCTTTTGTGTAGGTCCGTCAAGGGGACTCTCCCCGAATCGAAATGAACACGTCATAAAAGGTCGACCAAAGCCCGAAATATGGAGTGGGCCCGGCCAGCCGCTCCTATATGCCAAGGACGGCGAAGGATCAAGAAAATTTCCGCAATGCCAGTGCATTAAGGGCAATTTTGGAGATTCTGCTGTAAATACAACGGCTCGCGGTGCATTCGCCCGCGCGCGCACTATGTAAGGCGCGGGATGGCCGAGGGTTCATCGCACGCGTAAGGTGACCGACATGAATGCTCCGCTTCACGACAACGTACGCACCCTGGTGTTGACCGGCGCGAGCCGCGGCATCGGCCACGCGACGGTGAAGAAGTTCAGCGCCAGCGGTTGGCGCATCCTCACCGTCTCGCGCCAGCCGTTCAGCGCGCTCTGCCCATGGCCGAGCGGCGGCGAGAACCATGTGCAGCTCGACCTCGCCGATCCGCTGGAGCTCGGCCGCGGCATCGAGGAGATCCGGAAGCGCCTGGCCGGCGGCAAGCTCGACGCGCTGGTGAACAACGCGGCCATCTCGCCCAAGGGCAAGGACGGCAAACGGCTCGGCGCCATCGACACGCCGTTCGATCTCTGGCGGCAGGTGTTCAACGTGAACTTCTTCGCGCCGGTCGCGCTGGCGCGTGGCCTGATCAAGGAACTGTCGGCCGCGCACGGCGCCGTGGTGAACGTGACCTCGATCGCGGGCAGCCGCGTGCATCCCTTCGCCGGCTCTGCCTATGCGACCTCGAAGGCCGCCCTCGCGGCGCTGACGCGCGAGATGGCGCATGACTTCGGCCCGCTCGGCATCCGCGTGAACGCGATCGCGCCGGGCGAGATCAACACCTCGATCCTGTCGCCCGGCACGGAGAAGATCGTCGAGAACCAGATCCCGATGCGCCGTCTCGGCACGCCCGACGAAGTGGCAGACGTGATCCACTTCCTGTGCGAGAAGGGCGCGAGCTACGTTTCCGGCGCCGAGATCCAGATCAACGGCGGCCAGCACGTCTAGCCGGCACGTCTAGAAGCGTTCAGGAGAGTTTCATGGATACCACCATCACGAACCTCAAGGGCGAGACGGGCCGCGACGCGCGCCGCCGTATCCGTGCGGGCGGCCATCGCCTGCCGACCTCGGGCATGGCGCCGGGCTTTGTGCAGGGCAATCTCGCGATCCTGCCGCAGGCGTTCGCCGCCGACTTCGCACGCTTCTGCCAGCTCAACCCCAAGCCCTGTCCGGTGCTCGGCCAGTCCGAGCCGGGCGACTGGCGCCTGCCGATGCTGGGCGAGGATCTCGACATCCGCACCGACATCCCGCGCTATCGCGTGTGGAAGAAGGGCGAGCTGATCGAGGAGGTCAACGACGTGAAGAAGGTGTGGCGCGACGACCTGGTGTCATTCGTGCTGGGCTGCTCGTTCTCCTTCGAGGAGGCGCTGATCGACAACGGCCTCGAGATCCGCCACCAGAGCTGCAACGTCAACGTGCCTATGTACCGGACCAACATCGAGTGCACGCCGGCCGGTCCCTTCCATGGCCCGATGGTGGTCTCGATGCGGCCGTTCAAGCCGGCCGACGCGATCCGCGCCGTGCAGGTCACGACCCGTTTCCCTTCAGTGCACGGCGCGCCGGTGCATCTCGGCAAGCCCGAGCTTTTAGGCATCAAGAACATCGCCAAGCCCGACTACGGCGACGCGGTGCCGATCGGCGACGATGAGCTGCCGGTGTTCTGGGCCTGCGGAGTGACGCCGCAATCGGTCGTGGCGACGGTGAAGCCCGAGTTCTGCATCACCCACGCGCCCGGCTACATGCTGGTGACCGATCTGCTGAACTCGCGCCTCGCGGTGCTCTGACGGCGATCCGTCCCATGGCGCGCCTGGCATTCGACTGGCGCGAAGTCGACATCGATGAGCTGGTGATCGCGGGCTGGACGGCGCGCGACGTCGCGGCGCTCAACCATCATATCGAAGAGCTGAAGGCGATCGGCGTGCCGCCGCCGTCGCGCGTGCCGCTCTACTATCGCCTCGCCGCCTGCCTGCTGACGCAAGCCGAGAACATCCAGGTGCTGGGCGCGGAGACCTCGGGCGAGGTCGAGCCGGTGCTGCTGGGCACGCCCGACCGGCTCTGGGTCACGGTCGGCGCCGACCATACCGACCGCAAGATGGAGACCTACGGCGTCGCCGTCGCCAAGCAGCTCTGCCCCAAGGTGCTGGCGCGCACGGCGTGGCGCTTCGAGGAAGTCGAGCCGCACTGGGACCAGCTCGTGCTTAAAAGCTTCATCCACGAGAGTGGCGGCAAGGTGCTCTACCAGGACGGCACGCTCGCCACGCTGCGGCCGCCGCGTGAGCTGATCGCGGGCTGGCGTGGCAACGCCCGCCTGCCGCCGCGCGTGGCGATGTTCTGTGGCACCGTGCCTGCGATCGGCGGCGTCCGTGCGTCGCGCCGCTTCGAGATGGAACTGCACGATCCCGTCCTGGGCCGCACCCTCACCCACGCCTACGACATCCACGCTTTGCCCGTGGTGGCGTGATCTTCCGGACCGCGAGCCTCCGGCTCGCTCCTGCGAATGCATCCTGAGCGAGTCGCGCGGAGTAACCTCCGCGCTTAGACGCTCGCGGTCCGGAAGACGCTGCGCTGGTGTCATTGCGAATGAAGTGACAGTGGCGTCAGTCGGGCATTATCGCCGCACAGTTTCGCTGTGAGCGGGCAACTCATATCGGGTTGCGATACATCGCGATAGGATCGGCCGAAGTCCAAAAGACGATTGGGGAAACGACCAATGGCGTCCACCACATCGACGATCGCCGCCCGGCTCGATCGCCTGCCCAAGTCCAGCTACGTCCGCCGCCTGATCGTCCTGATCTCGCTCGGCGGCTGCTTCGAGATCTACGATCTCTTCTTCACCGCCTACATCGCGCTCGGCCTGTTCAAGAGCGGCATCTTCACGCCGACGACGAAAGCATTGTTCGGCATGGAAGGCTTCGCGAGCTTCGTCGCGGCGCTGTTCGCCGGTCTGTTCCTGGGCACCATCGTGTTCAGCCGCCTGTCCGACCGCTTCGGCCGCCGCTCGATCTTCACCTTCTCGCTGCTCTGGTACTCGGTCTGCACGCTGATCATGGCGTTCCAGACCACCGCCATGTCGATCGACATCTGGCGCCTCATCGCCTCGATCGGCATCGGCGTCGAGCTGGTGAACATCGACACCTACGTCTCGGAACTGGTGCCGCAGGAGAGCCGCGGCCGCGCCTTCGCCTTCAACCAGACGATCGAGTTCATCTCGGTGCCGATCGTGGCCTTGATCGCGACCTTCCTCGTGCCCACCACGATCCTGGGCTACGACGGCTGGCGCTGGGTCGTCGCCATCGGCTCGATCGGTGCGATCTTCATCTGGATCATCCGGCTCGGCCTGCCCGAATCGCCCCGCTGGCTCGCGCAGCGCGGGCGGACCGCCGAGGCCGACGCCCTCATGACGGAGATGGAGAACCAGGTGCGCGCCGAGACCGGCCGCGAGCTGCCGCCGCCGCGCGTCGTCGCGGGCGAGACCGAGGAGCGCCAGGGCGCGTGGATCGAGATGTGGCAGGGCCCCTACTTCGGCCGCACCATCATGATGAGCGCCTACAACTTCCTGCAGACGATCGGCTATTACGGCTTCGCCACCTGGGTGCCGACGCTGCTGATCAGCCAGGGCATCACCGTCACCAAGTCGCTCGAGTACACGTTCATCATCGCCATTGCCAATCCGTTCGGGCCGATGCTGGGCTATCTCTTTGCCGACAAGATCGAGCGCAAATGGCAGGTCGCGGGCTCGGCCATCGCCATCGCCGTGCTGGGCGTGCTCTTCTCCTGGCAGACGACGGCGGTCGGCATCGTCCTGTTCGGCATCCTGATCACGCTCGCCAACAACATCCTGTCCTACTCCTTCCACGCCTACCAGGCCGAGCTCTACCCCACGCGCATCCGCGCCCAGGCGGTGGGCTTCGTCTATTCGTGGAGCCGCTTCAGCGCCATCTTCACCGGCTTCATCATCGCCTGGGTGCTGGCGAACTATCACGTGACCGGCGTCTTCATCTTCATCGCCGCGGCCATGATCCTGGTGTTCCTGATCATCGCCCTCTTCGGCCCACGCACCAACCAGCGCCGCCTCGAGGAAATCGCGGCGTAGCACCCCTCTGCCCCGACGCACTCCGTGTCATCCCTTTTGCGGCGCTGCAGGAAGGATCCCTCGGCTGCGCCTCGGGATGACACATTTCCTTTGATCCCAAAGACGGTGTCATCCCGAATCGCGCGGGGTAACCCCCGCGCTTGAGTGAGGGATCCTTAATCAGGGGATGACACCGTTATTTGGCCCACGCACGGTGCGTGCGCATGGCGCCCTTGCGCGGATGCGGCGGGAGCGAACTTGATCGCGGTGCGCAGGTAAACGTACGTTCAGGGCCGGGAGGAAACATAATCCATGGTCAAAGGCGCGTTCGACGGCGTGACCGTCCTCGATTTCACGCAAGGGGTCGCGGGCCCGCATGCCTCGATGCTGCTGGCGCTGCACGGCGCCGACGTGATCAAGATCGAGCCGCCCGAAGGCGACTGGGGCCGCGCGCTGGGCGAATTGAAGGCCGGCCACTGCCCGCATTCGGTCGCCTACAACCGCGGCAAGCGCTCGATCGCGCTCGATCTCAAGTCGGCCGACGGCATCGCCGTGGTGAAGAAGATCGCTGAAAAGGCCAACGTGGTGATGGAAAGCTTCCGGCCCGGCGTCATCCAGCGCCTGGGCTTCGGCTACGAGGACCTGAAGAAGATCAATCCCAAGGTCGTCTACTGCTCGGTGTCGGGCTTCGGCCAGACCGGCCCATTCAGTAAACGCCCGACGGTCGACGGCCTGATCCAGGCCTTCTCCGGCATGATGGTGATGAACAGGATGCCCGACGGCACGCCGTACCGGCAGGGCATGATCGCGGTCGACGTCACGACCGGCCTCTACACCTTCCAGGCGCTGGCGCCCGCCATCATGCGCCAGTTCCGCTTCGGCGAGGGCTGCTTCATCGATTCGAGCCTGATGCGCTCGGCCGCGGCCTACCAGGGCGCCAAGCTGATGGAATGGGTGTTCGCCGGCAATCAGCCGGCGCCGCCGCTCTACATGCCGGCCGGCAGCTACAAGACGAAGAACGGCTACATCATGGTGTCGGCCATGCGGCCGCATCACTTCCGGCTGCTGTTCGAGCTGATCGGCCGCAAGGATGTCGCCGACGATCCCGACCTGCAGAGCCACGAGAGCCGCATCAGGAACGCCCCGAAGATCGTCAAGGCGCTGAACGAGACCATGCCGCAGAAGACCACCGAGGAGTGGATCGCGATCCTGCAGCCCAAGGAAGTGTTCTGCGAGCGGGTGAACAACTACACCGACTATCTCGAGCATCCGCATGTGAAGGAGTCGGGCGCGGTCGACTGGATCGAGCAGGAAGGCTTTGGCCGCCTGCCCGTCGCCAACATCCCGGGCCTGCCGCGCGCCTCCGAACATGAAGCCCAGCAGCACGCCCCGCACGTCGGCGAGCACGGCCCCGACATCCTGGGCGAGCTGGG
Source organism: Alphaproteobacteria bacterium (assembly GCA_017308235.1). Lineage (GTDB taxonomy): Bacteria > Pseudomonadota > Alphaproteobacteria > Reyranellales > Reyranellaceae > Reyranella. The sequence continues at coordinate 2,334 of JAFKFL010000025.1, read as the reverse complement.
TTTCAGCGCCGCCGAGATCGACGCGATCTTTTCCCGCGGCGGCGTGCGCGCGCCGGTGCCGATCGCGAAAGCGGCGGAGTGACGGCGCAGCCGTCATCCTGAGCCCGAAGGGCGAAGGATCTTTCTCCTTCGCGCCCCGCAGAAGATCAGGTCTTGGAAGCGCTGGCGATGGCGGGCACCGGGGCCCGGACCGACGGCGGTGCAGCGCTGCTCGGCCAGGGTGCCGGGATATTGCTGGCGCGCGTTGAGGGCCTGGGCCTCCTTGCCTGAGGCGTTCTGGAAATCCATCGCGAACCACAGCACCGGAATGAACACGCCGGCGACGCCGGCCGCCACGTTCTGCGCGACCTTGCCGCCGTCTGTGTGCGTGCGAAAGCAAAGTGGTGGCGGATCGGTGTCCATCTGCAACCGGATGGGGCTGAGCGGGAACGACCGCAAACTGTAGAGATCAGCCATCGACCGCTGCGGCTGACCTACCTGTGTCCACTTGTGCACCAAATTCGGAGGCCACGAGCCCAGGCAACCAGCTCCCGATGGGCACGTTGACAAACAGCACTGAACGCAAACTTCACGCAGGAGGACACGATGAATTGGCAGCGCATCGAAGGAAATTGGAAGCAGCTCACTGGTAACGTGAAAGAGCAGTGGGGCAAGCTCACGGACGACGATCTGACACGGATCAATGGCAAGCAGGAACAACTCGTGGGCCGCATCCAGGAGCGCTATGGCATTGCCAAGGAGGAGGCCGAGAAACAGGTGAATAGCTGGACGAGTCGGCTCCCTTAGGCCGGCTCCCGTAGCCGCTGAGTCCAGCATGCAGCCTCGTCGATCGCCGGAGCCCAGCGCTGTATTTGCGCTGATGGGGCTGCTGTTCAGAAAGCCGCCTCGCCCGTCAGCACGGGCGAGCGGCACCGGTGCGAGCGCCACGGCCAGCACCACGGCCAGCACCACGAGCGCAATCGCGAACAACATCGCCCCTCGCAACGTTGTAAGGGCGCTTCGCCGCCGCCTCCGACCTGGCAAGGCGCCCGGCGCGTTGCCTGGCGCGTTGAAGGACCCGTAGCGCCCGGACTAAAGGCCAAGCGGCGAGAGGTCGGGAACGCGGCGGTGAAAGTCGGTCGCGTCCTGGAAGGCCTTGCCGAGGCGCAGCACGTCGCGCTCGGCATAGGGCTTGCCGATGAGCTGGATGCCGAGCGGCAGGCCGTCGGATTGACCCGATGGCATGGCGAGGCTGCAAAGGCCGAGATAGTTCGCCGACCGCGTGAGATAGGCCGCAATGGGCGATGCCTCATCGACCTCGTTCAAGGGGATCGGCGGCACGGCGACGGTGGGCATCAGCACCGCGTCGTAGCGTTGGAACCAGTCGGCGAAGGCGCGTCGCCGGCCGGCCATGACGCGCATCTCCTCGGCATAGGTGCCGGCCTTCAGCTCCCTGGCGGCCAGGATCCGCGCGCGCACGGCGGGGCCGATGGCCTTGGTCGTGTCCTCGATATAAGCGCGGTGCAGCGCGAAGGCTTCCGAGGAGATGATCGGGCCCAGAGCGCTCGACAGATTGAAGTACCAGTCCGGCAACCGTGCCGCCTCGACGACCGCGCCGAGACTTTCGAACGTTCGGGCCGCTGCCTGCCAGGCGTTCGTCACATCGGGATGCATGAAGTCGGGCAACTGATCGGCATCGGGCAACGCAATGCGCATCCCCTTGATCGAGCCCGGCCTGGTCAACAGCGTGAAATCCTCGGGCGGCTGGCCGAGCGTCGTCGGATCGCGCGGATCGGGTGCAGCGAGCGCATTGAGCAGCAACGCGCAATCCTCGACCGAGCGTGCGAGCGGGCCGATCGAATCGAGGGTCCAGCTGAGCAGCATGGTTCCGGACAGGCCGATGCGGCCGAACGTGACCTTGAGGCCCACCAGCCCGTTGAAGGCGGAGGGAACGCGCACCGAGCCGCCGGTATCGCTGCCGATGCCCGCCGGCGCCAGACGCGCCGCGACGGCCACACCGGTACCGCTCGAAGAGCCGCCAGGCGTGCGGTGTGTCCGCAGATCCCACGGATTCCACGGCGCGCCCATCAGCGGGTTGGTGCCCCAGGCGCCGAACGCGAACTCCACCATGTGCAGCTTGCCGAGCGGCACCATGCCCGCGGCGGTGAGACGCTCGACCGTGTTCGACGTCTCCGTCGCCTTCCGCGTCGCGTACATCTTCGAGCCGCCGGTGCCGATGCGGCCGGCGATGTCGCACAGATCCTTGTAGGCGATCGGCAGGCCGTGAAGAGGCCCGAGTGGAAACCCGGAACGACGTGCCGCGTCGGCGGCGTCTGCAAGGGCGGTCGCCTCCTT
>JAFKFL010000024.1 GCA_017308235.1 Alphaproteobacteria bacterium | reverse complement strand
CCGCCATGGCAGTAGCCCGCCAGCCGGACCGGACCGGTCGGCGCTGCGCGCTCGATCTCCGGCAGGTAGCGCTTCACCATCTCTCGGATGCCGGTGATGCCCTTGGCTTCGTCGAGGATGGAATGGAGCAAGTAGATGGGCCCGTCATGCTTCAGGAGCTCGGCGAGGCGGAAGGCATAGAAGCCCCAGCCGGTAAAGTCGCCGTGGCAGACGAACAGCGGCGTGCCGCTGCCCGACTTCACCCGGGTCATCACCTCTTCCTTCGCCGCCGCGGCGTTGGACAGCGTCTCGCTGAGCAGGCGAATGGTGAGCTGCGCACGCACCTCCGACGGCGCGACGCGATAGCGCGTGATCTCCTCCAGCTCGAGCAGCATCTCCGTCGCCTGCAGCGAATCGCCGCCGATCTCGAAGAAGTCGTCGTCGAGGCCGATCTCGTCGATGTTCAGCAGCCGCCGCCAGATCTCCGCGATCTGCAGCTCCAGCGGCGCCGCCGGCGGCGGCGACGACCGCTGCTGGTCGGCGAACACCGCCCCCAGGCTCGGCCGCGAGATCTTGCCCGTCGCCCCGACCGGCAGGCGGTCGAGGACATGGACATGGCGCGGCATCTGGAACGGCGCCAGCCGGTCGTAGATGTAGTCGATCAGTTCCGTGGAGGTGACGGCGGCGCCGGGCTGCAGGACCACCGCCGCCCCGACATTCTCGCCGAGCCGCGGATGGGGCACGGCGAAGGCCGCGGCCTCGCGCACCGCCGGATGCTGCAACAGCGCCTTCTCGACATCGTAGGGCGAGATCTTCTCGCCGCCGCGGTTGATGATCTCCTTGGTCCGGCCGGCGATCGTGAGGAAGCCGTCGCCATCGACCGTGCCCACGTCACCGGTCGCCAGCCAGCCGTCCTGCAGGCCGGACGGCGCGGCCTCGATGTCGTCGAACAGGTAGCCCGGCATGACACTGGGGCCGCGCACCATCACCTGTCCGGGCTGCCCCGCCCGCAGGAAACTGCCGTCGTCGCCGCGGATGGCAAGCTCGCCCTCGGGAATGCGGCCCACCGATCCCGGCCGTGCCTCCTCGGGCGGCAAAGCCGGCGCCGTCAGCATGCCGGCCTCGCACATGCCGTAGAACTCGACGACCGGGATCGCGAGCAGGCGCTCGAGCGCGCGGCGGGTGGCGTCGGGCAGGTACGATGCCGTGGACAGCACGAAGCGCAGCGCATGCTGGGGCACGCTCGCCTGCGGGCTACCCAGCTTCTCGACAATGGCCTGCAGGAACGGCGGCGCCGAGGTGAGCCAGGTCGGCCGCAGCTCCGTCACCCAGCGGTCGAAGTCGGTGGGGCTCTGCGAATCGGGCAGCGCGACGCTGCAGCCGATCAGCAGCGGCACGAGCAGCGTCGCCTTGAAGCCGGCATTGTAATAGATCGGCATGATGCAGGCGGAGCGGTCGGCCGGGCCGAGCTTCAGCCAGCGCTCCATCTTGTTCGCCATCTCGATCAGGTTCTCGTGCGTGACCGGCACGCGCTTGGACGTGCCCGTCGTCCCCGAGGTCTTGAAGATCGCCGCCCACGACTGCGCCGTGACCTCGGCCGCCGGCCGCCGGCGGGTCACCGGCCGCAGCGGATCGAGCCCGATCTCGTCGAACGATGCCGTCGCCTTGCGGGCCGCGAACAGGCCGAAGTCGCCATCCGCGGCGGTCACCCAGGCCGGCACCGGCGCCTCGGCCGGCACGATCAGCGCGTCGGGACGGATCCGGCCAAGCTCGGTCGGCCTGCAGGTCCGCCGGCGCGAGGTTGGGGTTGATGGGGACCAGGATCGCCCGGCAGCACACGGCCAGGCTGAGCAGCGCCGCTTCCGGCCCGCGCTGAAGGGCGATGCCCACGCGAGAGGTCGGGCCAATGCCCGCCGCACGGAGCTGGTCGTCGATTTCCTTGAGGCGGGCAATCAGAGTACCAAAGGAGATCGTTCCCAGCGCAGGATGCACGATCGCAGGTGAACCAGGGTCACGTGCTGCACGCTTCGCCAGCACCTCGCCGATCGTCGACGCGGTCGCCATAAAAGACCTGCCCCCCAACTTCGGCCCAATATCCAGCCGTCAAACCCCACCTAGTGAAAAATGGGCGGGCGGCGAGTGATTTGCAACAATGAACTGCAGGTTCTTTGCGACCAAACCGGGACCTCTTTAACGCGAAAAATGCCGAAGCCACACCGATTTCGGTGTTTCGGGTATTTCCCGAATGCTTGGCGTTCCCGGCGAGAGTCGAACCTGTATTTTAGCCGTGAGAGGGCCGCGTCCTCGGTGTCGTTTCGGTAATGCATTCCGCGCATACAGGACGACATCAGAAATCCTTTCTGCGCAGCAGATGGGGGGCCTCGATGCCACGTATCGCGAGCGATACGCGTTGTCTTAACGTTGTTATTCCATTCCATGAGGCATCGATGAATCCCGGCACCGCCAATATGATTGGTCTAGCGATCTTCACCATGATGCTGGCCTCAGGCCAACTCCTGTTCAAAAAAGCCGGTTTGACGATGCGTGGCCTACCCCTGCGGGACGGCTTATTAGGTTTGGCTCAGTTGCCTGCGTTCTATGCAGCGCTCGTCCTCTACGGGATCGCGACGCTTTTGTGGGTGTGGCTGCTATCCCGTGTCACGCTTATGCAAGCCTACCCTTGGGTCGCTGCCGGTGTGGTGATTGTGCCGCTGCTTGGCGCCGCGGTTTTCGGCGAGAGGGTAGCTGCCAGCTATTGGATTGGTGCAGCATTGATTGTCGCCGGTATTGTCATCACGCAGTACGCTGCGCGAGGCTAGGGCTGCACATATGATCTCGTATCGTTTGTGGGTCGGAAGTCCTCGCCCATGACGAAGGATGCCGGTAGTCAGCCGACGGCTTCCGAGGCCATTTGATTGACGGGGTTGCGCCGCCGGGGGCATTCGACTATCAGTCTCGGCCAGCCTCGCTCCCATCGTCTAGAGGCCTAGGACGCGGCCCTCTCAAGGCTGAAACACGGGTTCGACTCCCGTTGGGAGCGCCAATTTAGTTCCGATTTAACCGATATATTTGATGCCGTCGGTCCCAAAAGGACATGGCGCGGGTAAGCGCCAGCTAGGGCGTGTGCGCAAAGTCACGCGCAACCTGCTATTGAAGTCCTATTGGCTGCCGCGGCGGTGCGATCGTGAAGTCGTCGACGGGCAAGAAGGCGGCCCTTCAAGGAGATAGTGCCATGAAGAGTCGGTGCTTTGTTTTGACACCCGATCGGCACGCGCGGGCACTCAACGTCGTCGGCACGCAGGTGACCGTGCCGGCCTCCAATGCCATGACGCAAAGCTATGGGATTACCTTGCAACGCGGTGACGAAGGCATGGGGCCGCCTCCGCACAGCCATGACTGGGATGAAGCATTCTATGTGCTGAGCGGTGAGATCCGGTTCCTTTGCGATGGAGAGACCCACGTGTGTTTACCCGGCACACTCGTGCACATACCCGGCGGGACGGTGCACGGCTTCCTGTACGGCAAGGGCGGAGGTCAAATGCTGGAAATCACTGGCGAGAATGCCCGGGCCGCCCAGATGTTCGCCGCTGTCGATCAGGAAAGTCCACGAGATCCCCCGGACATTCCGAAGCTGCTGCAAGTGCTCGAGCAAAACGGAGTTACCGTCGCCGCCGAGAGTCCCGCTGGGAGCGCCAAGCACCACTAGCCGGGTTTGCGGCCGGCGATGCGTGACAAAACACCGGGCACGAACGGGTAGACGGCCACGTCGGTAAAGCCTGAGTCCTGCAGGTAACCCTTCACTTCCGATTCGGTATGAGCGAGGCCGGTGCTGCTGAAGACGGCCTCGTTGAGGCCCCATAGCGCTGCGGAGAGAGGTCCGCGCCGGTCGTCGTGCAAAGTCTCGCCCACCAAGTGCATCTCGCCACCCGGTGCGAGGGCCGCAAAGGCTTTGCCGACCACGAGCCGGATCAAGGCGGGTTCGTATTGCGGGAGGTTGCTTGCCATCACCACGACGTCCACTCCAGTCGGGAAGGGCGTGGTCGTGAAGTCGCCCGCGAGCGTGCTCACGCGATCCTGCGCTTTGTTGGCGGCGATGTATTCGCTGGCGACCACCGTCACAGGTGGCAAGTCGAGCACGATCGCGTTCAGTCCGGGATAGGTTTGCGTCGCAACGATGCTGTAGGCACCCGAACCGCCGCCGAGATCGAGCAGGAGCTTGCGGCCAGATAGATCGACGCTGCGGCTGAAGAGCCGCGCGGCACCCATGCCAATCGAATAGGTGGCCGTATGATAGCGGCGTGCATCCTCGACGGTGAACTCGGTATAGGCGCCCAGATGCTTCTCTGCCGGGTTGCGCAACCGTTGGCTCAGCTCGCCATAGGCCGTCCAGCGGGGCTTGGTGAACAGGATCCAGGGGCCGGCATAGCGGTCGCTGTCCTTCACTAGGAAGCGCTGCACGTCGGGCGTGTTGGAAAAGCGCGCCGTTCTGTCTGGCCCGTCGCGCTCGATCAGGGTCATGGCGACCAGCGCCGTCAGCAGCCGCTCGGCGTTGCGCTCGGAGATGCCGACAGCCTTTGCCGCCGTGGGAATGGTGTCGTGCCCGCGTGCGATGGAGGTGAAGATCTCTAGTTCGACTCCGGCCATCAGCGCCGCGCTTTCCCAGTAAGCCTGGGCGATCTTTTGCAGGCGCGTCGTGTCGAGCCGGGCCTTGGGTGAAGGTGTATCGGGCATGGCGCTTCCTCTCGTGTTGCCTCATCCTAGCGCACGGACTTAAGATTCATCGATTCCGCCGGGAGAAATCCATGGACATGCATATTGCGCAGGACCTGCCGCTCACCGGCATCGATATCTATTCACTGCCGCCGGAGCAGGGCGAGACGGTTCTGCGCCGCCAGCTCGCGGCAGCCTACCGGCTGGTCGATCATTTCGGTTGGGCGGAGCTGATCTACGGTCATCTGACGGCCCGAGTGCCGGGTGAGGCGCCCCACTTCCTGATCAATCCCTTCGGCCTCAACTACGATGAAGTCACCGCCTCGAACCTTGTGAAGATCGATCTCGACGGCAAGATCGTCGAGCCGAGCCCGCATCCGGTCAACTATGCGGGCTTCGTCATCCATTCAGCGGTCCATATGGCGCACGTGGCGCGGCATCGCGTCGTGATGCATACCCATACACGCGCCGGCATGGCGGTGTGCGCTCTCAAGGATGGCTTGCTCCCGGTCTCGATGGTCTCGACGGCGTTTCATGGCAGGCTCGCCTATCACGACTACGAAGGACCGAGCCTTGATCTCGACGAGCGCGGCCGGCTGCTGAAGAACCTCGGCGATCACCAGGCGATGCTGCTTCGCAACCATGGCCTGCTCGTCACCGGCCGATCGGTGCCGGAAGCTTTTCTGCGGCTGTGGCGTCTCGAGCGCGCCTGCCAGATTCAAGTCGATGCGGCGGCAGCCGGCACCTTGAACGTGATGGGGGACAATCTCGCCGGCAAGTCCGGTGACGACATGGACCGCTTCTCGGAGATGGAGTCGAAGGCCGGTGTCGGTGATCTCGAGTTCGCGGCCTTGATCCGCAAACTGGACAAGACCGATCCCGGCTGGCGGCACTAGCGCAGCTTGTAGAGAGCTCTCAGCGAACCGTTCGCGCTGACTATGTCGGCAATGCGCCAACCCTGCGGAGTCCGAATCAGCAGGAGCGCGAGCGCTTTGGGCTCGCCGAGATTCTTGAAGGTGACGGCGGCTTGGGCTTTCCCGTCACCGTCCGATGTGGCGATCAGGAGATCGCTGATCTCCCAGTCCTGAGCATCCACGAACGGATCGCCGTCCAGCACAGGCACTTCCTTTCGTTGCTTCGCTTGTGCCGCGTCACGCTCGATGGCTGCCGCCAGGTCAGGTGCGAAGAAGGGTGCAGGTTTCCAGTACGGCTGCCCCTTGAATCCCTTGGTCTGGTACGGCCGGTAGATGTTTTCGACGAAGGCGCGCGGCGTTTTCTCTTGCGCTGCTGCGCCAAACGGCGCCGCGAGGAGAAGCCCTACAAGGAAGCGACGCTCAAGAACAACGGCGTGTGTCGGCCGCATGTTTCATCCCTTCTTGTAAAGCTGTTGTCCCATCACCCAGGTCTCGTCGACGGCGCGATCGTCGCCCACCATCATAATGCCGAACAGCAGGTCGGCAGCCTGCTCCATGGTCCGGGGGCCAGCTTCGTCGGCCATCAGGGACTGTCGCCACGCTTGGTGCGAGGGGCCGCCATTCCAATCCAGCACGACGAAATCGGCCTCCTTGCCCGGCGTGAAATTGCCCACGAGGTGATCGATATAGAGGCCCTCGGCGCCGCCCAGCGTGATCGACCAGAAGCCGCGATAGGGCGAAACCTTGTTGCGCGCAGCTTCGTCTGGATGGCCTTCCAATGCCGAGGCGTTGCACATGCCGACCTTGTACGCCTCGTCGAGCACACCCAGCATCGAGAACCGATTGCCGCCGCCGACATCCGTGCCCCAGGACAGCCTGACCCGTGACCGGGGATCGGTGGCGCGACCCAGCCTGAACAGGCCGGCGCCGAGAAAGAGGTTGGCGCAGGGGCAGAAGGAGATCGCCGAGCCGCTGGCGGCTAGGCGGTGGAATTCGTCGTCGGACAGCCAGACGCCGTGACCGCCTGTGAAACGCGGACCGGTGAGACCATATTTTTCATAGATCGCGAGGTAGTCCGCGCAACCGGGATGGACCTCGCGCACCTCGCGCACTTCGGCTCGATCTTCCGAGATATGCGTGTTCACCCAACAGTCGGGGTGTTCCTGCTTCAATCGCTGGCAGGCGGCGAGCAACGCCTCGGTCGCGCCGAGCGCGAAGCGCGGCGTGATCGCATAAAGGTTGCGGCCCTGGCGATGGTAGCGGGCGATCAGCTGTTTGCTGTCGGCATAGAACAAGTCGGCCGAACGCATGTACTCGGCCGGTGCGAGACGATCGATGCCGGTAAGGCCGGCGATCAGGCGCATGTTGCGGCGCGTCGCCTCGTCGAACAGCTCCTCGGTGGCGACAGGCGAGCTGGTCGTGAAGGCTTGGGCGGTCGTGGTCCCGCTGGCTAAAAGGTTGTCGAAGAAGCGACGCGCGGCACCGCGCGCATAGTCGCGATCCTGATACTTCAGTTCCTCGGGAAATATCCAGCGCTGCAGCCACGGTAGGAGCTGCTCGCCGAACGCACCGATGACACGGGTCTGTGGGAAGTGGATATGCCCGTCGATGAAGCCGGGCATGATCAGACGATCCCGAATATGCGTTACATCAAGCGCGCGATGGCGCCTCGAGACGTCTCCGTGGTCGCCGAAGTCGGTGATCTTGCCGTCCTCGACCACCAGCAGGCCGTCGGCGAGAAAACGTGCCGCCTCGTATTCGCGGCCGACATGCCGCCACGGATCGTCGATAAAATCGAAGAACGCGCCCCGGATGCCGAGCGACGTCGCCATTGTTCGCCGTCAGCTCTGCCGCTCGAAAACCGGCAGCTGGTGTGCCGTCACGGGCGGGGCGGGGCCGTCGAAGCGTTCGATCTCGACCAGGCAGGTCTGGGCGATGCAGCCCTGGCTGAGCTTCGAGGCGCCGATATCGAGGGTAAGGGCGTTCGGGTTGCCGTGCTTCTCGAGTGGCCGGTTGGAGCCCGCATCTGCCGGATCGAACCAGGCGCCGGTCGAAAGCTGTACGACACCGCGCCGAATGCGGTTGCTGAGCCGCGCGCCGGCAAGGCAGGCCCCGCGGTCATTGAACACGCGCAAGAGGTCGCCGTCGACGATGCCGCGGGCGGCCGCATCCTCGGGATGGATCGTGATTGGTTGCCGACCCTTGATCTTTGTCGAATGGGCATGCGGGCTATGATCGAGCTGGCTGTGCAACTTGTCGGCCGGTTGGTCCGACAGCATGTGCAGTGGATAGCGTTCGGCCGTTCGCGCGCCCAGCCATTCGATTGGCTCCAGCCATGCCGCGTGCGGCGGGCAGTCGTCGAGGGCGAACGACGCGATCGTCTCGGAATAGATTTCGATGCGACCCGAAGGCGTCTTGAGCGGGTGCTTCAGCGGATCGTTGCGGAAGGCCGCCAGCATGACAGAGTCGCGTAGTTCGCCTTTGGCTTCCGCAAGGCCGTCCTTCCAGAATTGCCCGAAGGGCGCCAAGGAGACTCCTGCCTTCGCTGATTTCGCCCTCGATTCCTCGTAGAGGTGTTCCAGCCACGTGCGGCTGGAGGAGCGGCCTTCGGAATGCACCGCGTCAACACCCAGTCTTTTGGCCAGCGCCTGGAAGATCTCGTAGTCGTCGCGCGCTTCGCCGATCGGTTCGCGCGCCTTTTTCATGGCGATAACGTAAGGCTCGCGGCTGCCATAGCCGATATCGTCCCGCTCGAGGCTGGTCGTCGCCGGCAGCACGATGTCCGCCATCTTGGCAGCCGGCGTCCAGAACTGCTCGTGGAAGATGATCGTGTCGGGTTTGCGCCAGGCCTCGCGCAGGCGGTTCAGATCCTGATGATGGTGGAAGGGGTTGCCGCCCGCCCAGTAGACCAGATGGATGTCGGGATAGGTGTGCCGGCCGCCGTTGTAGTCGAAGGTCTGGCCCGGATGCAGCAGCATGTCGGTGAAGCGCGCGACCGGGATGAATTCCTTCACCTGATTGGTGCCCTGCGGCAACGTTGGTCCGGAATATTTGGGATGGGGACTTCCCATCAGGTTCACCGGTCCATAGCCCACACCGAAGCCGCCGCCCGGCAGGCCGATCTGGCCCAGCATGCAGGCAAGCGTCACCAGCGCCCAGAAGGGCTGCTCGCCATGGTGGCTGCGTTGCAGTGACCAGCCGATGCTGACCTTGGTGCGGGTCGCGGCCATTTCGCGCGCGAGGATCTGGATGCGCGTTGCCGGAATGCCGCAGATCTTCTCCGCCCATTCGGGAGTCTTCGGCAGGCCGTCGCTCTCGCCGGTGAGATAGGGCACGAACTTGTCGAAGCCCACCGTACAGCGATCGAGGAAGGCCCGGTCGTGGAGCTTCTCGGTGTAGAGCACGTAACAAAGCGCCAGCATCATGGCTACGTCGGTATTGGGCCGTATCGCAAGCCATTCCACGCCGCCGCCGGTATCGATGTCGTCGCCGGTCGGCGTCACGTTGACGAAGCGCACGCCTTTGTCGCGCATCGCATAGAGTCCGCGCTTCACATGATGCAATGTGGCGCCACCGGCATTGATCTGCGCATTCTTGCGCGGCACGCCGCCGAAGGTCACGAAAAGCTTGCAATGTTCGGCCAGCACGTCCCAGCCGGTATGCATGGCCTGCAGCTCTTCCATCGTCGCCACGATATGGGGCATCAGCACGCGCGCGGCGCCCAGGCTGTAGGAATCCTGGTGGCGTACGAAGCCGCCGTAGCAGTTCAGGAAGCGCTTCACCTGGCTCTGCGCGTGATGGAAGCGGCCAGCACTCGACCAGCCGTAGGAGCCGCCGAAGATCGAGCGGTTGCCATAGGTTTCCTTCACGCGCTTGAGCTCATTCGCGACGAGGTCCAGCGCCTCGTCCCAGGGCACTTCCACGAACGGCTCCTGGCCGCGCTTGGTCGAAGCCGCGCCGGGTCCATGCTGCAGCCAGCTCTTGCGGATCGCGGGACGGCGCACGCGCAGGCGTGCGACCTCGTCGGAGAGCATGTGCAGGCCGATGGGCGAAGGGTCGGGGTCTTTGGAGAAGGGATGCAGCCGCGCGGCTTTGCCCTGCGTGTCGTACTCGACCTCGTAAACACCCCAATGGGCGGCGGTAAGCGTACGCTGATGAGTCATGTCGAGAACCCTGTGGCGACTAGGCGGCTTTGGCAATGGCCAGGAATTGGTCGACTTGCGTCACGTCGGTATCGAACGCAGTGACCAGACGGAACGCCCGTTCGCCTGGCCGGTCGGAGGGCCATGGATGGTACTGGACGCCCGCTTCCTGCAAGGCGTCGTGCATTTGCACCGGCAGGACGACGAATATTTCATTGGCCTCGACCGGATAGAGGAGCGATGTGCCCTTGAGCGGCGTAAGGCCGGCGACCAGACGGCGTGCCATTGCATTCGCGTGGCGGGCGTTGGACAGCCACAGTCCGTCGGCGAAATAAGCGTCGAGTTGCGAAGACAGAAGTCGCATCTTGGAGAAGAGGTGCCCGCCGCGTTTGCGGCGAAACTCGAACTCGCGGGCAAGGGCTGTGTCGAAGAAGACCACCACCTCCGCGCCCATGGCGCCATTCTTGGTGGCGCCGAGGCTCAGCACATCGACGCCAGCCTTCCAGGTGAGCTCCGCGGGCATGCATCCGACGAAGGAAAGCGCATTGGCGAAGCGGGCCCCATCCATATGCAACTTGAGCCCATGGCGGTGCACCGAGGTCGAGATCGCGGCGATCTCCTCCGGCGCGTAGACCGTGCCGCATTCCGTCGCCTGGGTCATGCTGACAGATGCCGGCTGCGGGTGGTGCACGACGCCGTAGACCGGCTCGGCAAGAGCCGAGGCGAGCCTACGCGAATCGATCTTGCCGGCGGTCCCGCTGACGTGAACGAGGGTCGCCCCCGACGTGTAGAACTGCGGGGCGTTCGCCTCGTCGACGGCAATGTGCGAGGCCGGGTGGCAAAAGATCGCGCCCCAGGGCGGCGTACAGCAGGCAAGGGCGAGCACGTTGGCGGCAGTGCCCGTTGCGACCGGATAGGCGCTGAGGTCCGGTTTCTCGAAGATGTCGCGCAGCCGCCGCTCGACCTTCTGGGTCCATTCGTCGTCGCCATATGAGAAGACGTTACCCGAGGTGAAGGCGCGTCCCACTGCCTCGATGATCGCCGGGTGGGCGCCTGCCTCGTTGTCGCTACGAAAGTTCATCTTCAATCCTCGCGCTGATGCGTGACGGCCTCGATCCGGTTGCCGTCCGGGTCGCGCACGAACGCTGCGTAATAATCGGGGTGATATCTGGGGCGGAGACCAGGTGATCCGTCGTCGGTGCCGCCATGGGCCAGCGCGGCGGTGTGGAAGGCACGGACGGCGGCGCGGCTTGGCGCACGGAACGCCCAGTGCCGGTTGTCGGGCAAGAGCTGCCCCGTGCAGAGATAGACCGAGATGTAGGCGGGAGCGTCGGGCCGCCGGTCGCGCTCGCCGTAGCCGATGGCATGCGGACGGCGATTGACGCGCGGATATCCGAGTGCACCCAGCACCGCGTCGTAGAAGGTCTGCGCGCGGTCGAGGTCGGTCGTGGTGATCGACAGGTGGTCGAGCATCGTCAGCGCGCCGGGCCGGGCGGGAAGGAAATGGTGCCGAGCAGCGCGCCGGTACGTGGATCGACGACATAGGCGGTCGAAAGACCGTCCGGGTCCTCGACATGCACGACCAGCCGGTCGCCGACCGCATTCATCGACAGGATCTGTGCGCCCGAGGGCAGGGCGATGCGCTGGGTGAAGGTGGCGCCCGCTGGCGAACGTACGGTGTTGGCGGTAGACATGCGTCGGGCGATTTCGGCCGCGATCACGATGAAGCCCGCGACGATCAGCAGGCCCATCACAACCACCAGCACCTTCAGCCAGAGCGGGGCGTAGGCCTGGGACGAACGGGCCGAAGCAGGGGGCGACAAGAGATCTCCATGACCGAAGCCCGTCGCCACATCGTGACCGTCGACGCGCGCGCGGCCGGCGAGCGGCTGGACCGCGCATTGGCGGCTGCCCTGCCGGCCCTCACGCGCAGCCGCGTGAAGGCGTTGATCGAAGACCGCCGCGTGGCGCTGGCGGGGGGCGGGACGATAGAAGAGCCGTCCCGCAAGGTCAAAACGGGCGAACGGTTCGTGATCGATATCCCCGAGCCCGAGCCGGCCGAGCCGCAGGCTCAGGCGCTTGACCTCGACATCCTCCATGAGGACACCGATCTCTTGGTGCTGAACAAGCCAGCCGGTCTGGTGGTCCATCCGGCGCCGGGCAATCCTGACCATACGCTGGTCAATGCATTGCTGGCGCATTGCGGCGAGAGCTTGTCGGGGATCGGCGGCGTGCGACGTCCCGGGATCGTCCATCGCCTCGACAAGGATACGTCAGGCGTCATGGTGGTGGCCAAGAACGATGCCACCCATCATGCCCTCTCGAAGCTTTTTGCCGCCCATGACCTGACGCGGGCCTACCAGGCCATCGTCTGGGGGGCGCCCAGACCACCGAGGGGCACGATCGATGCCGCCCTTGGACGCCATCCTGTCGATCGCAAGCGCATGGCGGTGCGTCGGACAGGCGGCAAACATGCCCTGACCGAATATTGGTTGGAGCGAAGCTTTGGATCGGCCCTCAGGCCCTTTGCTGGCCTCGTCGGGGCAAAGCTCCATACCGGGCGGACCCATCAGGTACGTGTCCATCTGGCCCATATCGGCTGCCCTATCGTGGGTGATCCGCTTTATGGTCGCGCACGCACCAGTCCTCGGAACGCCAACATCCCGGCGTCGTTGAAGAGTTTTGGACGACAAGCCCTGCATGCCGCCGTGTTGGAGTTCCGCCATCCCACAACTGGGCGGGACATGACCTTCGCCACAGAATTGCCAAACGATATGCGGAAGCTCCTCGCGGACCTGAACAGCGTTAACTTATCCTCATAATTCTTGAGGGGATTAGTAGGATTTTTCAATTGACCGGACTGCTTTCCGACTAATACAGTCGGGTATTAGCAGTCGACGGGCGAGAGTGCTAAACGCCCGTTTACACGGAGAGGGGGAGTCCCCAATGAGTGCTGTGTCCGCCAACCTTCCTGCCCTACCGTCGTCCCTATCGCCGGAGGGCAATCTCAGCCGCTATCTCCAGGAGATCCGCAAGTTCCCGCTGCTGGAGCCGCAGGAGGAATTCATGCTCGCCAAGCGCTGGCGGGAGCACGGCGATTCCCAGGCGGCGCACAAGCTGGTGACAAGCCATCTGCGTCTCGTGGCCAAAATCGCCATGGGCTATCGCGGCTACGGCCTGCCGGTGGCCGAGCTCATTTCCGAGGGCAATGTCGGCATGATGCAGGCGGTGAAGCGGTTCGACCCGGATCGCGGCTTCCGTCTGGCCACCTATGCCATGTGGTGGATCCGCGCTTCGATCCAGGAATACATCCTGCACAGCTGGTCGCTGGTGAAGATGGGCACCACCGCGGCGCAAAAGAAGCTGTTCTTCAACCTGCGCAAGCTCAAGGGCCAGATGCAGGCGATCGAGGAGGGTGATCTCTCGCCCGAGCAGGTGAAGAAGATCGCCACCCGCCTCGGAGTGCCCGAGGAGGAGGTGGTGAACATGAACCGCCGTCTCGCCGCGCCCGACAGCTCGCTCAATGCCTCGGTCAAGACCGAGGGCGACATGGAGTGGCAGGACTGGTTGGTCGACGAATCGCCCAACCAGGAGGCCCGCCTCGCCGACAGCCAGGAGCTCGGCCAGCGGCAGCGGATGTTGGCCGCGGCGCTGAAGCAGCTTACCGACCGCGAGCGGCACATCATCGTCGAGCGCCGCCTGATCGACGAGCCGCAGACGCTCGAGGACCTGTCGGCCAAATACGGCATCAGCCGCGAACGTGTGCGCCAGATCGAGGTGCGCGCCTTCGACAAGCTGCAGAAGGCGATGAAGAACATGGTGGTCGAGGCGGCCGCCGAATCCTCGCGCAAGGCTGAGGCGCGCTCGGCGGCAGCACGTTAGGCCCCTGCGGTAGCGGCGTCCTTAGCTCTTGGGGACGCCGGCGAGAAGAAGGCCGTGGCCGAGACGGCGCATAAAGGACGGCGGAAACGGCCAGGCCCGCTGGGCAATCTCAACCGTCAGATTTTCGTCCCTGTGCAAGAGCCGACGCGCCGCGCGCCGCGCCTCCGTTCGGGCGCCCGCTAGGGCAGTGGCCGCGACGCCCACCCGGTCGGCCCAAAATGAGTCGGGCACAGCGGCCGTGCCATCGCGAATCCAATCAGCGGCACGCTCATAACGTCCGGCGTTGAAATGGACACAGCCGATGCCGATGAAGATCAGGTGACGGACAGGTTCGAAGGGCATCAGCCGCAGCGTGATCTTCAGCTCGCGTAAGGCGCCGTCATCGTCGCCGGCATAGGCCGAAAGCCAGCCTCGCCGCACCCAGCCCCAGGGGGACCAGGGATCGATCGCCAGTGACCGCTCGATCAGGCGGTCGGCATCGGCTAGGCGCCGCGTCAGCGTCAAGGCTCCGGCACAAAGACTGAGCGCAAGGGCATCGTACGGAGCCAGTTTCCTGGTCTCCTCGGCGAGCTTGGCGGCCTCTGCACGATCGAGCTGCGGTGTGCGGCTGAAATTGTGGGCAGCACCCTGGCTCAGGCACCAGGCGGCGATGGCCTTCGGCAAGGCAAGCTGCGGCGCAAGCTCCCGGGCTCGTTCGACATCGGCCATGGCGGCGCCACAGGCGGCCGGTCCGACGCTGTAGGCAGATGTCATCGCCCGCCAGCTCAGCCGCAGCGCCTCATCGTCGAGATCGCTGGCAGCTTTGTCTTCCATCCGGGCGGTCCTCAGCGTTCGCGATGGCAATTCACCGAACTGCTGCCGGTAGTAGGTGGCGAAACGGCCAAGCTGGGTGAAGCCGGTGGCCATGGCGACGTTGGTCACGTTCGTGGTCGCATCGGCAGACAGCAACTGCTGTCTTGCACGGACAAGACGCAGCCGCCGAACCCAGCCGAGCGGCGTCGTGCCAAGGTAAAGCTTGAACTGTGACTCGAGTGTGCGTGGCCGGACACCGGCAACATCCGCAAGCGTTTCGATCTGGACAGGACCTTCTAGCCGACCCTTCAACCAGTCGAGGGCGCGAAACAACCCTTCCGGCAGCTCGCTGCGGCTGCGCCATCCCTCGCTCGATGGATTGTCCGATCGTTCGCCCACATCAGCCTCCTCGTGACCGAGGTCATGGGTCGATGCGGATTCTGCACGACTCGGCGGATGCTGCATAGCGACGACAAATCAGGCTCGGCAAATATGCCGCAGCCGGCCAGAGCGTCGGCGTCAAATGGAGGGATGCCATGACAATGACTGCTGTCGCCGACTCAGCCCCCGACCTTGCTGCCCTCAAGGCCCGCCAGCAGGGCGTATGGTCCTCGGGAAACTACGCGCTGGTAGGCGCTACCCTGCAGATCGTCGGTGAAACGCTGTGCGAAGCGCTCGATCTTCGTGCCGGCCAGCGCGTGCTTGATGTGGCGGCCGGCAACGGCAACGTGACCCTGGCGGCCGCGCGGCGCTGGTGCGATGTGACGTCGACCGACTACGTGCCGGCCCTGCTGGAGCACGGCAAGAAGCGAGCGGCGGCAGACGGCCTGACGGTTCATTTCCAGGAAGCCGATGCCGAGGCGCTGCCTTTCGCGGACGCCACCTTCGACGTCGTGGTGTCGAGCTACGGCGTGATGTTCACGCCGAACCAGGAGAAGGCGGCGAGCGAAATGCTGCGTGTGTGCCGCTCCGGCGGCAAGATCGGCTTGGCCAATTGGACGCCGGCCGGTTTCATCGGACAGGTGTTCAAGGTCATGGGCCAGTATGTGCTGCCGCCGGCTGGCGTAAAGTCGCCAGCCCTATGGGGTACGCGCGAACGCCTGGCTGAATTGTTCGGGGGAGCAGCAAAGTCGATCGCGGCCGAGCGCCGCGATTTCATGTTCCGCTATCGCTCGGCCGACCATTTCATCGATGTGTTCCGGACCTACTACGGCCCGGTGTTGAAGGCGATGTCATCACTTGATGACAGCCGGCGCGATGCACTCGTCGCCGACCTGCGGAGTTTGATCAGTCGCCTGAACAGGGCCACGGACGGCACGATGGTTGTGCCGGGCGAATATCTCGAAGTCGTGGTCGTCAAGAAATGACGGTCAGGCCTCGGCATCGTCAAATCGTCTTGGCGTAGGTCACGAGCTGGTCAAGGACGGTGCCCCAGCCCTGGTGGAATCCCATCTCCTCGTGCTTCTTCCGTCCTTCCTCGTCGCGGTGGATGGCGGTCGCGGTGTAGCGCGTGCCTTTGCCGCTGGGCTCGATCTCGACGATTGCCGTGAAGAACGGATTGGCGGAGGGACGGAAGCCCGGGAGCAGGGCGTCGGTCCAGATCAGCCGCTTCTGTGGCACAACCTCGAGATAGCAGCCGGCAACATCATGCTCCTCTCCCGCTGGGCCACCCATGACGGTGCGGAAGGTGCCGCCAGGCCTGAGATCGACCTCGCAATGTTTCACCGTCCATGGTTTGGGGGTGAACCAGTGACGAAGATGCTCGGGCTTCGTCCAAGCCTCCCAGACCAGCGCCGGCGGTACGTCGACGACACGCTCGAGCACGAGGTCGAGCTTGGGATTGAGCTTGTGGATCGTCATTTACGTCTCTCCTTCATTTCCAAGAGGTAGGCATCGAGCTGGTCAAGGCGCCGCTCCCATAGGTGTCGTTGTTTGGTGAGCCAGTCCTCGGCTTCGCGCAGGCGCTTGGGCACAAGCTGGTAGGTTCGCACGCGACCGGTCTTGCTGGAGTTCACCAGGCCGCAATCCTCCAGCACGCGCAGATGCTCGACGAAGGACGGCAGCGCCATGTCGAACGGTGCGGCAAGCCCGCTCACCGACTCCGGTCCGCGGACGAGCCGCTCCAGCACCAGCCGGCGCGTCGGATCGGCAAGAGCCCGAAAAACTGAGTCGATCATGTGAGCCGCAGCAACCATGGCGGCTCTGTAGCCAAGCCTAATACTTAGGTCAATACCTAAGTATATCCGATTCGCGTGAAGAAGCGGTCGATCTCGGTCGCCGCGGTGTCCGGCGTTTCATAGTGGACGAAGTGTCCAGCATCTTCGGCGATGCTCGCCTCGACATTCTCGAAGTAGTCGCCGACCACGTCGATCCAGGCGCTTTTCAGCACCGGATCATGCCGGCCCCAGAAGACACGAGCGGGCTGTCGGATTTTCGGCGGCTTTGGCGCGGTACCTGCCATCACGGCGAGCCGTCCCGCATTCTGCGAGACGTACCAGTTGAAACCGCCTTGCAGGTTGCCGGGCCGCAGGAAGTTGTCGATCCAACGCTCCAGCACGGCATCGAAGGCGTCCTTGTGGTGCGACCAGTGTCGCAAGAGGTAGCCGATATAGGCACGACAGCTTGCGCGGCTCGCACCGACCAGCTCTGGCGCGAACGGCATCTGGTGGAAGGTCTGGTACCAGATCTCGTTGATCTGCTGTGGGTCACGCCAGCGCGCACCGATGCCGTGCGTCCCGCAATTGAAGAAGAAAAGGCCCGCGACCTTGTCGGGATGATTGAGGGCCAGGCGCTGCATCACATAGCCACCCACATCGTGGCCAACGAAGCCAGCGCGTTGCAGGCCGAGGCCGTCTATGAGAGCTGCGATATCGTCGGCCAGGACATCGGGGCCGGCCAGGTCAGACCGACCTGAGACGGGATTGCCGCTTTCGCCAAAGCCACGGAAATCTGGTGCGATCAGGCGATAGCGGCTGACGAGGCGCTCGAACATCGGTTCCCAGACAGCCCAGAATTCCGGCCAGCCATGCAGCAGGATCAACGGCGGGCCGTTGCCGGTCGAGGCAACATGCGCGGTGAAACCACGCGTCTCGAGGAAGGTGTGCTTCACGTCAGGCATCGCTAAGCTCGGACAAAATTCGGGAGGAAATCATGACGAGCTCGGCCATCCTCTATGAAACGCCGACACCCGCGATCGCCCGCATCGTGCTGAACCGGGCCGATACGCGCAATGCCCAGGACACGGCGTTCCTCTATGCGCTTAACGAGGCGTTCGATCGCGCCGCGCAGGATGACCAGGTAAGAGTGATCGTGCTGTCGGCCAACGGCCCGCATTTCTCCTCCGGCCATGACCTGCGTGAGGTCGATGGTCACGGCAACATGCGCAAGCACGAGACGGTCGGCACCTGGGGTGGTTTCGGCAAACCCGGCACGGAGGCCCAATACGCGCGTGAGCAGGAGATCTACGTCGGATTCTGCGAACGATGGCGCAACATCCCCAAGCCGACGCTTGCCCTCGTACACGGCAAGGTGATTGCCGGCGGCCTGATGCTGATGTGGCCCTGCGATCTCATCGTCGCAGCCGACGATGCCGAGTTCCTCGACCATACGGTGGCGATGGGCGTGGGCGGTGCAGAGTTCTTCGCCCATCCTTGGGAGATGGGGGTGCGCAAGGCCAAGGAATTCCTGTTCACCGCTGACTGGATCAAGGCCCAAGAAGCACTCCGGCTGGGCATGGTGAACCATGTTGTGCCGCGCGCCGAGCTCGAGTCCTTCGGGATGGCGATGGCGGAGAGGATCGCGCAAAAGCCGCTCTTTGCACTCCGGCTGGTGAAGCAGGCGGTCAACGCCGCACAAGATGCGCAAGGCCGCGTCAGTGCCATGCAGACGTCTTTCGCGCTGCACCATCTCGCGCACGCCCATAACATGATCGTGCATGGCAAGTTGATCGATCCGACCGGCCTGATGCCCTCGATCAAGAAACACGAGAAAGCCGCCGACTAGGCACGATCGAGACGTGGCGGCTTGCGGCCGCCGCAGCTATCCTTGACGAGCCACACAGCAACGGGGCCACACAGCCTGAGGCGATCCCATGACCACAGCGATCGAAGGCGCGGAACTCACCAAGGTCGGGCCCGGCACCGTGATGGGCCAGTTGATGCGGCAGTATTGGCTGCCCGCCTTGATGTCGTCGGAGCTGGAGCGTGACGGGCCGCCAACGAGGCTGATGTTGCTTGGCGAGAAGCTGATCGCCTTCCGCGACAGCGCCGGCCGCGTGGGTGTGATGGATCATCGCTGCCCTCACCGATGCGCGTCGCTCTTCCTCGGTCGTAACGAGGAGGGCGGCCTTCGCTGCCTCTATCACGGTTGGAAGTACGATGTCGCAGGCAACTGCCTCGACATGCCGAGCGTGCCCGAGAACCAGGATTTCAAGCATAAGGTGAAGGCCAAGGCTTATCGCACAATCGAACGTGCCGGCCTCGTCTGGGTCTATATGGGCGAGCGGGCCGAGGCGCCGTCGCTGCCGGGATTCGAGATCCTCGACATGCCGGAAGGTGAGATCAACGTCAGCCTGATCCAGCGCGACTGCAACTGGCTGCAGGCGCTGGAAGGCGAGATCGACACCTCGCACTTCGGCTTCCTGCACGGCGGTCACGTCGATCCGAATGACGTACCCGAGGGCGACCCGTTCTACTACACCATCACCAACCGCGCGCCGCAGTATCACATCGCTGACGCGCCCTGGGGCACGCAATACGCGGGTTACCGCGCCGCCGACCCAGGCCACACCTACTGGCGCTTCGCCAATTTCCTCTTTCCCTGCTGGTCGCAGGCGCCCAACGGTGAGTTCGGCAGCCACATGCATGCCCGCGGTTGGGTGCCGCTCGATGATGGCCATACGATGTTCGTGTTCATTTGGTGGAAGCGGGCGCGATCGGCACAGAGCTTGCCGCAGCCGGCCTTCAAAGACGGTCGCCCGATCGGCGGCACCAGCCGTGGTGGCCTGAAGTTCCTGCCCAACACCACGGACTGGCTCGGCCGCTGGCGCATGGCGATGAATGAGGGCAACGACTGGGGCATGAACCGCGACGCGCAGCGCAGCAATGAGATCTACAGCGGTATCGACGGCATCCATCTGCAGGACCAGGCCGTCACCGAGAGCATGGGCCCGATCACTGATCATGCCTTCGAGCATTTGTCGCCCGCCGACCAGATGATCACCCGCACACGTCGTCGCTTGCTGCTAGCCGCCCGTGCCTTGCGCGAGAGCGGCACGCTGCCGCCCGGCGTCGAGGATGCAGACGTCTATCGCGGCGCGCGCAGCGGCTACTTCACCAGCACTGACCAGAGCCCCTGGCACCAGGTCTATGCTTCGACCCTTGCCGCCGCCGTCCATCCGCCCGCGCCATCGGCGCGCGCGGCGGAGTAAGAACGAGGTAGCTTTGCCGATATTTGCCGTGTCATCCCGAGCGTAGCGAGGGATCTTTATTGGTGCAGACTAAAGATCCTTCGCTTCGCTCAGGATGACACATTGTCTCGTTGAGAAGAGGATCAGGTGGCTTGCGCTACCATCACCTCGATCAGGGTCGGTCCGTTCGACTTCAACGATTTGGCCAGCGACGCTTCGAAAGCCTCGGCCGTCGCGACACGCTCGGCCGGGACACCGAAGCCTTTGGCGAGCGCGCAAGCATCGATCGGCGGATCCTTGAAATCCATGCCGATCGGCTTGTCGTTGCCGTGGAACAATTTCAAGCGGTTCTTCAGGATCTGATAACCACCGTTATTGCAGATCAGGAAGGTCATCGGCAGCCGAAGATTGGCGGCTGTCCATAAAGCCTGGATGGAGTACATCGCGCTGCCGTCGCCGATCACCGCCAGGACGCGGCGCTCGGGTAAAGCGACTTGTACGCCCACTGCCGCTGCGATTCCCCAGCCGATGCCGCCGCTCACATTGCCGAAGAAGCTGTTGCGGTCGCGATAAGGCAGGTAGGCGGGAAGGGTGGAGGCGCTGGTGATGCCCTCGTCGACCAGAACAGCGGTCTTGGGGAGCATTTCGCTGACTTTCGCCATCACCCATTCAGCCGCCAGTGGCTGGCCCGCCACGGGCTTGGGCAGCGCCTTGAGGCGTTGCGCGCGCTGGGCGCTCCAATTCTTCGAGGCGAGGGCCGCCAGACTCGTCTTGGCCTTATCAGCGAGCGCTGCACCGCCGAGTTTCTTCAAGAGCGGCACCAACGCCTTCAATGTTTCCTTCACGTCGGCGCGTAGCGCGATCTCGGCCGGGAAGTTCTTGCCCATCTCCCAGTCGCGCAGACCCACCATCACCACCTTGGTGGTCTCGGGCAGCGGCTCGACGTCGCTCCAGACCGACATCTTGAGAACGTCCGAACCGACGCAGAACATCAGGTCGTAGTCGGAGAGGATCTGGCGCACCCGCTTCTGGTCGCGATTGAGGGCGCCGATATAGGCCGGATGCTCGCTGAGGAAATGCGCGCCATAGCCGACGGTCTGCTGCAGTACCGGCGCGCCCAGCGTCTCGGCGAGCTCGGCGGCTTCGGCCAAGGCATCGGAGGAGGCGATCTCCGGCCCGGCGATGATGACCGGCTTCTTTGCCGAGAGAAGTCGCTTGGCCAGGCGCTCGAGCGCGCCGTCGGAGGGACGCACCGCGGTGTCGACGCGTGTCACCTCGCCAAGATCGATCGCGGCTTCGCTGTTCAGGATATCGCCGGGAAGCGAGATGAACACAGGTCCGGTCGGCGCCGTCGTCGCCACCTTGGCGGCGCGCCGCAGGATGCGCGGCAGGTCCTCGATGCGATTCACCTCCGTCGCCCATTTCACGACCGGTGTCGCGATCGGCACTAGCGGCGCATAGAGCAGCGGCTCGGTGAGGCCGTGCCCCTGTTCCTGCTGGCCCGCGGTCACGATCATCGGCGTGCCCGACACATAGGAGGTGTAGATCGACCCGATGGCATTGCCGAGGCCGGGGGCCACATGGACGTTGCAGGAAACGAGCTTGCTCGAGGCGCGCGCATAGCCGTCGGCCATGGCAATGACGATCGCCTCCTGCAGGCCCAGCACATAGCCCATCTCCGGTGCTGACGAGAGCGCATGCATGATGGGCAATTCTGTCGTTCCGGGATTACCGAACATCTTCACCACGCCTTCGTCGCTCAGCACGCGCATGAAGGCGTCGCGACCCGTGATTGTGTTGGTGACGTGGGCGTCGGGCATAAGATCTCCTCTTTGGGGGCGCTAACGTAGCGCGGCGCCGCCGGCCGCGAAATCGCTTGCAGCGGCTCGATCCGCCGCGATGCGAAAGGTGACGGGGCCGACAGCGATTGTCAGCCGTCGCAAGCGAGCGTTATCATTTTGGAAAATCACTTCCACGGGAGGAAGACATGGACGGGTCGAACGCGGCCGCTACCGTGACCTACGGCTCCGAGGAAGCGGCGATGCAAGCCTATCTGCGCCAGGGCGAGCAGCGAGCCCTTGCCCTCGGCAATCGGGGACCGATCCGCTTCACGGCTTCGGGCGAGCTTCATCCCGACATTCTCGACGCCTATTGGCGCTGTGGTTTCTACGTTTTCGAAGGTGTGCTGAAGGCCGAGGAACTCGCCGACATCGAGCGCGACGTAAAGGAAATCCTCGATCGTCTGCCGGCGGAGCGCGGCGCTGCGGTCGACGCCAAAGGGCGCCCGGCACTGGCGATCGACTGCAAGGCGCCGACGCTCCTCTGGTCCAAGCCGCTTGGCGATCCGTTCGGCGGTACCGATCTCGCAAATGGCCGCCATCCGGTGAAGATGTACGAGCCGCAGGCTGCCGCCGATGCACCGAAAGAGGTCGTCTACCTGATTCTAGGATCGCTGCAATTCTCTGAAGCGGCGCTGCGTGTTTACGGGCATCCGCAGCTTCTTGCCGTTGCAGCGGCGGTCAACGGCCCAGACTTTGCTCCCTTCAACGAAGCCCTGTTCATCAAGGAGCCCGGGCGCGGCGCTTCGGTCGCCTGGCATCAGGACGGCACCACCCATTGGAAGAGTCCGGCATGGGACCAGGGCATCCATGGCTTCAACTTCATGGCCCAGCTCTATGGATGCACGGCTGCCAACGGCGTCTGGGTCGTTCCTGGCTCACACAAGCTCGGCAAGGTCGACATCAAGACGATGGCGATGCAGGCTGGCACGGAGCGGCTGCCCGACGCTGTACCGATCATTGCGGGGCCCGGCGATGTCGCGATCACCAATCGCCAGTCATTGCACAGCTCGTTCGCCAATACCTCGAAGGACTGGCGCGTGACCCTCAATTTCGGCTTTCACCGCCGCACGTCGGTGCTGGGGGTGAGGGCAGGCGGTGTGCACAACAAGGAGGCGGTATACGACGCTGATCGCATCCGCGAACGGGCCCGCCTCATCGGCTATGCCATCGACGCCCGTCATCGGCGCTTTCCGCACGAAACGGCTTACGTCTACAAACCGCATGCCGATCAGAGTCTCAGCTACCGTTGGGACGACGAGGCCAAGGCCGGGATCAAGGACTACAACCTCCTCGATCTCAGCATCTGATGCGTTGTGGATCGGGCGACGCGGCGAAGAGATATACATGCGCTGCTGCTGGTAGAGAAAAGGTCGATGAGTTAACGTTCATACAGCAAAGAAATGCACTTCCGTGACGCGGAAGTGCAGCGGGAATGAAGTCCGGGAGGTGCAGTCGCCATGGCGGTCAGTGCATCGACGACAGGAGAGCGGGGGCCATTCGCTTCGCTGCTGACTCAGCTTCTGAGGAAGCCGTCGCAGGAGCAGATCGTCCTGCTGATCACACTGGTGCTGCTGGTCGTCTTCAGCGTCACACTGCCGGGCTTCTCGAAGCTGAGCAATCTGCTCAATCTCGTGCGCAGTATCTCCATCCTCGGCATTCTCGGCCTCGGCATGGGGCTGATCGTCATCAGCCGCGGGATCGACCTCAGCGAAGTGGCGATCATGGCGGGTTCCTGGTCGGTGGCGCTGATCAACATCCAGCATGGCATGCCAGTCTTCTGGGCGGTCATGACAGCGGTGCTGATCGCGGTCGTGATCGGGGTAGCCAACGGCGTGATGGTGGCTTTCGTCGAGGCGCCGGCCCTGTTCGTGACACTGGCGGCGGGCTTCGTCATCTACGGTGCTGCTTTTTGGTATGCCCCATCCTGGGTGGTCTATGCGCCCAAGCCCGCGGATGCTCCGTACCTCCTCTATCTCGGGCACGATCAGCTGTTCGGCATTCCGGTGCCCATCATCGTCTTCGCGCTCACTGCCGTCGGCATGCATCTCTTCCTGTCGCGCACCTCGACGGGCCGTTTCATTTACAGCCAAGGCGACAATCCGGAAGCCGCGCGGCTCACCGGCATCGCGCTGCGTCCGCTGATCGTGCTCGAATATGTGCTGGTGGCACTGCTCGCCTGGCTTGCCGGCCTGGTTTGGATCGGCACGACCGGCAGCATGCAGATGGGCATCGTGCAAGGCACCTATATCTTCGACGTGATCCTGGTGGTGGTGCTGGGCGGGATCAGCCTGGTCGGCGGCCGCGGCGGTGTGTTCAGCGTGGTCGTCGGCTGCGCCCTGATCGGCACGTTGTTCAACGCCTTCACCATCATGGACATCAACAGCGAGGTTCAGAACATCATCAAGGGCGTGGTCCTGCTGGTGGCCATCATCCTCGACAACTGGCTGCACCCGAGGGACGAGGAGACGGCACGGCAAGGCGAATGACCAGGGCACACGACGTCACGATCAACGACGGACGAGGGAGGAAAAACGATGTCGCATATTTCAATCCGGTCGATGGCCGGCATCGCGCTCGCGGGCGCTCTGGCGATCGGTGCGCCGCTCGCGATGGCCCAGGATGAAGGCGGCACCAAAACCGCGCGGGAGCTGCGTACCGAATATGACAAGGACATCAAAGGCAAGACGATCGCCTTCCTGCCGATCGCGCTCGGCGTGCCGCTGCAGGACGAATGGAACCGCGTACTGAAGACCGAAGCCGACTGGCGCGGCATGAAGTATGTCGTGCGCGATCCCAACAACAATCCGTCGGCGATGCAGCAGGCGCTGACGGCGCTTGTGAACGACAAGCCTGACGTGCTGATCGTGCAGAATCCCAGCGTGACCCTGCTCATGAAGGAGCTGAAGAAGGCCGAGTCTCAGGGAACCCATGTCATCCAGATCAACATGTCGTCGAACTACAAGTCCGACGCCTTCGTGGGCGCCGACTGGTTCGAGGTCGGCCGCATGATCGCCGATGATGTGGTCAAGCAGTGCGGCACGGGCAGCGGCAAGTCGGGCAAGGTGCAGATAGTCCAGGGTGAGCTGGCCGCGGCCGCGAGCGTCGATCAGATCGCCGGCATCATGGAGGTCTTCAACAAGGACAAGGCGATCAAGATCGTCTCCAACCAGGCCGCCGCCTGGGACGCCAACAATGCGCTGAACATCACGGCCACGGTGATTCAGCAGCACCCCGACCTCTGCGCCAGCGTCGGCTTCTGGGGGATCATGGAGTCGGGCGCGGCGCAGGCGATCCGCAACGCCGGCAAGATCGACCAGGTCAAGGTCTACGCCTCGGGTGAAGGCTCGCAGCTTGATTGCGACCAGGTGAACCAGGGCAATTTCTACAAGTTCCTGAGCTACACCGCGACCCAGCAGGGCCATGAGCTGATGAACACGGCCGTCATGCTCCTGCAGAGCAAGGAGAAGCCGGGTACGATCCATCGCGCGCTCTATACGCGGCCACTCTGGCTCGACAAGAGCAACGCGAATGGCGCCAACTGCTTTGCGCTGCCGCAATCGGGATCGTCCTCGCCGGTCCCGCTCGCGCCCTCGGCCGAGAAGAAGTAGACGCAGTCGATTTTTGTAAACGGTGTCATCCGAGCATCCATTGTGTCATCCCGAGCGGAGCGAGGGATCCTTTGCGCCGCTGATCAAGGATCCCTCACTTCGTTCGGGATGACACCGCCTCCTGCAACCGAACTCTTTCGCCACGTGCGATAGCCCTGTCGACAGGAGCGTGCCGATGTCGATCGCCAGCATAGACAACAGCTTCGGAACGCGGCTGCGGGCAAGCCTTTCGCCGCGGCTGCTCCTGTCCGAACTCCTGATGAAGCAATGGTTCGAGCCGGTGATCCCCTTCACGGTGATGATCGCGCTGCTGGTCTCGTTCGCCGCCACCATTCCCAACTACACCGGACTTGAAAATCTTCTGTCGCTGATGCGGCTCTACGCTGAGTTCGGCTTCATAGCGCTCGGTATGGCCTTCAGTTTGATCAGCGGCGGCATCGACCTGAGCGTCGGCGCGATCTTCGCTGTCTGTAATTTCGCGGCGCTCTATTTTCTCTATGTGCTCGACTTGCCGATATGGGCGGTGGTTGTGGCGACACTGGCGGTCGGCACGATCATCGGTGCCGTCAACGGGTTGCTGGTCGGCTACCTCAAGGCTCGGCCGTTCCTCACCACGCTGGTCACGCTCATCATCCTGAGGGCGTCGGTGAACATCCTGAACGAACGCTTCGCCACGGTGTTCGCCACCAACTCGGTCGACAGCGACGCCTGGGATTTTCTGGGAGGTGGCGACGTGTTCGGCATTCCGGTCAATGCTGCGACGCTGATCGTGGTCCTGCTGATCGGTCATCTCTTCCTCAGCCGTTCGCGTTTCGGCTGGCATCTCACCGCGATCGGCGCCAGCCGTAAGGCAGCGCGCCATGCTGGCATCCCAGTCGAACGCATGTTGCTGGTCACCTACATGCTGTCCGGCGCGCTCTGCGCCTTCGGCGGCATTTTCTATGCCGCGCGCCAGACCAGCACCGATTCCACTACCGGCGTGGGCTGGGAGTTTCAGGCCTTGACCGCGGTGGTGCTGGGCGGGGTGTCGCTGGCCGGCGGCAAGGGCACCGTATGGCGGGCGATGATCGGCGGTATCATCATCTTCCTGCTGACCAACGGCCTCGTCCGCATGGGCATCCCGGGCTACGTCACGTCAGGCGCGATCGGTGTGATCCTGCTGGTGGCCGTTGGCATCGACGTGAAATGGGCGAAGAACCGCGGCAAGGCGGTGCAGAAGATCTACGTCAATCCAGCGCGCGTGCCGCTTGCCTCGTCACCCTCGATCCTCTCGGGCAGTGGCTCGCCGTGGGCGCAAAACGACCGGTTGATCAACGCCCAGGCGATCGGCCTCGACCAAGTCGAAGGGCCGGAGGATGTGATCCTCGATCGTCAGGACCGGGTTTATGGCTCGACGCGTGATGGCAACATCATCCGCTTCTCTGGACCGAACTTCGAGCATCGCGAGGTGTTCGCCCATATCGGTGGCCGCCCGCTCGGCATGCAATTCGACAAGGACGAGAATCTGATCGTCGCCGTCGCCGGCATGGGTGTCTATGGCGTGCGCCCTGACCAGGAGGTCTACAAGGTCACCGACGAGACCAACCGCACCTGGTACAAGCTGAACGACGACAGCCGGCTGCGCATGGCGGATGATCTCGATATCGCGCCTGACGGCAAGATCTATTTCAGCGACTGCACCACGCGATACGAGATGACGACCAACTCCCTCGACATCATGGAGGGGCGGCCGAACGGCCGGCTGGTCTGTTACGATCCCGTAACGCGCAAGACCTGGACCGTGCTGAACCACTTCTATTTCCCGAACGGCATCTGCGTCAGCCACGACGGCAGATCGGTGCTGATTGCCAGCACCTCGCTCTGCAAGGTGTTCCGGCTCTGGCTCGAGGGGCCCGACAAGGACAAGCTCGAGGTGGTGCTCGACCAAATCCCGGGCAATTGCGACAACATCAATCGCGCCTCCGACGGAAACTATTGGCTGGCCCTGGTCGGCATCCGCACGCCCGCCTTCGACCTTGCCATGCGCAAGCCCGGCTTCCGGCTGCGCATGGTGAAGCAAGTGCCGACCGATGAATGGCTGGCGCCCGGCCTCAATCACGGCTGTGTCGTGAAGTTCACGGAGAAGGGCGAGGTGCTCGAATCCTTCTGGGATCCGACCGGCATCTCGCATTCGACCTTGACCTCGATGCGCGAGCACAAGGGCTATCTTTACCTCGGCGGACTCGAGAACAACCGTATCGGCCGCATCAAGCTCGAGCGCGGCGATCCGACCTGGAGTGGCTTCGAGGCCTATTGGGGCAACAAGCGTCGCGATCGGGATTGAACGATGGGCTTTCTCACCTTCTTCCTGCGCGACATGGAGCAGATCCTGTTCCCGAACCGGGAGCAGCATGCGATCCCGTCGATGGACGGCGCGCTCAGTCCCAACGATCGGCTAGATGCCTGCACACCGATCGGCGAACCGATCGTAGGCGCTGACGACATGGTCGAGGGGCCCGACGGTGCGCTCTACGTCTCGGGTGGCCGACAGGTGTTGCGGTTGTCAGGCGAGGGCTATGCGAACCGCAGCCTGTTCGCGACCTTCGACGACGATGCTGGCGGGCTTGCTTTTCATCCGGACGGTCGGCTGCTGGTGTGTGTCGCCGGCAAGGGGCTGGCTGCGGTGGATCAGACCGGCCGGCAAAGCTGGCTCAGCCAGGTGGCCGATCAGCCGCTCAACTGCCTTACCAGCGTTGTTGCCTCATCCGATGGCCGCATCTTTGCCGCCAACGGCAGCAGCCGGAATTTGCCACGGGATTGGTGCATCGACTTGATGCAGAAGAATCACCTGGGGCGGCTCATCACCTGCGGACCGGCGTTCGATCGTCCCGAGGTTCTGCTTGACGCCTTGCACTATCCGAACGGTCTCGCAGTCGGATCAGATAGCAGCCTCTGGTTCACCGAGAGTTGGAACCACCGGCTGAGCCGCGCGCCTCTGCGGGATCGCGGCATCGGTGCGGTCTCCGTCGTCAATGGCAACTTGCCAGGCTATCCCGCGCGTTTGGCCAAAGCCGCGGGTGGCGGCTTCTGGCTGAGCCTGTTCGCGGTGCGCACCCATCTCATCGAGTTCGTGCTACGCGAGGATGATTTCCGCGAGGCGATGATGCGCACCGTCGATCCCTCGTTGTGGGTCGCGCCGGCGCTCAACACCTCCGGCCATTGCCTGGAGCCGATGCAATTCGGCTCGATCAAGGCGCTTGGCATCCAGAAGCCGTGGGCGCCGCCGAGATCCTATGGACTTCTGGTGCGCATCGACGAGGAGGGCGATGCGGTGTCGAGTCTGCATAGCCGGGTTGGCGGACACCATCACGGCATCACCGCCGCTTGCGAGACCGCACAGGGGCTTGTCATCGTCTCCAAGGGTAGCGGCCGGCTGCTTCGCGATCGTACGGGAGGGCGCGCATGAACGACGTTCTGATCGCACCTGTGCCTTCCGCGTCACCGGCGTCGAAACCGGAACCCGTGCTCCGGATCGGGCACGGCAGCAAGATCTATGGCGGCGTGCACGCCATAGAGGACATCGACTTCGACCTTTATGCCGGCGAGGTGCATGCGCTGGTGGGCGAGAATGGCGCCGGCAAGTCGACGCTCTGCAAGGCGATCGCCGGAGCAATCAAGCTCACTTCGGGCGAATACGACGTCGACGGCAAGCCTGCGGAATTCGAGCGGCCGCGTGATGCGCTCGCCGCAGGCATCTGCATGGTCTATCAGGAGACCAGCCTGGTGCCGACCATGACGGCGGCTCAGAACATCGAGCTCGGCAACGAGAAGCTGCTGACCCGCTTCCGGACGCTCAATATCCAGGCGCAGCAGCTTCTGCAGTCGCTCAACTTCCATATCGATCCGGCGACGCCGGTCGCCATGCTGGGCACGGCCAAGCGGCAGATGGTGGAGATTGCGCGAGCGGTCTACAACAAGGCGCGCATCATCATCTTCGACGAGCCGACGGCGAGCCTGACACCTGAGGAGATCATCCACTTCTTCAATCTGGTGCGCGATCTGCGTCGTCGCGGCGTGGCGATCATCTATATCTCCCACGCACTCGAGGAGAGTCTCCAGATCTCCGATCGCATCACCGTGCTGCGAGACGGCAAGCTGGTGGTGACGGCCAGGACGGCCGAAATGACGCGCGAGAAGCTGGTACGGCACATGGTGGGTCGCGACATCGCCCAGACCCACTATGCCCGCGCTGCCAAGGCAGCGAACGGCGGCAAGCCCCATGTGCGTGGCGAGAAAGTACTCACGGTCGAGAACGTCACCATGGGCATGGTGGTGAAGAACATGTCGTTCTCGGTCTATGCCGGCGAAGTGGTGGGCATCGCAGGCCTGATCGGTTCGGGCCGCACCGAGATCGCCAAGATCGTGTTTGGCGCGCTCAAGCGAAATCTGATCAATGGCGGGACGATCAAGCTGCGCGGCAAGCCGGTGCGCTATCGCGTGCCGAAGCAGGCGATCGATGCCGGAATCGTCTACATCACCGAGGATCGCAAGCAGAACGGCTTCTTCGAGACCATGGTGGTGGACGACAATGTCTACCTCGGCAAGCTCTCCACGCGCACGGGCTGGCGCTTCCTTCTATCGAAGCTGATGCGCAACGAGCTGGCGAGCCACTGGGTCGAGCGGCTGAAGATCAGCGCCTTGCAGCGCAAGGCCAAGATCGTCGAGCTGTCGGGCGGCAACCAGCAGAAGGTCGTGGTGGCCAAGTCGCTGGTGCAGGATCCCCTGATCGTCTTCTTCGACGAGCCGACGCGTGGCGTCGACGTTGGCACCATCCCCGAGATCCATGCCCAGATCCGGCGCCTGGCCGAGGAGGGTAAGGCGGTGGTGGTGATCTCGTCTTACTTGCCCGAAGTCCTGGCCATCTCCGATCGCATCCTGGTTGCGCGTTTGGGTCGCATCGTCGCCGAATTCGACGCCGCGGAGGCGACGGAGGACAGGATCATGTACGCCGCGATCCATTGAGCTCTTCCGGACCGCGAGCTTCCAGCTCGCTCATGAATTTGAGCGAGCGGGAAGCTCGCGGTCCGGAAGACTTTAATCCCGGAACGGATCGGTCATCAGGATCGTGTCCTCGCGCTGCGGGCTGGTGCTCAGCAGCGCCACCGGGCAACCCACAAGCTCCTCGACGCGGCGGACGTATTTGATGCAGGTCGCCGGCAGCTCACCATAGGCGCGTGCGCCCTGCGTGCTTTCCTGCCAGCCCTCGAAGGTCTCCCAGACAGGCTTGAGCTTGGCCTGCGCGCCCATGGTGAAGGGGAAGCGCTCGATCCTCTTGCCGTCGAGCTCGTAGCCGACACAGACCTTGATCTCCTTCAAGCCGTCGAGCACGTCGAGCTTGGTGAGCGCAATGCCGTCGATGCCGTTCAGCTTCACCGCCTGGCGCACCAGCACGGCGTCGAACCAGCCGCAGCGCCGGCGCCGGCCGGTGTTGGTGCCGAATTCGTTGCCGCGGTCGCCTAAAAGCTGGCCGATCTCGTCCTTGAGCTCGGTGGGGAAGGGGCCGTCGCCCACACGCGTGGTGTAGGCCTTGGCGATGCCCAACACGTAGCCCACCGCACCGTTGCCCATGCCCGAGCCGATCATCGCCTGCGCGGCCACGGTGTTGGACGAGGTGACGAAAGGATAGGTGCCGTGGTCGATGTCGAGCATGGTGGCTTGTGCACCCTCGAACAGGATGCGCTTGCCCGCCGCCCGCAGCACATCGAGCCGTTCCCAGACATCCTCCGCGAAGGGCAAGATCTTGGGCGCAAGCTCAAGCAGGTCGGAGAGGAGCTGCTCGGGATTGACGGTCGGCTTGCCGAGCCCCTGGCGCAACGCATTGTGGTGGGCCAGCAGCGTGTCGACCTTGTGCTTCAGCTCGGTCGGCTCGCCGAGGTCACCGACGCGGATCGCGCGACGACCGACCTTATCCTCGTAGGCTGGGCCGATACCACGCCGCGTCGTGCCGATCTTGATCGTGCCCGGCAACTCCTCGCGCCAGCCATCGAGGTCGCGATGCAGCGGCAGGATCAGGACGGCATGGTTGGCGATCTTGAGGTTCTCCGGCGTCACCGATACGCCCTGGCCCGAGACCTTTTTCACTTCCTCGAGGAAATGCCAGGGATCGACCACGACGCCGTTGCCGATGACGGAGAGCTTGCCCGGGCGCACGACGCCTGACGGTAGCAGGGCAAGCTTGTAAGTCTGGTTGCCGATGACCAGCGTATGGCCGGCATTGTGGCCGCCCTGGAAGCGCACCACGACCTCGGCGCGCTCCGAAAGCCAATCCACGATCTTGCCCTTGCCCTCGTCGCCCCACTGGGCGCCGATCACTGCCACGTTGGCCATCTGCCTTGTCCTGACTGTTATTCCGATGGGCCCGGCCTGCGCACACGAAAACGCCTCCCCGGGCCGGTGCCGGAGAGGCGTGAGCTTGGATAGCACTTTCGTGGCAGGACGGCGAAGGGAAAAGCCTCTCCGGGCTGCGGCAGATGTGCCAAGGCGGCCTTTGCTAAGCCGGGCAATGGCGCGAGAATGCCGATCATGTTCAGGGAAACGCATTGGGCGGGACTTGTCAGCCGGGGCTACACAGTCGTGTCCGGCGCGATCGACGATAGCACCCTGCACGCCGCCCAGGACGCCGCTTCACAGCTGAACGCGCTCCATCCAGACGGTGGTTGGGAAAGAAGTCGCAACGAGCTGTGGCGGGAAGTGAGATATTGCCGCCAGCCCGAGTTCATGGCCATCGCGACGAATGTCCTGGACCCGCTGGCGCTCGAGATTCTCGACTCGGCACCGCCGCTCAATTTCGTGCAGTTCGCGTCGACAATGCCGGGCTTTGCGACCAAGGGCGGCGTGGGCCGGCATTTCCATCTCGACGGCGGTCAGGATCAGTTGCTCGGCCTGTTCAATGTCATCTTTGGCGTCGCGTTGTCCCGCGTCGCGTCGGACACGGCGGGTGGTTTCCACGTGCTTCCGGGCTCACATGACAAATATGCCGCCGAGTTCCATCGCCATCTCGACGATCCGAACGTGCACTGGGGACAGGTCAAACTGGACTACCAGCGCGTCCTTCTCGTCGAGGCACAGCTTGTCGTGCCGCGCCTCGAGGCCGGCGACATCATCGTGACGCACAGCTTTCTTGCGCATGGCACGTCGGCCAACACATCCGACGCTCGCCGCGACATGCTCTTCCAACGCCGCGCCGCCGCTCCTCTGTGGGATGAGGCGACACAGGCGAACGCCCGAGCCGCCTTCATGCACGACCCGTGGGCGTTCTTCAGGAAACGCCCGGCTTAGTCGGCCGCTGCTCTCTGCCCGAGAGACTGGGCTGCAACCGCTGGCTCATTCGCCCGCAGGAAGGTCCGGATGTGGCGGAGCGCCAGCGGGATATGCTCCTTCGGCTCTTTCCATGGATAGAGGCTCACCTGCGCGTTGGGAGCGAGCCTCGCCGACTCCATCGCCACTTCGTAGGGATGCGGCGGGATGTCGTCGGGCAGGATGAGGAGGGGCGTCTGGCAGGTGCGCGCGAAGTCGCGCGTCACAGTGAACACGAAGTCGGCGCGCTTGGTGTACATGTTGGTGAGGAAGGCGCTCACCTGCTCCATCGTGATGTCGGGGCGGCGGGCGGTGAGACCGGGGCCCCAACCCTTCATGTTGTTCTCGTAGAACTGGTTGGGCAGCGAGACACGATGGCCGCTGGGCTGCGCCAGCACGGCCGCGACGACGCGGTCGGGGGCTCGCTTCAAGAGATTCCAGATGAACGGACCGCCGATACAGAAACCCATCACCATGAACTGGCGGACGCCAAGATGATCCAACAGGCCGAGCTGGTCGTCGCTGTAGGCGTCCCACGGCCGATCGACCTCGATCGGTCCGGACGACTGCCCGCCACTGGCGTTGCGCAGGTCGCTGACGATGACGCGATAGCGGCTCTTGAATTCCTCCAGCGGATTGAAGGGGCCATGCTCGGCGAAGAAGGACATGTTCGAGTTCAAGCCGCCGCCGGGAATGATCAGCAGCGGGAAGCCGGAGCCGGCTTCTTGGTAATGGATGCGAACGGCGCCTCTTTCATAGAACGGCATGACGATACTCCCTCAATTAGAGCGGCACGGCTTCACCTTCGATCAGCGCATGCGTGCAACGCAGGCGTTTTGCCTCCTGGCGCGGATCGCTCGCTGTAACGACG
This sequence comes from Alphaproteobacteria bacterium, assembly GCA_017308235.1. Lineage (GTDB taxonomy): Bacteria > Pseudomonadota > Alphaproteobacteria > Reyranellales > Reyranellaceae > Reyranella. The sequence continues at coordinate 89,640 of JAFKFL010000024.1, read as the reverse complement.
GCGCGCACAACGGCATAGCCCTTGGCTTGCCAAGGCTCGGCCTCGCGCCAGGCCGTCCCCGGCGGAAGATAGAGCCTCGGCTGCTCCGGTGCACTGGCCGATGCAGCGAGGACAGCGTCCATATAGAGCGTGAAGCCGGTGGCAGGTTCGGAGACCCCATCTTCGGGATAGCCGGCCGAATAGCGACCTCCGCGTGCCAGCTCCTGGCGCTCCTTGAGCGCGAAGACTGAAAAGGAGACCCCGGTCTGGTATTCGAGGCCGCGATATTCAACAGGATCAAGGGTGAGTGGCAGATCGGGGTCGGCGGCTTTGACCAGGTCCACGACCTCGGCCAGACGGCTGGCCTCCGCCGCTCCTGATGCGGGCAGCTTGAGCTTCTTCAGTTGGGTGATCGCGGTATCGGCCGGACCGGCGGCGCGTAACAAGCCCGTGAACAGGGCGGCCGCCTTCTTGTCCTCGCCCAGGGCCTTGGTGACCGCCGCCTCGTCCTTGCGGTCGAGCGCGCGGCGCAGGCGTCGCAAGGGATCGGCAGCGAGCTTCAGTCCGCTGGCCACCGCCGCAACAAGCGTGGGCAGGTTGAGGTCGATTGTGAGGCCGGCGACCCCGATCGCGCGCAGCGCGTCGACTGTCAGCAGGACAGCCTCGGCGTCGGCCTCGGCCGTATCGACACCGAACAGCTCGGCGCCGACCTGCGCGAACTGACGCTCGGGCTTGAGTGCGCTGCCGCGCACGCGAATGACATTGCCGCCGTAGGAGAGACGCAGGGGGCGCTCGACATGCTTCAGCCGGGTGACGGCAATGCGCGCCACTTGCAGGGTCATGTCGGGTCGGACGCCCATCATCCGCTGGGAGACTGGATCCATCAGCCGGAAGGTCTGGGACGCCAGTGCAGCGCCCGGACCGCCCAACAGCGACTCCTCGAATTCGACCACCGGTGGCTTCACCCGCTCGTAGCCGAAGGCGGCAAGACGGGCGATCGCCGTGTCGATGGCACGCGCCTCCCGGGCCGCATCTGGGGGCAGGAGGTCAGCCAGGCCGGCTGGAAGAAGGCCGCGATGCTCGTTGTCGTTGGCGCTCATGGGGCGGCTTGATAGCCCATTGTGGATGAGAAAGGGAGGGACCGCTTGTTTCCCCCCACGGTTGGGCTATTGCTCGCAGGGAGATGACTGACGTGCCCCGACCGGCTCTCTCCGTGGTGGCGCCCTGCTTCAATGAGGAGGGTGTGCTGCCGGAGTTTCTGCAGCGGGTGAGGTCGGTGCTCGACAGCCTGGGCAGCTCGAGCGAGATCGTGCTGGTCGACGACGGCTCGCGGGATGGGACCTGGCAGGTCCTCGCCAACGCTGCCGCCGAAGACAAGCGCGTGATTGCGGTGCGACTGATGCGCAATCACGGGCATCAGCTCGCCTTGACCGCCGGCCTGTCGCTTTGCCGAGGCGAACGTATTTTGATCATCGATGCCGATCTTCAGGATCCTCCGGAGCTTTTGGTCGACATGATGGCGCTGATGGATCAGGGCGCCGACGTGGTCTACGGCCAGCGCCGCCAGCGTGAGGGCGAGACACTGTTCAAGCGCGCAACTGCGGCCGCCTTTTACCGTTTGATCGGGCGTATGACCGATGTCCAGATTCCGCGAGATGCCGGCGATTTCCGCCTGATCACGCGTCGCGTCCTCGACATTCTGCTGGCGATGCCTGAGCGGCATCGCTTCATCCGCGGCATGGTGGCCTGGATCGGCGGCCGCCAGGTCCCTTTGGTCTATGACCGCAAGCCACGAGCAGCCGGCGAAAGCAAATACCCGCTGGTCAAGATGGTGCGGTTCGCCGTCGATGCGATCACCGCCTTCTCGGTCGTGCCTTTGATGGCTTCGATGACCATCGGCTGGATCATGGCCGCGGTTGGATTTGCCTTCTTCGTCTATTCCATTGTCGGCTGGTGGCTCGGCGAGGCGCTGCCTGGCTGGACGTCGATCATGGCCGCTCTGGGCCTGCTGGGTGGCATGCAGTTCTTGATGCTGGGCGTCATCGGCGCCTACCTCGGACGGCTCTATGACCAGAGCAAGGGACGGCCCTTGTTCATAATCAAGGACATCGTAGGCGGACCATGAGTGGTGCCGAGTTCGACCAGCACGCTGCAGCCTACGATGGGGGCCTCGACAATCCCGTCAAGCGGATGATGGGAGATTCGGCCGATCAGTTCATCGCCGTGAAGGCGCGGTGGCTGCTGCGCCGGGAGAAGGGACTGTTCGACGGCAAGCTGAAGCTGCTCGACTACGGCTGTGGCGCCGGTGACCTGATGCGCGTGCTGACCGATCTCGGGGCACGGGCAGACTTCACCGGATGCGATGTGTCGCAAGGCATGCTGGCCGAGGTCGTCAAGCGTTGGCCAGCCCGGCATGGAGTTCCGCCCTTTCTTTCCGTGCAGTACGGGCCTCGCACGCCGTTTGCCGATGGCCAGTTCGATGTCGCCACGATCAGTGCGGTACTGCATCACATTCCAGTAACGGAGAGACCCGTAGTCTATGCCGAGCTCGCGCGGGTCCTGAAACCAGGCGGTCGGCTCTATGTGTTCGAGCACAATCCGCGTAATCCACTCGTGCGCTATGTCATCGCCCGTACGCCAATCGACGCGAACGCCATCCTCCTCGATGCCCGGGAAGTCAGGGCCGGCTTGCAGGATAGCGCGCGCTACGATCTCGATACCGACTATCTGATGTTCATGCCGCCGGGTGTCGCTTTCCTGCGCGACGTGGATCGCGCGTTGGCCTGGCTGCCGCTCGGCGCGCAATACGTGGTGGCGGCCGTCAAGAGCAGGTGATGCGAACGCTCTCGCTCGGTTGGCAGCTGGCGCTTGCCTTCGTTCTGTCGTTTCTGTTCCTGATCGGCATGATCAGCTGGCTGCAGAATGTGCACATCCTGATCGCCAACGGCATGTACAAGAGCATCCAAGCGGAGCCTTGGATCCACGACTTTGCTCACGCGCGCCTCGATCCATCAAACTATCTCTACTTCCCGCTCTATGGCTTCCTGGCACACGGGCTCGACATGCTCGGCATCTTGCGTGGCGCGGCGTGGAAGCAGTTCGCCTACATCAATGCCTTTTGGGCGGGCCTGTGCATCGTCTTCGTCTATGCCTTCTTCCACCGCGTGACCGGCAGCACCATCGTCGCGGTGCTGGCGACCCTGTTTCATTTGGGAACGGGCTTCTTCCTGCTGCTCTCCGTGATCAGCGAGGACATCATGCCCGCGTATGCGGTGCTGATGGGCGCGATGCTGTTGGCCGCGCTGTGGTTTGACCGGCCGACACATATCCGCGTCGCCCTGGTTGCCGTCGTCTTTACCCTGGCGTGGCTGATCGAATGGCGGCTGATCTTCCCGACGCTCTGCGGTTTGCTGCTGGCTCTGGCGGTCGCTGACCTTCCGATCCGTCGTCGGCTTGCCTTGATCGCGACGCTGCTGGTGTCGATCGTGGCCGTTGCCGGCATCGTCCAGCAGATATGGGAAGGCCACAATGGTGCCATGGGGCTGCCCGACCTGTTGTGGACAGCAAAGGGCATCGACACGGGCTGGGGTGGCATCGACTGGGCCAAGACTTGGTTGATGCTTTCGGGAGTCGGCAATTATTTCCTGGTCACGGGCAACTATTTTGATCCCGCAGCGGCCGCCCGTGGCGTGCTTCCGCTTTCGGTATCCGCACTGCTGCAACTCGCGATCTTTGTCGTTGGCGTCGTGATCCTGTGGCCGCAGCGGCATGAACGGCGGCTGCGGGCGATCGCAGCGATCTTCCTGGGGACGCTGGTTGCCGGTCAGGTGATGAACTTCTACATCCAGCCGCAAGACCCGCAGATGCAGATCAACGTCATGCCATGGCTGACGATCACCTGGGCCTTGATCGTTGCAGCGGTGGCGGTAAAGCAGACGCAGGGGCAGGCGAAGCCTTGGGCTCTTGGAACGCTCGCCGTTCTCTCGTTCGTGCCGCTGGTCTGGAACGTCGTCTCACTGTCGCATTGGCGTGGCACTGATGCGGCATCGATCGCAGCCCTCGCAGATCTTGAGCGGCACTTTCCACCCGACAGAACGGTATTTCTTTATTGGGGCTTCGAACCGATCGCGACCTGGCAATACGGCCTCTGGAGCCATACCTGGGATTGGGACTCCGGGTCGATTCCCGGTCCGGCGCCTTCCGACCAGCCGCGCTTCAAATGGATCGCCGTTGACGCAGGCGCAATCCGCCATGTGCAGTGGACGCCCGCCGAGCATGCAGCGGCGCTCCGTCAGCAAATCGATCTCGCCCTTCATCTCGGTTATCGCGTTGCCGTCTCGGGCTTCTGGAACTGGACCGAGCCGGAACTCGCGCAGCATCTCGGTGGCTTGTCGGCGTCAGGTCGCGCACCGGCGATCTATGCCATGCTGCATGACAACTATGAGGTGCACCCGGTCTATCGGAATGATCTGGTCGGCCAATATTACGAGCTGCAGCCTCGAGGCGCGCAATAGTCACGCCATGTAGCCGCCGTCGATCACCAAGGGGCTACCGATCATGAACGAAGCTGCGTCCGAGCACAGCCACAGGACGCTATCGGCGATCTCGCGCGGAGAGGCGATCTTGCCGCGCGGCGTCTGCCGGATGATCTCGGCTCCGGTCGAGTCGCCGCGGCGCATATAGGCGGCGACTGGCGGTGTGTCGACCCAGCCGGGGCAGATTGCCGTGATGCGGGGCCCGCTGGCGGCATGTTCTAGAGCGGCACTTCGGGTCAATCCGAGAACGCCGTGCTTTGCCGCCGAATAGGCGGCGCCCCCGGGAAACGGGTAGCCGCGCAATCCGTCGACGGAGGAGTTGTTCACAATCACGCCGCCGCCGTTCTCGAGCATGAGGGGAATTTCGTATCGCATGCAGAGAAAGACGGACGTGAGATAGCCGTCGATCGTCTTGCGCCACGAGTCCTCGGTGGTGCTGGCCACGGGTGCCGACCGGCCGCCGCTGCCGCCGTTATTGAAGGCATAGTCGAGCCTCCCGTGTTGGCGTTGGATGGTGTGGATGAGCTTCTCGACAGCTGCACCATTCGACACGTCGCAAGCGACCCAGGATACTGAATCATTGTTGCCGATCGCCTTAAGCGCCGTTTTCGCCTGCCTTTCGTTGCGGCTGGCGACGATGACGGTCGCGCCTTCGTGGGCGAAGGCTGCCGCGGTGGCGAGGCCAATGCCGCTGCTGCCGCCGGTCACGAGCGCGACTTTCCCTCGCAGCTCCGGATAACGAGTGGGAATATCTTTGTGCTCGGTCATGTGTCTCTCATGTCAGAAGGGTGGCGGCGCGACCAATAGTGCACATTGACGGTTTTGCCGTCTGCGACTATAGCGGCGGCGGGCCACGCTCCCCCACCGGAGCGCAGCTCTTCTGCAAGGGAGAGGTTTGATGAAGCCGAACGCACGTCCGGCGCGCCCCGATTTTTCATCGGGCCCCTGCGCGAAACGTCCGGGATGGACCCCGGAAGTCCTCAAAGATGCCGCCGTCGGGCGGTCCCATCGTTCCAAGCTCGGCAAGAAGAAGATTGTCGAGGCCGTCGATCGCACGCGCTCGCTGCTGGGTATTCCGGCCGAGTACAAGATCGCGATCGTGCCGGCATCGGATACGGGCGCGGTCGAGATGGCGCTGTGGTCGCTGCTCGGCGCCCGGCCGGTCGATATACTGGCCTGGGAAAGCTTCGGCGAAGGCTGGGTCACCGACGTCGCCAAGCAGCTCAAGCTCAAGGATGCGCGCGTCCTTAAAGCGGGCTACGGCCAGATCGCTGACCTCAAGGCCGTCGACTGGACGCACGACGTCGTCTTCACCTGGAACGGCACGACGTCTGGCGTGAAGGTGCCGAACGGCGACTGGATCGCCGATGATCGCGAGGGGCTTGCGATCTGCGATGCGACCTCGGCCGTCTTCGCCATGGACCTGCCGTGGCCCAAGCTCGATGTCGTGACCTGGTCCTGGCAGAAGGTGATGGGCGGCGAGGGCGCGCACGGCATGCTCGTGCTGTCGCCGCGGGCGGTGAAGCGGCTGGAGACCTATTCGCCGGCCTGGCCATTGCCCAAGATCTTCCGACTGACTTCGGGCGGCAAATTCTCCGAGGCGATCTTCAAGGGCGATACCATCAACACGCCGTCGCTCCTCTGCATCGAGGACGCAATCGATGGTTTGCGCTGGGGTGAGAGCGTCGGCGGGCTGAAGGGCCTGATGGCGCGCTCCAACGCCAACCTGACGGTGCTCGAGAAGTTCGTCGCCAGCCGCAACTGGATTGGCTTTTTGGCCGCTGAAAAGGCGACCCGGTCCAACACTTCGGTATGCCTCAACATCACCGCTTCGTGGTTTACGGCTTTGCCTGCGGACAAGCAGGCAGCCGCAGCCAAGAAGATGGCCGATCTGCTTGAGACCGAGAAAGCGGCCTATGACGTCGGTTCCTACCGCGATGCGCCGCCGGGCCTGCGCATCTGGTGCGGTGCCACGGTCGAGGCGAGCGATCTCGAGGCGCTGCTGCCCTGGCTCGACTGGGGCTATGCCGAGATCGAGCGCGAATTCGGTGTCAAGGCGGCTTAGCGGATCGGAGAAGAAAATGGCCAAACCCAAAGTCCTCATCTCCGACGAGCTCAGCCCGCGTTCGATTGAGATCTTTTCCGAGCGCGGCTGCGACGTCGATTTCAAGCCGGGGCTGAAGCCGGCCGAGTTGCGTTCGATCGTCGGCAACTACGAAGGCCTGGCGATCCGCTCGGCCACCAAGGTCACGGCCGAAGTGCTCGCCGAGGCCAAGAAGCTCAAGGTCGTGGGCCGCGCCGGCATCGGCGTCGACAACGTCGACATCAAGGCCGCCACGGCGCGCGGCGTTGTGGTGATGAACACGCCGTTCGGCAACGCCATCACCACCGCCGAGCATGCGATCGCCCTGATGTTCGCCGTTGCGCGACAGGTGCCCGACGCCAACGTCAGCACCCAGGCTGGCAAGTGGGAGAAGAACCGCTTCATGGGCACCGAGCTCAGCTTCAAGACGCTGGGCCTGATCGGCTGCGGCAATATCGGTTCGATCGTGGCCGAGCGGGCGCTGGGGCTGAAGATGCGCGTGCTGGCCTACGATCCATTCCTCTCCGACCAGCGCGCGGCCGAGCTGGGGGTGGAAAAGGCCACGCTCGACCAGGTCCTGGCGCGCGCCGATTTCATCACCGTGCACACGCCGCTCACGGAGCAGACGAAGAACATTCTTTCCCGCGCCAACCTGATGAAAACCAAGAAGGGCGTGCGCATCGTCAACTGCGCCCGTGGTGGCCTGGTCGACGAGCTCGCGGTACGTGATCTCCTGGTCTCGGGCCACATCGCAGGCGCCGGCTTCGACGTCTTCACCGAGGAGCCAGCCAAGCAGAACGTGCTGTTCGGCGCACCAAACCTCGTCTGCACGCCGCATCTCGGGGCATCGACGGTCGAGGCGCAGGAGAACGTGGCGCTGCAGGTCGCCGAGCAGATGTCGGATTATCTGCTGACCGGCGCGGTCGTGAACTCGCTCAATATGCCCAACGTCACGGCCGAGGAGGCGCCAAAGCTCGCACCCTATCTTGATCTCGCCGAGAAGGTCGGATCGTTCGCTGGGCAGCTCACCGACACCGAGATCAAGGCTGTTTCGATCGAGTACGAGGGCCAGGTCGCGGCGCTCAACGTCAAGCCGCTCTCGCAGGTCGCGCTGATGGGCGTGCTGCGTCCGCAGCTCGACACGGTGAATATGGTGAATGCGCCAGCCGTGGCCCGCGACCGCGGCATCGACGTTGCCGAGGTGAAGCACGAACGCGACAGCGACTACAACTCGCTGATTCGACTCTCCGTCACCACCGAGAAGTACACACGCTCGGTCACGGGGACGCTGTTCGGAGGTCGCCATCCGCGCGTCGTCGAGATCAAGGGTATCGAGATCGAGGCCGAGTTCGCGCCGCACATGCTCTACATCACCAATGACGACAAGCCGGGCTTCATTGGACGGTTGGGCACGATCCTGGGCGAGAACAAGGTCAATATCGCGACCTTCCATCTCGGTCGCGACAAGCCAGGTGGCTCGGCGATCGCGTTGGTGCAAGTCGACCAGCCGATCTCATCGGCACTGATCGCCAAGATCGCCGCCGTCGAGGGTGTGGTGCAGGCGAAGGTGCTGAGCTTCTAGCCCGGACGGAAGGGCTCGCCGCATTTGGGCCGCCATGAGAAAACGTCTCTCGTGCCGGTCGAGATATCAAAGTCATGATATCTCCAATTGAATGGAGTCTTCCGATGCCCCGTGTCAGCGAGATCACAGATGATGGCGGTGAGCCGACGCTGAAGTCGATTTTCGACAAGCAGCGCGAGTTGTTCGGCGACGTGCTCAATCCGACCAGGGTAATGGCGCACTGCCCGCCAATCCTGAAGGCGGCACAGCAGCTCGGCCAGGCGATTGCGCAGTCGGGGCAACTTCCCAAAGGGATGCTCCCGCTCGTCTACCTACGCGTGGCGTCGATCAACGGCTGTCCATTTTGAATTGACATCAATTCCGTCGGTCTGACGGAAACCGACGGCGGCCTGGACAAGGTCGCGGAACTCCTGACTTGGCGCGACAGCAAGCGGTTCAGCGCGGCCGAGCGTCTGGCGCTTGAATATACCGAGCGCATCACCCACACCGATCAGCAGGTCGATGATGCTTTCTTTACGGAGCTCAAAAAGCAATTCACCGAGCCGCAGATCGTCGAGCTGACGGCCGCCATCGCCTTCGAGAATTTTCGCAGCAAGTTCAATCCGACACTCGGCGTCGAATCACAGGGCTTCTGCGTCGTGCCTTCGAGAAAATGAGGACTTTGCTGCCAGTTTCGTAACCCTGGGCTGGACAGAGGAGGAGGCGGGGCGGACTGTTGGGGCGATTCCAGGGGGAAACGATGGCGATATCGACCCAGACCATGACCGATGAGCAGAGGAAGTCGGTGGCGGTGGAATACCTCAAGGCGTTCGACAACGGTGGCACGACGTCGGATGGCGGCAGCATCCTCGATCTCTTCGCCAGCGACGCGCAGGCGTACTTCCCCAAGTGGGGCCTGGCGACGGGCAAGGAGCAGATCGGCAAGTTGTTCGGCGACGTAGGCGGAACGATCAAGCAGATCGTGCACCACTATTCACATTTCAACTGGATCTTCTCCGGCAGCGACTTCGTCGTCTGCGAGGGCGAAAGCCACGGCGAGCATCGCGATGGCCCCTGGCGTGCCGGAACGCCGGAGTGGGCGGCCGGTCGTTGGTGCGACGTGTTCGAAATCCGCGACTGGAAGATCCAGCGCGTCTTCATTTACCTCGATCCCGACTATGCCGGCAAAGATACAGACCGCTATCCCTGGCTGAAGAAGTAGATGGAACGGGGCCGGCAATGCCGGCGAAATGTGTTGTCATTCCATCTCGATGTTGAGCGCCTTCAGCGTCTTGCCCCAGAAGGCGTGCTCGTCGGCGACGAACTTGGTGAACTCTGCACGGGTGCGCTCGGGCGGCTGCTCGAGGCCGTCACGGGCCAAAGCCTCTTCCCACTTCGGATTCTTCATCGCCTCCTTTGTGGAATGCTCGATCTTGTCGAGGATAGCGGCGGGCGTTTTGGCCGGCGCAAACAGGCCCTGCCAGCTGGTCACGACGACGTCGATGCCCTGCTCCTTGAGCGTCGGCACGTCAGGCAGCGACTTTACGCGGGTGTTGCCGGTCACGGCCAGGGCCTTGAGGTTGCCGCCCTTGATCTGTGATACCGCGGGCGGCAGCGACGAGAAGTTCATCGTAATCTGACCACTGATCACGTCGGCCACGGCCGGCCCCGTTCCCTTGTAGGGCACATGAGTGATCTTGATGCCGGCCGCCTTGGCGAAGAGCGCGCCAGCGAGATGATTGTTGCCGCCCACGCCCGACGACGAGTAGGTGAGCTTGTCGGGCTCCTTCTTGGCCATCGCCACCAGCTCCGCCGCGTTGTTCGCCGGCACTGTTTTGCCCACCACCAGGACGTATTGGTAGTCCGTCACTTGGCAAATCGGCGCCAGGCTGGAGATGGTGTCGATCATGCCCTTCTGGATGTGCGGATTGATAATCACGTTGGTGCCGACGGCGACGAACAGCGTCTGGCCGTTCGGCTTGGCGGCCGCCGCAGCGCGCAGGCCGATGGACCCGGCCGCGCCGCCCTTGTTGTCGATGATGATCTGCTGGCCGATGACCGGCGTCATGACGTTTGCGAGCTCGCGGGCATTGATGTCCGTGCTACCGCCCGCGGCATAGCCAACGATAAAGGTCACCGGGCCGGTCGGCCAGGCTCCTTGGGCCCGCAGCGCCGATGGCAGGAAAAGGGATGCCGATCCGAGGGCGAGGGACCGGCGGCGGGAGATGCCAATCATGAGAGCCTCCTGTCTTTCATTGATCTCAAGCGTTGATCTTCCGGCATAGCCATACGGTATGACCGCCGCAATGGGGGTCTTGCGTGGCATGTGCCACGACCTCGAACTGGTTCTGCGCCAATAGCGTCCGGTATTCCTGTGGATCGAGGCTGGCATGATGCAGCGGCTCGCCGTGATAGCTGCCGGTGGTGACGCCGTCGGTCGGGCCGCTGGTGAACAGCAGGGCGGTTTTCTGCGCGGCATGGTTGGCAAACAGGGGCAACACCCGGCGCTGATCCTCGCGGCTTAGATGGAAGAAGCTATCCCAGGCGACGATACCGTCGAAGACCTGCCCGAGGGCGAGGGTGCGCATGTCGGCAACCCGCCAATCGCCGGCGGGAAAGCGTTGCCGGCAGATCGCGATCATGTTCGGTGAGGCATCGATGCCCACCACCGGATGGCCTGCGTCCATCAAGTAACGGCCGATTGGCTCAGCCGAGCCGCAACCGACGTCGAGCACGCCGCCGCCAGGCCTGACCAGGGAAAGGAAACTGTCGAGCCAGGAACGTTCGACGAGATTGCGGTTGCGCTCGCGGTCCCATGTCTCGGCATGGCGGTCGTAGATGTCGGTGATACGCTCGGCCTCGTTCGACATGCGCTTTCAATTCTTGCCCGACACGTAGCGTCCTGCGTTCTCGGAGACGAGAGCAAGGCGGCCTAGGCGACCGTATCGTTCATCCCCATCTTGCGCTCGATCGTCACCACGTCGGCGGGACGCTGGAACGGAGCCGGCACAGGCTCTCCCGCGGTTCGCTCGCGACCGATCGCGCGGAAGAAGTCCTCCAGACCCGGCGGTGAGATGACCCACAGCATGACCAGCTCCTGGTCGGACTCGTTGATGATCTCGTGCTTGACGTCATAGCCCAGGAAGCACGCCGTGCCGGGACGCAGGGGATGGGAAACGCCATCGACCACGACGCGACCTTCGCCGCGAAAGCAGATCTGCAATTCGACCTGATCGCCGTGCGAATGTTCACGGATCCGGCTTCGGGGTGCCACGGTCTGAAAGCCCATGGACAGACCCTCGAAGCCGGTGTTCGCCGGAATGAGAACGGGATCTGCGTGCCCGTTGGCGGGGACCGGTTGCCAGTAGGAAGGACCCGCGCCTGGTTGCATCACGACGGCACGATGACGAACCGCTGTATCCTGCATGACGCCCTCCTTGGTTTCCGGCAACACTATCACGTCGTTGCCAACAAGGAGAGATGGCTCAGTTCTTTCCAGAAACGTAGCGCCCCGCCGAATCGCCCGCGAGCTTGCCAAGAACCGCACCTGATACCAGGCCCGTGCCGCCGGGATAGTTGTGATAGAACAGCCCACCGACCAGCTCGCCGGCAGCGAACAGGCCCGGGATCGGACTGCCGTCGGTGCTCTCGACCTCGCCTTCGGTCGTGATCTTGAGCCCGCCGAACGTGAAGGTGAGGCCGCAGGTCACGGCGTAAGCCTCGAACGGCGGCGTGTCGATCGTGTTGGCCCAGTTGCTCTTGGGGACAGCGAGACCGCGCACGCCACGACCATCCTTGATCGCCGGATTGAACGGCACGTCGGTCATCACGGCGGCGTTCCATTCCTTGATCGTCTTCAGGAATTGCTCGGCATCGACGCCTTCGAGCTTCTTCGCCAGCTCTTCGATCGTGTCGGCCCGCACCTTGGTCACGCGCTTGATGCGGTACTCATCGCGCAGCTTGTCGAGCACTTTGGAATCGAAGATCTGCCACGCGAATTGCTGCGGCTGGGCCAGGATCACGGCGCCGTATTTGGCGTAGGTGTAGTTGCGGAAGTCGGCGCCCTCATCGACGAAGCGCACGCCGTTGGCGTTCACCATGATGCCGAGCGGATAGGAGTGCTTCTGGAAGTTGTCGCCGACGTCGAGATCGCCGAACTGCGGCGCGTTCATGTCCCAGCCAACGGCGTGCCCGCCGGACCAGTTCCCGTGCGGCATGGCGCCGACCGCCAACGCCATGTTGATGCCGGCACCCGTGTTGAAGCGCGTGCCGCGAACCTTGGCGAGATCCCAGGTGGGGCCGAGGTAACGGGTGCGCATCTCGGCATTGCTCTCGAAGCCGCCGCACGCCAGCACCACCGCCTTGGCACCGATCTTGATCTTGCGGCCCTTGTGGCGAGCGATTACGCCCCGCACCACACCATCCTCTTCGACCAGCGATACGGCCGGCGTCTCGTAGTGGATGGGAATGCCAGCCTTGACCGCAGCCTTGTGCTCGAGATCAACCAGGCCCGGCCCGCCACCCCACGCCTCGACCGCGAGGCCACCCCAGAACTTGTACTTGCCGTTCACCTTGAAGGCCTGGCGGCCATAGCTCGGCTGGAAGCGCACGCCCTTGGAGCGCATCCATTTCAGCGTCTCGAAACTCCTGCCAATCAGGATGTCGGTCAGCTCGGGGTCGCAGCGATAGTTGGTCACGCGGCCCATGTCGTCGAGAAACTGGTCGGCGCTGTAGCTGCCAAAGTCGACGTCGCGCTTTTCGTCTTCGGTTAGGTCATAGAGCTGTACGAGATCGTCGACGCCATGGAACACCACCCGCATGGCGCCGGCGGTGTAGGTGCTGTTGCCGCCGCGTTCGGCCTCCGGCGCCGCCTCCAGCATCGCCACGGAAGCGCCCGCCTCGCGCGCGGCAAGCGCTGCGCAGGCCGCCGCATTGCCCGCCCCCACGACCAGAACATCGACTTGAAAATCGTCCACTTTTTACTCCTCCGGTTCGGGCACGCCTCGATCTTGGCATCATTATTGCACTACAGTAGCGCAATGGGAGATCGTTTCGACCGTCTAGGGGTACGGCATGCCAATGTCGAGGCCCTGCTGCGCAGGCCAGGCATCGGCCACAACAACGGTCCGACCTTCGACATGTCGTGGGAGGCCTGGGTGTGGCGCCGTGCGTCCGCCAAGGCCTGGAAGACGCCCAATCCTGAGGTCGCGAAAATGCGTGTCCGGCGGGCGGAGCGGCTGGGCATCACCTATCGCGAGCTGACGGCGTCGCTGATGGATACCGGCGCCAACTTGGGGGCTGCCGTGCTGCCGCTATCGCTGGTTGCTCGCGTACGCCGCGGTCCGAAAGGCGAAATCATCATCGAGCCGCGCAATTTGGTAGTAACCCTGATCGGCAAATTCGGCGGCCGGCTGTTCCTGCTGGGCGACATCGACGCCGTGCCAGCCCTCGGCGAAGCAGAGCGGGCCGATTTCCTGGGTCTCATCAATCGTGCATTCGACGGCAAGGTCGAGGCGATCGGCTGGGGCCATGACGGTGCGGCGATTCGTGCGATGCTGAAGGCGAATGCCGTTCCGCACCAGGAGGCTTTTCTTGTCGGCGCGGGTATGGGACACCACGTTCTCGGCGAATCTGCCGGTCTTCCCCTCACGAAGGACATTGATACGTGGTTCCCATAGGAGCGCGCCATTCCAGTGGCGCTCATGACAGGAAGCGCCTCTGGAGCAGCACGCTCCGATGAATATCGAAGCCCCCCTCAAAGGCGTCCGCGTCATCGAGCTTACCCATACGATCCTCGGTCCCTCTTGCGGGATGATCCTGGCCGATCTTGGCGCCGAGGTGATCAAGGTTGAACCGGTCGATGGCGACCGAACCAGGAAGCTGCGCGGTTTCGGCGCCGGCTTCTTTGGCTACTTCAATCGCAACAAGAAGAGTCTGGCACTCGATGCCGACGCACTGGAAGGCCGCAAGGTGTTGGAGAAGCTCCTGCGATCGGCCGACGTGCTGATCGAGAATTTCGCGCCCGGCTCCATGAGCAAGCGCGGCCTTGGGCCCGAACACCTGGAAAAGATCAACCCGCGGCTGATCTACTGTGCGCTCAAGGGTTTCCTGCCGGGCCCCTATGAGAAACGCCCCGCGCTCGACGAGGTCGTGCAGATGATGGGCGGGCTCGCCTACATGACGGGTCCCAGCGGACGGCCGTTGCGGGCCGGCACGTCGGTGGTCGACATCATGGGCGGCATGTTCGGTGCCTTCGGCATCGTGCTGGCGCTGAAGCAACGCGACAGAACGGGCAAGGGAGGGTTGGTCGAAAGCGCCCTGTTCGAATCGGTCGTGTTCCTGATGGGACAGCATCTCGCTATCGCTGCCATGAACGGCGCACCGCCGCCGCCGATGCCTGAGCGCGTGAGTTCGTGGGCAGTCTACGAAACGTTCGCGACCGCCGACGGCCAGCAGGTCTTCATCGGCATCACCAGCGACGGACAGTGGAAGCGATTTTGCGACGTCTTTGCGCAAGCCGATCTCGCGGCCGATCCCAGGCTCGCCAGCAACAACCAGCGCATCGAGGCGCGGCCCTGGCTGGTGCCCAAGGTCGCCGAAGTCTTCAAGCGCTACACCAAAGACGAATTGGAGAAGCTGGCGCTCAAGGCCGATATCTCCTTTGCCCCGGTTGCGCGGCCACAAGACCTGTTTGACCATCCGCACCTTCTGGCCAACGGTTCGCTGGCGCCGACCACGCTGCCGGGCGGCGTGAAGACACGACTTCCCTTGTTGCCTTTCCAGATGTTCGGCTGGCGGCCGCCGCTCGTCAGCGATCCACCCGAGGTCGGCCAGCATAACGACGAGGTGCTGACGGATATCGGCTACGACAAGGCCGGCATCGCCGCGCTCAAGTCTGCCTGCATGCTGGGGCCTAGATAGGCAGCTCTGCCATTTCTCCGTGTCATCCCGAGGGATCTTTGCGGTGACGGAAAGATCCCTCGCTACGCTCGGGATGACACCGGGCTTGTTGCTGCAGCATGGCTCATGGGCGCGGATTCCGTATCGCCGAAGGCGGGGTAGTCAGGATCGAGCAGGAAGGGGTGCGGGCCTGAGAAGCTGCCGATGAAGGCGGTGTGGGTGATCACACCTGTCTCGGGTTGCCAGAGGTGCAGGTGGTAGCCAGGCGGTTCCATCGTGAAGGTGGCGTCGTCGTGCGGCATCAAGTCGAGCACGACTTGATGCGCTACGCTTGGCGCCACTGAGCCGATCGTGCCGGCCCAGCGGATCTGGATCGAGCGGTGATGATGGCCGCAGGCGACGCGTTCGATGTTGGGATAGCGACGCACCAGCTCGGCCATCGCCGGGCTGTTGCGGCAGTTGATCGAGTCCATGTGCTGGAGCCCGGTCGGGAAGGGCGGATGGTGCATGAAGATAAAGGTTGGCCGGTCGGGCTGCTCGCGAAGTCGTGCGTCCAGCCAAGCCAGCCGCGCGGCGTCCATCTCGCCATGACCCTTGCCGGGCACGACGGTATCGAGTGCGATCAGGCGCAGCGGCTGGTCTTCCACCGTGTAGTGCAGGAACTCGCTGTTCATCGGCAGATAGCCTTCACCGCCGAAAACCTGCCGTAGATTCTCCCGCCGATCGTGGTTGCCGGGAATGAGATACACCGGCATCGGCAGCGGACTCAGGATATCGCGCAGCAGCTCATATTCCTCGATCAGGCCGCAGTCGGTGAGATCGCCGGAGCCGATCACCATGTCGGGTTGCCGTGATCCCGCGAGAAGGGACGACACGGCCGCGCGCAGCATCGCCTCGGTATCGACCACGCCATAGGCCTTCTTGCCCGATGGCCGGATGTGCATGTCGGTAATCTGTGCGACGAGAGTCATCCTCTTACTCCTGTGATGCGGACCGCGAGCCGATGGCTCGCGGTCCAAGAGAGGTTACGGAAGCTTCAATGCCGTCTGGTCGACATAGGGCTTCATCAGTGCGTCGGCGTTGCGTTGTGCATCCTTGACCGCCTGCGCTGCCTTCTTCTTGCCGTTCAGCACAGCCTGAATCTCGTCCTCGAGTGCCTTGCGCACGGCGACGGTCTGGTAGGTGGCGAACCACGGCTTGGCGTAGGGAAGCTGGTCAAGCGCGACCTTGGCGTCTGCGTTTTTGGCAATGAAGTCCTTCATGTCGGGCAAGTCATAGGACGACTTGCGCGGCGCGAAGTAACCGGTGAAGCGGCTCCAGCCGGCGAGCGTCTCGGCCGAGCTCAGCCACTTGATGAACTTCCAGCCGGCCGCCTTTTGCTCGTCATTAAGGCCCTTGAACATGACCAGCGAGCCGCCACCGATCGGCACGGCGTTGCGCACGTTCCTTGGTACGAAGGCCACTCCGTAGTTCGCCTTCATGTTGTCGCGGATGAAGGAGAGGCTGCCGGTCGACAGCAGCATCATCGAGATCTTGCCGGCGAGGAAGTTGGTCGAGACGGCGCCACCCTCGACCACGCCCTGTTGCATCACCTTGTGCTTGAAGACGAGGTCCTCCACGAATTGGGCCGCGCCCAGCATCGACGGCGTGTCGTAATAGACCTCCCCGCCGTACTCTTCGTTGAAGTAGCGACCGCCGTTCGACATGGTGAGGGCTTCCATGATCCAGCCCATGTAGTCGTAGCCCTCCGGCAATGCGAAACCGTAGCGCTCCACGTTATCGCCGCTGCCCTTGGTGAGCTTCTTGGCATCCGCCACCAGTTCGGCCCAGGTCTGTGGCGGCTTCTCCGGGTCGAGGCCCGCTTCCTTGAAGTGGTCCTTGTTGTAGTAGAGGAGCGGCGTCGAGTTCTGATAGGGCACGGCATAGAGTTCGCCGTCGACCGTGGCATTGGCATGCAGCGCCGGCCAGAAATCGGCGAGGAACTTCTCGCGCGTCGTGCCGTCAGCCTTGAGCATGGGCTCGAGCGAGATGAGGTCGCCCGAGAGCTTGAGATCGAGGACGAAGTTGGCGCTCATCAGCACGACGGCCGGCGGCTTGCCGGCACTGGCAGCGGCTTGCGCCTTGAGCTTGGTCTCGTCGTAACTGCCGGTGTAGACGGCCGTGACGGCGATGTCCTTTTGGCTCTCGTTGTAGACCTTGACCAGTCGCGTCATCTCCTTGGCGAGCTTGCCGTCGACGGGCACGGGAAAGAAGAAGTCGATCTTGGTCTGGGCGCCGGCCAGTGCCGGGACCAGTGCCGCCAGCGCAGCAGCAGCAAGAGAGGGAAGCCAACGCATGACGTATCTCCTTATCCTTTGAGGCCCGAAAACATGAAGCTGTTGACGAACTGACGCTGGAACACGGCGAACAAGGCAAGCAGCGGGAACATCACGAGCAGCGTTCCGGCCGCCAGTACGCCCCATTCCTTGCCGCCTTCGCTGCCGAGTGCGAAGGTGGCGAGCCCGATGGTGAGTGTTTGGGTGCGCGGCTCGTTCAGCACCATCAAGGGCCATAGGAATTCGTTCCAGTGCGCCATCAGCGAGACCAGCGAGAAGGCGATCAGGCCCGGTTTGGCCATCGGCAACAGCACATGCCATAGCGTCTGCCACCAATGGGCGCCGTCGATCACCGAGGCTTCCTCGAAGTCGCGCGGGATTTGGCGGAAGGTTTGGCGCATCAGGAAGGTACCGAAAGCCGACGCGAAGTAGGGTGCCATCACACCCAAAAGGCTGCCGTAGAGACCGAGATCGACGATGGTGCGCAGGTTGGGCACGATCAGGATCGGGGGCACCAGCATGAGCTGCAGCAGGAAGACGTAGAAGATCAGCTCGCGGCCGGGGAAGGTGAGGCGCGCGAAAGCGTAACCCGCGAGCGAAATGGTGACGATCTGCACCGCCAGGATGCCGAAGGCGACGATGGCAGTGTTGAGGTAGTAGATCGCGAAATCGCCCGCATCGAGCGCTTCGGCGAAGTTGGCCCAGGTCGGTTTATAGTCCGGCACCAGCGACGCCATGCCGATGGCGCTATCCGGCCGGAACGAGGCGACCAGCGTCCACAGGAATGGTGTCGACCAGAAGAAAGCGACGATCAGCATCAGGCCGGTGATGATCAGGCTAGCTCGCCGCATGCGTGCCCCGTTCCATGGTCTTGAGCGAGACCACTGACATTGCGAGCAGGAAAGCGACGGAGAGCACGCTCGCGGCGGCGGCTTTGCCGGCCGCGAAGTTCTCGTGCGCTTGCTCGAAGATGTAATAGAGCACCAGCTTGGTCGAATTGCTGGGCCCGCCCTTGGTGAGCACGATCACATGGTCGACCTGGGTCAGAACGTTGATCAGGGCGATCACCAGCACGAAGGCCGTGGTAGGGGCGAGCAGGGGCACGATGACGTGCCGTAGACGTTGCCAGGCGCTGGCGCCATCGATCGTGGCGGCCTCGAGCACGTCGCCGGGCAAAGTCTGCAGTCCTGCAAGGTAGAACAGCATGTAGTAGCCGGCGTTCTTCCACACTGTGATGCCGATCAGGGACCACAGCGCGATGTCGGGGTCGCCCAGCCAATTGGCGCCCCGGAGCCCGATTTTGGCGAGGTAGTAGTCGAACAGCCCGACTCCCGGCAGGAAGATGAAGAAGAAGAGCGAGGCGGCCGCCACCAGCGGCACCATCGACGGGAAGAGGAGCAGCGCCCGCAGGATCGCATTGACGCGCGTCGAGCGCTGCAGGGCGAGGGCAAACAGGAGCGCCAGCACCATGCTGAGCGGCACGGTACCAATGGCGTAGACCAGATTGTTGATCACCGCCTTCAGGAAGGCATGGTCGGAGAACAGGCTGGCGTAGTTTCCGAGGCCGACGAACCGGCTCGCAGCTTGGCCGAGGATCCGGTCATGCAGCGAGTCCCAGACAACACGAACAATCGGCCAGTAGGTGAAGCCGGCAAGCAGTAGCAGCGACGGCGCGAGCAGCAGATAGGGTAGCGTCCGCCGTCTACACCTGACGCGCATAGCGTGCCGCGATGGCCGGCTCTCGGCCAGGGGTGGCGCTTCTGTTGCGATGCTGGTCATCGCCGACCGCTACTGTCCCCCCATGATGCGTCCATTTCTGATTTGTTGCGGCGATGTTACGCCGGGCATCCAGCCGGGGACAGACACCGGATGAGTTCTCCGCCCTATTGTCGCTATTCACAATCCGCTGCCCAATGGGTGCGGAACAGAGCTAGAACTTGTGTCAATAAGTTAAATTCTTTCAGGGGATTAATTCCCTGCTTGAAGATGAGAACAAACTGGGTACATTGCGTTCCATTCCCGGCGGACTTATCCGCATTGCCGCTCCTGACGCGGGCGTGGGAGAACGAGGAGGCAGCCAATGTCGGCAGCGCTGAAACTGGTCGAGAAAGAGGGCATGGAAAACAAGAACAAGGCGCTCGATGCGGCCCTAGCGCAGATCGAACGCGCCTTCGGCAAGGGATCCATCATGAAGCTCGGCCAGCGCGAGGCGCTGGAGATCGAGGCGATATCGACCGGCTCGCTCGGCCTCGATATCGCATTGGGAATCGGCGGCCTGCCCAAGGGCCGCGTCGTTGAGATCTATGGCCCGGAAAGCTCGGGCAAGACGACCTTGGCATTGCATGTCATTGCCGAAGCCCAGAAGAAGGGCGGCGCCTGCGCCTTCGTCGATGCCGAGCATGCGCTCGATCCGGCCTATGCCAAGAAACTCGGCGTCGATATCGACAACCTCTTGATCTCCCAGCCGGATGCAGGCGAGCAGGCGCTGGAGATCGCCGACACCCTGGTGCGCTCCGGTGCGATCGACGTGCTGGTGATCGATTCGGTGGCGGCGCTGGTGCCGCGCGCCGAGCTCGAAGGCGAAATGGGCGATTCGCTGCCCGGCCTGCACGCTCGGCTCATGAGCCAGGCGCTGCGCAAGCTCACCGCCACGATCTCCAAGTCCAACACGCTGGTGATCTTCATCAACCAGATCCGCATGAAGATCGGCGTGATGTTCGGTAGCCCCGAGACCACGACCGGCGGCAATGCGCTGAAGTTCTATGCTTCGGTCCGCCTCGACATCCGCCGCATCGGCGCACTCAAGGACAAGGACGAAGTGGTGGGCAATGCCACGCGCGTGAAGGTGGTGAAGAACAAGGTTGCGCCGCCGTTCAAGGTCGTGGAGTTCGACATCATGTATGGCGAGGGCGTGAGCAAGACCGGCGAGTTGATCGATCTCGGCGAAAAGGCCGGGGTGGTCGAGAAGTCGGGTTCTTGGTTCTCCTATGACGGCCAGCGCATCGGCCAAGGGCGTGAGAACGCCAAGAATTTCCTCAAGGAGCATCCCGAGATCGCCCAGGTGATCGAGCAGAAGGTCCGTTCCAACGCCGGCATCGTCGCCGATGCGCTGATGGATGGCGGCAAGGACGACGAGGATCAGGACGACTAGGCTTTTCGACCGGACAATCAAGCCTCTGTCTCCGGTCCGGGCGGTGCTGCTCCCCACGCGCAGCACCGCCCTTTTCATATTGTTTCGGTAATACGAATAAAATCGTTATTCGTTCCTTCCATTGACGCATCGGTTCGTCCCCGCCAACATTCCACTGCGATCAATTGCGAGCGTATTCGGTGCCAGTTGGCTGCTGTGTAGCGTTCGGTTCGTAGTTTCGCGCCAACTGTCCCTGCCTCGTTCAAGATCTCGGTCCAACGACCAGTCGGGAGGCTTCTATGGGACGTCTTGCCGGTCATGCCGACTTCGTTCGGCCTTTGCCCAATTTCTTCTTCCCCAAAGCGCTGGCGGTGGTCGCTGCGATGGTCGCCTTCGGCACCGGCGCGCAGGCCCAGCAGGCGAAGGGATCAGCCGAGCATATCAAGACCGTGACGTCGGCCGTTGACGAGGCCGCGATCCGCGCCAACGCCGCAACGTCGAAGGATTGGCCGACGATCGGGCTGGACTATGCCGAAACCCGGTTCAGCAAGCTCGACCAGATCAATACCAACAACGTCAAGAAGCTAGGTCTGGTGTGGTCCTACAACCTCGACTCCTCGCGCGGTGTCGAGGCCACACCACTCGTCGTCGATGGCATCATGTATGTCACCGGCCCATGGAGCGTCGTCCATGCCATCGATGCTCGCACCGGAAAGAAGCTTTGGACCTTCGACCCGGCGCCGCCGCGCGAGGGCGGCTACGAAGGCTGCTGCGACGTCGTGAACAGGGGCGTGGCCCTCTACAAAGGCAAGGTCTTCGTCGGTGCCTTTGACGGTCGGTTGATCGCTCTGGATGCAACGACGGGCCAGAAGGTCTGGGAGAAGGACACTGTCATCGACCACAGCCATTCCTACACGATCACTGGTGCACCACGGGTGGCCAAAGGCAAGGTGATCATCGGCAACGGCGGTGCGGAGTACGGCGTGCGAGGTTACGTGACCGCCTATGATGCCGAGACCGGCAACCAGGCATGGCGCTGGTTCACGGTGCCGGGCGACCCCAGCAAGCCTTACGAAGATGAGTCGATGGCGGCCGCCGCCAAGACCTGGGATCCCGCCGGCAAATACTGGGTCAACGGTGGCGGCGGTACGCCATGGGACACCATCACCTATGATCCGGACCTCAGCACGGTCTATATCGGCACCGGCAATGGCGCGCCCTGGAATCGCAACGTGCGCAGCCCCGCCGGCGGCGACAATCTCTACCTCGCTTCGATCGTCGCGCTCGACGCCGATACCGGCAACTACAAGTGGCACTACCAGGAGACGCCGGGCGACAGCTGGGACTACACGTCCACGCAGCCGATGATCCTGGCCGACATCGCGATTGACGGTACGCCGAGGAAGGTCATCCTGCATGCGCCGAAGAACGGTTTCTTCTTCGTCATCGACCGTACCAACGGCAAATTCATCTCGGCGAAGAACTTCGTCGATGTGAACTGGGCAACGGGTTATGACGCCAACGGTCGACCGATCGAGGTTCCCGAAGCCCGCTCGCCGGACAAGCCGTTCGATACAATCCCCGGTCCGTATGGCGCCCACAACTGGCACCCCATGTCGTTCAATCCGATGACCGGGCTTGTCTATCTGCCGGCGCAAAATGTGCCGCTCAATCTCACCGGCGATCCGAAGTGGACGCACAATGGCAACAAGCCGGGCGATCCGATGGGCAACATGGGCTGGAACCTCGGCTTCGCCGTCAATGCGACGCCGCCCAAGAGCTTGCCGTTCGGTCGGCTGATTGCATGGGATCCCGCGAAGCAGAAGGAGGTCTGGCGCCAGGAGTATGTTTCACCCTGGAACGGCGGGACGCTCACCACTGCCGGCAACCTCGTCTTCCAGGGCACCGCCGACGGGCGCTTCATCGCCTACAACGCGACGACCGGCGAGAAGCTCTGGGAGTCGCCGACAGGGACTGGCGTGGTCGCCGCCGCATCGACCTACCTGATCGATGGCAAGCAGTACGTGTCGGTCGCGGTGGGCTGGGGCGGCGTGTACGGCTTGATGTTGCGCGCCACCGAGCTCAACAGCCCCGGCACGGTCTATACTTTCGCCGTGGACGGCAAGGCGGAGCTGCCGACATTCACCAAGTACCAGACAGAAGGACTGCTGGCTGGAGTGAAGTACAATCCAGCCGATGTGGGTCCCGGCACGCTCCTCTACACCTCCAACTGCGCCTTCTGTCACGGCGTGCCTGGCGTGGACAAGGGCGGCAACATCCGCAACCTTGGCTACGTCAGCAAGGAGACGATCGAGAACCTCAAGGACGTGCTCTTCAACGGTCCGTTCAAGTCGCAAGGCATGCCGGATTTCACCGGCAAGCTGAAGGACGAGGATGTGCCGAAGCTGATCGCCTTCATTCAGGGCGTCGCCGATTCGATTCGTCCGAAGCCGGCGAGCGGATCGGAGACGAAGAAGTAGCGGCGCTTATCTGGAGCCAAGCTTCGTAAGGAAGCGCTGCACCCACTCCGGGCCTGTCCGCCTGAGAGAGCGGCTGGTCCGGGTTCGGCTCCAGGCTGTCAGCAGCGCCAGAGGGAACCAGGTGTCGGCCTCGTCCTGCAGGCCGCGCGCGGTGAGGGAGATCTTCGGCACTGGCACGGGCGCCACGCCTTCCTGAGCGGGACCGGCGCATCGCTCGGCCGGCGAGGTGACGAGATATTCGCGGCAGACCAGCGGCCGATCGGCATGGATGGAGCAGCTCTCCTCCTCGAGGAAGGGGCAGGGGATGCCGAGCGCGAAGTAGGCGGTTGAAAGCTCGCGATCTGTCTTGCCGGCTCGCTTCTGGGGATCGAGCAGCATGTCGCGCAGCCCGGCCCGTGCGAGGGCGACGTTCGCCTCCGCAAAGCGGGCTTCGACCTCTGCACGCCGACTGTCGGACAGGGCGTCGATTACGGCCAGAAGGTTTTCGCCTTCCGTGTATGAGATCGGAACGAGCTGGCGGCAGCAGGCGCCGCATCCCTTGCGGCAGGAGATGGTCTTGCCAGCTTGCTCCGTCTGGTCCTCTGCTTCCGCGACGACGGCATTCACCAGGCCCTGCAGTGCAGGCACCACTGCCGTTGCTGGCACCGGGCCTGCCGGGACGGTCACGGGATGGGCGATCCGGATATCGCCGACGGCTAGGCGCAAAGTGGCCGTAACGTGGCCCGAATCGACCATAAAACCGCTGTTCCCCTGTTGTGGACTTGGGCGACGGACGCACGCTACAAGGATCGCATTATGGCAAGCGTCAGCGACATCCGTCGCACATTCCTAGAGTACTTCCACAAGAACGGCCACGAGATCGTAAGCTCGAGCCCGTTGGTGCCGCGCAACGACCCGACGCTGATGTTCACGAACGCCGGCATGGTGCAGTTCAAGAACGTCTTTACCGGGCTTGAGAAGCGGCCGTATTCGCGCGCCACGACCTCGCAGAAATGCGTGCGCGCCGGCGGCAAGCACAACGACCTCGAGAACGTCGGTTATACCGCGCGCCATCACACTTTCTTCGAGATGCTGGGCAACTTCTCGTTCGGCGACTACTTCAAGGAGCACGCGATCGAGCTCGCCTGGAACCTGATCACTAAGGAATTCGGCCTGCCCAAAGACAGGCTGCTGGTCACGGTGTTCAGCGAGGATGATGACGCGGCAATTTATTGGCGCAAGATCACCGGATTCTCCGACAGCAAGATCATCCGCATACCGACGTCGGACAACTTCTGGGCGATGGGCGATACCGGCCCCTGCGGCCCGTGTTCGGAGATCTTCTTCGATCACGGCGATGGGATCCCGGGCGGTCCGCCGGGCAGTCCGGACGAGGATGGCGACCGGTTCATCGAGATCTGGAACCTGGTCTTCATGCAGTTCGAGCAGCAGACCAAGGATCTGCGCGTGCCGCTGCCCAAGCCCTCGATCGACACCGGCATGGGGTTGGAGCGCATTGCTGCCGTCCTGCAAGGCAAGCACAACAACTACGATATCGATCTCTTCCGAGCCCTGATCGAGGCGGTGGCACACGAAACAGGCGTGGATCCCGACGGGCCGCAATCGGCGTCGCACAAGGTGATCGCCGATCATCTGCGCGCGACCTCGTTCCTGATCGCCGACGGCGTCCTGCCCTCGAACGAGGGCCGCGGCTACGTCCTGCGCCGCATCATGCGCCGGGCGATGCGCCATGCGCACATCCTCGGGGCAACCGAGCCGATGGTCTACAAGCTGGTGCCGACCTTGGTGCACGAGATGGGCGATGCCTATCCCGAGCTCGGCCGCGCTCAGCCGCTGATCACCGAGACACTGAAGCTCGAGGAGACGCGGTTCAAGCGCACGCTCGGCACCGGCCTGAAGCTTCTGGAGGACGAGACCCGAAATCTGTCCTCCGGCGGCACGCTCGGCGGCGATGTCGCTTTCAAGCTCTACGATACCTTCGGCTTTCCGCTCGATCTCACGCAGGACGTGCTGCGTGCGCGCAATATCACCGTCGACACTGCGGGTTTCGACAAGTCGATGGACGAGCAACGCGCCAAGGCGCGCGCTGCCTGGGCCGGATCAGGCGAGGCGGCGTCGGAGGCGATCTGGTTCGACGTCCGCCAGAAGGTCGGCGCCACTGAGTTCCTGGGCTACGACACCGAGCGCGCCGAGGGCAAGGTCACCGCCATCGTCGTCGAGAGTAAGGAAGTCGCATCGTTGAAGGCCGGCCAGACGGGCTGGCTGGTCGTGAACCAGACGCCGTTCTACGCTGAGTCAGGCGGCCAGTTGGGCGATACCGGCCGGTTCGTGGGCCCGTCGGGCGAGGCCGAGATCGTCGACGTGCACAAGATGGTGGGCGACCTGCACGCACACCACGCTAAGATCGCCAAGGGCGAGATCAAGGTTGGCGACGATGTCGTGATGACCGTCGATGCCATCCGCCGCGCCCAGTTGCGCGCTCACCATTCGGCGACCCATTTGCTGCACGAGGCATTGCGGCGTCATCTTGGCACTCATGTCTCCCAGAAGGGATCGCTGGTGGCGCCGGATCGACTCCGCTTCGACATCAGCCATACCAAGGCCATCTCCCTGGAGGAGCTTCGCCGGATCGAGGATGAGGTGAACGAGCGTATTCGCCTCAACACGCCGGTCGACACGCGGCTCATGACGCCGGAGGAAGCGATTGCGGCCGGCGCGATGGCGCTGTTCGGCGAGAAGTATGGCGACGAGGTGCGCGTCCTCTCGATGGGCGGCGCCGACGGCGAGAAATACTCGGTCGAACTTTGCGGCGGCACGCATGCGCGGCGCACTGGCGACATCGGGCTGTTCCGCATCGTTGGCGAGGGCGCGGTATCGGCTGGCGTGCGCCGCATCGAGGCGCTGGCGGGTGTCGCGGCCGAGGAATATGTGCGTCATCAACTCGGTCTGCTGAACGAGGCTGCTACCGCGCTGAAGGTTCGGCCGGAGGATCTTCCGGCGCGCCTTTCCGCGCTGGTCGAGGGCCAACGCAGGGTCGAGCGCGAACTCTCCGACGCACGCAAGGCACTGGCGCTTGCCGGTGGCGGTGCGCCAGGCGGCGGCACAAATGCCGATGAAATCCGACAGGTCGGCAACGTGAAACTGATCGGCCGGGTCCTGAATGGGGTCCCTGGCAAGGATCTCAAGGGCATGGCCGACGAGTTCAAGAAGAAGCTCGGCTCGGGCGTGGTGGCGCTGGTCGGGGTGGAGGATGGCAAGGCCTCGGCGGTCGTCGGCGTGACCGAGGATCTGTCCAAAACCCTGAGCGCGGTCGATCTCGTGAAAGCGGCCGTCACGGCGTTGGGCGGCAAGGGCGGCGGCGGCCGCCCTGACATGGCGCAGGGCGGCGGTCCGGATGCCACCAAGGCGCCGGATGCGCTCAAGGCGATCGAGGCGGCGCTGGGAGGCATGGCGTGAAGAGGATTGCGTTCAGCGCCCTGGCCTTGCTCCTGACGGCGTGCAATCAGCCGGACGATGCCCGCGCCAGGAATCCGGAAAAGTACGATAAGGACCGCTCGATATGCACCGCGCAGGTCGACGAGGACCTCAAGAGCCGGCGCATGGTGGATCGCACTCGTCGCGACGTGTTCCAGGACGATCGCGATCGCTATGGGCAGGGCGCGCTGCCGGCACAGATGGATGCCTATAGCGACGGCAAATCGGCCGACCGGCTTGTCGCGAATTGCATGGAAGCGCGTGGATGGCGCCAGCCCAACCGTCAGTGGTGGCAGAAGGTTGGACCGATAACGTACTAGCTAGCGTCCGGGCTTGGTGCCGGATTTGCGGCTCTTGCCACGGGGATCGTCGGCTTGATCCTCCGTCGACGGCTCGGAGATAGCGACAGGGTCGCTCGCGGGAAAAGTGTCCTCCAAGGCTTGGTCTAGCTTGTCGTCCAGCTTGCCTTTGGAGCTCGAGGAGGGAGTCCGCTTTTTTGACGGCATCGCATCTCCTTGTGAATAGTGGCCTTGGACCAACGTCCGGCCTCCGGGGTCGTTGCGCCGAAGTGTTTTCCTCCAATTCGCCGTCAATTCGCCGCCAAGCGGGCACATGTCCTGCCGTATTAGGCACAGGAGGCTCCCATGATCCGACTTGTTCCAGCGGCGACCCTTATGCTGACGCTTGCCGCCTGCGCCACGGCGCCAATGGCCGGCCCGCAGGCTGACCAAGAGGGCAAGCGTTTCGATCCTCCGGGCCAAGGAGCGGGGGCGGTTTATGTGTACCGTACGGGCTGGATGGCCTTGGCCAGGACGGTCGATGTCGGCGTTGCGAACGGCTATCACGCGACCCTCGCGCCGAACACCTACTTCCGCCTCGAAGGACCACCCGGTCCGATTGATATCATGTGCAAAACCGACAACACGGCAGACCGGCAGATCGACATCGCTCCCGGTGAGACGCGGTATGTTGAGGTGGCGATGAATGCCGGGCTTCTGGGCCCGCACTGCTCGATCAACGAGGTATCGCTCAACGAAGGTCAGGCGGCGGTGCTGCGCTCAAAACGGGTAACGCCTCGGTAATCTGCTAACTGAGATTGCCCTACCGACCGCCGCCGGCCTGCGCGCGCGCGTTGATCACATAGGATGTTGCCTTGACTACGGCCTCCTTGCGGACCGCGTCGGTGATCTGCGGCTCGCCGCTGCGATCCATCGTGGCCATGAGCTGGATCAACCGGTCGTTCTGGGCTGCACATGCGTACGAGGCTGCCCGGCCGATGGCCTCGGGCGCCGAACTCCTATCATCAAGGGAGTTTGCTTCGTTCAAAAGGCAGGTATCGCGTACGACCCGTTGCTGATTGATCGATCGCGAGAGATGACCATCCTCGTATGCAGGTGCACAGGCAGTGAGCCCGAAGGCAACGGCGGCCAAGGCCGTCGAAAGAGGCAAGCGCATGCGGTCCTTCTAGGGGGTTCGGACCCTATTTTCCAGCCCGTTACTCGGCTGCCTGTTTGAGCGGCGCCGGATTGCGCCATTGGACCAGAAGGTCGGCCTCCTTGCGTTTGGCCTTGGCAAGATGAGCCTGCTTGACGTGGCCGTAGCCCCGGATCTCGTCTGGTATCGTGGCGAGCTTGACGGCAAATGCATGGTTTGCCGGTGTGAGACCGGCAAGAAGCTCCTCGAGCAGCTGCTCGTACGCACCGATCAGGGCGCGTTCCTGCTTGCGTTCTTCGGTATGGCCGAACGGGTCGAAGGCCGTGCCCCGCAGGAACTTGAACTTCGCGAGCAACCGGAAGGCCGGCAGCAGCCACGGCCCGAACTCCTGCTTGATCAAATGGCCTGTCTTGGGGTCGCGCCGCGCCAACAGCGGAGGCGCGAGGTGAAACTTGAGTTTGTAGTCGCCATCGAACTGCTGGTTGAGCCGGGCGGCGAAGGCGGCGTCTGCATGAAGCCGGGCGACCTCATATTCGTCCTTGTAGGCCAGCAACTTGGCATAGTTGCGCGCGACGGCTTTGACGAGATGGTTCTCGCCGGGCAAGACTGTTTGCTCCGTTGCTCCGATCTTTTGCACCAGCGCCCGATAGCGATCAGCCAGGGCTGCGTTCTGGAATCTCGTGAGATGCTTCACCCGGGACGCCACGATCTCATCGAGCGTGGCAGCAGGGCGGGCGAAGGCGACAACATTGTCCGACGGCGGCGCCACGAGCTTCTCGACCGCGGCGCGATCGGCTGCCGCACGGCGGCCCCACCGGAAGGCGTCGAGGTTCATTGGCACCGCCGTGCCGTTCAGCTCGATCGCCTGCTCGAGCGCGTCGTGGCTGATCGGGATCAGCCCTTTTTGATAGGCGTAGCCCAGCATGAAGAGATTGGTGGCGATCGAATCACCCATCAGGCCGGTGGCAAGCTTCGTCGCTTCGATGAAATCGCAGGTTTCCGCGCCGGCCGCGGCTTCGATCGATAGGCGTAGCGTTTGGGACGGGAAGGCGAGGTCGGGATGCCGTGTGAATTCGCCGGTGATGGTCTCGTGCGTGTTCACAATGACCCGTGAAACGCCGGGTTCGAGCTTGGCCAGCGCGTCAGGGCCGGCGCTGACGATGAGGTCGCAGCCCAGCAGGACATTGGCACCTCCGGCCCCCAGGCGGACCGCGTGCAATGCCTCAGGTGATGTGCCAATGCGGACGTGGGTGATGACGGCGCCGCCTTTTTGCGCCATGCCGAGCTGGTCGAGCACGGTGGCGCCCTTGCCCTCGATATGGGCGGCCATGCCCATCAGGGCACCGATCGTCACCACGCCCGTGCCGCCGATGCCTGTGATCAGCACACCGTAGGGCTTGTCGATGACCGAGGGCAGCCGAGGTGCGGCTGGAAGCGGTGGCTCATCCGAAACGGCTTTGCCCGCCTGTGCCTTGCCTTGGCGCAACCGGCCGCCTTCGATCGTCACGAAGCTCGGACAAAAGCCGTTCACGCAGGAGAAGTCCTTGTTGCAGGACGACTGGTCGATGGCGCGCTTGGTGCCGAACTCTGTCTCGACCGGAGTGACGGAGAGGCAGTTGGATTGCACCGAGCAGTCGCCGCAGCCCTCGCAGACAGCCTCGTTGATGAAGGCGCGCTTGGCTGGATCGGGATAAGTGCCGCGCTTGCGGCGCCGGCGTTTTTCGGCGGCGCAGGTCTGGTCGTAGATCAGCGCTGATACGCCTTTCCAGTCGCGCAGCTCGCGTTGGACGTCGTCGAGCTGATCGCGGTGGTGGAAGGTGACACCCGGCGCCCACGACGTGCCGACCGGATATTTATGCGGATCGTCGCTTACCAACGCGATGCGCCGTACGCCCTCGGCATGGATCTGCTGGCTGATCGTCCAGGGATGAACGTTGCCGTCGTGCGGTTGGCCGCCGGTCATCGCGACCGCATCGTTGTAGAGGATCTTGTAGGTGATGTTGGTGTTGGTGGCGATTGCCTGACGAATCGCGAGATAGCCGGAGTGGAAATAAGTGCCGTCGCCCAGGTTCTGGAACACGTGCGGCACGTCGGTGAAATGGCTGGCGCCGACCCAGGAGGCACCCTCTGCGCCCATATGGGTGAAGGTCTTGGTGTTGCGCTCCATGCCGATCGCGAGCGTGTGGCAGCCGATGCCGGCCATCGCCATCGAGCCGTCCGGCACTTTCGTTGAACTGTTGTGTGGGCAGCCTGAGCAGAAATAGGGCGTGCGCGCCATGCCCGCCTCGTTGCGGACCTGGCGGCTGGCCCGTCGCTTCAGCCCTTCGAAGCGCTGCCGTATGCGCTCGCTGAAGGAGTCGAGACCCAGCCGTGCGACGATGGCGGAAGCGATCTCGAACGGTGTGAGTTCGCCATCCGACTTGAAGATGGACTGGCCGCGCTCGTCTTTCTTTCCGATGACGACGGGACGGCGGTCCGCCGGAGCGTTGAACAGCGCATCCTTGAGCTGCTGTTCGATTAGAGGCCGCTTCTCCTCGACCACCAGGATCTCGCGTTTGCCCTCGCTGAAGGCGACTGCACCTTCGGTCTCCAACGGCCAGACCAGGCCCACCTTGTAGATGGCGATGCCCAGCTGCTCGGCCTCGGCTTCGTCGAGACCAAGCTCGTCCAGCGCCTGCCGGACGTCGAGGTAGGATTTGCCCACAGTGACAATGCCGAAGCGCGCGTCGGGCCGGCCCAGCATGACGCGGTCGAGCCTGTTGGCACGCCAATAGGCGAGCGCTGCCGGATGCTTCAGCGTGAGGAGCCGCTTTTCCTGACCGAGCCATTCGTCAGGCCAACGGATATGGACGCCTTCGGGCGGCAGGATGAAGTCGGTCGGTGTGTGAATCTCGACCCGGTGCGGATCGATGTGGACCGAAGCCGAGGAATCGACTGCCTCGTTCAGAACCTTGAAGCCAACCCAGAGGCCGGAATAGCGGGACAGGGCGAAGGCATGCAGGCCAAAATCGAGATATTCCTGCACGCTGGCGGGGTGGATGACCGGGATACCGGCCGCCATGAAGGCGGGCTCGCTCTGATGGGCGAGTGTCGACGATTTCGCCATGTGGTCGTCGCCCGCGAGGGCAATCACGCCGCCATGCTTGGAGGTGCCGGCATAATTGGCGTGCTTGAGGGCATCGCCGGAACGGTCGACGCCCGGTCCTTTGCCGTACCACATGCCATACACGCCGTCGTACCGGGCGCCGGGGTAAAGGTGGATCTGCTGGGTGCCCCAGAGGGCGGTTGCGGCAAGATCCTCGTTCAGGGCCGGCTGGAATTCGATATGGCTTTTCTTGATGAATCGCTTGGCCTGCCACAGCGCCTGGTCAAAGCCGCCGAGTGGCGAACCTCGGTAACCGCTGATGTAGCCGCCGGTATTGAGGCCTGCCGCCACGTCCCGCTGGCGCTGCATCATGGGCAATCGAACCAGGGCCTGGGTGCCTGTCAGGTAGACCCGTCCGCATTCCAACACGTACTTGTCGTCCAAGGTCACCGCTTGGGACATTTACCCTCCCTGACCGCTAGTCCTGACCTCTTATGTGGTGACGGTAGCGACAGAATGTTGCGCCATTCAATCACCAATGCGAACGGTCTCCCAAAAAGACGTTTTGCTGAATTTGTACCATTCGAATCGGGCGAGGCGTTTCAAGGTTCCGTCTTGGCTTGAAACGTTGTAATCACCGGCCGGCGCATATTTATGGTCCGGCGGCAGCTTATCGTTCATGACCATCCTGATTACCGGTGTTGCCGGCTTTGTCGGCTCGCAAGTGGCGCGGGCTTTGCTGGCGCGGGGCGAGCGCGTCGTCGGTATCGACAATTTCAGCCCCTATTACGATCCCGTGCTGAAATTCGCCCGGGTGAAGCCGCTGCGCGACAACAAGGCCTTCACCTTTCACGAACTCGACATTGCCGAGCGCGAGCCGCTGCTGGCGCTGGCCGACCAGCATCGTGACATCGACCGCATCGTGCATCTGGCGGCCCAGCCGGGGGTCCGGCAGTCGATTACGGATCCCTATGCCTACATTCAGGCCAATGTAATGGGGCAGCTGATCGTGCTTGAGCTGGCGCGGCGCTTACCGGACCTCAAGCATTTCGTCTACGCCTCGTCCTCGTCGGTCTATGGCGCCAATGCCGAGCTGCCATACCGGACGACCGACCGGGTGGACCATCCGGTGTCGGTCTATGCGGCGACCAAGCGCTCGGGCGAGCTGCTCACCGATACCTATGTGCATTTGTACAAACTCAAGGCGACGGGGCTTCGCTACTTCACGGTCTACGGTCCCTGGGGACGGCCGGACATGTCGCCCTTTATTTTTGCCAAGGCGATCCTCGAGGGTCGACCGATCAAGCTCTTTCACCTGGGCTTTGCCAAGCGCGATTTCAGCTATATCGACGACATCGTGGCGGGTACGGTCGCGGTGCTCGACAAGCCGGCGGAGACACCGAGCCATCGGCTCTACAATCTCGGCGCCGCCGACAGTGAAGAGATCATCCATATAATCGAGCTCTTCGAGAAGGCGCTGGGCAAGAAGGCGGTGACCGAGCTCAAGCCGGGCGAGCCAGGCGATATGCTGGAGACTGCCGCCGACATCGCCGAGACCACACGGGATTTCGGCTGGAAGCCCAAGGTCAAGGTGGAAGAGGGCATCCCGAAATTCGTAGAGTGGTTCAAGGCCTACAATGGCCTATAACCGGGGCCTATAACCGGGACCTGTAACCGGCAGGCGGATTGACCAAGCTTCTCGACCTCAAGGACCTGCGGCGCGCCTTCTACGGGCTGGATGTGCTGCGCGGTGTCGACTTCTCGGTGGCGGCCGGTGGCATCACCGGGTTGATCGGTCCCAACGGCGCCGGCAAGACGACGCTCTTCAATGTCGTCTCAGGCCTCGTGCCACCGGATGCAGGTTCGATCTGGTTCGATGGTCAGGAGATCGGGGGCCTGGCGCCGGACAAGGTGAGCCGGGCGGGGCTCGTACGGACCTTCCAGGTCGCGCGCGGTTTCCCCAAGCTCTCGGTCTTCCAGCACCTGATGCTCTATGGCCGTGATCAGCCCGGAGAGACCCTGTGGCAGGCGGTGCTCGGCAGCAGGGCAGCGCGCGACCGCGAGGCGGCGCTGGCGGAGCGGGCGTGGGAGATAGCGCGCTTCCTGCGCCTCGACGGGCTGATCGACAATCCGGCGATGGCTTTGTCCGGGGGACAGAAGAAGCTGCTCGAGATCGGACGGGCGCTGATGGCCGAACCCAAGCTCGTCCTGCTCGACGAGCCGACGGCCGGGGTCAATCCGACCCTGCGCAACGAGATCGGCGAACGGTTACTGGAGTTGCCCAGGCGCGGCATCTCGGTGCTGCTGATCGAGCACGACATGGGCTTCATCGCCGAGCTCTGCGATCCGGTGATCGTCATGGCCGAAGGCCGTGTCCTGGCCGAAGGCGGCTTCGAGGCGGTGCGCAACGATCCCCAGGTGCGCGAAGCCTATCTTGGTCGGCGAGCGGCATGACGCTGTTGAACGTCACGGATTTGCGCGGCGGATACGCCGCCGCAGATGAGATTGTGAAGGGCGCGACGCTCCGCGTCGATCCGGGGGAGATCGTAGCCTTGATCGGGCCGAACGGCGCGGGCAAGTCGACCCTGCTCAAGCTGATCGCGGGCCTGCTGCGACCGCGGGGCGGGCAGGTGCGGTTGCGTGATCGCGATATCGCGGGCCTCGATGCACCTGCGATCAGCCGGCTCGGTCTCGCCTTCGTACCACAGGAGCGCAACGTGTTCGGCGCCATGACAGTGGGCGAGAATCTCGAAATGGGAGGCTATCTCGATGCGGCGCATCTCCGGCAGCGCCGTGATGAGCTCTTCGAGCGCTTTCCGATGCTGGCAGAGAAGCGCCGTGCCGCGGCGCGCACTTTGAGCGGCGGACAGCGCCAGATCCTGGCCATGGCGATTGCGCTGATGAATGCGCCGGGCCTGTTGCTCCTCGATGAGCCCACGGCCGGCCTCAGCCCGCGCGCCGCGGAGGATCTGTTCAGCACGATCGTTGCCTTGAACCGGAGCGGCGTTGCCATCCTGATGGTCGAGCAGAACGCTCTCGAAGCGCTGGAGGTCTCGACGCGCGCCTATGTGCTGGTTCAGGGCCGTGCCGAACGGGAAGGGCAGGCTGCCGAGCTCGCGTCGGATACGACGATTCGCGATCTCTTTCTCGGCGGCAAAGCGCAGCCTATGCTCGCCGGCAATGCAGGGGGACCATCATGACACGCATCGCTTTCGGCCGTCGCGCCGCTCTTCTGACGGGCGCCGCCGCCTTCGCCGCTCCGGCCGTCCTGCGGGCGCAGTCTGATCCGATCAAGATCGCGACCCTAACGCCGCTCACCGGCGCGGGCGGCCCTTACGGGCCGGTCATGGCCAAGGTCGCGGCATCGGTGGTCGAAGAGGTGAATGGCGCGGGCGGCGTCCTCGGTCGCAAGGTTCAGCTCTTGAGCGAGGACGATCAGACCAATCCCGACGCCGGCGTGCGAGCGGCACGCAAGCTGATCGATGTCGATAAGGTCGCGGCGATCATAGGCACGTGGGCGTCGTCGGTGACGACGGCTGTCGCGCCGCTTTGCTGGGAAAGCAAGACCTTCCTCTGCACCGTGTCGGGCGCCGATTCGATCACCCAACTGCCGCATCAGGGATTCCTCATACGGACCCAGCCCAACTCAACGCTGCAGGTCGCGCGCTCGGGCGAATTCATGCTCTCGCTGGGTGCCAGGAAGATCTACACCATGATCCCGCAGACGCCGTTTACGCAAGCCACCATCGACCTGATGGGCAAGCTCGTGTCCAAGGCTGGCGGCACGCATCAGGGTCTGGTGTACGACGACAAGAAGACCACCTACCGCACCGAGGTCGACCAGGTGCTGCGCACCAATCCGGACATGATCTTCGCCGCGGGCTACACGACCGATACGGTCGTGCTTCTCAAGGACATCTATCGTGCGGGCTATAAGGGCAAGATCATTGGCTTCGGCTATTCGATCAATCAGAAGCTCATCGATCAGATTGGCCAGCCGGAGGTTGTCGAAGGCGTTTATACCTATTCGCCGTCGCCGGCCGAAGGCAGCACGGCCTTCGAGCGCGTCAAGAAGGCGACGGGATTGGCCAACCCCGATCCCTACACCTGCCAAGTCTACGATCACGCGAACCTGGTCCTGCTGGCAATGGCCGAGGCCAAGGCGGCGACCGGCGTCGCCATCAAGGACAATATCCGCAAGGTGGCGCAGGGCGGGGGCACGACGGTCGACAATGCCGTCGACGGCCTGAAGGCGATCGCGGCTGGCCAGAAGGTCGACTACACCGGCGCCTCGGGACCCTGCGACTTCGACGACAAGGGCGACATCATCGATTGCAAGTTCCGCTACGAGCAGATCAAGGGCGGCAAGATCACTTTGGTGAAGGTCGCTTAGTGAGAAGTGGCGTGGTCATTTGGACCGCGCGCATCTTGCGCGTTCATGATCATGAGCGAGCCGGAGGCTCGCGGTCCGCAAGATGATGAGTCTGGTCCAAGCGCTGGTGAACGGGCTGGTGTCGGGCACGCTTCTCGCTGTGCCGGCGATCGGCTTCTCGGCGATGTTTGCGGTGTTGCGGTTTCCGAATTTCTCGGTCTCGGGCATCGCGACTCTGGGCGCCTTTGCAGGCTACGTCGCCTATGGCGCGGGGCTGGAACTGGTCGGATCGCTGATTGCGGCCTTCGCTGTCGCAGGCGTCGTCGGGTTGTTCTTCGATCGTGTCGCCCATCTGCCTTTGGTGAAGCAGGGTGCGCTGCCGGCGGCGATTGCCTCGATCGCATCGGGCCTGGTGCTGGAGAACGTGATCCGGCTGGGCTTCGGCAACGATCTGCGCGGCTTTGATCGGCCGATCGCACGCGACATGCACATCGGGGACATTCGTGTGAGTCCGCAACAGCTCGAGACCATGGGTATTGCGCTTGCGATCATGCTGGCGGTCTTTGCCGCGCTCGCCTTCACCCGCATCGGCAAGGCGATGCGGGCGTCGGCCGACAATCCCGAGCTCGCGGCGCTGAAGGGCATCCGGCCACAGCGCGTGACAATGATCGCAAGCTTCGTCGGTATGGGGCTGGTCGGCATCGGCGGGATGCTGCTGGGCCTCGACAGCTCGATCGATCCTCTGACCGGCACACGGATCCTGCTGTCGATCTTCGCCGCGGCCGTGTTGGGCGGACTGGGCAGCCCGATGGGCGCTGTGCTGGGTGCTTTCCTGATTGGCATTGCCGAGGAGTTGTCGGTGCTGACCGTGGGTTCACCCTATCGGGCGGCCGTCGGTTTTTTCGCCATCCTGATTGTCCTCACGCTGCGCCCGCGCGGCCTTCTGGGCGAGCGAGCCTTCTAGCGATGCTGAACTATCTCCTCTTCATTGCGACCATGGGCGGTCTCTACGGCTTGCTGGCGCTTAGCCTCAATCTCATCTGGGGCGGAGCCGGGATGGTCAATCTTGGGCTCGCGGGCTTCTTCGCCGTCGGCGCCTATGCATCGGCTCTGCTGACGACCACTGGCCATGCACCGATCCTCGCCGGCTGGGCGCTCGCCTTGATCGCCGGCGGCCTGGCGGGATTGGTCGTGACGCTCTCGACCACACGTTTGCGTGAAGACTATCTCGCCATCGTGACCCTGGGCTTCGCCGAGGTGGTGCGCCTGGTCGCGGCCAACGAGATCTGGCTGACACGTGGCACGGACGGTATCTCCGGCATTCCGGGACCCTGGAAAGCAGCTCTCGGTACCGATTTCAATCCGGTCTATCTCGTGATCGTGCTTGCCGTTCTCGGCGTGGTGTTCGTGCTCGTACGCCGTATCGACCGTTCGCCCTATGGACGCGTTCTGCGTGCCATCCGCGAAGATGCGCAGGTGGCGCAGGTCGCCGGCAAGCCCGTGTTGCGCTTCAAGGCGGAGACGTTTGCGCTGTCGGCAGCCATCGCCGGCCTCGCCGGCGCGCTCTATGCGCATTTCATGTCCTATATCGCGCCAGACCTGTTTCTGCCGTTGATCACCATCTATATCTTCCTTGCGGTGGCAGGTGGCGGAACGGGACGTCCCGCCGGCGCTCTGGTCGGCGCCTATCTCCTGATGCTGCTGCTCGAATCGGCACGTTTCATCGTCGAGCTGATTCCCGCGATCTCCGCCGTGCAGCGCGCGGCGCTGAAGGAACTGTTGATCGCTGTCGTCCTCATCCTGGTTCTTCGCTTGGCGCCTGGCGGACTCATGCCGGAACGCATCCCCGCGGCACCTCGACCTCAAACACAAGGAAAGCCATGACACCCTTCGAGACCTGTCTCGCCGCAATCAAGCAGCCCGGCCGGCCGGACAATCTGTTCACGACGGTCGATCGCGCCCTAGCGGAGACCGTCGGCCACAAGCTCTTCACGCTTCTCTATGTGGCGCCCAATGGCAAACGCGTGAAGCGCATGTACACCAACATGCCCAAGGAATACCCCGTCGGCGGCTACAAGGAGATTGTCGATTCGCCGTGGCATCGGCAGGTAGTCCAGGGCCGCAAGGCCTGGGTGGGCTACAACGCCAAGGACATTGCTTGGGCTTTCTTCGACCACGAGCTGATCGTCTCGCTGGGTTGCGAATCGGCGGTGAACGTGCCGGTGGTCTATGCTGGACGCCTGTTGGGGACGCTCAACCTCCTCGATGCTGCGGGTCACTACAAGGAAAGCGACGTCGCTCGAATCGAGCCGTTCGCGGCGTTGCTGATAGGCCCTTTCCTGGATGCCATTGCCGCTGACCCGGGATGAAGCGCTTCATCCTGACCGGTACGCCAGGGGCGGGGAAGACCGCGATCTTGCGCCAGTTGGAGCTCGACGGGTTCGGCGTCATCGAAGAGGCGGCAACGGACGTCATCGCCCTTGAGCAGGCGAAGGGCGTTGCTGAGCCCTGGCTTGACCCGGTCTTCATTGACAAAGTTGTGAACTTGCAGCGAGCACGAGCCGCCCGCGGCCAGGGCCTACCGGAGCAGGTCCAATTCCACGATCGCTCGCCCGTCTGCACGGCGGCGTTGGCCCGGTTCCTCGGCTATCCGCCGTCAGAAACACTGTCACGCGAGCTTCAACATCTCGAAAAGGAACGATTTTACGAACGGCGGGTCTTCTTCGTCCAATCGCCGGGGTTCGTGACACCGACGGAAGCGCGGCGGATCAGCCTGGAGGAGGCGCACCGTTTCGAGACGCTGCATGAACAAACTTATGCCGCGCACGGTTTTGACCTGATCCCCATCGCGCCGGGAAGCGTGCTAGATCGGGTGGCCGCGATCAGGTGCGTACTCTAGCCTCGCGCCAAACGACGCCCCATATCTCTGGTCGTGCAAGGAGTTGGTATCGATGAATGCTGTGCTGGGCGATCTGCCGACCTGGAACCTGTCCGATCTCTATTCCAGTCCTGGCGGTACCGATCTTGATGCCGACCTGAAGCTCGCCGCCGAGGAAGCGGAGGCCTTTGCCAAAGCTTACGACGGCAAGGTCGCTGCATTGGATGGCGCGGCCCTGGGAGCGGCCGTCGCGCGGTACGAGGTGATGCAGGACCGGATGGGCCGGATTGGCTCCTATGCCTCGCTCTACTATGCCCAGGACCAAGCCGATCCCGAGCGAGGCCGGTTCTCGCAGGATGTTTCCGAGCGGCTGACCGATATCGGTACGAAGCTCGTGTTCTTCCGGCTCGAGATCAACAAGCTTGACGATGCGGATCTTGCGAAGAAGCAGAAGGATCCGGCGCTCGCCAAATACAGCCCATGGCTGCGCGATCTCAGGGTGCTACGGCCGCACCAGCTCTCAGACGAGATGGAGAAAGCGCTGCACGAGAAGGAGGTGGTTGGCCATGCCGCCTGGTCGCGCCTGTTCGACGAGACGATCGCGCGCCTGCGCTATCCCTTCCGTGGCGAGAACCTCAGCGAGCCGCAGATCCTCGACAAGCTGTCCAACAAGGATGCAGGGGTGCGTCGGGAGGCGGCCAAGTCGTTTGGCAAGGTGCAAGGCGACAATATTGCGCTCTTCTCGCTGATCACGAACACGCTCGCCAAAGACAAGGAGATCGAGGATCGCTGGCGCAAATTCCAGCGCCCACAGTCGGCGATGAATCTCGCCAATGTGGTCGAGGACGAGGTGGTCGATGCGCTGGCCGCTGCCGTGAAAGCGGCCTATCCGCGTCTTGCGCATCGCTACTACAAGCTCAAGGCCAAGTGGTTCGGCGTCGAGACGATGCCCTACTGGGACCGCAACGCGCCCTTACCGGAGCACGACGATCGGACGATCCCCTGGAATGAGGCGGAAAAGGTCGTCCTCGATGCTTACGATGCTTTCTCGCCGGAGCTGGCTGGGGTGGGCCGAAAGTTCTTTGGCACCGGCTGGATCGATGCACCGGCTAGGCCAGGCAAGTCGCCGGGCGCCTTCGCTCACCCGACGGTACCGTCGGCGCACCCCTACTTGCTGCTGAATTACCAAGGCAAGGTACGGGACGTGATGACGCTCGCCCATGAGCTGGGTCATGGCGTGCATCAGGTCCTGGCAGGGCGGCAGGGTGCCTTGATGGCCGATACGCCGCTCACCCTTGCCGAGACGGCATCGGTGTTCGGCGAGATGCTGACCTTTCAGTCGCTCCTCAAGACCGCGCCCGACAAGAGCGCGCACAAGGCCATGCTCGCGGGCAAGGTCGAGGACATGTTGAACACGGTGGTGCGGCAGATCGCGTTCTACGATTTCGAGTCACGCCTGCACAAGGAACGGCGGAAGGGCGAGCTGACGCCTGACGCGATCGGCGAGATCTGGATGGCCGTGCAGCGCGAGAGCCTGGGACCTGCCTTCACCTTCGACGACGAATACAGATTCTACTGGTCCTACATCGGTCACTTCATCCATTCGCCGTTCTATGTTTACGCCTATGCCTTTGGTGATTGCCTGGTGAACTCGCTCTACGCCGCTTACCAGTCGGGCCAGGCTGGCTTCGAAGGCAAATACCTCGACATGCTGAAAGCGGGTGGCATCAAGCGTCACAAGGAGCTTCTGGCGCCGTTCGGCCTCGATGCGTCCGATCCCGCCTTTTGGGGCAAGGGGCTGGGCGTGATCTCGGGCTTCGTCGACGAACTCGAAAAACTCTAGCATGGCCGACGAAGGTGACAGTCTGGGTGGCCGACTCGGTCGCTATGCGCGAGTCGGCGCTTCGGTCGGCGGCCTGGCGGCGAGACTCGCGGGCGAGCGCTACCTTGGCCTCTCGCTCGACCGCGACCGCCATGCCGCGGAGCTTCGGAGCGCGCTCGGCGGCCTGAAGGGGCCGTTGATGAAAGCGGCGCAGCTTTTGGCCACCATTCCTGACGCTTTGCCGCCGGAATACGCACGTGAGCTCGCACAGCTCCAGGCCAATGCGCCGGCGATGGGTTGGGCCTTCGTGCGCCGACGGATGGCGACCGAGCTAGGGCCCGACTGGCAGGCGAGGTTTACCCGCTTCGACAAGGAGGCCTCGTTCGCAGCGTCGCTGGGGCAGGTGCATCGCGCGGTCCTGCCCGATGGCCGGGACGTGGCGGTAAAGCTGCAGTATCCCGACATGGCCTCGGCGCTCGAGGCCGATCTCAACCAGTTGAAGCTCGTGTTCGCGGTCGGCCAGCGCTTCGACCCGGCGATTCGCACTGACGAGATCCACGCCGAGATCACCAACCGCCTACGCGAGGAGCTCGACTATCGCCGCGAGGCCAAGCATGTGGACCTCTACCGTCACATGTTGCGCGCAGAGAAGAACGTGCGTGCGCCCGAGGTGGTGCGTGACTATTCGACCGACCGGCTGCTGACCATGAGTTGGCTGTCGGGTGAACCGTTGCTCGACTGGAAAACGCGCTCGCAGGAGGATCGCGACGCCCTGGCGGTCAACATGTTCCGCACCTGGTACGTACCGTTCTACTTCTACGGCGTGATCCACGGCGATCCGCATCTCGGCAACTACACGGTGCGGTCGGATGGATCGGTGAATTTGATGGATTTCGGCTGCGTGCGTGTCTTTCCGCCGCGTTTCGTGCGCGGTTCGATCGAGCTCTATCGCGCCCTGATGACGGACGACCTCGACCGCGCGGTCGCAGCCTATGAGGACTGGGGATTCTCAGGTTTGTCGCGCGAGATGATCGCGGTGCTCAATCGTTGGGCGGCGTTCCTCTACGGTCCCTTGATGGATGACCGCTCACGCCGGCTCACGGAAGGTGTGGCTGAAGGCTTTGGCCGTGACATGGCACAGAATGTATTCGGCGAACTGCGGCGCATGGGCGGTGTGCGGCCGCCGCGCGAGTTCGTGTTCATGGACCGTGCCGCGATCGGGCTGGGCGCCGTCTTCATCCATTTGCGCGCGTCGATCAACTGGCACCAACTGTTCGAGAGCCTGATCGATGGCTTCGACGTGGAGGCGCTGGCGACTCGGCAGGGCCAGGCGCTTGTGGCAGCAGGCTTGGCATGAACATTTTGGTGACAGGGTCGCGGGCTGGCTCGGCCGAGCCAGCCCGCGCCCATAACGTGGCGTTCGATCGCGCAGGTTCGGCCGATTTTCGGTGACATCCTGGCCCAGCTCGACCGCGAGGACGAAATCACTGCGAGATCTACCCACGTACCTTTGGCATCATGATCAGATCCCATGGGCTCGGCACGTCACCGTGCGGCACCCAGACGAGCGTGGGCGCATTGAGGGCGAACGCCTTGTGTAGCGCATCCTCGAGCTGGCCGGCATCGTTCGCCTTGAAGGAAGCGACGCCGAACGAGTCGGCGAGTCTCACAAAGTCCGGGTTCTGCAGGTCCGAGGCAATCAGGCGATTGCCGTAGCGCTCTTGCTGGATGCGCCGCACGTTGCCAAACGCGCCGTTGTCGAACACCACCACGACAACGGCGATGTTGTGACGCGCCGCCGTCGCAAGCTCGCCTATTTGATAAAGAAAACCGCCGTCGCCTGCGATCGCCAGCACCTTCTTGTGCGGCATGGCGGCTTTGGCACCGAGCGCCGTGCCGAATCCCCAGCCAAGATTGTCCTGATAACCCGGCGACAGGAAGGTGCGTGGCTTTTCGACTGGCAGCGCGACTCGCGACGCGAAGCCGATTTGCGAGACCTCGTCGACGAAGATGCCGTCTTCTGGCAAAGCCGCGCGGATTGCCTTCAGGAAACTCACCTGCGGCTCCAACCGCGACAGCCGCTCGGCCAGCCACGCTCGATGGCCGTTCAGTTCCTCGGCACGGGAAGAGCGCCGGTGATTGTGGCGGGGCAGGGCGTCGATGAGCGCGCGCAGCTGCACAGTCGCATCGCCGACCAAGGCGACGTTAGGCTTACGCAGGCGGTCGGGTTCCTCGGGATCGATGTCGATGCGCACGACCTTAAGCTTGTCATCGACGCCCCAGTTGCCGTTCTGGATGAAGAAGCGTGTGCCGATCGCTAGCACGGCGTCTGCGTCCTTCCACAGGCGATGGCCGATCGGCATGTCGACCGCCAGCCGGTGAGAGCTCGGGATCACGCCGCGCCCACGGCGATAGGAGGAGACCGGCGCTTCGAGCAGCTCGGCGATCGAGATCACTTCGGCCGACGCATCCTGCGCGCCGCCGCCCAGCACGAGGATGGGCCGCTTGGCCTCGCCCAGGATCTTGGCTGCCGCTTCGATCGCCTCCGCGTCGACGGGATCGACCGGTAGAGGTAGCGGCGCCGCCGGCAATGAGACCTCGGCGCGGCGGCCCCACGTATCGAGCGCACATTCCAGTGCAACCGGGCGTGGGCGACCGGAAGTCGCTTGCCAGACCGCCTGCGAGACGAGAGTAGGAGCCTCTTGAGGGCTTCGTATGCGCTCGGCCCATTTGGTGATGTGGCGCATCAGGCCGAGCTGATCGTGGATCTCGTGCAGATGGCCGTGGCCGCGGTCGATGTCGGCCTGCGGGATCTGGCCCACGAGCCCGATGACAGGTGCATTCATACCGTAGGCAGTGAGTAGCGCTGCTCCCGCATTCAGAAGGCCAGGCCCGGGCACGACGGCAAACGCTTGCGGCTTGCCTGACGCGAGCGCGGCGCCCAGCGCCATGTAGGCGGCCGTCTGTTCGTGCCGTGGGTGAATCACTCGCAAGCGATCGCCAGCATGGTAGAAGGCGTCAAACAGGGGATCGTTGTGCAGGCCGGGCAGGGCATAGATCGTGTCGAGCCCATGCCGAAGGAGGGTCTCGACGGTGGCCTCGGCAGTGCTCAGGCGCGGCATACAGCAGGTCCTTCTCACGACTCGGAAGATGGTGATGATTCGTCTAGAGGCTCCCATGGCCGGGGGCAAGCAATGCGCCGCGCATCGCTTGCCCATTTGGCGTTAGCCTATCTCGTCAGGATAGATCCCGGAAAGTGATGCGCCTTACTCTCTGCATTCTTCTTCTGATCGCTCTCGCCGTGGCCGCGTTGACGCTCCTGTCATGGATCGCGCAGCGCCATCTTGAATCGCTCGCCGACTCGCTGATGAAGGGTGATCCTGCCCAACTGCCGGTGGTCGACGTGGCGTTGGTATTGGGCGCGGCGCCGATCGGCCCGGAGGGCGGCCCAAACCGCTATTTCGAGCACCGTCTGGACGCAGCTGCCGCCCTGTGGCGAAGCGGAAAGGTGAAGTATCTGCTGGTGAGCGGCGACAAACGACCGCCAAACTACGACGAACCCACGGCCATGCGCGCTGGCCTGATTGCGCGCGGTGTGCCGGCAGACAGGATCTATCGTGACTTCGCTGGTGTGCGTACGCTCGACTCGGTGCTGCGGGCGGAGCAGGTGTTCGGCCAGAAGCGATTGATCATCGTCTCGCAGCCCTTCCACCTTGCACGCGCGCTTTTCCTCGCACGAGAGGAGGAGATCGATGCCTGGGGACTTGCTGCTCGCGACGTCGATCGGCCCTACAGTATCTTCACTACGCTGCGGCGCTACCCATCGGCGCTGCGGGCCTACTACGACGTCTGGTTCGATACGCCGCCGCGCCACGCCGGCAAGCCGATCGTCATCGGAGTCGACCCACCGAATTAGCGGCCATGTCGCGTAGCTCGGGAATTGGCGATACCACAGGCTTGCCGGCGAAATGCGCATCCAGGTTCTGGCGTACCAACGATGTCATGCGGCGTTGCGCATGCTCGGTGCCGCCGCCGAAGTGGGGCGTCATGACGAGATTGTCGAGCGACAGCAGTTCCTCGCCCTCGTACGGCTCCTCGTCGTACACATCGAGTGCCGCACCCTGGATGACGTCATTGCGCAAGGCATCGGCCAACGCCGCCTCGTCGACTGCCCAGCCGCGCGAGATGTTCACCAGATGGCCGCGTGGACCAAGCGCTTTCAACACTTCGGCATTGATGATGTGGCGGTTGGAAGTATCAGAGCGCAGGGAAACGATCAGGTAGTCGGCCCAGGTCGCAAGTTCCATCACATCAGGGAAATATCTGTAGTCGACGTCGTTGCGCTTGTTCCTGTTGCAATAGCCGATCTCCACATCGAAAC
This sequence comes from Alphaproteobacteria bacterium, assembly GCA_017308235.1. Lineage (GTDB taxonomy): Bacteria > Pseudomonadota > Alphaproteobacteria > Reyranellales > Reyranellaceae > Reyranella. The sequence goes on along the minus strand of JAFKFL010000024.1, from coordinate 45,211 downwards.
CCTTGACGCGCTTGGCGAACTCCATGCCGATGGAGCCAAGGCCCAGGATGCCGAGCTTGCCGCCGGTCAAGCCGGCGATGACGCCGAACCGATTGGGCGTGCGCTTGGTCCAGTCGCCGCGGCGGATCATTTTATCGGCGCGCACGATCTGCCGGACAGAGGCCAGCAGGATACCCATGGCCATCTCCGCCACATCGGCCGCGTTGGCGTCGGCGCCGTGCGTCACCATGATGTTGCGCTTGCGAGCGGCCGTGAGATCGATGCGTTCGTAGCCCGTGCCATAACAACAGATCAGCGACAGCCGAGGCATCTTTGCCATCAAGGCATCCGAAGCGCCGACGCTGCCGGTCGTCACCAGCGCTTGCACGTGCGGTTGCGCCGAGGCCGGCACCAGTGCCGGATCGGGTTTATCCATATGTCCGGCGATCTCATAACTCTCGGAAAGAGCCGTAAGCGCGATCTTGCTGAAATTGAAGCCAGTGAGGATGACGGGGCGTTGAGTCATGGCCTGTAGTATCGCGTCTCGATTGCGGGCCGTAAATGCGCGCGGCGAAAAAGCGGCTTGGCAAAAATGCCTTGGCTGGGCATGTTCGCTTCCCCAATTCCATCCGCGCCTCCAACGGACCCATAGCGCTCCATGAAAATCGCCATCTTGAAAGAACGCAGGCCACACGAGACCCGAGTGGCCGCGACGCCCGAGACCGTCAAGAAACTGAAAGCATTGGGAGCTGAAGTTACAGTTGAGACAGGTGCTGGGACTGCTGCAGCCTATACCGATCAAGCCTATGCTGAGGCTGGCGCAACTGTCGTGCCGGATGCCTCATCTGCGGCTGCGGCCGGTGATATCGTTTTCAAGATCCAGCGGCCGATGGCGTCCGCGGAAGGCCTCGATGAAATTGGGCTGTTGCGCAGTGGCCAGACGTTGATGTCGCCACTCGGTGCACTCACCAACCCCGACTTGGTTCAGGCGCTTGCCGCCAAGGGCGTGACCGCTTTCGCGCTGGAGTTGATCCCACGCATCACCCGCGCTCAATCGATGGACATCCTTTCGTCGCAGGCGAACCTCGCGGGCTACAAGGCGGTTCTTTTGGCGGCGAACAACTTCGGTCGCATCTTCCCGCAAATGATGACGCCGGGCGGCACGCTGGCGCCATCGCGTGCCTTCATCATGGGCGTGGGCGTGGCTGGCCTTCAGGCGATCGCGACGGCGCGCCGGCTGGGCTCGATCGTGACGGCGACCGACGTGCGGCCGGCCACCAAGGAGCAGGTGCAGTCGCTCGGCGGCAAGTTCGTTGCCGTAGAGGACGAGGAGTTCAAGGCGGCGGAGACGGCTGGCGGCTATGCCAAGGAGATGAGCGCCGAGTATCGTGCCAAGCAGGCAGCGCTCGTGGCGGACCACATCAAGACGCAGGACATCGTTGTCACCACCGCGCTCATTCCCGGCCGCAAGGCGCCGATTCTGGTGACGGAGGACATGGTCAAGACCATGAAGCCCGGCTCCGTGATTGTGGACATGGCGGTGGAGCAGGGTGGCAACTGTCCGCTCTCGGAATACGGCAAGGTTGTGGAAAGGTTTGGCGTGAAGATCGTCGGGCCTGCCAATCTCCCGGCCGAATTGCCGACCGACTCCTCGTCTTTGTTCTCGCGAAATCTCCTGAACTTCATCACCCCCATGGTCGACAAGGAAACCAAGACACTGAAGATCGATCTCAATGACGAAGTCGTGAAGGGCACGCTCGTGATCCGCGACGGAGAGATCGTGCACCCCTCCCTCAGCCAGAATCCCGGCCAGAACTAGGAGAAGGCCATGGACGACAGTATCGCCGGCGAAGCGGCAAAGATCGCGAGCCAGACGCAGGAACTCGCCGTACATCTCAAGAACCTGGCGCAGCAGATCACTGATCTTGCGGCTCAGACCCCGGCTGGTGCGCCTGAGAGCGGGCATATGCCGTTCGTGTCGCTGCTCACCATTTTCGCATTGGCGTGCTTCGTCGGGTACTATGTCGTCTGGCGGGTGACGCCGGCGCTGCATTCGCCCCTGATGGCCGTCACCAATGCCGTTTCCTCGGTGATCATCGTCGGCGCGCTGCTGGCGGCCGGTTTGCCGGGCCTGGGCGCGGCGCAGCTCTTTGGCGGCATCGCCGTCGCCCTGGCCGCCGTGAACATCTTCGGCGGCTTCATCGTCACGCACCGCATGCTGTCGATGTTCAAGAAAAAACAGCCGGTCAAGAAGTAGGCGAGGCAGGAACAGTGATCACCCACGAACTGGCCGCCTACGGCTACCTCATCTCGGCCATCTGCTTCATCATGGCTCTGCGCGGGCTTTCCTCGCCCACGACGTCGCGTGCCGGCAACCTCTACGGCATCTTCGGCATGATCGTGGCGATTGGTGTCACCGTCGCGTCTCCTGGCGTCCTCTCGCCGTGGCTGATCGTCGTCGGCCTCCTGATCGGCGGCGCGGTCGGCACGGTGGTGGCGATGCGCATCCAGATGACGGCGCTACCCCAGCTTGTCGCTGCTTTCCATTCGCTGGTGGGGCTTGCGGCGGTGTTCGTTGCTGCGGCGGCCTTCGTCTCGCCGGACGCCTTCGGCATCGGCACGCCAGGCCACATCCGCACGCAAAGCCTGGTCGAGATGGGACTCGGCACGATCATCGGCGCCATCACCTTCACCGGTTCGATCGTGGCCTTCGCCAAACTGCAGGGCCTGGTTTCGGGCGCACCGCTGATCTTCCCGGGCCAGCATCCGCTCAACGCCCTGATCGGCGTCGCGCTGCTGCTGCTGCTCATCTGGTTCGCATCGGCGGGCCTTCCGCTCACCTTTCTGGTCCTGATCCTGCTGTCTCTGGCTGTGGGCTTCCTGCTGATCCTGCCGATCGGCGGCGCCGACATGCCGGTCGTGGTGTCGATGCTCAATTCCTACTCGGGATGGGCGGCCGCGGGCATCGGCTTCACCCTCGGGAATACCGCGCTGATCGTGACCGGTGCGCTGGTAGGCTCCTCGGGCGCGATCCTGAGCTACATCATGTGCAAGGGCATGAACCGCTCGATCTTCAACGTGATCCTGGGCGGCTTCGGCACCGATTCGAGCGCGGCGGGGCCAGCCGGCGCCAAGACCGATAAGCCGGTGAAGGCGGGTTCGGCCGAGGACGCGGCCTTCCTGATGGAGAACGCGAGCTCTGTGATCATCGTGCCGGGCTACGGCATGGCGGTCGCCCAGGCGCAGCACGCTTTGCGCGAGATGGCCGACATTCTGAAAAAGCGCGGCGTCAACGTGCGCTACGCCATCCATCCGGTGGCGGGCCGCATGCCAGGCCACATGAACGTGCTGCTGGCCGAAGCCAACGTCCCCTACGACGAGGTGTTCGAGCTTGACGATATCAATCGCGACTTTGCCTCGACCGACGTCGCCTTCGTGATCGGCGCCAACGACGTCACCAATCCGGCAGCCAAGACCGATCCCAAGAGCCCGATCTACGGCATGCCCATCCTCGACGTCGAGCGGGCGCAGACCGTATTGTTCGTGAAGCGCGGCATGTCTTCAGGCTACGCGGGCGTCGACAACGAGCTCTTCTTCCGTGACAACACCATGATGCTGTTCGCCGACGCCAAAGTGATGTGCGAGAACATCGTCAAGGCGTTGGAAGGTTCGGCGCATTAGCAAACGAGAAGGCCGCTCCTTGCGGAGCGGCCTTCGTTTTGGTTCGGGTGTCCTAGCGCGTGTGCGGCGACATTACGTTGCCGCGTCCGTTGAGCCGATCGCCGCAGCTATCGTACTTGAAGCCATATTCGTCGGTGATCGCGACCTGATGCGGTCCTGGAGCACCGCATCCCATCTGCGACTCCATCGGTGCAGCGGCCTGCTGGTTGTACTGGTTGTAAGACCCGGGCTGGCCATAGTAACGCCCGTCGGGCGCCCTCTGGCCGGCGTTCATCTCCTTGATCTGCTGCTGCGTCATGCTGCTCGACGTCGTGGCGTCGCTTGGCGTATTGCCGACATTAGGTTGCGTGCCGACGTCACGTGTGGGAGCGGCGCCGCTGGCGCCCCCTGGACCACCATTGGGTCCCGGCGGCGCCCAGTTGCTTTGCGCCAGTGCGGCCGAGCCAGATAGGACGAGCGCGCAGACGGTGGTCAGCAAGGTTTTCGTCATGTGCTTCTCCTGTGAAAGTGCCGACAACAGGAGAACGGCGTCATCCCCGACGTTGTTGCGCCCAACAATGTGGCCAATCCGAGGAAATCGCCGCATCCGCTGCGCGGATTTCCCGGCAAGTCGAAGCTTGGAGCAGGCGAGGGCGCGCCGTACCGTAACCGCTGACCGGGCGATGCCCAGGCGCATCCCGGCAGCCGAGGGAGTGCGCGATGCATCACAAGCTCGTTTCCGGCGACAATCACATCGATCTGACCTATTGCCCGGCTGACCTCTGGTCGTCGCAGGTGCCGGCCGAATGGAAGAAGAACGCGCCGCGCGTCGAAGAGCGCAATGACGGCCAGCACTGGTTCGTCGACGACAAGGACCGCGGCATGTGGAATGGCGTGGGGCCGGGTTTCCTGCCCTATACCAAGGGCTCGTTCGGACACATCGATGAGATGAAGGAGGCAGGCTTCGAGTGGGACAACTTTCCCGGCGCGAAGCCTCGGCCGACTACGCCGGAACTGCGCCTGGCTGATCTCGATCGCGACGGACTCGAGAAGGAGATCATCTACGGCTGCCTGATGGTCAACGACCTGATCGAGCAAGCTGATCTGCGTGCCTGGGTCAATGCGCGCTACAACGACTGGGCGGCCGACTTCGCCAGGCGCTCGGATCCGAACCGCGTGTTCCCACTCGCCATCATCCCGAACACGGATCCGGCGACGGCCGCCGCCGAAGTGCGGCGCTGCGCGCGCATGGGTCTCAAGGGTGGCGATCTCGCCTTCAAGCGGATGAGCCTACCACTCTACCATCGCGACTGGTTCGTGCTGTGGGAGGCCGCGGCCGAATGCCGGTTCCCGATCTCGTTCCATTCGACGGGCTTCAAGGCCCTGCGAGCACCCGACACGCCCGAGATGGAGAAACAGCTCGCGATCCAGTGGCGTTTGGTGCGATCCGCCCTGTTCCAGCTCGACACGATGGAGGTACTCGTGTCGCTGCTGGCGTCAGGCGCCTGCGAGCAATACCCCGATTTCAACTTCGTGCTGGGCGAATCGGGCGTGACGTGGCTGCCCTACGTGTTCGACCGTCTCGACACCGAGTACCACGACCGTGCTCGCAGCCTCGGCTTCAAGATGAAGCCCAGCGACTATTTCCGGCGCCAGGGCTACGTCACCTACCAGCAGGATAAGTACCTCGAGCCGATCGTGCCGTTGATTGGCGAGGACAACATCATCTGGGGCGCCGATTATCCGCACCCCGATTGCATCTGGCCCAACTCACGCGACACGCTGACCAGGAACCTCGCCGGCTTCTCCGACAACGTGCAAAAGAAGATCGTTCACGACAATGTCGTGCGGCTGTACGGGCTAAACTGATCATCGGCGGAAGGCCGGTATCATGGTGCCTTCTGCGCAATCACGAGCAGGTTCTTGCCGAAGAGGTATTTCAATCCAAGACCGTCGAGCAGCCGACTGAACGGGTAGATGTACTTGTCATAGAGGCGCAGGCTCTTGCTATTGTCGAGCCCAGGTGGCGAGTTGCCGTGCCACAGCTTCAGGGACAGCCAGGCGAAGAAGCCAATGCTATCCACGAAGTGACACTCGAGAACCTTGAAATGCGCGGCGCGAAGCTTATCCAGAAGCTCGCTCTTGCCATAGCGACGGTAGTGTCCGACGGCTGAATCGGCACCCGAATAGATGCACATGAAGGCCGGCACGAAGACCGCAAGCCGCGAGCCGCGCTGCAGCTTGTCGTGCAACTGCTTTAAAATGGCCACGTCATCGGAAATGTGTTCCAGGACATTCGACGTGTAGATGCCGTCGAAAGTCTTTTGCAGATCCGAGAGAGACGTGTGGCATTGGAAGCCCCGTTCGGTCAGCGTCCGGCGAAGGTTGTCGTCGATCTCGAGGCATTCCGGCTGCACCTTCGTGCGTGCACGCCATAAGCCTGCAAGGGTTCCAATGCCGGCTCCAAACTCGAGAACGTCGTTCGCGTCTCGCAGCGGCTCCGAGAGGAGACGCACGACATCTCTGTTGTAGTTCTCGAGGTACCGCTCGTTCGCCCACAACTCGTCAGCGCCGGCGTAGGTTGTCTGGTCCTTTGTCTGCGCCTGCAGTGACTGATCCATTGGTGCACCATGAGATAGAGAGCGTCGAAGCAGTAACGCGCGGGCCAGCGCGCGGTGACATCCTCCCAAAACAAAACCCCCGGTGTGGCCGGGGGTTGTTCGTCGACGAAATCGGGAGGCCCTAGTAGCCTTCGCGCTCCATGCGCTTGCGCATCAACTTGCGGGTGCGGCGGATCGCTTCGGCACGCTCGCGGGCACGGCGCTCGGACGGCTTTTCGTAGTTACGGCGGAGCTTCATCTCGCGGAAGATGCCTTCGCGTTGCATCTTCTTTTTCAGGACGCGGAGCGCCTGATCGACATTGTTTTCGCGGACGAGTACCTGCACTGAGATCGCTTCCTTTCGAGCAGACGGGCCGAGACAAGTTTCAGGGCCCGGGAAATTCGGGAGGCGGGTTGGTATCACAGGCGTCCGGCCTTGGGAAGCCCCGGTAGGAGGCCTATATTCACCTTATGAGTGAGGCAGAAACCTCTCAAAGCGACCCCGATTCAGCCCTTCGGGACCGGCTGGTGGATGCCGTTGCCAACGAAGCGGCTTTCGACGGCTGGACCTGGACATCGATCCGCGCCGCGGCCCGCAGGCTCGAGTTGCCGGCGGGCGAGGCCGAGCGCCTTTTCCCTGGCGGTCCGCTCGATGTGCTGGCCTACGTGAGCGAGCGTGCCGACCAGCGCATGGTCGAGGACCTCGAGGCGGAGGGGGTAATCAACCTCAAGATCCGTGACCGCATCCGCGATGCCATCCGCGTCCGGCTGGAACGCCATGTCGGCAATCGCGAGGCAGCGCGGCGGGCTTTGGCGCTGTTGGCACTCCCGTTCAATGCGCCCCTTGCGGCGAAGCTGCTTTATCGCACGATCGATGCGATGTGGTACGCCGCCGGCGACACCAGTACGGATTTCAACTTCTACACCAAGCGGGCAACGCTTGCGGCCGTATACTCTTCGACGCTGCTTTACTGGTTGAACGACCGGTCGCCCGGCAGCGAGGCCACCTGGGGCTTCCTCGACCGACGGATCGACAACGTGATGCAGTTCGAGAAGCTGAAGGCGCGCGCCCGATCGTGGCGCCCGGGCGATCGGATTCGCACCGCTGCGCGGCGCTAGGCAAGCATTACACCTTCGGTGTCACGTAAGTGACATGCCCCATCTTGCGCCCAGGGCGGGCCTTGCCCTTGCCGTAGAGATGCAGCCGCGCCGTTGGTTCGGCCAGGAAGCGGGCCCAGTCCTTTGCCTCGTCGCCGATCAGGTTGATCATGCGCGAAGGAGCGAGGATATCGACCGCCCCCAATGGTAGGCCGCAGATCGCTCGGACGAGCTGCTCGAACTGGCTGGTGGTGCAAGCATCGATCGTCCAATGGCCGGAGTTGTGTGGCCGCGGCGCCATCTCGTTGGCCAGCACACGGCCGTCGCGCGTAATGAACATCTCGAGTGCGACCAGACCGACCAGGCTGAGGCTTTCGGCCAGTTGCAGGCCGCTCTGCTCGGCTGCCATCTGAACGGCTGGTGGCAGCCCGCAGGGAACGACCGTCGTGCGCAGGATGCCGTCACGATGATCGTTGAGACCGATTGGAAAGCAGCATGCTTGCCCGTCAAGCCCACGCGCGACGATGGCCGAGACCTCGCACTGGAAATCCACCAACGCTTCCAGGATGCATTCCCGCCGGTGAAGCCTGTCCCATGCCGCCGTCAGCTCCCGCTGGGTCGCAACCCGGATCTGGCCCTTGCCGTCATAGCCGTCAGTGCAAGTCTTGAGGATGCCGGGAAGGGCCGTGGCGGCGGCGATATCGTCTTCGTTCGCAATCCGTTGGTATTCGGCGGTTCCGAGCCCCGATTTGCGGAAGAACTCCTTCTCGCGCAGCCGGTGCTGGGCCAGATGGATAGGTCGGATGCCGGGCCGTACCGGCCTGTGGCGCGTACACTCGGCCACCGCGGCTTCCGGCACGTTCTCGAATTCGTAGGTGATGACGTCGACTTCGGTGGCGAAGCGGGCGAGGGCGGTCGTGTCGTCGTAAGCGCCCTGGACGTGGGCTGCGGCGACATCTCCCGCGATTGAATGCGTCTCCGGAGCATAGACGACGGTGCGATAGCCAAGGCGAGCGGCCGCCATGGCCGTCATGCGCCCCAGTTGGCCGCCACCCAGGATGCCGATGGTCGACCCCGGGGGCAGCATTTCGCCGCCGCACATTTCCCGCATGCTGAGGCGCTGTCCAATGTCTGCTGTTGTCATATCCGTCAGCGCGGTCCTGCTACCGCTTCGTCCGATGGCGCCTTGGCGACGGCTCCGGTCTGGCGGGCCCTCCAACGCTCGACCGAAGCCATGATCTTGGCGTCGCCAAGACCGACGATGGACGCTGCCAAGATGGCGGCGTTAACGGCACCGGCCTTGCCGATCGCCAGAGTGCCGACGGGAATACCCGCCGGCATCTGGACAATGGAAAGGAGACTGTCCATGCCCTTCAACGCTGCGCTTTCCACCGGCACGCCCAGAACCGGCAGGGGCGTCATGGAGGCGGTCATGCCGGGCAGATGGGCCGCCCCGCCGGCGCCGGCGATGATCACCTTCAGTCCCCGCGCCTTGGCGCCCGAAGCGTAGGCGACGAGGCGCTTGGGGGTGCGATGGGCGGAGACGATCCGCGCCTCGCAGGCGACACCCAGCGCCTCGAGCGTGTCGGCGGCATGTTGCATGGTCGCCCAGTCCGACTGGCTGCCCATGATCAGGCCGACCAACGGGCGGCGTTTGACTGAAGATTTGGCCATTTGGCGTTCGGGGGCGTCTTTCAAGCGATGATGTCGGGAATGAGTTGGCTTTCCAACTTCAGAATCTGATCTTTTAGGCCGAGCTTGCGTTTCTTCAATCGTTGAAGCTGGAGCTGGTCGAAGGGCGCTTTCTCGATCAGGCGATCGATCACCTCGTCGAGGTCGCGATGCTCACTCTTCAGCGCCTCCAGTTTGGCCCTGAGCGCCTCAGTGTCCTGCGGATCCGGAGGCCTGTCGTCGTTCATATCTGTCCTGATGGGCCTGTCCTGGTGGGCTAGCCACGCGGATGCGCGCCGTGTACCCCTTCGGCCGCCCAAAGGGAAGCATAACCCTACGCAATATGTCGGATTTTCTGCCTCACCCCTTCTGGAACTTTTCCTTGGAGCTCTACGCCGGCGAAGGCGTGGCGGAAGCCTGTCTCGATCTGCAGGAGCGACGCGGCTGCGACGTCAACATACTGCTGTTTTGTTGCTGGTTGGGGGCGTCGGGCCGCTCGACGCTGACTGCCGAGAGATTGCGCGTGATCCTGAAGGCGAGCGATCTTTGGCAGGCGGAGATCGTGCGGCCGCTGCGCGAAGTGCGCAAACGCCTGAAGGACCAGCCATGGATAGCGGCGCTGCCGGAAACGGTCGATGCCACCCGGCGGCGGGTGGCCGATGCAGAGCTCGCGGCCGAGCACGCCGAGCAGCTGAAGCTCGCTGCCCTGCATGCGCCGCCGGCAGACCGAGACCGCCCGCTCGAGAAGCGCCTGCGGACGGTCGTGGGTAATCTCGGTGTCTACGCCGTCTGCCTCGGCGTGACCCCTGACGACGAGGACCGCCGGGCCGTCGCAGCGCTGGTGTCGGCGACTTTTCCGGAAGCAGCGGCCGACGAAATCTCGACCGCCGTCGGTCTTCGATCTGCACCAGGGACGACCATCAGCTCCGGATGAAGGCCAGAAGATCGCGGGTAAGCCGCTCTCGGTGCGTGATGACCAGGCCGTGGGGTGCGTCGTCGTAGACCCTGAGCTCGCTGCCGGTGACGGCCTCGGCCGTCTTTCGGGCGGTCTTGTCGATCGGGTTCACCAGATCCTTGCCGCCGTGAATGATCAGGGTTGGCAAGGTCACGGCCCGAAAATCCGCGCGCAGATCGCCCTTCGTATTGGCCCGCATGCATTCGATCGTTGCCTTCGGGGAAGCACGCATGAATTGTGCCACGACCCATTGCGAGAGGGCCGGGGATACGCTGGGCAGGTTCCCGGTGAACCCGGCGATGTTGTCGGCGAAGAAAGCCGCGCGGTCCCGCTTCAGGCCGGCGATGAAACCGCCCCACAGCGAGCGGCCTCGCTGTTCCCCATCGAAAAGCCGACCAGCGTAGCGTCGCGCAAATCGAGATGGTCGATGACCGCCGCGAGGTCGTCGGCCAGGGTGTCGTAGTCGTAGCCGCGCCCGGGGTCGGTTGAGCGGCCATGGCCACGCCGGTCGTAGGCCACGCAGCGCAGACCCTGGTCAGCAAGCTCCGTGAGCTGATACTCCCAGATATCGGCGTTCAGGCCCCAGGCGTGGGTGAAGATGACCGGCTTGCCTGCGCCCCAGTCGTTGTAGAAGAGGCTCGCGCCGTCCCGCGTCTCGACGAATGACGGGCGCGCTGAAACGGGGCGAGGCTCGTCCGGGGTGTCGGCCATGGCTGTCTTGCTACCGGCGACCACGGCGGCCGCAATGACGGCGGCGGACTTCGCGGCGTCTCTCCTGTTCATGACAGTCACGATCAGGCTGCCGGCGCAGGGGCGGCGTCGACGAAGCCAACGACCGACTTGATGCGGCCGTCGGCAGCGATGATCGCGAAATCGGTGCCCTTGATGTAAAGCGGCGTCTCGGACGTGCCGCCGGCCACCCAACTGAAGCGGACGTAGTCGTGATGGGTCTCGATGCCGCTTGCGAGATGCAGCCGGTGGCCGGGGAAATGGTTCTGGGCCGTGGCGATCATGGCGTCGAGACTGTCATGGCCGTTTCCTTCACGGACCCGGTCGACGTAGGTACCGTCATCGGTCCAGGCCTTGGCGACCAGCTCGCGGCGGCGCTTGGCGTCCGGTTCGTTCCACGCGGTGAGGTAGCGCACGACGACTTCGTTGGCGTTGCTCATTTTCTCTCTCCTTGGCGGGATGGGCTGGGCGACCGAGACAGCTGCCGAAATCGACGGCATGCCGACGGCAGCGGTGATGGCGGCTTTCAGAACGGTTCGTCGATTCATGCCGACGAAGCTATGGCGCCCTCTTGAAAGGGTCGATTACCTGGTACGTACGTTGCGCTGTGTCAGCGCGCTCAGGACCAGCGCTTGACCTTGCCGGAATCGAGATCGAACAGGTCGAGCACCCGGCCGACTGTGTGATCGATGATGTCGTCCAATGTCGTGGGCCGGGTGTAGAACGCGGGCACCGGCGGGGCGATGATCGCTCCCATCTCCGCCAACGTTGTCATGTTGCGCAGATGGATCGCATGAAGTGGCGTTTCCCGGGCAACCAAGACCAATTTGCGGCGTTCCTTCAGCACGACGTCGGCGGCTCGTGTCAGCAGATTGCTGGTGATGCCGTGGGCGATCTCGCTCAGGCTGCGCATCGAACAGGGCGCCACGATCATTCCCATGGTGCGGTATGACCCACTCGAAATCGCGGCAGCTAGATCGTCGATCTTGTATGCCACATCCGCGAGCCGCCGCACGTCGCTCACCTTCATGTCGGTCTCGTGGGCAAGCGTGATCTCCGCCGTGCGTGTCATGACGAGGTGAGTTTCCACCGGCAATGCTTTCAGCGCCTCGAGCAGCCGGATACCGTAAACAACTCCGGACGCGCCGGAGATGCCGACAATCAGGCGGGACGGGTCAGTCATATTGACCATCCTAGCTGAATTTTGCACAGCCAGGCGATGGCCGTCGATTTGGTCGTGACTCGGGACACGGACGGAGTCAGAGTTTTGGGGTCTGTAACAGGCTCGGAGGTGTCTATGAGTGCCGTAGATCACATCGAAGCGCTGAAGGCCAAGCATGCGTCGCTCGAGCATGCGATCAATGAAGAAAATGCGCGTCCGCACCCCGACGATGAAGCGATTGGCAGCCTCAAGAAACGAAAATTGATGATCAAGGACGAGATCACGCGGCTAATCTCCGAGAAGCCCCACTAAATTTCACCTCCTATCTGGGAAAGACCCGCCCACACAGCATTGGCTGCGTTGGTGATGCCGCCGACGGGACAGAAAAGTCGGCGGGCGTTGGTTGCTAATTTCCCAACCGCGCGGAGCGCGGCCGTTATTTGTTCGGCCCGCGTGGCGCTATCCCAAAAAGGCCGAGTTCGGTGGCGATCGACAACTTGTCGACGACGTCCCAATGCTCGATGAAGAGGCCATCCTGCAGGCGGTAGATGTCCGCGGTCTCGAAGGTGACTTTCTTGCCTGTCGGCGCGACGCCGAGGAACGGTCCAGTGTGTGTTCCTCCCCAGCGGATGAACGTCAGAACCCGATCGCCGTCTGCCATGACCTGATGGATGTCCGGCCGTAGATCGGGAATGCCCTGAAGGAAGCCGGCGGCGAATGCCCGGTAGGCGTCTCGCCCAGGCTTTACGAGCGGATTGTGACTGCGGAAGTCGGGATGGATGTAGTCGTCGACCGCGGTGAGGCCGCGGTCCGCATAGAGCCGCCGACGGAAATCCATGACCCGGTTCTTGATATTGGTCATTCCTGCACCCTCCGTTACTGTCGGGTGCAAGAATTGGCAGCCACGCATCCAGGGAACAGAGAGGAAGTTATCCTGGGATCAGCAACAATAGGGCAGCGACTCAGTTGAGCTTGTGCAGGTTCACGGTCCACCGCGTGGGGCCGAAAGAGCCCTGCGAATAGCCGCTGCATTGCGCGACATTATCTGCGCCTCGCTGGCAGATGAGCTGGTCGGCGAACCAATGCGAGCCATCGTTGCAGGTCGTGTCGCGGTCATGCAGCCTGAGTGTCGAGCCGTCGAAACGCGCCTGTGCGCCCGTACGGCAGGCCACTCGCCCGCGGCGCCATTCGAGCTCGCCGTAGCCGCTGGAATCGAAACAGTAGGACGAGACGCCCGGCTGGAACTGAGCCGTTTCGTGACGGAATGGATCGCTCCGCCAGCAGCCTTGCAGGAAGGAATAGTCCCGGGTGGGGCTGGTCGGCAGGCGCAATCGATTATCCGAAGGTGGCCGCGACTGCGGCGGGGGAGCGGGTTTGGGGGCCGGCGGCGCGACGGAAGCCTGCGGCGGCGGCTTGGGTGCTGGGGGCGGGGGAGGCGTCGCCGGCTTGCACTCGCCGATCCGCTTCTTGAGTTCGTTCTCGATCGTCGTCATCTCGATTTGCAGCGCCTTGGCGCGGGCCTGCTCCTGCGACAGCGACGCCTTCAGGATCGGGCGCCGGTCGACGGGGGGCACCGGCGGCGGCGCGTCGGGCCCTTCCTTGGTTGCGATGGCGAGCGCTGGGGCGGCAGGCAGGAGATCCCGTAGCAGCCAGATGCCGCCCAGCAGCAACGCCAGCAGCGGCAAGGCAAACAAGAGCGTGCGGACCCATGGGATCGAGGCCGCGCTCGCACCGGCAATGACTGGTCGCACGGCAGTTGGCGACGGCGTGTCGAGAACAGGGCGTCGCGCGACGGCAGCCGGCAGGGTGGGCGGCAGCAGGCCATTTGCCGCTTCCTTCTCGTAGCCCCAGCAGACGACCACTGGTTTGTCGCCGACGAGGAACACGAAGGATTCCGCCGGGCGCTTCGCGGCAAGCTGCAACGACCGGCCGATGACACCTGTGTCCTCACCGGCGGTGGAGAGGCTTTGCCCGAGCTGGCTGATCTCGATCAGGCCGCGATCGACCTGCGCCAGGATTTCGCCGCGTTCCTTGGGATCAAGGTCGACGACGCGACGGACCTCACCGGTCCAACTGGCGTACCAATCGATGCCCTTGCCGTCGGCATGAAGCTGCGGCTCTGCCAGGAGGCCAGCAACCGCATCGCCCAACCGGCGGCGAACGATGCGCCCGAGTTGGACGGCCGAATTATGCAGCGGTTCGCCGCGTACGCCCAAGGGCCGCACGCCGCTGCGCGTGGTGACGATAAGCGTACTCTCGCCGGACATGGCGGCGACAAGATTAGCCGGCGGATTGTGGCGGAGCGATGGTGCGGGACGAGGGGGCGAGATAGGGCCGTCAGACCGCCTTCGCCCATTCTCGCAGCACGAACTTCTGTACCTTGCCGGTCGAGGTCATGGGCAGGTCGCGGAACACGACGTAGCGCGGGCACTTGTAGCCGGCGAGGTTGGCGCGGCAATGCGCCACGATCTCCTCGACGGTGGCCGAGGCGCCCGGCTTCAGCACGACGAAGGCGCAGGGCGTCTCCCCCCACTTCTCGTCGGGCTTGGCCACCACCGCGACATTGGCGACCGAAGGATGCTTGATGATCACGCCCTCGACCTCGATGGTCGAGATGTTCTCGCCGCCTGAAATAATGATGTCCTTCGAGCGGTCGCGCAGCTCGAGGTAGCCATCCTCGTGCAGCACGCCGAGATCGCCGGAGTGGAACCAGCCCCCCGCGAACGCCTCCTGCGTCGCCTTGGCGTTCTTGAGATAGCCCTTCATCACCAGGTTGCCGCGGAACATGACCTCGCCCATGGTCTGCCCGTCGCGCGGCACTTCCTCCATCGTCGCCGGATTCATCACCGTAACGGCGTCCTCCGCGGCATAGCGCACCCCCTGGCGGGCTTTCAGCCGCGCGCGTTCGCCCGAGTCGAAGGCATCCCACGCCTGGTGCCAGGAGCAGATGGTCGCCGGACCATAGACTTCGGTCAGACCATAGACGTGCGTGACGCGGAAATTCTCCTTCTCCAGCGCTTCCAGCACAGCGGCGGGAGGCGGGGCGGCGGCGGTCATGAACTCGACGCGCTGCTTCAGCGGCCGACGCTCTTCGGCGGTGGCACCGATGATGAACTGCATGATGATCGGCGCGCCGCAGAGATGCGTCACGTCATGATCCGCCAAAGCGTCGAAGATCGTCTTGGCCGAGGCACGGCGCAGGCAGACCGAGGTGCCGGCAACCAGCGCCAGCGTCCAGGGAAAGCACCAGCCGTTGCAATGGAACATCGGCAGCGTCCAGAGATAGACCGGATGCAGTCCCATCGCCCATTGCGTTGCATTGCCGTAGGCCGAGAGCGTGGCGCCGCGATGATGGTAGACGACGCCTTTCGGGTTGCCGGTCGTGCCCGACGTGTAGTTGAGCGAGATCGCGTTCCATTCGTCGCTGGGATAGTTCCAGGCATGGTCCGGATCGCCGGGTGCGATGAACTCCTCGTAGGTCGTGTCACCGATCTGGGCGCGGTCGTCGCATTGCGGGTCGTCGATATCGACCACCAGCGGCTGCACCTTGGCGAGCCCCAGCGCCTCAGTGACCACGCGATGATACTCGCGGTCCACCAGCAGGACCTTGGTCTCGCTATGGTCGAGAATGAAGGCGATCATCGCCGCATCGAGCCGCGTGTTCAGCGAATTCAGTACCGCGCCCGTCATGGGCACGCCGAAATGCGCCTCGTACATCTCTGGGATGTTGGGCGCCATGATCGCCACGGTGTCGCCGACGCCGATCCCGACTTTTTCCAATGCCGAGGCAAGCTGTCGACAGCGGGTGTAAGTTTCCGCCCAGCTCTGGCGTCGCGATCCGTGCACCAACGCAAGGTGATCAGGATAGACGGACGCAGTTCGTTCGAGGAACTGCAAGGGTGTGAGCGGCGCGTAGTTGGCGGGCGTCTTGTCGAGGTCGCGCTCGTAGATGCTGGCGCTGAGGGCCGGCGCCTTGTGCAGCGCGGGCCGCGGCGTGGGCAGGCGAACGGCGGAGGTGCGGCTCTTCGCTGACCGGCGCAGCGAAGGTCGTGTGACCGATTTGGCGATCAACGGTTTCTTCGCCTTCGCGGCTTTGCTCTTGGTCACGCGCTTGACCGGCCGCTTGCCTTTCGCCGGCTTCTTGCCCGATCCCTTCGTCGACTTCTTCCTCGCCATGATGCGCTTCCCGGTGCCTTCTCTGTTGCGCCGCCTACTGTCACATGAAGCGCGGCGTCTACTCCAGCCTGATCATCACTTGCCGCGCACATGAAATCCGGAGAGCATTGCGAAAATTCTCTAAAGAGGGGGACATATGACACGCCTGATCTTTGTTCTGTTCGCGGCAACCGCTCTCGCTGCTTGTACCAGTGACCGGAATCCATCCACTGCAAATACGGCGGCGCTGCCGCCGCCGGGCGCTAAGTCCAAGCCTGGCGTCGCGATCGTCGCTCCCAAGGCGCCGCCGCCCAGTATCCCGGAGGTCGTCCCGCCCAAGCCCAAGGGACCCGACGACGGGCACTTCGTCTGGAATCCAGGCCACTACCATTGGGACAGCAGCCAACCGGCCAACGGCAATTTCACCTGGCTACCCGGAGGTTTTGTCGAGCAGCCGTACGCAGGCTCGGTGTGGACCAATGGCGGCTGGGCTTTCTCCAACGGCCAGTGGGGCTGGACGCCGGGCTACTGGCAGTAGCCCAGCGGACCTCTTGTCAGGCAGTTCGTCCTGGCGCATCACACGCCGAGGAGGAACCATGGCGACAGGCGATAGGTACCGCGCGGTCCACGCGCATTCGCTGGAGGATCCTGAAGGATTCTGGGCAGAGCAGGCGCAGGCGATCGACTGGACGAAGCGCTGGGACAAGGTGCTCGATCCTTCACAGGCGCCTTTCTATCGCTGGTACCCGGGGGGCGAGCTCAATGCCTGCTACAATGCTCTCGATCGCCATGTCGAGCGCGGCCGCGCCGACCAGACAGCGCTGATCTACGATTCGCCCGTCACCAGCAGCAAGACGAGCTTCACCTATCGCGAACTGCGCGACCATGTCGCGCGGTTGGCCGGCGCTATTGCAGCGCAGGGCGTGGGCAAGGGCGACCGCGTCATCATCTACATGCCCATGATCCCCGAGGCGGTGATGGCGATGTTGGCCTGTGCGCGGCTGGGCGCCATCCACTCCGTGGTGTTCGGCGGCTTCGCGGCCAAGGAGCTGGCGAGCCGCATCGACGACTGCCAACCCAACCTCGTGCTCACCGCCTCCTGCGGCGTCGAGCCGGCGCGGATCGTCAACTACAAGCCCATGCTCGACGAGGCGATCGAGCAGGCGGAGCATAAGGTGTCCAAGGTCGTCGTCTTGCAGCGGCCGCAAGGGCCGGCGTCGATGGTGAAGGGCCGCGACCTCGACTGGACGGAAACGGTCGCCACGGCAACGCCGCACGACTGCGTGCCGGTGAAAGCCAACGACCCGCTCTACATTCTCTATACGTCCGGCACGACCGGCTTTCCCAAGGGGGTGGTGCGCGATACGGGCGGCTATTGCGTGGCGCTCCATTGGTCGATGAAGAACCTCTACGGCGTCGAACCGGGCGAGGTGTGGTGGTGCGCGTCGGACGTGGGCTGGGTCGTGGGCCACAGCTACATTGTCTACGGTCCCCTGATCTATGGTGCGACGTCGGTCCTCTATGAGGGCAAGCCGGTCGGCACGCCCGACGCCGGCGCCTTCTGGCGGGTGATCTCCGAGCACAAGGCGGTGGCGCTGTTCACGGCGCCAACGGCGTTCCGTGCCATCAAGCGCGAGGACCCCGACGGCAAGCTCGTCAAGAAGTACGACCTCTCGAAGTTCCGCACGCTCTTCCTCGCCGGCGAGCGCGGGGACCCGCCCACCGTCGAATGGGCGCAGCGGCTGCTGGGCGTGCCGGTGGTCGATCACTGGTGGCAGACCGAGACCGGCTGGGTGATCTGCGGCAACTTCGTCGGCCTCGATCCCATGCCGATCAAGCCGGGCTCGTGCTCCGTCCCGGCGCCCGGCTGGCACCTCGAGGTGCTCGACGAGAACGGCCATGCGATGAAGACCGGCCAAGTCGGCGCGATCGCTGCCCGGCTGCCATTGCCGCCAGGCACCTTCCCGACGCTGTGGAACGCTGACGAGCGCTACAAGCAGGGCTATCTCACGGAGTTTCCTGGCTACTACAAGACCGGCGATGCGGGCTTCATCGATGACGACGGCTACGTCTCGGTGATGACGCGGGTCGACGACGTGATCAATGTCGCGGGCCACCGGCTCTCGACCGGGCAGATCGAGGAGGTACTGGGAGCGCACAACGACGTGGCCGAGTGCGCCGTGATCGGCGTTGCCGACGATCTCAAGGGCCAGGTGCCGTTGGGTTTCGTGGTGCTGAAGGCCGGGGTCACCCGGCCGAACCAGGAGATCACCAACGAGGTCGTGCAGATGGTGCGCGACCGCATCGGTCCCGTCGCCTTCTTCAAGAGTGCGCTGGTCGTGCAGCGGCTGCCCAAGACGCGCTCGGGCAAGATCCTGCGCGGTACCATCCAGAAGATGGCCGACAATCAACCCTGGACCATGCCGGCCACGATCGAGGATCCGGTCGTGCTCGACGAGATCAAGGATGGACTCAAGGCCGCAGGCTACGCGGCGAAGGGGTAGCCGCGCACTTTGTCGCCTTAAGCAAGGTTGTCATCCCGAGCGAAGCGAGGGACCTTTGCTCATGCCTTAGAGATCCCTCGCTTCCGCTCGGGATGACACCGATTTGGATGCGAAGGTATTCGGATTGTTCTTGGAGGACGTATGGCTCTCGACATCAACCGCTCGGATCTCGTCGTCGGCATTGTCGGCACAGGGGCGATGGGCCGCGGGATTGCACAGGTGACCGCGCAGGGCGGCATGAAGGCGATCCTGTTCGACGCTGCCGCCGGCGGCGCAGCCAAGGCGAAGGCGGGGATCGTCGAGACGCTCAAGGGGCTGGTTGTTAAAGGCCGGCTCACGGACGCTGACGTCGCGAAGACGGAAGGCAATCTTGCCGTCGCCGACAAGATCGAAGATCTCAAGGCCTGCCATATCGTCGTGGAGGCGGTGTTCGAGAACCTCGAGGTGAAGCAGAAGCTGTTCGGCGAGCTCGAAGCCGTGGTGGCGCCCGAGACCATTCTTGCGTCCAACACCTCGTCGATCCGCATCGCCTCGATCGCCCGGTCGCTCAAGCATCGCGATCGCGTCTGCGGCATGCACTATTTCAATCCGGTGCCGCTGATGAAGCTCGTCGAAGTGATCCGCGCCGCCGATACCGCGCCCTGGGTCGTCGATGCCATGGTGGCGCTGGGCAAGCGCCAGACCCGCGTGCCGGTCGTGGTGGGCGACACGCCGGGCTTCCTGGTCAATCTCGGCGGCACGGCGATCGGCACCGAAGGCTTGCGCATCTTCCAGGAAGGTCGCGCGACGGTGAGCCAGGTCGACGCCGTCATGCGCGACACCTGCGGTTTCCGCATGGGGCCGTTCGAGCTGATGGACCTGACCGGCATTGATGTGAATTTCCCGGCCCGCAACATCATCTACGAAGGCTTTTTCCATGACCGGCGCATGACGCCGAGCCCCTATCACGAGAGCCTCTATGCCGCCGGCAAGCTTGGCCGCAAGACTGGCGCGGGTTGGTACAACTATGACGCCAAGGGCGCGAAGATCGATCCTGGCGCCGACCATGTGCCGTCGGTCGTGCCGGCAACGAGCGTTGTTGTGATGGACAGCAGCAACGAGAAGCTGGTCAGCCTCGTGGTGTCTTCCGGTGCCAAGCCGCTGGCCGTCGACGATGGCAGAAGCCCGATCCTGGTGGCGCCGATCGGCAAGGATTGCACCACGGTCGTGGTCGAGCGCGGCCTCGACCGGCGTCGCACCGTGGCGGTCGATCTCACCGGCGACATCGGCAAGCGCCTCACCATCATGACGGCGCCCGGCGCCGACGATCTGGTGCGCGATGCCGCGGCCGCGATCCTGACCCGCTCCGGCGCTAAGGTGACCTTGATCAAGGATTCACCCGGTTTCATCGCCCAGCGCATGTGCGCGATGATCGCCAATCTCGGCTGCGAGATGGCGATGATCGGCATCGCTTCGGCCGCCGATGTCGATACCGCCATGACGCTCGGTCTCAACTATCCACGTGGGCCCCTGGCGCTCGCTGACTGGCTGGGTGTCAAGAACTGCCACGAGACGCTGGTCCAGATCCAGGCCATCACCGGCGACGACCGCTACCGTCCCAGCCAATGGCTGCGCCGCCGCGCGTTGCTCGGCCTCAGCGCGACGACGGTGGAGTGACGCGCCGGCGAGCCCAGAAGTCGTTCTGCCATAGGAGCGTGACGATTGCGGCCTCGACAGCGAACAGCACCAGCCTGACGATGGCGATGCCGCAAAGACCGAAGGCAAGATAGACGCCGACGAACCAGGTCAGTGGCAGTTGCACGGCCCATTGCAGGATAAAGGCGACCAGCGTGACGAGCTTTGTCGCCCCCGCGCCACGCAGGGCAAAGCCCAGGATGCGGCCGAAGGCATCGACGCTCATGCCGATGGCCAGCACGCGCAGCGGCGTTGCGGCAAGCGCAATCGTGGTCTGATCGGCGATGAGCAGGCCGAGCGGGTCACGTGGCGCGATCACCAGGGCCAGGCTGAGGAACAGGATTACGAGCGCGCCGCATCGGGCGACATCCCAGCCCCACCGCCGCGCGTCGGCGACGTCGCCGCGTCCCAAGGTCATGCCGACCAAAGTCGCGGCGGCAACGCCCATGCCGGATGTCGGCAAGATCGACAGCAACAGCAGGGTGAGCAGAACGCTCATCGCCGCGACCTCGCTAGTGCCGATCAGGCCGACGATCGCGAAGACGACCGTTGTTCCGAGATAGACGAAGGCTTGCTGGAGACCGACCGGCAGACCTATCGCCAGGATGGCGCGGACGCCTTGCCAGCTCGGCCGTGTCTGCAGGAAGCCCGGGACAGGAGCAAACCGTAGCGCCAGCAACAGGTGGATCAGGAATGCGACCAGGGTCGCGAGCGTGGCGCCGAGTCCCGCGCCGGCCGTTTCCATCTGCGGCAGGCCGAGCGCGCCGAAGACCAACAGGTAGCTGAGCGCGATGGCGCAGCCCACCTGGACAATGCTGACCAGCAACGAATACCGCGGTGTCCCTGCGCCGTTGCGATAGGCACTGAAGGCGAAAATGCAGCCCAGCAAAGGCAGCATGGGGAGTGCTGTGACGAGATAGGACAGGCCACGTGCCGTGACGGCGGGATCGTCGGTCACCATACGAAAGACGGACGGGCCCAGCCCATAGCCCAGTGCCATCAGCAGCAAGCCGGCCACAACGGCGATTGGGAGCGCGTCGTTTAACGTCTTGCCGGCGAGTCTGGTCTGCCCGGCGCCAATCCGCTGCGCCACCAGCGCCTGGACGCCGGTATCGATGCCGAACAGCACGGACATCAGCATCGAGAACAGCGCATTCGCGACGCCAACGCCTGCAACGGCGGCATCGCCGAGATGGCTCACCATGGCGATGGTGGCCAGTCCCAACAAGGTTTGCGCCAGCAATATGAGCACGATCGGCAACGACAGGCTCACGATCGTGCAAACACGCGGGGGCGAAACGAGCCACAGCTCGGGTTTCATGCCCAATGGTCCTAGCGATCGGAGGCGAATCGGAATAATGATTTGATGCCATGAGCGATATTCAAAAGATCGATATCCGGAAACTCGACGGCCAGTTGCTACTGGTGTTCCGCGAGGTATTGCGCACGCGTCGCACGACCGAGGCGGCGCGGCGGCTCAACCTTACGCAATCCACGGTCAGCCATGCCCTGGCCCGGCTGCGCGATCTCTTCGCCGATCCATTGTTCGTGCGCCGGCCCTACGGACTCGATCCGACGCGGCGTGCGCTCGAACTGGCGCCGCGCATCGATGGCCTCATCGACATGCTGGGCGGCGTGCTGGCCGAGGAGGGCGGTTTCGATCCCAAGCGCAGCGAGCGGCGCTTCCGACTGGCGGTGCCGGAGTTCGTCGCCGCGCTCATTGGCGGTCGTCTGGTGCTGGCCTTCCAACGGGAAGCGCCGCGAGCCTCTTTTTCACTGGATCTGCTGTTGGGCGGCGCTGCGCTCGAGGCCCTGCGGAGCGGCGAAATCGACCTCGTGCTCGGCCAGTTTCCCGGCCTGCCGGCCGGTCTCGATGCCAAGATCCTGTATCAGGACCGGTTTTGCGTTGTTGCGCGCAAGCGCCATCCGAAGATCAAAGGTGCCCTCGACAAGCGCGCCTTTGCCAAACTGCCCAACATCTTCGCCAGTCCGTCGGGCGGGACGAGCATTGCCCATTCGACCATCCCGAGTCCGAGCCTCGTCTCCACGGTGGCGCTGGTGCCGGGCTGGTTGACGGCCTTGACCATGGCGTCGGCCAGCGACGCTGTGGTGACCTGCCCGCGCCGTCTTGCGCAGCGGATGGCCGGTGTCCTGGGATTGCAGATCATCGACGCTGATTTCGCCGGCCCACGCTTCGAGGTCTCGGCCATCCGCCGCATGGGCCAAGCCGATGCCGGTGTCGACTGGCTGATGGCAAAAGTGCGCGACGCGGTGCTCTAGCGAGACTCCGTTCCGACCGGTTGCTTCGGCTCGAACCCGGGCACCCATTTGGGATGTTGCGGAAGGCCGTCATTGATCTCCCACCAAGGTGCTTTGGACGACGTGAAGACGTGCAGGAGTGGCCGCACGCCCGGGTCGTCGTCGAGCAAGCCCGCCGGTACGCTCACCGTCTCAAGATAAGGCGCTTGACCGGGGACCATCGAGCCACAAGTCCTGCAGAATGGGCGAAAGCTGCCTGGCGACGATTCGAAGCGGTGGATCAGCTCTTCGCCGGCGGCCCAACGGAACTTGGTCTTCTCCACATGGGCGTACGTGGCGAAACTTGCTGCCGTCAGCTTGCGGCAATTCGTGCAATGGCAGTGGGTCAACGCGCGAACCGAGTCGATCTCGAAACGAACACCACCACAGGCGCAGCTACCCTTGATCATCGGCGCTCCTCATGGATGTACTCACACGCTAGCATGCGCTCAGCCGGTCGAGGCCGACGCCACGGTGTACATCTCGCGGTGGCCGGCGATCCCGCGCAACTCGTGGGCCCCCACGCTGATGACCTTATGACCGCAACGATCGGCGACGCTCTGCGACAGCAGAAGCTCGCGGCCGAGCGCCTTGCCGAGCGCTTCCATGCGGCTCACTTCGTTGACGGCGGGGCCGACGATGGTGAAGTCGAGTCGGCGGGCGGTGCCGATATTACCGTAGACGACGTCGCCAAAGTGCAGCGCGGTGCTGAGGTCGAGCGCCGGCCCGCCGGTGGATTTGCGCCGGAGGTTGAGCGCCGCATTCTGCCGGCAAGCCTCGATGGCGGCGTTCACGGCCGCATTGCAGGCACGCTCGGCGCCGATCTGTTCCGAAGGGAAGATGGCGAGGAGGCCGTCGCCCAGGAATTTCAGGATCTCGCCGCCCTGCGCCGTGACGGAGTCACCCACGCATTCGAGGTGCTGGTTGAGCCAGGCCACGACCTCTGTCGCGGGCGCGCGGTCGGCAAGCGTGGTGAAGCCGCGCAGATCAGCCAGCAGCAGGGCCGCCGAGATGACCTGGCTGTCGCCGCGCCGGATCACACCCTGCATCACGCGGGCGCCGGTACTGGGGCCCAGATAGGCACCCAAGGTCTCGGTCGCAACGCGGGACAGGCCGATGCGATAGGCGACGACGCTCAGCGCCGGCAGGAGGCGGTCGACGACCTCGATCTCGGCGTCGGCAAAGCCACCGGGCCGATTGGTCGCCAAGGTGAACGCGAGACCCTGCAACGCCTTGCGGCGTTGGCCGAATGATACCAAGCGAAGAACATATTCCGTGACACCAAGAGTGTGCAGATCCTTGAACAGGGCGAACTGCTTCACCGTCTCCGGGTCTTCGAGCTTCCATCGCGCGCCGCCGAGATCCCGTTCGATGACGTAGTGGATGGGGCTGCGACGGAACGCGGCACCCTGACCTTCCTCGAGGCTGAGTTCAGTCGTCGTCGGAGCCTGATCTGGTCGCCACAAGAATTGCAGCACCGCTGCCGTCGGGTCGATGGTCGGCATGTGCAGGGTAGCGAAATAGAGGGGAATGCCCATTGCGGCCAGACGGTCGCTCACTCCAGCAAGAATGGCGCCCAGATCGTCGCCTTTGCATCCTTCGGCGAGGATCCAGTCGACCAACTCTTTCACATCCACACGCGCTGACATCACGGCAACCCTTTCAACCCAACTCGAGCCCTCAAGGTAACCCTCCGGAGACCGATCTGGCCCGCATTAGCGAAGTTGACGTTTACGTAAAGGTAAACTAGTTAAGCTTCACTGGTAAGCCGGGCGTCGGAAGACCAGAGTCCCGTTTCGGCAGACGTTCGACAACGAAAAGAGAGGAAACCGCCCGTGACCGCTCTGGCCGCGCATTACACCCCCGAACACCAGCTTTTTAGGGAAACCTGCCGGCGGTTCTTCGACAAGGAAGTCGTGCCCTTCCATATGAAGTGGGAGGAGGAGGGCATCGTGCCGCGCGATCTCTGGCGCAAGGCGGGTGCACAAGGGCTCTTGGGCATGACCATGCCGGAGGACTATGGCGGAGCCGGCGTGGACTTCCTCTACAGCGCCATCCTGATCGAGGAGCAGGGCCGGGCGCTGGCCTCAGGGCCCGCCTTCTCGCTGCACAACGATATCGTCGTTCCCTACCTGCTCCACTACGGCAGCGAGGAGCAGAAGAAGAAATGGATTCCCAAGGCCTGCTCGGGCGAGTTGGTGACGGCGATCGCGATGACCGAGCCTGGCACCGGCTCCGATCTGCAGTCGGTCAAGACCAACGCGGTGATGGACGGCAATCACTGGGTGATCAACGGTTCCAAGACCTTCATCAGCAACGGCCAGCTCGCCGATCTCGTGATCGTGGTCGCCAAGACCGATCCCAAGCTTGGGGCCAAGGGCACGTCGCTGATCGCGGTCGAGACCGATACGCCGGGCTTCAAGCGCGGCCGCAATCTCGAGAAGATCGGCATGAAGGCGCAGGATACGTCCGAGCTCTTCTTCGACGATGTCCGCGTGCCGGCCGATCACCTGCTGGGTGGACCGGGAATGGGCTTCATCCAGCTCATGCAGCAGCTGCCGCAGGAGCGGCTGGTGATCGCCATCCAGGCGATCGCTGCGATCGAAGCGGCACTTGAGCACACGCTGGCTTACGTCAAGGAGCGCAAGGCCTTCGGCAAGGCGATCATCGATTTCCAGAACACCCGCTTCAAGCTCGCGGAGATCAAGACCAAGGCTCATATCGCGCGTGTCTTCGTCGACGACTGCGTGGCGCGCCATCTCAAGGGGGAGCTTGATGTCGCGACTGCCGCCATGGCCAAGTACTGGACCACCGACCTGCAGTGCGACGTGATGGACCAGTGCCTGCAATTCTTCGGCGGCTATGGCTATATGTGGGAATACCCGATCGCGCGTCTCTACGCCGATGCGCGCGTGCAGAAGATCTACGGCGGCACCAACGAGATCATGAAGGAACTGATCGGAAGGACGCTTTGACACACCGCCTCATCCTGAGGAGCCGCGCGAAGCGTGGCGTCTCGAAGGATGGGCAACATCAAGACTGGTCCACCCTTCGAGACGTGGTCCTGCGGACCACTCCTCAGGGTGAGGTGACGAGATTGTAAGGACATTCGAGAGCAGGAGAAGCATCATGACCGACGCATATATCTACGACGCCGTTCGCACCCCGCGTGGCAAGGGCCGCAAGGATGGCTCGCTGCATGAGGTGACGCCGGTCCGCCTCGCGACGACGGCGCTCGAGGCGATCCGCGACCGCAACCAGCTCAACACGAAGCTGGTCGACGACGTGGTGCTGGGCTGCGTCATGCCGATCGGCGAGCAGGGCGCGGATATCGCACGCATCGCGGCGGTGCGCGCCGGTTTCGACGAATCAGTGCCGGGCGTACAGATCAACCGCTTCTGCGCCTCGGGCCTCGAGGCAACCAACATGGCGGCGGCCCAGGTGATGTCGGGCCAAAGCCAGGCCTCGATCGGCGGCGGCGTGGAAAGCATGAGCCGTGTGCCCATGGGCTCCGACGGCGGCGCCTGGCCGGTCGATCCGGCGGTGGCGATCCCGATGTACTTCTTGCCGCAAGGCATCTCGGCCGACGTGATCGCGACCAAGTACGGCATGAGTCGCGACGACGTCGATGCCTACGCCGTCGAATCCCAGAAGCGGGCCAAGCACGCCTGGGACAGCGGCTACTTCAAGAAGTCGATCGTGCCGGTGAGGGACCAGAATGGCATCGAGCTCCTGAATCACGACGAGCTGATGCGGCCCACCACCACCATGCAGACGCTGGCGGCCCTCGAGCCCAGCTTCAAGATGCAGGGCGAGGCGATGCCTGGCTTCGATGCCGTCGCGCTGCAGCGCTATCCCGAGGTCGAGAAGGTGAACCACGTCCATCACGCCGGCAATTCGTCGGGCATCGTCGATGGCGCGGCGGCGATCCTGATCGGCACCAAGAAGTTCGGCCAAAAGACCGGCCTGAAGCCGCGCGCGCGAATCCGCTCCTTCGCCTCGATTGGCTCGGAGCCCGCGATCATGCTGACCGGTCCGGCGCCCGCCTCGGAGCGCGCCCTGAAGCGCGCCCGCATGGAGGTGAAGGATATCGACCTTTTCGAGCTGAACGAGGCCTTCGCCGCCGTCGTGCTGCGCTACCTGCAGATCCTCAAGATGCCGCACGACAAGATCAACGTGAATGGCGGTGCCATCGCGATGGGCCATCCGCTGGGCGCCACGGGTGCCATGATCCTGGGGACCCTGCTCGACGAGATGGAGCGGCGCAACCTTTCCACCGGCCTCGCCACGCTTTGCGTCGGCGCCGGCATGGGCACCGCCACGATCATCGAGCGCGTCTGATCAGGCTCTTCCGGCCCCCGAGCGCCCCGCTCGCTCATGATCCTGAGCGAGCCAGAGGCTCGCGGTCCGGAAGACGATGACCGCTCCCCAGCAACAAGGATTTCGACCCATGATCAACTACAACGTCGACAATGACGGCATCGCCACCATCACGTGGGACATGCCGGGCCGCACGATGAACGTGCTGAACGAGGCCTCGATGACGGCCTATGCCGAGGCGCTGGACAAGGCGCTGAAGGACGAGAAGGTGAAGGGCATCATCCTCGCCTCCGGCAAGGCTGACTTCATCGCCGGCGCCGATCTCGACATGATCCTGAACCTCGATACATCCGATGCGGCCAAGGTGATGGATCGGTTCAGCCAGCTGCAGAAGATGTTCCGCCGCCAGGAGACCGGCGGCAAGCCCGTCGTGGCGGCGATCAACGGCACCGCCCTGGGCGGCGGCTTCGAGATCTGTCTCGCCAGTCATCACCGTATTGCCGCGGCCAATCCGAGGGCCAAGGTCGGCCAGCCTGAAGTGAAGATCGGCCTGCTGCCGGGCGCCGGTGGCACGCAGCGCATCCCGCGCCT
The DNA here is from genome assembly GCA_017308235.1 of Alphaproteobacteria bacterium. GTDB lineage: Bacteria > Pseudomonadota > Alphaproteobacteria > Reyranellales > Reyranellaceae > Reyranella. Next base: position 17,815 of record JAFKFL010000024.1, on the reverse strand, counting down.
GATTGGCGTGATGAATGCGGCGCCTATCCTGTTGGAGGGCAAGGACCTCCCGGTCGAGACGGCGAAGGGCATGGGCCTGATCCACGATGTCGTGCCCGCAGACCAGCTGCTGGCCAAGGCCAAGGAGTGGCTGATGGCGCCGGCGGGAGAGCAGGTCGTGCCGGAATATGCCGGCAAGGGCGCCAAGCCGATCGACGGTCGTGCAGTGCAGCCGTGGGATCGCAAGGGCTTCAAGGTGCCGGGCTTTCCCGGCGGCCAGGTCTGGAGTCCGGTCGGCGTCCAGACCTTCATCGGCGGCAACGCGATGATCGCGGGCAAGACCAACGGCGTTTATCCCGCACCCAAGGCGATCATGAGCTGCGTCTACGAGGGCCTGCAGCTGCCGATCGATGCTGCGCTCAGGGTCGAGACACGCTACTTCGTGTCGCTGCTGCGTGACCCTGTCGCCAAGAGCATGATCCGCACGCTGTTCTTCGGCCTGCAGGAGGCGAACAAGCTTGCGCGCCGGCCGAAGGATGTGCCGAAGCAAGAGTACAGCAAGATCGGCATCATCGGCGCCGGCCTGATGGGCGCGGGTATCGCCACCGTCTCGGTCCAGGCAGGGCTCGACATCGTGCTGGTCGACCGCGATCAGGCCTCAGCGGATAAGGGCAAGGCGCATATCGCGGGCGAGCTCGGCAAGCTCGTGAAACGCGGCCGTCTCGTACAGGAGAAGGCCGACACTTTGCTGGCCAAGGTGACGGCAACGCCTGACTTCGCAGCGTTGAAGGGCTGCCAGCTCGTGATCGAGGCGGTGTTCGAGAACCGTGAGGTGAAGGCCGAGGCGACTAAGAAGGCCGAGGCCGATCTCGCGGCCGATGCGGTCTTCGCTTCCAACACCTCGACCTTGCCGATCACCGGCCTCGCCGAGGCGTCGGCGCGGCCGAAGAACTTCATCGGCCTGCACTTCTTCTCGCCGGTCGAGAAGATGCCGCTGGTCGAGATCATCGTCGGCAAGAAGACCTCGCCCGAGACGCTCGCGCGCTCGATGGACTTCGTGCAGAAGATCCGCAAGACGCCGATTGTGGTGAACGACAGCCGCGGCTTCTTCACGTCGCGTGTCTGCGGCGCCTTCATCAGCGAGGGCCATCGCCTGCTGAAGGAAGGCGTGCCGGCGGCGATGATCGAGAACTGCGCGCGGCTCGCCGGCATGCCCGTCGGGCCATTGGCGCTGAACGACGAGGTCGCGATCGATCTTTCGTGGAAGATCATGGACCAATCGCGGCGCGACGCCGAGGCGGCCGGCAAGAAGTACGATGCCTCCGGCACCGAAGACATCCTCGAGCTGATGGTGAAGAAGCTCGAGCGCTTTGGCCGCAAGAACGGCAAGGGCTTCTATGAATACCCGGCCGACGGTAAGAAGCGGCTGTGGCCGGAACTCGCCCAGCACTTCCCTCCGAACCCCGAGCTGCTCTACGGCGAGGGCGAGGCCAAGCGCGCCAAGGAGGACGAGATCAAGAAGCGTCTGCTCTATGTGCAGGCGGTCGACACCGCGCGCTGTCTCGAGGCCAAGGTGCTGACTGCACCGCAGGACGGCGATGTCGGCTCGATCATGGGGCTGGGCTTCGCGCCACAGACTGGCGGCGCAATCAGCCTCATCGATCAAGTTGGCGTGAAGCAGTTCGTCGCCGAGTGCAACCAGCTTGCCAAGAAATACGGCCCGCAATTCAAGGTGCCGAAGCTCCTGCGCGATATGGCGGCGAAGGGCGAGAGCTTCTACGGCCCGCACGTCGCCCACGCGCAGGCCGCCTAGCGCGGCAATTTCGCTGCCGGCCCGTGTTTGCTTGCGCAGACGCGGGCTCGCAGCAAATATCCCTCCCGATCCGAAATCGGGAGGGATTTGCCGTGAACGCACAGGAAATCGAAGCGCTGGCTGACCGCATCGTCGAATGCCGTCGTGCGCGCGCGCCTTTGCCCTTCCTCGCCGAAGCTACTGCGGGGATTTCCGAGGAGGATGCCTACAAGGTTCAGTTCGCCGTCCACGATCGGCTGACCGGCAAGGGACAGAGTCCTCTCGCGGGCTGGAAGGTGGCCTTCGCGGTTCCGGCGCAATACGAGCCGTTGAAGCTTTCAGGCCCGGCCTTCGCCGGCCTCTACAAGGATGGCATCCGCCAGAGCGGCGAGGTGTTCCAGCCGGGGTGGCCGATCAAGGCTGGCGTCGAATGCGAGATGGTGGCGCGGATCGCGCGCGACGTGACGGCGGGCGACACGCCTTACACAGCCGACAGCATCAAGCCCTACGTTGCCAATCTCTACTGCGGCATGGAGGTCGTGGAGAACCGCTACGGCGACGCGTCCAAGCTCGGCGGGCCCGGCCGCATCACCGACGACGTACTGCAGGCCGCTTGCATCGTCGGCACCGAGATCAAGGATTGGCAGAAGCTCGACTTCGCCAAGGTGCAGGGCCGTTCCGAGTTCGAGGGCAAGGAGATCGGCGCCGGACCGGGCGCTAATGTCATGGGCGGCGCGATGATTTCGCTCGCCTGGCTCGCCAACAAACTGATCTCCCATGGGAAGCATTTGAAGGCGGGCGACGTGGTGCTCACGGGCTCCGTCCATCCGCCGCAGTTCCTGCCGGGACCGGGCAAGGCCAAGACCGAATTCGTTGGCCTCGGCGGCGCGGAAATCACCGTCAAATAGCGCAATTTCAAAGGGCTTTTCGGAAGCCTTGACTCTCGTTCTTGGAAAGAACAAAACAAGAACATGAGACGAGAGGAGGGATGAATGAGTGTTATTCGAGCGACTGACCGACTCTTCTTTGCGGCAATCCCCGACCAAGCGACGGCGGCCCAGATTGCCGAGGTTCGTGAGGATCTTTGCGAGGCGTGCGGTCTCACCGGCAAGCCGATCGCGGCGGAGCAACTGCATGTCACGCTGTGGCATGTCGGCGATAGTCTTCTCGCGCCGTCGACTGACGTGATCGACAAGCTCGTAGATCGCGCCGGCCGAGTCGAGATGCCGCCGTTCCAGGTCGCCTTCGACCACGCGATGAGCTTCAACCATGGCCCGGTCGTCCTGTGCGGGGAGGACGGCGTTGACGGATTGAAGATGACTCACGAGCAGCTCAAGACGAGCCTGCTGGCCAAGGGCCTGAGGCGGCGTTCGGCTTTTACACCGCACATGACCCTGCTGCGCGACAAGCGGCTTGTCCTGAAGCACCGGATCACGCCGATCACCTGGCAGGTGACGGAGCTGGTCCTCGTGCACAGCCTTCTGGGGCAAACCACGCATAAGTACGTGGCGCGAATAAAGCTGCGCAAATCAGGGAGCTGATGGCGCGGGCTTACATCACCGGCCGCGACTGCGGCAGGCGATCCTTCGTGGCATAGACCGGCGGCGACAGGGCGTCGGCCTCGCGGCCAGCCCAGTCCCGTTGGCTCACGGTCTTGAGGCGCTTGCGCTGGCCTTCGATCAGGCCAGCGGTGGCGGCTTCGACGTCGATCGTCAGCACCTTGCCGTCGCGCACGACCTGGGTGCCGTCGACATAGACGTGGCGGATGGCGCGCTCGCTCGCCGAATAGATCAGGCTGCGCACGGGCTCATGGCTCGGCTGCATGTAGGGGTGGTTCATGTCGACCAGCGAGAAGTCGGCCTTGCAGCCCACAGCAAGCCGGCCGAGATCGGGTCGGCGCAGGATTTTCGCACCACCGATCGTTGCCGCCTCGAAGGCGTGCCGTGTCGTGCCCATCTTGTAGTTGCCGGTGAAGACGCGGGCGACGTAGCAAGCCAGCCGAATCTCATCGATCATGTTGTGCGGGTAGGTGTCGGTGCCGATACCGACGGTGATGCCGGCATTCATGTAGCGGCCGATCGAGTTCATCACCATGGCGCGGCGCGCGAACACAGTGGGGCAGTGCGCCACTGCGGCGCCCGAATCGCGCAGCCGCTCGAAGTCGTTGCCGTGCGGATAATGGATCTGCGGATGGTCGTTCAGGAAGATGCCGTGGCCGATCACGAGGTCGGGCCCCAGCACGCCGATCGAGTCGAGCCACTCGATCGGCGTCTTGCCATGGCGCCGCACCATCTCGTGGAATTCGACCACCGCCTGGCAGGCATGGGTCTGCATGGGAATGCCGCGCTTGCGGGCCTCCTGTAGCGCTTCCTTGAAGAAGCCCTCGCGGCAGGTGTCGATCTGCGCTGGCCCCGCCATCGCGCTGACGCGGCCACTCGGGTGCCGGATCGCCTCGTCGATCGTCTTCATCGATGCCTCGAACGCCGTTTGGCCAGCCTTTTCGTCCCACGCGTAGTCGACCGTATGGCCGTTCTTGGTGAACCACACACCCTGGCGCATCATCGGACAGACGATCGCGCGAATCCCGGTCCGCGCCAGATCCTCGACCCAGCCGTCGCGCGCGATGGAGAGGTCGGTGAGGGTGGTGACACCGCTTTTCAGGAGCTCCGACATCGCGACCTGCATCGCCGGAGCCGCATCCTCCGGCGCCAGGCCGAACACGGTGAGATATTCGTAGAGCGAGCTCTGGCCGAGCTTGTCGCTGCCGTATTCCTCGGTCAGGCCCTTGTTCGCCGGTTCGGAGAAGGGATGGCTGTGCACGTTGATGAGGCCGGGGATCGCCATGAAGCCCTTGCCGTTGATGGTCTCATCGACCGGTCCGGTGTGGCCCGGCCCGACATGCACGACCTCGTTGCCCTTGAACACGAGATCGGCCGAGTCGAGATAGACATGCCGCTGCTCCGCATCGTCCCAGGCAACAATGTGATCGAGGTTGGCGATCCTGGTGGTTTTCATGATGTATCTCCTTGTCGATCAGGTGCGGACATTGCGCTCGGCCCGGGACGCCGGTTCGTCGATGAAGTCCTTTAGGATGTCGAAGACCTGCTTCACAATTTTTTCAGACGACGGCGACGGATGCCAGGCGATGGTGAAGTGCACGTCATACTTCGGGGGCAGGACGACGCACTCGAATGTGCTGGCCAAAACGCCCAATGAGTGTTCTGGAAGGAGCGTGAGGTAGCCATGGTCGCGGACGAGATTGGCGACCACCGGCATCGAATCGACTTCGACGAACGAAATGCGCTCGCGCTCGCTTTCCGACAACACGTCTTCCACCAGGGCCACGAATTTTTGTCGTAGGCTGCTTTTCACGCTGAGCAATGCCGCCGGGGTCGTGAGGAGCAGGGTTCGGGCGTCGGGAACCGGTTGTCGCCCGGCACGGGGATGCCTCACGAGCATCATCTTCGACCGCGCGATGACACGATGGTTCAAGCCTGCCGGAACGGAATGGGTATCCAGAAGGATGGCATCGAGCGCGCGGCTCTGCAGGCCAGTCAGCAATTCCTCGGAAATCGTGCTGTATATGAAAAGGGGATTGTCCGGCGTCCGACGATGCCACTCGGCGGCCAGCACAGCCAGGGCCTCGGCGATCTTGCTTTCACGGCCGAACTGTATGATCGACCCGAACCTCGCCTCGATCAGGCTCTTTCGGAACCGGCGTTCGGCATGCCTGGAAATGCGCGACCAGATCCGGGCAAGAGCCTCTGCATGAACCAGGGCGGAACGCCCCTCCCTGACGAGAACGATCCCTCGGGCATCGCGTCGGAAGAGCGGGATGCCGAGGTCACGCTCCATGGTCTTGAGTTGCCGGGTGAGCTGCGGTTGCCCCATGCTGATTTCCCGGGCGGCGCTGCGGATGCTGCCGGTTCGCGCGACCGCGATGAAGCGCTGGAGGGTCGAGATCGACGTCGACAGCCGTGCCGCCCGATGCTCTGGAGGGCTGGACGTCTTGCCGAGCCTCGCCAAGCGCAACACCAGGTTGGCGGCATTCGCCAGTTCCCGCGCCAGGCGCTGGCCTTCGAGCGTCGATTGCATGCCGTCACTCGATGTCGCGACCAGGGGAATGGCGATCTCGGCTTGGAGGCGCCGCATGGCCGCCGAGACGGTCGACGGCGGTCGGCCGAGGAGGCGGGCGGCGTGGCGCACGCTGCCCAGCGTCAGCACGCGATGGGCAATCAGAAGTGTCGCGAGGTTCATCGGTCGCCGCCAATCGATCTAGGCATAACCTGTCCAGATTATGGGATATGTCGGTAGTTGGTCGGAAGCCTTATCGTCACAATGTGGAAATGCCCTGTTCGAAAATTCGGCGAAACGGCGCTTCGGTGGGAGGAATCACGGGTGACGTTGGCCGACGGGTCTTTCCATGGTCGAATGGCAAGATAGCCATGACGTCGTAGGGGAATGGCCACGATGAAAAAGTCGTCGACCGCGGTGATTCGAGGCGGAAGGGTGCTCGACATCAGGAAGCATGCCGCTCCCAAAGCCGACATCCTCGTGAAGGGCGACACGATCGTCGAGATCGGCCGTCCAGGCCTCCCCGCGCCGCCGAATGCCACAACGATCGATGCCAGGGACCGCCTGCTGCATCCTGGCCTGATCAACGGCCATACCCACAGTCACGGCAACCTGGCGAAGGGCATGGGCGATCGGCTGACGCTCGAATTGCTGCTGACCGCGGGCCCCTGGATGAGCGGTAACCGTACGCTCGAGGACAAATATCTTTCGAGTCTGATCGGCGCCGCCGAGATGGTCTTGAAGGGCTGCACCGCGGCCTACGATCTGGCGAGCGAGTTCCCCATGCCGTCGCCCGAGGGGCTGGCAGCGATCGGCCAGGCCTATGCCGACGTCGGCATGCGCGCCGTTCTGGCGCCGATGGTGGCGGACACGACGTTCTTCGCGGCGATCCCGGGGCTGATGGAACGCCTTCCGGCTGGCCTGCAGAAGGATGTCGAGCGTTTCCGCCCGGCGCCGCACAAGGCGAGCGTGGCGCAGATGAAGAAGGCGCTGCACGGCTGGAAGCTGGACAGCAAGAGCGTCAGCCTCGCTGTCGCGCCGACCATCCCGCATCATTGCAGTCGCGACTTCCTGCTCGCCTGCCTAAAACTGTCGAAGGACTACGAGACCGGCCTGCACAGCCACGTCGCTGAATCGAAGATCCAGGTGATCGCTGGTTACCAGCACTACGGATCGACGCTCACCACCTACATGGATTCGTTGGGGCTCGTGGGCCCGAACTTCACCGTCGCGCATGGCGTGTGGCTCGACGATGACGACATGAAACGGCTGGGCGACAAAGGCGCCTCGGTCTCGCACAACCCGGCCTCCAACATGCGGTTGGGCAACGGGCTCGCCGATGTGCGGGGCATGCTCAACGCCAAGGTGAACCTGGCCATCGGCACCGACGGCGCGAGCTGCTCGGACAACCAGAACATGTACGAGAATATGCGATTGGCTTCGATGGTGTCGAAAGTACAGGGCCCCGACTGGCAAGAATGGCTCACGACCGAGGAAGTCATGGAAGCGGCCACCGCTGGGAGTGCTCGCGCGTTGGGTCTGGGCGACAAGATCGGCCGGCTGGAGCCAGGCTACAAGGCCGACATCGTGTTCCTCGACCTCAACCATGTGAACTGGATTCCGTTCAACGACCCCACGAACCAGCTCGTGCATACCGAGGACGGCACCGCCGTCCATTCGGTGATGATCGGCGGCCGTATGGTGGTCGAGAACAGGAAACTGCTGACGGTCGACCTGGCGGATCTCGCCCGCAAGGCGGAGAAATCACGCGAGCGGCTGGCGAAGGCGAACAAACCGTCGAAGGCGCTCTATGACCGGCTGGAGAAGATCGTGGGCACGTTCTGCCCCGGACTTGCCAAGCAGCCACTGCACATCGATCGTTTCGGCGGCGGGCATCACCATCACCATGGGCACAGGCACTGAGCCATGACCACAAAACTCACCGAACAAGCCAAGGGCGTCTACATTATTGCGGCGACGCCGTTCACCGACGACGGCGCGCTGGATCTGCAGAGCGTCGACACGCTGACGGACTTTTACCTGAGCTGCGGCGTGCACGGCTTCACGCTGCTCGGGATGATGGGCGAGGCCCACAAGCTCACCAGCGAGGAATCGATCTACGTGGTGAAGCGCGTGATCGGTCGCGCGGGCGACCGGCAGGTCATCGTTGGCGTCAGCCACGCCGGCATCGAGAACGTGCGTCGCCTCGCGCACGAAGCGATGATCGCGGGCGCCGCCGGCGTGATGGTCGCGCCGCCGTCGGGCCTCAAGGGCGACGACGGCATCTACAATTATTATGCGCAGGTGTTCGCGGCGCTGGGTCCCGACATTCCCGTCGTCTACCAGGACTACCCGCAGGCGACCGGCGTCTATCTGCCGCCGCCGGTGTTCGAGCGTCTGGTCGACGACTTCAAGCAGCTCGTGATGCTGAAGCACGAGGACGCACCGGGCCTTGCCAAGCTGACGCGCGTCCGCGAAAGCGAGAAGAAGCCCGGCCGCCGTCGCGTCTCCATCCTGGTCGGCAATGGCGGGCTCTATTATCCGCAGGAGCTGCGGCGCGGCGCCGACGGGGCGATGACAGGCTTCGCCTGGCCGGAAATGCTGGTCGAGGTCTACAACCTCTTCACCGCGGGCAAGGTCGAGGAGGCGGAAGACCTGTTCGACATCTACCTGCCGTTGGTGAGGCACGAAGTTCAGCCGGCAATCGGCCTTGCCCTGCGCAAGGAAGTGCTGTTCTACCGCGGCGCCATCAAGAGCCCCAGGCAACGTGCGCCGGGTTCATCGCTCACCGCGGCGGATCGCGCCGAGCTCGACTCCCTGATTGGGCGGCTGGAGCGGCGGTTGGCAGCATCCGGCAAAAACCGCAAGGCCGCGGCGGAGTAACAGAAGAATGTCCGACTACGATTTGATCGTTCGCAACGCCCGCATCGTCACCGAGGATCGCCAGACCGAGGGCGATATCGCCGTCAAGGACGGCCGTATCGCCGCCATCGAACCTGGCCTGAAGGGCCGGGGTGCGCGCGAGATCGACGCTGGCGGCAAGTTCGTCCTGCCCGGCGGCATCGACAGTCATGTCCATGTCGAGCAGAAGTCCGGCTTCGGCATCATGTGCGCCGACGATTTCTATACCGGCACCGTCTCGGCGGCATTCGGCGGCACGACGACCATCATTCCTTTCGCCGCCCAGCATCGCGGCATGTCGCTGCGCAAGGTGGTGCAGGATTATCACGAGGCGGCGACGCCCAAGGCGGTGATCGACTACGCCTTCCATCTGATTGTGTCCGATCCGACGCCGCAGGCGCTGGGCCAGGAGCTTCCGGCGCTGATCAAGGACGGCTACACCTCGTTCAAGATCTACATGACCTACGATGCGCTGAAGGTCAGCGACTACCAGATGCTCGACATCCTGGCGCTGGCACGGCGCGAAGGCGCGCTGGTGATGGTGCATGCCGAGAACCACGACATGATCCAGTGGCTGGCGCATCATCTGGTCGAGCAGGGCCATGTCGCGCCCAAGTTCCATGCCATCGCCCATGCGCGCGTCGCCGAGGCCGAGGCGACCAACCGCGCGATCTCGCTGGCGCGGCTGGTCGATGCGCCGATGTTGATCGTCCACATGTCGGAGATCGAGGCGCTCGAGACCCTGCGGCAGGCGCGCAAGAAGGGGCTGAAGATCTTCGGCGAGACCTGCCCGCAATATATCGGGCTCACCGCCGACGACCTGGACAAGCCGGGGGTCGAGGGAGCGATGTGGTGCTGCAGCCCGCCGCCGCGTGATTCGGAAGCGCAGGAAGCGGTGTGGGCGGCGCTGAAGGACGGCACGGTCCAGACCTTCTCCTCCGATCATGCACCCTACCAGTTCAACGAGAAGGGCAAGATCCCCAAGGGCGACAAGACGACCTTCAAGGAGATGGCCAACGGCGTGCCGGGCCTGGAGATCCGCCTGCCGCTGCTCTTCTCTGAAGGCGTGCAGAAGGGCCGCATCAGCCTGCAGCAGTTCGTGGCGCTCACTTCGACCAATCACGCCCGGCTCTACGGCCTCTATCCGCGCAAGGGCACGATCGCCGTGGGTTCGGATGCCGACTTCGCGATCTGGGATGCCGACCGCGACGTCACGATCCGCTGGAAGGACCTGCACGACAACGTCGGCTACACGCCCTACGAGGGGCGCGAGATCAAGGGCTGGCCGATCACGGTCGTGAGCCGCGGCCGGGTGATCGTCGAGGACGGCAAGCTCCACGCCGAGCGCGGCTCGGGCGAGTTCCTGCCGTGCGCCTCGCCCGATTCCTCCAAGCCGCTCGGCCGGACGGCGCCGGAGCTGCAGGCAATGAACCGGTTTGGCGCCAAGCCGCTGTTTTGAAGTGTTGCGGTCATCCTGAGCGCAGCGAAGGATCTCATGGCGTTGGCAACCGGCGATGAGGTCCTTCGCTTCGCTCAGGACGACAAGAAGAGGTGAAAGCAATGTCCCGTCGTCTAAAAGTATCCGCTGCCCAGCTCGGGCCGATACATCGCGCCGACAGCCGCCAGGGCGTCGTGAAGCGGCTGGTGGAGATGCTGAAGGAAGCCGATTCGCGCGGCTCGAAGTTCGTGGTGTTCCCCGAGCTCGCGCTTACCACTTTCTTTCCGCGCTGGTGGATGGAGGACCAGGCCGAGGTCGACAAGTACTTCGAGGCCCAGATGCCGAGCCCGGAGACGCTGCCCTTGTTCGAGCTCGCACGCTCCAAGGGCATCGGCTTCTATATCGGCTATGCCGAACTCACGGAGGAGGAAGGCAAGACCCGCCGCTTCAACACCTCCATCCTGGTCGGGCCGGATGGCCGCATCATCGGCAAATACCGCAAGGTCCATCTGCCCGGTCACGCCGAGCATCGCCCGACGGTGCCGTACCAGCATCTCGAGAAGAAGTATTTCGAGGTCGGCGACCTCGGTTTCAACGTCTGGAAGATGTTCAAGGACGATCTGATCGTCGGGCAATGCATCTGCAACGACCGGCGCTGGCCCGAGACTTTCCGCGTCATGGGGCTCAAGGGCGCGGAGATGGTGGTGTTGGGCTACAACACGCCGACCGACAACGTTTACGCACCGCACGAGCCGCCTTATCTGCGCGTCTTCCACCACAACCTTTCGATCCAGGCCGCCGCCTACCAGAATGGGATCTGGGTGGTGGCCACGGCCAAGGCCGGCAAGGAAGACGGCTTCTGGCTGCACGGCGGCTCGGCGATCGTTGCGCCAACCGGCGAGATCGTCGCCAAGAGCACGACCGAGGAGGATGAAGTCATCTCCTACGACTGCGACATGGCGCTCGGCGAATACATCCGCAACACCACGTTCAACTTCGCCAAGCACCGGCGGCCCGAGCACTACAAGCTGATCTCGGAGCGCACCGGCGTGAAGGTCGAGCCGGCGAACTGAGGGCCAGCCAGATGCAATATGCCGCTTCCGAAGTCACCACGCACGAGCGTTACAAGCTCCTGACCGCGTTCGTGCTGCCGCGCCCGATCGCCTGGCTGACGACCGTCGGCCCGACCGGCGTGGTCAATGCCGCGCCCTTCAGCTTCTTCAACGTTTTTGCCGAGGATCCGCCGCTCTGTATGGTCGCGATCAATCGCCGGCCGGACGGACGCATCAAGGACAGCTGGACCAACATCGAGCGGACGGGCCAATTCGTGGTCAACCTGACCGACGAGCCGCTGGCCCGCAAGATGCATGAATCCAGCGGCGACTTTCCGCCGGAGGTCGGCGAGCCGGACTATCTCGGCCTGAAGCTTGCGCCATCGGTTGACGTCGCACCGCCGCGACTTGCCGATGCGCCGTGGTCCATGGAGTGCAAGACCTGGCAGACCATTACCGTCAAGGACGACCGCTGCCTCGTGATGGGCGAGGGCCTGCGCTTCCATATCCGCGACGAGCTCTGGGATCCTAAGGCGATGCGCGTCCACATGGACCGCTACCATCCCGTTGGCCGCATGTTCGCCGACCGCTACTGCCGCACCGACGACCGCATGGAATTTCCCGCCGCACCGGTCGTGAAGGCCAAGGCGGCGGAATGATGGGCCATGCCCATCATTCCGAGCCTTTGCGAAGGCTCCGTTTTTCGCGAGGTCAGGCCCAGTTCAGCCGTGTCCGGCCGATGGCCATCGAGACGGCAGCCTGGCTCGGCTCGACGACGGGCAGGCCGACGTGACGCTGCAGGCGGTCGCGGTAGCGCGCCATGCCGGCGCAGCCCATGATCAGCACGTCGGCGCCGTCTTCGTCGCGCAGCTCGGCCGCCACCTCGGCCATGCGGCTGAAGGTGCGCGCCTCGTCGGCGAGCTCGACCACGCCGAGCCCGATCGCCCGGTCGCCGGCCATGCGCTCGCCGAGGCCCATCTGGCCGACGTAGCGCAGATGGCGGGCGATCGACTTCCGAAGGATGGAGATCACGCCAAAGCGCTGGCCGAGCGTGAGCGCGGTCAGGATGCCGGACTCGGCGATACCGAGGACCGGCTTGGACGTCACTTCACGCGCGGCATGCAGGCCGGGATCGGAATAGCAGGCGATCACGAAGGCCGAGCAGTCGTTGTCGCGGCTCTTCACCGCGGCCATGATCGGCGCCACGACACTCTCGACATGGGCCTGCGTCTCGATCCCCGGCGGTCCCTCCTTCAGGGTCACGCATTCGATGGCGGGACCGCCCGACATGCGCAACGGCTCCATGGCGCTGTCGATGCCGGCGGTGACGGCTGCGGTGGAATTGGGATTGATGACGAGGATGCGATCGGACTGGGACATGGGTGAAAGCATGGCCCTTAAATTGCTATCCAACAATGGCTGTTCTAATTTTTACCAACGGGGACTTCAGGAAGGGAAAATCGCATGTCGAACCGTGGACTGACGGCCGTCATGGCCGTTTTGCTGCTGGCTGTCGTGGGGCTGACGCCGGCGAAAGCGCAGGACAAACAGCCGCCGCTGCGTACCGGCGTTGACGGCACATTCGCGCCGCACGCCTTTCCCAAGCTGGGTGGCGGCATTCAGGGCTTCAATGTCGATCTCTTCACCGAGGTCGCCAAGCGCATGCATCGCGATATCACGATCGATTCGGTGAGCTTTTCGACCCTGATTCCGGGCATGGAGTCGGGCCGCTACGACTTCGTCGCGGCGCCGACGACCGTCACCAAGGAGCGTGCCGAACATATGCTCTTCACCGCCGGCTATATCTGGACCGCGTACCAGTTCGGCATCAAGAAGGGCAGCGCGCCGATCACGGGCTGGGCAGATCTCAAGGGCAAGGCGGTCTCGGTGAACAAGGGCACGCCCTACGAGACGCTCAGCAAGAAGATGGGCCAGGAGATCGGCTTCGAGGTGCAGGCCTACGACACGCAGCCTGATGCCACCCAGGCTGTACTGTCGGGCCGTGCCTACGCCACACTCGGCGGCAACACCACGATCGTCTATGGCGCCTCGAAGAACCCGATGTTCATTGCCGATCTCGAGCTGAAGGAGACCCGCGCGCATTGGGCCACCCCGGTGCCGCTCAGCAATCCCAAGCTCAGGATGCAGATCCAGGACGCCCTCGATTGCATGAAAAAGGATGGCTCGCTGGTGAAGCTCTCCGAGAAGTGGTTCGGCCGCGTGCCGCCGCCCGATGCGTTGGAACGCACGATCACGCCGGGCTACGGCGTGCCGGGCATGCCCAACTACGATCCGACGCCGCATGAACTCCACTGTGGCTGAGCCAATTGTTGCCGCGCGCGGCATCCACAAGCATTTCGGTCACCTCCACGTCCTGAAGGGCGTCGATCTGGAGGTGGCCGAGCGCGAATTGGTGTTCGTCATCGGCCCATCCGGCTCCGGCAAGTCAACGCTGCTACGCTGCCTCAACCGGTTGGAAGAGCCGAGCGCGGGCAACATCACGGTGGCGGGAATCGACATGCTCGATCCCCGGACCGACATCAACCATGCCCGCCAGCACATCGGCATGGTGTTCCAGTCCTTCAACCTCTACCCGCATATGACGGCGTTGGGGAACGTGATGCTGGCCTTGCGCAAGGTGGCGGGAAAGTCGCGTACAGAAGCAGAGAAGCTCGCCCAGGCGGCGCTCGAGCGGGTCGGGCTGGCCGATCGCGCGGACCATCGGCCGGCCGAACTGTCGGGCGGCCAGCAGCAGCGCGTCGCCATCGCACGCGCCATTGCGCTCGAACCCCGGGTGATGCTGTTCGACGAGCCCACGAGCGCGCTCGATCCCGAGCTGGTGGGCTCGGTGCTGGCAGTCATGCGGTCGCTCCGTGAATCGGGCATGACCATGATCGTGGTCAGCCACGAGATGGGCTTCGCCCGCGCCGCGGCCGACCGCGTGGTGTTCATGGATCACGGGTTGATCGTGGAGCAGGGGCCGCCGGCCCAGATCTTCGAGAGCCCCGCCCACGAGCGTACCCGCGCCTTCATCGGCCAGATCCGGCAGCATTGATGACGAAGCGACTACGCGCACAACCTCACCCTGAGGAGGCCCGGAGGGCCGTCTCGAAGGGTAAGATACGCCATCGTCGTTGCCCATCCTTCGAGACGTGCGCGGCGCGCGCTCCTCAGGATGAGGAAAGGCCATGAGCGCCTGGGATCGCTTCCTCAAAACCTTCTTCAATACGGAGGTCATGGCAAAGTATTTGCCGGACATCCTGCAGGGCATGGTGGTCACGATCGAGCTGGCGCTGCTCATCGTCGTGAGCGGGATCGGGGCCGGTCTCGTGCTGGCGCTGATCCGGAGCCTCGCCATCCGGCCGGTCAACTGGCTGATCATCTTCGTCGTCGACCTCTTCCGCTCGCTGCCGCCGCTGGTGATCATCGTCCTGATCTACTTCGGCTTGCCGGCCGCGGGCATTTCGGCCTCGGCCTTCGTCTCGACCTGGCTCTCGCTCTCGCTGGTGCTGATGTCGTTCGCCGAGGAGATCTTCTGGGCCGGCATAACCTCGATCTCCCGCGGTCAGTGGGAAGCCGCGCGCTCGACCGGCCTCTCGTTCGGCCAGACCCTGTTCAATGTGATCCTGCCCCAGGCGCTGCGGCTCACGGTGGCGCCGCTCACCAACCGCACCATTGCGATCACCAAAGGCACCGCGCTCGGCACCGTCGTGGCGCTGCACGAGATCCTGGGCATGGCAAGCTCGGCGGTATCCAATTCCTACAATCCCTCACCCCTGATGATGGCCGCAGCCGCCTACCTCGTGCTGTTCCTGCCGGTCGTGGTGGGCGCGCGCTGGATCGAGGCCCGGTTCGCATGGAAGAGATAGTCCAATCCTTCTTCAACGCCGAGATCGCCCAGGCCGCGATGCCGATCGTCCTGGCCGGGCTGTTGAACACGGTGTTGCTGTCGCTGCTGGTCGTGCCGCTCGGCCTGATCGGTGGCTTGATCCTCGCGCTGCTCGCTCAGGTGAAGGGCCCTCTGGTACGCTGGGCCCTGATCAGCTGGGTCGATTTCTTCCGCGCCTTTCCGCCCCTCGTCCTGCTGATCCTGCTGTTCGCCGGTCTGCCGTTCGCCGGCCTTGAGCTGAGCGGCTTCGCTTGCGTGGCCATTGCCTTCTTCCTGAACACCGGCGCCTACTACGGCGAGATCCTGCGCGCCGGCATCGATTCCATTCCGCGAGGTCAGGTCGAGGCGGCGCGGTCGACCGGGCTCTCCGGCTTGCAGACGATGACCTGGGTCGTCCTGCCCCAAGCCGTCCGCAACGTGTTGCCGGATCTCCTGTCCAACACGCTCGAAGTGGTGAAGCTCACCTCGCTCGGCAGCGTCGTGGCGGTCCCGGAGCTTCTTTTCCAGGCGCGCCAGGCCCAGAGCGTCACCTACAACCCCACGCCGATTGTCATGGCGGCGGTGATCTACTTCCTGATCCTCTGGCCGGTCGTGCGCCTCCTGAGCCGGCTCGAGAACCGCGCCTCGGCGGGCCGGGCCTGAGCACTCCGCTAACGGCTAGCTGCTCTCGGCGTGCATGATGTCGCCGAACAGCTCCCAGGTCTCACCCTTGAAGCGCTGAAGCTGGACGGCCTGCAGCGGATAGAAATCGGTCGGGCTGGTGTTGGCGGTGATGCCCGGCAACAGCAGCGGCACGCGGAAGCTCTTGAAGCTCGCCGCCTGCTTCATGAGATTGGCGCGCGTCAGCTCGTTGCCGCAGCGTTTCAGGGCCTCGTGCATCAGGTGCGAGACGGCGTAGCCGTAGACGTGGTTGGCGTCGGCCTTGTTGAAGTCCGGCATCCACTTGTCCATCCACGCGCGCCAGGTCTTCATCTCCTCGTTGTTGTCCCACTGCTTGTCGGTGGCGTCCATGATGTAGGTCGCGGTGATGACGCCTTGCGCGTTGTCAAAGCCGGCTGGCTTCATGACGGCCGCCACCGAGACCGACACGTTGTTGAGGTAGTGCGCAGGCTTCCAGCCGATGTCGGCCATCTTGCGGATCGCCTGCGCCGAGAACTTGGGGCCTGATACGTCGAAGAAGACATTGGCCCCGGAATCCTTGAGCTGGATGATCTGGCTGTCGACCGTGGGATCGGTCGCTTCGTAGGTCACCGTCTTGACGATGCGCCCGACCTCGCTGCCGAGCCCTTCCTTCATGCCGTTGAGATAGTCCCGGCCGTAATCGTCGTTCTGCATCAGGACCGCGATCTTGGCGTCCTTGACGTTGGCCAAGATGTGCTTGGCGTAAATCACCGCTTCAGTGTGGTAATCGGGCTGGAAGCCCATCGTCCAGGGGAAGTGCTGCGGATCGCCCCACTTGGAGGCACCCGTGGCGACGAAGAGCTGCGGCACCTTTTTCTGGTTCATGTACTTGTGGATCGCCGTGTTGCACGGAGTGCCGAGCGACTGGAACAGGGCGAAGATCTTCTCCTGCTCGACCAGCTGGCGGACGCACTCGACCGTCTTGGCGGGGTTGTAGCCGTCGTCGAGCGAGATGAAGGTGACCTTGCGGCCATTGATGCCGCCGGCCGCGTTCACGCTCTTCCAGTAGGCGTCGATCGTTTTGGCGATGGCGGCATAAGACGAGGCGGGGCCGCTGTGGGGATTGGTGTTGCCAATCTTGATCTCGGTATCGGATGCGCCGTCGTCGTACTTCTTCTGCGCCGACGCGATGCCTGTGCCGGCAAGCAAGGCCGCCGCCGACACACCCAGAAATCCACGTCTGTTCGTACCCATTGCTTCCTCCACTGCACTTTCTTTGACTGGAGTATGCCATGGGAAAGGCCGGCGTCGAGGTCGAGCTTGATTTGCCTGTTGGGGCTGGGCCAACGTCTATCTGATAAGACGGAAGGAACGCATATGTATACGGGCCAGCACGCCCTCGAGCGGGCCGAACAGGCGGCCATCATCATGGCCGGCACCGGCGAGACCATCACCTACGGCGAGCTGGAAGCACGCAGCAATCGGCTTGCCCATCTTCTGCGCGCGCGGGGCGTACGGCGCCTCGACCACTATTCGATCTACATGGAGAACAACGCCCGCTACATCGAGTGTTGCGGAGCCGGTGAGCGGGCAGGGCTTTACTATACCTGCGTAAATTCGTTCCTCACGGTCGAGGAGCTGGCCTATATCCTGAACAATAGCGAATCGAAGGTGCTGATCACCTCGCAGGCCAAGCGCGAGGTGGCGTTGGCGGCCTTGCCGCTCTGCCCCAAGGTCGAGCTATGCCTGATGGTCGATGGACCCGGCGAGGGCGAGCGCGTCCTCAACCTCGAACAGGCGACAGCGGGCCTTCCGGTCACGCCGATCCCCGACGAGTCGCTGGGCACCGCCATGCTCTATTCGTCGGGCACGACAGGCCGGCCCAAGGGCATCCTGCGGCCGCTTCCCGAGCAGCCGCCGGCCCAGCAACTGCCGGTCTTCTCGTTCCTGGAGAAGCTCTGGAAGTACCGATCCAGCATGATCTATCTCTCGCCGGCGCCGCTCTACCATTCCGCGCCACAGGCGGCCGTCAATCTCACCATCCGGATGGGCGGTACGGTCATCGTCAT
>JAFKFL010000023.1 GCA_017308235.1 Alphaproteobacteria bacterium | reverse complement strand
AAGAAATTGTCCTTGTTGAACTTGGTCGCGAGATAAAGGTTGATCGCCATGGACTCGAACAGCTTGAAGTCGCCGTCGACCAAGGCCGGCACTTTTCCGTTGGGATTGATCTTGAGATAGTCGGGCCCTTTCAGGTCCTTCATCTCCATCGCGACGTGCTCGAAGGGAATGTCGAGCTCATGCACGATCCATAGGGTTCGCGCCGCCCGCGAGGCTGTCGGCCCATAAATCTTGATCGTCACGAAGCGTTCTCCCACCGCATCTCGGACGGACGATAGTGCAGCTAAAGCGGCCGGTCTAACGGCTAATCACTGAAACCAGCACTATCGACTCATTGTCGCTGGCCAGCCGCACGGCGCGGCATTGCACAGCGGCATACGCAAATTGGTCAGTCACCCAATCCGTGCTGTTTGCCGACATAGCCGTGCGGATGGCCGAAGCGCTCGGTCATGACGGCCGCAAGATCGCGGTCCGGCCCGGTGACCCAGCCGCCGGAGCGTACGGCATAGCGGTTCGCCGCCTTTGCCGCGCGGGGGCTTTCGCCCTTGCCGAGGGCACGTGCGGCACCCATCACCAGCTTGCGGAATTCGACGATGCCGAGGTCGGTCGGACCAAGGTGTTCCCGGGTCCGATCCTGCACCGGGCCTTGGCTGTCCTGGATCGCGGCGTCCTGCTCCGAAACGCCGGTGATGCCAGTGTAGGTCTGCGACTTCTGCTCCGCGCGATCGATTTGATATTCATTGCGCAAGTTGCGCAGCGGCACATAGCTCTCGTCGACCTCGGCATGGACGTTGAAGCCGCCGACGAATTTCGTCCGTTCGGTATTGGTGAAGGGCCGATCAGGTTGCCAGGAATAGGTATAAATCCAGCATGACCTGTCATCGACCGGCACCCAGGTCTGGCCGTAATAGATCTCGCCGGGAAAAGCGGTCGGCGTGAAGCCGTGGTTGGGCATCAGGAACTGCGCGATGCGCCAGTAGAGCTCAGGACCATCGGTCTTGCGGGCGCCGCCGATCACCAGCCCGGCATCGTGGCCCAGCACGACGAACTTGGGACGCGGGTCGTTCTGCACCCAACGAATACGATCATCGGGCTTGCCTTGGTCGGCAATGGCCGCCTTCGCCATGGCCGCGCGCGCGGCCGCTGCGTCCTTCGCCAGCGTCATGTGAAGGAACGAGAAGTGTGAGGTGTCGATGGCGCCTTCGACGCTTTGGACCCAATTACAGTCCTGCCATTTCTTGGTGACGTACCGGCTCGACGCCGGCACCAGGCCGACCTCGAGTTGCGGCAACTCGGGCACGTGCTCGCGAGGGCCCATGTAGACCCAGATCATGTCGGCCCATTCGCGAGTGGGATATGCCAGGAGCTTGATCGTGTCCTTGTACGAAGACTCCGGCGGCGAGGTCGGCAGGTCGATGCAGTTGCCGTCGACGTCGAATTTCCAGCCGTGATAGGCGCAGCGCAGGCCGCATTGTTCGTTGCGGCCATAGTAGAGATTGGCACCGCGATGAGGGCAGTGCGGCTCGACGATGCCGACTTTTCCATCGCTGTCGCGGAAGGCAAGCAGATCCTCGCCCATGATCTTGATCTTTTTCGGCGGCCCATCGCGCTCGGGCAGCTCTGCGCTGAGCAGGGCCGGCATCCAGAAGCGGCGCAGCAGCTCGCCCATCGGCGTGCTTTTGCCACTCTGGGTCAGGAACTCGTTGTCGGCACGACTCAGCATCTAATGGTCTCCTGTTGATCGCTTAGGCGGTGGCCTTGGCCAAGGCCTGGTAAAGATCGGCAATGATATCGTCCACCGTCTCGATGCCAATCGAGAGGCGGATCACATCGGGGCCGGCGCCTGCGGCCACGCGCTGCTCTTCCGAGAGCTGACGATGCGTGGTCGAGGCAGGATGGATGATCAGGCTCTTGGCATCGCCGATGTTCGCGACATGCGAGAAGAGCTCTACGCTGTCGACGATCTTCACGCCCACGTCGTAGCCGCCCTTGACGCCGAAGGTGAATACCGAGCCGGCGCCACGCGGCAGATATTTCTTCGCGAGCGCATTGTATTTGTTCGAGGGCAGTCCCGCATAGTTGACCCATGCGACGGCGGAATGCTTTTCGAGATATCGCGCGACCGCGAGCGCGTTGCTGCAGTGGCGCTCCATGCGCAGGCCAAGCGTCTCGATGCCGAGCATGGTGAGCCAGGCATTGAACGGCGCCTGGGAGGGGCCGAGATCGCGCAACCCTACGGCGTGGCTATGGAACGTGTAGGCCATGTCGCCGAACGTCTCGAAGAAATTGAGACCATGATAGGCGGGCTCCGGCCCGGCCAGGCTCGGGAACTTGCCGCTCTTCGCCCAGTCGAACTTGCCCGAATCGACCACGGCGCCGCCCATCGACGTGCCGTTGCCACTCAGGAATTTCGTGGTCGAATGCACCACCAGCGTGGCTCCATAATCAATTGGCTTGCAGAGCCACGGCGTGGCCAAAGTATTGTCAACAATCAGCGGCACGCCAGCCGACTCGGCTATGCGCGCTATCGCCTCGATATCACTGATCACACCGCCGGGATTCGCAAGGCTTTCGATGAAGAAAGCCTGCGTCTTTTCAGTGACAGCGCGTTTGAAATTGTCAGGCTGGTCGGCATCGACGATTTGTGCAGTCCAGCCGAACTTAGGATAGGTGTTGCGCATCTGCTGGATAGACCCACCATAGAGGCGCGACGATGCGACGATATCGTTGCCCGGCCGCATCAGCGGAAACAAACCGAGGACCTGGGCCGCATGTCCGCTCGACGTGACCGTGCAACCGCGACCTCCCTCAAGCGTGGCGATACGGGTCTCGAGAGCGGCGTTGGTCGGATTGGTGAGGCGGGAATAGATGAAACCGACAGTCTGCAGGTTGAACAGCGCCGCGGCATGGTCGGCATCCTCGAAGACGTAGGCCGTACTCTGGTAGATCGGCTGCGCGCGGGCGCCAGTCGCCGGATCGGGCGCGGCGCCGGCATGGACCGACAGGGTCTCGAAGCCGTAGTTCTTGTCGCTCATCGTATCACTCCGCCACTGAAGACAATGCAGGCCGGGCTGCCGACGGCCACCTTGGTCGAGGTCGGTGACAGTTTCCCATCCCGCCCTCTGCGATAGGCGAAGATCGTATGGCTGCCCTGGTTGGCGACATACAGGAAGCGTTCCGACGGATCGAGCGCGAAAAAGCGCGGCACGGTGCCCTTGGTCGGCACCCATTGCTTGGGCGCGAGGGTTCCCCTTGCCGTATCGATCGCAAAAACGCCGATACTGTCGTGCCCCCGGTTGGAGACGTAGAGGTTACGGCCGACGCGATCGACCGCGATTTCCGCGCCGGTGCTGTAGCCGGTGAAATTGTCGGGCGTGGAACGAACGACTTGCAACGGCGTGAGCCTGGCTCCCTCGTGGCGGTAGGTCGTGATGGTGGAGTCGAGCTCGTTGATCACATACGCAGAGGGAAGCCGCGGATGGAAATCGATATGACGTGGACCGGCACCAGGCCGTGCGGCGACGCGACCGCTCTCCACCAGCACGCCGCGCTTCTTGTCGAGTCGATAGGAAATCACGACGTCGCCGCCTTTGCAGGGCAGGAAGAAATAACGGCCCGACCGGTCCAGCGGATTGTGATGAGGTCGGATGTTTGTCTGCTCGGTTCGATGCGGACCCGCAGTTCCGGTCACGGTCGTGAGCGTCGAGTAGGGGCCGAGGGTTCCGTCCCGGTCGATCGGCAGGACGGCCGTCGAATCGGTGCCGTAGTTGGCGACGACCAGGAAGCGCGCCGTCCTGTCGAACGCAAGGTGGATTGGGTTGTAGCCTCCGGTCGATTGGCGATTGAGCAAGCGGAGGTGGCCGGTGCGTGGGTCGATCGCGAAGGCCGTGACTTCGCTGCGATCGCCATGGATTGAATAGAGATACCGTCCTGTCGGATCGACCGCCAGGAATGAGGGGTTCTCGAGGCCGCCGTAACGCTTCACGTGAGCGAATGCGCCGCTTCGACGATCAACCTTGTAGACGTTGATGCCGTTGCCGCGACCATGACGTTCGGGCGTGGTGTAGCTGCCAACATAGGCAAAGAGCGTATCCATGACAGCCAGTGTCGCCTCAACTGAAGGCACCCACAATCACTCTAGTATGTTGCTTGGACCCCGCTTCTTCGCGCGGCGAAATGCTTAGTGCGAGATCGTGACGCGCAGACCCGGATGCGCGTCTTCAAGTTTGATCGACAACCCGTGCAGTGTGGCGATTGCCTTGACGAGCGCGAGGCCGAGGCCGCTGCCGGCAGTGGTGCGGCTGCGGTCGAGGCGATAGAAACGGTCGAAGACGCGCTCACGCTCAGCTTCGGGGATGCCGGAGCCGTTGTCGGATACCTCGATGTCGAAGCCGGCATCTCGTCGTGTCAGGCGAAGGCTGACGGTACTGTCGGCCGGCGTGTGGTTCAGGGCGTTCTCGATCAGGTTCGACACCATCTGAGCGACGAGCTGGCGGTCGCCGGTGAGTCGTACGCCACCGTCGATCTTGAGATCCAGGGCATGCTGGGCGTCTTCGGCTGAAGGCAAGTAGGCCTCGCCGACGCTGCGCAACAGTGCCGAGAGATCGAGTTCGGAAAAGGCGCTCTTCTGTGCGCCGGCTTCGATCTGGGCGATGCGCAGCAGGGCGGAGAAAGTCTCGAGCAGCGTGTCGGCTTCGGTGATGGCTGCGTCGGTCGCGACAGCGTATTCGCCTGTGGTCGTGGCATGCTCGCGCGCGTCCTCCAGCCGCTGCCGAAGCCGGCCGAGCGGTGTGCGCAGATCATGGGCGATGTCGCCGGTGACCTGGCGCAGGCCTTCCATGAGTGCCTGGATCCGCTCGAGCATGGCGTTCAGGCTGGCCACGAGCTGGTCGATCTCGTCGTTGGTGCCACGGACGGGAATGCGCGCACTGAGATCGCCTTCCATGATGACACGCGTGGTACGCCCGATCGTGTCGATGCGGCGCAGGAAGTTGCGGCCAAGCAACAGACCGCC
Organism: Alphaproteobacteria bacterium; assembly: GCA_017308235.1. GTDB lineage: Bacteria > Pseudomonadota > Alphaproteobacteria > Reyranellales > Reyranellaceae > Reyranella. The sequence goes on along the minus strand of JAFKFL010000023.1, from coordinate 121,256 downwards.
GCCGACCGCAAGGAACAGTGTGAGGCCGCCGGCCCACACGAAGGCACGGATGATCGCGCGCTGCATGTCGAGTAGCCGGCCTGCATCCTGCGCGACCAGGAGAAAGGCGCCGTCGGGCAGAACAAGGCCGAAACCCATGAGTCGACTGCGCTCGACATCCGCCTCGTCGGTCGCGCGTTCGTTTCGGAAATCGATCACGCCTTCGACCGGCGGCATGCCGGGCAGGTTGCCGACCACGACCTGCCGGTTGGGCGCCTGCAAGAGGTAGTAGATCGGCCCGCGGGTACGGAAATCCATCCGGCGGGTGATCTGTTGGGCAAGACCGACCAGGCCGAAACGGCGATGGATCTCGGCAAGCTGCAAGGCTTCGGTTTTCAATACCGCCTGCATGTCGCTCTGCATGGCTACCGTCGCCGTCACGAACACGGTCGCAAACAGCACGCACGCCGACACGACGAACAGTGCGGCGTAAATCAACGCCAGGCGAAAACTCGCCGAGCGGAGGATCCGGCCGAAGATCCTATTCGGCGGCGCGGATGACATAGCCAGCTCCTCTCACCGTATGGAGCAAGGGCTTGTCGAAGCCTTTGTCGATCTTGGAGCGCAGGCGGCTGATATGCGTCTCGACGATGTTGGTCTTCGGATCGAAGTGAAAATCCCAGACCTTCTCGAGCAACATGGTTCGGGTGACGACTTCACCGGCATGCCGCATGAGATATTCGAGGATCTTGAATTCCTGGGCCAGGAGGTCGAGTCGTTTGCCCTCGCGCGTCACCGCGCGTCCCAGCAGGTCCAGCTCAAGGCCGCCCACCTGCAGCTTGGTCTGCGCGACCATGGGGGGCCGCCGAGCCAGCGCGCTGATCCGCGCCAGGAGTTCAGCGAAGGCAAAGGGCTTTACCAGATAGTCGTCGGCCCCGGCTTCGAGCCCGGCGACGCGATCGTCGACGCCGCCCATGGTTGTGAGGAACAGGGCGGGCGTGCGCATGCCGGCGTCGCGGGCCGCCTTGACCATCGACAGGCCGTCCATCTTGGGTAGATGGCGATCGACGACCATCACGTCGTACGGTTCGCCGGTCGCCATGTAGAGGCCGTCGCGGCCGTTGTCGACCTGATCGACTACATGTCCGTGCTGGCGCAGCCCCTTGGCGATGTAATCCGCCGTTTGCCGGTCGTCTTCAATCAGGAGGATTTTCACCGCGGCCCTTTCGTTCCGGCACTATTTTTGTCGTTTTCGGCTGTCCTGCAATGCGGGCGAACTATACAAACTTTCAATGTTGCGGACATGAGGTCGCCACGACCGAAGTCCCATATTCCTCGCGAGCCAACAAGGCGACCACGAGGAGATTTTCCCAATGTCGAAGACCAAATCCATTCTAGCCGCCCTGGCGCTCACGACAGCGCTGACCGCGCCGGCGGTGATCATGCCGATCCTGACCGCGCCGACGGCGATGGCAGGTGAGGCCACGCCGCGCGATCTTTCCGATCTTGCTGCCAAGGTGACGCCGGCCGTCGTCAACGTCCAGGTGACGATGAAGGCCGAGGGCGCCGAAGGCATGCAGATGTCCGATCGCTCGACGCAGCGGCAGATGGAAGAGTTCATGCGCCAGTTCGCCGAACGGTTCGGTCAGGGCCAGATGAAGACCCGGCCGATGCCCAAGGAGCAGGCGCTCGGCACCGGCTTCATCGTCGATCCGTCGGGCATCGTCGTGACGAACTACCACGTCGCCGGCCAGGCCGAATCGATTACGGTCACGATGGCGGACGGCACCAAGTATCCGGCCAAGCTGCTGGGCGGCGATCAGAAGACCGATCTCGCGGTGCTGAAGATCAAGGCCGACAAGCCGCTTCCCTATGTCGAGTTCGGCGATGCCAACCAGGTGCGCGTCGGCCAGCCGGTGATGGCGGTCGGCAATCCGTTCGGCCTTGGCGGCACGGTGACCTCCGGCATCGTCTCGGCGCGCGGCCGCGACATCCACTCGGGTCCGTTCGACGACTACATCCAGACCGACGCCGCCATCAACCGCGGCAACTCCGGTGGCCCGCTGTTCAACATGGACGGCAAGGTGATCGGCATCAACACGGCGATCTTCTCGCCGTCGGGTGGGAGCGTTGGCCTGGGTTTTGCCATTCCGTCCAGCATCGCACAGCCTGTGGTGGGGCAGCTGCGTGATCACGGGCGGGTCGAGCGCGGGCTGCTTGGCGTTGAAATTCAGCCGGTAACGTCTGAAATCGCCGACAGCCTGTCGCTCGGCTCGACCAAGGGCGCAATGGTTGCGCAGGTCGAACCCAAGAGTGCAGCGTCCACGGCCGGCATCCAGTCGGGCGACGTGATCAAGAGCGTCGACGGCAAGGAGATCGGCGACATCAAAGATCTCACCCGTACCATCGCCGCGGCGCAGCCCGGCTCGACCGTCAAGGTCGGCCTGGTGCGCGACGGCAAGACCATGACCCTCGAGGCCAAGCTTGGCGACTACGCGTCGAACCAGCAGGCGAAGGCAGACGAGGGCAGCAGCAAGCCTGGCGCGAAGGCCGAGCACGGATCGTTCGGCTTCTCGCTGGCGCCGGTGACGCCGGAGGCTCGCGAGGAACTCGGCCTCAAGGACTCGGTCAACGGCGCGCTGATTGCCGGCGTCGAGCCGGGCAGCCCCGCCGACGACAAGGGACTGCGGGCAGGTGACATCATCCAGCAAGTCGGACGCGACACCGTCGACAGTCCGAAGGCTGCGGCCAGCAAGCTCACGGAAGCGAAGAAGGCCAACAAGCCGGTGTTGCTGAAGATCTATCGAGAGGGAGCGACCCGGTATGTTGCTGTATCTCCCCGGGCAGCGTAACGGATAACGAACTCTCGACGAAGCCGGCGGTGGTCTCCATCGCCGGCTTTGCCTTGTCTGCTAGAGAGCGGGCATGACTTCCCGCGTGAACAGCTCGACCGATCGTGTCGACTCCTCCAGCGAGAGATCACCAAAGGCCAAGCGGCAGAGGCAATAGTTGATGCCGGCAATATCGTTGTCGCGCTTCATCCGCTCGCGCACCGTCGACGGCGAGCCGGCGATGATGTAGCCGGCGTCCAACGCCTCTTCGAATTCGGCGGGTATCAACTGACGGGGCAAGCCGACACCGTGCGCACGCCAGAGATGGATCAGCGCATCGTACCAAAGCACGAAGGCGCGCTTGGCCGCGCTCTGCGCCTCGCGATCGGTATCGCCTACGACGACATGGCGGCTGAGCCCGATCAGCGGCAAGTCCGAATCGCGGCGGCCGAGCGCCTTCCAGGCAGCGCGGAAGCGCGCCGAGAACGTGCCAACGCCCTCAGCCTTCATGCCGACCACCGTGTTGCAGGCCTGCCGCGCCAGCCGATCGGCGCTTTCCAGCGAATTGGCGCCGTACCAGAGCGGCGGATGCGGTTGCTGCACCGGCCGCATCTCCATCGGCACATCCTCGAAGGTGAAGTACTTTCCCTTGTAGGTGAGGCGAGGCACGGCGAGGCCCTTGAGGATGACTTCGAGCGCCTCGGCGAAGCGCTCAGGACCTGTTGCCGGATCGACGCCGTAGTACCCGACCTCGTAGGGCGAGATTCCGCGGCCGATACCGAGCTCGAGACGGCCGTGGCTCAACTGGTCGAGCATGCAGATTTCGTCGATCAAGCGCAGCGGGTGATAGAGGTTCACCGTATAGACCAATGGCCCAAAGCGCAGTGTCGTGGTTCGCTGTGCCACTGCCGCCAGGAACACGCTGGGCGACGGCGCCATGCCGAGCGGCGTCGCGTGGTGCTCGGCGATATGATAGGCGTGAAAGCCGCTCTTCTCGTACAGCTCGATCAGGCTGAGCCGCTCATCGAACTGCCGAGCGAGGTTGTCGCCGGCCCGATCCATGTGATCGAACACGCCGAATTTCATGGATGCTTCCTCCCTCTGGCAACGAAGCTAGAGCTTGCGTTTCTTGCTGCTGATCACGCCGCTTGCAATGCCGTGCCATTCGATGGTGCCGGCAAGGCGCGAATGTTCGATCTTGGGGCAACGGTTCATGACCACCTTGAGGCCGGCCGCTTCCGCGCGATGGGCGGCATCGTCATTCCAGACGCCGAGCTGCATCCAGACCACCTTTGCCCCATGCTTGATCGCGGCGTCGGTGATCGGACCGGCAGCTTCGGAGTTGCGGAAGATATCGATCATGTCGGCCTTGACGGGCAACTCATCGAGCGAGCCGTAAACTTTCTGGCCTAGGATTTGCTGTCCGGCCGCCGCGGGATTGACCGGGATGACCTTGTATCCGCGGTCGAGCAGATACTTCATGGCAAAGTACGACGGGCGGTTCCAGTTGGCGGACGCGCCGACCATGGCAATGGTCTTGGTTGCGCGCAGGATGCCGCGCAAATATGTGTCATCGTAGCGGTCGTGAACGATCGCAGTCATTGGAGGAGTATACATGGCGCAACCGAAGCTGTTCGAACCGATTTCGATCCGCGACGTGACCTTGAAAAACAGGGTCGTGGTGGCGCCGATGCACCAATATTCCGCAATCAAGGGCTTTGCGACCGACTGGCATCTGATGAACGCCGGACGATACGCCGCTGGCGGCGCGGGTCTCGTCATCATGGAATCGACCAAGGTCGAACGACGGGGCTGCGGCACGGTGGGCGATCTTGGCCTATGGGACGATGCGTTCGTTCCCGGACTGAAGCGCTGCGTCGATTTCATCAAACTGCACAATGCCGTCCCCGGCATCCAGCTCGGCCATTCCGGGCGCAAGGCGCGGCGGTTCCGGCCGTGGGAGGGCGGCGCACCGCTCACGCCGTCGTCCGAGATCGACGACTGGGAGGCCTGGGAACTCGTTTCCTCGAGCGCGGTCAACGCGCCTGCGACGGATCCAACACCGCGAGCGCTGACGCGCGATGAAATCCCCGAAGTCATCGAGCGCTGGGGGCAGGCGGCCCGGCGGGCCAACGAGGCAGGCTTCGAAGTGCTCGATATCCATGGGGCGCACGGATATTTCATCCATCAGTTCCTCTCGCCGTTCTCGAACCGGCGCAATGACGAGTACGGCGGCAGCGAGTTGAATCGCATGCGCTTCTGCATCGAGGTGGTGGAGAGCGTGCGCGCGCATTGGCCGGCGTCGAAGCCCCTGTTCCTGCGGCTCTCTGTCGAGGATGATGCCGGCTGGGGCCCCGACCAGAGCGTTGCACTCGCCAAGCTGGTGAAACCAAAGGGCGTCGATGTGATCGATTGCAGCTCCGGAGGCATGCGCGGCGCTCCCGTCGTGAGCACGGGGCCGGTGACGTACGGTTACCAGGTGCCGTACGCTGAGCGGCTGAGAAAGGATGCCGGGATCATGAGCATGGCTGTTGGGCTGATTGTGCATGCCGATCAGGCCGAGCAGATCCTGCAGCAGGGCCGCGCCGACCTGATCGCTCTCGCGCGTGAGCTTCTTTACAATCCCAACTGGCCGATGGATGCGGCGCAAAAACTGGGCATCGACAAGGGTTTCGCCTCCGTGCCGCCAGCGCAAGCCTATTGGCTGGCCAAGCGCGCTCAGGCAGTGAAGACAGTCGTGCCGTCCACATACACGAAAGGCATGAACACCGTTTGACGATCTGCCTCACCATGACGTGACGCGAACGCCCCACCACATCGGTCTATGGTTTCGGCCAGTCAAAGTGGTGGAGTTGAGTATGAAACGAGTTGTAGCAGTTGCTTTGGCACTCGGTTGCGTTTTTGCGGCGCCTGCCTTCGCTGCATTGAAGCCGGGTGCTGTCGCTCCAGATTTCACGGCGTCGGCAGCGGTTGGTGGAAAGGAATTCACCTTTTCGCTGGCAGATGCCCTGAAGAAGGGACCTGTCGTCCTCTACTTCTTCCCAAAGGCCTTCACCAAAGGCTGTACAGCCGAGGCGCATGAGTTCGCCGAGGCGGCCGACCGCTTCGCTGCAGCCGGCGCCACGTTGATCGGCATGTCGGCTGACGACATTGGGACCCTGCACCAGTTTTCGACCCAGGAATGCTCGGCTAAATTTCCGGTCGCGGCGGACCCCGATCTTAAGGTGATTCGCGCCTACGACTCGACTTTGGTCCGTACCGGTTCGACTGACATTGCCGACCGGATTTCCTACGTCATCGCCCCGGACGGCAAGATCATCTACGCCTATGCCGATCGCAATCCTGACAAGCACGTCGAGAACACGCTGACAGCGATCCACGAGTTCGAGGCAAAAGCCAAGAAGTAGCCGTGCGAATCTGCCGTCGCACCTTTGCTGAAAGGCTGTTCGCGCCAAGGGGTTTCTTCAAGTAACCTCCTGGCCCGACAGTCAGGAAATGACGCATCGGAGGATCGGGCGATGGACAGCTTAGTGCAGGATCGTGTTGGCATGAGCGAGGCGGAATGGACGACGCGATGCGACCTCGCGGCGCTCTATCGCGTGGTCGACCATCTCGGCTGGACCGATCTCATCGACACGCACATGTCGGTGCGGGTACCGGGCGAACCGCAGTACTTCCTGATCAATCACTACGAGGAGATGTTCGACGAGATCACCGCCTCGAGCCTGATCAAGATGGATCTCGATGGCAAGGTCTACGGCAAGCAGGGCCGCTTCAACGCGGCGGGGTTCACCATCCACAGCGGCGTCTACAAGGCGAGGCCTGACGTCAATTGCGTGATGCACACGCACACCCGGGCGGGCGGGGGCGTCTCGCTCATGAAGCAGGGCCTGCGGCCAATCAGTCAGGACGCGCTCGCTATATTCGACGATGTCGTCTACCACCAGTATGGCGTGCCGGCGACGGTCGAAGAGTGTGAGGAACTGGGCAAGACCTGCCAGAAGGGTGGTCATGTCATCCTGCACAACCACGGCCTGCTCACGGCGCATGCGACGCTGCCCGGAGCGTTGCGCGGCATGTACATGCTGGAGCGAGCCTGCGAGCTGGAGCTGATCTCGCGCCAGCTCGGCGAGGAGCCGGTCGCGATCGACGACTACATCATCCAGCGTGGGGCCCAGTATATGAAGCAGCGGCGCTCGGCGCCGGAATACGGCGTGAGCTACTTCGAAGCGCTAAAGCGCCAGCTCGTGAAGAAGGGCGCCGGCGATTGGGCGCGCTGAGGCGTAATAACGTCAAGCAATAACGTCGAAGGTAGTTGTTGGAGCTTGGGCCGGCATGGAAAGTCCAGCCATGCTCCGTATCGCTTTTACCGGCGCCTTTGCCGGACCTTTCGAACCGCTTGTTCGGCCGCTGATCAAGACGCCGTGCGAGACCTTGCAGGCGGACGAGGGTTCTGTCTTGGCTCACCTGGGCGAGATCGACATCCTGGTGACGCTGGCCTTCTCCGCGGCGATGGGCAAAGCGGCCGGGTCGCGACTGAAGCTGGTGCAGCTCCCGGCAGCGGGTCTTGATCGCATCGACCGTACCGCGCTGCCGAAAGGCACATTGCTGGCCAACGCCTACGGCCATGAGACGGGCATCGCCGAGTACATCATCAGCGCCATGCTGGTACTCGCCCGCAACCTGATACGCCTCGATGCCGATCTGCGGGCAGGCATCTGGCCGGGTCCGTGGGTGCCGGGCAAGCCGCGCCTGCCGCCGGCTGCCGAGCTTGCCGGAAAGACGCTGGGTATCCTGGGCTATGGTCATATCGGCCAAGCACTGGCGCGTCGCGCGCGTGCCTTTGACATGGAAGTGCTAGCCACTCGCCGCACGCCGTCGACCGACCAAGACGGCTTGGCCGATGTCGGCGGACCCGATCGCCTGGATGAGGTGCTGCGCCGCTCCGACTATCTTGCGATCACCCTGTCTCTGAATGACGCCACGCGTGGGCTGATTGGCGCACGTGAGCTCGCACTCATGAAGGCGAGTGCCTGCCTGATCAACGTTGCGCGGGCGGAGATCGTCGACGGTGACGCCCTCTATCGCGCGCTCGCCGAAGGCCGGCTCGCCGGTGCGGCGCTCGATGTCTGGTATCGCTATCCGCAGGACGACAAGCCGACCTTGCCTGCTGAGCAGCCTTTCCACGAGCTGCCGAATGTCCTGATGACGCCGCATATGTCGGGCGGCACACAGGGCACCATCCAATCGCGGGCGGCGCTGGTTGCCGCGAACATCGACCGCTTTGCCCGCGGCGAGACGCTCGTCAATCTGGTGCGTTGATCACGTTCGATAGTTGACGATCTGGGTCGTCGTGGCGAGCAGGCATCCGTCCGGCGACCAGAGCTGCGCAGTCTGGTCGAAGAAGCCAGCCACGAAGGTGTTCGCGTCGGCGACGCCGAGCAGCGGACCGTCGCCGAGTGCCGACAGATTTTCTGAATCGATATGGAAGTAGGCCGTCATCGATACCGTCGCCGCGGGAAAGACCGTGCCCTGGACGTGGAAGATTCGGCCGAAGAAGAGGTCGCAAAAGGTCGTAAGACCAACGAAGTCCCATGGTCGCGGAACGGCATTGTCCAGCCACAGGCACGTGCGCGCGCTTCGCAGCCTGCCATCGAAGCTCGGCAGCCGTTCGAGAGTTCCCTCGACGAATCGGAACTGGAACTGCCGGACGAAGGCGTTGGGGCTGTCGTTCGGCATCGGCTCGATTGATTGGGCGGGAGGTGCCGACGGAGGTGTCACTGGCTGGTGAGCCCAGGTGGCATTGCGCTTGGCACAGACGATGGTGGCGTTTGCGGCCACCACATCGGCTTGCCGCAGCTCGACATACCAATGCTGCACCGAACGGCCGGTGCGGATCGGGCGCACGGCAACATCGAACGAACCGCGTGCAATAGCCGCGGTGAAATTGACGGTGATCGAGCAAGGGTCGCCAAGGCGATCCGTCCTCTCGAGGACCGCGCGCATCAGGATCGCGGCTGTCACGCCGCCGAACGGCCCGCCGAAGTTCCAATAGGCATCACATGTGCAGCCGTGCAGGCTGCCACACGAAGAGGGAGCGAGCGACGTTGCCTGATCGAGCGGATGCATTTGTCCTCACGCGAATGATCGGTTCAACGTGAAGACCCAGCAAACCTCCGTCGACTACCGAGGAGGTAATGGTTCCTGCTCTAGTCTGCTCCGGCCATAGGCTCGCGAAAACGCAGCGCGATCCAGAACGAGATCTGTGCGATCAGACCGGCGACCACCAGTACGATGGCTGCAGTGAGTGCGGGGTTGTCGCCGAGGCCAGCGATGGCGGTGCAGACAGCACCGACGCCCATCTGGCTGAAGCCGTAAAGACCGGAAGCCGACCCGATGACCGTGGGATTGACGCTGATCGCCTGGCTGAGGGCCGCCGGGGACGCGATGCCGGCCCCAAAGGCAAAGAAGAACATCGGACCGACGATCAGCGGCACCGAGAGATGTCCGGAAAGCACGGTGGCGAGGAGGAACAGCGCCGCCAGCACGCTGGCTGCGTTGGCCCCGACCATGAGCCAGTTGATCGGGAACTTCGGAATGAGGCGCGCCGCCGCCATGCTGCCGAGCCACACGCCAGAGATCTGGAGTGCAAGATAGATTCCCACCTCATGGTCGGGCCGGCCGAGTTGATGGGTGAAGATGAAGGGTGAGACGGCGACGAACCCGTACATCGATGTTGTGGCGCAGCCGCCACCCAGCGAGTAGCCGAGGAAGGCGGGCGAGCGCAGCAAGCGGCCGTAGTTGCGCGCCAGCATGCCGACGTGCGCCGATCCGGTTGTCGAATGCGTTTCCGGCAGCAGGACCCAGGTGAAGAGAAGATTGATCGCGCCAAGGCCCGCCAGGCCGAAGAAGATCGAGCGCCAGCCGAAGGCAGTCGTCAGCGCGCTGCCGAGAAGGGGAGCGGCGCCTGGTCCTATCGCCACCATCAGGTTCATCAATGCGAGCCGCTGTGCTGCCTCCTTGGCGAGTGCCGTGTCGCGGACAATTGCACGACCGATCACAAGCCCCGAGCATCCGCCGAGCGCCTGCAAGAGGCGCAGGATGATCAGCGTGTGCACGTCAGACGCAAAGGCGGCCCACAGGCCCGTGCCGGCGTAGATCACGAGCCCTACTGTCAGGACGGATCGGCGGCCGAAACGGTCCGACAGTGGGCCATACAAGAGCTGACCGACCGCGAGTCCAAAGATGTAGACGCTCATCGTCATCTGCATCTCGCCGATGCTGGCGCCGAGGTCGCGGCCGGCTTCGGGCAAAGCCGGCACGAAGACATGCATGGCGAGCGTGCCGCTGAAGGTGAGCAGCGCGAGCAGCCAAAGCGGTGCTGCGCGCGAAGGTTTTTCCACGATCATGGCAGCGACGGTCATGCCGCTATTTCCTGCTTGGATTTCTCCAGCGCGTTGCAGATATGCGAGAGGACGCGGAAGGCGGTCTCGATGTCTCGGTCGCTAAGGCCGGCCAGGGCGTCGCGCCGAACCTGCCGTGCCGCCACCTCGACCTTGTCGGCGATGGCACGACCCCGTGCCGTCAGGAAGATCGCCTTGGCGCGCCGGTCGCTCGCCTCCTCGCGGCGCTTGATCAGGCCCGCCGTTTCCAGATTGTCGAGCAGCCGTACGACCGACGAGCCGTCCAGCGAGAGCGAGGCCGCCAGATCCTTCTGGCGCGGCGGGGTGGCTGCTCGGGCGATATGCACTAGAGGCAGCCAGGTGGCCTCGGTGAGGTTGAACGGTTGCAACCGCTGATCAGCGGCGCGCCGCCATTGACGGGAAGCGCGGGCCAGCGAGGCGCCGAAGGAATTTCGCAGGGTGTCGGCAGAAGGAGGCATGGTTGAATTATCTGTAATATCATTAGTTGGCATATCATCTAATTTTTGGACAAAGCTCTCAGGCGATAACGCCGTAGCTTCAATCCGATTTCAGAAAGAGGCTATTTGCCCTTCCAGTCGGGCTTGGGCTGCTTGTTCACGAAGGCATCGATGCCGGCCTGGGAGTCTTCGCTCTGCAGGGCGCCAGCCATGAACTCGGTGGCGAGCGCATAGGCCTGATCGATGTTCATTTCCATGTGCTTGTGGAACATCGCCTTGCCCGAGGCGATCTGCTGCGGTGGCTGGTTGGCGATGTGCGTGGCGAGCGCCATCGTCTCCTGGTCGAGCTTGTCCGGAGCCGCGACGCGGCTCACCAGCCCGTCGCGCAAAGCGGTGTTGGCGTCGATGAATTGGCCGGTGAAAAGCATATCGAGCGCGCGCTTCTTGCCGACATTGCGGCCGACCGTGACCGAGGGCGTGCCGCAGAAGAGGCCGTTGGTGATGCCCGAGGTGGCAAACGTCGCCTCGCTGGAAGCAACGGCAAGATCGCAGGCCGCGACGAGCTGGCAGCCCGCCGCCGTTGCCATGGCATGGACCTTGGCGATCACCGGTTGGGGCAGGCGATGGACCGAGAGCATCATCGCCGAGCAGCGCGTCAGGAGGTCGTGATGGAAGGCGTAGTCCTTGCGAGCTGCCACCTCGCGCAGGTCGTGGCCGGTCGAGAAGGCGCGGCCTGTTGCTTCGATGATCACGCAGCGGATTGCGCGGTCCGTCGCGAGCCTGTCGAATTCCGCTTGCAGCGCGTCTATAAGCTCGCCCGACAGCGCGTTCATGGCGCGCGGACGATTCAGGGTGAGGATGGCAACGCGGCCGTCGTCACGGCGCAGCAGGACGGGCTCATTGGGGGCAGCGGACATGGCCATATTCTATGGTGTGAGAAGCGGGGCGTCATGCCAGTGATGACGCCCGCGGAGTTGATGGTGTTCCTCGACAAGGAATTCCCGCAGGCCGCAACGGCCGGCATGGCGATCGAGCATCTCGACGACAAGACGATCCGTCTTCGCCTTCCGACCAGCGAGCAGCATCTGCGGCCCGGCGGCACGGTGTCGGGGCCGACGCTGGTCTGGCTGGCGGACGTCGGCTTCTACCTGCTGATCCTGGGGCAATTGGGGCCGGTGGCGCTGGCTGTGACGACCAACCTCAACATCAACTTCATGCGCAAGCCCGAAGCCACTACCCATCTGGTCGGAGAGGGACGGTTGTTGAAGCTGGGGCGTAGTCTTGCCGTCGGCGACTTCACCATTTGGAACGAAGGCAAGAGCGAGCCGGTGGCACATGTCACAATGACCTATTCGATCCCGCCAAAGTCAACGAGTTAGCAAGAGGTAATATAATACCGCGATCATAATGCTTTGATTTCAGGACATAAATTCGATGGATTTGACTTCCACTGACGATCTCTTCATAAGCGCCGCCTCACGGAAGAAAGAGCCATGAAAACCCTGAGCCTCAAAACTGCCGACGTGCAGAAGAAGTGGGTGCTGATCGACGCCGACGGGCTGGTGCTCGGCCGGCTGGCCACGATCATCGCCATGCGCCTGCGCGGCAAGCACAAGCCGACGTTCACGCCGCATATCGATTGCGGCGACAACATCGTAGTCATCAACGCCGAGAAGGTTCGGCTGACCGGCCGCAAGGCCGAGCGCGAGATCTTCTACTGGCATACCGGCCACCCCGGCGGCATCAAGGGCGAGACCTTGGGCAAGCGCCTGGAAGGCCGTTTTCCCGAGCGCGTCATCGAAAAGGCCGTGGAGCGCATGATCACCCGCGGCCCGCTTGGTCGGCAGCAGATGAAGAACCTGCGCGTCTATAAGGGGCCCAATCACGAGCACGAGGCACAGCAGCCCGAGAAGCTGGATGTCGCCGCGATGAACCGTAAGAATTCGAGGATCGGCTGATATGGCTACCGAACTTTCGTCCTTTGCCGAACTCAAGAAGGCGCCGATGGCGCCGGCTCCTTCGGCGATCCGTGAGAAGGAAATCGACGCGCAGGGCCGTGCCTATGCCACGGGGCGCCGCAAGAACGCAGTCGCCCGCGTCTGGGTAAAGCCCGGCACCGGCAAGATCACCATCAACGGGCGCGACCAGAAAATCTACTTCGCGCGTCCCACGCAGCAGATGGTGATCCAGCAGCCGTTCGACGTATCGCAGCGCAACGGCCAGTTCGACGTCGTTGCCACCGTCTCGGGTGGCGGCTTGTCGGGCCAGGCAGGCGCCGTCCGACACGGTATCGCCCAGGCGCTCTCCAAGTTCGAGCCTGACCTGCGCGGCGCGATGAAGACCAGTGGCTTCCTCACTCGCGACAGCCGCGTGGTTGAGCGTAAGAAGTACGGCCGCGCCGGCGCGCGTCGCCGCTTCCAGTTCTCCAAGCGCTAAACCGCGTCCCGAGAGCCGGTCGGATAGGGTCGAGGGGCGCCTGCGAGGCGCCCTTCGTTTTTGCGGAGAAAGGCATGTCAGGACTGATTGTCCCGTTCAATGGCATCGTTCCCAAGGTCGACAAGACCGCCTTCGTCGCGCCCAATGCCACGCTGATCGGAGATGTCGAGATTGGCGCCAATTGTGGCATCTGGTTCGGTGCCGTCTTGCGCGCCGACGGCCCCGGCATCAGGATCGGTGACAATTCCAACATCCAGGACGGCGTGGTGATCCACATTGCCGCGCGGGGCCTGGGCACTACCGTTGGCCGCAATGTCACGGTCGGGCATCTCGCTCTGCTGCACGCCTGCGAAGTGCAGGACGACTCGTTCATTGGTATGCATTCGACGGTGCTCGATGAAGCAGTCGTCGAGACCGGTGCGATGGTAGCGGCCGGCGCCGTGGTCACGCCGCGCAAGATCGTGCGCAAGGGCGAACTGTGGGCCGGCAATCCGGCGGTGAAGCTGCGCGACATCACCGAGAAGGATCTCGAGATGTTCAGGCGTTCGGCTGAGAGTTACGTGAAGCTCGCGCAGGCCTATAGACCTGTCGAGCGGAAGGCGGCGGAGTAGGGTCGCGAAGGCGGTCGCATGAGCTATGCCGTCAAGGAAATCTTCAAGACGCTGCAGGGCGAGGGGGCTCAGGCCGGCCGCGCGGCGGTGTTCTGCCGCTTCTCCGGCTGCAATCTCTGGTCAGGCCGCGAGGAGGATCGCGCCACCGCGGCCTGCCGGTTCTGCGACACCGATTTCGTGGGCATGGATGGCACGGACGGCGGCCGATATGCCGCGTCTGATGATCTCGCTGCCGCGATCGAGCGCGTCTGGGAAGGGCCCCGCGATCATCGCTTCGTCGTGCTGACGGGCGGCGAGCCCTTGCTTCAGGTCGATCGCGCTTTGATCGAGGCGCTGCATGCGCACGGCTTCGAGATTGCCCTCGAGACCAATGGCACGATCGAACTGCCCACCGGCATAGACTGGGTCTGCGTCAGCCCCAAGACTCCAGATGAGCTGAAGGTGAGGAAGGGCCACGAGCTGAAGCTCGTCTATCCGCAGGTCGATGTTCGGCCCGAGGCGTTCGTCGGTCTCGATTTCCGGCGCTTCTCGCTGCAGCCGATGGATGGTCCTGACGTCGCCGAGAATACCCGGCTCGTCATCGCCTACTGCCTTGCCCATCCGCAATGGCAGCTCAGCATGCAGACCCACAAGCATCTGGGTATCCGCTAATGTGGGAGCTCACCAAATCGTTCCGCTTCGATGCCGCACACACGTTGGAGCGCAGCGTCGATACCGCGTCGAGCCGGCGCATCCACGGCCATTCCTATCGCGCCGAGGTGACGCTGCGTGGCGAGCCCGATCCCAAGACCGGAATGGTGATCGATTTCGGCCTGCTTGAACGCGTCCTTGCCGAAACGCGCGCTGGACTCGACCACCACATGCTGGATGACGTGCCAGATCTTGGCCTGGCGACCATGGAGAATCTCGCCGCCTGGATCTGGCGCCGGCTCGCCCCAATGAGCAAGGGCCTGGTGAAGGTCACCGTCTTTCGCGATAGCCAGGACGAATCTGTAACGTATCGCGGACCTTAGTCGATCAGGCGCACCTTCACATAAGAACCCGGCGCTTCCTCGAATGCCGGCAAGTCGCCGTGGCCGGGGATGCGGGCAGGGACCTTGGGGCCGGACTTGGCCGACAGCCATTTGTCCCAGTCATTCCACCACGAGCCGGGGAACTCCGTGGCGCCGGCCCTCCATTCCTCCAAGGTCGGCGGATTCTTCGCCGTCTCGTTCAGCCAATGCTGGTACTTCTTGGCGTGCGGTGGATTGACGACACCCGCGATATGTCCGGAGCCTGCCAGCATGAAGCGTACCGGGCCAGAGTATAGCTGAGTCGCTTTATAGACCGACTTGGCCGGCGCAATGTGGTCGTCCTTGCCGGCCTGCAAATAGATCGGAACCGTAATCTTGCGCAGGTCGATCGGCACATTGTCGATGACCAGTCCGCCCGGCTTCGCCAGTAGGTTCCTCTGGTACATGTTGCGCAGGTAGTAGCTGTGCATCGCCGCCGGCATGCGGGTCGCGTCGGCATTCCAGAACAGGAGATCGAAGGGGAAGGGATCCTTGCCCATCAGGTAGTTGTTCACGACGAACGACCAGATGAGGTCGTTGGCGCGCAGCATGTTGAAGGTGGTCGCCATCTCGGTTCCGTCGAGATAGCCCTTCTTGCTCATGACCTCTTCGATGCTGGCGAGCTGGTCCTCGTCGATGAAGACGCCAAGCTCGCCCGGCTCGGTGAAGTCGACTTGCGCCGTGAAGAAGGTGCAGGCGGCGATGCGATTGTCGCCGCGCGCCGCCATGTAGGCGAGCGTCGTCGCCATCAGCGTGCCGCCGATGCAGTAGCCGATCGCCGAGACCTTCTTCTCGCCGGTAGCCTTCTCGATCGCGTCGAGCGCGGCAAGCGGGCCCTTCTTCATGTAGTCCTCGAACACGAGCTTGCTCAGGGTCTCGTCGGGATTGACCCAGGAGATCACGAACACGGTGTAGCCGTGCTCGGTGGCCCACTTGATGAAGGAGTTTTCCGGCTTTAGGTCGAGGATGTAGAACTTGTTGATCCATGGCGGCACGATGAGGAGCGGCGTCGCATAGACTTCGTCGGTCCGCGGCGCGTACTGGATGAGCTGCATCACCTCGTTCTGGTAGACGACCTTGCCGGGCGAGGTGGCGACGTTCTCGCCCACCTTGAAGGCCTTCATGTCGGTCTGCCGAATGACCAGCCGGCCCTTGCCGCGCTCGAGATCGGTGAGCAGGTTTTGCAGTCCCTTGACCAGATTCTCGCCCTTGCTCTCGACTGTCGCTTTCACGACCTGCGGATTGGTCAGCGCGAAGTTCGATGGCGACATCGCGTCGACGAATTGCCGGGTATAGAAGTCGACCTTCTGCGCGGTCTTGTCGTCGATGCCGTCGACCTCCTTCACGGTGCCTTGCAGCCAGCGGGCGGTCAGCAAATAGGATTGCTTGAGGTAGTCGAAGATCACCTCGTCCTTCCAGGCTGGATCATTGAAGCGCTTGTCGCCCTTCGCCGGTTCGGCAAGAGGTTCGACCTTCTGGCCCATCATCCGCTGGGTCGTCACCTGCCAAAGCCGCACGTACTGCTGCCAGAGCTCGATCTGCGCCTGCACGAGCTTGTTGGGATCGGCTAGCATCTTGGCCGTGAAGTCCATGAAGGTCTGGGTAAGGTGCAGTGGATCGGCCGGCTGCGGACCGTCGGCGGCATAGCGGTCGGCGAAGTCCTTCAGGAGCTTCTGGCTGCGTTCAGCTATGTCCGTGAACGCCACCCGCATCTTTTCGGACTCCGCTTCGGAAAGTCCGGGGAAAGCGGTTGCAGGGCCTGCAGGCGCGGACGTGTCCGACATGGGCTTCCCTCCTAGATCATTGATTTTGCCGCTTTTCTTGCGGTAACTACCACATCCCGATACTATAACTTGTGCTCGCTCCCGCGGGCTGCCAAGAGCTTCCTTTAGGTAGGCCGTGACGATTGAAGGGTCAAACTTCCTCTCTCTTATCGTTAAGCAGCGGCGCGTGAGCTTCAGGCAGGTGACGACGATGCGAAATCAGACGAGCAAGATCAGGACGGGTTGCCTGCGCGGCATCCTCGGTGTGTCGGTTCTCGCTCTTCTGTCTGGCTGCGGATGGTTCGACAGCAGCAGCACGCCGACCGATATGACCAAGGCAAGGCCGGGCGCCGAACGCGATGTCCCGGTGAGCGCGACCTTGCCGCCGCCGCCCGCCAACCAGCAATACGACGCGTCGATCGCACCGGTCGACAGCATGCGCGATACGCCGAAGATCGGCTCGATTGTCCCTGAGAGCGGTGGCCAGAAGGCGCAACTCGAGAAGCAGGAAAAAGAAGATCAGGCCCGCGACACGGAGGAGCGCGAGAACCGCGAGAAGGCGGACAAGGCCGCGAAGGAGGCCGAGGATGCCGAGAAAGACGCCTCGGGCAAGCAGGCGACGACGTCAGGCGACAAGGCCGGCGGATCGCCGACGCAGCCGGTGGCAGCACCGCCGGCGCCTGTGACCAGCACGCCTGTACCGCCGCCCGATGCCACACCCGGCGCCCCGCTGCCCGTTCCGCCGGCGGGCACCAAGCCATCTGGATCCTGATAAAAGCGCTCGTTGCCCCCTGGGCGCACAAGGAAAAGCTAATGGACGACCAGGAATTCCATCGCCTCAAGCGTCTCCCGCCCTATGTGTTTGCTGAAGTGAACGCCATGAAGGCCCGGGCCCGAGGCGCGGGGCAGGATGTGATCGACCTCGGCATGGGCAACCCCGACCTGCCGACCGCGCCGCACATCGTAGCCAAGCTGGCCGAGGCAGCGGCCAACCCCCGCGCGCATGGCTATTCGGCATCGCGCGGCATTCCCGGTTTGCGCAAGGCGCAGGCGGCGTACTACCAGCGCCGCTTCAACGTCGAACTCGATCCCGAGACCGAAATCATTGTGACGCTTGGGTCGAAGGAGGGACTGGCCAATCTCGCCCAGGCGATCACCTCGCCGGGCGACATCGTGCTGGTGCCCAATCCGAGCTATCCGATCCATCCCTACGGCTTCATCATTGCCGGTGGCTCGGTGCGACACATTCCGGTGCCGGGCAGCATCTCGATAAATGAATTCCTGCCGGCGCTGGAACGGGCGGTGCGCCACACCGTGCCCAAGCCGATCGCGCTGGTACTGAACTATCCCTCCAACCCGACCGCGCAGGTTGTCGATCTCGATTTCTACACGGCGGTCGTGGACTTCTGCAAAAGGCAGAACATCTGGATTTTGTCGGATCTCGCCTATGCCGAGATCTATTTCGACGGCGTGCCGCCGCCATCGGTGCTGCAGGTGCCGGGTGCGCGGGAGATCGCGGTCGAGTTTACGTCCATGAGCAAGACCTACTCGATGGCAGGCTGGCGCATGGGTTTCGCGGCCGGCAACAGAACGCTCATCCAGGCGCTGACGCGCATCAAGTCTTACCTCGATTACGGCGCCTTCACGCCGATCCAGGTGGCGGCGACAGCGGCGCTGAACGGCCCGCAGGATTGCATCGTCGAGGCGCGCAACACCTACAAGGAACGCCGTGACGTGATGATCGAAGGCCTCTCGGCAGCCGGCTGGGCACTGCCTGCGCCATCGGCCAGCATGTTTGCCTGGGCGCCGATCCCCAAGCCCTTTACCGAGTTGGGCTCGCTTGCCTTTTCGAAGCTCCTGCTGACGCAGGCCAATGTTGCCGTGTCTCCAGGCATTGGCTTCGGCGAGCATGGCGACGGGTATGTGCGTATTGCCCTCGTCGAGAACAAGCATCGCATTCGTCAGGCCATCCGCAATATCCGACAGGTGATGGTCGATCCCTCTCGGGCGATCGACCTCTACCTGCGCGGTGTTGGGGACAACATCACGCCTCTGAAGGCTCGCGCCTGATCCCTTTCCGACATATCAGGCTGCCATGAACTCTCCTCTTCGAATCGGTATTGCCGGGCTCGGCACTGTGGGCGCTGGCGTCGTTAAGTTGCTGGCCGAGCACGGACGCCTGCTGTCGCTTCGCGGCGGCCGGCCACTCAAGCTGGTGGCCGTGAGCGCGCGCAGCAAAGGCAAGCGGCGCGACATCGATATCTCCAGCTTGCGCTGGGAAAAAGATCCGCTGGCGCTGGCGACAGCACCTGACATCGATGTCGTGATCGAGCTGATCGGTGGCTCGCGAGGCGTCGCGCGGCAGCTCGTCCAGAAGGCGTTGGCCTCGGGCAAGCATGTCGTCACAGCCAACAAGGCGTTGCTCGCCATGCATGGGGCCGAGCTCGCGGCCCTGGCCGAGAAGAAAGGCCGCATTCTCGCCTTCGAGGCGGCCGTTGCCGGCGGTATCCCGATCATCAAAGCCTTGCGCGAAGGTCTGGTCGGCAACCGGGTGCATCGGCTCTACGGCATCCTGAACGGCACCTGTAACTATATCCTGACGACCATGCGCGAGACCGGGCGTGACTTCGGCGTCGTGCTGGCCGAGGCGCAGGCCGCAGGCTATGCCGAGGCGGATCCCAGCTTCGACGTCGATGGCATCGATGCCGCACACAAGCTCAGCGTCCTGACCGGTGCCGCATTCGGCTGCCGTGTGAACTTCGATGGCGTGCATGTCGAGGGCATCCGCCGCATCACCTCGATGGATATCCAGTTCGCCGAGGAACTGGGGTACCGCATCAAGCTGCTGGGCCTCGCCCGGGAGACCAAATTCGGCATCGAGCAGCGCGTCCATCCTTGCATGGTCTCGCTCAACGCACCGATCGCCCACATCGAAGGCGTCTTCAATGCGGTGGTGGTCGAAGGCGACTTCGTCGGCACGACCATGTTCCAGGGACGAGGCGCGGGGCAGGGGCCGACAGCATCGGCCGTCGTCGCCGACCTGGTCGACGTGGCGCGCGGCCGCAACATGCCGGCTTTTGTCGTGCCGGCGGCGCGGCTCGCGGCCAAGAAAGTTTCGCCCATGGGCCGCCATGTGGGGGCCTATTATATGCGCCTCATGGTGCAGGACCGTCCGGGCGTGATTGCAGCGCTCTCGAGTGCGCTGGCCAAGGAGCGCATCTCCGTGGAGTCCATGTTGCAGCGGGGGCGGTCGCAGTCGGGCGAGGTGCCGGTCGTGCTGACGACACACGAGACCGAAGAGGCCGCAATGCAAAGGGCGGCGGCGCGAATCGGCCAATTGCGCGCGGTGGCGGAAGAGCCCTGCCTCATCAGGATTGAAGCGCTTTGAAGCGCAAGCCAAGAAATTCAACGGAGGAAACGATGGCGGAAGTAGACAAGATGGATCGTAACCTGGCGCTGGAAGCGGTGCGGGTGACCGAAGCGGCGGCGCTCGCCGCCTCGAAGCTGATGGGCCGAGGCGACGAGAAGAAGGCCGACCAGGCCGCGGTCGATGCAATGCGGACCACGCTCAATTCGCTGGCCATCGACGGCACTGTGGTGATCGGTGAGGGCGAGCGCGACGAAGCGCCGATGCTCTACATCGGCGAGAAGGTGGGCGGTGGCGGTCCCAAGATCGACATTGCGCTCGACCCGCTCGAAGGCACGACAATTACCGCCAAGGGCCTGCCTAATGCGCTCGCTGTCATGGCGATGGCCGAGCATGGCGGCTTCCTGAATGCGCCCGACGTCTACATGGACAAGATCGCGGTCGGCGGCGGCCTGCCCGAAGGGATCGTCGATCTCGACAAGACGCCGGCCGACAACCTCAAGGACCTTGCCAAGGCCAAGAAGGTCGATGTCTCCGACCTCGTTGTCTGCATACTGGATCGCCCGCGCCATGCCGAGCTGATCGCCAAGGTCCGTGAGGCAGGTGCGCGCATCATGCTGATCGGCGACGGCGATGTGTCCGGCGTCATCGCGACCTCGACCGGCGATTCGGGGATCAGTATCTATATGGGCTCGGGAGGCGCGCCGGAAGGCGTGCTGGCGGCCGCGGCGTTGCGCTGCATCGGCGGCCAGATCCAGGGGCGGCTTCTGTTTCGCAACGACGACGAAAAGGGCCGCGCCCGCAAATGGGGCATCAAGGATCTCAACCGCAAATATTCGATGACCGACATGGCCAAGGGCGACGTCATGTTTGCCGCCACCGGCGTCACCTCGGGCTCGATGCTGAAGGGCGTGCGACGCTTCGGCAATGGAGCCGAAACGCATTCCATCGTCATGCGCTCCAAGACCGGCACGGTGCGGTGGATCTCCGCTCATCACAATTTCTCGATAAAGACTGGTCTGCCGAGCTGGGCTTAGTCATTCTTCCCGGACCGACGCTCCGCCCATAAGCGGGCCGGGCGCGGCCCGGATGATGAAAAAGACAGGGACTGCCTTGTCCATCGCCTTGCTGTCGTCGCTCGCCGTCCCGGCCGCGGCACAGGATGTCTGCGGGCTTCTGCCCCAGGCGCAGGCGCGGGATCGCGATCCGTTCTCCGCCTACATCCCGCCGATCGACAATGCGCAATCCTTGCCGAAGGAAGGCGTATTTGCCCTTAAGCTGCGGCCAGTCGCGGATGTGATCTATTCCATAGCTCCCGATCGCGGCAGCGACAGCGGCAACGGGGGCATCATCACGCTCGAGTACATCCCGGCCGGGCGCTATCGCGTCGTTTTGTCGGAAACCGGATGGATCGATGCGATCCAGGAGAACCGGCGCCTGCCGATTCTCGGCGCGGACCGTGCAACCAACTGCCCGGGAACGCGGGACAGTGTGCAGATCGAAGTGGAGAGCGCGCCTCTGACGCTGCAGATCGGCGGGGTGGCGGCCGACCGCGTCAATATCGCCATCCTGCGCCTCTGGCCGTTCGAGTGGAAATGGTAGGCCGCCGCCCTGGCTGCGGACACATTGCCCACAGTCAATGAGGCCGCCGCAGTAGCGTGCGACGCGCCAGCCGGTACATTGCGGCATGTCTTCGGAGGTCCGTGCCGCCCGCGCCGCCTTTCTGGGTGTCGAACGATCGCTTACCGGCCGACGTTGGGCCGAACGTCTTGCCAACGAGCGCATGGCGATGGCCATGGCGCAGCGGCATGGCTTGCCCGAAGCGATCTGCCGGCTCCTGGCGGCGCGCGAGGTCGATCTCGAAGGGGTGCCCGACTTCCTCGAGCCAACCTTGCGGAAATTCCTGCCTGACCCGTCGCATCTCAAGGATATGGACGTCGCCATCGAGAGGATGGTGAAGGCGATCCAGGCCGGCGAGCGGATCGCGGTGTTCGGCGATTACGACGTCGATGGCGCGACATCGTCCGCTCTGCTGCTGCGGTTCCTGCGGAGCGTGGGCGCCAACGTCGGCATCTATATCCCCGATCGCCGCAAGGAAGGCTACGGGCCCAACACGGCGGCATTGCTCAAGCTCAAGGAGGAGGGCGCAACTGTTGTCGTCACCGTCGACTGTGGCGTGACCGCCCACGAGCCGCTGGCCGAAGCAAGCCGCGCCGGTCTCGACGTGATCGTGGTCGATCATCACCAGGCCGAGATCACCTTGCCGTCGGCAATCGCGGTGATCGACCCCAATCGACTCGACGACGAGAGCCCTCACAAGCAGCTCGCGGCGGTGGGCGTGTCCTTCCTGCTGGCGGTGGGCGTGAACCGCGCCCTGCGGGGGCTTGGCTGGTACAGCGAGTCGAGGCCCGAGCCCGACCTGCGACGCTGGCTGGATCTCGTGGCGCTGGGCACGGTGGCTGACGTCGTGCCCCTGACCGGCGTCAATCGCGCCCTGGTGCGTCAGGGGCTGCGTGTGATGGCGGAGCGCGGCAATGCGGGCCTTGCAGCCCTGGCCGACATCGCGCGCCTGCGTGAACCGCCGGGCGCCTATCACCTCGGCTTCCTGCTCGGCCCGCGCGTGAACGCTGGCGGCCGCGTGGGGCAGGCCGATCTCGGGGCGCGCCTGCTGGCAAGCGACGATCCGCACGAAGTGGGCGCGCTGGCCTTGCGGCTCGACGAGTTCAACGCCGAGCGTCGGGCGATCGAGCGCGCGGTTCTCGACCAGGCTGTCGAGCATATCGAGCGGACCTACGGGCCCGAGCGCCAGGGACTGCCCGCCGCACTGCTGGTCGAGAGCGAAGGCTGGCACGTCGGCGTGATCGGCATCGTCGCCAGCCGGCTGGTCGAACGCTACGGTCGCCCGGCCTTCGTGATCGGCATGGATGGCGATGTCGGCAAGGGCTCGGGACGCTCCGTGCGCGGTGTCGATCTCGGCGCGGCCGTCATTGCCGCGCGTCAGTCGGGATTGCTGATCAATGGCGGCGGCCATGCCATGGCGGCCGGCCTCACGGTGGCGCGGGACCAGTTGTCTGCACTCGCAAAATTCCTCGACGAGCGCCTGGCGCCCCAGCTTGGCGCGGCACCGGCGATCCGCGAACTCGGCATCGACGCTGCGCTGACGCCGGGCGCCGCCACGCAGGATCTGGTCACCATGATCGAGCGTGCCGGTCCCTTCGGTGCGGGCAATGCGCTGCCGCGCTTCGCACTGACCGGCGTGCGCGTGGACTACGCCCAGCCGGTCGGGGAAGGCCACGTCCGCTGCACCCTGGTCGGCCAGGAGAAGGGGCGAGTCGACGCCATCGCCTTTCGCGCCAGCCAGACGCCACTTGGACCGGCTTTGCTCGACCGCGCCAAGCCCATTCTGCACGTCGCGGGCGCGCTACGCCTCGACCGCTACAACGGCCGCGAGAGCGTGCGCCTGCAGATCGACGATGCCGCATCGGCGGCTGGCAGCGTCCTGAGCTAGGTTTTGGGCCTCTTTTCAATGCCTTGATTTCGTCGTCGGGGCCCGTTACACCCACCCGCTCTTGCGCCTCGTCCCCATCGTCTAGAGGCCTAGGACACCGCCCTTTCACGGCGGTAACAGGGGTTCGAATCCCCTTGGGGACGCCAGCACCTGCTTGCGCGCCATGGCGATCGAGGACTAGTCAACCAAAGCCGGGGCTTTGCCGACAAGCTCGGTCGGCAGATCACTTCGATGGCTTCGGCGATCTTGTTCAATCAAGAGGCAGCATTCCAAAACCGGTAAAGCGCGGCCGCGTCGCCATTGAACAAGTTGCGATCGCAGCGGTCGAGGCCTTGGACGATCGTGGTATGGCCGTAAGCGCGGTGTCCTGCATATTCGTCGCCGGCGTATTGCCAGAGCCGCCAACCGCTGGCTGCCCAGGCCAGCGGGATCTCAGGCGAGTCATGATAGTCGGCGACCCAAAGGCCGCAGCGCGCGAGGATCGAGTCCGGCGTGACCCGGGCGCCGAAGCTCAGGCCCGACAGCAGGGGATCGCCGTTGGCCCAGGTTGGATGCACGTAGACGAGCGGCAACCGGCCCGTAGCGCTGGCCACCGCCTGCACGAAAGCCTCAGCCTGTTCGAGCGTCATGGAGTTCGAGGGATCGCCTGCATTGGCTTCGAGGTCCAAGGCAAGGAGGGTCCTTGGGTCGGGCTGAGATGAGTCTAGGAAGAACGCTGCTTGCTGAGCGCCAGGCGAATCGCCCTTGCCGAAATGATAGGTGCCCCACAGCAAGCCTGCCGCCTGGGCCTGCGCACGCCGAGCGGCACACGCCGGGTCAGCATAGAAGTCGCCTTCGCTCGCTTTGTGGATGACGGCGAGGATGTTGCTTTTGCGTACCAGCCGGAAATCGGAGACAGTTGTGTTTGCGCTAATGTCGATCACGGCATCTAACCCCTGGATCGCGCGGCTCGGCGGTGCCGGCGCGATCGGATATTGAGCCGGCGGAGTCTGAGTTGGCGGAGTTTGCTGATACTGATCCGGCGCCACGGAGGCCTGACGGGGTGTCTGAGGTGCGCTGCATCCCGTCGTCACTGCAGCGGCCAGGCTCGAGAGAACGTTCCTGCGAGAAATCATGCAGCGACAGTAAGGTGTTCACCGCCCGTGGCAACGGGCATGCGATCGACCCGGCTTGCGCTAGCTCACCCTCCTGGCGCCTTCGGGTGGGCACAAGGCTGGTGACCCATCAATTCCCGTTCCTTAGTGGCTGCCAATTGTTCGGGCCAGGAAGTCCCGCACCTTTGCGATGGAGTTTCTGGTTGCCTCCTCGTTGTATTCGACACGATAGCCATGAGAGGTCACGCCATGCGACGGCGCGAGCGAGAGGTCGAGCAGATCGAAGCCATGGTGCGCTCCTGGGAAAACCACCAACTCAACCATTGAGCGGTCGCCGGATCGGCGCGGCGAGCCCAGCTCCGTACGCCCAGCAACCATGGCCTCACAATCGGCTGATGGCGTCCAATTGTCGGCATCGCCAATCAGAACCAATACGGGTGCGGTCATCAGACCGGTCGAGAACTGGCATATCGGATAGAGTGCGACGCCCGCGCGGAATTTCTCGGATGAGCGTTGTTCCACGCCGTCCTTCTCCAACGCTGCCAGAACGGACCATCCACCTTGGGAAAACCCCATGACTGCGACATGGGAAGCACGAACAAACGGCTGGTTCGACAGATGACGGAGCGCCACGTAGCTGTCGGGCACCTGGAAGGGAATTCCGGCGCCATTGCAGTCCTCATCGAGGCCTCGTGGACCGAAGCTGTCGACGGCGAGGGCGACATATCCAAAGCGCGACAGCCGATCGGCCCAGGAGATCATGTTGCTATGGAAGCCGCCACAACCGTGCACGAGCACAACGGCGGGAAAGGGACCCGAACCCAGGGGACGGGTCAGGTAGCCGGGCAGCCGAACCGGCTTTCCCTCTGGGGGCGTCGGGCCCGCCATCTCGACGAACTCGCCCGCCGCGGCGCCGGTAGCGACGATGGTCGTGACGGCGACGATTAGAGTGGCAAAGAAATTCTGGATCGAACCTCGTTTCATCATTTGCGGGGCTCCGGCAGATCCGTACAACCCAGACTAGCCCTTGCTGTGGTCCGCAGCGCGAGGTTTCTGCAACAAAATTGCGAGACTAATCGCCGACTAAACTGAGCTTAGCCAGACTAGTAGGCGGAGATGCCGCCTTCGGCAGGGATCGCCGCACCGTTCACCATGCGCGATTCGTCGGAGGCGAGGAACAGCGCGACATTCGCGATGTCTTCCGGCTGGCCGACACCGAACGGGTATCGTTCTGTAATATTGTCGATACCGCCGAAGCGAATCTGATTGCCATTGGTGAAGCGACTCTTGACCCGATCCGTCAGCACCACGCCGGGACAGATGGCGTTGACGCGGATGCCCTTGGGAGAATAGGCGCCGGCCAGCGCCTGGGTGAAGGAGATGAGCCCGCCTTTGGCGCTGACGTAGACATGGGCAATGTGGTTTCCGCGCAGAGCCACCACTGAAGAGAAGTTGACCACGCTGCCTTTGCCTTGTTCGACCATCACCGGGAGAACGTGCCGGCAGCACAGGAAGGGGCCTTTTAGATCGAGGTTTATGGTGCGGTCCCAGATCGAGAGATCGACTTCGGTGACGGGCTTGTCCTCGCGAAGAGAGCCGCCGGCGCAGTTCAGCAGTACGTCGATGCGGCCGAACGCATCCCTGGTCTGTCGAACCATCTGCTTGACGCTCTCTTCGTCGGTCACGTCCGTGCGTATGAAGCGGGCTCCGGCGCCAGCCTCTCGCGCACTCGCCGCGCCCAGTGTCTCGTCGACCTCTGCCACAACGACCTTCGCGCCTTCTGCGATGAACAGCTTGGCCGATGCCCGGCCGATGCCGGAGCCCGCGCCGGTGATCACGGCAACTTTGTCCACCAGACGATTCATCTGTCGCTCTCCTCGTTAGACATGATGGTTGGCCGGCGGCTGGACCTGCCTGCCAGCAAAGAATCAGCCAATCTTGTAGACGCGTTCCTCTTGCCGGGCATCCGTCGGCTTTCGCGAAACGAACCAAGGCAAATCGCGAGGGACGCACAGTGCAGTGCGTGCGGCGGCTAGGCTCCCGCGTGACGACGGCGCGACCGCGATGCGTTTACGCGCAAAAGCTTTAGCGCCGCTACTGCAGCGGCATCGGCGTAACTGCGGTCGCCGTGCACCAGGATCGAGGCGATCGCGCCTTCCGACAAAAGCCAGATCTCGCGCGCGCACTCGCGCGGCCGGGCCACGCCGGCACGTTCGAGCAACTGGGCGAGCTCGTGCTCGAGCGTCGACTTGTGCCGCCGTGCGATGGCACGTGCCGGATGGCCCGGCAGGTCGGCGAGCTCCACGACCAGGCGTGTGAACCCCGAGCCTGCCCAGCGCGGCCGGTCTGACCACACGGCGAGGCCGCGAAACATTGCCTCGACCATGGCCGCAGGTGAGCCTGACAGACGATCTCCGAAGGTCCGGAACGCAGCCACGGCGAGCACATGTTGTGCTTCGAGCACCGCCGCCAGCAGTTGGTCCTTGCTTTTGAAGTGATGGTAGAGCGTGCGCTTGGTGACGCCAGTCGCGGCAGCGATCTCGTCCATGCTGACACGTGAAAAACCGCTGCGGCGGAAGAGCTTGTAGGCCGCGTCGAGGATCTGCCGGCGGGTCGTTTCTCCCGATCGCGGCACGATAGGGTCCTCCGTCGTATGTATACTGATCAGTGAATTTACAATCGCCTCGCCCGCGCCTGAAATGGAAATCCTGCGAGGGAGGCGGCTGGTGGCTTTCGAGAAGCTGACGCTCAAATCGGTAAAGGTGCGACCCGTTCTGGTCCCGCTGCGACGGTCAGTCGTGTCCAAGGTCGGATCGTTCGACGCGTGGCCGATGGTCTTGATCGATCTTGTGACCGAGGAGGGCATCGTCGGTCGAAGTTACCTCGAACCCTACCTCAAGCAGGCAATGCCCTCGATCGTGTCGCTGGTTCGCGATCTTGCCGCTCAGCGCGTCGGTCGCTCCATCCGTCCGTTCGACGATTTTCAGCAGGCGCGCCGCTCGCTCAATCTCGTGGGCTACGAGGGCCTGACCATGATCGCGGTTTCCGGTCTCGACATGGCAGCCTGGGATGCGCTCGCAAAGGCGTCCGGGCTGCCTCTGGCGGAATTCCTGGGCGGCTCTCTGGCGCCGGTGCCGGCCTATAACAGCAACGGCCTGTGGCTCGTCGATCCGGCGAAGATCCGCGACGAGACAGCCGCGCTGGTCGCCGAGGGCGGCTTCACCGGGCTTAAGCTTCGATTGGGCCGCGAGCGGCTGGCCGACGATCTCGCTGCGATCGAGGCTGTGCGCTCGGCCGCCGGTGTCGAGGTCAAGTTGATGGTCGATTTCAACCAGGGTCTGGGCCTCGGCGATGCACTGCTCCGCTGCCACGCGCTTGACGACCAAGGGCTCTACTGGCTCGAGGAGCCGATCGCCTACGACAATCTCTCGGGCTACGCCCGGCTCACGCGCGAACTCAAGACGCCGGTGCAGCTCGGAGAGAACTTTTACGGACCGCGCGCGCTTGCCCAGGCAATCGCGGCGGGCGCAGGCGATCTTGTGATGCCGGACCTGATGCGTATTGGCGGCGTTAGCGGTTGGTTGCGTGCAGGGGCGATCGCTGGCGCGGCCGGCTTGCCGATGTCGACGCACCTCTACCCGGAATTCTCAGCCCACCTCATGCGCGTAACCGAGACAGCGCATTGGCTAGAATGGCAGGACTGGGCGGACCCTGTGGTCGCCGAACCATTCAAGCTCGCGGATGGGCTTCTGACGATCCCGCACCGGCCGGGGGCGGGCATCGAGTGGAACGAGGAGTTCGTGGCCCGCTACAGTTATGACAACTGATAGTCGCTGAAGGAGAAGGGTCCATGACTCAACGACTACTTGTCGTTTTCACTGTCATCAATCTCGGGCTTTTTGCTTTTCTGCTGACGCAAATGCGGGTCCATATCGGCGCGCAGGGCATTCGGGTCTGGACGAATATCGATGGATCGGTGCTCCGTGGCCACGCGCTCGAGATCATCGACGACCAGGGCAGGGTGCGGGCTTCGATCAATCTGTATCCTGCCGATCGAGCCCGCTCGTATCCTGAAACGACGGTCCTTCGGTTGATTGACCAGAATGGGCGGCCGTCCGTGAAGCTCGCCGTCTCGGACCAGGGAGGAGGGCTCGCGCTCGCGAGCGATGTCGAGGAGACGTACGTCCAGTTGTCGGGACGCGGTTTGACGGTAACGAAAGAAGGGCGCCATCAGGAGATCCCCTAGGCGCAATGACGAGAGCGCCTAGCGTGCGAGATCGTCGAGTGCGGGCCAGCGATCGGCCCAGGGGCGAGCGGCCTCGAAGGCCGCGCCCGCAGCGATGACGAGCGCATCGTCCAGCTGGCGTCCGACGATCTGCAGGCCAACCGGCAGGCCGTCCTTGGTCCAGCCGGCAGGGACCGACATGGCGGGCTGGCCGCTCCAGTTGAAAACGTAGGTCGACGACCAACCGAGATGCCCCACCTTCTGGCCCGCGACCTCAGTGGGTCCGACGATGCCGACCGGAAAGGCCGGCAATCCCACGGTCGGCGCCAGCAGCAAGTCGTAGCGCTCGAAGAAATCCGAGAGCCGCCGCACAACGGCCTGGCGGCCGATTACCGCCTTCACGAGGTCGCTGAGGCTTGTGGTTCCAATGGCCTCGGCATAGGCGACCAGGGCCGGGTCCATCTGCTGCTTCTCGGCATCCGGCCGTCGCGAGTGTTGGCCGGCCGCATTGGCACCGAACGACAGATCGAGGATCCATTGCGGATCGTCGATTGTCGGAGAGGCATCCTCGACGATGGCGCCCAGTTCCTCGAAGGTGCGGGCAGCCCGCTCGGCGATGTCGCGTGTCTCGCTTTCGACCGGCATGAAGCCCGCGGTCGGGGACCACGCGATGCGCAGGCCACGAACGCCCTGATCGATGTTGCGCGCAAAATCCTCGCCTTCGATCGGAAGACACAGCGGGTCTCGCCGATCCGGTCCGGACATCGCGCTCAGCATCAGGGCCGCATCGCGTACGGTGCGCGCGATCGGGCCGGCCTGCAGCAGGAGCTCGTTGGCGGCCGCCGAAGGATAGAGCGCGACGCGGCCCCGCGTGGGCTTGAGGCCGACGACCCCGCAGAAGCTCGCCGGAATGCGAGTCGATCCTGCGCCATCGCCGCTCAACGCCAGCGGACCCATTCCGGCGGCAACAGCAGCGGCGGCACCGCCGCTCGAGCCTCCCGAGGTGCGATCCTTGTTCCAGGGATTGCGGGTGGGGCCGAACAACGGGTTGTCGGTCGAGCCGCGCCAGGCGAATTCCGGCACGTTGGTCTTGCCGATATTCACGGCCCCGGCGCGCTTCAGGCGGTTCACCGAAGGCGCATCTTCGCTGGGAACGAAATCGGCCATCAGCTTGGAGCCGAAGGTCGTCCGCAGGCCGCGCGTCCAGTAGTTGTCCTTCAGCGACACGGGGACGCCATGCAGCAATCCAAGGGGTTCGCCCGCCATGACGGCCCGCTCGCAATCGTGTGCCTCCGCGAGGGTAAGTTCGGGGTAGAGGTTGATGAAGGCATTGAGCCGACCGTTGAGGTGCTCGATGCGCGCGAGCACGGCCTTCGCCACCTCGACCGGTGATATTTTGCGTCGGCGGATCAGGTCCGCGAACTCCCAAGCCGGCATTCTGCACAAGGTGTCGTCGTTCATCGTTCGCCTTCAAACCAATACCAATCGGCTCCAATGTTGCATGTCGCCTTTTATTGGTCTATGCCAATGTGATAATTGGTTAGTTAATGGGCGAGATTGGGGAGAACGTGAAAGGTCGGCCACTGTTTCTTTCTGCCGAGGCGACGAAGGCGGTCCTGACTTGGCCGGACGCCATTGCAGCGTTGCGCGAGGTCTATGCGGCCGGCGTGGACGCCAGCAACGCGCCCCGTCGAACGGTGGCACGCGGGCCGGGCCGGTCGCTCCGGGCAATGGCTGCGATCCCGTCCACAGGGCGCTTCATGGGCGCAAAGGTCTTCGGTTTCTCGCCGAGTGGCGGAAGTTACGCCGTTCTCCTGCTCGACCGTCACACGGGCGAAGTGGCCGGCATTCTCGATGCGCATTACATCACCGGCTTCCGCACCGGCGCCACGTCGGCACTCGCGCTGGATTATCTCGCCGCAAAGAAAGCGATCGCGGTCGGTGTGTTGGGCAGCGGTGCCGAAGCGCAGGCCCACCTCGCGGCGACCAGCCATGTCAGGCGCATCGCATCGTTCAAGGTGTTCAGCCCATCCGCCGCCAACCGCACGGCATTTGCCGAACGATTTGCCCGTGAGCTTGGCGTGCCCGGCGAGGCCGTCGCCGATGCGCGCGCCGCGACGGAAGGGGCGGACGTCGTCATCGCCGCGGCCCGCTCGCACGGCGAGCGGCCGATCCTGTTCGGCGACTGGCTGCGGCCGGGCATGGTCGTGGTGTCGATCGGTTCGACCCTGCCCGAACAACGCGAGATCGACACCAGCGTCGTCGCTGCATGCGATCTGGTCGTGTGCGACGGCATCGACGAGGTGGTGGAGGAGACAGGCGACATGATCGCGGCAAAGGCCGCGGGCATCGCCTTCACCGACAAGCTCATGACATTGAGCGAGCTCGTGAGTGGTCGAGCCGCCGAGCGGGTGCAAATGGCCCGATTGCCGATGCTCAAGACGGCCGGGTCGGCGCTCCAGGACCTTGCCGTTGCGGAGCTCGCTTTCACAAAAGCGGCGGCGGCCGGGCTTGCCCAGGAGCTGCCCGGTGCATTTCTCAGCAAGCCGCTCTGAAGACGGCTGGATGAAGGGGAGGTCGTGATGTTTCGTTCAGGATCGTCGAGGCGAGGGGTGGTGGCCTCGCTGCTGGCCTCCGTGGGTCTGCTGTCTGTCGGTGCATCGCCGGCATCGGCGGCCGACAAGATCAAGTACGGTCTGCTCGCTGGTCCCCAGACCGTCCATATCGGCATCGATAAAGGTTTCTTCAAGAAATACGATCTCGATGTCGAGCCGATCGTCTTTCGCAGCGGGGCAGAGATCGTGCCGGCGCTTTCCACCGGCCAGATCGACATCGCTGCCACCGCGCCCGGTGCCGCGCTCTACAACGCCCTGGCCCGCGGCGTGAACGCCAAAATCGTGGGCGACTACATCGTGTTCGAAAAGCTGCCATCGCTGAGCGGCGCCGTCGTCCGCAAGGATCTCTACGACAGCGGCAAGATCAAGACGCCGAAGGATCTCAAGGGAGCGAAGGTCGCGGTCACGGCGCGCGGACAGGCGATGCAGCTCCTGGCCGGCAAGCTCCTCGAGACTGTCGGGCTCAAGGAGAGCGACGTCAACATGGTGTTCATGCCCCAGCCGGACATGCTGGTGGGCCTCAAGTCCGGGGCGATCGACGTGATGTTCAACTCCGACCCGTTCATCACCATCGCAGGCGACGAGAAGTTCGGGGTCGAGCTCGTGAACATGTACACGATCCTGCCCGACTTCACGCTGGGCGTGGTCATGTACGGCAACCGCGTTCTGACCGATCGTGGATTGGGCCTGCGCTTCATGAAGGGCTTCACCGAAGCCAATCGCTTCTTGCGCAGTCACGAGAAGATGCCCGGCCGCGAAGTGGTCGTGCAGATCTACCAGAAGCATTTTCCGGTCAAGGATCCGGCGCTCTACGAGCGGTCACGCTTCGGCACTGGCCGCGACACGATGGAGAGCAACGTCCACGGCAAGAACGGCCTCAGCGAGCAGCTCAAGTGGTATGCCGACCACGGTCTGATCCCGACGCAGCCCAATCTCGATGCATCGGTCGACAATTCTTTCGCGCGCGAAGCGGCGGAGGCGCTGGCCAAGTGACCACCGAACCCAAGGTCATCGTTCGCGACGTCGAAAGAACCTTCGATGTGCGGCGCCGCGCCTTTCGCGCATTGGAAGGCGTCACGCTCGATGTCCAGCGCAACGAGTTCCTGTGCATCGTAGGCCCCAGCGGATGCGGCAAGTCGACGTTACTGCGCATGCTCGGCAATCTGGAAAAGCCGTCGTCTGGACTTCTGCAGATCCACCACGAGTCGGCGCAACGGCCCTTGTCGGCGA
This sequence comes from Alphaproteobacteria bacterium, assembly GCA_017308235.1. Classification (GTDB taxonomy): domain Bacteria; phylum Pseudomonadota; class Alphaproteobacteria; order Reyranellales; family Reyranellaceae; genus Reyranella. The sequence continues at coordinate 88,684 of JAFKFL010000023.1, read as the reverse complement.
TGATCTTTCAGGAGGAATCGGTCTTTCCCTGGATGACGGTGGCCCAAAATGCGGCCTACGGCGTCAAGATCACCGGCACGTGGCGCGGCCCGGAAAGTCAGCGACGCGTCGACGAGCTTCTCGAGAAAGCCGGCCTCAGCCGGTTCCGCGACTTCTATCCCCACCAGCTCTCGGGCGGCATGAAGCAGAGGCTCTCGTTGGTGCGCGCCTGGGCGACCAGCCCGGAGTTGCTGTTGCTGGATGAACCTTTTGCCGCGTTGGACGAGCAGAACAAGGCGCTCCTGCAGCAAGAGCTCGTCAAGCTATGGGAAGAATACCGCAGCACCGTTGTCTTCATCACCCACAGCTTGGAAGAGGCGGTGCTGCTGGGCGATCGCGTCGCTGTCATGACCTCAGCGCCGGGCCGGATCAAGGAAGTCGTCTCGGTGCCCTTCGAGCGGCCACGAGCGCTCGCCAGCCTCCGTCGCTCGGGCGAGTTCAACCAGCTCGTGACCGGCCTCTGGGAGTCGTTGCGAGAAGAGGTGGAGCGGGCGCGCGCGGCTGAATTGCGGGCGCTGGCGGGTCGTGTTCCGGAAACGGCAAGCGGAGGCGCACGATGAAGGAAACGGCAGTGCGCAATCCTTCAGTTGCGGTCGATCTTGCTGCGCGCCCAGCGTCGGAAGCGCGATCGAAGGCTACGCTGCGCCAGCTCCTCGGCCCTTTGCAGGTTCTGATCTCGCCGTTGGTGCTTTTGCTCGTCTGGGAAGGTGCAGCGCGTGCCGGATGGATCGAGACCAAGTTCTTTCCAGCGCCAAGCACGATTCTGGCGCAGTTCTGGACCATGCTTTTCACCCATGGCTTCTGGGTGGACCTTGGTCTCAGCCTGCAGCGGCTACTGATCGGTTTGCTGATGGGCGCGGTGCCGGGCCTATTGCTCGGTCTGGCAATGGGCCTGTTCCGGCCGATCCGTATTGCCTTCCAGCCGCTGATCGCGGCGCTCTATCCGTTGCCCAAGATCGCGATCCTGCCGCTGATCCTGCTGATCTTCGGGCTAGGCGAGATGTCGAAATACGTGATCGTGGCGATCGGCGTGTTCTTCCTCATGACGCTCAACACCTTTGCCGGCGTCATGAGCATCCGGCCGATCTATTTCGATGTGGCGAAGAACCTCGGCGCCAGTCGCTGGCAGACCTATTTCACGGTGGCTTTGCCAGGGGCGCTTCCCGGCATCCTGACCGGCTTGCGGATCTGTACCGGCCTTGGCTTGTTGCTGCTGGTGGCCGCCGAATTCGTGGGTGCTGACGCCGGCATCGGCTATCGCATCTGGTGGTCCTGGTCGGTGTTCTGGGTCGAGCCGATGTATGTCGGCCTCGCCGTCATCGCCATTCTCGGGTTCGCATTCGCGTACCTGATCGACTTTGCGGAGCGTCTTCTTTTTCCGTGGCTGCGCAACCCATCTCGATGAAGGGAAGTCCGAGCATGCCCATCCAATTCCGGAGCGAACCATGACGGACGCTCCATCGACGAACAGAAGAGGCCGGGTCGACGTCGTTGGCGCGGTCAAAGGTTTTATCCGGGAAGCCGGTATCGAAGAACAGGGCCGCCTGCCGCCCGAGCGAGAGCTTGCCGTCACGCTAGGCCTGTCGCGGGGCCAGATACGGACGGCGCTCAACCGGCTCGAGGCGGAGGACATGATCTGGCGCCATGTCGGCAAGGGCACGTTCCTCGGGGCCCGGCCCAAGATCGTCCCCGATCTCGACGCGCTGGGTGATCTCACAAGCCCGCGCGAAATCGTGGAAGCGCGGCTCATCCTGGAGCCCGAGCTGGTCAAGCTGGCCGCCTACCGTGCAACGCGTCGCCATTTCGAGCAGATGGCCGAGTGCCTCGACCAGTGCAGCCGAACGACCGACCGCGAGGTCTTCCACACCTGGGACTCGCGCTTCCACTGGCTGGTTGCCGATGCGACGCGCAACGAGCTGCTGGCGGCGCTCTATGACTGCGTCTCGGCCCGACACAAGGCGGCATGGGGCAAGTTGCGCGACATGTTCCTGACGACCGAGCGGATGCGTTTCTACACCGGACAGCACCAGTTGATCCTCGATGCGATGATGGAACGCGATGCCAATTTGGCCCGCAGCCGCATGGTCGACCATCTGCAGGCCGTGCACGACAACACTTTCAAGTGAGGAACGGATGACCTTGCAAGCCAAACCGAATTCGATTGAAGCGCGCGACATCAGGTCGGTGATTCACGGCGGTACGAACCTCAAGCGTCATCTCGAGCGCGGCCCACTCGTCATCGATCGCGGTGAGGGCGTCTGGGTCACCGATATCCACGGCAAACGCTATATCGAAGGCATGTCGGGTCTGTGGTGTGTCTCGCTGGGCTACGGCCAGGAGCGACTGGTGACGGCCGCGGCCGAGCAGATGCGCAAGCTTCCCTACTATCATCTGATCGACCATCGCGGCCATTCGCCCGTGGTCGAGCTTGCCGAGAAGCTTCTCGAGATCGCGCCCGTGCCGATGGCGCGCGTCTGGTTCTCGAATTCGGGATCGGAAGGCAACGACTGCGCGGCGCGCTTCGCTTGGTATTTCTGGAATGCCGAGCGCAAGCCGCAGAAGCGCAAGTTCATCAGCCACAACCGCGCCTACCACGGCAATACGATCGCCGCGGCCAGCCTTACCGGATCGCCGCGCAATCAGGAGTTTTTCAATCTGCCGCTCGACGGCTTCCTCCACGTCCGCTGCCCGCATTTCTACCGCGAGGGTCTTCCGGGCGAGACCGAGGAGCAGTTTTCCTCGCGCCTCGTGGCTGAGATCGAGGAGCTGATCCTGAAGGAAGAGCCCGATACGATCGCGGCCTTCTTCGTCGAGCCGGTGATGGGGGCGGGCGGCGTGGTCGTGCCGCCTTTGAGCTATTTCGCCAAGCTTCAACCGCTTCTCAAGAAATACGACATCCTGCTGGTCAGCGACGAGGTCGTTACCGGTTTCGGCCGGCTGGGCGACATGTTCGGCGCGACCACCATGAAGCTGGTGCCTGACATGATCATCTGCGCCAAGGCGCTTTCCAGCGCCTACCTTCCGATCTCGGCGCTGATGGTCAACCAGCGCGTCTTCGATGCGGTCGCGCGCCAGAGTGACGAGGCGGGCGTGTTTGGCCTCACGCTCACCTATTCGGGTCACCCGGTGTCGGCGGCGTTGGCCCGCGAGACGATCCGCATTTACGAGGAGATGGATGTCACGGCCCGGGTGCGCCATCTGGAACCGAAATTCCAGGATGGACTGCGCAAGCTCGCCGATCATCCGCTGGTCGGTGAGGTCCGGGGGCAAGGGCTGATCGCAGGCGTCGAGCTGGTACGGGACAAGGCCACACGCGCGCCGTTCGATCGGGCGATGGCCGTCGGACGGCGATGCCGCGATCATGCCGAACAGCGGGGGCTATTGGTCCGTGCGATCGGCGACACGATTACACTCTGTCCGCCGCTCGTCATCAGCGAGGCCGAGATCGACGAATTGCTTGCGCGGCTCAAGCAGGCGCTCGATGATACAATGGCTGAGCTCGATATCTCGGCGGCACCTGCCTTGGCGAGACAATAATAATGCGGCATCGGAGCGTTCAAAAAGCAGCTGTCCTGGCGCTCCTCGTCCTTTCAGCTTGTGCCACCAAGGGCAGCCTCGACAAATCGAGCGTCGAGACGGTCAGGGTCGACGGACGGCTGTTCGAGGTTCGGATCGCGCCGACCGAGGCCGATGACGAATACCGGATGATGATCGTTCGTGCGACCCTCGTCATCGAGCCGGATGCCAACCTCGAACGCGAACGAGCCTCCGCTGTCGCCAGGCCCTTCATGGCCAGGACCTGTAAAGGCCGCCCCTACAAGATCCTGGAGGATCGGCTCGTCGATCGCGTGAACTTTTATACGCGGTTTCGGTGCGGAGCCTGAGGCCCCGCACCGATAGGCCTTATTCGGCCACCTTGAAAACCTCGATGTCGGCGGTGAACTGCTTGCCTCGGGTCTCGGGGCTGAACAGAATCGAGATTACGACCACCACCAGCGCAGCGATGGTGGCGATCATCATCGGCATGGCGAAGCCCATCCCTCGCTCGATCGCGAAATAGCTGATGATCGGTGCCACCAGGCCGCCCCAGATCGCGCCCTGGTGATAGACGAAGCCGGCGGCAGTTGCCCGCACCTCGGTCGGGAACCGCTCGGTGAGATAGCTCGGATTCTGGCCGTAGATCGAGCCGCCCAACATGCCCTGGAAGATGAAAGCCAGGATTATGATCGTCGGGTTCTGGGTATAAAGGTAAAGCGGCGTGACGAAGATCGCGAGGACCGCCGGTGTCGCAATTGCCGCCCGCCTCCCGTACTTATCGGATACCGCACCCCAGATCACACTGCCAAGCAGGACCACGATATTGCTCCAGAACAGCGGCGTCGCGACCATGAGCGGCGTCCACTGCATTTCCTTCTGGAGATAGGTCGAGAATAGCCCATAGATCGAGTAGTAGACGCAGAAGGAGGCGGCCATCCACACGACGCCGGTCAGCGTGTTGAAGAGATACTTGGACTTGAAGATGGTAAACAGCGGCAGCTTCACTTCCTGCTTCTCCGCCGTCTGCTTTTGCTTGTTCTCCGCCCACACCGGCGGCTCCTTGACGTAGAAGCGGATCCACACGACGGCGAGTGCCGGCAGGATGCCGATCCACAGCAGACCGCGCCAGCCGATGCTGTCATAGAGGAAGCCGTAGGCCACCGAGGAGAGGGCAAAGCCGATGCCCCACGACCCTTGGAGGAAGCCGCTCATGAAACCACGCGAGCGAGCAGGCCAGGATTCCATTGCGAGCGCGGCACCGGCCGGCCATTCCGCTCCCATGCCAATGCCAAGCAAGGCACGGAAGAAGAAGAGGAAGGCGAACGTCGGCGAAAAGCCGGCGATGAAATTGCAAATCGAGTACCACAGGATGGAGATCATCAGGGGCTTCTTGCGGCCCATGCGATCGGCCAACCAACCTGACCCCGTGGCGCCCAGCAGGCGCAACCACAGCGTGATCGTGAAGACGAAGGTGACTTCGGTGATTGGAACGCCGAATTCCTTGCTGATGGGCAACATGATCAGCAGGAAAATGGTGAAGTCGAACGCATCCAGCGTCCAACCGAGCCACGCGGCGACATAGGCGTACCACTGGTCTTTGGTGGGTTCTTTCCACCAGGGCACGGATGGGGATGAAGCAACAGACGCGGACATCGGCTAAACCTCCCTGTTTTCAGTAGGTTTACGCAGAGCGACTCCGAACGCTGGGCTGATGGGCGGGGATTGTCTGGCGACGATGCGGCGCTGGCAACATATTGTTGGCTCACCCGAGCTGAAATCTCGCGAGAGATACTCGATGGCCTCCCGATGCGCGCCAGGCCCGATGACGCGTCAAGAGTTCCTGGCGTGGCCTGCAAGTGTCGAGGATGTATCGCAAGGCGAGTAAACGGCGCTGGGGACACGCTCAGGGTGCCTTCAAGCGCCGGCTGCGCGAGCCGAGTCGTTGCGTGGCGGGCTCGTGTCCAGTCCAGCCTATGTCGTCTCGCACGAGGGGTGTAAGCTTCGCTTTACGGGAACCGTCAGAGTTCCGACTAGGGAGTGAAGTAATGAGCATCAATCGACGCACATTTATGGGCGGCGTATCGGTCGCCGCTTTGGCTTCAAGCACCACGGCGACATATGCCGCCGGCGGCAAGTACGACGACGGCGCCTCCGCCAGCGAGATCAAGATCGGGCACACCTGTCCTTACAGCGGGCCGGCTTCCGCCTATGGCGTGAATGGCAAAGCCATTGCCGCCTACTGGGACATGATCAACGACACGGGCGGCATCAACGGCCGCAAGATCAAGTTCATCACGCTGGACGATGGCTATTCGCCGCCCAAGACCGTCGAATGCATCCGGCAGCTGGTCGAACAGGACAGGGTGCTGTGCACGCAAAATACGCTCGGCACCGCCTGCAATACCGCTATCCACAAATACATGAACCAGAAGAAGGTGCCTCAGCTCTTTGTTGCGACCGGGGCATCGAAGTGGGGGGACCCGCAGCACTTTCCCTGGACCATGGGGTTCCAGCCCGACTACCACACGGAAGGCGAGATTTATGCCAAGCACATCCTGTCGACGATCAAGGATGCCCGCATCGGTGTACTGATGCAGAACGACGATTACGGGAAGGACTATTGGGACGGCTTTAAGACGGGGCTCGGCAAGGAGATTGGGCGTGTGGTCAAGCACGTGACCTACGAAATCAACGAACCAACTGTCGATTCACAGGTCATCCAAATCAAGGGCGCCGATGCCAACGTCTTTTTCAACATAGCCACGCCGAAGTTTGCCGCCCAGGCGATGCGCAAGGTGGCAGATCTCGGTTGGAAGCCGGTCCAGTACGTGAACAATGTCTCGGCAAGCGTTGGCTCGGTGATGAAGCCGGCAGGCTTCGACAACGTCCAGGGTATCATCACCGCCATGTACGTGATGGATCCGACCGATCCGAGATGGGCGGACCATCCCGACCTCTTGGCTTTCAAGGCATGGATGGCGAAGTACCATCCCTCTGCGCACCTTGCCGATCTCGGCAATGTCAGCGGCTATACCGTCTCGTTCCTGATGGCCGAGACGCTACGGCGCTGCGGCGATGAACTCACGCGCGCCAACGTGATGAAGCAGGCGGCGAGCTTCAAAAACCTCCGCGTGCCCATGCTGTTGCCGGGCATTACGGTGTCGACCGGTTCGAACGACTATCACCCGATCCAGGCGGTGCAGCTCGCCCGCTTCAAGGGGCAAACCTGGGAGCTGTTCGGCGACATCCTGGAGGCGGAGAGCGCGTGATCCGCGCCTCCTAGCCGCAAGCCACCGAGTAGATGTGTTGCACTTCGCCCGGTAATGGCATCGCCTGCCAGTTCTTGCCGCCGTCCTGGGTGCCGAACACCTCACCGTCGTAGCGGGCCCCAATGTAGACATGATTGGGGTCCGTCTGGTGCAGTCCGATCGACATGATGGTGCCGTGCACCTGGACCTTGTCGAAACGTTTCCAGCTCTGCCCGCCGTCCTGGCTGCGGTAGAGCCCGCCGTCGTGGCTGGCCGCGGCAACGGACAATGCCGCATAGAGCGTGTTCGGCTCGGCAGCTGAAGCCTTGACATCCCGGCCGTAGGTGACGGGAGAAAAGCGCTTCATCTCCATGTCCTGCCAGGTCTTGCCTTGGTCGGTGGTGCGGAAGAGGCCCATGCGGAGCGCCACGATGGGACTATCGGGCTGCGCGGGGTTGATCGTCACCGCATGGCCATCGAGCATGCCTTCGGCTGTCGTATCGCTCACGATCTTGCTGCTGAGATGTGGAAGCTCGGAGAGCTTGATCAGTCCTGCGCTGCAATCGGCCCAGGTCTCGCCGCCGTCCTCGCTCCGCATGACGCCGTTAATCTCGAGTGCTGCATAGATCTCGTCCGGCTTGCGAGGGTTTTGGGCCAGCCGCATCACGCGCGAGGCGAAGGGTCCTTTGCAGTGGGTGGAGATCTGCGGCGTCGCAAGCCTACGCCAGCTCGCGCCGCTGTCGTCGCTGCGATAGACGTCGATGGGCGAGGCGCCCGCCAGCATACGGCGAGGATCTCGGCTATCGACCATGAAGCTCCAGACTTCCTTTTTGGCATCGGGAAAGTCGGTGCGGGTAAAGGTGGCGCCGCGGTCTGTGCTGCGCCACACGCCGTCATTGGTGCCGGCAAGGACGATCTCGGGATCGTTCGGATGAACGAAGACCGTGAATGCCTGTACATTGCCCAGCACATGTTTCCAGTCGCCGCCCTTGGCGGCGCGCTGGAACACGCCGACCTTGCCCGGATGGTCGGGTTTGCCAAAGTAGCCTGCGACGCCGACGTAGATGTTCGATGCTTCAGCCATGGCAAACCCTCCGTTACTCAGTGCGTCTTGACGAGCGGACAGTTGCCTTCATCCAGAGGACGGAAGGCCTGGTCGCCCGGGATCGTATCTAGGAGCTTGAAATAATCCCAGGGCCCCTTGGATTCAGCCGGCGTCTTGACCTCGAAGAGGTACATGTCGTGCACGTTACGCCCGTCAGCGCGGATCTTGCTCGCGCCAAACAGCGGATCATCCCACTTCTCGGATTTGAGCTTGGCCATCACCGTCTCGGCTTTGTCGGTGCCGGTCTCCTTCACGACCTGCAGGTAACGTAGCGCTGCAGAATAGAACCCGGCCTGCACCATGGTCGGCATGCGACCCTTGTGCTTTTCGGCGAAACGCTTGGCGAAGGCCCGCGTCTTGTCGTTGAGGTCCCAGTAGTAGGCCGAGGTGAGCCGCAGCCCTTGGGCGCGCTCCAGACCCATCGAATGCACGTCGGTGATGAAGACGACGAGGCCGGCGAGCTTCTGGCCGCCCTTGACGATGCCGAACTCGGCCGCCTGTTTGATCGCGTTGATGGTGTCACCGCCGGCGTTGGCGAGGCCGATGATCTGCGCTTTCGACGACTGCGCCTGCAGCAGATAGGACGAGAAATCGCTGGTATTGATCGGCGCTTTTACGCTGCCGAGTACTGTTCCGCCGGCTTTCTTCACGACGTCGGCGACATCGCGCTCCAGCGCATAGCCGAAGGCGTAGTCGGCGGTGATGAAGAACCAGCTCTTGCCGCCGGTCTTCACGACCGCCTTGCCGGTGCCGTTGGCTTGCGATGCGGTGTCGTAGACCCACTGAACGGTATAGGGATTGCACAGCTTGCCGGTGATGTCTGACGAGGCCGGGTCGGGCGCGAGGAAGACCCGCTTCTTTTCGTTGGCGACGTTCATCACCGCGATCGAAGACGACGAGGCGCTGGCGCCCAGGATCATGTCGACCTTTTCTTCCGTATACCACCTGCCGGCGAGGCTTGCGGCGATGTCGGCCTTGTTCTGGACGTCGCCGGTAATGAGCTCGACCTTCTTGCCGAGCACCGAGCCGCCAAAATCGTCGATCGCCATCTGGGTGGCGATCACAGCACCGGGACCGTTGATGTCGGCGTAGAGGCTTCCCATGTCGGTCGCCACGCCGATCTTGACCACGTCATCGCTGAGTTGCGCAATGGCTGGCACCGTCCAGCCGGCAAACGCGCACGCCACTAAGCCAAGCAGAACACGTCTCATCGTTTCACTCCCAGGTTTTTTATCGTTTTGACGCCTATGAATGCTGCCATAGGCGACGGACGGCCGGTATCGCGAAGATGAACGCGGCCGTTCTCGATCCGCAGGGCGAGAGGGACGGGGTTGTCTCAGTTCTTCTTGACCAGCGGGCAACCACCTTCGTCGAGCGGTCGGAACGCCTGCTCGGCCGGGATCTTGGCCAAGAGCTTGTAGTAATCCCAAGGTCCCTTGGATTCGGATGGCTTCTTGACCTCGAAGAGATACATGTCGTGCATGTTACGGCCGTCCACGCGGATGTAACTCGGGCCAAAGACCGGGTCGTCCCACTTCTCCGACTTGAACTTAGCCATCACCGTCTCGGCCTTGTCGGTGCCGGTCTCCTTCACAACCTGAAGGTAGCGCAGCGCTGCGGAGTAAAAGCCCGCCTGCACCATGGTCGGCATGCGACCCTTGTACTTTTCGGCGAAACGCTTGGCGAAGGCGCGCGTCTTGTCATTCAAGTCCCAATAATAAGCCTCCGTGAGTCGCAGGCCTTGCGCACGCTCAAGACCCAGGGAGTGCACATCGGAGATGAAGACCAGCAAGCCGGCAAGGTTCTGGCCACCTTTGACGATGCCGAACTCGGCCGCCTGCTTGATCGCGTTGACGGTGTCACCGCCGGCATTGGCGAGGCCGATGATCTTTGCCTTTGAAGATTGGGCCTGGAGCAGATAGGACGAGAAGTCGTTAGTGTTGATCGGAGCGCGTACGGCACCCAAAACGGTTCCGCCGGCTTTCTTCACGACGGCGCTGACGTCGCGTTCCAGCGCGTGGCCAAAGGCATAATCGGCCGTGATGAAGAACCAGGTGTTCCCGCCCGCCTTGACGATCGCCGAGCCGGTGCCGTTGGCGAGGGCCGCCGTGTCATAGACCCACTGCACGGTGTAGGGATTGCAGAGCTTGCCGGTGATGTCCGACGAGGCTGGATCGGGTGCGAGGTAAACCCTTTTCTTTTCGTTCGCCACATTCATCGTGGCGATCGACGATGACGAGGCGCCGGAGCCCATGATCATGTCGACCTTCTCGTCGCCGTACCAGCGGCCGGCCAGGGTGGCGGCAACGTCGGCCTTGTTCTGGATGTCGCCGGAGATGAGTTCGATCTTCTTGCCGAGTATCGACCCGCCGAAATCGTCGATCGCCATCTGCGTGGCGACTACGGCGCCCTGGCCGTTGATGTCGGAATAGAGGCTTGCCATGTCGGTGCCCACACCGATCTTGACCATGTCGTCGCTGAGCTGCGCCATTGCTGGCGCTGACCAGGCCGCAAGCACGCACGCCGCCGACCAAAGCAGAAACCGTCTCATCGTGTCGCTCCCATTTGTTCTATTGTAGTTTTTGTACCCTGCACGGATGCTGCCATAGCTATGGAAGAGGGGGAATCAGGAAGATGATCGAGGCCATCCAGGATATCCGCACGGACGATGGGGTGATGGAGACTTTCATCTGCCATCCCGAACGCGGCGAGAGCTACCCGACCGTGCTGTTCCTCATGGATGCGCCAGGCATTCGCGACGAGCTCTATGACATGGCACGCCGTCTGGCGACGGTCGGGTATTTCGTACTGCTGCCCAACCTCTATTACCGCGCCGGCCGCGATACCAAGTACGGCCCCGACGTTCTGCAGAACGGCAGCGCCGAGCATCAGCGCATGCGCGCGGTGCGGACAAAGATGACGATCCCGCCAATTATGAAGGACATCGCCAGCCTGATCGCCTTTGCCGACGATCACGGAGCCGCAAAGAAAGGCGGAGCAGTTGGCGTCCACGGCTATTGCATGAGTGGGCCCTATGCGTTGGCGGCGGCGGCGCGCTATCCCGACCGCATTGCCGCCGCGGCGTCGTTCTACGGCACCTGGCTCGTGAGCGATGCCGTCGAGAGCCCGCATCTCAATCTCGCGAAGGCCAAGGGCGAGCTCTACATTTCCTGCGCCGAACACGACGATCTGGCACCGCCGGCAATGGTCCAGGAGCTCAAGGCGCTGTTCGACAAGTCAGGCAACCGGGGCGAACTCGAGGTCCACATGGGCGTCCATCACGGCTTCGCTTTCCCGCAGCGCTGGTGCTACGACCGGCCCGCGGCAGAGCGGCACTGGGAGCGGCTGATCGCGCTCTACCGCCGGCGCATCGGCTAGGCGGCTTTGGCTTTGCCCTTGCTTGTCTGCCACTCGTCGAGGATCGCGCGGGCCCGGTTCGTCTTCGGATCCATGGCGCTCTCGCGACCCGCGACCTTGGCGGTCAGCTCGATCACATAGCCGTTGGGATCGCGGAAGTAGATCGAGCGGATGAACTTGTGGTCCGCGGGACCGCGCACCTCGCGGCCTTCGGCGCGGCCCTTGGCCAGCATCCTGTCGAGCGCCTCCGATTCGACCTCGAGCGCGATATGCAGGTCGAAGTCGTGCTGCTCCTTGAACTCGAACGGCACCCCGGGGGCATCGAAGAAGGCAAGGCACGAGCCGTCGTCGAGCTGGAAGAAGGTGTGGAGCACGCCGACACCGGTGGAGCGGCCGGTCTTGGTCTCTTCGATCTTGAGTGTGTGCACGAGCGGCAGGCCGAGGAAATCCTCATAGAACTTCCGCGTCTCCTCCGAATCACGGCAGCGATAGGCGTTGTGATGCAGGCCCTTGATCATGGGGTCGCTCCTTTTCAGATGGCTTGCCAGGGTTGTCCCTTGGTCGAGGCGCAGAAGCCGGTGAAGGTTTCGTAGATCTTCGGATAATTCGGCCCGGCTTTGAAGGTGTCGAGCCAGCGGCTGATATTAGGGTAAGCCGAGAAATCGCAATGGATCAACTCGCCTGCGGTAGTGATGGCGGCGCCGAAATAGTCGGCGATGGTGAGTTGGTCACCACACAGATACTTCTTGTTCGGGCCGATCCAGTGGTCGTTCAGTACCTGCAGCCACGCCTTCGACTTTTCCTTGCCCCAGGCGACCACCGCCTCCTGTACCTTGGCATCCTCGCGCTTAAGGTGCGGGAAGAGCTGCGGATAGATCAAGCCGTAGCCCCAGTCGCGATAGAAATTGGAATTGAACCAGTCCATCGCCTCGTTGACTTTCGCGCGTTGCTTGAGGTCCTTCGGATAGGCCGGCGATCCGATCTTGTCGGCGAGGTAGCACAGAATGGCGGCGCTCTCAGTGAGCCGGAAGCCGTCGTCGTCGAGCATTGGGATGAGATGGTTGGGATTGAGCTTGCTGTAAGCCGGTTCGTAGTGCTGACCTTTGAGGATGTCGACGACCTCCATGTCGACGTTGATGTTGTTGTCGGCGATGAACTGCATCACCGGACGGGATGTGGTGGAAACCGGATGCATGTAGAGCTTCATGCGTAGCCTCCCTGGCCAAAACCGGCGTTCCATGCGCCGGCAAATTTCTTTGGGAGACAGGGTGATCCTTCCGGCCCGGGCGCACCAGAGACCGAAACACAAAAAATCGTGTAAGGGCTACACCGGAACAGTGACGCGCCGGGCCACGGCAATTTGCCAGATCGCGGCCGCGAGCACGCAGGCGGCAACCGCGAAGAAGGCAGCCTCGTAGCTCACCTGGGAGGCGATGAGCGCGAAAAGCGGCGGCCCGAAGATGGCGCCGGAGAAGGCGAGCGCGGTCTGTACGGCGGCGACGGCCGCGGTCTCTCCCGGCGGCGACAGATGGGCGAATTCTGCCTGCGAGGTGCCGTTCCAGCTGATGACGACCGAGCCATAGCCGACGACGGCCAGGGTCATCAGCCAGAAGGGCGTATGGGACGTGAGCAGTCCGACGGCAATGCTGCCCAGGGTCATGCCGATGCCCGTCCAGCCCAGGAGCTGCATGCGCGGCAGGCGGTCGCCGATGCCGCCGCTCACCAGCCGGACCGCCGTACCGAAGAGCTGCGACAGCGACAGGAGCACGCCGGCGCGGCCGATCGAGAGCCCGCAATGCTCGTAGAGATAAGTCACGAGATAGAAGGTGAAGGTGTGCTGCGCGATCACGTAAACGAAGGCAGAAGCGCCCAGCACCCTGAGTTGCTTGTGCGCCATCACGAAGCGGATCGACCGCCAGATGTTGGCCGTCGGCCGGCTGCCCGAGGCGACGACATCGAGGCGCGGCCGCAACGGCTCGACCAGCAGCGCCGCGGCAGCCGCGGCAGCAGCGGCGACAAGGCTCGCGTTGCGCCATCCGATGCTTGCGAGCAGGGACGGAAAGATCACACCGGCCAGCGCAAAGCCGATCGGCACACCCGTCTGCTTCAGCGAGAACACCGTGCCAAAGTACTCGCGCGGCACCCGTTGGGCGAGGACATGTGCCGAGGCGGGATTGAGCGGGCCCTGGGCAGCGCCGATGAAGATCACGGCGGCCACGGTCGCGACGACCGTCGCCAGCGAATTGAGGGCAAGTCCGATCGCTGCCATCACGAGCGCGGCTTGGCAGATGCGGACCGCGCCCAACCGCAGGATCGGACCCGCGGCCGCCAGCGCCGTGAAGGTTGCCACGGCGTAGATGATGGCCGTGAAAACACCGACCAGCTTCGGATCGATGGCGAGGTCCTTCGCCACTGCCGGCATCATGACGCCGAGCGACAGCACGCTGATCGAGATCATCACCTGGATCGCCAGCATCGAGGCGACCGGGATCAGCGCGCGTTTCATGGCCGCAGGCCCCTTGGGGTTTGTCGGCGTCTACATGCCGTAGAGATCGGCTTTGTTCAGGACCGTGTTGCGCAGGATGCGGATCGACGCCACGTCGACCATCACGCCGTCGACATTGATCGCGCCCAGCCCCTTGGCCTCAGCCTCGGCGTAGGCCTTCTCGAGCTTGCGTGCCCGCGCGACGTCGTCGGCCTTCGGCGAATAGACGTCGAGGGCGACATCGATTTGCGACGGATGGATCGCCCATTTGCCGACGCAGCCCAGGATCATCGACCGCTGGCACTCCTCGCGATAGGCGTCGGGATTGCGGAAATCGGCGAAGGGGCCATCGACGGGATCGATGCCGGCCGCGCGGCAGGCCATCACCAGCCGGAAGCGGGCATAGTGCCAGATGTCGCCGGGATAGCCGTCGCTCGCGCCGACGCTCTTGTTGGTGACACCCATGGAGGCGGAGAAGTCGCCCATGCCGAACACCAGGCATTCGAGGCGGGGAGTCGACTTGGCAATGGCGTCGACGTTCTGCATGCCTTCGACTTCCTCGATCAGCGCCTCGAGGCCGATGCGGCGCTTCAGCTTCAGCTTCTTCTCGATCTGATGCAGGAGCTTGTCGGCGAATAGCACATCAGCCGGCGTCATGACCTTCGTCATCATGATCGTGTCGAGATGCTCGCCCGCACCCTCGACCACCTCGATGATGTCCTCGAAGGCATATTCGGTGGTGAGATCGTTGATGCGCACGCAGCGCGTCTTGCCTTTCCAGTTCAGCGTCTTCAGCGCCTGCACGATCTTCCTGCGCGCGTCACGCTTTTGGCTCGGCGCAACAGCATCCTCGAGGTCGAGGAAGACATGGTCGGCCTTCGACTCCGATGCCTTTTGCATCATCTTCTCGCTCGATCCGGGCGTCGAAAGCTGGACGCGGCGGGCGCGGCGCGGACGGTCGGTCATGGTCTTCTCCTCAGGCTACGATCTTGTCGGCCCGCAGGTGGGCGATGTCCGCCGCGCTGCAGCCAATGGATTTCAAATACTCGTCCGTGTGCTCGCCCAGCAAGGGCGCCCGGTGGCGCACGCTGCCGGGCGTTTCCGTCATCTTCACGGCGACACCCGCGATCTGGACCTCGTGGTCGAGGCCGGGGTGCGGCACCCAGGGAAGCATGTCGCGCGTCTTGAAGTGCGGGTCGGCCACGATGTCGCGCACATTGTAGACCGGCGAAAACGGCACATGGCCGCCCAGATGCTTCAGAAGCTCCTGCTTGGTGCGCTGGCGCGTGAAGTCGGAAATGGCGGCAATGATCTCGTCCTGGTTGGCCCGTCGGCTCTGGACGTCGACAAAGCGCGGATCGGCCGCCATTTCGGGCTGGCCGATCAACCGGCAGAGGATCGGAAAATGCGTGTCGGCGTGGGCTGCGATGGTAATGAACCCGTCCTTGGCTGGAAACATGCCGAACGGGCAAAGCAGGGGATGGTGGTTGCCCTCGGGATGGGGCAGCGTCCCGGCATAGGAATGCTGATGCATGATGCGCTCGCAGAGCGCCAGGATGGCGTCGACCATGCCGACATCGACGAACTGGCCCTGGCCGGTCTTGTGAGCGTGGAGGATGGCCGAAACGATGCCGAAGGCACAGGTGATGGCGGGCACCAGGTCACCAACGCCCGGGCCGACCTTCATCGGCGTATCCTTGTCGGGGCCGGTGATGGCCATGATGCCGCCCATCGCCTGGGCGATCACGTCATAGGCCGGCCAGTCTGAATAGGGGCTCTTGCCCGTCCGCGCGTCGCCGAAGCCGCGGATGGTGGCGTAGACGAGCTTTGAATTGCGTTCGTGCAAGGTCTCGTAGCTGAGGCCAAGGCGGTCCATGACGCCGCCGCGATAATTCTCGACCACGGCATCGGCCTGTTCGCAAAGCTTCAACACCAGCTCGCGGCCCTCGGGACGCTTGAGGTCGATCGATACAGATTTCTTATTGCGGTTCACCGAGGCGAAGTAGCCGCCGAAGGCCTTCACTTTGTCATCGGCATGGAAGGGACCGATGATCCGCGTGTGATCGCCGTCGAGCGGCTCGACCTTGATGATCTCCGCACCCTGGTCGGCCAGCAGCATGGTGCAGTAGGGGCCGGCCAGCATCTGCGTGAGATCGACGATGCGAACGCCATCCAGGGCGCCGAGAGGCTTGCTCATGGCTGGGGGCGCACGCCCGGCATCACTTGTCTCCCCAGTGGCTGCGGCGCTTGATCAGCACCGTGCGCTCGCCCTCGAAGACATGCTTGTCATCCTGGTTCACGCCGTAGTGCTTGAAGTGCACGATACCGGCGTCGGACTGCTCGGCGTCCTTCTTGCCCAGGACTTCGGTGTAGCAATAGAGCGTGTCGCCATGGTGGATTGGACCCTTCAGCCGGATCTTGTCCATGCCGAGCTCCATCAGCGCATTCTCGGCGGTGTCCTCCGAAGCAAGGCCGATGCAGATCGAGATCGTGACGCCGCCGAAACCCAACCGCTGCCCCCAGTTGCTGGATTTCATGAGGTGCTCGTTGAAGTGACCTTCGGCGGTGTTCATCGTCACGTTGGTGATCCAGACCTGCTCCAGCGGCTCGACAGTCTTGCCGCGGGCATGCTTCATCACATCGCCGACCTTGAAGTCCTCGAAGTAGTTGCGCTGGCCGGTGAGGGCGGAGACTTTCATCAGTTCTTTCCCCGTCCCAGCAGACGATCCGAGATGATGCGCTTCTGGATCTCCGAGGTGCCCTCGAAGATCTTGGTGAGACGCGCGTCGCGCCAGTGGCGCTCGACCGCATGCAAGGTCGTGTAGCCCGCGCCGCCGTGGATCTGCAGGCCTTCGCTGCAGACGCGCTCGGCCATCTCGGAGGCGAAGAGCTTGGCCATCGAGGCTTCCTTGTCGCAGCGCTGGCCGGTGTCGATCTGCTCGCAGACGAAATAGTTGAGCTGGCGCGCTGCCTCGATCTGGGTCGCCATCTCGGCGATCTTGAAGCGGATCGCCTGGAAATCGGAGATCGAGCGGCCGAACTGACGGCGGTCGTTGGCGTACTGGATCGAATCGTCCAGAGCGCCCTGGGCGAGGCCGATGGCGCGAGCGGCGGTATGGGCACGTGCCGTCTCGAGGCCCGACGTCGCGTAGTAAAAGGCCTGTCCTTCGTCGCCGATCATCGACGAGGCATCGACACGGAAATTGTCGAAGGCGAGCTCCCAGGTCTTCCAGCCGAAATAGCCGATCTTGGGAATCGGCGCACCGCTGCAACCTGCCGGCAGTTCGCCGCGCTTCTTCTCGATGAAAAACATGGAGAGGCCGAGGTGGCGCTTTCCTGCCGGTGCATCGGAGGTGCGGGCGATGATGATCAGGAAGTCCGCCCCGTCGGCGAAGGTGCACCAGTATTTGTTGCCCGAGATCAGATAGCTGTTCCCGTCCTTCTTGGCGCGGCAGGAGATGTTGGCGATGTCCGAGCCTGCATTCGGTTCCGACATCGAGAAAGCGCCGAGAAACTCGCCCTTGGCCATGCGAGGCAGGTAACGGCCGCGCTGCTCCTCGCTCATCATGTGCGAGCCGATCAGGAGGTTGCCACGCGCAATCAGCGAGGCGACGCTCATCCAACCGCGCGACATCTCCTCGGTGACGAGGCAGTATTCGAAACAGCCGAGTCCCAGGCCGCCGTATTGCTCGGGAATCAAGATCCCGAAATAGCCAAGCTCCGCCATCTTATCGCGCAGGCTCATCGGAATGTCGCCTTTCTCGGGATCGAGCTTGTTGGCGACCGGCAGCACTTCGTTCAGCGTGAATTCGCGCGCCTGCTCCTGGATCATGCGGCGCTCTTCGGTGATGTACGGCATTACTAAGAATTCCTTTGGCGGACGAGATTGGTGCGCTTGAAATCGATCGCGAGCTCTTCGCGCTGATTGAAGCCCTTGGTGTGCCAGGAGACGATGCCGAACCCTTTCTGGGAGTCCGAGACCCGGCGGTCCAGTACGACTGATTCGGCCCGAAGCGAATCGCCCGGATACACCGGCTGGTGGTAGGTGAGCTCGTTGACCCCGAGGAACGGTCCGCCGCCCTCGCTCAGATCCTCGACCGTCAGGCCGAACACCGTGGTGAAGATCAGCAGCGGATTGACGACCAGGCCGGGATGGCCGTGGGCGCGCGCGTACGCAGCGTTGAAGTAGTGCGGGTTGAAATGGAGCGTCAGCGTGGAGAAGAGGGTGCTTTCCGACTCGGTGAGGGTACGGCCCCAGTGGTGCTTGAAGACCCGGCCGATCTCGAAATCCTCGTAGCGATTGCCCTTCGGTATCAGCCGGGCGCGTGTCCTGAAATCCTCCGACATTCTCTCTCCATCAACTCCTTGCTGAGGCCTGGGTTACTGAAGCCCGGGCAAGTTCGCCCACGTCGGCGAGGCTATCGATCCGGTCAATGACGTCGTGCAGTCGCTTGGCGCCGGCGGCTCCCAGCACGGGCGCGACCAGGCTGTCGAACTTGGTCTCGAGCGCGCGGCGCTGCTTGCCGATATCGGCCCACGGGATACCCGAATCATGCTTGGCTTCGATTGTGGTGCCATCGTCGAGCTGGATCGCCATCTCGGCCAGCGAATGCCTCCAGTTCGGCGTGAATTCGATGGCCATCTTGTCGCGCAACGTCTTGATGCGGGGCTCCTGGGTGACCGCCTCCGTATAGGAGGCGAGATTGGCGGTGTCGACGCCCGCGATGGCCATCGCCACTGTCTGCCGGAGCGAGAATTTCGCTTCGAGCCCGGTCGTGGGGTGCGGGATGTTGCAAACCCGGTCGGCGCCCGAGTCGATCCGCAACAGGATCTTCTGGACCCGCTCCGGCGGGAAATTGCTCTTCAGCCGGATCTCCTTGGCGCACTCGATCGGCGCGTGCGTCAGGTAGCAGGCGGCGTGATACTTGAAGAGATTGTTGCGCAGGTGCCAACCCGATGGCGGCTCGCCGAGCGCTGACGCCGTGTCGAGATGGTCGCTTTGCGAGGAAGCGAAACCTTGGTCGCATTCCAATGAATCGCTGCGTGCGGTGAAGCCCTTGGCCGCAAGGCGCGCCGCGCGCAAGCCATGCTCCGAGGCTGTGCCGGCATGCAACGGTTTGCACATCGTACCGAAGTTCGACTTCAACCCGGCAGCCTGGGTGGCGGCAATGCCGAAGGCGACGGCAAGCTGCTTCTCACTCAGCCCCAGCATGCGGCCGGCAGCGGCCGCGGCGGAGAAGGAGCCGACGGTACCCGTGACATGGAAGCCCTTCTCATAATGGCTGGGTGACACCAGGCGACCGACGCGCCCCGAGGTCTCGTAGCCGGCCACAAAGCTTTCGATGAAGAGTCGCCCCGGCGCCTTCATCTGCTCGCCGAGCGCCAGCAGGGCTGGCACGACCGTCACGGTCGGATGGCCGCCCATGGAGAAGTTCACGTCGTCGTAGTCGAGGGCGTGGCTCGCTGCGCCGTTGATGAGGGCTGCCGACGAGGGCGATGTCTTCTCACGCCGGCCGACCAGGCTGGCATTGCCTGAAATACCGTCCTCGATCGCCTCGGCGACCAGGATGTTCGTCAGCTCGTCCTGCGCTCCAGGGACGGTTACGGCGAACCAATCGAGGAGGCACTGCTTGGTGCGTTCGATCAGGTCATCCGGCAAATCGCGCCAGCTGAGATGGGCTGCGTGCTTGGCGATTTCCGCCGTGACGGGTACGTCACGCGACGCGACAGAAGATTGCGCGGCGGCCATGGTGCCTCCAATGGATGTCGACGGCCGGAGTGTCGGAAAACCGGATCGCCTTGTCTACTAGGGCATACCGTGCGGCGACAGCACCGCCTCACCCTGAGGAGCGGCCCCCTCGCTGCGCTCGGCGCAGGCTCCGGCCCGCGTCTCGAAGGGTGGCAACAACACCGTGCGCGTTCCCATCGAGACGCGTCGCTATGCGACGCTCCTCAGGATGAGGTGATGCTAGCCGGACTTGCGCGCCACGACATGGAAGATATGCCAGTGCTTGGCTTTGCCGCGCGGCGTGACGCCGTCGGCTTCTTCTTCCTCGAACATCTCGACATCGAGGCCGTCCAGCATCGCCTCTGCTTCGGCGCGCTCGAGGAACGTCATTCCCGTCCGGCCTCGCCAGGAGTCACGTACGCCGTACCATTGGCCGCAGAACCTGCCGCCGGCTGGCAAAGCTTCGCGGATCCGCGACCATAGATCGCGAAAACGCTCCGGCTCGCAAAGCGGCATGGCAAAACTCGAATTCACCAGCTGCAGGCCGATCGGCAGCGGAACCTCCTCCAGGCGTGCTAATACTTGTGTCAGGCGCTCGGCGCCGGGCAGATTTCGGGCGGAAAGCTGGCGAAGTGCTTCCGGTTCGGCATCGATGGCGACGACACTCCAACCGCGTCGCAGAATTTCGACGACATCTCGGCCATCACCGCAGCCAAGGTCAACTGCAAGTGCATCGGCAGGCGGCTCACCGAAGCGATCCAGCGCGGCCAGCAGAGTCCGCCGGGGCGGCCGATCGCGCAGTTGCTGATAGTAGGCTGCCCAGCCCGCCGCCTTGTCGTCAGGAGACATGTTCGGCATGGTACGCATCTGTATGTCTGCAACAAGAGTATGACGATGACCGCAGGACCGCTTGCCCGCTTTACCGTGCTCGATCTGACGCGGGTGCGCGCCGGCCCGACAGCGGTGCGCTATTTCGCCGACTGGGGCGCCAACGTCATCAAGATCGAGATGCCGCCGGGCGCGGGCGACATGGACATGGGCGGTCCGCGTCACGGACCTGATTTCCAGAACCTTCACCGCAACAAGCGGTCGATCACCTTGAACCTCAAGGAGCCGGACGGCCGCGCCGTCTTCATGAAGCTCGTGGAAAAGGCCGACGTTGTGGTCGAGAACTACCGCGCCGATGTGAAGTTCCGATTGGGCATCGACTACGAGAGCCTGAAGAAGGTGAATCCGCGGATCGTGCTGGGCTCGATCTCAGGGTTCGGACAGGACGGGCCGTACGCCGAGCGCGCGGGCTTCGACCAGATCGCCCAGGGCATGGGCGGCATGATGTGGGTGACCGGCATGCCGGGGCAGGGTCCCGTGCGGGCCGGGATCGCCGTCGCCGATGTGGGTGCGGGCCTCCACTGCGCCATCGGCATTCTGATCGCACTCCTGGAGCGTGACAGCTCGGGGCAGGGACAGTGGATTTCGACCTCGCTCCTGCAGGCCATGATCTCCATGTGCGACTTTCAGGCCGCACGCTGGACCATTGCGAAAGATGTTCCGGGGCAGGCTGGAAACAACCATCCGACATCGATCCCGACCGGCGTCTTCAAGACCAAGGACGGCTACATCAACATCGCGGCCTCCGGTGGCCACATCTACAAACGCTTTTGCAAGGCGATCGAAGCACCTGAGCTGGAGACGAACGAACGCTTCGCGACCGACAAGGCGCGTGCGGCAAATCGCGATGCGTTGAACGAGGAGATCGGCAAGCGCACGGAGCGCTTCGCCAGCGCCGATCTCGTCAAGCTTCTCAATGATGCCGGTGTACCGGCGGGTCCCATCTATAAGATGGACGAGATGTTCGATGATCCGCAGGTCAAGCACCTCAAGATGGCGCACCCTGTGAAGTCGCCCAAACTCGGCGACATCGAGGTGATCGGCCAGGCGATCAACATGAACCGCACACCCTTCGAGATGCGGTCGGCCACGCCGGAGCAGGGCGTGCATACGGACGAAGTGCTGAAGGAGTACGGCTACGATACCGGCGCCATCGCGGATTTCCGCAAGCGCGGCGTGATCTGAGGAGGCCATATGATCAGCCCCACACCGCGGATGATTGCGGAGAAGGACGGCCCGATCGGCCGTCTTGTCTTCAACAAGCCCGAGCGGCACAACGCCACTTCATCCGACATGTGGGAAGCCATTCCCGTGATCCTCGAAGACTTCGAGAGGGATCCCGCGATCCGCGTCATGGTCGTCACGGGCGCGGGTGACAAAGCCTTCGTCTCCGGCGCCGACATCTCCGAGTTCGAGCAGGCGCGGGCCACGCCCGAACAGGTGGCGCACTACGACAAGATCGGTGAGGTCGCGAACTCCCGCTTGGTCAAGTTCTCCAAGCCGACCATCGCGCGCATCCGCGGGTACTGTATGGGCGGCGGTGTGGCGATCGCGCTCACCTGTGACATTCGGATCGCCTCGGACAATGCCAAATTCGCGGTGCCGGCCGCCAAGCTCGGCCTCGGCTACCGTGCGGCGGGGATCCAGACGCTGATGAACGTCGTCGGCCCGTCCTTCGCCAAGGAGATCTTTTATACCGGCCGGCAGTTCAGTGCGCAGGAGGCGCTGGCAATGGGCCTCGTCAATCGCGTCGTCCCGGATGCCGAACTCGACGCTTATGTCGACGACTACTGCAAGCAGATCGGCGCCAATGCACCGCTCACCATGCATGCGGTGAAGCGCACCGTTGAGGAGCTGACGCGGCTGGACAGCAAACCCGACCTCCACAGCGTGGCGCAGCTCGTCGGTGAATGCTTCGCCTCCGAGGATTACGTCGAAGGCCGCCGCGCCTTCATGGAAAAGCGCAAGCCCGTCTTCAAGGGCCGTTGAGCGCTTGGCCGATCCCTTTCCCGCCATCGCCGAAGCTGCGGCGACCGGCGAGACTGCGGAGATTTTCGACGACATCCGCGTCACTGTCGGAGTTCGGGTCGTCAACCTCGTGTGGCGTCATCTCGCCACGATCGACGGTGCGCTGCCCTGGACCTGGTCGGCCGTAAAACCTCTTTACGCGCAAGGCATGGTCGATCGTGCCGCGGTGACGTTCAGGACGCGCATGACGCTGCCGGTGCTGACCTCGCTCGCGGGCGAGCAGCCGCCAAGTGTCGACGCCGTTCTGGCGAGTTACGATCACTCCAACACGATCAACCTTTTCGCGCTCGGTGCCCTTACGACCTGGCTGCGCGGTGAGGTTGCGGCAAAAGGCGGCCCAGAGGCGGGACCGCGCCTGCCGGCGCCAGACCTGGTCCTGCCCAAGCTCGCCCTGGAGGAAGATACGCCGGCGGAGACATGGGCGTGCGTGTTGCGGCTCAATCGTTTCGGCGATCCGCGGCAAGTCATCCTGGCCAGCATGTACCGGCATCTCGCGCATGCGCCCGGCTTTCTGCACAAACTCGAAGCGGCTCTTGCTCTGGTCGAGGCGGACGGTTCGCTCGCTCGGTCAATCGATGCCAACAAAAGGATGGCCTACGAGCAGGCCAGTCTCCTTGCTCGTGCCATCGCCGCCGACCGGTCACCGCGAGCATCCGAAATCGAGACCAGCGTGTCGGCATTCGTGGATGCGGCGATCGGCAAGATGGTGACCATTTGCCGGGCGATCCGCGTCGCCAGAGGGGGCGTTTCTATGCACAATGGTGTTGTGCCTTTGCCTTGATCGCGTGGCAGGAGAAACGCATGGACGATATCCGCCAATTGCACGACATGATCGCCTCGGCCGAGCGCATCGTGGCTTTCACCGGGGCGGGCATTTCGACCGAGTCGGGCATTCCAGACTTTCGCTCGCCCGGCGGCATTTGGACCAAGTATCAGCCGATCTATTTCGACGATTTCATTTCTTCGGAGGAGATGCGGCGGGAGTCATGGCGGCGCAAGTTCGCGACCGACGAGACGGTGCTGAAGGCAGAGCCCAATGCCGGCCATCGGGCGCTCGCCAAGCTGGTCGAGCTGGGCCGCATGAGCGCCATCATCACTCAGAATGTCGATGGCCTTCATCAACGGTCGGGCGTGCCCGATTCGAAGGTCATTGAGCTTCACGGCAATGCCACCTACGCGAGCTGCCTCGATTGCGGCCAGCGCCATGAACTGGAACCGATCAAGCAGGCTTTTCTCAAGAAGGGCGAGTTGCCTATCTGCAACAAGTGCGACGGACTGGTGAAGACGGCGACTATCTCCTTTGGCCAGGCGATGCCGGGGATCCCCATGGCACGGGCCCAGCATGAGGCGACGTCGTGCGACCTTTTCATTGTGCTCGGCAGTTCGCTTGTCGTCTATCCGGCGGCGGGCTTTCCGCAGATCGCCAAGCGCGAGGGCGCGAAGCTGGCGATCGTCAACCGCGACCCCACGGATCAGGATGATGGCGCCGACCTTGTCGTCCATGCCGAGATCGGGCCAACAATGAGCCGGGTGGTGGGCGTCAACTAGTTCGCCCGTCTCAAGCAACATGATCACGCGCAGATCGGCCCTCGCTGGCGCATTCGGTTTTGCCGGCATAGCCGCTGCGCAAGCGCAGGAGCCCACTTACTTTCGCATCCTGACCGGCAGTACGGCGGGTGCTTATTTTCCAATCGGTGGGCTTGTCGCGAGCGCGATTTCCGGTCCCTCCAACTCACCTTCGGCGCTAGTGGCGACGACTATCGTCTCAAGCGGCTCGGTGGCCAATGCTGCGGCCGTCGGCGCCGGCAGCGCCCAGTCGGCGTTCGTGCAGTCGGATGTCGCCTATTGGGCGTTCAGTGGCACGGGGCTTTACGAGGGCAGGCCACGCGCAGAGACGTTGCGCACCATCGCGAACCTCTATCCGGAGAGCATCCATCTTGTCGTGCGTAAAGGCTCGGGTATTCGATCCGTGGCTGACCTTCGCGGCAAGCGCGTGTCGCTGGACGAGCCAGGTTCTGGCACTCTGGCTGATGCGCGAATGATCCTTGCCGCCTTTGGCCTCGGTGAGCGGGATCTCAAGCCTGTCTACCTGCCGGTTCAGCAGGCGGCTGACAAATTCCGTGGCGGCACGCTCGACGCCTTCTTCAATGTGAGCGGCTGGCCACAAAGCACGATCGCGGACCTGGCAAGGAGCGTGGGGTTCGACCTGGTGCCGATCGCGGGCCCGGAGGCGGCGAAGCTGACGGCCAGGCATAAATTCTTTGCCGCCGATGAGATCCCGGCTGGGGCCTACAAGGGTATCGGCGGCGTCACGACGATCGGCGTGCATGCGCTCTGGATCACTTCGAGCAAGCAGCCGGATGATCTGATCTACAGGATCACGATGGCGCTCTGGAGCCCGGCGACCCGCAAGCTGCTGGACTCCGGGCCGGCAAAGGCACGTGATATCCAAATGGATACAGCGCTTGTCGGCATTTCCATTCCGCTGCATGGCGGTGCGGAAAGGTTCTATAAGGAAAAAGGCTTGATCAACTGAAGCGGAGTGAGGGATGCGACTGAAGGGCAAGGTATGTGTCGTGACCGCGGCGGGACAGGGGATCGGCTTGGCGACGGCCCGCGCTTTCGCGCAGGAAGGCGCCTCGGTCTGGGCGACAGACGTCGATGCGTCGAAACTCAAGCCCCTGGCGGATGCCGCGGGCATTCAAACTCGAAAACTCGACGTCCTGGACAAGCAGGCCATCGTCGCCCTTGCAAAGGAAGTTGGTTCGGCCGACGTGCTCTTCAACTGCGCGGGCTTTGTCCATCACGGAGCGGTGCTCGACGCCACTGACGAGCAATGGCAATTCGCCTTCAACCTGAACGTGCGAAGCATGTTCTGGACGATCCAGGCATTCCTGCCCGGCATGCTTGCCAAGGGCAAGGGCTCGATCGTGAACATGTCGTCCGCTGCCTCATCGATAAAGGGCGCGGCCCTGCGCTGCATCTATGGAACGACCAAGGCGGCGGTGATCGGGCTCACGAAATCGGTCGCGGCCGATTACGTCAGCAAGGGGATCCGCTGCAACGCGATTTGCCCCGGCACGGTGCAGACGCCATCGCTTGACGAGCGCATCTCGGCGCTGGGTGGCGGCGCCGACGCGCGGCAGTTCTTCCTGCAGCGCCAGCCGGCCGGCCGCTTCGGTTCGGCCGAGGAGGTTGCAGCCCTCGCGATCTATCTCGCCAGCGACGAATCGGCCTTTACGACAGGCAGCATCAACGTGATCGATGGCGGCTGGAGCGTCTGACGATGGACATCGCGGCCGTGGCGGCACTCGCTCCGGTCATTCCGGTGCTGACGATCGAAAAGACAGCCGACGCCGTGCCCTTGGCGCGAGCCCTCGTGAAAGGCGGATTGCCCGTCCTCGAAATCACCTTGCGTACGCGAGCGGCGATCGACGCGCTGAAGGCGATCGCCGCCGACGTACCCGATGCGGTCGTGGGCGCGGGCACCGTCTTGAATGAAGCACAACTCGATCAGGCTCAGCGGGCAGGTGCTCGCTTCGGCGTCAGTCCAGGCTGCACGCCGGCTCTGGCGCTCGCGATCGAGAAGTCGGGCATGCCGTTCCTGCCCGGCGTGCAGACCGTATCGGAGGCGTTGGCGCTTGCGGAACGGGGGTTCCGTTTACTGAAATTCTTCCCGGCCGACACGTCTGGCGGACCGGCTTGGCTCAGGGCCATCTCGGCACCATTGCCGGAGATACAGTTCTGTCCAACCGGCGGCATCAACCAGGAGAATGCGCCGAGCTATCTCGGCTTGCCGAATGTGGTCTGCATCGGCGGATCCTGGGTGGCGCCTCGTGCCACCGTAGCGGCGGGGCGATGGGCCGAGATCGAGAAGCTGGCGGCTGCGGCTGCTCAACTCAAACGGAATTCGCCACACCCTTGAGCACGGCGAGGACGTCGGCGCGCCGAGGGATGGGCGTGACGGCTCCGTAGCCCTGCGTCGAAAGCGCCGCCGCGACATTGGCGTAGCGAGCCGCGCTCTGCAGGTCGTCGCCGGCAAGGAGCCGCGCCAAAAAGCTGCCGTCGAACGTGTCGCCGGCGCCAGTGGCGTCGACGAGTGTCACGGGATGCGGCGGCATACGTAAGCGTTCTTTCGCCGTGGCGATCAGGCAGCCGTCGGCCGACATCTTCAGAGCCACGATCGGCGCCCCCAAGGTGAGATAGAAGTCGGCGATGTCGTCGGGCGATGTCAGGCTGGTGAGTTGCTGCGAATCGTCGAGGCTCGGCAGCGCAATGTCGCAACGCGCGATCGTGGCATTGATAGTGTGGCGAGCCGCGTCGAGATCCCATAGCCGCAGGCGCAGATTGGTGTCGTAGGAAACCTTTACGCCGGCAGCGTGAGCGGCGGTGATGGCGGCATCGCAAGTGGCGCGGGCACTGTCGCTGATCGCCTGGCTGATTGCCGACACGTGGAGGAAGCGGGCACCGGCGATGTAGTCGAGAGGCAAATCCTCCGGTTGCATCAATGACGCCGCCGAATTCTTGCGCAGATAATCGAATTTGTGGCCCGCCTCCGTGTGGGTGACGAAGCTCACGCCGGTCGGCGCAGTGGGATGGCGGCTCACTTTGGAGGAGTCCACGTCTTCCGCCTTCCAAAGATCGAGAAAGGCATCGCCCATCCAATCCTGGCCGAGACTGGTGACATAGCCCGCCGAGGCGCCCTGGCGTGCCGCGGCGATCGCAACGTTCTGGGAATCGCCGCCGAAACCCTGCAGCCAGGTCCGGCCATCGCCCTCTCGCGGACGATTGAACTCGATCAGGGGCTCGCCGAGACAGACAATGGAAGGCGCCGTGGACATGAGGTGCGACGTTTCCCATGTCGCCGGACGGTACTCAAGGGCGTTAACTCAGATGCGATCGACAGGGAGGGCACTATGGCGGAAGACCAAGCCAAACCCGCAGGGCCGGATCTGACACAGGGTATCCCTGTCGCTGACCTTGCCGACGGCGCGATGCTCGTCGGACATGTCGGTGACGACGAAGTCCTGCTGGCACGGCAAGGCGACGATGTCTTTGCGGTGAGCGCCCACTGTACGCACTACCATGGCCCTCTTGCAGAGGGGCTTCTGGTCGACGGCATGGTGCGGTGCCCCTGGCATCACGCCTGCTTCAGCTTGCGTACTGGAGAACCAGTGCGTCCGCCAGCCCTGTCGCCGCTTGATTGCTGGTCGACCGAACGGCGGGACGGCAAGGTCTTCGTGACCGGTAAGAAGGAGGTTCAAGCGGCAACCCGCGCGAGACCAGCCGCCGCTCCGCCCGAGCGGGTCGTCATCGTCGGTGGCGGTGCCGCGGGCTTCGCTGCTGCCGAAATGCTGAGGCGGCAGGACTATCAAGGCAGCATCACCATGCTGAGCAACGATGATGCTGCACCTGTCGATAGGCCGAACCTCTCCAAGGACTATCTCGCAGGCAATGCGCCCGAAGAATGGGTGCCGTTGCGACCGGACGATTTTTACACCGAGAATGGCATCGAACTTCGGCTCAAGACGAACGTAACGAGCATCGATCCGCGTTCTCAAGAAGTGCGGCTGTCAGATGGAGGTAGTGTCCCATACGATCGCCTGCTCCTGGCGACGGGTGCTGAGCCGATCCGTCTCACAATTCCAGGGGCAACGAACGCACACGTCCATACACTGCGCTCCCTTGCCGACAGCCGCGCCGTCATCGAGCGCGCCAAGGGTGCGCGCCGCGCAGTCGTGATCGGCGCGAGCTTCATCGGACTGGAGGTCGCTGCTTCCCTGCGGGCGCGCGAGATCGAGGTCCATGTCGTGGCTCCGGAGAAGCGGCCTATGGAGCGGATCCTGGGGCCGGACATGGGCGATCTGGTGCGTCGTCTTCATGAGGAACACGGTGTTGTCTTCCACCTCGAAGACACGCCGGCAGCGATCGAAGACAAACGGGTCAGACTGGCAAGTGGCGTGCTGCTCGAAGCCGATCTCGTGGTAATGGGCGTTGGCGTTCGTCCGAGGATCGAGCTGGCGGAGAGGGCAGGGCTTGCGATTGATCGTGGGGTCATCGCCAACGCTTTCCTGGAGGCAAGCGCGCCGGGGATTTTCGCCGCCGGCGATATCGCGCGATGGCCTGATCCTCACAGCGGGCAATCTATTCGCGTCGAGCACTGGGTGGTGGCTCAACGACAGGGCCAGGCGGCGGCCCTGAACATGCTTGGCCATCGCGAGCCTTTCGCTGCCGTGCCGTTCTTCTGGAGCCAGCACTACGACCTTCCGATCAACTACGTGGGCCACGCCGAGCGGTGGGACGAACTCGTGGTGGAAGGCGACATTGCCGCCAAGGACTGCCTGGTGCGCTACAAGTCGAGAGGCCGCACGCTGGCCGCCGCTTCGATCTATCGCGATGTCGCGAGCTTGCAGGAGGAAGTTTCGCTGGAACGCAGCGGGCCGGTTGCGCCTGCTTGATCTCTGGCCGCCGATCTCGCACGCTCGATCGATCAGAATCGGAGGGAAGTGATGGCCGCGAGCAAGAAGAACAACGGGAAGCTCCACCTGCGCAGCCGCGAATGGTTCGACGCGCCAGGCGATCCGACGATGGCGGCGCTTTACCTCGAGCGGTACATGAACTTCGGCCTGACGTTGGCCGAGCTACACAGTGGTCGGCCGATCATCGGCATTGCGCAGACCGGCAGCGATCTGTCCCCCTGCAATCGCCATCATATCGAGCTCGCCAAACGTGTGCGTGACGGCATTCGAGATGCGGGCGGTATCCCGATCGAATTCCCGGTCCATCCCATCCAGGAAACCGGCAAGCGGCCGACGGCGGCCCTTGACCGAAATTTGGCTTATCTCAGCCTCGTCGAGTGTCTCTATGGCTACTTTTTCGATGGCGTCGTGCTGACGACCGGCTGCGACAAGACCACGCCCGCGATGATCATGGGCGCCGCGACCGTCAATATCCCGGCCATCGTGCTCTCTGGTGGACCGATGCTCGACGGGCATTTTGCCGGCGGGCTCGCGGGCTCGGGCACCATCGTCTGGTATGCCCGGCAGGAGCTTGCCGCGGGGCGCATCGATCTGCAGAAATTTCTCGAATGGATTGCCTCCAGCGCCCCAAGTGCGGGGCACTGCAACACCATGGGCACCGCGCTTTCCATGAACAGCATGGCGGAAGCGCTCGGCATGTCGCTTCCAGGCTGCGCTGCGATCCCCGGCCCCTACCGTGAGCGCGGCCAGATTGCCTACGAGACCGGCAAGCGCATCGTCGACATGGTCTGGGAAGACCTGAAGCCGTCGGACATCCTGACCCGCAAGGCGTTCGAGAACGCCATTGTCGCCGCGAGCGCACTCGGGGCCTCGACGAACTGTCCGCCACATTTGAACGCAATCGCGCGCCATGTCGGCGTGAAGCTTGTGAACGAGGACTGGGATCGTATCGGTTACGACATCCCGCTGCTGGTGAACTGCATGCCTGCCGGGAAATATCTCGGCGAGGCATTTCATCGCGCGGGCGGCGTGCCGTCGGTGATGGCTGAGCTGCTGCGCAAGAAGAAAATCCATGGTGATGCCTTGACCGTCACCGGCAAGACCATGGCCGAAAACGTCAAAGGTGTGGCGGCAGTCGACGGTGAGGTGATCAAGTCTTACGACAAGCCGATGCTCAACCACGCAGGATTCGCCGTACTCACAGGCAACCTCTTCGATTCGGCGATCATGAAGACCTCGGTGATATCACCCGAGTTCCGCAAGAAGTATCTCGAGCGGGCCGGCGACAAGGATGCGTTCGAAGGCACTGCGATCGTCTTCGATGGCCCGGAGGACTATCACCACCGCATCAATGATCCCAAGCTGCCGATCGACGAGAACAGCATTCTGTTCATTCGTAACACCGGCCCGGTCGGCTATCCGGGTGCTGCCGAGGTCGTGAACATGCTGCCGCCGGATCGACTGGTGAAGGGCGGCGTGCTCCTGCTGCCGTGTGTCGGCGATGGCCGGCAAAGCGGGACATCGGCCAGCCCGTCGATTCTGAATGCTTCGCCTGAGGCAGCAGTCGGTGGCGGTTTGGCGCTCCTCAAGACCGGCGACAAGGTCCGTATCGACATCGGCAAGCGCACGGCCAATATCAAGATCAGTGAGGCAGAGCTTTCGAAGCGCAAGGCGGCGTGGAAACCAAACATCAAGGAAAGCCAGACGCCGTGGCAGGAACTGCAGCGCAAATTCGTTGGTCAACTTGCGAGCGGTGCATGTCTCGATTTTGCCGTCGACTTCCAGCGGATCGCACAGACCAAGGGCGTGCCGCGCCACTCACACTAGCGGAGAGGCGTCGGCATGTTGCAATTTTCTAGCGGAAGAGGCGTTGTTCGACAGTGATCGGCAGATCGACTCGGTCGATCAGGACAATCGCCCAAGGCGACGTCGGCGGCCCTGTTGGACGTGATGGAATTGGCGGAAGACTGGCGACCGACGGTGGAGTAGCCGACTGAGGAACGAAAGAGGCAGCTCCTCCGGGCGCAAAAGCGGGATTGGCCGCAACGGGACGGGGCGCCGAGGGGGTGCGCTCGGCCATCATGACATCGTCGGGTGCGCGCTCCTCGAAGACCAGCATGAATCGATCGCGCCGCCGACCCGCCGACAGAATATTCACCGAGTACCCAGGCCCTGAGCGCTGTCCGAGAAAAATTCCAACGGCACTCGTCCGACCAGGTTCAAACAGGTCTGGTGCAACTTGACCGACCCGGCTCCAAAGGCTCCGCCACTCCGCCATCGTGTTGGCGAAAACCTGCGCCGGCTGCCGATTGAGCGCCGAGGTTCCGTTCCACTGGCGAACGGTCTGCGCTGCCGCAACGCCGCCGAGGCTAGCGAGCGCCACCGCAAACAGCATGACAAGGCGCGGTGCTCTGGAGCCCCGCACCACCTGCCAGAACGACTTGTCGCTGAACCACACGAGAAAAGCTCGTCCCGAACCTGTGAACTTGTGACCCCAAATCACCACGACAGTTTGGCTCAAATGAGGCGCCACCGGCGGCTTCAGTGAGCGCGCACGAGCGATTCCCAGTCGGTGATGCGCAAAAGACACACTTCAATTTGTACCAATTGTGGCTTTGCCATGTCGTCCGGCGCCATCGGCGAACTGTCGAGCACCGGCTTCTGTCTCGCCGGTCGCCACAGTTGCGATGCCGTGCCGGAACTCGTTCAACGTCGCCGTGTTCCAATCAAGATCCCACTGTTCGATCGCAGATTGTCTATCGCTGCGTAACGCAGCTTGTGGGAGTCGAGCGAGATGGTGTGCCAAGGCTCGTGCTTCGATCAAAGCCTGACCTGGTTCGACGAGACGATTGGCAAGCCCAATGCGCTCAGCTTCGTCGCCGGAGACGCCGCGGCCGGTGAGGATCATATCCATTGCACGACTGTGTCCGATCAAGCGAGGCAAGCGGATCGTGCCGAGGTCCATGAGGGGGACGCCGAAGCGGCGGCAGTAGACTCCGAACACTGCATTGCGAGCAGCAACACGCAGATCGCACCAGAGCGCAAGCTCGAGACCACCGGCTACCGCCGGCCCCTCGACAGCAGCGATCACGGGCTTGGAAAGCTTGAGGCGCGTCGGTCCCATCGGACCGTCACCATTCTCGACGCGATGTGCCCGATGGCCGGTTGCCGTCTGCTTCAAGTCGTAGCCGGCGCAGAAGAAGCCGCCTGAACCGGTCAGGACGGCAACAGCTGCATTTGGGTCGGCATCGAACCGACGGAAAGCTGCCGCTAGCGCAGCTGCCGTCGGAACGTTGACTGCGTTGCGGGCTCTGGGTCGATTGATTGTCACGACCGACACCGGCCCATCGCTTTCGTAGCTCACAAGTTCAGGATCGTTCGACATCCGCAAAGGATCACCGCGCATCAATATCGAGGCAAAAGAATTGGCGTCGTGCACGGGTGAACCGAGTTCATTTGTCGACAGGAAGCGGCGTGACACATACGTCATGAAACTTCACAATTCCTCATGGTCGGTCGCCCCATTGCTTCCCCACCACGCCTGCTACAGGCGGTCGAACCTTTGCCCGCCGCCAGCCGTTTGAAACCCACGCTGCTTCTGTCGCTGCAGGCATTTGATACCGCCGTTCGCTTGAACAGCTTCAAGGCAGCGGCCGAGGCCCTGCATCTGACGCCTTCGGCCATCAGCCATCGCATCCGCAATCTCGAACAGTCCATGGGTCATGCGCTTTTCGTGCGGACGCATCGTGCTGTCGAACCCACGCCGGCGGGTCGGCAACTGTCTGCGGCGACAGGCCGGGCCTTTGCCGATCTCATGCGGGCCACGGAGCCACTGGCAGGAACGCGAGCAAATCAGCGGCTGCGTCTCAACATCTCAACATCGTTCGCTTCGGCCTGGCTCATGCCGAGAGTGCCGACTTTTATGACGGTGCATCCCGAGGTCGAGTTGGTCATCGAGAGCTCGAGCCTTCGTCTCGACTTCGAGAACGATGCATTCCATGCCGCGGTCCGCGTCGGCGACGGCCAATGGCCGGGCCTGATCGCCCATCATCTGATGGATCTCTACACGACGCCGGTCTGCACGCCTGCCGTCTTTCGCAAGCTCAGGCTGCAAAAGCCCGCCGACGTTGCACGGGCGCCGATGATACATGTCACGACCTTTCCGTTGGCATGGCCGCTCTGGCTGCGACAGGCGGGAGCTGGTGCGGTTAAACCGAGCCAGACCGTCTGGGTGGATAGCTTCGAGGCATCGCTGCAGCTCGCGGAGCAAGGAGCAGGGATCGCATTGGGGCTGGGGCCACTGTTCGCGGCGCGCGAAGCGGCCGGGAATTTGCGGCGGCCGTTTCCGCAAAGTTATCCGACCGGCGCCTACTGGCTGCTGCACCGTACGGAAGAGCAGGGCAACGTGGCGTTACGCGTCTTCCGACGTTGGATGCTGGGCGAGCTCGGCAAGGACGATTGAACCTCTTTCAATTGGCAGCCCTTGGCTTTCTTCCCAGGCGTCGATCGATCGGGCGTAACTTGGGCAGATTGTACGTAGGAGACGCAGCATGACGACCCGAATGGATGACCAATCGGTAGCACAACGTGTCCTCGACCATATCGCGAATGGCACGACCGACACGGGCGAGGGCGTCTGGCGCGAGCCGGTGGCCAACTATCGATCATCGGAGAGACTGCAGTCGGAGATCGAGCGTGTGCTTCGTCGCAGGCCGACGCCTTTCTGCCCGTCGGCTGCACTTCCAGACGCCGGTTCCTTTGTAGCCCGCGAGGCTGCCGGCATCCCGATCGTGGCGGTGCGGGGTACGGACGGGAAAGTCCGGGCATTTCGCAATGCCTGTCGCCATCGCGGCATGCAGGTGGCCAGCGGTACTGGCTGCACCCGGGCCTTCGTTTGCCAGTACCATGGCTGGACCTACAATCTCGAAGGCAAACTGCGTCACATACCGCACGAGGACGGCTTTCCCGGCTTCGACAAGGAGCAGCATCCGCTTGTGCCCGTCACGGTCACGGAGAAACTGGGGCTGGTCTTCATCGCTCAGGACGGACCTCCGGCGATCGACGCGTCGCTCGATGGTCTCGACCGGCTGATCGGACCGGATCGGCGACTGTTCGCAACGGCTGAACGCGATTTCGACGTCAACTGGAAGATCTTTCTCGAGGGCTTCATCGAGGGCTACCACATAAAGTCGACGCACCCCGAGAGCTTCCTGCCCTACGGCTTCGACAATCTGAACGTGATCGACATCTTCGGACAGCACAGCCGGGTGACCTATCCGTTCCGGCGCATCTCTAAGCTTGCCAAGGTGCCGTCGTCGGAACGGCGAGTCGAAGGGCTTCTGACCTATGTCTATCACCTGTTTCCCAACGTCCTGATCACCGTCCTTTCGCGGCATACCAACGTGGTCGTGCTCGAGCCGCTGGCGATCGATAAGACGCGGCAGTTCACCTATACCCTGACCAACGGCGGCGGCGACGATC
The DNA here is from genome assembly GCA_017308235.1 of Alphaproteobacteria bacterium. Lineage (GTDB taxonomy): Bacteria > Pseudomonadota > Alphaproteobacteria > Reyranellales > Reyranellaceae > Reyranella. The sequence goes on along the minus strand of JAFKFL010000023.1, from coordinate 54,309 downwards.
CTGAAGCCCTGGCCGAAGCCAAACGAGATGCCGAGTTCGTTGGCACGACCGGGGCCCAGGAAGACCGGGCGGTCGTGCAGGCGATTCAACGAGGGCTCGCGAGCGGGGCCAACGACGTCTTCACCTTCGGCCGCTTTGAAAGTGCGATCGCTCACTTTCATCGTACTCTGTCGGACGCGCTTGGTTGATCCGGACAACGTCTGCAGTTGGTATTCTCGGTCCCCCAATCCGCGCTCAATTCTACATGCCCCTCTCGTCCGCCGGGACGGGGCTGCTGCCGGTCGTCAGAAGGCTCTCTCTTTGAGGTAAATCTGGTCTGAAACCGCCCGCCCGGCCCTTGCTTCAGTGGTTATGTCGTTACGAGAGGCGCTGGACCGGCACAACGGCTGTTGCACCCCTTCGCCGGGCTGCTAGGATTTCCCCATAACAACAAGGGATCGTTGTATGACGACCCAACAGGGAGAAGTAAGCGGGGACGTCGGTTCGGTTGAGCTGCGTGGTAAGGTAAAGTGGTTCAACGCTGTCAAGGGATACGGCTTTCTGGCCCTTGAAGGCGACAACAGCGACGCGTTCCTGCATGTGACGACATTGCGCCAATCCGGGCATGAGGATCTCAAGCCCGGCGCGACGGTCGTATGCGCTGGCGTGCGCGGCCCGAAGGGCTGGCAGGTCATGCGAGTCCTCGACGTCGACCAATCGACAGCGGTCGCCGTCACACCCAAACCGCCGGCCGTCCCCGATGGTGTGGCGATGGGCGACTACATCGCCGCCCTCGTCAAATGGTACAATAACGAACGCGGTTACGGCTTCGTGACACGCGAAGCGGAAGATGGTGACATCTTCGTTCATGCTGCAGTCCTGCGTCGTCACGGCATGGAGTCCCTGACGCCGGGCCAGAAGGTCATGATTCGAATCGCCGAGGGGCAGAAAGGGCTGCAGGTCGTCGAGATCCGGGCAGCTTGACCACGGCCGCCGTGCCGCGCACTAAAGCGGCATGGTGTTTTGTTCCCGTCCGATCCGGCTTGGCCGGCGTTTCTTTCTCGGTGCGCCTGTCTTGCTGGCGGCGACGGCTGCCGGCGCTCAGGATAGCGAGATCAAGTACGATCGCTCGTCGCTGGTCATCGTCACTGCTGCGCGCGAGATAAAATTCGATATCGAGATGGCGCTCACCGAGCCGCAGCGCGAGCACGGCCTGATGTTCCGCAAGTCGCTCGGACCCTACGAGGGGATGCTGTTCGATTTCTACCGCGAGCAGCCGGTGAGTTTCTGGATGAAAAACACGCTGATCCCCCTCGACATGGTCTTCATCGCCGGCGACGGCACCATCCGGCACGTCCATGCCAATGCCAAGCCTCTGTCGACCGACACGATTCCCAGTGAATATCCCGTTCGCGCGGTTCTGGAGATCAATGGTGGAACGGCCGGCCTGCTCGGCATCAAGCCAGGCGACAAGGTCAAACATCAGATCTTCGGCGATGCCTGACGGGACTCAATTGATGAACCGATCGCCATCCGACGGCTCGGGGAGATAGCAGGTGGACCTTCGGCCGAACCAGCGCAGGCGGTTGCGGGCGATGATCGCGTAGAGGCGATCAAGCAACGGCATGGGAATGATCCGTGCGATTGCAGCTAGCGACCAGGGAAAGCCCAGCCGTTCGAAAACGCGAATTGAGCTTTCCGACTTCAGCCAAGCGCGGCCGTCCTCAAGCAGAATATTGGTTTGGTAATCCACCGGGTCGAGCCCGTAGTGCTTGTAAAGAGCTATACCCAGCAGTGTCTGGGCGGCCGTCAGCCGGAACAGATGGCGATGGTCGTGACGCAGGATGAATTTTGCGAAGCCCGAGCACAGCACGCAGTGGCCATCGAAGATAAAGACGGGGCGGTCGTCGGGAAAACGTGGAACCGACGGATCATGCCGGTAGCTGAACGCTTCGCGTCCCACGTCTACCGCTTCAACGCGCAGGTCATGCCATCGCCTACGGCGAAGAGAGCGAGATCGACTCTTTCGTCTGTCCTCAGCTTGGCATTGAGCGCACGAATGGCCTGGGTGTCCCCGTCTTTGTCGGCGAGGTTGGCGACGGAGCCGCCCCACAGCACGTTGTCGATCAGGATAAGGCCACCGCGCCGCACCAGCTTCAGGCAGCGTTCATAGTAGGCATCGTAGTCGTCCTTGTTGGCATCGATGAAGGTGAGGTCGATCTGGTCGGCCAATCCTTGCGCCAGGAGCCAGTCGAGCGTCTTGAGGGCGGGACCGACGGTGAGCTCGATGCGCTTGTCGAGACCCGCTTCCTTCCAGTAGCGGCGGGCGATGGCGGTCCATTCCAAGCTCACGTCGCAGCACCAGAGCTTGCCGTCTGCCGGTAATGCCTCCGCGATGCACAGCGAGGAGTAGCCCGTGAAGGTGCCAACCTCGACGGCACGGCGCGCACCAACGGCGTGGGCCAGCAGACCGATCTGCTGGCCCTGATGCGCGGAGATTTGCATGCCCGAGCGCGGCATCCCGGCTGTCTCCTCGCGCAATCGGCGTTTCAGGGTGCTCTCGCGCAACCAGTTGTTGTCCACGTAATCGGCGAGGGCGCCACGGATATTTGACCAATTTTTCATCGTCTCTCCAGTTGGCGCGATGGGCTGCTGCCGCTACGGTCGCCGCTCCCGAAGTGCGTGAGGGCGTAATGTCGGATATCGAGATCGCGCGGCGTGCAATCAAGAAGCCTATTCCAGAAGTCGCCCGACGGCTGGATATCCCGGAGGAAGCCCTCGAGCCGTACGGTCGCGACAAGGCCAAGCTCGATGCGGCGTTCGTGAAGTCGCTCGAAAGCCGCAAGCCCGGCAAGCTCATCCTGGTCACGGCGATCAATCCGACCAAGGCGGGCGAGGGCAAAACGACGACGACCGTCGGGCTGGGCGACGCGCTCAACCTCTTGGGCAAGAAGACAGCGATCGTCCTGCGTGAGCCGAGCCTTGGTCCATGTTTCGGGCAGAAGGGCGGTGCGACCGGCGGCGGGAAGGCCCAGGTCGTACCGATGGACGACATCAACCTTCATTTCACCGGTGACTTCCACGCAATCACCACGGCGCACAATCTGCTCGCTGCGATGCTAGACAATCACGTCTACTGGGGCAATGCGCTCGGCATCGACAGTCGCCGCGTTTTCTGGCCTCGCGTGCTCGACATGAACGACCGGGCCTTGCGCGACACCGTCTTGAGTCTGGGAGGTGTCGCAAACGGCTTCCCGCGCCAGACTCGGTTCGACATCACCACGGCTTCGGAAGTCATGGCGATCCTCTGCCTGGCGCGAGACCTCGACGATCTTGAGCAGCGCCTGTCACGGATCGTCGTGGCCGAGACCCGGGAGGGCAAGGCCATCACCGCCGGTGATCTCAAGGCGTCGTCAGCCATGGCGGCAGTGCTCAAGGACGCAGTCAAACCCAACCTCGTGCAGACGCTCGAAAACAATCCCGTGCTGATCCATGGTGGCCCGTTCGCCAACATCGCCCATGGCTGCAACTCGGTGATTGCAACGCGAGCGGCTCTCGCGTTGAGCGACTACGTCGTGACCGAAGCGGGGTTCGGTGCCGATCTCGGGGCGGAGAAGTTCCTGGACATCAAGTGCCGGCAGGCGGGCCTCCAGCCGGGGCTTGCCGTGGTTGTCGCGACGGTGCGGGCGCTAAAACTGCATGGCGGCGCCGACGAGAAGACCCTCGACAAGGAAGATGTCGATGCGGTCGCGCGTGGCTTGCCGAACCTGCTGCGTCATGTCGAGAATCTCTCCAAGTACGGCTTACCGGTGCTGGTCGGCGTCAACCGCTTCCTGAGCGACACGCCGGCCGAGTTGAAGATGGTCGAGGACAAGTGCGCAATTGCCGGCACCAGCGCCTTCCTTTGTGACCATTGGAGCCGCGGCGGCGAGGGGGCCGTGGCCCTGGCCAAAGCAGTGGTTTCGACCCTCGATAAAAGCGAGGCCCGGTTCAAGCCGATCTACGCCGACGATCTGCCGCTCGCCGCCAAGATCGAGACCATTGCGAAGGAGATCTATCGAGCGGCCGGCGTCGCGATTGCCGAGCCGGCCAGGCGACGCCTCGCCGCTCTCGACAAGGCCGGCTACGGCCGGCTGCCGGTTTGCATCGCCAAGACCCAGTACAGCTTTTCGGCCGACCCGGCGCTGCGCGGTGCACCGACCGGCCACACGCTACCCATCCGCGAGGTGCGCCTATCGGCAGGAGCCGGCTTTGTCGTGGCGATGGCGGGCGAGATCCTCAGCATGCCGGGCCTGCCGCGGGTGCCGGCGGCCGAGCATATCGGCCTCACCGCTAACGGCGAGATCGACGGACTTTCCTAGCCAGGCAAGCAATTACCTTGGATGTCATCGCTGAGCGCCGGACTTGGCGGCATCTCCGAGAGATGACCGCCAAGGAGGACGCCCGTGATCGACATCGACACCTTCGTCGAACGTTACATCAGCATCTGGAACGAGCCGGACGCCGACGCCCGGCGACAGGCCGTCAGGTCACTATGGCAGGAGGAGGCAAGTCACCTTGCCCGCAGCATCGAGGCCGTGGGCCACGCCGGCATCGAGACGCGCGTCGCCAACGCCTACCAGAAATGGGTGAAGGAAAAAGGCAACGTCTTTCGCCTGCGTGATGGCGTCGACGGCCACCACGACACGATCAAGCTGCGCTGGGAAATGCTTCCGGCTGAGGGCGGCGATGTGATCTCGATCGGCTTTGATTTCCTGGTGCTGGGCGAGGATGGGCGCATCCGCACCGGCTACCAGTTCATTGAAGCCTGACGGCGTACTTCTTCAAATCCTCGAGGGAGACGACCTGCAGCGTCACGGCGTGCGTGGCCTCGAGCACGACCTGAGGGGCACTGCCGGCGTCGAGGGCTTCCTTCCAGCGGGCAGCGCAAAGGCACCAACGGTCGCCGGGCTTCAGTCCGGCAAACCCATACTCCGGCATCGGAGTGCTGAGATCGTTGCCGCGCGCCTTCGAGAAGGCCAGGAACTCCGTCGTCATGACCGCGCAAACGGTGTGCAACCCCACGTCCTCGCGGCCAGTGTTGCAGCAGCCATCGCGATAGAAGCCGGTCAGCGGTGCGGCCGAGCAGGGCAGCAATGGTCCGCCGAGAACGTTGAGCGACGGGGCCCGGCCGTGGCCGCCATTTTCCGGTGTCTGGTCGAACATGGCCCACCTTACCACCCGGAAATTACGCTTTCGACCCGTCCCGACCGCTGATAAAAAGCGCCGCGCCGTCAAAAGCTTGTGGCGCGGGGCGTAGCGCAGTCTGGTAGCGCGTCTGCCTTGGGCGCAGAAGGTCGTCGGTTCAAATCCGGCCGCCCCGACCACGGGCTTGCAACGGGAACGGCGAGGAGACGAGGATCCATGAAGGTTCGCATTCTGAGGCCAGCCAAGACCGCCATGCAGTCGGGCCGGGCGAATACCAAGGAATGGGTGCTGGAGAGCGAACCTTTGCCGAAGGGCGTCGATCCCTTGATGGGGTGGACCAGCTCGCGCGACACCATGCAGCAGGTTCAGCTCTGGTTCCCGACCCTCGATGAGGCCAAGGCGCATGCCGAGCGAAACGGATGGCAATATACCGTGGAGACGCCGCATGCTCCGGCGGTTCGTCCGAAGGCCTATGCCGACAATTTCGCCTACACCAGAGTGGGTCGCTGGACCCATTGACGGCGCCTTGAGCCGAGCTGTTGCGGGGGCGCCTGCATTCTCGTGCTATTCTTCCAGTACGACCCCGTAGCTCAACAGGATAGAGCACCTGCCTTCTAAGCAGGATGTTGCGTGTTCGAGTCACGCCGGGGTCGCCAACTATCGCCGAGCGGAGAAAGAACGATGTCGATGCGCGCCGCGAGGGTTCGCAATCTCCTGCTATTGATCGCGATCTTCGCGACGATCGTTGTCGCAGGTTGTTGGGACAGCCGCCGTACCCTGCAGCATGTGCTCGATGATGGCTATTCGACCGTTATCGAGATCACCGGCGCCCAAAACCAGCGCCTCGCGCCGTTCGCCTTTGACGGCTGGCGACCCCGGTTCGTCGAGCAGGGCCTGTCGGTCAACCTCAAATGGAACGGTAAGGACGGCAAACCGCACGCCTTCGAAAAGGTCCCCGTCACCGATGATTTTGCCCACACCATCGTTGAGGGCGATCAGGTCCGGCTGGCGGTGGTGCCGGCCAAGGTGATGGACGACCCGTACGCCGTTCCCGTGATCACGGCTGACGCCAATGCGCGGCTGCGCTCGCTACAGGAATGGACGCGGACCTCGGCCTTTATCGCAGCGGCGGCCTGGATCGGTTTCGGCCTGTCGGCCTTCTGGATAGGGCGTGGCGGCGCGGGCGTTGCCGGTCAGATGACGGCCGCATTTCCGTTGCGGCGGATCTTGTTCGGTTTCGTGGCCCTGATCCTCGGCGCGGTACTGACGCTGCGGGTCTGGTCGATAGAGGATATGGCCCCCGACAGTGCAGGCGGAACGGAGACAACGGCAGAGATCGCATCGGCATTGACAGTGCCGGCGGCCGGGGGAGGGACGACGCATGCCTTGCGACTGTCCTGGAAGGACGCCCAAGGCGGCGTGCACCATGTCGGTCCCGTTCCCGTCAGCGAGCATTATTGGGCCACGATCACACGGAATGGCGAATTGACCGTGCATCAGGCGCGCATCCGCTATCAGGAGGGTGGACGCGGAATGCGGCCTGTGGTGGTCGATGATCCGCCGGAACGGCCGTGGCAGATCGAGGTGGCACTGGGCGTTGGTCTGGTGCTGGCGGTGATGGGGGCGGCCTCTTTGTTCTCGGCAGCGAGACAGTTGAGACGGCGCGGCTGACCAGATTCATCAAAAATGCAGAGCTGACCCTCAAAAAGTAAATGCGAGGCATTCGCATCTAGGTTAGTTAGGTGCTAATGAGTTGCAGTTACTTTGGGGGAGTTCAAGTGAAGCGTCATTTTCCGGTCAGGACCGCGTTGGTCGGTTTGCTGGTTACACCCGTGGCCCTGTCGCAAGACGCGGCCGCCCAACAGCAGACGACACCACCCACACCCGCACCGCCATCCGCGACGGAAACCAAGCCGGCTGACCCCAACAGCGCTCCCGTCACAATGCAGACAACCACCGTGACTGGTACGCGTCCGAGCGACGATTTTGCGCCGCCAGCTCCCAGTCTCAACCGGCTTGGCAATGATGTGCAGGATATCCCGCAGTCGATCGTGATCATCAACAAACCGCTGATGCAGTCGCAGGGCGTCACGTCGCTGCAGAGTGCAGTGCGCAACGTTCCTGGCGTGACGCTTGGCGCCGCGGAAGGTGGCACGATCGGCAACAACATTTACCTGAACGGCTTCAACGCCCGGACGGACCTTTACCTCGACGGCATGCGCGATCCCGGCCAATACTATCGCGACACCTTCGCTCTCGAGCAGATCGAGGTCCTGATGGGGCCGTCATCGATGCTGTTTGGTCGCGGTTCGACCGGTGGTGTCATCAACCAGGAGCTGAAGAAGCCCCACCTTCAAAAGTCGACCGAGCTCTCTGTCTCCGGTACGACCAACGTCTTTGGCCGCGGCACGGCTGACATCAATTACCCCACGGGCGAAAGCTCGGCGGCGCGAGTCAACCTGATGTTCCAGGACGGCAGTGTGTCGACGCGCCAGCAGACTCAAGTGCAGGATTTCGGCATCGCGCCGTCGTACAAGTTCGGAATCGGCACGCCGACGGAGGTCACTCTGTACGGCCTCCTGCAGTATAACCACGATCACGTCGACTACGGCCTGCCGGCGCTGAACCGCTATCCCGCGAACGTCAGCCCAAATCTTGCCTACGGCTTCCCGTCCGATCGAACCGACCAGTTCATCGCCATGGCGGGGGCCACCGTCGAGCACAAGTTCAACGCTGGCCTCAAGCTCCGCAGCCAGACTCAGTTCAACTACGTCAACACCAACGTGATCGAGACGGCGCCGCAGTCGGTCGGCACGGTCTCCGCGAACGGCACGTTCACGGCGTTGACGGGAAGCACGATACAGGGCGCGGGCTATAATCTCTTTGTCCGCCAGCAAAGCCACGACCGCATTATCGACGACCTCACGCTCAACAATCAGACCGAGCTCGAGGCCAAATTCAACACAGCCTCGGTCGGCCATACGCTGCTCGCCGGCATCGACCTGGGATACGAGAGCTATCGCAATCAGGCCTATTCGCGAAACGGGAGCTGTAACGGCCAGCCATTGAACGCTGCGAACGCCACGACCGGCTATGTCGGCTGCACGTCGCTGACCGCTCCGAGCGGCAACGGCCCGCTGCTGCCGGAGGTCGCCGGCAATCTGGCTATGGGCTACGCGTATGCATTCGGCGCCTATGCCAACGACACGATCCAGTTGATCCCGGAGGTCAAGCTCGTCGCGGGGCTGCGCTATGACGTCTACTATTCGCAGATCGGCAACTCGATCAACAGCGTCAACACGGCTGGCAGCACGGCTGTGCCGTACCTCGCCCAGACGGATACCTTCCTGAGCTACCGTGCCGGCCTCCTCTTCCAGCCGACCAAGCAGCAGACTTACTACGTCTCGACCAGCACGTCGTTCAACCCGTCGCTGGAGCAGCTCACATCGACGACGGGCAATCAGAGCCTTCCGCCGCAGAACAACACGGCCTATGAGGCCGGCGTGAAGTACGACCTGTTCAAGGAAAATCTGTCGCTGACGGCGGCTGTTTTCCAGATCACCCAGAATAATGCACGTACGAACAACGGGGACGGCACCTTCAGTTCGGCGGGTACGATCAGGGTAAGGGGTGTCCGGACAGGGGTCGCCGGTAGTATCACCCCTGAATGGCAAGTGTTCGGCGGCTACACCTACCTCGATGCGCGAATCATCAACGGCATCGGCGCCGGCACGCAGAACATGATTCCGCAGAACACCCCGACCGACTCGGCTTCGGTGTGGACCACCTACACTTTCGCCAAGAAATATGAGATCGGCGGCGGCGTCACCTATACCGGCGTGCGCTTTGCCAACAATACCGACACGACGGCCGTGCCTGCGGGTTACCACATGGATGCCACGGCCGCCTACAAAATGGAGAAGAGCACTCTGCGCTTGAATCTCTTCAACCTGACAAACTCGCTCTATTACGAGCAGGCGATGGCGTCGGATGGTGGACGCACAGTCCCATATACCGGCTTCACCGCGATGCTCACTTACTCAGCGCGTCTGTAGTAGGCGAGGGACGCCGGCCGTCGCCATGCTTGTCTGCATTCCCAACGTCCTCGACGCCGCGCAGATCGTGAGTCTGCGCGAGCGGCTCGACCGTGCGGCGGAGGCGTGGGTCGACGGACGCGTGACGGCGGGCTACCAGGGCGCGCCGGTGAAGTTCAACCAGCAGATCGACGAGCGCTCGGATGTGGCGCTGGCCTGCCAGCGCATCATCGTCTCGGCGATCGAGCGCAATCCGATGTTCATCAGCGCCGTCCTGCCGAACATGGTCTATCCGCCAATGTTCAATCGCTATGGCGAAGGAATGAAATTTGGTGCCCATGTCGACGGCAGCGTGCGCATTCATCCTCATGATGGACGCAAGCTGAGAACCGATGTCTCGGCCACGCTGTTCCTCACCAATCCCGGAGACTACGACGGCGGCGAGCTGCAGATCGAGGACACTTACGGCCGCCACAGCATCAAGCTGCCGGCAGGCGACATGGTTGTCTATCCGGCCACCAGCCTTCATCAGGTGGCGCCGATCACTCGTGGCATCCGGACGTCCTGTTTCTTCTGGGTGCAAAGCCTGATCCGCGACGATGCGCAGCGGGCGATGCTCTACGAGATGGATGGCGCGATCCAGCGCCTGAATCAGACGAACGCCGATGAAGTCGCTCGGCGATCGCTGATCGGCTGCTATCACAACCTCGTGCGTGAATGGAGCGAGACCTGATGGCGGATACCACCATCGCCGCTGCCGCGAGGACGCGGGTCAATCGACGGCTTGCTTTCGTGCGTTGGGTGCGCCGCACGCATGGCTGGTTCGGTCTATGGGGCGCCTTGCTCGGTCTCATCTTTGGGGCAAGCGGCGTTTGGTTGAACCATCGCGCAGTGCTGAAGCTGCAGCCGGCCCAAACGACGCTCAATGCACAGCTTGCATTGCCTGATCCGCGCCCCGAGACGCAAGCGGCGATGGCGAGCTGGCTTCAGGAGGCACTGAAGCTCGACCGTCCGGCGATCAACGTGCGCACCGAGCGCGCTCGGCCGGTGCCGTGGGCGGAAAAAAGCGCGGGCGACAAGACTGCCGTCGGCGAGGGCGGCCAGCGGCCGCTGATGCAGCCTGAACGCTGGAATTTTGCTTTCGGTGGTCCCGATCGCGTCATTCAGGTCGAGTACTGGGCAGGCAACAAGTCGGTCAGCGTGCGGACCGTCGAGAATGGCTTCTTCGCCACGCTGACCAACCTGCACAAGGGAGTCGGCATGCCGGTCCCCTGGATACTGCTGGTCGATACCCTGGCCGGGAGCCTGCTCTTCCTCTCGCTGAGCGGCCTTATCCTGTGGTGGGAGACGAATCGTCGCCGCCGTCTTGGCATCGCCATCTTCGGCGTGTCAGTGATGGTGACGGTCGGCCTCGCGCTCTGGCCGTTACAATCCTGATCCACGACCAATGATCCCGGCGTCACCCGCTTCCCTTGGGCCGTCAAAGGTTAACCCGACCGGTGCACCCGACCGGTCGGAACCACTCTCGCCGGCGATAAAGGCCGGCGTGCTGGCGCTCGTTATTTTCTTCCATGTGGGTTGTGGCTGGGCGCTAACCATGATCGAGCCACCGGCGATCACCGTAGGCGAGGCGCCGCCGATGGAAGTCCGGATGGTCGCGACCGAAACGCCGCCAGAGCCACAGATCGACGTTCCCGTTCCCGAGGACACGCCACCCCCGGAGCCGGAACTCGAATCGATGATCCAGCCGCCGCCACCGGATCTGCCGCCGCCGGCCTTTCCAGTTCAGGCACCGCCTCCGCCACCACCAAAGCCCAAGCCGCCGCCTCCGAAGCCTCATCCGCAGCAGGCGACGCCATCACTAGCGCCGCCGCAACCGCCGGGACCGCCGGTGCAGTCGTCGTCGGTACCGAAGATGGTCGACGCGTCGCAGGTGAGCTTCCTCGTGCGCCCCAGTCCGATCTACCCGGCACGTTCGCGCCGCAACAACGAGCAGGGTGTGGTGATGGTGCATGTCCTGGTCGATGCAGCTGGCCGGCCGAGCCAGGTGTCGTTGGCGGCGTCTTCCGGCTCTCAGGCGCTCGACGAGTCGGCGCTGAGTGCGGTCCGCGCCGCGCAGTTCCGACCCTTCGTCGAGGGCGGCGTACCACATGCGATATCGGTCAACGTGCCGATCAAATTCGTTTTGCAGTAGAGGAGTTGGCGTATGGGTGACACACAGGCCTTGGGCTTCGCCCATTTTCTCATGCAGTCGGACCTGGTGATCCGGGTCTTGCTCGTGATCCTGGTCGTGATGTCGGCGATCTCCTGGTACCTGATCGTCATGAAAGGCATCAGCCAGGTCGTACGCACGAACCGGAGCCGGAAGTTCCTGAACTTCTTCTGGAGCGCCACCTCGCTCGAGGCAGTGCAGAACGAACTCACTGTGCATGGCGTGCACGAACCGTTCGGCCATCTCACCGCGCACTCTCTGCACGCCCAGGTGCATCACGAGAAGTTCGGCGCGGCCAAGCTCGAAGAGGCAGGCAGCCAGCAGGAGTTCCTGACTCGCACCATCAAAAAGGTGCTCGACGAGGAGACGACGGCGCTCGAGAACGGGCTCACGGTGCTCGCGACGATCGGCGCGACGGCGCCTTTCGTGGGACTGTTCGGCACGGTGTGGGGCGTCTATCACGCACTGGTCGCGATCGGCATGAGCGGCTCGGGCATGCTGGACAAGGTCGCTGGCCCCGTCGGCGAGGCACTGATCATGACCGGCATTGGCCTTGCGGTCGCCCTGCCGGCGGTGATGGGTTACAACTGGCTCACCCGCTCCAATCGCGTGCTGACCGCCAAGCTTGACGCCTTCGCCTTCGAATTGCTCACCTTCCTGTCGATGGGCCGCACGCTCCAGGCGCAAGGCCGGGTTCCCAAGGCGGGCAGCGTGTCGCTCTCGGCTGTCAAGTAGGCAAGGAGATCGTCATGGCATTCGGCAGTTTCGATCGCAAATCGGGTTCCCAGCCGATGGCCGAGATCAACATGGTGCCGTTGATCGACGTCGTGCTGGTCCTGCTTGTCATCTTCATCGTCACGGCGCCGCTTCTGACCAATGCCGTGAAGCTTGACCTGCCCAAGGCCACCTCCAATGCCGACGTCCAAAAACCCGACAAGGTCGAATTCGCGATCGACGGAACAGGCTCGCTGTTCTGGAACGGCGAAAGGCTCTCTCGCGAGGAGGCGGCGCAGCGCTTCGCCGATGAAGGCAAGAAGCGGCCGCAACCGGAGATCTATCTGCGCGCCGACCAGAACGTGCCCTACCGCTACGTTGCCGAGATGCTTGCCGATGCTTCGAAAGCAGGCCTCAGCAAGGTCGCTTTCGTCAGTGAGCCCGTGAAATAGCTTAGTTGTATTTGCGCAGCTCCAACCGGCCGATCTGGTCGCGGTGGACCTCGTCGGGCCCGTCGACGATGCGCAGCGTCCGCGCGCCGGCATAGAGCCTGGCTAGGCCGAAATCGCCCGACACGCCCGCGGCGCCGTGGGCTTGCATCGCCATGTCGACGACCCGGCTCAGCATGTTCGGAACCGCCACTTTGATCATCGCTATCTCGGCCCGAGCCACCTTGTTGCCGACCGTATCCATCATATGAGCGGCTTTCAGGACCAAAAGGCGCGCCTGTTCGATCATGATGCGCGCTTCGGCAATGCGCTCCAGCGTGACACCTTGCTCGGCGAGTGGCTTGCCGAAGGCGGTGCGGCTCTTCACGCGCCGGCACATATCCTCAAGTGCGCGCTCGGCCATTCCGATCGCTCGCATGCAATGATGGATGCGGCCCGGACCGAGCCGGCCCTGGGCGATCTCGAAACCACGGCCTTCGCCCAGCAGGATGTTGGACTGTGGCAGGCGCACGTTCTCGAATAGCACCTCGGCATGGCCGTGTGGCGCGTCGTCGTAGCCGAACACGGTGAGGGGCCGCAGCACCTTCACGCCGGGCGTGTCCATCGGCACCAGCACCATTGACTGCTGGCGATGGCGATCGGGATTATGGGGATCGGTTTTGCCCATGAAGATCGCGATCTTGCAGCGTGGATCAAGCGCACCAGTCGTCCACCACTTGCGGCCGTTGATGATGTAGTGATCACCGTCCCGAACGATCGTGCTTTGGATGTTCGTGGCGTCGGAGGAGGCGACGGCCGGTTCGGTCATGGCGAAGCAGGAGCGGATGCGGCCCTCGAGCAGGGGCTTCAGCCACTGTTCCTTCTGCGCCTCGGTGCCGTAGAGATCGATCGTCTCCATATTGCCGGTGTCGGGTGCCGAGCAGTTGAAGGCTTCCGGCGCCGTGAGTGACCGGCCCATGATCTCACAAAGCGGCGCGTATTCGAGATTGGTGAGACCGGCGCCGTGCTTGGAATGGGCGAGGAAGAGGTTCCACAGACCCGCAGCACGCGCCTTGTCCTTCAATTCTTCCATTACGGCAGTCGGCTGCCAGCGATCGCCCGCTTCGACCTCCTCGGCGAAGCGCCCCTCATTGGGATAAATGTGCTGATCCATGAAGGCCTGAAGCTTCTCCTGCAGGGCGGTGACTTTGGCGTTCGGCGCGAAGTACATCGGTTGGCTCCTCGATTGAGGAGGAGATAGACACTCCACGGGCATTGGAGAATTGAATGATTTGAATGATAATCCATCGATATGATCAATCTGTCGCGCATCGATCTCAATCTGCTCGTCGTGCTTGAGACAATTCTTGCCGAAGGCGGGGTGGGGCGTGCTGCTGCCAAGCTCAATCTGACCCAGCCCACCATCAGCCACGCGCTGGCGCGGTTGCGCGACGTGTTCGGCGATCCGTTGTTCGTGCGTCGCGGCCGGACACTTGTCCCGACACCTCTGACGCGCAGCCTCGCCGATCCACTGCGCAGTGCGCTTAATGCCATGTCCTCCGTCGTCGCCTCGGGCGGGCGCTTCGATCCCCGGGAGATGCCGGTCCATTTCACCCTCGCAATGCGCGAACCCATGGAACAAGTCGTGCTGCCGGCCCTGGCCCGCAGGCTTGCGACATCCGCCCCTCAAGTCGAATTGCGCTCCACTCAAGTGCGACGACGCACGCTCGAGGCCGCCCTGGCTGACGGGACGATTGATGCCGCGATCGACGTGCCCCTGCCGTTGTCGGATCGCGTGCGTCGGCAGAACGTGGGAGGTGGCGGTTTCGTCGTGGTCGTTCGGCGTGGCCATCCCGGTTTGCCTGGGCGTCTGACCCTGGCTTCATATCTCGGCCTGCAGCATGTCATGGTGACGTCTCGGCGGCAGGGACCGGCTCCAGAGGATTTGACGCTTGGACAGCTGGGCAAGCACCGCCGCGTGCGGTTGCGTTGCCGCAGCTACGCCGCCGCGTTCAGGATCGTCGAGCAGACCGATTTCGTGCTCACCATGCCCCGACGCTATGTGGCCCTGCTGAGTACTGGAAGATCGGTGCACGTCTTCGGCATGCCGGTCGACGTGCCACCGCTCGACGTCTGCCTCTATTGGCATGAGGCAATGGATGCCGACCCCGGCAATCGCTGGCTGCGCGCTGAGCTGATACAGGTGATTGGAAAGAAGCCCCCGCACGCCGCGCGTCGGTCTCGTTGACCGGCTGAGCGGTCAGCCGGCTCGTGCCGTCTTGCCGCCGTCGAGCACCATCTGCGTGCCGGTCATGAAGGGATGCTCGTCAGAGGCGAGGGTGAGGGCGAAGGCAGCGACTTTCTCGGCTGTCGCGAGGCGCCTGATCCCCGGCACGTTGCTTTTGACCCATTGATTGAGCCCGACGCGCCAGAACGGCGTCCGGCATGTTCTCTGCGCCGGCGGCCTTGCGCAGGAATTCGGTGTCGGTAGGTGCCGGGAATCAAGGCGTTCACGCGAATGCCCTGCTAGGCGTAGTCGAGCGCCGCTGCCTGGATCAGGCCGACCAGCCCGCGCTTGCTCGCCGTATAGGGAAAGCGCTTCTCTTGGGTGGCTATCTTGATATTGTCTAGATAGACATGCATATAATCTAGACAATGACAAGTATCTTGAATTCTTGACATAACACCTGGTGCGTGGCGGATGGAGCTATGACCCGGGCGCCATCCTCCAAGCCCTATCATCACGGCGAACTGCGCGAGGCGCTGGTAAGTGCCGGGCGCAAGCTCCTGGAAGAAAGGGGCATCCGCGGCTTCACCCTGCGGGAGTGCGCCCGCCGCGCGTCCGTGTCCCACGCCGCTCCCGCCCACCATTTCGCCTCGATCGACGACCTGCTGGCCGAGATTGCTACCCGAGGGTATCAGGAACTTACGGCTGCCATGGAAGCCGAGGCGAGGCGTGCAGCGACGCCGGCAGCACGACTGGTGGCGCAAGGCGTGGGCTATATGGCGTTCGCTGCAGCCCATCCGGTGCTGTTCCAACTCATGTTCGGCCGCGAAGCCAATCGGTTCGAGACGCCGGGCCTCGCTGCTGCGGCGAAGAGCGCCTATCACCTCCACGTCGTGGCGGTGGAAGGCGTCATTCCAAAGGCACCGCTTGAAGTGAAGCAGCGCATGGTCGATTTCGCCTGGGCGTCGATCCATGGCTTCATCACCCTGGTGCTGGAAGGCCAGATCGGCGACGAGGATTCGCCTCGTGCACTCAAGGCGCGGGGGCTCGCCATGCTCGCGGCCATGGTCGAGACGGTGGTACGGGCCGGAGGCGACCCCTAGGCGAGCGGAATGCGGAAGCGCAGTTCTTCCTTGCCGTAGGAGGGCGACCAGAAGCGCTCAACGAGAGCACCGCTGTTGGCAAGGATCACTTTCTGCGACGGCTCGTTGTTCGGATCGGTCGTCAATTCGACGTAGTCGAGGCCCTCGCGGCGCGCCTCGTCGAGCATCAGCGCAAGGGCGCGCGTGGCATATCCTCGACCGCGCTTCCAGGGCACGACGGCGTAGCCGATGTGCCCCAGTACGTGGGATGGCAGGGCACTAGTGCCAGGTTGCCAGCGGAACCCGATAGAGCCGCAGAATTCGCCATCCCACATCCAGCGACGGAATCCGGGAAGACGCGCGACCTTAGAACCATCGGGCAGCGTGATCGGACCACCCCTGGCCTCCCGGTCGTCGAGCGAAGCCACGAAAGCCCGGGGATCAGCCGCGATCTTTGCCAACTCTTCACGGGTCGCGACCTCAAGCCGGATGTTATCGGCCGACCAACCGCGCCGCAGGGCGTCAGCGTAGGCGTCGAGATAGGCAAACGAGGGGACGACCAACTCCATGCGATTTGCTGTAGCATGACCTCACATGAGTGCCAGCCCCGTTCTTGTCCTAGATATCGACGGCGTCGTTTCGCTTGCTCAGCCTGGTGCTCCTGCGCCGTGGTATGCGTCCCTGAAGGAAGACTGGGGCCTCAGCCACGATGAGGAGCTGGCGCCGGAGTTTTTCCTGACGCCTGAATTCGACGCGGTGCTGCGCGGCCGACTCGATCTTTATGCCGCCCTTCAGCCCTATCTCGACTCCAAGGGGCTGGGTGATCGGCTGGAGGAGTTTGTCGCTTACTGGTTCGAGAAGGATGCAGCTATCGACCGCGAGGTACTGGCCATGGCCGATGCCTGGCGGCAACGCACGGGAGGGCGCTGCTTCGCCGCGACCAACCAGGAGCACCACCGTCTCGCCTATTTGCGCGACACCGTCGGGCTTGGAGAGCATTTCGACGAAATGGTCTATTCGGCGGCGCTCGGAGTCTGCAAGCCCGACCGTGTGTTCTTCACCAACGCTCAGGTGCGTATGGGCGTGGCAGCCGCACAATCGATCCTGTTCGTTGACGACAAGGCCGCCAATGTTGATGGCGCACGCATGTGCGGCTGGCGGGCCATGCTCTATCGCGGACCGGAAAGCCTTACCAAGGCGCTGGCTCAGTGGGGGTGAGTTTCGTGCTACACGAGTGTCGAAGGGGAACCGATCGATGCTGATGTTCGACATACCGTTCGGCACGACCGACTGGGGCGACGTGGAGCGCACGGAGCATCCCGGCGAGACCGGCAAGGCTTACTGGCGCACGCGTAACTTCAACAATATCCGGGTGCGCATGGTCGAGTACACGCCAGGCTACCTCGCCGACCACTGGTGCCAAAAGGGGCACGTGCTGCTGGTTCTGGACGGAGAGCTCCACACCGAGCTGGCCGATGGCCGTACCGTCGTCTTGAAACCTGGGCAGAGCTATCAGGTGGCCGACGGCGATCTTGCCCACCGCTCGCGCACCGACGTTGGCGCCAAGCTTTTCATCGTGGACTGACATGAACGACTGCATTGGATTCATTGGCGTCGGCACCATGGGTGAACCGATGTGCCGCAACCTCGCCCGCAAAAGCGGAATGACCGTATGGGCCGCTGACCGAGACAAGGCGCCATTGGAACGGCTGTCAGGCGACGGCGTGAAGACGGCATCGATCGACGCGATCATCGCCGAATGCAGGACCATCTTCCTCTCTCTGCCTGGCGGCAAGGAGGTCGAGGAGGTCTGTCTCGGTACCGGCGGGCTGGTGGCGAAGGTGCCGCTCGGTCGTACCGTAGTCGACCTCAGCACTGCGCCGATCTCGCTCGCCCGCAGGCTCTACGCCGAGTTCGAGGCTCGGGCCTGCGCTTTTGCCGACGCGCCGGTCGCGCGTACGCGTCAGGCGGCGATCGACGGCACGCTCTCGATCATGGTCGGCGGCACGGCCGAGACGTTCGAGCGGATCAAGCCTTTGCTCGGTCACATGGCGAGCGAGATCACGCACTGCGGCGAAGCGGGTGCGGGCCAGGCGGTCAAGATCCTGAACAACATGATCCTGTTCCAGACCGGCGTCGCGCTCGCCGAGGCGCTGACCATCGCCCGTGCGTATGGCGTCGACGGCAATATCCTGTTCGAGACCTTGACGAAAGGATCGGCCGATTCCTTCGCGCTGCGCAACCACGGCATGAAGGCCATGCTGCCGGGTGCCTTTCCCGAACGCGCCTTCTCGACGGTCTACGCGCTCAAGGATCTCTCTTATGCGATCGAGATGGCGGAGGAGCGTGGCGTGCCGGCTCTGGGCGCCGACGTCGCTCGCGAGTTGATGGAACGTGCCAGGGAGCTTGGCTACGACAAGGAATACTGGCCGGTCTTGATCAAGGCGATCGAAGACGCAAAGGGGCAGAAAAAGACCTGATCTCTACTTGTCGGTCTTGTCAGTCGTTGCCGGCGGCACGGCAGGCGCCTGTGTCGGCAGCCTCGTCTGTGGCGGCTGGACGGTCACAAGTTGATAGCCCTTGTTGCGCATGCAGAAGTCGGTGAGCCGACCTTCCGTATAGAAACGGTTGTCATAGTAGAAGGAAGGCCAGTAGCGGTAGCGCCAGAAGGGTGGGCCAAAACCGAACCCGTAGCCGTAGTAGGGCGACGTAATGAAAGTCTCCTGTTGTGCTGCCTGGCGACAGGTCAACAGATCACTCTTCATTGCGTTGTCATCTGCCCCGGCCTTCTCCCACCGCGTCTCCGGGAAGGAGCAGCCCGAGACCGCAAGTAGCAGCAGAAGAGGCGGGATTCCGCGCATGCGGATGATATGGTCGCCTTCGCTTGGATATGAAAGGGGAGAGTTCATGGCGCGTATCGCCGTTGGTGGCTTTCAACACGAGACCAATACGTTTGCACCGCAACAAGCGACCTGGGCCGACTTCGAGCGCGCCGATGCCTGGCCGCCGTTGCTACATGGCAAGCCGCTGATTGGCGGCGTCGAGGGATTCAATATTCCGATTGCCGGCGCCGTGAAACGGTTGGCCGAGCTCGGTCACGACGTCGTGCCATTGGCCTGGGCATCGGCACCGCCGGCGTCCTATGTCACCAAAGACGCCTACGAGCGCATGTGGGCCCTGTTCGAACCCGACCTTCGCAATCAGGGACCGTTCGATGCGATCTATCTCGATTTGCACGGCGCCATGGTGGCCGAGCATACCGAGGATGGCGAAGGCGAATGGTTGCGCCGCATAAGAAGCGTCGTCGGTAACGAATTGCCGATCGTTGCCAGCCTCGACTATCACGCCAATTTGACTCCGGATATGGCGCGGCTCGCGACTGCACTGGTTGGCTACCGCACCTATCCGCACATCGACATGGCAGTTACGGGGCGGCGCGCTGTCGAACTCCTGGATCGGCTGCTGAAAGACAAGCGGCCAGTCTATCGCGCCTATCGCCAGCTCGACTTCCTGATCCCGCTGGTCTGGCAATCGACCTTTATCGAGCCGGCCAAAAGCATCTTCGATCTGGTGGGCGAGATCGAGACCGGCGGCAAGAGCCACAACCAAGGCATCGTGAGCGTGACACATACGCCGGGCTTTCCACCGGCCGACATCGCCCAGTGCGGGCCGGCGCTGGTGGTCTACGGCCACGACAAGGAGACAGTCGAAGCCGCGGCCGACAGGCTTGCCCAGGCCGTCAAGGTGCAGGAAAAGGCCTTCGACGGCGAGTTGCTCGATCCGGACGCGGCCGCTTTGCGCGCGATAGAGCTCTTGAAGAAAGCAACGAAGCCGATCGTGCTCGCCGACGTACAGGACAATCCGGGTGCCGGCGGCACGTCAGATACGATCGGTTTGCTGGCAGCACTCATGCGCCACAAGGCGAAAGGTGCCGTGATCGGCATGATCGTCGACGAAGAAGCGGCACGCGCGGCACTGGAGACCGGCGAAGGCAAGGTCATGCGGCGCGGCATCGGTGCTGCGGTGGGTTATGCCGGCGAAAAACCGGTCGAGGCCGACTGGCGCGTGGTCAAGCTGGGCGACGGCAAGTTCACTGGCACGGGACCGTTCTACGGCGGAGCGCACTTCCAGATCGGACCGATGGCGCTGGTGACAGACGAGGCGAGCGGTGTGTCGGCAGTGCTGGCCTGCAGGCGTGTCCAGGCGGCTGACCAGGAGATGTTCCGCCACGTCGGTGTCGAGCCGTCGAAGGTGCCGATCCTGGGGCTGAAATCGACCGTCCATTTCCGCGCTGACTTCCAGCCGATCGCGGAGACGATCATTGTCGTCCAATCACCCGGCGCCCACATCACCGATCCGGTCGAGATGCCCTACAAGCACCTGCGCAAGGGCATGAGGCTCCGGCCGATGGGGCCCGTCTGGAACGGCGCTTAGCCTGTGCGGAAGGCAGGGCGCAACGCGATGACGAGCGGGACGGTAATCAGCGCGAGGCCCGCGACGCTCGCCATGGCGGGATCGAGGCCGATCCTGTCGCCGAGCAGGCCGAACAGGAAAGGACTGCTGGCCCCGGCGACCGAGCCGCCCGTGTAGAATACCGCGAAGGCGTGGGTGCGCCGCTCGGCAGTCACGAACTCGGGGACGGTGCCATAGAGCACCGACGATGTGCCGTTCAGCATCAACCCGAGCAACGGAGCCAGCGCCAGAGACGCCGTAAGAGACAGCGGCAGGATTGCAAGGATTAGCGCCGTCGTCGCCACCTCGGTCAGCACGACCGATGTGGCCACACCAAGTCGCGCGCCAACCCAGCCCATCACCAGCTTGCCCGCGGCGCCGCCGGCAAACAGCAGTGACAGGCAGAGGCCGATGGTCGGCAGGTCGGCCCCCTTCGCCCGTAGCAGGAAGGGCAGGAAAATCAGAAAACCGGTGCGCACGGAGCTGTCCGCGATATGGATGAAGAACAAAAGCCAGAACGCCCACGGCCGGTCATGGCCTTCGACTGACTTAGCTTCGGTCTTACTCCTTGTCGCGGACGCGTTGTGGGAGGGGAGCGTCGCCAGGATGACGCCGGCGCCCGCCACGGCGATCGCGGCGGTCACCAGCATCGCGTCGCGCCAGCCGAACGAGGCGGCGATCAGCGCAAACAGCGAAGGCAACGCGACCTTGCCCACGTCGCCGGTGAAGTTGTAGGTGCCCAACGCGCCGCGGGAGCGGAGGCCCGGGAAGGCGTCGGACACCAGGGTCGAAGCGATGGGATGCTGGGTGCTTCCGCCAAGCCCTGCCAGCAGCAGCCCAGCGATGACACCGTAGAGAGAGCCGGTAAGGCCCGCGAGGCCATAGCCGAGGGCAACGAGTGCCGTGCCGAACGCCAGCACGTTTACGTTGCCCAGGCGATGGGCCAATCGCCCTGACGGAATCTGGCCGCTTGCCATCCCGGCCGAATAGACTGTCTTCAGCGCACCGACAGCGGCATAGCTCAAGCCGAACTGCGCTTGCAGCAGCGGATAGAGGACGTTGAGAAGGTCGGAAAACCCGTCATGCAGCGCATGGGCGCCGCCGCACACGGTGAGAGTCTTTCTAGGGGAGAGCGGGGCCGCGGTGACTGTCATATCACCGTAACAATACTACCGTCCCGGCATCTCCGCGAACCAAAAGGCTGTCTGCTGCTGGAAGTCGGCTTCGGCCACAGCCGTATCGAGGATGAGCGTGGGCTTGCCGTTGCGTGGGTAGCGAACTGAACTCTCGCGCCGAAAGGCCGTGTCGCAATGATGGAACGTCAGCACGTCGCCCTGACGTCGATGCATCACGAACTCGTGGATTTTGCGGATATTCACCAGGCTGATGACATAGCGGCCGTCGCGGCCGTCCATGGCCATCTGCTTCACCGGAATGTCGCGACCGTCGCGATAGAGACCCATCACCTGGAAGGCCTCGGGTGCCATCATGACATCGTGCCCCTGGTTATGGAGCCAGCGCACCATGCGATCGCCGCGGGCCGACAGCGTGAAGGGCTTATAGCTCCCACCACCAAACGGACTGTTCCAACCGGACTTCGAGCAAGCGCTGAGAGGGAGGACAAAAGCGGCGGCAAACAATGCGCGCCGCGGAAGACTACGCTCGGTCAAGCTCACTCCTTTGCATTCGTGGCCATATCGACTTCGACTGGCGCGATGACCTTCAGCTCCTCGCCGCGGATCGCGCGAAAGAAGCAGTTGTGCCGGCCGGTATGACAGGCGACACCTGTTTGCTCGACCTCGACCAGCAGCGTATCGCCGTCGCAGTCGACCCTGAGATCGACCAGTTTCTGCACATGTCCGGAAGTCTCGCCCTTGCGCCAAAGCGCCTGGCGCGATCGCGACCAGTAGCAGACCCGACCCGTGCGCATGGTCTCGGTGACCGCATCACGGTCCATCCAGGCCATCATCAACACTTCACCGGTCCCGTGTTGCTGAGCAATGGCCGCCACGAGCCCTTGCGCATTGAATTGGATGGCCGCGATCATCTTGTCGATCGCAGGCTGCGGATAGGTCGTTGGGACAGCGGACATGGGCATGCCTTGGCCTTGGAGGGGAACGGGGCGTATAATCGCGCCATTCTCGCTTGGCAAATCGAGACCGCGTTGAAAAAGCCAACCAAAGCTTCTCCGCAAGGCCACGACCATAACCATTGCATTGAGGATGCCGTCGTTGCGGCTGAAAAGTTGTGCGCGACCAAGGGGCTGCGGTTCACGCCACTTCGCCGCCGCGTCCTCGAGCTCGTATGGTCGAGCCACAAGCCGGTCGGCGCTTATGCGTTGCTCGACGAATTGCGCAATGAAGAGCTGGGATCGGCCCCGCCCACGATCTATCGCGCGCTGGACTTCCTGATCGAAAACGGACTGATCCATCGCATCGAACGCATGAACGCCTTTGTCGGCTGCAGCCACCCAGGCGAGAGCCATCGAGGCTTCTTCCTGATCTGCGGTGAATGCGGCAACGCCGAAGAGCTGCAAAGCGAGGGCGTCGCCGACACGATCGCCGCCAGCGCAAGCCGCCGCGGCTTCATCGCCCGCGACATGACGCTCGAGGTCACGGGTACCTGCGCCGATTGCCGCCGGTCGGCCTGAACGCGCTAAAGCAAGCTGCGGAAGAGGCGATCCAGCGCCTGTTGGCTCTCGAAGCCGATGCCGGGACGTTCAGGCGGTGACGCACACCCTTCCGACGGAGTGTCGTTATCTGCCAGACCGCCGAAAGGCGGGAAACTGGACGGGTTGACCTCGGTTCCGCCAAGGCCAAGCGCACTTGCGACATGCAGGCTGAAGAGATGACCGCCGTGCGGCCAGAACGCCGAGCGTTTCCAGCCACGCGCCTCCAAAGTTTCCACGATTTGCAGATATCCCGGCAGCCCGTAGCAATGGACGGGATCGAAAAGCAGGATATCGCGGTCGCGGCGCAGGCCACCGTGACGATCCAGCAACTTTGCCTCGGCGGCGGAAAAGAGCGGTTCGCCAGCGGCGATCGGTGGTTCATATGCCGCCGTCACTGTCGATTGCCCCTCGAAGTCGAGCGGATCGCACACATCTTCGAGCCACATCAGCTGATGGAGCCGTAGCGCTTTCGCCGTAGTGACAGCTGCTTCAGGCGCATAACTGTTCATGGCATCGACCGCAAGCGACTGCGGCACGGCAAAAACCTCAGCCGCCACGCTGACGCGTTCGATATCCCGAGGGAGAGGCAGGGTACCGATCTTGACCTTGGCGCGCAGATAGCCGGTGTCATGAAAGCGGCGCAGTTCGTCTTTCAACCGCGCAAAGTCGTCCGCAGGATAGGGATAACCGCCACTCGCATAGACTGGAACCGCTACCGCGTTGCCGCGATCGCCGAAGCGTTGTCGTAGGAGCGTCTGCAATGGCAGGTCGGCGATCTTGGCCGCGGCATCCCAGAGTGCCATGTCGAGCGTACCCACTGCGACGCAGCGCTCGCCATGTCCACCCGGTTTCTCGCCCTTCATCATTGCCGCCCACCCCTTGAGCGGATCGATCTCGCCGGCGGCGGTCAGACGAGGCGCGAACCTTTCCCGAATCAAACCACCCTGGCCGAACCGGCCAAAAGAGGAAAAGCCGAAGCCGACGACGGAACGACCGTGGCGCACAACATCGGTCGTCAGTGCCACGATGCTGGTGGTGAGCCCACCCGACGGTACGGCAGGGTCGCTGTAGCGCGAGATTTCAACCGTGCGTTCGCGAACGTCGACGATGCGCACGGTGTTAGCCGAGGCTCAGGCGTTGTGCGCGCGGTTCAGCCGCTCAAAACCCTCGGCGAGATCTGTCTTCAGGTCCTCGACATCCTCGAGTCCAATATGGACGCGCAGAAGATGCTTGCCGGCAGGCCAAGGCACGGCGGTCCGATAGTGATCCGGATGGGCGGGGATCATCAGGCTTTCGTAGCCACCCCAGCTCGCTCCCATGCCGAAGATATCCATGCCATCCAGCATGGCTGCGAGAGCGTTTCGGCTGTACCCGTCGCGGAGGGTGAAGGAGAACAAGCCCGACGCGCCCTTGAACTGTTTCTTCCAGTTCTCGTGGCCGGGGCAGTCGGGCAGGGCGGGGTGCAGCACCTTGTCGACTTCAGGCCGAGCCTTCAGCCAGTTGGCGATGTGAATGCCGCTCTTCTCGTGATGACGCAACCGCACTGCCATGGTGCGCAGGCCGCGCAGCGCGAGGTAGCAATCGTCGGGCGCGGCATGGAAGCCAAAGTTCTGGCAAGCCGTCTTCGCTGTTTCGAACGCCTGGCGCGACGCGCAGGAGATGATGCCCATCATCGCATCCGAATGACCGACGATGTACTTCGTGCCGGCATGGATGGAGAGGTCACAGCCGTGATCGAACGGCTTGAAGTAAAGCGGCGTTGCCCAGGTATTGTCGATCATGACCGTCGCGCCACGCTTCTTGGCGACAGACGCGATCGCATCGACGTCCTGCACTTCGAAGGTCTGCGAGCCAGGTGCCTCGAGGTAGACGACCTTGGTGTTTGGCCGGATCAGCTTCTCGATGCCGGCCCCGATCATGGGATCAAAGAAAGTCGTCTCGACGCCAAAATTCTTGAGCGTG
Organism: Alphaproteobacteria bacterium; assembly: GCA_017308235.1. GTDB lineage: Bacteria > Pseudomonadota > Alphaproteobacteria > Reyranellales > Reyranellaceae > Reyranella. The sequence goes on along the minus strand of JAFKFL010000023.1, from coordinate 29,361 downwards.
GTGTTGGCAAAACGCCGCGCTGGACCATAGGCATTGTCGGTGAGCAGCAGGTGGTCGCCTGTCTTGAGGAAACCAACGATCGCACCGGTGACAGCGGCAAGACCCGACTGCACGGCAATCGAGCGATGTGCGCCTTCAATCGCCGCCACCGCATCCTCTAGCGCCTTCTGTGTCGGTGTGCCGTTGCGGCCATAGCCAAAGCCTTCGAACGGGATTCGGTTCTCGAACTTCTCCATGGTCGGCTGGAGAATGGTCGAGGCGTGGTAGACGGGCGGATTGACGATGCCGAAATTATTGTCGGGATCGCGGCCGGCGACGGCCAAGACAGTATCGGGCCTGGTATAAGTTTTCTTCGCGGTCATGAAACTCACTATGGCACAGGGCTCAAGCCGGCGGCCAGCGATAGAGCTCCGGCCACAGCGTGCGCGGGTCCTGCAGAACCTTTGTTTCGCGCCGCACGATGCGAAATCCCGCCTTGAGGTAGGTCGCGAGCGCCCGCGGATGGTCGACCGTATTTGTGTTGAGGCTCAGCCGCTGCGAACCGCGTGCAAGTCCACGCTCGATGGCCCGATCGAGCAACCAGGGGCCGATCCGCTGACCGATGTGGTTCAGCGTGAGGCCGAAGAAAACCAGTTCGTCGCCGTCCAGCTCGAAGTAGCCGATCAGATCGTTGCCCGATCGCGCAACATGGAGTTCATGCCCAGGCTGATTGAGCAGTGCGCCCAGCGCCTCATCGGAGAGAAGCCGCCGCTCATACCACAGCCACGGGCGACCCACGCGATCGTAGAGCTCGCGGTAGAGCGCGACGCTCGGCGAAATCTCGCGCGTGATGTCGATCTTCAGTGCAGGCGGCGCGGCACGCCGCGTCCAGTCGCCAGCTGCAAGCTCGAGATAACTGATCGTGACCTCGAGCCGGCCGTCCGGGCGTGGCGGCGGCTGGTGGGAGAAAAGTTCAGGCGCCAGTGACGATCGGCGTGTCCTCACGCCCGCCCCATTCGGTCCAGGATCCGTCGTAGACCGCAGCGTGCGGCGCACCGATCAGATAGAGGCCAAGCGCCACCACGCAAGCGGTGACACCGGAACCGCAGCTTGCTGTTACCTTCTTCGCCGGGTCGATGCCTGAAGCCGCGATGCGCGCGGCGATCTCTCCGCTTGAAAGCATCGTTCCGGTTTTTGGATCGATCAGGTCGTTGTAGGGAAGATTGAAGGCACTGGGCATATGCCCGCTGCGCAATCCGGCGCGTGGCTCGGGCGCCTCGCCACGAAAACGCGCCGCCGCCCGGGCATCGATAATCTGCTCACGTTTGCTGTCGATCAATTCCCTCACGTCGTCGATCGAGCGTACCAGCGTGTTGTCGAGTCGCGCCGTGAAGTGACGATCGCGCGGCAGGGGCGGATCGTCCGTAACGGGCCGTCCTTCCGCCATCCACTTGGGCAGGCCGCCGTCGAGGATCGACACATCCTTGTGGCCCATGGCACGGAACATCCACCAGACCCGTGCCGCCCCGGTCATCGGTGTGGTGTCGTAGATCACGATCTTGTTGCCATCGCCAAGACCCAGCTTGCGTACGCGCGAGGAAAATTTCTCCGGTGAGGGCAGCATATGCGGCAAGGAACTGGTCGTGTCCGCGATCTCGTCGATATCGAAGAACACCGCGCCGGGAATGTGCTGGCTCTCGTATTCGCTCCGCGGATTACGCTTCTGAGCCGGTAGATAGAATGAGCCGTCAACGATGCGGACGTCAGGTGCATCGAGATGGTCGGCCAGCCACTCGGTACTGACAAGGGCATCCGGTCTTGCATAGGTCATCGGCATTTCCTCAGGGGAGGGAGATGATGAACCGGCGGTTCATCTTGCCCTTGTTCTCGATCTTGACGCACTCGACCCGGCCAATCTCCGCCGTCTGCGCGACATGGGTGCCGCCGCAGGCCTGCAGATCGACACCGTCGATCGACAAGAGGCGTACGCGGCCGGCGCCCATTGGTGGGCGCACGCTCATGGTCTTCACCAGCTCGGGGCGCGCGGTGAGTTCTTCGTCAGTGATCCATTGCGCAACGACAGGGCGGTCGGCGGCAAGCAGCTTGTTGATCTCCTCGGTCACCCATTCCTTGGTGGGCACTTCGCCGTCGAGGTTGAAGTCGAGGCGGCTCTTGTCGGCTCCGACCTGGCCGCCGGTAACGTTGCCCTTGATCACCGCCGACATGACATGAAGCGCCGTGTGCATCCGCATGTGGCGATAGCGCCGATCCCAGTCGATTGCCGTATGGATCGCTATGCCGACAGAAGGGCGTGGCGCATCGGTTGCGAGGACATGCAACACGTCGCCACCATCGGCCTTGATGCTATCGACGACCTTCGCTTCGCCACCATCCCAGCGCAGCACGCCCGTGTCTCCGGGCTGCCCACCGCCGGTGGGATAGAAGATCGAACGGTCGAGCCGCACGCCACGATCCTCGACCGCGGTCACGACGGCATCGGCCTCCTTGAGATAAGCGTCCTGACGAAAGAGTTCTTCAACCATGCAAAGGATTTAGGCGCTCCTCAGACGCATCGCAACTTCCGCGGCGGCCGGCATGGAGGGTGCGGCGCCCAGCCGCTCGACGGAACAGGCGGCGGCGACATTGGCATACCGTGCAGCTTCGACCGGCGAGGCACCGTCGGCCAGCCGGGCAGCAAAGGCACCGACGAAGCAGTCACCTGCGCCTGTGGTATCGACCACGCGGGCTTCGATACTCGGAACCGCAACGGCATCGTCGGCCGTCACGACGACAGCGCCGCGGCGCCCGAGCGTCGCGACCACTGCGCCAGCTCCCTGGACGCGAAGCTTGCGGCATGCCTCAACGACGGCCGAGACAGGACTTGTCGCGGCGATCTCAGTACCGGTCGCCTGGGCAAGTTCGATCTCGTTCAGCACCGCAACGTCGATCGACGCCAGGAGTGCCGCCGGGCAGGGCTGGAAGGGCGCCAGGTTGAGAACAGTACGAGCACCGGCCTGGTGCGCCGCGCGCATGATGGCGTCTGTCGCCTGGAGCGGCGTCTCGAACTGCGCGACCCAGACCGCGTCACGAGTTGGTGCCGCGCTCACCATGCTCTCGTTGAAACAGCTGTTAGCGCCGGAGGCGACGGTGATCGCGTTGTCACCCTCAGCCACCTGGATGAGCGCCAACCCGGAAGCTTGTCCGGGCACCACCTGGAGGCCGAGCGTGTCGACGTCGCTGTCGGCAAGGAAGGCGCGCAGCCGCTCGCCGAATGCATCGTCGCCAACTGCTCCGAACATCGACGTCGGAACGCCGAGCCGAGCCGCAGCAACGGCCTGATTGAGTCCTTTGCCGCCGGGCAGGAAGGCGACCTCCGCCCCCAGGAGCGTTTCGCCCGGCTTCGGTCGCCGCACGCTCTGCACGACGACATCCATGTTGAGGCTTCCGCAGACGATCACCCGCCCCATGGCGCGGGTCACTTCATCCAGGGCGGGATTGGCAACTTCTTTTCGCGCAGGAAAGCGGGATTGAAGAGCTTCGATTGATAGCGCTGGCCGCCGTCGGCAAGAATGGTGACGATGGTCTTACCCGGCCCGAGCTCGCGCGCCAGGCGGATCGCTCCCACGATATTAATGGCGGTCGAGCCGCCTAGCACCAACCCCTCATGCTCGATCAAGTCGAACAAAACGGGCAGGGCCTCCTCGTCAGTGATCTGATAGGCCAGATCGACGGGGGCGCCTTCGAGATTCTTGGTCACGCGTCCTTGACCGATGCCTTCTGTGATCGAGTTGCCTTCCGACTTCAGTTCGCCCTTGGCGAACCAGCTATAAATGGCGGAGCCCATCGGATCGCTGGCGGCGATCTTCACGTTGGAACTGCGTTCCTTCAACGCCAGGGCGACGCCAGCAAGCGTGCCGCCGCTGCCGACCGAGCAGGTGAAGCCGTCGACCTTGCCGTCCGTCTGGTCCCAGATCTCCGGGCCGGTCGTGCGATAATGGCCGTCACGATTGGCGACGTTGTCGAACTGGTTGGCCCAGATCGCACCGTTCGGTTCCTTTGCGGCCATCTCCTCGGCGAGGCGACCGGAATAGCGCACGTAGTTGCCGGGATTGGCGTAGGGAACAGCCGGGACGAGGATCAATTCTGCGCCGCAGAGCTTCAGCATGTCCTTCTTTTCCTGGCTCTGCGTCTCGGGCATTACGATGACAGACCGATAACCGCGCGCATTGGCAACCAGCGCGATGCCGATCCCGGTGTTGCCGGCGGTGCCTTCGACGATGACACCGCCGGGCCTGAGCTGGCCACGCTTCTCGGCATCCTGGATGATGGCGAGCGCTGCACGGTCCTTGATTGATCCACCTGGGTTGAGGAATTCGGCCTTGCCGTAGATGTCGCATCCGGTGGCTTCCGACGCCGCCCGCAGCTTGATCAGCGGCGTGTTGCCGATGCTTTCGATGAAACCCGACCGGACGTTCATAATGCCACTCGCTTTCTAGCCCTGCGCTCGCTCCCTGATGGACCGTAGACAGGGACAGGGGGCGAAGGCAACCGCTAGCGCCAGCGCTGGCGCACCTCGTCGCGGTGTAGAGCGAGCCATTGCAGCGCAATGACGGTGACTGCGTTGTCGACTTCCCCGCGGTCGACCAGGGCGCAGGCCTCGGAGAACGGCATCGCTTTGACGAGGATGTTTTCACCTTCGGATTCGAGACCGAAGATGCCGCCGGCCTTGGCGGTATCGGCTCGGCCAAGGAAGATGTTGCAGGATTCCGAGCAGGCGCCGGGCGTGAGCATCACGTTCTGCATGGGCATGAGATCGCCCACGGTGAGGCCAGCCTCTTCAACGGCCTCTCGGTGCACCAGCGCTTCCGCCGTCTCCCCGGCCTCGATGATGCCGGCGACAGTCTCCCACGTGAACGGATGGCGGCCCGCGACGTAGGAACCAGCGCGGAACTGGCGGATCAGCACGACCTCGTCGCGAACAGGATCATAGGGAAGGACAGCGGCCGCCTGGCCGCGCTCGAAGACTTCGCGGCTGATGACCTTGCTCTGGCCGCCCTGGTGCAGCCCATGGCGGAAGAAGTAGCGAACGACTTTGAAGTATCCCTGGAAGGCCACCTCCTTCCGGACCAGCTCAGCTGTTTCATTCGGCAGTTGGGGCTGGTTCATCGGCGACTCCGCATGGCAATAGGAGGGGGAGCCGCTCGATAGCCCAACGATGACTTGAAGGCGAGCGACGGGTGCTAATGTGGACTGGCCCGAAATGACTACGGCGCGCCGCAGAGAGCGGGCGCGCCGTAGGAAGAATGGCTCCGGAGGCAGGGTTCGAACCTGCGACCCGGCGATTAACAGTCGCCTGCTCTACCGCTGAGCTACTCCGGAAAAATTCGTCGCGGCCGGCGGTAAGCGGCCTGCGAAGGCGCGGACTTTTGGCAGAGTGTTCCTTGGCAGGCAAGGGGGACGATTCCGCGCGGGCGGCGTGGAGGCCTGGGCCGGAATCGAACCGGCATTGACGGATTTGCAGTCCGCTACATAGCCACTCTGCCACCAGGCCGGCCGCAGAAACGGCGCTGCTATACGCATGGGCCGGGAGAGTGGTCAAGCGGGCCGCGACGCGCCGCCCTTTGACGCTTTTGCCGACTGCCGCTTATAAACAATGCACCATTTGGGGTCGCTGATGACGGATTTCGCGCTTGCGCGTCGCAACATGATTGATGGCCAGCTCCGGCCCAACCGGGTGACCAATGCTACCCTGCTGACGGCCGTTGCCGACCTGCCTCGCGAGCGGTTCCTGCCCGACGGCCTGAGCTCGGTTGCCTACGCCGACGATGATGTGCCCCTGGGCGGTGGGCGGTTCCTCATGGAGCCCATGGTTTTGGTGCGACTGGCGCAGGCGCTCCAGCCTTCTGCGGAAACCAAAGCACTCGTCGTGGCCTCCGGCCGAGGCTACGGAGCTGCTCTGTTGTCGCGGCTGGTCAAGAGCGTGACGGCCCTCGAAAGCGCTGTCGCCCTGGCAAGTTCTGCTCAGCAGACCATGAAGGAATTGGGCATCGAAAACGTCCAGCACGTGGTTGGTCCAATGGAAGCGGGGGCGCCCGAGACTGCGCCCTATGACGTCATCTTGATCGAGGGTGCCGTGCGGGAGATCCCACAAGCGATTCTCGATCAGCTTGCCGAAGGCGGGCGGCTCGCCACCGTTGTTGCCAGCCCTAATGGAGGCTTGGGGGTCGCGCAGCTGGTGTTGAAAGAGGGAGGTGTCACGTCAGGACGCCCACTGTTCGATGCCGGCACGCCTGCCTTGCCCGGTTTTGCTCCACCACCACGCTTCAGCTTCTGACCCGAAGGTCGCCGAGGGCGCGGAAACACTATCAATGGGCAGACCCACGATGCTAGGCTTGGCTGTGCGATTGGGGGTTGTTTCAATGCGTAGCCGGCCGACCTTGAAGCGCGTCCGCGCCGCGGTAGTGTGCGCCTTGGCGATCGGGCTCGGCACGGGTCGTGTTGCCTCAGCGCAAAGCCTGATCGAGGCCCTGTCCAGCACCTACAACAGCAACCCTGATCTGCTGGCTGGACGGGCGATCCTCCGACAGACCGACGAAACACTAGCCCAGGCGGTCGCCAACTGGCGGCCGAAGGTCTCGTTATCTGTCGAATACAACAAGATCCAAGCCGATTCGAACCCAGTCGTCAGGGCCAACTCCAGCTACTTCCTGACCGGACGAACCACCCTCTTGACGGTGACACAGCCCCTGTTCCGAGGCGGCAAGACGGTCGCCGACACCAAGGCCGCCCGGGCTAATATCCAGGCACAGCGGGCCTCGCTGGCCGACACCGAGCAGACTGTCCTCCTGAACTCGGTGCAGTCCTATGCAGACCTCCTGCAGGATGTTGGCATCGTCGATGCACGTCGCAATAATGTGCGGGTTCTAGTCGAACAGCTCGACGCGACCCGCGAGCGTTTCCGGGTGGGCGAGCTCACCATCACCGACGTGTCCCAGGCCGAAGCCCGGCTTGAGCAGGCGAAGGCCGACCTTGTGCAGGCCCAGGCGCAGGTTCGCATCGATGAGGCGGCCTTTCAGCATCAGATAGGCATGAAACCGGGCAAACTGGCTGATTTGCCACTCATCGGCGCGTTGCCGGCGACCGAAGACGAATGTGTCAATCTGGCGATGAACAACGGGCCCAGGGCGGTGAGTGCGCAACACCGCATCGCGGCGGCGAGTTACGGTGTGAATAGCGCTGTATCCAGCCTGCTGCCGCAGATCAACCTGGTGGGCTTCATCCAGAACCAGTCCGAACTGCAGGTGCCAGGCGATCAGTACTATCAGTACGGGGTACGCCTTCAGGCAACCATCCCGATTTACCAGAACGGCAGCGAATGGTCCGCCATACGGCAGGCCAAGCAGCTTGTGGGCCAGCGGCGCAACGAACTCGACAGCGCCCGTCGGTCAGCGGCCGAGACCGTTATTCGGGCCTGGCGCGGCCTCGATTCTGCGCGTTCGCGCGTTTTATCCTTCGAAGCGCAGGTGCGGGCCAATGAAGTGGCCCTGAACGGGGTCCGGCAGGAGGCCCTGGTGGGCTCGAGAACGACCCTGGACGTCCTGAATGCCGAGCAAGAACTGCTAAATTCGCAGGTCAACCTCCTCCAGGCACGCCATGACACCCAGGTGAGCTACTATGGTGTCATTTCGGGGATCGGGCGTCTGACGGCCCGTTCGCTGGGATTGCCTGTCGAATATTATGATGAGGAGAAGTATTATAAGGAGGTAGGCTCCCGCTGGATCGGTGATGGGAGCAGTGATTCCGGGAAGTAATCCGAATGAGTGATGGCCGTAGCCCGAATAACGATCCTTCGATGGACGACATCCTGGCGTCCATTCGTAAGATCATTTCTGACGACGAGGCGCGCTCGCAGACTGGCGATCCGCCGCTTCGCCGCGATGCGACCGCCGGATCGCCGGTCCCGCCGTCGGCTGCCACGGAGCCGGCAAAAGGTGACGATGTCCTGCTCCTAACGGATTTGATCGAAGACCCTGTCACGCCCGAAGTGCAGCCTACGTCATCGCAGCCTACTTCCATTCCACTTTCTCGTATCGACCCTGTGAGTGCCCCAGAAATGCCCCAGTCTCAGCACGAATCCTCCGAACCCCTGCTTGGTTCCAGCGTGGCCGGTGCCACGACTTCCGCATTTGAGCGCCTGAATCAGGCGGTTCAGGACAGCGTTCCGCCTCCCCGGGCTTCCGAAGCAGGACCGTCCGTTGGTCATGGCGGCAAGACCATCGAAGACCTGGTCAAGGAAATGCTGAGGCCAATGCTGAAGGATTGGCTCGATCGCAACTTGCCGCCGATTGTCGAGCGGTACGTCGAGCGCGAGATCGTCCGGCTGACCCGCCGCTGATCCCCGGGGCCACTCCACCGAACGAACGCCACGGGGCCCTCCGTGGCGTTTTTCGTTAAAAGGCAAGCGATGCTCGACAAAACCTACGACCCTGCGGAAATCGAAGCCCGCCGCTACCCCGAATGGGAGCAGTCCGGCGCCTTCAAGGCACATCCGGAAGGGGCCAAGCCGCCGTACTGCATCGTGATCCCGCCGCCCAACGTCACGGGCAGCCTGCATATGGGGCATGCGCTCGACAATACACTCCAGGACATTCTGATCCGTTGGCGCCGCATGAAGGGCGACGACGTGCTGTGGCAACCCGGGACGGACCACGCCGGCATCGCCACGCAAATGGTCGTGGTGCGCAATCTCGAGCAGGAGGGGATCGGCCTTGCGGTCGAAGGTGCTGACGAGCGCAATGGTGGCGCTGACGGCAACAGGAAGCTGCTGAGCCGCGACGAGTTCCTTGCCAAGGTCTGGGAGTGGAAAGCCTATTCAGGCGGCACGATCACCGGACAGTTGCGCCGGCTCGGCGCCTCCTGCGACTGGAGCCGCGAGCGCTTCACGATGGACGACGGGCTTTCCCGCGCTGTCCTCAAGGTATTCGTCGATCTCTACCGACAAGGCCTGATCTACAAGGACAACCGTCTGGTCAACTGGGACCCCAAGATGCTGACCGCGATCTCCGACCTCGAGGTCGAATCGCGCGAGGTGAAGGGACATCTCTGGTATTTTAGATATCCGATCGAGGGCAGCGACGAGCACATCGTCGTGGCCACCACGCGGCCAGAGACGATGCTGGGCGATACTGCGATCGCGGTGCATTCGGATGATCCGAAGTGGAAGCATCTGATCGGCAAGCACGCTCTCTTGCCGCTGGTCGGGCGCCGCATTCCCATTGTCGGCGACGATTACTCCGATCCCGAGAAGGGCTCGGGTGCGGTCAAGATCACGCCGGCGCACGACTTCAACGATTTTGAAGTCGGCCGACGGCACAAGCTCGAAGCGATCTCGATCTTCGACAAGTTTGCGCGGGTGAACGAGAACGCACCGGAAAAATATCGCGGCCTCGACCGGTACGACGCACGCAAGAGGGTCGTGGCCGATCTCGAGGCTCTGGACCTTGTCGAAAAGATCGAGCCGCACACCCATACCGTGCCCTACGGCGACCGCGGCGGCGTGCCGGTCGAGCCGTTCCTGACCGAGCAGTGGTACGCCGACGCCAAGAAGCTCGCGGAGGCGCCAATTGCTGCGGCTCGCGATGGGCGCGTGACCTTCGTCCCGGAACGGGGCCGGGAAGAATTCTTCCGCTGGATGGAGAAGACCGAGCCCTGGTGCATCTCGCGCCAGCTCTGGTGGGGTCATCAGATTCCGGCCTGGTACGGCCCGGACAGGAAGATCTTCGTCGCCTTGTCCGAAGGCGAGGCACGGGCCGAAGCACGCAAGCACTATGGCAAGGACGTGCCGCTCGAGCGCGACCCCGACGTGCTCGACACCTGGTTCAGCTCCGCGCTTTGGCCATTCTCGACCTTGGGCTGGCCCGACGAAACGATCGCTTTACAGAAGTACTATCCGACATCCGTCCTGGTGACCGGCTGGGACATCCTGTTCTTCTGGGTCGCCCGCATGATGATGATGGGGATGCACTTCATGAACGAAGTGCCCTTCCGCACCGTCTATCTGCATGGGTTGGTAACGGACGAGAAGGGCCAGAAGATGTCGAAGTCCAAGGGGAACGTGACGGATCCCCTGGACCTGATCGACAAGTACGGCGCCGACGCGCTGCGCTTCACCATGGCGTCGCTGGCAGCGGCCTCGGCTGGCCGGCTGAAGTTCACGCCGGCGCGTGTCGAAGGTTCGCGCAATTTCGCTACCAAGCTTTGGAACGCGACGCGCTTCGCCGAAATGAATGGCGTCGCTCTTCCACAGGATTTCGATCCTTCAACCGTCGAGCATACGGTCAACAAATGGATGCTGGGCGAGTTGGCGCGCGCCAACGCCGCCATCGACAAGGCGCTGACCGATTTCCGGTTGAACGACGCGGCGAACGCTCTCTACGAGTTTATCTGGGGTGTCATCTGTGACTGGTATGTCGAGCTGACCAAGCCGATCCTGCAGGAGCCCGACGCGCCTGAGAAGAACGAGACGCGCGCCGTGACGGCCTTCGTTTTGCGCGAGACCCTGAAGCTCCTGCATCCCGTGATGCCATTCATCACCGAGGAACTGTGGGACAAGCTCGGCCATCGGGCGATGCACGGCATGCTGATCAGCCAACCCTGGCCAGCGCCGACATCCGTCGACGCGGCCGCGGATGCCGAGATCGGTTGGCTGGTGACGCTGATCTCCGACATCCGGTCTGCCCGCGCCGAGCTGCATGTGCCGCCTGGCGCCAAGCTCAAGCTCCTGGCCGTCGGTGCCAGCGAGACGACTCGCGGACGGCTCGACACCCACCGCGCCGCCATCGAACGGCTGGCGCGGATCGAGGGCATCGAGGCGGCGGCAACGACGATCCCCAAAGCCTCGCTGCAGGTCGTGGTCGGGGAGACAGCTTTCGCGCTGCCCGTGGGCGAGGTGATCGATCTCAGAGCCGAGGTCGTGCGTCTGCAGAAAGAGATCAAGAAGCTCACTGACGAGATCGCCAAGATCGACAGCAAGCTCGGTAATGCGGCGTTCATCGCGCGAGCACCCGAGGAAGTGGTCGAGGAACAGCGCGAGCGCCGCGCTCAGGCCGAACAGACGCGAGAGCGGCTCTGCATGGCACTCCGGCGCCTGGGAGCATAGCTGCCCGCCGCCAAGGCGTCTTTTCGACCGACTGCAGCGGTTGCATTCTTCTGGATATTGTCGCTGCCTATTTCGAGTAGGGGGACGCGTAATGCTGCAGGAAGAACCCGATGACGGTATGAGCCGGCGCGATATGCTGAAGCTGATTGGTCTGACCGCCGGCAGTGCGGCGATGTATCAGGCAATGACCAGCCTGGGGTACGCGGCCGAGTCAGGTTACAAGGGGCGCATCAAGCTGGAGGGCGATCCCAAAGGCGCGTCGGTGCTGATCCTGGGGGCTGGCTTGGCCGGCCTGACTGCAGCGCTGGAACTGCGGCAGGCTGGCTACAAGGTCAAAGTCCTCGAGTTCAACAATCGCGCTGGCGGACGCAACTGGTCACTACGTGGCGGCGACACCTATACCGAGCTCGGTGGTGCCACGCAGAAATGTGAATTCGACGACGGCCTCTATCTCAATCCCGGCCCGTGGCGCATCCCCTTCCACCACAACGGTCTGCTCGATTACTGCAAGCGTCTTGGCGTCAAGCTGGAGCCGTTTCAGCAGTTGAACCACAATGCGTACCTGCATTCCTCCAAAGCCTTTGGCGGCAAGCCGCAGCGCATTCGCGAGATCAAGACTGACTTCCAGGGCCACACATCGGAGTTGCTGGCCAAGGCCGTGAAAAAGGGCGAACTGGATGAGCTCGTCACCAAGGAAGATCGGGAGGTATTGCTCCAGGCGCTGCGCTCGTGGGGCGCTCTCGACAAGGACTATGCCTACAAGGTGGGCGATTTGACCGCGGAATTCCGCGGTTACGCAAAAGATCCTGGCGGCGGCCTCGGTGCCGAGCCGGTTGCAGGGCAGATCATCGGCCTGTCGGACATCCTGCAATCGCGCCTGTGGCTCGGCTTGACCTCATTCACGCTTTACGAATTCCAGACCACTATGTTCCAGCCCATTGGGGGCATGGGAAAGATTGGTGAGGCATTTGCCAAACAGGTCGGTGACCTCATCACCTACAATGCGAAGGTCACCAAGATCGAGCAGAACGACAAGGGCGTGACGGTTTTTTACGAGGACGCGAAAACCCCTGATATCGTGCAGAAGGCAATTGCCGATTGGTGCGTATGTACCATTCCGCTCACCATCCTGAGCCAGATCGATATTCAAGTCGGCGATGCCATGAAGGCCGCGATCGGTGCGGTGCCCTATGCTTCCTCAGTCAAGGTCGGCCTGCAGTTCAAGCGCCGGTTCTGGGAGGAGGACGACGTCATCTTCGGCGGCATCAGCTACACCGATCTGCCGATCAGGCAGATTTCCTATCCCAGCACCGACTACAACTCGACCGGCAAGGGCGTCCTGCTGGGTTGCTATACCTGGAACGGGCCGAATTCCTACGAGCTCACGGCCATGGCGCCGGAGGAGCGGGTGAAGCGCGCGCTCGAGTACGGCGCCCAGATCCATCCGCAGTACAAGACGGAGTTCGAGAACGGCATCTCCGTCGCCTGGCATCGCTCGCCCTTCACGCTGGGATGTGCCGGCGACTGGACGGACGAGGCGAGAAAGGAACACTACGACAATCTCTGCCAGATCGATGGCCGCATCGTCCTGGCCGGCGAGCATGCATCGTACATTCCGGCCTGGCAGGAAGGGGCGATCTTGTCGTCGCTCGACGCGATCGGTCGCTTGCACAAGCGCGTTCTGCAGGGGTGACGACGATGATTAAGAGACTGCGGCTATTCGGCCTTTTCGCGTTCTTCTCGTTTCTTGCCGCAGTTGGCAGTGTTTCAGGTTCCCTAGCCGATTCCGCTGGCCCGACACTGAGCTCAGGACGCCAATTCAGCGAGCAGACCGGCGAGGCACTTTACACCAATCTTTGTCAGGCTTGTCACATGAGTGACGGGAAGGGTGCTGTCGGTGCCGGGCACTATCCGTCGCTGGTCCGGAACGAAGCGCTGAAATCCAACGGCTACGCTGTCTCCCTCGTCCTGCGCGGACATAAAGCGATGCCTCCTTTCGGCAGGATGCTGAGCGACGATCAGGTGGCCGCTGTGGTCAACTACATCCGGACTCATTTCGACAATGACTACACGGACGCCGTGACCGCCCAAGACGTCAAAGATGCTCGATGATCGTTCAATAGTGGAAGGGAAAGCGCCGTGATGAAATCGCCCATCGCTTTAGGCGCGCTTGCAGCAGTGGGCCTATTGGCGGCCACGCAGGCGGGAGCCGAGGACGTGGTTCGCCATAAGCTGCCGAACTCCAACTTCCCGATCTCCCTGGCAGTCGAGGTCCCTGCGGGCAAGACCACGGTGTATCTCAGCGGCGTCGTGCCGTCGGTCCTCGACAAGAACGCCGACAAGAACACCATCGCGGCCTACGGCGACACCAAGGCCCAGACCGAATCCGTCCTGAAGGCGATCGACAAGACGCTGGGCGACCTCGGCCTGAAGATGGGCGACGTCGCCAAGATGCAGGTCTTCCTGGTCGGCGATCCGGCGAAGGGCGGCCGAATGGACTTTTCCGGCTTCATGGCCGCCTACACCCAATTCTTTGGTACGGCCGCCCAGCCGAACCTGCCATCGCGCTCGGTCGTGCAGGTCGCCGGCCTCGCCGGTCCTGGGTTTCTGGTCGAGATCGAGGTGACGGCGGTCCGGCCGTAGTCTCAGGAAGCCTGGCGCAGATCGGGCACGTAAGGTCGCGACGTGAAATGCTCCTGGTTGTCGCTGCCGGCGAACCGCAGGCCGGCACGACGGATCGCGCCATCATCGACCTTGTCGAGCGGCACGAAGTAGCGGTCGTCGGTCTTGATGATCGTATCGTTATCGACGCGGTTGTAGCAGATCAGCAGGGTCCAGCGGCGGCGTGACGAACGATTGGCGTCGGAGCGGTGGATGGCGTTGCAATGGAAGATCAACGCGTCGCCAGGCTCGAGCTCGCAGTATTCGATAGGGCACTGCTCGAGGATATAGGGCATGCGCTTGGGATCGACCTCGTTCTGAGTCGGCGACAGCGGCGTATGGTCGATACGTCCGAGCTTGTGCGATCCTGTTGCGATCTGCAGACAGCCGTTCTCGCGCGTGGTCTTGTCGAGTGCAATCATCACCGACAGGAGATCCGGCCGCAGGCAACCGTTGTAGTACCAGTAGCCGTAGTCCTGATGCCATTCCCAGGCGCCACCGACTTCCGGTTCCTTGGCCGTGAGCTTGGACTGGAAGTGATAGATCGGTCCGCCGAGCAACGCTGCGGAGGTGTCGACCATGCGCTCGCTGCGCGCCGCAAGCCCGTAGACTGAATCGCCGGCCCGATTCCAGAGCGCAATGCGTGTCGAGCGGCCTTCGCCGTCGCGGCGGTCGAGGATGGAGCTGCGGACCGCTGGGTCCTTCTCCATCGCGTCGGTAAGCAACTTCACCTCGTCGGCCGAAAACAGCCCCCGCGCGTAGGTGAAGCCTTTTTCCTCGAACTCGGCCGCCTGCGCGGCACTCAGCATATCGGGCATGATTCCTCCGTCTGGCCAAGCTTGAGCCTTCGCTCCTGCGCCGTAAAGAGCGGATCGACCGGAGGAATCCGGATGCCTAGGAGGCGGGGCCTCCTAGGCATGTGCCGCGTTAACCCTTGATCGCTCGACCGCCGGGCGGTGTCTGCGGCGGGCTGATCACACAGCCCCGCGCATTGAGCCGATCGCCCATGCCGTCGTACTTGAAACCGTATTCATCGGTGATGGCGACCTGATGCCCACAGCCTCTGTCCGACTGGTACTGCTGCGCCTGTTCCGGGTAGTAAGGGTGGGGCGTGGATGTCGAAGTTGCGGGCGACTGAGCGTAGGCAACGCCGGTCATGCCGACAAAGATAGCCGTCAAAAGAGCCAAGCGCTTCATGTGAAGTCCTCCTGATGAGCGCTCCCCGTGCCGGCCAAACGTTGTCCAGCCCGGCGAGTTGCCCCGCCGCGAAAATACCTTTGCTTTGGCACGTCGTGGCCGAGTTGCTGTCGGGAAGCTGAACAGGGCTAGGCGAAACGGAAGATGTTGCGGCCATCCTGCTGGCGGACATTCACTTTGCGACCGAGCTGCTCTCGTGCCAGCATGTCGGCTAGCAGGGCTGGGTCGTTTTCGGCCAGCGCCACGAACCGGTCGCCCGAACCGTCCAGGCGGCCAAAGATGTATGCCGCTTCAGGCGCCGTCTTGCCGTAGGCCACACAATAGGTCTCAATCGTACCCGCACCGGCCGGAGCTGTGTTCACTGCCTGCTTTGACCGTGCATCGAGCGCCGTTTGCAGGACCTTTGGGTCCTGCCGCCGCCAGGGGCCTTTCGTCGGCTCAGTGGAATAGAGGCCGGCCGAATGCTTGGTGAGGTAGTTGCCGTTGGCCGTCACCATGCCCAAGGTGCCCGGCTTTCGGCGCACCACGTTCATCATCTCGGCGATAGAGTGGGTGACGTAATTGTTGCCGGGCCCACCGAAGAAGGGCAGGCCACCGGTGACGCTGATCGGGCGGCGGTCATCCTCGCCAAGGCCGATCTCCTTCATCGCCACTTCGACGGCTGATGGAAAGCAACTGTAGAGGTCGAAGGCGGCCACGTCCGATGGCGTCTTGCCCGCCATTTCCAAGGCGAGGCGCGAGCAGCCGCGGATGGCAGGGGACGCATCGAGTTGCCGGCGTTCGGACACGATCCACGTATCCGTGCCGTCGGCACAGCCGTGCAGGAACACCCAGCGGTCCTGCGGAATACCCCACTCGCGGGCCTTCTCGACCGATGTGATCAGGACCGCCGCCGCCTGGTCGATGATCGCGTTGGCGTTCATCAAGCGCGGGTAGGGGAAGCAAATCCAGCGGTTATCATCAGAGATCGTGGCGAGCTGCTCGGCGCTGTAGCCTTCGCGGCGTGTTGCCAGCGGATTGTCTTTCGCGACCGCTGCCAGCCGTTCGAACAAGTTACCCATCGCCGCCATGTGGGCCGGCACATCACGCTTGAGGCTGCCGCGGATCGCGTTCTCCAGTAGAGGATAAAAGTGGATGGCCGCACGCAAGCCATGGCGCGCTTCCTCATCGCTGAAGCCAAAGCGCCTGTCGCCTATGCGCTCGGGCTCGCCGCCTGGATCCTCGTTCCAGTCGATCGCGAGGCCGGCCTTGCGGGCGTTTTGGGTGCTTCGCAGGAGCTCCGCACCACAGACGAGAGCCAGTTCCGTCTCGCCTCGCGCGATCTCTTCGGCAAAGCGATTGACGAGATACTGGGGCATGTTGCCGCCGGAATGGCTGTAAAGGAGTTGACGCGGCCGCGCATCGAGCCGATTGGCGACACTCAAGGGCGGATTGCTGGACCGGCCGAACGGGGAGGCGAAGCGTGGGCTGATGTCGCTAAAGAACTCCATCACCGCCAACGCATCGACCTTGCGGCCCAGCGCCTTGGCGCCAATCGGCGATTTCGCATCGGCAAGAGCGGCGCGCGCGGCTTCCGCGCAAAAGGCCACCCGCGACCGCTCGCTCGACGGTTTGCCGGTGATGTCTGTGATCTGGCCCCCGCCGATCAGGACAGGCGTGCGCGGGTCGATCATTTGACCAACGCCTCGATCTCGGCTGCACTGAAGCCGGCCTCGGCGAGCACGCTCTTGGTATGTTCGCCGAGCGACGACACCTTTGGCCCGCTCTGCAAAGGCGAGCCCGAGAAGCGGAAAGGCGGTGCCGGCGATTGGTAGGCGCCGGCGCGATCCTCGATCGTACATAACGAGCCGCGATGCTCGACCTGCGGGTCCTTCAACGCCTCGGTCACCGTGAGATAGGGCGAGCACGGTACGCCGTGCTTCTCGAA
The DNA here is from genome assembly GCA_017308235.1 of Alphaproteobacteria bacterium. Classification (GTDB taxonomy): domain Bacteria; phylum Pseudomonadota; class Alphaproteobacteria; order Reyranellales; family Reyranellaceae; genus Reyranella. The sequence goes on along the minus strand of JAFKFL010000023.1, from coordinate 12,439 downwards.
CGCGGCGACGACCTCCTTCACGGAAAGAGTCTTCGACCACTGCTCCAACTCGTCGACAAACAAACCCCAATTCATTCGGCGGTCGGCATATTTCTCGAAGCGAGGGTCGGTAAGCCAATCGCGCCGGCCGGCAGCGGTCGCCATGTCCTGGAAGGTACGTTCACTGGCTGTCGCCAGCATCACGTAGCCGTCCCTGGCCTCGATCGGGCCATACATGGGCCGCGACGGAACCTCGAAATCGAACTGTGCGCGATTGACCTCGCCCAACAGCATGCCGACCAGGCTCTCGAACATCGAGACATCGACCATCTGGCCCTTGCCGGTGACATGACGTTGGTGGAGCGCCGCCAGGATACCGCCCAGGGCATAGGCGCCGCTGGCATAGTCGGCGACGAAGATGCCGCAGTTGTCCGGTCGCTCTCGGCCACCCTGGTAGCCGAGGTGGGCCATGTCGTAGCCCGTGGCGGCATGGATCACTGGCGCATAAGCGGGCCGCCCGGCGGCGGGACCGGTCTGGCCGTAGCCCGAGATCGCGCCATAGACGATCCGGGGGTTGATCTTGGCGAGCTCGGCATAGTCGAGCCCCAGCCGCTTCATCACGCCCGGACGATAGTTCTCGAGAACGATATCGACGACCTTTACCAGCCTCTTCACCGCCGCAACCGCCTCAGGGCGCTTGAGGTCGAGCACGATCGAGCGCTTGCCGGCATTGAGCTGGCCGAACATCGTGCCCGCGCCGTCGCGCTGCACCGGACGGCTGCGCATCAGGTCGCCTTCCGGCGATTCGACCTTGATGACGTCGGCGCCCATGTCGGCCATCAAGCGCGCACAGTGGGGCCCGGCGATGGTGGTCGAGAAGTCGAGGACGCGAACGCCGGTGAGGGGACGGGGTAGCGCTTGATCAGTCATGGGATCACCGGACAATGAGAATAAGCACGACGCCGCCCACGACCAGGAGGCTGCCAATCCATTCGCCGACGGATGGCCGCTCCTTCAGGACAAGGTGTGAGGCGATGAAGGTGAAGACGAGCTCGATCTGGCCGACCGCGCGCACCAGGGCTGCGTTTTCGAGCGTCATGGCAAGAGCCCAGCCGGCCGAGCCCAGGACACTGAAGATGCCGACCCAGATCGAGGAACGCCAATTGACCGAGACCTTGGCGAGCTGCGGCCGGTCGCGAAGGGCAAGGTAGATGGCCATGATCACGATCTGGATGGTGTTCATGCAGGCGAGCACGGTGATACCGCGCACCATGAAGTCGCCACTATGCTCGTGCTTGGAAGCCTCGCGGATGGTGCCCGCCGCGATTGCGAAGAAGAGACCCGACAGGATGCCGTAAAGCGCACCCTTGTGTGTGAGATCGGCGAGCACATTGCGGATGTTGGCGAATGAGCCGCGCACGCTCAGGATGGCAACGCCTCCAAGGCAAACCAGGATGCCCATCCAGGAACCGAACGTCAGCGGCTCGGCGGCGATAAAAGTCGCATAGAGGGCGACGAACACCGTCTCTGTCTTCGAGTAGACCGTGCCGACGGCATAGTTGCGCAAGGAGAACGCGTGGATCATCAGCGATGTGGCGACAATCTGGGCAACACCGGCGAGGGTCACCAGAGCAAAAAAGGTCAGCGAGAGTTTCGGGACCTCGCGGCCGGTGGCAAAAACCAGGAACGCCAGCATGCCGAGTGCCAGGGGCGCTCCGTAGAGATAACGGACGAAGTTCGCTCCATCGACGCTCAGGACGTGACGAATCTTCTGCTGCATCGTCGTGCGGATGTTCTGAAACAGCGCAGCAGCGATGGTGATCGGTATCCAGAGCGGCACTTTCCCCCCTTTTCGACGCGCAGTGTATGGGTTGTTTGCGGGTCCGTCTGCCCTTCGGATTTTCGCGCCTCGGACCTCTTTCCCGGCAGATAAGGCCCGAGTAATGTCCGCCCGACTGTCACTTGAAAAGGGCGGAGACCCGAGCGCGATGGCGAAGAAGCAACTCAAACTGCATCCCAATCCGACATTCGACAAATCGAAGATGCCGAGCCGGCATACGACCGTCGGGCCAGAGCGCGCACCGCACCGCTCGTATCTTTATGCCATGGGGCTCAACGAGAAGCAGATCAACCAGCCGATTGTGGGCGTGGCGACCTGCTGGAACGAGGCCGCGCCCTGCAACATCGCGCTCAACCGCCAGGCCCAGGCGGTGAAAATCGGCGTCGATCGTGGGGGCGGCACGCCGCGGGAGTTCACCACCATCACGGTGACCGACGGCATCGCCATGGGCCATCAGGGCATGAAGTCGTCGCTCGCATCGCGCGATCTGATTGCCGATTCAGTCGAGCTCACGATGCGCGGCCACTGCTATGACGCCATGGTGACCCTGGCGGGCTGCGACAAGTCCCTGCCGGGCATGATGATGGCGATGCTGCGCCTCAACGTGCCGTCGGTCTTCATGTATGGCGGGTCGATCCTGCCCGGCAAGTTCCGCGGCAAGGACGTCACGGTGGTCGACGTCTTCGAAGGCGTGGGCATGCATGCCGCCGGAAAATTCTCCGATGCTGACCTGCTCGAACTCGAATGTGCGGCCTGTCCGTCGGCCGGCTCGTGCGGCGGCCAGTTCACTGCAAACACCATGGCCTGTGTCTCGGAAGCGATCGGTCTTGCGTTGCCCGGCTCGGCCGGCGCGCCGGCGCCCTACGAGACGCGCGACAAGTATGCCGAAGCCTCTGGCGAGGCGGCGATGAATCTCCTGAAGCTCGGCATCCGCCCGCGCGACATCTGTTCGCGAGAAGCTTTCGAGAATGCGGCCGTTGTCGTCGCAGCGACCGGTGGCTCGACCAATGCCGGCCTGCACCTGCCGGCAATGGCGCACGAGGCAGGTATCAAATTCGATCTGCACGACGTGGCGCGCATCTTCAAGAAGACGCCCTACATCGCCGACCTCAAGCCGGGCGGAAAGTACGTGGCATTCGATCTTTATCAAGTCGGCGGTATTCCCGTCGTGATCAAGGAGCTGCTTGATGCCGGGCTCCTGCATGGTGACGTGCTGACGGCGACGGGCAAGACGCTGGCCGAGAACCACAAGGACGTGAAATTTCCTGAGAACCAGGATGTCGTCTATCGCGTGAAGAACTGTATCACGCCCACAGGAGGTGTGGTTGGCCTCAAGGGCAACCTCGCGCCCGACGGCGCGATCGTGAAGGTGGCAGGCATGCACCGGCTGACCTTTACCGGCCCCGCGCGTTGCTTCGACTCCGAAGAAGCGGCCTTCAACGCCGTCGTGAAGGGCAAATTCAAGGAAGGCGAGGTGATCATCATCCGATACGAAGGGCCGAAGGGCGGTCCCGGTATGCGCGAAATGCTCTCGACCACCGCAGCACTCTACGGCTTGGGAGTCGGCGAGAAGGTGGCGCTGATCACCGATGGTCGCTTCTCCGGCGGCACGCGCGGCTTCTGCGTTGGCCATGTCGGGCCCGAGGCCCAGGTCGGCGGCCCGATCGGCCTGCTGAAGAATGGCGACATGATCACCATCGACGCGGTCAAGGGCCGGCTTTCGGTCGATCTTTCCGACAAGGAGCTGAAGAAGCGGCGCAAGGCCTGGAAGCCGAAGAAGAACGGCTATACGTCGGGAGCGCTTTGGAAATACGCAGAGCTGGTAGGCCCGGCCGTCGATGGCGCTGTTACTCATCCCGGTGCGAAGAAGGAAAGTCACGTCTTCGCGGATATCTGACGATGGTCTGGCGTGCTCCGATGAGAAGGAGGGCCGTCCTCGCGACCCTGCTGAGCACGCCCTTCCTCGCACGCGCAGAGGAAACCTGGCCCGTCAGGCCGGTGCGCATCGTTGTCCCGTTTAATCCCGGAGGTGCCATCGATGCGCTTGTCCGCGTGGTTGGCGAGGCGCTGACAGAACGCCTGGGCCAGCAGGTGCTGGTCGATCCCAAGCCCGGCGCCAATACGATCCTGGGCTCGGATATCGTCGCCAAGTCAGCGCCAGACGGATACACTTTTCTCATCACCACCAATTCCACACACACCAACAACCCTGCGCTCTACGCCAAGCTGCCGTTCGATCCAGCCAAAGACCTGGCTCCCGTGTCACTGGTCTCGCTTGGCAGTATCCTGATCGCGGCGAAGAGCGATGCGCCGTTCAGTGATCTCCGCAGCATGGCACGTTGGGTCAAGGAGCTCGGGCGGCCGGCGACCTATGGGAGTTGGGGCATCGGGTCGAGCGGCCATCTCTATGGCTTGATGCTGGAGAAGACACTCGGGGGCCTCTATAACCACGTGCCTTATCGCGGCGACGTGCAGGCGCTGCAGGACGTCGCCAATGGCGCACTCGATCTCACCTGGGCAAGTCCCGTCAGCGCCAAGACGCAAATCGCCTCGGGCCGGATAAAGGCCATTGCGGCGGCCGGCGCCAAACGGTCGGCCGCAATGCCCGAACTCAGTACTTTCGCCGAGCAACTCGTCGCCGGTTTCGATCTCAGCCTCTTCGTCGGCTGCTACGCGCCCGCCGGTACGCCTCAGATGATCATCGACCGACTGCAGGGCGACATCACATTGGCGGTCGCCGATCCCTCCGTTGCCGATAAGCTGATCCAACAAGGGCAGACGCCGGTCGGCTCGACGCCGGCCGAGCTGGCCGCTGTGCTAAGGCGCGAAACGCCTATCTGGGCTGACCTCATTCGCCAGTCGGGGGCGAAGGTCGAATAGGAAGCAAACCGCCTCGATGTCCTAGCGTTCAGCCAGTGCGAGCTTGACGCCTAACGCCACGAAAGCAGCCGCGAAGGTCCGCCGCATCCAGGCCAGGATACGCGGCCGGGAAATGATATGCCGGCGCACGGCCGACGCGAACAGCCCGTAGCCCACGAACACAACGAAGGTGACCAACATGAAGATGCTGCTCAAGAGCAGCATGCGCGGCAGGGGGTGCACTTCGTCCGCCTGCACAAACTGCGGCAGGAAGGCGAAGAAGAAAATCGAGAGCTTGGGATTGAGGAGATTGAGCAGGATCGCTTCGACGATCACCTGGATTCCCGACTTGGCCTGGACGTTGTTCTCGACCTTGAGTGCGCCATGCTCCCGCAACGTGTTCCAGGCCATGTAAAGGAGATAGGCGACGCCGAGATATTTCAGCGTCTGGAAGGCAAGGGCGCTCGTATGCAGCAACGCCGCGAGACCCAGGATGGCTGCGGCCATGTGTGGAACAATGCCAAGCGTACAGCCGAAGGCCGCGACGATGCTGGCGCGCGGTCCGCGTGAGAGCCCGGCCGCCAGTGTATAGAGCACACCGGTGCCAGGGGAGATCACGACGATCAAGGTCGTGAGTAAGAAGTCCGCGCTCATACAGCCCTCCAAGGCCTCAATATCAAAGATCGACCCCGATGGCTTGCGCAACGGACGAAAAGCCGTCTCGTGCCAGCAACGCCGCAAGTTCGTTCTTGATGCGTCGGACCAACGTCGGCCCCTCGAACACCAGCGCCGAGTACAATTGCACAAGCGTGGCGCCAGCCCGGATCTTGGCATAGGCGGCGGCGCCGGAGTCCACACCACCGCAGCCGACCAGGGGAAACTGTCTTTCGACCCGACGTGCCGTCCGGCGCAGGACTTCGGTTGACAGGGCCATCAGTGGCGTGCCCGACAGGCCGCCCGTTTCACCCCGATTCCTCGACACGAGGGAAGGTGGCCGCGACAGGGTCGTGTTTCCGATGATGATCCCATCGACCCTAAGCTCGCGGCAGACGGCGACGATGTCATCGAGATCGTCGTCGCTTGCGTCAGGTGCGATCTTGACCACCAAAGGGACTGGTGTCGCCGCAATCGCGTCCTGCACCCGCTTCAACAGGTCGGCAAGCTGCGTGCGGCCCTGCAGGTTGCGCAAGCCCGGCGTGTTCGGTGAGGAGACGTTGCAAACAAGATAGTCAGCATGAGGCGCCAGCGCCTTGCTGCAGATCGCATAGTCGGCAGCCCGGTCGACGCTGTCCTTGTTGGCACCGACATTGATGCCGACGAAGCCTGTACGTGGCCTCTTCGTCAACCGTGACAGGATCACGTCCAGGCCTTCGCCGGGGAAGCCCATGCGATTGATGACGCCGTGATCCTCGCGAAGGCGAAAGAGCCGCGGGCGAGGATTGCCGGGCTGGGGCCTCGGCGTCACGCTGCCGATCTCGACAAGGCCAAAACCCATATGGAGTGCGGCGTCAGGCGCTTCGGCGTTCTTGTCGAAACCCGCGGCAAGCCCGATGGGATTCGACAGGCGACGATGCCAGACCTCAACCCCTAGCGAAGGTGGGTCGGATTGTCTGTCTCGCGGCACCCAGCCGCTTTTCAGCCCGCGGATTGCAAGACGGTGCGCCGCCTCGGTATCCAGGCGTGACAGGAAGAAATCGGCGAGTGAATACCAGGCGGCCATGCCGTCTGGTTAGCAGACCTGGCTGTGGAGCGCTTTTGTCACCTTATGGAGCCATGACCATGCTGGCGCATGCCATAACCCGAGCGGTCGAAAACAACGTTAAAAAGATCCTTCATGAGATCGCTCACGCCCCCGTCATCGGGAGCGCTCGAATCCACCCAGCCAGTAACCTCGGATAGCGCAAGGTCATTGCGGCAATAGACGGCAAACACATAGACTCGGCCCGGCGTTGCTGGCTTGAAGCGCTTGGCGCCGTTGCACACTGCATAGGAACCCAGGTCATTTGCTGGATTGAACACCAGCATCAGCCGGTAGTCGGGATGCGGCCGCTCGGTCGGCGCATCATAGGTGAAGGTGAGATTGGGCGGCGGCTTCTGGGTCTGCATGACTGGAAGGAGGCGCCGCGCCACCTCTTCCATCGGCAGATTCGGGTAAGGATTCCCGATCAATTCGACCCGGAAAGGCTTGTTGTCCGAGATCGCGTAGAACTCGCGATAGTCGTACTGGATGGCGTAGTACGAGCCGCCCAATATTGCGGCGTGAGTCACGACCGGGATGCCAACCGCCGCAGCTAGCGCCGCGGCCATCTTCCAGATCGAACGCATGGGGAGTGCCCTCCATAGTCTTCAGCGATGATCCTAGGCCAGCGCCGTTGGTCTTTCACGTCACATTGTTGCGCGGCATTTGTCAGGCGGCTGTAAGCGCTCAGACGTCGAGGTCGCGGGCGAATTTCGCGTTTTCCTGGATAAAAGCGAAGCGCTTTTCGGGTTTTCGGCCCATCAGATCCTCCACTAGGGTCCGGGTCTGCATCTCGAGCCGTCGCTCATCCGCGTCGCTCGACGTCGGGACATCGACCTTGAGCAGAACGCGCTTGTTCACGTCCATGGTCGTTTCGCGCAGGTGCACGGATTGCATCTCACCCAGGCCCTTGAAGCGGGTGATATCGATCTTGCCGCCACCAAACACGTCGCGCACCAGCTCGTCCTTGTGTGCTTCATCGCGCGCGTACTCGGTGCGCCCTCCCTTGCTGAGACGATAGAGCGGCGGCTGGGCAAGGAAGAGATGGCCGTTCTCGATCAGCTTCGGCATCTCGCGGTAAAAGAACGTCATCAGGAGGGAAGCGATGTGTGCACCATCGACGTCGGCGTCGGTCATGATAATGACCCGCTCATAGCGCAAGCGATCGTCGTTGTAGTGGGCGCCAGTACCGCAGCCCAGCGCCTGGATCAGGTCCTGCACTTCCTGGTTTTCGCGCAACTTGTCGGCGCTGGCGCTCGCCACGTTCAGGATCTTGCCGCGCAGGGGCAGGATCGCCTGTGTCTCGCGGTTGCGCGCGGCCTTAGCCGAACCGCCGGCCGAGTCGCCTTCTACCAGGAAGATCTCGGTGCCCTCGGCCGCCGTGTTGCTGCAATCGGCGAGCTTGCCGGGTAGGCGCAGCTTGCGCGTTGCTGTTTTGCGCTGTTGCTCGCGGTCCTGCTTGCGGCGTAGCCGCTCCTCGGCCTTGGCGATTACGTGCTCGAGGAGCACGTTACCGGCTTCCTTGTCGCCCGTCAGCCAATGCTCGAAGTTGTCGCCGACGATCGTCTCCACGAGCTTGGTCGCCTCGACGCTCACCAGCTTTTCCTTGGTCTGGCCCTGAAACTGTGGTTGCTCGATGAAGATCGAGACGAGGCCGGCAGAGCCGTCGATCACATCGTCGGCCGTGATGACCGATCCCTTGCGATTGCCCGTAAGCTCGGCATAACGCTTCAGGCCGCGGACCAGGGCGCTGCGGAAACCCGACTCGTGCGTGCCACCATCAGACGTCGGCACGGTGTTGCAATAGGAGCGGACGAAGCCTTCCTCGTCGTTCGGCCACCAGACGGCCCACTCAACCTTGCCCCCCGCAGTTCCATTGGTCTCGCTCTTTGCCTCGCCGGCGAACGGCTGGGGCACGACCGTCGGCCGCTCGCCGATCTCGGAGACCAGGTAATCCTTGAGGCCACCGGCGAAATGGAACGATTCCTCCTCGGGGATCGTGCCGCCCTTCAGGAGACTCTTGTCGCACTTCCAGCGGATCTCGACGCCGCGGAAGAGATAGGATTTGGAGCGCGCCATGCGGTAGAGCCGCTCGGGCACGAACGCTTGCTTGCCAAAGATCTCGGGATCGGGATGGAAGGTCACCGTCGTACCGCGCCGGTTCGGCGCCGCGCCATTTGCTTTCAGTTTCGACGTAGGCTTGCCGCGAGAGAAGCTTTGCGTCCAGGACTGGCGATCGCGGGCAACCTCGACCGTGACCTCGTCGGACAGCGCATTGACGACGGAAACGCCCACGCCGTGCAAACCACCTGAAGTCGCATAGACCTTGCTGTTGAACTTGCCGCCCGAATGCAGGGTGGTGAGGATGACCTCCAGCGCCGATTTGTTCTTGAACTTGGGGTGAGGATCGACCGGCATGCCGCGGCCGTTGTCGCGGATCAGGACCTTGTTGCCGGGCAACAGTTCGAGATGGATCGTGTCGGCATGCCCCGCGACGGCTTCGTCCATTGCATTATCGAGGACCTCGGCGGCGAGGTGATGCATTGCTCGCTCATCCGTGCCGCCGATATACATGCCGGGGCGCTTGCGGACGGGCTCAAGTCCTTCCAGCACCTCGATATCACGGGCGGTGTAGGAGGAGTCCTTGCCCGTCGCGGCACGCTTGCCGCCCGAGCGCTCGAACAGATCGCCATTCTTCGCCATGTTTGCTTCTTGTCGTTTTGCGGTCGCGCGAGGGGATCGCCGAGTGACCGCTTCAATATCGATATGGTAGGAAAACCGCGGGAAAGCAACAACATCCAGCAGGAACAAATGCCCGAAAATCTGCGCGATCCTATCGTCCGGACCGTGCCGCAGCCGGCTGACATGAACGGCAATGGGGATATTTTCGGCGGCTGGGTGCTGTCACAGATGGATATCGCCGGGGGATCTCTGGCAGCCCGGGTCGCCAAGGGCCGGGTGGCCACCGTGGCCATCACAGCCATGACCTTTGTGCAGCCCATCAAGGTGGGGGACATGGTGTCGATCTACGGCAAGGTCGCCAAGACCGGCCGCACCTCGATCACCATCGATCTCGAGACCATGGTGCAGCGCCGGCACGATGCGGCAGAAATACAAGTCACTCATGGCACCTTCGTCTTTGTGGCGATTGACGACGACGGCAAGCCGCGCGAGGTGCCGAAATGAAAGTGGCGTCGCTTCTAGCGGTGATGGCGGTGCTGCTGCCGTCCGCAGCCCTCGCGCATCCCCACATCTGGCTGCTCCAACAGGTGAAGCCCATCGCGAGCGATGGCGCCTACACTCAGGTCGAACTCGAATGGCGGTTCGACCCGGACTCGAGCGAGAATGAAATCGCCGTTATCGATGAAAACAAGGACGGCAGCTTTTCCCCTGCCGAAGTCCAGCGCCTCATGACGGACACGCTGCAAGCGCTCGAGCAGGCTGGCTTCATGACCTGGCTCAACACAGGGGGAAAGGATTTCAAGCCGACGAAGGCTGCGGCCTTCGATGCGCGCATCGAGGATCCAGCGACCTTCACGCCGCCAGATTGGGACAGGAATGCCGGCGACAAGGAGGCCACGCCTTCCAAGCCGGGGCCGAAGGCCGCGCCAGGGAAACGGCGCAATCTGATCTATACGATCCGAGTGACGCTACCGCAGCCCACGAAGGTCCTCACCATCACGACCTACGATCCGGAGGATTTCATCCGCGTGGAGGTCGACAAGGCCAAGGTGCCGGCCGGCTGCTCGCTCGGCAAGCACCCGACCTACAAATCCGAGTTCGTGCCCGGCCAGCCTGTGGCAGCCGACATGGTCTCCTGCAAGCTGCCGTAAGGGGAGGGCGATGCCTTATCTCGTTTCCGCCGATTTGCCGGCCCTTGCTGCCGGCGCACGTTTTCGTGCCCTGTTGGAGCGGCCCAGCATCCTGCAGATGCCCGGTACGCACAATGGCCTCGCCGCCCTTCAGGCAAAGGCGGCGGGCTTCGAAGCTCTCTATCTTTCTGGCGGCGCCATGTCGGCGTCGATGGGCCTGCCCGATCTTGGCGTCATCACCGTGGACGAAGTCTGCTTCTTCATCCGCCAGGTCGCCCGTGCCAGCGGCTTGCCCGTACTGGCGGACGGCGATACCGGCTACGGTGAGGCGCTGAACGTCATGCATATGGTGCGCGCCTTCGAGGAAGCCGGCGCGGCTGCGGTCCATATCGAAGACCAGCTCCTGCCGAAGAAGTGCGGCCATCTCAACGACAAGAAGCTGGCAGATCCGAGAGACATGGCGGCCAAGGTCGCGGCAGCAAGGAAGGCGCGGCGAGATCTCGTGGTGATTGCGCGTACCGATGCTGCAGCCAGCGAAGGCATCGATGGTGCCGTGGCGCGCGCACGGCTCTATCTTGAGGCCGGCGCCGACGCGATCTTTCCGGAGGCGCTGATCAATGCCGAGATGTTCCGTGCCTTCGCCAAGGCCATGCCGGGTGTGAAGCTCTTGGCCAATATGACGGAGTTCGGCCGGACGCCGTTTTTTACCGCGAGCGAGTTCGAGGCGATGGGCTATCGGATGGTGATCTGGCCTGTCTCCGCTTTCCGGGTCGCCAACAAGGCGCAGGCCGCGCTCTATGCCGCGATCCGGCGCGACGGCGGCACGCAGAAGATGGTTGACCGAATGCAGACTCGCACCGAACTCTACGAGACGATCGGCTACCACGAATACGAGGCGCTCGACGCCTCGATCGTGGCGACCGTCATCCCGCAGGGCATGCCGCAGCGCTAAAGGCCGATCGACGACAGGTCCGGGGCGCGTCGGTTGAAGTCGGTTGCGTCCTGGAAAGCCTTGCCTAAACGCAACACATCTCGTTCGGCATAAGGCTTTCCGACGATTTGGATTCCGAGCGGCAAGCCATTCGATTGGCCCGACGGCATGGCAAGGCTGCAGAGGCCGAGATAGTTCGCGGGCCGCGTCAGGTAGCCCGGGATGGGCGATGCTTCCTCGACCTCGGCGACAGGAATAGCAGGCACAGCGACCGTGGGGAGCAAGACCGCGTCATAAGGCCGACACCATTCGGTAAAGGTGCGTCGCCGACCGGCCATGGCCCGGATCTCCTCGGCGTATGCGCCCGGCGCTAGATCCTTTGCTGCCACGGTGCGCGAACGCACCGCGGGGCCAAGCGGCTTGGTCGCGTCTTCAATATAGGCGCGGTGAAGTGAGAAAGCCTCCGACGCGATGATCGTGCCCGCGGGTCGTGACAGGTCGAAATACCAATCCGGCAACCGCACCACTTCGACAGTCGCACCCAGACTCTCGAACGTTCGTGCGCTCTCCTGCCAAGCTTTGGTCACGTCGGGATGCATGAAGCCTGGAAGCTGGCTGGCGTCGGGCAGGGCGATGCGCATGCCCTTGATCGAGCCGGGTCTGGTCGACAGCGTGAAATCCTCGAGTGGCTGATCGAGTGTCGTCGGATCCCGCGGATCGGGCACGGCGAGCGCATTGAGCAAGAGCGCGCAATCCTCGACCGAGCGTGCGAGCGGGCCGATCGAATCGAGGGTCCAGCTCAAGAGCATCGTTCCAGACAGGCCGATCCGGCCGAAGGTGACCTTTAGGCCCACAAGACCATTGAAGGCGGAGGGAATGCGCACCGAGCCACCGGTATCGCTGCCGATGCCCGCAGGCGCCAGACGCGCGGCGACGGCGACACCCGTGCCGCTCGAGGAGCCGCCCGGCGCGCGATGGGTTTTGAGGTCCCACGGATTCCAGGGGGCGCCCATCAGGGGATTGGTGCCCCAGCCGCCGAATGCGAATTCGACCATATGCAACTTGCCGAGCGGCACCATGCCCGCGGCGGTGAGACGCTCGACCGTGTTTGACGTCTCCGTCGCCTTGCGTGTCGCGTACATCTTCGAGCCGCCGGTGCCGATGCGGCCGGCGATGTCGCACAGATCCTTGTAGGCGATCGGCAGGCCGTGAAGAGGCCCGAGTGGAAACCCGGAACGACGTGCCGCGTCGGCGGCGTCTGCAAGGGCGGTCGCCTCCTT
>JAFKFL010000022.1 GCA_017308235.1 Alphaproteobacteria bacterium | reverse complement strand
CGCCACTGGAGTGGCGCGCTCCCATGACCCTCGTCTTCCAGACGTTGGTCGATGGCCTGGTGCTGGGCGGCATCTATGCCCTGGCGGCCGTGGGCTTTTCCCTGATCTTCGGCGTGCTGCATGTGATCAACCTCAGCCATGGCGTGCTGATCCTGATCGGGGCTTATCTCGCGCTGGTCCTGTCGAATGCGCTCAACATCGATCCGCTGCTCACGCTGCCGCTGGTCATGATCGCTCTGTTCGGCGTGGGCTACGTCTACCAGCGATTCCTGATCCAGCACACGATCGGCCGTACGCCGCTCGGGTCCATGCTGCTCACCTTCGGCGTCGCGCTGATGCTGCAGAACGTCATGATCTGGGTGTTCTCTCCCGACATGAAGAACATCACGCCGAGCTACGCCTTCAATTCTTTCAAGATCGCGGGCCTGACCTTCGACGCGGTGCGCGTCAGCGCCCTAGTGGCCAGCCTCGTGCTGCTCTCCTGCCTTGCCCTGCTGCTTAAGTTCTCGAACCTCGGCCGGCTCATCCGCGCGACCGCGCAGCAGACGCTGGCGGCCCAGCTCTGCGGCGTCAACGTGCGGCACGTCTATGCACTCACCTTCGCCGTATCGGCCGCCTTCGCCGGTGCCGCCGGCATCGTGATCGGCGTGATCCTGCCGTTCTCGCCCGCCGACGAAGCGCTGTGGACGCTGAATGCCTTCGTGGTGGTGGTGCTGGGTGGCGTCGGCAGTCCCGCCGGCGCCCTGCTGGGCGGGCTGCTGCTGGGCGTCGTGAACACTTTCACGGCGCAATATGTCGGCCCGTCCTTTCCCAACGTGACCATGTTCCTGATGCTGGTGCTCCTGCTGCTGGTGCGGCCGCACGGGCTCTTGGGCCACGCCTTCAGCGCCTCGCGATGAAGCGTTCGCCGGTTCCGATCGTGCTGCTTGTCGCGGCAGGCGTCGTCCTTCTTGCCCTCGGGCCGTTCATCCTGCCGCCGTTCTATGTGCGCGTCGGCCAGTTGATGCTCTATTCCGCTGGCCTCGGTCTGGCGTGGAGCATCCTGGGCGGCTTCGCAGGCTATGCGAGCTTCGGGCATGCAGCGTTCATCGGTGTTGGCGCCTTTGCCGCGGGTCTCGCCGAGAACAGTCTTTCCAGCCTGCCGTCGATATTGGTGCTGCCGCTGGGGTTGATCGTCGGCGGCGGGGCTTGTGCCATCCTGTCTGCCGCTGTCGCTTACCCGATCCTGCGCCTGCGCGGCACCTTCTTTGCCATCGCCATGCTGGGCGTGAGCCATGTCTGCGCCGAGTTGACCAACAACATCGATTTCTTCCAGGGATCGCTTGGCCTCAACCTGCCGGCCGTTGCGCCGGCCAGCATGGATCCTGCCAACTTCTTCTACTGGCTCTATCTCGTGGCGGGCCTGATTGTTCTCCTCATCGCCTGGCAGATCCGGCGCAGCCGTTTCGGGGCAGGGCTGCTCAGCATCCGCGAGGACGAGGACACCGCGCGCATGCTGGGCGTGCCCACGGAGCGCTACAAGCGACTGGCTTTCGTGGTCAGCGCCGTCCTCACCGGGCTCCTGGGTGTGCTCTACGCCCATTCGTTGGGCTACATCACCACCGACTCGGTCTACCGCGACGACACCAACCTCAGCCTGATCGTCTACTCGTTGCTGGGCGGCATGGGCACGCTGTTTGGCCCCGTGATCGGCGCCTTTCTCCTAGTCTTCGTCACCCAGGTGATCCTGGCGCGCCTGCTCGATTTCCATCTTTTCGCGACTGGCCTTCTCCTCGCCGTGCTGGTGCTTGCCGCGCCGGGAGGCATCATCGGCCTCGTCCGTGCGCTGAGGCGTCGCCGGCCCGACATGGCACCGGCAGAATGAGCGCCACGTCCATCCTTCAGGTCGAGCGCCTCTCCAAGAGCTTCCGCGGCCTGCAGGCGATCGCCGACGTCTCCTTCGCGATCACGCCCGGTTCCATCACCAGCATCATCGGCCCCAACGGCGCCGGCAAATCGACGCTGTTCAATCTCATTACGGGCTACCTGGCGCCAACGGCCGGTATGGTTCGGTTCAAGGACCGGCCGATCACCGGCATGGCGACCAACCGCATCGCCGAGCTCGGGATCGGGCGCGCCTTCCAGATCGCCAGGCCGTTCCGCGATCTCAGTGTGCGCGAGAACGTGCGCATCGGGGCGCTGTTCGGCAAAGCGGGCGCGCGCGACGTCGAGGCGACGACCCGGCGTGGCATGGAGCTCGCGTCGCTCATACCCCTGGCCGACCAGCCGGCGAGCGCGCTCACGGTGGGCCAGCTACGCCATCTCGAGGTGGCGCGCGCGATCGCGACCCGCGCCGATCTCCTGCTGGCCGATGAGCCTTGCGCCGGCCTCAACCCGACCGAGACCGCGGCCATGATCGACGTCCTGCGCCAGATCCGCTCAAGCGGCGTCACCGTCCTGCTGGTGGAGCACGACATGCCGTCGGTGATGGAAGTCTCCGACCGCCTCCTGGTCCTCGATGCCGGCACGCTCATCGCCGATGGCTCGCCGCACGAGGTGGCCAAGGATCCGAAGGTGATTGCCGCCTATCTGGGGACGCCCGACGCGTCGTCTTGAGCGCTGGGAGCGCGTTCCTTAAGACGTAAGTTGCTTCTTGAGGTGGGAGGTATCGAACGACCAGCCACCCATCGGCTCGTCGGCCGACGCGAATGTCGGGTACCTCTGATCGTACGGCAGGAACTCGATTTCGATCCGGAAGTCCTCGTCCTGCTCGAAGGCGTGCCAATGCAGGAAATCGAGGTACGCGCGCCGTCCGTCGCGCAGCCGCAGCAAGAAGCCGGCAGAGCTCGTGTCCAGATCGCCGAAAGTCCAGAAACACTCGACGCGCTCTATGTCGCTCCGGGCGAATCCGTGGTGGTCGGCGTCGAGGAGGTGGAGTGCATGGCCGAGTTCGTAGACGCCTTTGATCGGGTCATTCGTCATGATGGATTTCGAGCGCCCTGCTCTAGCGTCCAAGGAAGGCACGTTGGACGTAGTCGTTGGCGAGCAGCTCCTGTCCTGTGCCGGCAAGAACGACGGAGCCTTTCTCGAGCACATAGCCGCGATGGGCGATGCGCAGCGACTGGTGAAGGTTCTGCTCGACCAGGAGCACACCGATGCCGCTCTTGTTCACGGCTTCGATCAACCGGAACACCTCCTGCGTGACAATGGGCATCAGGCCGAGGGACGGCTCGTCGAGGATGATGAGCCGCGGCTCGGCCATCAGGCCGCGCGCGATGGCCAGCATCTGCTGCTCGCCGCCGCTCATCGAACCTGCGAGCTGGCTGCGCCGCTCACGCAATCTCGGAAAGAGGTTGTAGGCCTTGTCGATCAGGCCGGCGCCCTTGCCGCGCTCCTTGATGTGGGCGCCAAGCTGCAGGTTCTCCGTCACCGTCATCTGCGGGAACACCAGCCGGCCTTCCGGCACCAACGTGATGCCACGCCGGACGACGTGATGGCTGGGGGCCCCGGCGAGCGCCTCGCCGTTGAACCGGATCTCGCCCTTCTGCGGCCGCAGCACGCCCGCGATCATGCGTACGGTGGTGGATTTCCCCGCGCCGTTCGCGCCCAACAATGCCACGATCTCGCCCGGCTTGACGGAGATCGACACGTCACGCACCGCAAGCGCGCCGTCGTAGGCGTAGGCGAGGCCCGAGACATCGAGTTGGGCGTCCGTCGTTCCGGAGACCCTGGCGACCGCGGGCTCAGCCACCTAGCACGTCCTTCTCATGGAACTCGACGCCACGGGTGACCTCGGGGGCGGCGCCCTCGTACTCGACCTTGCGCAGCTGGGTGCGGCGGATCTTGCCGGAGATGGTCTTGGGCAGCTCGGTCACGAACTCGAGCCGCCGGATGCGTTTGAAGGGCGCGAGCCTCGTATTGCAGTACTTCAGGATCGAAGCGGCGGTGTCGCGCGTTGCCGGCGTCGAAGCCGTCAGAAGCACGAAGGCCTTGGGCACACTGAGCCGGATCTCGTCGGGCGAGGGGACGATTGCCGCCTCGGCGACAGCTTCATGCTCGATCAGCACGCTTTCAAGCTCGAATGGGCTGATGCGGTAGTCGGAAGACTTGAACACATCGTCCGCGCGGCCGACAAAGGTGAGATAGCCATCGTCGTCGACGCTCGCGACGTCACCGGTGCGATAGACTGCGCCATCCGCGCCGGCGAGCTTTCCCGAGGCGTCGGCATAGCCCTGCATCAGGCCAGCCGGCCGGTCGGCACTCAGCACGAGGCAGACCTCGCCTTCCTTGGCTTCCTTGTCGTCGGGATCGAGGAGGCGCACGCGATAGCCCGGCATCGGCCGGCCCATCGAGCCTGCCTTCACCGGCTGGCCGGGCGAATTTGCGACCTGCGCCGTGGTCTCGGTCTGGCCGTAGCCGTCACGAATGGTGAGGCCCCACGCCTCCTGGACCTTGTTGATCACCTCGGGATTGAGCGGTTCGCCAGCACCGCATACTTCACGCAGCGAGAGCTTGGCTGCGGCGAGATCCTCCTGGATCAGGAGACGCCACACGGTTGGCGGAGCGCAGAAGGTGGTGACCTTGCAGCGCTCGAGCACGCCCAACAGGCCCTTCGCACTGAACGGCGTCTGATTGACCATCAGCACCGTGGCGCCCGCATTCCAGGGCGCGAAGAAGGTGCTCCAGGCATGCTTGGCCCAGCCGGGTGAGGAGATGTTCACGTGGACATCGCCGGGCTTCAGGCCGAGCCAGTACATCGTGGAAAGTCCGCCGA
This sequence comes from Alphaproteobacteria bacterium, assembly GCA_017308235.1. Classification (GTDB taxonomy): domain Bacteria; phylum Pseudomonadota; class Alphaproteobacteria; order Reyranellales; family Reyranellaceae; genus Reyranella. The sequence continues at coordinate 127,567 of JAFKFL010000022.1, read as the reverse complement.
CCGGATAGGAGCGATGGCTATGGCGCACCAGCTTGGGCTTGGCCGTCGTGCCCGACGTGAAATAGAGCAGCAGCGGATCGTCGGCCTGGGTCGGGCCATCAGCCGAGAAAGCCGTTGGAGATTTGTAAGCGTCTGAAAGCGGCAGCCAGCCGTCGAGTTTCGAGGCACTGGTTGTCACGAACGTGACGCCGTCACGCGAAAGGCCCTTGCACTTCTCCGCCTGGTCTTCGCCGGCGATGATCATGCGGGCGCGGCCGCGCTCGACACGGTCGGCGAGCTCTTCGGGGGTAAGGAGCGTCGTGGCCGGAATCACCACGACGCCGAGCTTCATCGCCGCCAGCATGATCTCCCAGAGCGGTGCCACGTTGTTCAGCACGACCAGAAGATGTTCGCCGCGCTTCAGCCCGAGGCCGCGAAGCCAGTTCGCGACCTGGTTCGAGCGCGCGCTCAGCTCGGCGAAAGTGAGCTTGGTCTCCTGACCGGTCGCGACATCGACGATCCAGAGCCCACAGCGATCCTTGCTCTCGGGCGCGCGAGCGAGATCGGCATCGAACCAGTCGAGCGCCCAGTTGAAGGGCACCGGCTCCGGCCATTTGAACCCTTTGACCGCGGCCTGATAGTCGGTGCGGTTGTCGAGCAGGAATTGCCGGGCTTGCTGAAAGGAGGGCATGAGTTTCGGTCCTGTATTCTTCCTGCCTACGCTACTCGGGCACCGCTGGTCCGTCGAGCGACAGAGGTGCGTTTGCGGCTGGCCTCAGTTGGTCGAACAGGCCGGCACAACCGGCGTTGAGGCCATTGCCCGGAGCAGCCTGGACCGGCGCGATGAAGGATGCCGCAATCGTGAGGTCACCCACTTTCAGGCGGGCTTCGCTCAGCCAGCGTGAGGCGCGCGTCGAGGCACCAGCCTTGTCGAGCGTGAGCCAGCCGCAAATCACCGTGCGTTCGCTCGTCGGATCGATGCGGACATGGACGACGTCGCTGCCCGAGACGTTACCGGTGGGGTTCGTTACGCGCCATTCAAAGGGCACGGTGCGGTAGAACCGCGCATCGTCCACGGAGACATCGATCGTGCCGACGTAATCCGACCGCGTCAGCGCCGGGTCCAGAAGCCAACCCTTCGAGATTGCGACGCCAAGCGCGATCGCAGCCGCGAAAATGGCAGCGATGATCCAGGGCGGCACGCGTCTCATGGTCACGCCAATACCGTCGAGAGACCACCGTCCACGACGAGCGTATGGCCGGTGATGTAGGCGCCGGCTTCGGAGGCGAGCAGCAACAGGGGGCCGCGTAGATCCTCCGACTTGCCCCAGCGATGCGAGGCCGTGCGCTGCTCCAGCATGTCGCTGAAGCTCCGGTTCTGCTGCAGAGCGACGTTGATTTCCGTACGGATGTAGCCCGGCGCGATGGCGTTGGCCGTCACATGGGGGCCGAACTCGACGGCAAGACTCTTGGTGAGGCCGACGAGGCCGTGCTTGGCCGAGACGTATCCAGCGACCTGAGCGCGGGCGACGACTGCCAGCACCGAAGCAATGTTGACGATGCGGCCGTACTTGCGTTTCAGCATGTGCCGTCCGACCTCGCGTGACAGAACGAAGGGCGCGATCAGGTCGGTCTCGACGGTGAGCCGGTAGGACTCGGTCGGGAGATCCACAATCGCTTCGCGGGACAGCACGCCGGCATTGTTGACCAGCACGTCGATGCGACGATGTTTGGCGATGATATTCGCAATCTGTTCGCGGACCGCGGCCTCGTCGGTGACGTCGAGCGGTACCACGTCCGCCTTGCCGCCCTTGCGGCGGATCGCCTTCGCCGTAGCCTCGAGTGCTTTCACTGTGCGGCCGGCACACAACACGGTGGCGCCGGCTTCAGCCAGGGTGAGGGCCATGTCACGGCCCAACCCGCGGGACGCGCCGGTCAGCAGAACGACGCGGTTCTTCATTGAAAAGAGGTCTGCCATGGGCCGCGATCCTAGCCTAGAAAGGGCGGCAGGACCTATCGGGAGGAAGAGCATGGCCAAAGTGGCAATCGTGACGGGCTCGGCGACCGGACTCGGAGCCGCGTGCGCGGTCGATCTGGCGGCGAAGGGCTGGAACGTCGCGATCAACTTCACCAAGAGCAAGAAAGAAGCCGACGAGACCTATGAGAAGGTGAAAGCCAAGGGCGTCGAGGCCATTCTCGTTCAAGCAGACATGGGGCAGGACGCCGATTGCAAGAAGCTTGCGGCCGAGACGCTGAAGAAATGGGGTCGCGTCGACGGCCTGATCAACAATGCCGGGACGACGAAGTTCCAGAGCCAGGGCGATCTCGATGGTGTCTCGGCCGAGGACTTCGATCGCATCCTGCGCGTGAACGTAACCGGCCCGTACATGATGAGTCGCGCCGTCTTCCCGACGATGAAAAAGCAATGGGAGGAGAAAGGCGAGCGCGGCTCGATCGTCAATATCTCCTCGATTGCGGGCGTTATGGGTGTCGGTACCTCGATCCCCTATGCGGCGTCGAAGGGCGCCCTCAATACGCTCACGCTCTCGCTGGCACGCTGGTTCGGGCCAGCGGTGCGCGTCAACACGGTGTGCCCGGGCTTCATCCAGACCCGATGGTTGCTGGGGGCGCTCGGCAAGGACGACTATGAGAAGCTGAAGACTGCGCAGGAACAGACAACGCCACTACGTCAGGCCGGTACCGCCGAGCAGATGGCCGAGGCCGTGATCTTCTTCCTGACCAGCGCCAGCAACATCACCGGCGAGTTCCTGATCGTCGATGCCGGCACGCATCTCGGCGGTCTGCCGATGAAGGGACGCTAGGCCGCGTCGTCGTTGGCGGCGTGGTTGCGGGCAAAGGCTGACGCGGCGTTCTGGACGTGACGAATGGCGAGGAGTGCCGCCAGTTCCTCGTCGCCCGCGATCACCGCTTCGAGGATCCCCGCATGCTCCTTCCAGTCCTCGCGCGCGCGGGCGCGGCCATTGATCGCAAAAGCGAGGCTGGTGCGTTCGCGCAGGCCACGCATGACGTCGAGCAGAACGGAGTTGCGACTCGCCTCGCCCAGCCGCTCATGGAATTCGGCATTGAGCCGGGTGAGTTCTTCGGTCGTGCCCGCCTCGGCGGCCGTGTTGCCGTGCGCCAGCGTCTCGCGTAGCTGCCTCACGATCTCTGGGTCGTGGCGACGGGCGGCAAGGCGGGCGTTCTGGCCTTCGAGCAGCGCGCGCACCTCGACAAGCTCGGCGACGATCTGAGGTGTGACTTCCACCACGGTGGCGCCGCGATGCGGCTCCAACCGCACCAGTCCCTCGGCGGACAGGCTGCGCAGCGCCTCGCGCACGGGCACGCGTGACACGCCGAGCTCGGCTGAGAGGCGGTCCTCGACCAAGCGAGCGCCAGGCTTCAGGCGGCCGTTGAGGATCTGGCTGCGGATGCGCTCGCGCACGAGCTTGCTGCGCGACATGGGAGAGGGGGCGTCGCGGTCGCTCATTTCTTGAGCGTCGCCATGAAGGCGGCGATGCCGGCTTCGCAGCAGGCGATGTCCTGTTCGCCATTGCCGCCCGAGGCCGCGACGGAGCCGACGCACTGGCCGTCGACGAAGATCGGAAAGCCGCCCACGAATACGGTGAACCGGCCCTCGTGCTGGGTGAAGATGCCGAACGCTTCTTCACCCGGCAGCGCATTCTTGTAGACGTGCGTAGGCTTGCGATGCCCTGCCGCGGTGAAGGCCTTGTTCATGGCGATCTGTACGCTCGTCACCTTGCCGCCGTCGAGGCGGCGCAGCGCGATCGGATAGCCGGCATTGTCGGCGATGCAAAGGACCTCGGGGATGCCGAGTTCCTCTGCCTTTCTTTGCGCTGCATCGAGGATAATGTGCGCCTCGGCAAGCGTCAGTGTTTTGTAGGTATGCACGTTTACGCGGCGAGCTTGGTCGCGGCCTCCGGTTTCGCCAGGAACTTGCGATAGAGACCATCGAGATAAAGGCGGCGCATCATGGTCGCTTCCTTCACGAGCCGCACGCATGCTTCGCGCTGGATATCGCTCGTGGCGTACTTCTCGACAATCTCGAAGCCTTTCTCACCGTGCTCGGCATCGGCCACGATGTGGAGGGTGAAGAAGGTCACCTCATCTTCGGCGAAGCCGTATTTCTCCAGGAGTGGGGGCGTGGTCTTGCTGTAGATGCGCGGCACCTGGCTTTCGAGACCGATCAGAAGACCTGACAGTGCTTCGACGAAAGGCTTGGTCGCCTGCATGGTGCACCAGCTTTGCAGACCGATCGTCTCGGGCAGCAGTTCGCCTTTCACTTGAGCATTCAGGATATCGGCCCGCTTCATGCCGCAGGTTTCGGCGAATTCCAGCAACAGTTCCGAGTGGCGCACGGGAGCGAAGTCGCCTGAGCCCACGAAGCCTTCTTCCTCGGTGATATTCTCCAGCAGGAACTGCTGGACCTCCCAGTTCGGGCAGCTGGCGTATACGACGCCCAGCCATTCAGAGAAGTGGCTGACGTAGTGATAGTGCTGCTTCACCCACTCCCCGAGAAGCCGGCGGTCGAGCTTGCCGGACGTCCAGGCCTCGCTCCACGGGTGCACGGCCGAATGCCGTTGCTCGATGGCCTCCTCGAGAGCCAGGCGGAACGCGCTTTTTGCCATTACAGCCTCCGGATCGTATACAATATTAGGAGTTTTGATCAATAATCGATTTGTGGCAAGCTATATTGTATACAAAGATGATGAAAGCCGAAGATTACAGCCAAGGTGAAGCCTTCCAGGCCGAGAAGCGCACGATCTTCTCGACCGCGTGGTTGCCCGTCTGTGCGGCCGGCCAGATCGGCCAGGCGGAAGATTTCCTGTCGGCGACCGTCGGCGGTTGGGGCGTTGTGGCGGTTCGCGACAAGGCGGGAACCATCAGTGTGCTTCGCAATGCCTGCCGGCATCAGAACATGCCGGTCGTCGGCGTGCCCTCAGGGACGTGCGAGACCTTTCGCTGCCGCTTTCACGGCTGGACCTACGATCTCGCCGGCAAGTTCGTGACGGCGCCAGCACCTGTCGCGCCGGCCGATGCGCGGTCGCCCGAGGTGAACCTGGTCTCGTTCGCCGTGGCACAGGAAGCTGGCCTGGTGTTCTTCACTCTTGCGGAGGCGGAAAAAGTGCTGCCTCTCACGCTTGACGTGGCGCTGCCGCCTTATGGCAGCACCATTTCCACCGATATCGCCTGCAACTGGAAGGTTCTGGTCGAGCATCTGCTGCTGGGCCAGCCGGACGAAGCGCGCGACTTCGCCTGGCACTGGCCGCTCCTGGCTTTGCGTCGAGCTGGCGCGCTCGCGATCGTCGAGCAGGTCGTGCCGCACACCTTCCTGCGCACGCGCTTGCTGACCCATGTGTTCGGCGGCCGTGCCGAGGAGCACAAGCCGTCAGGCGACATGATCAAACAGGCCTGCGAGCATCTGCAGGCCGACCGGTCCGCCGGAACGATGGCCATCGACGACAACGCGCTGCTTGCCGATTTCCACCGGCAACTCGGTGCGGCCTATGCGGAGTCGCCAACCACGACGTGAATTTGCTGCTCATGTTGGTGCCGGCAGAAAGTCCTTCCCTTTTGCAGTACGTCCTCTCATGGATCCCGGCAGTTCTTCTCCATGGCGCAGGATGACAGCGCGCCCAAGATCAATGGGACCAATTCGACTGTACGTTTTCGGAGGTCCTGTCCCATGACGCTTCAAGCCAATGTCGAGACCATCGCCACGTTGCCGCGCGTGCTGGCCGACATGAATTACCTCGTGCCGATGGCCGAGCGGCCGCGCAACTACACGTTCGAGCCGCCAGCTGGTGTGCCGCGCTACAACAGCGAGCACGAAGCGCATCGCGTCGCGATCCATGATGCGCGCCCGATTGCGGACAAAGTGTCCCTCGATGCGAACGGCTTCGCCCTGGTGCAGCACGGAAGCGCGGTGCGCGATTTCTTCGACGACGAAGAAGTGCGCCGCGTCTACTACCCGGAAATCGAGCGCATCCTGAAGGAAGCGACCGGTGCCTATCGCGTGCACATCTTCGACCACACCACGCGCCGTCGAGTTCCTGGCGTCGAAGACCGTAGCGGCGGCCCGCGTCAGCCGGTGCAGCGCGTGCACATCGATCACACGGCGCGGTCGGGTCCGCAGCGAGTGCGCGACCTTCTGCCCGATGAGGCGGACGAGCTTCTGAAGGGACGCGTGCAAGTGGTCAACGTCTGGCGGCCGATCCGCGGCCCGCTGCTCGACTCGCCATTGGCGGTCTGCGATGCAACGAGCGTGGGCTTCGATCAGCTGGTGCCGTCCGATCTCGTCTACCCGCACCGCGTCGGTGAAACCTACTCGGTGACCTACGATCCCTCACACCGCTGGTACTACGTGCCCCGGATGCGCACAGACGAGGCGCTGCTGCTGAAATGCTCCGACACCTCGACCGCTGTGCCGGCACGCTTCACGCCGCACAGCGCCTTCGTCGACCCGACGACACCTGCCGATGCGCCGCCGCGCGAAAGCATCGAGGTGCGTACGCTGGTGTTCCACCGCTAAGGGTGGTTCGCGGTTCGCAGCTCAAGCCGGCAGTTCGTGGCCCCGGCCGATGTTGCGGATGATTTCGCTCAAATGAGGTTTGGACTGGAGGAGGGCTCGTCGATAAACGACGAGCCCTTTCATCAGGGCGCCATCACGCTTCAGCAGCTGGTCGGCGAATTCCACCATCCGTGTGTTGGGCCAGGCGTGCTTGCGCAGGTCGAGGATTTTGAGGAACGCTGCTTCCTCCTGCCCCGGCGCGTGCTGTGCCATCAGGATCGCTGCCGCCGCGGTGGAGCGCGAGATGCCGGCGTGGCAGTGGATCAGCACATGGCTGTCTCGGGCGGTATGCAGATGCTCACCGAAATCGAGCACCTGCTGAACATGGTCCGGCGTGCAGGCCTCGAAGCCGGGATATTCCGCCACCACGTCGTCGAAGCGCAGCAGCAGATGGTTGATCTCGAAATAATCGTCGAGCGCCTCCGGCTTCGGCTCGTGAGTGTCGATGATCGAGAGAATATGGCTGACACCGATCGACGCATGCTGCGACAGCTCGGGAATGCCGCAGATCGTTATTTTCTGGCTGGGCAGGGGCATAACGTCCTTCTTCTACAGCAAGGCATGCGCCATGTGCAGGCCGATCGCCAGCATGCCCAGCAGGAAGGCGCGGCGGAACATCTCAGGCGATAGCGAATGCCGGATCTTCTGGCCCAGCCAGACGCCGGCCATGGTCGGTGCGAGAGCAGCCAGGGCACCGATCGTATTGCCGAGATGGAAGGCCCCCTGCCAGGCCAATGCCAAGGCCAGGGCACCGGTCATGAACAGGAACTGGATGCCCAGCGCCTGGACCAGACCATGCCGGTCGATATCGATCGACTGCATGTACGGCAGGAAAGGGACGGCGGCGACGCCGGTGAAGCCGACGACGGCACCACTTGCCAGTCCAATCAGCGGATTGGCCCAGCGTTCGACCAACCGAGGGATCTTCGGGCGCCATGCTGCAAGCGCGAGCAAGGCATAGGCGATCAGGATCGCGCCAACCCAGCCCGAGGCGTGCGGCGCGCCAAGGTCGCCGAAGACGACAGCGACGATGAACACGCCACCGACGGCGGTTACGGTCATCGGCCAGAAGCGCCGCATCAGCGGAGCGAACTGGCCGCCGTAGATGGCCTGCCAGACATTGGTGAACAGGGTCGGCAGGACCATCAGGGCGAGCGCATCCTGAAGCGGTAGCACGAAGCTCATCAGGCCGATTGCAACCAATGGCAGGCCCATGCCAAGGGCGCCCTTGGCGACGCCGGCGGCAAGAAAGGCGCCGGCGATGACCAGCATCTGGGTGACGGTCATGAAGTGCCGCAGGTCTTTTGTGCGAACTGGTCGAAAGCCGTCCAGAACGCGGCGCGCATCGCGTCGGATTCCATCATCACTTCGTGCCGCGCATCGGCGATGGTCGCGAGCTTGCCGTGGCGCAGGCGAGCCACGACCGGCCCGTGGCTTGCCGGATTTACCAGCGTGTCGGCCGCCGCGCTCACAAGCAGCAGTGGCAAGTCAATACCCTCCAATGCCCCGGGGGCCAGCCCGGCAGCCATGGAACGGAGCGCCTGGCGGCTCCAACCGAGCGTCGGGCCGCCCAATGACAGGCGCGGGTCGGCAGCAAACCATTGCGCAGTGAAGTGAAACCGCCGCTCGTCGTGGGTCAGAACATTGTTCCTGAACGGGTACCGGGCTGGATTGAAGGCGCCGGTTCCGAAGAGGTAACACCTGTCGATCGACGGCAGCGACGGCGTCAGACCCAGCACGGTCCGAAGCAGGGCCCCCTGAGTCAGACCGGTCATTGGCGCAGTCACCACGCCGGCGGCAATGGGAGCGCTTCCGTACAAAGCGAGAGAGCGAAGAAAGAGGTGCCCGCCCATCGAATGGCAGAGCGCCAGGATCGGCCGTGGCGCCAGCGGCGTCACGACGGCGTCCAGGAACAGACGCAGGTCGGCAAGATAGGTCTCGAAATGATCGATATGGCCTTTATCGTGATCGGCCAATGGTCGATCCGACAGGCCCTGGCCGCGCCAATCAAGGGCGACGACGGCGAACCCGCGGGCAAGCAGGTCGCCGACCACCTCGGTCGCATATTTTTCGATGAATTCGACACGGCCGGGCAGGATCAGCACTGTGCCGCGAGGCGCTTTGAGTGCGTTCCACCATGCGTAGCGCAAACGGGCTCCGCCTGCCTGCAGGAAGGCATAGCGATCGGCTGGTCGATAGGTCGCAGCAAGATCGGGAGGGACGGCGGCGGGAGCGGCCGAAGGATCGTTCTCTATCTTCACGCGCCGCTCGAATTTGGCAATTTGGCCATCATTGGTTCCGAACTCTTTACCGCTTCCGGAGGTCCCGCTATAGATCGCTCCGGTCGCCTTACCGCCTGCGAAGGGTCGCAGACGAGGAAATCTGGCGCAAGGAAACCTCGAAGAGGTCAGCCGCTCGCGTGGTCATCGGCTCGTAGCTGGGAGAGTCGATCGGGCACGGTCCTTGCGCCGACGTTCGTCGTCCGTGGCAGGCATGCGTCCGCGATCGAGCACGAGTAGGCCGCCGTCGTCGGATTGCAGGAGCGATCGCCGTTTCATGTTCCGTCTCGGCCTGGTCCTGTTCGTTACAGCTGCGGCGACAATCGCGGGATGGCGTCTGCTTGACCACCACGTGCAGGCCGCCAACGTCGAAGGCCCGCTGCACGGCGTGACCTATGCGCCCTGGGCCAAGGACCAAGACCCACTGTCCGGCAAATCGAGCGGGATCGTGAGCTTCCTGCGAACGGCCTTCACGGAAGCGCCGCCACTACCGGTCAAGCCGCGCAAGGAGCAGATCGAGCGCGACTTCGCCTTGATGGCGGGTCACGTTGACTACGTCAGAACCTATCGTACGTCCGATGGCGGCGAGGAGATGGCGGAGATCGCCACGCGTAACGGCCTCAAGCTTGTGCCGGGGGCGTGGATCTATAGCGCCATCGAGGCCAAGCAGCAGTTCGGCCGCGACGCCGCCGACGTCAATGCCGAGGAAACACGCGCCCTGATCCGCATGGCGAATCAGAACCCCAACGCGATCGATCGCGTGATGGTTGGCAATGAAAACATCCTGCGCTGGGACGGCCAGAAGGACGATCAAGACAATACGGCTGTCAGCCCCGCCCAGCTCATTCGGGAGATCCGGAACGTCAAGCGCAACGTCAAGGTGCCGGTCAGCACGGCCGAGCCCTGGCACATTTGGCTGCGCTATCCGGAATTGGCGCGTGAGGTCGACTTCCTCGCCGTGCACATCCTGCCCTACTGGGATGAGCAATCGAGCGAAACGCCGCTCGAGTACCTCAAGAACAAGATCGAGCAGCTGCGGCAAGCCTATCCAAACAAGAACATCATCGTCACCGAGGTGGGCTGGCCGTCGAACGGCGCCGAGCGCCGCAGTCCGGCCACCGGCTATATCAAGCGCGCGACGCCGGCAGAGCAGGCCAAGAACATTCGCGACATGGTGGCCTGGCTCAAGTCGCAGAACATCGACTACTTCGTGGTCGAGGCCATCGACCAGCCTTGGAAGTCCTACGATCTCGAAGGCAAGGCGGGCGGCTACTGGGGGCTTTGGAACGCTGATCGGCAGCCGAAATTCGCCTGGACCGGCCCGATCGAGACCATGCCGCAATGGTGGGTCTACGCTGCCTGGTCGATCGTGGGCGCGTTGCCGCTGATGGTGCTGTTCCTATGGAAGTGGCGCGACCTCGGCATGGCTGGCCAGCTGGTCTTCTGTGGTCTCGTTGCCCTGTCGGCCAGTGCCGTGGCCTACGGCGCCTATGTGGCGGCAGGGACCTATATGGTGACCGGCGAGATGATCGGCTGGGGAATGCTCGCCTTCTTCCTGGTGATCAGCCTGGCAATGGCGCTGGTTCAGGCGCTTGAGCTGGTGGAGACGATCTGGCGCCGGCATTGGCGGCGCGAGGCGCTGCCGGCGGCGGCAATGATCGAGCGTCAGCCGGCCGACCGCGCCTGGCCCAAGGTCTCGCTGCATTTGGCGATCTGCAACGAACCGCCGGCCATGGTGATCCAGACGCTCGATTCGCTGGCTGCGCTCGACTATCCCGACTTCGAGGTCATCGTCATCGACAACAACACCAAGGATCCCGCGGTGTGGCGTCCGGTGCAGGATTATTGCGCCCAGCTCGGCGAGCGCTTCCGTTTTTTCCATTTCGACGTGATGAAGGGTTTCAAGGCCGGCGCATTGAACTATGTGCTGAGCCAGACCGCAGCCGACGCCAAGGTGATCGGCGTGATCGACAGCGACTACATGGTGCGCTCCGACTGGTTGAAGGCGGTGGTGCCCTATTTCGACGATCCGAAGGTGAGCTACGTCCAGGCGCCGCAGGATCATCGCGACTGGCGCGATGACCGCTTCAAGGAAATGCTGAACTGGGAATATGCCGGCTTCTTCGATATCGGCATGTGCCTGCGCAACGAATACGACGCCATCATCCAGCACGGCACCATGACGCTGGTCCGAAAGGATCGCATGGAGGAAATGGACGGGTGGGCGACCTGGTGCATCACCGAGGACACCGAGCTGGGGTTGCGGCTGATGGAGAAGGGCTATGGCGCCATGTACAGCCGCGAGCGCTTCGGCCATGGCCTGACGCCCGATCATTTCGCCGGCTACAAGAAGCAGCGCTTCCGCTGGGCCTATGGCGCCATGCAGATCATGAAGGCGCATGCTGGCAAGATGATGGGCAAGACCACGCAGCTCACCTTCTGGCAGAAGTATCATTTTGTCGCTGGCTGGCTGCCCTGGTTCGCTGATGCGCTGAACCTGGTCTTCACCTGGGCCGGCCTGGCCTGGGCGTTGGCCGTCCTTGTGCCGCCGCTGTTCGGCTTGAAGCCGGTCGGCTTGCCGCCAGCCGAGTTCATCATTCCGACGATCGGCATCTTCGTCTTCAAGCTGGTCTATTCCTTCGGGCTCTACGCCGATCGGGTGAAGTGCACTTTCCGGCAGAGTCTTGGCGCCTCGCTGGCAGGCCTGGCGCTCACCTATACGGTCGGCCGCGCCGTCATCTACGGCCTCATGACCAGCCGGCTGCCTTTTATGCGCACGCCCAAGATGGACGAGCGCGCCACGCTTGGTATGGCCCTTGGCATGGCGCGCGGCGAGGCGGTCCTGATGATCCTGCTGTGGGCCGCAGCCCTGGTGCTCTGGAACACCAGCGGCGTGATCGATCCCGATGCCCGGTTGTGGGCAGGATTCATGGTGGTCCAGTCACTCCCCTTTGCTGCTGCAGTTGTTGTGTCGTTGGTGAACGCGCTCGAACAGATGCGCCATGCCCAGGTGGCGTTCGAGCCGGCCGCTGCGACCGCGCCGGCCTCCGCGGGCCCCGCGATGCAGCCCGCACAGTAGAAGACGCAGCTTTTTTCCACTGTCGACTCCCAACGATCGTCTGATAGCGTTTGGTATGCGCACCGCAACTGAAGACGCCGCCGGCAGGGCCCTCTTTCTGAAGCGCTGGCTGCGCCGGCCGCTTGCCATGGGAGCGTTCCTGCCCAGCGGCCCTTTCCTCGGCGAGGCGATCGCTCGCGCGACCTTGGCAGGGATGAATGGCCATACCGGACACGTCATCGAGCTTGGCGCGGGCACAGGTGAGGTTACCAAGGCCTTGCTGGCCGCCGGGATCCCGGCCGACCGGCTAGCGCTCGTGGAACGCGATCGCGAACTCGTGGCGTTCCTCCGCCGCCATTTTGCCGGCCTCAAGATCATCGAGGGCGATGCTTCCCGTCTGCCGCAATTGCTGGCCGCCAATGCCATCGACGGCATCGCCGCTATCGTGTCAGGCCTGCCGCTCCTGTCGCTGCCTGGCGAGGCGGTGCACGGCATCGTGCACGGCGCTTTCGAGGCCCTGCCCGAGGGTGCTCCAATGGTGCAGTTCACGTACGGACCCACGCCGCCTGTTCCAAAAAGCCTGCGTCAGAGCCTGAACCTGGTCGCCGTCAACAGCCGTCGCGTGTGGCGCAACGTGCCGCCGGCCGTGGTCTGGACTTTTACGAGAGAGCCCAGGAAGTGAGCGGAGTCGTCTTCGACGACACGCTGCGCACCACCATCGCCGATCGCCTGCAACACTTCGAGGTGCGGCACCGCAGCGACCCCGGTAGTCTGCGCCATGCCGCGGTCGCCGTTGCGGTCCTGGAAGCCGAGACGCGAGGGGAGGCGGCGTTCCTGCTGACAAGGCGAACGCCCAAGCTACGAGCGCATGGTGGACAGTGGGCGCTGCCCGGCGGCCGCGTTGATCCTGGCGAGACGGTCGAGCAGACGGCGCTACGCGAGCTGCATGAAGAGCTGGGCGTGCTGGGGGGAACGGACGATGTGCTGGGCACACTCGACGACTATCCGACTCGCTCGGGCTTCCTGATCACGCCGGTCGTGGTCTGGTTGCGCGGGCTCGTCCAGGTCATTCCCAATCCGGGCGAGGTCGCGGCGGCCTACCGCATCCGTTGCGCCGAGTTGTTCCGGCCCGATTCACCTGAGATCGTGGCGATCGAGGAATCCGACCGGCCCATCATCCGCCTGCCGCTACCCGTCGCCACGGTGAATGCACCGACCGCGGCCGTTCTTTATCAATTCAAGGAAGTGGCGCTTGCCGGCCGCGACACGCGCGTCGATCACTACGAGCAGCCGGTTTTTGCCTGGCGCTAGGATCGCATGCTCGCGACGGTGAGCGGGCGGCGCTTGAGGATGACGGTCGTTTCCTGCTCCATCACGTGCTCGCCGCGCTGGTTGATGGTGACCTGGCGGATGCGCACGATCCCGCGGTCGGGTTTGGACGACGAGGCCCGCAGGTCGACGATATCGGTGACGACGCGCAGCGTGTCGGCAGGACGGACCGGTCGGGGAAACTGGGTCTCGCCGAGACCGGGCGACCCGAGACTGCAGGAGCGGAACACGCCAAGCTCGAGCCACAGGCGCAGCGTCACGCACATCGTATGGAGCCCCGAGGCGACCAGGCCTTCGAACGCCCACTTCTTCGCAAACTCCGCGTCGATATGGAAAGGCTGCGGATCCCACTGGCGGGCGAAGTCGATGATGGAGGCTTCGGTGATGGTCATGCCGCCGCTGACGAAGCGCTCGCCTTTCCTGAAGTCCTCGAAGTAGCGGTCGGTCACGGACGAGCTCCCTGAATTGTGCTGGCCCCCCGATTGTGACGCCCCCATTGTGTCGTCGATTGTGTCGAGTCTGAGACGCCTATCGGCCTGCATCGCCCACGGCGCGGGCCCGAGACCACTCAGGCGAAGCGCAATAGCGGCACCGCGGCGGCGGCCAGCAGGATAGCGGCCAACCGCAGCCGGGTGAATGGCTCGCGAAGCCAGACGATCGCGATCAGGATGGCGAAGACCGAGCTCGTGTCACGCAGTGCCGAGGCCGGTGCGACCGGCGCATGGCTCCAGACCCAGAGGATCAGCAGGTAGGAAACCACGGCGGCCGCGGCGATGGGGGCCGTCGTGACGGCATGCTCCTTCAGCAGGCGCCAGGGATGAGCCATCCTGCGCTGCGCCCAGGACATTGCCATCGCATTGGTGATCGAGACCATGAAGCCATAAGCCCAGGGGGAGCCGGCATGCCGTACGCCCTGGGCGTCACTCATGACGTAGGCCGCGGTCGACAGGCCCGCGATCAGGATCCAGACGAGAGCCCGTCGGGGCAGTTCGCCGGTTCGGCCGCTGCTGGCGGCGAGCAGTAGCAGCGAGACCGCCACAAGGCCGACGCCCGCGAACCCGTAGGGGCTCAAGCTTTCGCCGGACAAGGTTGCGGCCAGAGGAACGACCAGCAAGACCGAAAACGCCCGCACGACCGGATAGACGAGGCCGAAGCCGATCAGCGCATAGGCGCGCAACATGGACGTCACAGTGACGAAGTTGAGCGCCGTCGAGGCTGCAATCCATGGCCAGGAAGACTGGGCTGGCAGCCCGGTCCAGAACAGGCCCGGCACGACGATGAGTGCACTCAGCATCATTTGCGTCGTCATGGCTTCGGTCGGCTTGGCATGAGCCTTGATCGCGGCATTCCAGCCAGCGTGGAGGATCGCGCTCAAAAGCGCTCCGGCGACATCCCAGAGCGTCATGTGCTCAAGCGAGTCTGCGATAGTAGAACGTGGTGCCGCAGAACCCGCGGGTCGGCCAAAGCGCATAGTCGGGCACGACGCCGACGCGGATCCAGCCCAGCTTTGCATAGAGGCGCTCGGCCTCGCTGCCGGTCGCGGTGTCGAGGACCAGCAACGTCCGGCCGACCGAGCGTGCCGCCGTTTCGGCTGCGCGCATCAATGCGGCGCCGATGCCATGCTGGCGTGCGCGCCGGTGTACGAGCATCTTGGCGATATCGGCGCGATGCGGTTGGTTCTCCGAAGAAGCGAGAATGACCTGCACCGTACCAACGATGGCGCCCTGTGCGTCGCGCGCAATCATGAGCAATCGTCGACCTGCGGAGATGTCCGCGGCGAGCCCTCGCCAGAAGCTTGCAGCTTTCAGGTGCGAGAGCGGTTGCATGAAGCTCACCGATGCGCCGCCATCGACGCAGTCCACCAGAACGTCGGCAAGCTGCTCGATGTCGGCTTCCTGCAGAATGTCCAATTGACGGATGACGATCCTGTCGCTCATGGCGCGCCTGCCACGATGACGACGGCGTAGCGGGCGGGCTTGCGCGTTCGGTTGCGGAATGCCGTGGGCTGGTCCAAGACGAACGCAACGCAATCGCCAGTGCGTAGATCGTACTGCGCTTCGCCGACGGTGACCTCGATCGCGCCGTCCAGGACCCAGATCTGCTGATGCGTCGACGGCCGTCGTGGTCCGCTCTCGTAGGCGACATGTGCGCCGGCGGGAAATTCCACTTCCACGATCTGGATCGGCGTGAGCTGGCCGCCGGGCGAGACATTGCGCCGGAGATAACCCGAGGCGGGATCGCGCCATGTCGGCTGCTCGGCGCGGCGGGCAACAGGCGAGGCGGCCGCTGGCGGCTCGAACAGGTTGGCGAGAGCGACATTGAGCGCTGTCGCCAGCTTCTCCAACACGACCGCCGTAGGGCTGGTTTCGCCACGCTCGATCAACGAGATCATGGAGCGGCTGACCCCGCTGCGCTCAGCCAGCGTTTCCAGTGAGAGGGCGCGCTCGGACCGAAGCACGCGCACGCGCGCCGCGATCCGCTGGTTAACCGGGTCAATGTTTGACGGCATTTCCAGTATAATCCGATTTGTCCTCCATTATATTGGAGATCGGATATCCGTCAAATCAACCCGCTCGACCGAGCCGTGGTGGTCGGCCGTCAGACGTCGAGGATGGCGACGAGCTGGCCTTCGCCGATCGCTTCGCCTTCGTTGACCTTGATTTCCTTGATGGTGCCGGCTTTGGGAGAGAGGACCGGAATCTCCATTTTCATCGATTCCAGGATCATGATCTCGCCGTCGGCTTCGACCTTATCGCCAGGCTTGAGCTGGATCTTCCAGACGTTGCCAGCGATCTCCGATTTCACATTGACGACGGCCATTCCCGTTTCCCTTGCCTGTGGCTAGGCAGCGTTTTCGGCCACCGTCTGCGCCAAGGCAAGGGCAGAGGCGCCGACGCGCGCGCCGAGCCGGTGTGCGATGCGGTTCGCCGCCGAGATCGTTCCGTCCTGCAAAGTCGAGCGTCCGTCACCGATACGCGCCGATGCTGCCGCGACAGCGACGCCTGCCACGCCTTCGTGCTCGAGGATATCGAGCCCCAACACGCCGCCGCGGTCGATTCCCGGGCCCGCATCGTTGAAGAAGATCAGGCGCGGCCGCGTCGGTGCTGTCGTGGCGCCGGCATTGCGAGCGCCATGGCTGCCGGTGGCGACGACCATACCGCGATCCTCCGGCACAAGCAGCGACGCCGAATCCACGCACACGATGCTGCCGACGAGATGCCGGCTTTCGTCCTGGGGAGGTGGCGGTTGGTGCGGCCATGGCGCGCGCTTCAAAAGCTCGACGGCGTCCTTGCAGCTCATGCCGATGGCGACGCCGCAGTCGGCCGCCTGGGCATTGAGCCGGCTCACGATGCCTCGTTCGAACTGGTCCTGGCCATCGCCGATGCGGCAGGTCGCCGTCGCGAGCGCCACCATCGCCATGCCCAGCGCCTCGGCATAGGCAAGGCCGCCGACGCCGGCCTCACCGAGACCGATCCCGGCGTCGTGGTGGATGGCGGCGCGAAGGCCGCCCTTGGCGGAAAGATAGGCGGCATAAACCGCCGCATGCGAGCCGCCGACCACGACAGCGCCGTTCGCCTCGGCCGGCAACTTGGTGACGCTATCGAGAATGAGAAGAGGAGGGTTCACTTGACCGTCAATGGATGGGCTGCAGGCGGATGGGCAACTTCGCGAGGCCGCGAAGCGTGTTGTTATAGCGGCGTTGGGGCTCATCCACGATCTCGATGCGACTAACCTTGCGGGTCAGCGCCGCAAGCACGACCTCGCCCTCCAGTCGCGCCAGCATCTGGCCAACGCACATGTGGATGCCGGCGCCGAAGCCGACATGGCCGACAGTTCGGCGGGTGATGTCGTATTGATCGGGCTGCTCCCAATGCCGCGGGTCGCGATTGGCGGCGCCCAGGAACATCAGGATCTTCTGTCCTTCGTCGATATCGACGTCGCCGATCCGGACCGCACGGGTCGTGGTGCGGAAGAAGGTCTGCACCGGGGATTCGAATCGAACCGCTTCCTCGAATGCCGCGCGCGCCAGCGAAGGGTCGGCCCGAAGATGATCCCACTGCTCGGGAAAGCGGGCGAGGCAATAGAGGGCCGCGCCGATGCCATTGACCGTCGTGTCGACTCCAGCGGTCAGGAGCGACCGCACGATCAGCGGCGCTTCCTCGGCCGTGATCTCCCCAGTGTCGACGGCGGCATGGATCTCCGCTCCGAAGCCCTGCGGTGCAAGCTGGTCACGCTGCATCTGGCCCGCGAGCCAATCGAGCACCGGCGCCGCGTTCTCCACCGATTTATGGAAGAGCTCGTTGCGTGGGCCAAACGCGTTGAAGACCATGTTGCCGTACGGCAGGAGAAAGTGCCGGTTCTCGCGCGGCATCCCGAGCGCATCGGGAAACACGGAAAGCGGATAGGCCTCGGCAAGATCGGCGATGCCGTCGAAGGTTCCACGTTCGAGGAGCGTATCGACCAGATCGTCGGCAGCTCTAGCGAAGCGATCCTGCAGGTCCTTCATCGCGACAGGCGAGAGGACGCGGTTGAGGATGGTACGGGCACGCCCGTGTTGCGGCGGATCGGCTTCCAAGAGGATGCTGCGCGGCCGCCACGGCGTCTCTTTCGCGAAGTCGGCCAGGCCGACGCCGCGGCCGGAGCAATAGGTCTTCCAGTCGAACAGCATCGCCCTGACGTGCTCGAAGCGGGCAACCGCCCAGACATTGTAGCGGGACAGCCAGACGGCAGGCCCGGCCTCGCGCAATTCCTCCTGGAAGGGATAGGGATCGTCAAAATACGCTGTTGAGAAAGGATCGATGTTCGAAACCGGCGCATTCCCGCCGACTTTCAAGGACGCTTCTCCCATGGGGCGCACCAATTATTGGAGTTTATTGCAGGGAGACGCTGGCATGCCGATGGCACGAGTTCAAGGATAGGGCCTGAGCCGCTATATCTCGGCCATGATTGGAACGATCGACAACAGGATTGCCATCCTGATCCTGCAACATCCGCAGGAGCAGGATCGCGTCCTCGGCACGGCGAAGCTCGTTTGCTCGGCTCTCGCCCACGCGACCCTGACGGTCGGTCTTTCCTGGCGCAATCTCGGCCATGCGCTGAAGGAGCCGGCGGACGCCCATGAATGGGGCGTGCTCTATCTCGGCTCTGTACCTGCGGCGAAGGCCAAGGACGGTCCGCTGATCGCTCTCGATCGCAAGGGCGTGCCGTTGGTCGATCAGAACGCGGCGCGTCTCGGCTTGAAAGGGATCGTGGCGCTCGACGGCAACTGGTCGCAGGCCAAGGCGCTGTGGTGGCGCAATCCCTGGCTTACCAAGCTGCGCCGTTTCGTGGTCGTGCCGGACGGTCCCTCGCTCTATGGCGACCTGCGACGGGAAGCGCGGCCCGATGCCGTCTCGACGCTCGAGGCCGTAGCGCTTGCCCTGTCGACGCTGGAGGACGATCCGACTGTTCGCGATAGGATGCTTGTGCCGTTTCGCGCACTGCTGGCCGAGGCACGCGCCGCCGGCGTTCGCGACAGCAAGCGCGATCGGCGCCGGCACTTCCGTCCTTGACAAGGACGAGGCAGGGTCGCACTAAATAATGCACGAGTAAGTGCACTATTTATGGCTCCGAGGAGACCCGCGATGAAGGTCGTCGATCCCGCCACGCTCGCCTATTTCACCGACGATCACCCGACGGGGGTGCTGGCGCAGCGCTACCTGTTCGTCGGCGAGGACAACACGCCCGACAACTTCATGTTCTCGATCGCCGAGAACCGCGGCCATTTCCATATGGTCCGCCACCGCCACAGCTTCGATCAGTTCCGCTTCGGCATCGAGGGCGATCTCGAGATGGGCAATGGCCGTAAGTTGCGCGAGGGCTGCCTCGGTTATTTCCCCGAAGGCACGCCCTACGGCCCACAGGACGACCAGGCAGGGCCGGTGACCCTGGTCCTGCAGTTCGGCGGATCGAGCGGCTACGGCTACTTGAGCCCGCAGCAGTATCGCGACGGCCGCGCGGCGCTGAAGAAGATCGGGCGCTTCGAAGGGCCGGTCTTCATTCGCGAAATGCCCGACGGCACGGTGCGCAAGACCTTCAGCATCAACGCGATCTGGGAGGAAGCGCTTGGGGCCAAGATGCTCCTGCCCGCGCCACGCTACGACCAGCCGATCTTCATCGATCCCCGGGCGTTCCGGTGGGTGCCAGTCGAGGGCGCACCTGGCGCGCTGCACAAGCCATTGGGCACCTTCAGCGAGCGCGAGGTGAGGGCGGGCCTGTGGCACGTCGCGCCGGGTGCCTCGCTGCGGCTCACGAGCGGCGAGTCGCGGATATTGGTGCTGGTCCTCGAGGGCACTGGCAAGGCGGCGGTGGGGCAGCCGCTCGCACGTCACTTCGGTGTTCAGGTCGATCCGGGCGAAAAGGTGATCGTCGCCGCCGACACGGAACTGACGCTGCTGTCGTTCGACATGCCGCC
Source organism: Alphaproteobacteria bacterium (assembly GCA_017308235.1). GTDB lineage: Bacteria > Pseudomonadota > Alphaproteobacteria > Reyranellales > Reyranellaceae > Reyranella. The sequence goes on along the minus strand of JAFKFL010000022.1, from coordinate 107,879 downwards.
GGTGGAGAAGGCGTGGACGGCGCCGATGTTGCCGAGCTTTGAGCCGGTTCCGGGCGAGTCGGTCCAGGATCCTGTGTAGTTGACGACTCGGGTGCGGATCAGGAAGCTCCCCGGCCATGAATGAGCTGCAAGACAAGGTTTGCGTCGTCACGGGCGGCGCGGGAAGCATCGGATTGGAGAGTGCGCGCCTGTTTCTCGAGGAAGGGGCGCGCGTTCTCCTGGTTGACCTGAATGAGGAGGCGCTTGGCAAGGCCACGCGTGGCCTCGACGCCGATCGCGTGGCCTGGAGCGTGGCTGACGTGAGCAAAGCCTCTGACACGCAGGCCTATCTCGACAAGGCCGTCGCGACCTTTGGCAAGATCGACGTGCTGTTCAGCAACGCAGGCAACGCCGGGGCGATTGCGCCGATCGTCGATTATCCCGACGAGGTGTTCGACCGGGTCCAGGCCGTCCACGTAAAAGGCGCCTACAACGCCTGCAAATATGGGCTGCCGCGCATGAACGACGGCGGCAGCATCATCATCACTTCGAGCGTTGCCGCCTTTCGCGGCGATCCGGGCGCCACGGCCTACATCACCGCCAAGATCGCGCAGATCGGCCTGATGCGCTGCGTTGCCAAAGAGGCAGCACCGCGCCGCATCCGGGTGAACACCATCCACCCTGGGCCGACCGACAATTCGTTCCAATCGGACCTGGAAGAGAACCTCAGCGCTGTCATCAAGCGTGACGCCACGGCGATGTTCAACGAGTTGATCCCGCTCGGGCGGCACGCCAGCCCGCGCGAGATCGCGAAGTCGGTGCTTTATCTGGCGTCGGACCAGAGCAGCTTTACGACAGGCGCGACGCTCAGCGTCACCGGCGGCATGGGCGACTGACCGCGTCGGCCGCGCTGTTGCCTCACGTGGCGTAGTAGCCCAGGAACATCTCGACCGCTTCCTCGATCGCAGCGCGCGCCTCGCGGGGCGTCAGCACGCGTTGCTCGAAGACCACGGGCCAGACGACCGCGCCCTTGATCAGTGACGAGAAATGACGGCTGGCGCGCTTGGGCGAGGGTGCGCGCAGCTTGCCGTCGCGACAGGCGGCGCTGACCCAGCCGGCAAAGCCATACTCGTCGCGCCAGTAGTGCTCCATGGCGCTCGCCACCAGCTTGGGATTGCGCACGTGCTCGGCGAGGATGGCGCGAAACAGGGCCAGCGTTTCGCCGTCCTGGATCAGCCGCGCCGAGTCCTGGGCATAGCGGGTGAGCTGCTCGCGCAACGGCACATCGGGCGAGTATTCGATCTTGGAGAAGACGCTCACCCGCTGGCCCATCTCCTCGACCAGCGAGCGGAAGAGCACCTCCTTGCTGGCGAAGTGATTGTAGAGCGTGCGCTTGGAGACATCGCTGGAGGCTGCGATCGCATCCATGCTGGCGCCGTCGTAGCCGTGCGCCTGGAATTCCCGGATTGCGGCGTCGAGCATGGCGCGGCGCTTGGTCAGGGAAACGGGCCGGCCGGGGCCGCGCCGGGCCGGGGTCTCGGAAGGCTGGGCGATTGACATTATAAACTACACCGTAGAGTATACTAATTGTCGAGCGGGTCCTTCAATGACACCGCGGGCCCAACATAACACCGAAGAACAGGGGAAACGCATGGATCGGACCGCTGAGCGCCGCGCAATCGTCGCCTGCCTCGTCGGCAACGCCTTCGAGGGCCTGGATTTCATCGTGTTCGGCATGCTGTCGTTCGTGCTGGGCAAGCTTTTCTTTCCCGCCGGAGACGACGTCGCTTCGCTGATGGCAACCCTTGCCACCTTCGGTGTGGGTTACGTCATGCGGCCGCTCGGCGGCATCTTCTGGGGCCTCTATGCCGACCGCCATGGCCGCAAGGCAGCGCTGGTTGCACTGTCCGTCCTGATGGCGATTGCCACGGCGGTTATTGCGGTGATGCCGGGCTACGCTTCGATCGGAATCGCGGCACCTGTCGCGATCGTGCTCGCCCGGCTTGCTCAAGGCTTTTCGCTGGGCGGCGAGTTCGCGACGGCGACCTCGATGCTGATCGAATACGCGCCACCCGGTCGCCGTGGGCTCTATGCCAGCTGGCAGATGGTCGTGCTCGTAGGCACGGTCGCCATCGGCTCGCTCGGCGTTTACCTTCTCACGCAGGTCCTGGGTCCGGCTGATTTTGCGGCGTGGGGCTGGCGCCTTTTCTTCATTGTCGGTGTGCTGATCGGGCCGATCGCCTATTACATCCGCCGCCGCGTCGAAGAGACGGCAGAGTTCCAACAGTACGCTGCTTCCGCGGCGGCCACCCGACCTGTCTCGGCACCTTTGCGCGAAGTGCTTTCGGCCTATCCGTGGGAAATGATCTCCGGTGCGGGCATCGTGATCGCGGGCACCTCGGTTTTCTATCTCACGTTCATCTATGTGCCGATCTACAGCATGCGGCAGCTCCACATTGATGTCGGTGCCGTGCAGATCACGACACTCGTGGCGGCGATCGTGTGCGGCGTGCTCGTGCTGTTGGCTGGCCATCTGTCGGACAAGATCGGGCGGCGTGCCATCCTCTTGCCGGCGGCCATCGTGTCGGCGCTTGTGGGCTATCCATTGTTTGCGAACCTGCTCGCCCATCCCGGTCCGATGAGCCTGCTGCTGTTCCAGTGCGGCGTCGGTGCGGTTCTGGCCTTCGTCAGCGGGCCCACGCCCGCGGCCCTGTCCGAGGTCTATCCAGTCCAGGTCCGCTCGACCGGCGTCGGCCTCGTCTACAATTTGATCGCGGCGATCTTCGGCGGCCTGGGGCCGCTCTTCGCGCAGTGGCTGTTGGGCGTGACCGGCGACCAGGCCGCTCCCGCCTACTGGATGACCGCGACCGGGATCGTCGGTGCGATCGCGATCTGGACCTACAAATACACTCGTCGCTACCGGGAGGAACGCGCGGGCGGCGGCGATACAATCAAGCTGACACCTTCGACGCTGGGACAGTAAACTTCGCGAATGCTCGACCAGCCTCAGGTTCCCATCGCCCAGCGGACCAATCCGGAACGCTCGTTTCGCGAGGAAGTTCGCGCCCTTCGCCTGGGTAACGGCGAGATCTTTCGGGGTGAGGGCATCCTCGCCGTCACCAAGGCGATCCTGCAGTCGGGTGTCGCCTATGTCGGCGGCTACCAGGGCGCGCCGGTCTCGCACCTGGTCGATGTGCTGGTCGAATCGCAAGACCTGCTGGATGAGCTCGGCGTCCATCTTGAGACCTGCACCAATGAGTCATCCGCCGCAGCGCTGCTGGGCGCCTCGATCAACTACCCGATGCGCGGCTGCGTCACCTGGAAGTCGATCGTCGGCACCAACGTGGCGGCCGATGCGCTCTCCAATCTCGCTTCGCCCGGCGTGATCGGCGGCGCTCTGATCGTCGTGGGCGAGGACTATGGCGAAGGCGCATCGGTCATCCAGGAGCGCAGCCACGCCTACGCACTGAAGTGCTCGGTCTGGCTGATGGATCCGCGGCCCTCGCTGCCGACCATCGTGCGCTGCACCGAGAAGGCGTTCGAGCTTTCGGAGATTTCCAACACGCCGGTGATGATGGAACTGCGCATTCGCGCCTGCCACGTCACGGGCGAGTTCGTCGCCAAGGACAATCAGCCGCCGGCCATCTCACGCAACAATCGGCTCGCCGATCCAGCGCTTCACAACTACGACCGCATCTCGCATCCACCCTCAACCTATGCGCATGAGAAGCTCAAAGTCGATGTGCGCTTGCCGGCGGCGCAACGCTTCATCGTCGAGCAAGGGCTGAACGAGCTCTTTCCCGGCGAGCGGTCGGATCTCGGCATCATCGTGCAGGGCGGCATCACCAACGTCCTGATGCGGGGCCTCGACCGGCTCGAGGTCGAAGGCAAGATCCCGACCCTGGTGCTGAACGTCACCCATCCACTGGTACCCGACCAGATCGCCGACTTCTGCAGAGGCAAGCGGGCAGTCTTGATCGTGGAGGAGGGCGCACCCGATTACATCGAGCAGGCGGTGAACGCGCTGCTGCGCAAGCGCGATATCGACACCCGTATCCACGGCAAGGACGTCCTGCCCATGGCGGGCGAATACACCGCCGAGGTAGTGACCGAGGGCCTGCTGAAATTCTTTGCCCAGACCGCCAACGACATTGATCTGTCGCGCCCGCGCGAGCGCTTCGAGGCAGCGCGCGCCGGCCGTGCGGAGGCGCAGCGCCTGCTGGGCGGGCCGCTGCCGTTGCGGCCCCCCGGCTTCTGCGTCGGCTGCCCCGAACGGCCGGTGTTTTCCGCCATCAAGCTGCTCGAGCGCGAAGTGGGTAAGGTCCATATCTCGAGCGACATCGGCTGCCATTCCTTTGCGACGCTGGCGCCGTTCAACCTCGGTAATTCGATCCTGGGTTTCGGCATGTCGCTCGCGGCGGCGGGCGCGGTGGCGCCGGTGATGCAGAGGCGCACGATCTCCGTGATGGGCGACGGTGGCTTCTGGCACAACGGTCTCTTGAGCGGTGTCGCTTCCTCGATGTTCAATCGCGGTGACCGTGTGCTGGTGATCATGCAAAACGGTTACACGTCGGCCACCGGCGCGCAGTTCATCCCCAACACCGCGGGCAATCGCCGCGACGGCGAGACGACGTCGGACATTGCCGCCACGCTGAAGGCGATGGGTGTGAAATGGTTGCGTACCATTCGCACCTACAATGTCGGCACCATGCTCAAGACCCTGCGTGAGGCGATGAGCACCGACCATGCCGGCCTCAAGGTGATCGTGGCCGATGGCGAATGCCAGCTAGCCCGTCAGCGTCGCATCCGGCCGCAGATCGCCGCCCAGCTCAAGCGGGGCGAGCGCGTGGTGCGCACGCGCTTCGGGGTCGATGACGAGGTCTGCACGGGCGACCACTCCTGCATCCGCCTGTCGGGCTGCCCGTCTCTGGTGGTGAAACCCAGCCCCGACCCGTTGCGCTCCGACCCGGTGGCGCATGTGAACAACGGCTGCGTTGGTTGCGGCCTCTGCGGTGAAGTGGCGGACGCCGCCGTTCTCTGCCCGTCCTTCTACAAGGCCGATATCGTGCAGAACCCGAGCTGGTGGGACCGGCTCGTCTGGCGCCTGCGGTCCTCCGTGATCGGAGCGATGGCGAGTGGCTAAGCCGATCACCATCCTGGTGGGGGCCTTGGGCGGCGACGGCGGTGGCGTGCTGTGCGACTGGATCGTCGCTGCCGCACACAGCCAAGGACTTGCCGTGCAGGCGACCCAGATCCCAGGCGTCGCGCAGCGCACCGGCGCCACGACTTATTACCTCGAGGTCGTGCCGACGCCAGGTGCGGCGTCGACGGCACTCGCCCTCAATCCGGCGATCGGCGAGGTCGACGTGGCGCTCGCTACCGAGCTCCTCGAAGCCGGCCGCATGATCTTCAACGGCTTCGTAACACCCGAGCGGACCACCCTGATCGCTTCGACCCATCGGGTGTTGGCGATCGGCGAGCGGTCGGCGATGGGTGACGGCAGCTTCGATGTCGGCCGGCTCTTGCGCGCGGTCAAGGAGCGCAGCAAGGCGCAGATCTTGTTCGACATGGATCAGGCGGCGGAAGAGTCAGGCGCCGTACTGAACGCCGTGCTGCTGGGTGCACTGGCGGGCTCAGGCCGGCTGCCGATTCCCGAGCAAGCGTTCGAAGCCGCGATCCGCGAGGGCGGAAAGGCGGTCGATGCCAATCTGGCAGGTTTCGCCTTCGGCCGCGGCCACGCCCGCGGCGAGCTCGCCCAGGTGGTGCGTGAGCATCACAAGCGGCAGGCGGCGGCACTAAGCGTCGAGGACTTGGTCGAACGCGCGCGCCGGTCCTATCCGGCGATGTCGCTCGATATTGTGGAGGAAGGTATCCGCCGGCTCGTCGCCTATCAGGATCGCCGCTATGCGACGCTTTATCTTGATCGCCTCGACGCGATAAATGCGCTCGGTTCTGCAGAGCTATTGCGCGAGACGGCGCGGCACCTCGCCGTGCGCATGTCGTTCGAGGACGTGATCCGCGTGGCGCAAGCCAAGACCTCGCGCGAACGGCTGACACGGGTGCGCGCCGAGGTGCGCGCCAAGGCGGACGAGCCAGTCATGCTCACCGAGCACTTCAAGCCCGGCATCGAGGAGATCTGCGCAATCCTGCCGCCGGCGATGGCACGGCGGATCCTCGTTTGGGCCGAACGCACGGGACGGCTGGGCAAGGTCCATTTTTCGATGCACGTGCGTACGACCACGGTTTGGGGCTTCGCGCGACTGCGCTTCCTTGCATCGCTGCGCTGGTGGCGGCCGAGAAGCTTCCGTTATGCCGAGGAGCAGGCCGAGATCGAGCGCTGGCTCGCCGTCATCCGAGTCGCTGCCCCGACCAGCATCGAACTTGCGCGCGAGATCGCCGAATTGGCGCGGCTCATCAAGGGCTACGGGGACACCTTCAAGTGTGGCCTTGGCAACTATCGGCGCATCGTGGCCGAGGTGGTCGAACCGGCGCTGGCGGGAAGCCTGTCCCCTAAGACCGCGACGGATGCCGTCGCCAATGCGCGCGTGGCAGCCCTGGCCGATCCGGAAGGCGAATCCTTGTCGAAGACGCTGACGGCGATCGCCGCATCCAGCACCATGATGCGACGAGCTGCGGAGTAGCGATGCCGCTGATCGGTCACTACGAGATCACCGTCGAATGGGGCGATTGCGATCCTGCCGGTATCGTCTACTACCCGTCCTACTTCCGCTGGTGCGATCAGGCGACGTATCGCCTGTTCCTGGCCGCCGGGCTGAAGCGCGATGACGTGAGCGGCGGCCAATGGAAGGAGGGCACGCCGTTGGTGGCAGCCGAAGGCGCCTTCCGACGTCCCTCGCAGCACGGCGAGAAGCTCATGATCGAGAGTCGTGTCGAGAAGCTCGGCCGCAGCTCCTTCACGATCCAGCATCTGTTTCGAGACGCCACTGGGCAGATCGCGGCCGAGGGACGCGAGACCCGTATCTGGGCCCGCAAGGATGGCGACGCCCGTTCGCTCAAGGCCGTCGCTATCCCGGAGGATGTGAAAAAGAGGCTGGTCGGCTGACGTCGCCGCCTCAGGCGGCGACAGCCGCCGCCGTTTGCCTCGCGTCCGCCAATCCCTGGATCTCGCGGTAGATCACCGCGCCAATGTCGTTCTGGTACATCCACAGGCTGTTGGCCTGACCGCGGAAGTTTGGCTCGCAGCCCATCGCTTGCGTCGGGCGGAAGCCGCTGCCGAGGCCGATGCCGAAGATGTTGTGCAGGGGCATGCCGTCCGCAGCGAGCAGATGACAATCACCATCGACAGCGTCGCCGTTGATGTCCGCCCTCAGCGTCAGCTGCTGGCCGGTCGAATCGAAGATGGGCATCGTCGCCGACCGGTAGCCAAGGCAAGGCACGACGAGCGCGGCTTCCGCCATCGTTTCGCGCAATTGCGAGGTGGAGAAGTCCTGGAGCGCCAGGACGGCCACGCGCGACTCCGGAGACACATTGGGCTTGCGGGCGATCTGCCGCCAGATGTCCCGGCCATGTCCCCGGATGCCGCCCATGCGATTGACCCGCTTCGTGCGGACGCAGATGTCGCCTTGCTCGAACGGATAGCTGTCGGCGATGGCTGCTGCGCTGTCCGGATAGAAGATGCGGGGCGGCCGACGCTGCAGGATGACGATCTGGCCATTCGCCAATGAAGCGGCGGCTGGCAGCTGCAGGAGGGCCCAGGCCGCGGCGTAGGCGCTATGCGCGCCGCCCACGATCACGATGGATCGACCCGCAGCATTGCGGATGATCTCATCGGCCTGGGCAAGACCATCGTGGGTCAGAAGTTCGTTCGACGCCAGCAAATGCCGTGTATCGCAATCGACGAACTTGAGACCCGGCGCCGCCATTTCATCCCGCCAGTGCTGACGACCGCCCAGGGCGATCACCGCAGAGCGGGCAACCAACGTCCTGGGCCGCTCTTCCGCGCCGTGGATGACGACGGCAACCCGTCCATCGTCCAAGAGGTGGACCGACTGCGCGGTGGTGTGCAGGTGGAGCGCCGAGTTGGCGTGACCCGGAAACATGTCGGCGACTGCTTGACCGACGCGGCCCATGTACTGGTTGACGAGCGGAAGCGGCGGATAGCTCGTCTGGTACTGCTGCATCTCCAGCGTCACGGGATCGCGGCGCAGGTGATGCATGGCCGCCGGCCAACCGGCCGATGCCAGGCACTCGAGATAGGAGCCGCCCAGCGAGTCGGAGTTGATGCCGTAGCGGCCAAGCGTACCGCCGAGGCGGCCGGTGCGCTCGATCAGGGCGACCCCCTGGTCGAGCCAGCTCTCCATGAGCCCGTGCTGTGCGGCCCACAGGAGGGGACCGAGACCACCCGGTCCGCCACCTACGACAATGGACGAATATTCGCGATGAGAATGCGGTTCAGCCCAACACATTGCGGAATACTTTCACAATACGGTCAATGACTTGATCGTCCACGGCGCGGGACGTTGGCAAATTGATGCCGGTGGCAGCGAGCTCGAGGCTGTTGGGACAGACCCGGGCATATTTTTCATAAGGGGGCAGGGTCGAAAGCGAATGAAAGAAGGGGCGCATTTCGATCCTGGCTTCGTGCGCGGCCATCAGGAGCTGGTCGCGCTTGGCAGCCGGCACTTGCACCGATGCCAACCAGACAACCGGCTGATAGATGGGGTCCATCGTCGGCGGGAACTTGACGCCAGGGATCCCCTTGAGCGCCACCTGATAGGCGTCGGCGATGTCCTTGTTGCGCTTCAGCATCTCCTCGATGCGCCAGAGCTGGGAATAGCCGATGGCCGCCTGGAGGTTGGTGATGCGGTAGTTGTAGCCGACACGCTCGTGCCAGTAGGACCGAGTGGGTGTCATGCCGTGATCGCGCAGCAGGCGGATCGACTTGGCGAGCTCTTCCGAGTTCGTCAGGCACATTCCGCCTTCGCCGGTCGTCACGATCTTGTTGGCGTAGAACGAGAAGCAGCCAACATCGCCGAACTGTCCGACAGGCCGGCCGTCATAGCGTGCGCCATGGGCCTCCGCGCAATCCTCGATCACGCCGATCCCGCGCTTGGCGGCAAAGGCGGCAATCGGCCCGATTTCGACGGGGCGGCCGTAGAGATGCACGGGAATGATCGCCTTGGTCCGCGGCGTGGTCGCTTGCTGGACGCCGGCAAGAGAGAGGCCCCAGGTCCGTCGATCGACGTCGACGATGACCGGCACCGCGCCGCAGAACAGCACGGCATTGATGGTCGCCGCGAAGGTGAGATCAGGAACGATCACTTCGTCGCCGGGACCGACGCCCAGGCCCAGCAAGGCGAGATGGAGCGCCACGGTGCCGTTGGAGACGGCGATGCCGTGACCGGTGCCGATGAAGGCGCGGAACTCCTGCTCGAACTTGTCGACGTAAGGGCCCTTGCTCGAAATCCACGAAGACAGGAAGGCGTCGAGGAGCGAGCGGAACTCCCGATGGCTCATGTCCGGTCGGGCGACCTGGACGTTCTGTGTCGACCGGTCGATGTCGACGCCGATGAGCCGTCCCGACGCATCGAGAACCGGTCGCAGAACGTCCTTGTCGACCGACGCGTCGTTGTGCAGCCGATGCGCGAACGTCTCGAGGTGCTGATCGAGGGTCGGGTTGAGCAGCGCGCCGTCAAGCACGGCCTTGCCGATATCGTCGAGGGAAATTCGACCGACAAGATGGCCCTTGTCCCCGACGACCAAGCAGGTACCCAGGCCGTTGTCGAGGCACTTCTCGATGGCGGCGACTAGGCTCTCGGAGGTACTACAGACAAATTCGTCTTCACCTTCCAGTGCGCCGTCCCCAACCGGCCGCACTTCCGCCACGGACAAAGACATCGAGTCCTCCTTGAGCTCTTCCGCCGCTTTCACACCCCAAGGACAAGCGGCCCCGCCACCATCAGACGTGCGTCGGTACTTTGAAGCCAGTGGCCACTTTGTGGCCGGTGTTGGATTAAATGCTGCAGCATCAGCCCTTTCTTGGTCACTGGTCAGAGCGAAAGGCTCTCAGCATCCTGTATGTTCAGACTCAGCTCGGGGGAATAATGGATTGCCTGTGGATCACGCTTGCGGACCCCGATCCCGCAACGAACGGTCAGCTGATCTATTCTCAGGGCCTCATCCAGGCTGCACATGCCGCTGGAGCGTCTTTGTGCGTTTTGGGGCTTTCTCGGACAGAAAAATCCACAACCCCATCTGACACGCATGATCTTGTCTGGCGGTTGGTGAAGGAAGAGAAGCTGTCGCGCTGGCAACGTCTCCTGGTGGATAAACCGGACGTGGCCACCCGTGGCATTTCCAGGCCGATGTCGCAGGCCCTCAACCAGGCGCTCGAAGCGCGCGCGTGGGACGCCGTGGTGTTCGACAGCATATGCGCCGGCTGGGCTTTTGATGCGGTGCGGCGTCATGGCGCGCGCAGCGTTCGTCCACCGAGGGTTGTCTACCTCGCCCACAATCACGAGGTTACCGCGGCGCAGCGAATCGCCGACGAAAGCCGGGGTATTCGCCGCATTGCGAAGAAGATCGATTTCCTCAAGACGCGCCGGTTGGAACAGTCGCTGATCGCCCTATCGGATCTTGTAACGTCCAACACGCCCGAGGATTGCCGGCGCTTTGTGGCCGATGCGGACGGTACGCCAGTCGCGTTCCTGCCGCCTGGCTATGGCGGCCACCGCGTCGCCGTCCGGACCATCGATGCCAGCATTCCGCGACGTGCAGTCGTTGTCGGCAGCTTCAACTGGCCACCCAAGCGAGTTGCCCTGGAGCGATTCCTGGCGGTCGCAGCGGCGCCCCTGGCGAAGGCAGGCGTCGAGCTGCAATTCGTGGGCGAGACCGATCCTGAATACCTCGCGGGCGTGCGGTTGCGCTACCCGTCTGTGTCCTTTGTTGGCCGTGTGGATAACGTGCTGCCTTACATGGCCGATGCGCGCCTTGCGTTGGTGATCGATCTCCTGGGCGGCTTCAAGCTCAAGGGGCTGGATTATGTCTTCAACCGGATACCGATCCTGTCGATGCGGGTCGCGCTGCCCGGCATGCCGCTGAAGGACGGGCAGAGCATCGGCCTGTTCGACAGCCACGAAGCACTCGCGGCCGACGTGCTCCGTTTGATCGACGATTTCGACACGCTTAATCAACGGCAGATCGCTGCATACGACGCCTGTGCTGCGAGATTCGACTGGGATCGCATCGGCCAGCATCTGCTGGGTCACATCCGGCGCGCCGGCCGGCGCCAGGGACGGAGCCCGGCGGTCAGCGCCGTGGCGAGGGCCATCACAGCCGAGGCTGACTAAACACAATCGAGGCAGATTAAGCGACCAAGCAACGAGCGCTGCTGCTATCGAGCTTCGGTCCCCGAGAATTTGAAGAGGCGCTCGGACATCCTCCACAGCGTTTCCTGCGGCTCGCCTGGTGGCAGGAAGATGAAGTTGTAGAGGTAGGACCCAAAACGCTCGCGCGCCTGCAGGGAGGCCGTCAGATCCGGCAAATTATCCCGGCGCTGCATCCGCTCCACAGAGAAGCGTTCCATCGGCTTCAAGTTGCCGTTGTGGATAAAAAAGCCGCGGTAGCCGAGTTCGGTGAAATACCGGCGTGCCCGCTCGATCCCGCCCGGCGACAGACGCTCGTCGATCTCGATCAGCAGCCTTGGCAGGCAGCGTCGGATGGTCTCGCGGCCGCCGTCGAGAACGGCCTGCTCATGGCCTTCGACATCGATCTTTATGAAGCCGACCTGGCCTTGATAGGCATCATCCAGCCTGACAGTCGGCACCTCGACGCTCTGGTAGGCAGCATAGGTCGCCGACGCGTCGAACGAGATGGTTGAGCAGCCCTCAACGAGGACGCCGTCGACCAGAGGCATGCGAAGCTCGACCTTGCCGTCGGCGTCCGACAGCGCTGTAGCTTCAACCTTCACCCTGGACGGGAACTTGGCCCGCAAGGCCGCCGCAAGATGCGGCATCGGCTCGTAGGCAACGATATGGCGAGCATGGCGCCGCATATAGTGGACGTAGCATCCGTCATTGGCGCCGACATCGATTGCGTCCTGATCGGGACGGCACAGGAACTCGAGGAGATGGAGCTCGACCTCGCCATAGCGGCCGTAGTACCGCGCCTCGCGCCAGTTCAGGATGGGCGTGGGACAGAGAGAGCGCAGGACATGCCGCGCCTCCGTATAGGTGCTACTGACGTCGACCATGTGAGCGTTTTTTAAGCCCTCGATGGTCTCGATATTATGCCGAGGTCGTGATTAGGCGCCGTGACCAGACGGTGATCACGGCTTCCATCTACCAGGCGCGGTGGACGAATGCGCGGATGGGATCGGGCACGGTTGTATCCCGGGCGGCTTCTCGCCGGCGGTAGCTCCTGCTACCGGTTGGCGGGCAGCAAGCATGCCCAGAACAAGAAATCGCATGATGATCAACCTCCTAGGCCGCCGCCTTCAGCATATCGGCGGCCTTTTCCCCGACCATGATCGAGGGCGCATTGGTGTTGCCCGAGGGCATGGTGGGGAAGATCGACGCATCAGCGATCCGAAGGCCTTGGAGCCCGTGCACCCGGAGCTTGTCGTCGACCACGGTGTTGGGGCCGGGACCCATGCGGCAGGTGCCGATCGGATGGTAGGCCGTTTGTGAGTTGTTGCGGATCCACGTCAGGATCTCCTCGTCTGACGCTACCGCTGCACCCGGTGAGAACTCGGCGTCTCGGTACGCATCCATCGGCGCCGCATCCACGATCCGGCGCATCATGCGGAAGCCGTCGACCATGGCACGCTGGTCGATCGGGTCGGCGAGGAAGTTGAAGCGGATCGCCGGCTGGGCCTTGGGGTCGGGCGACTTGATATGGATCGACCCCAGGCTCTCGGGGCGAAGCTGGTAGCAGGCGATCGTCATGGACGGGAAGTCCTGCAATTTGCGCGTCTTGGGGTCCTTGATGGAATAGGGGACGAGATGCATCTGGACGTCGGGCGTGGCCAGCTCCGGTCGGGTGCGCAGGAAAGCGAGCAACGGGGCCGACGGCAGGCTCATGAAGCCGCCGCCCGTCGCCAGGTATTTCATCATTTGTGTAGCCGCGCCGACTCCGCGCGCCATGTGGTTGTACGAAACCCTGCGGTCCTTCACCCGCCAGATGATGCGGGCATTGATGTGGTCGCGGAAATTCTCACCGACCGCCGCCAGCTCGTGCTTCACCTCGATGCCATGCTTGCGGAGCAACTCGGGCTGGCCAATGCCGCTCAGCTCGAGGATCTGTGGGCTCGCGACGCCGCCTGCGGACAGAATGGTTTCGCCGGCGCGGGCCTGTACCACCTTGCCGTCCTTTTCGTACTCCACGCCGATGCAGCGCTTACCCTTGAGCAGCACGCGCAGCATGTGGGCGTTGGTCACGACATGGAGGTTCGGCGAGCGTTTCATCGCCGGCTCGATGTAACAATGAGCGACGCTCATGCGCCGCCCCTTGTAGATCGAGGTTTGCGTCTTCACGACGCCTTCCTGATCCTCGCTGTTGTAGTCGGGATTGAGCTTGTAGCCCGCCGCCACCGCGGCCTTGAACAGGGCGTCATAAAGCGGGTTCTGGTCGGGCACCGTCGACACCTTGAGCGGTCCCGCCGTGCCGCGGCCGTTGCGGCCGTCGCCGTCGACAAAGGTCTCGATCCGGGTGAAGAGCGGCGCCACCTCCCGCCAGCTCCAGCCCCGGCAGCCCATCTGCGCCCAGGTATCGTAGTCGAGCGGCTGTCCGCGCACCCAGACGAGGCCGTTGATCGAGCTCGACCCGCCCAGCAACTTCCCGCGCGGCACCGGAATGACGCGATTGGCTGTGCCCGGCTCAGGTTCCGACTGGTAGAGCCAGTTGGCCGCGGGATTGTCGATCAGGAGGCCGAACGACAGCGGCATGCGTGCATAGGGATGGCCGGGGGCGCCGGCCTCCAGCAACAAGATCCTGGTCTTGGGATTCTCGCTCAAACGGGCGGCCAATGCGCCGCCGGCCGAGCCTGCGCCGACGATGATGTAATCGTATTCCGACATGCGTACGTTTCCCCTGTCGTGCTTTTGACGAAAAAGAGCAGGGAATTGCAGGGTTCACAAGGGTGTGACCCTTTCATGCGCCAAGGGCAGACAGCCATGCAGCCTGATGGTTGCTTGCCCCCTCAAGTGATTGCAGATTGCAGTCGACATGCTGGCTCTGGTTCGGATTGCGCTGACGCGGCCCCTGACATTCATTGTCCTGGCGCTGTTGATCCTGATCGTGGGGCCGTTGGCAGCAGTGCGCACGCCAACGGATATCTTTCCCGAGATCCGCATCCCGGTCATTGCCGTGGTCTGGGGCTATACCGGCTTGCCGCCCGATCAGATGTCCGGCCGCGTCATGCTGAACTTCCAGCGGGCGCTCACCACCACCGTCAACGACATCGAACACATCGAAGGCACGTCCTATACCGGCATCGGCATCGTGAAGGTCTTCTTCCAGCCGGGCGCGGACATCCGTACGGCCAACGCGCAGGTCACAGCGATTGCGCAGACCGTGCTGAAGCAGATGCCGCCCAACATCACGCCGCCCCTGATCCTGAACTACAACGCCTCGACGGTGCCGATCATCCAGCTCGCGCTATCGAGCCAGGGGTTGTCGGAGCAGGCGGTGTTCGACATCGCCATCAACACGGTGCGTGTGCCGCTCGTGACGGTTCCCGGCGCGGCGATACCCTATCCCTTCGGCGGCAAATTCCGGCAGATCCAGATCGACCTCGATCCGGCGGCGATGCAGGCGCGCGGGCTTTCGGCCAATGACGTGGCCAACGCGCTGGCGGCCCAGAACCTCCTGACGCCGGCGGGAACCCAAAAGATCGGTAGCCTGGAATACGCCATCCAGCTCAACAACACGCCGAAGGACTTCGCCGATCTCGCCAATATCCCCGTGTTCGCCAAGGACGGGGCGATCGTCTATCTGCGCGACGTCGCCCAGGTGCGCGATGGTGCGCCTCCGCAGCAAAGCATCGTTCATGTCGATGGTGGCCGATCGGTCCTGCTGCAGGTCCTGAAGAACGGCTCGGTCTCGACGCTGTCTATCATCGACGGGATCAAGCAGAAGGTCGAGGAGATGCGCGGCTCGCTGCCTTCGAACCTGTCGGTCGCGCTGCTCAGCGATCAGTCGCTGTTCGTCAAGAACGCGATCGGCGGCGTGGCCTTCGAGGCGATGGTGGCGGCGATCCTGACCAGCCTCATGATCCTGCTGTTTCTGGGCAGCTGGCGTTCGACGGTGATCATCGCGACCTCGATTCCGCTCGCCATTCTGGGCTCGATCGCCCTGCTGGCGGCGTTCGGCGAGACTCTCAACATCATGACATTAGGTGGCCTCGCGCTCGCGGTCGGCATCCTGGTCGACGATGCCACCGTCACCATCGAGAACATCAACTATCATCTCGAGCAGGGAAAGGATGTCGAAACCGCGATCATGGACGGCGCCCGGCAGATCGTGACGCCAGCCTTCGTGTCGCTGCTCTGCATCTGCATTGTGTTCGTGCCGATGTTCTTCCTGGAAGGTGTCGCGCGCTTCCTGTTCGTGCCGATGGCGGAAGCGGTCATGTTCGCGATGATCTGCTCGTTCATCCTGTCGCGCACGCTTGTGCCGACGATGTCGAATTACCTCCTGAAGCCGCATGCGGCACACGGAGACGGCCCGCGTCCGAGCCGCAATCCACTGGTGCTGCTGCAGCGGGGCTTCGAGGCGCGCTTCTCCCGCTTCCGCGAGGTCTACCGTGACCTGCTGGCTCTCGCGCTCGCGCATCGCACCCTGTTCATCTCGGGCTTTATGGCGTTCGTGCTGGCCTCTTTTGCGTTGGCGCCGTTCCTGGGCCGCAATTTCTTCCCCGATGTCGATTCAGGCCAGATCCTGATGCACGTGCGCGCGCCGATCGGGACCCGGGTCGAGGAGGCGGCCAGCCGGTTTGCCGCGATCCAGAAATCGATCCGGGAGATCCTGCCCCCGGGCGAGATCTCGACCATCGTCGACAACATCGGCCTGCCGGTGAGCGGCATCAACATGACCTACAACAACACCGGCACGATCGGCTCGCAGGACGGCGATATCCAGATCAAGCTGGTGCAGAGCCATGGGTCGACGGCGCGCTATGTGGCGGAGTTGCGCCGACAGCTGCCCGAACGATTTCCGGGCTTCGTCTTCTCTTTCCTGCCCGCCGACATCATCAGCCAGATCCTGAATTTCGGCGTGCCCTCGCCGATCGACGTGCAGGTGCGCGGCCCCGACTTGGCCGCCAATTTCGACCTGGCGAACAAGATATTGACGCGCATCCGACAGGTTCCAGGGATCGTCGATGCCCGTCTCCAGCAAGCGCGCAATGCGCCAGTATTCGACGTCGATGTGGATCGCACGCGCGCCCAGTATGTCGGCCTGACGACGCGCGACGTCACCAACTCGCTGGTCGTCAATCTCGCCGGCAGCGGCCAGGTGGCGCCCACTTACTGGCTCAACCCCGATACCGGCATCACCTACAACATCGTCTTGCAGACGCCGCAGTACCGCCTCGATTCGCTGTCGGCGCTGTCCAACCTCCCGATCATGGCGCCAGCGGCTTCGCAGCTGCAGGTACTGGGCGGTGTCTCCGATATCCGCCGCGACACGGCCAATGCGGTCGTCTCTCAATATGACCTGCAGGGGTTGGTGCAGGTCTACGCGGCGGTGCAGGGGCGCGACCTCGGTGGCGTCGCGACCGACGTCCGGCGCATCGTCGAAGAAGTGTCGAAGGATGCGCCGAAGGTCCGCCAGGTCAAGGTGCAGGGCCAGGTCAAGACAATGCAGAGCGCTTTCTCGGGCCTGTTGTTCGGCCTCGCCGGCGCGATCGTGCTGATCTATCTGCTGATCGTCGTGAACTTCCAGTCCTGGAGCGACCCTTTCGTCATCATCACGGCGCTGCCGGCGGCCCTCGCGGGTATCGTCTGGATGCTCTTTGTCACCTACACGACGCTCTCGGTGCCAGCGCTGACCGGTGCCATCATGTGCATGGGCGTGGCGACCGCCAATTCCGTGCTGGTCGTGAGTTTTGCACGTGAGCGGCTGGCCGAGCTGGGCGATGCGACGGCGGCGGCCCTTGAGGCCGGGTTCGTGCGTTTCCGGCCGGTGCTCATGACCGCGCTCGCGATGATCATCGGCATGGCACCCATGGCGCTCGGGCTGGGCGAGGGTGGCGAGCAGAATGCGCCGTTGGGGCGCGCCGTGATCGGCGGCCTGGTCTTTGCGACGATTGCGACATTGATCTTCGTGCCGGTCGTCTTCAGTGTCATTCATCGCAATCACGGCAAGACGTCGGCGCCGAAGCCGACCTTGCCCGGAGCAGCTCATGCCACCTGAACCCGCTCCCGCCCCGAGGCGGACGTCACGCCGCGGCCTCGCGATCGCCGGCATGATCGCTGCGTTGGTCGCTGCCGTCGTGGTCGTCAACGGGATCTGGGAGCGCAACTCAAGCGCCGCGCGCCTCAAAGAGACGACCGATGCGCAGGCGGTGCCGACGGTCGCCCTGGTCGCGCCCGGGACGAACACAGCCAAGTCCTATCTCGACCTGCCGGGCCGGTTGGAAGCCTATTCGCGGGCACCGATCTATGCGCGCGTCAGCGGCTTCCTCAAAACCTGGTACGTCGATATTGGTGCGTCGGTGAAGGCAGGCCAGCTCCTGGCCGAGATCGAGGCGCCAGATCTCGATCAACAGCTCATGCAGGCCAAGGGGGCGCTTGCTTCGGCGGAGGCTGCCGAATCGCTGGCGAAGTTGACGGCCCAGCGCTGGCAGGCACTCAGCGGCACTAACGCCGTCACGAAGCAGAGCATCGATGAGAAGAATGGTGATCTCAGCGTCAAGGAGGCCAACCGCAAGTCGGCGCAAGCCAATGTCGATCGTCTCGAGGTGCTGTCGCAATTCAAGCGGGTGACGGCGCCGTTCGAGGGCATCGTTACCGCGCGCAACACCGATATGGGTGCGCTGATCAACGCCGACTCGAGCGCAGGTCTCGCCTTGTTCGTGGTCTCGGACATCAAGAAGCTTCGCCTGACGATTGCCGTACCGCAGAACTACGTGCCCTCGGTGCCGCTCGAAACTCGGGTCAAGATCTCGGTGCCGGAATATCCCGGCAAAGTCTATGACGGCGTGGTGGAGGCCTCGGCGCGGGCGGTCGATCCGGCGTCGGGGACGACGCGCATGCAGGTCGTGGTCAACAACAGCGCGGGCGAGCTGATGCCAGGTGCCTTCGCCAACACGCGTGTTGAGCTGCCGCGCAATGCGCAGGCGCTGTCGGTTCCTGCCGGCGCCCTGATCTTCGACCAGAAGGGTCTCAGAATCGCAACCGTCGATGCCAACAGCAAGGTCGCGCTGAAACCGGTGACCATCGGACGCGATCTGGGGCAGGTGGTCGAGATTGCGACCGGCCTGTCGGCTGACGACCGGGTGATCGAAAGCCCGCCGGACGGTCTCTCCGACGGCGACAAGGTCCGGGTGGTGAAGGGCGGCGGCTCCGCCCAGAGCACGCGTTGAGGCGCCGCCTCGATCAGCCTTTCCTGATTTCTGTCAGCGCAATACCCGAGGCCACGAGCTTGTCGATCTCGGCCTCGGAATAGCCGCGTTCGGCCAGCACTGCCCCGGTATCGAGGCCGAACTTCTTCGGCTTGCTGCGCACGGCCGGCGGTGTGCGCGAGAGCTTTATCGGATTGCCGATGTTCTGGTAGCCGTCCTTCTGCCAAACCATGTCACGGTGCTTGGTATGCGGATGCTCCATCACCTCCGGCACGTCGAGCACGGCGCCTGACGGTACGCCGCCCTTCATCAGTTCCCGGGAGAAAGCGTCGGCATCGCGATCCTTCAGGAGCGCGCGCAATTCGGCTTCCAGCTCGGGCCGATGGGCGACGCGGTCCTTGTTGGTCTTGAAGCGGGGATCGTCGGCCATCTCCGGCTTGCCCAGCATCTGGCAGAGCTTGCGGAACTGGCCGTCATTGCCGGCGCCGATGACGATATTGCCCTTCTTGGTCGGGAAGTTGGCATAGGGCGCGAGACTGCCATGACTGTTGCCCACGAGCTTGGGCTTGAGGCCGGCCATGAAGTAGTTGGGCGCATGCGGTTGGTGCAAGGCGATGGCGCTGTCGTAGAGCGTCGCATCGATGAACTGGCCCTTGCCGGACGTATTGCGCTCGTAAAGCGCCATCAGGATGCCGATGCAGGCATTCATACCGGTCGCGAGATCCACCACAGGCACGCCGATGCGCACCGGGTCGCTTTCCGGCGAGCCGTTCACGGAAACCAAGCCGGAGGATGCCTGCACGATGGCGTCGTAGCCGGGAAGCCCGCCCAAGGGGCCGTCGGCACCGAAACCCGAGACGCGCGCATGGATCAGGCGTGGGAATTTCTTGGAGAGCGTATCGGCATAGCCGATGCCCCATTTCTCCATCGTGCCTGTCTTGAAGTTGTCGATCAGAACGTCGGTATCCTCCAAGAGTCGCAACAGTACGGCACGGCCCTCAGGCTTGGAGAGATCGAGCGCCATGGTGCGCTTGTTGCGGTTGATGCCGGCGAAATAGGCGGAGATGCCCTCCTTGTCGAACGGCGGGCCCCAGCCGCGCGTCTCGTCACCCTGCGGCGGCTCGATCTTGATCACTTCGGCGCCGTGGTCGGCCAGCATCTGGCCGCAATAGGGACCACCCAGAACGCGGGACAAATCGACGACTTTCAGCCCTTCCAACGCGCCTTTGCTGCCCTGAGGCATCTCGTTCCACTCCTTCGACCCGAACAGGAGGCGCGGTTATAGACCATGGGGCAGGGGCTCGGTACCGTCGTCGTTCTGGATGAGGAGACGAGCATGCTAAGCGGTATCCATGGCCATCAGGACATCGAGCGGGTCGTTTATGGCAAACCCGCCGGGGCGGCCGTGCGGGCGGAGGCCGAGCGATTGGGGGCCAAACGGGTCTTCGTGACGACTTCGAAGTCGGTGGCCCAAAGTCCTCTGCTGGCCGATGTCGTGAGCGCGCTGGGAAACCGGCATGTCGGGACCTACGCCGGCATGACCGCACATTCGCCGCGGCCGTGCGTCATCGAGGGCGCCAAGCTTGCGCGGGAGGCTGACGCGGATCTGGTCGTCTCGGTGGGCGGCGGCTCGGCGATCGATGCCACCAAGGTGATGCTGATCGCGCTTTGGCAGAACGCGACCCGTGTCGAGGATCTGGACGCCTACCGGGCTGGCCGACCCAAGGAGGGCGCGGCGCCGCCATCGCAAGCGATCAGGCCGCCGCCGGAGGCCATCCGCATGATCGCCGTGCCGACGACGCTTTCGGCGGCAGAGTTCAATGCTTTTGCCGGCATCACCGACTCGCGTTACGGCATCAAGGAGAGCTTCGGTCATCCTCTGATCGTGCCGCGGGTGATCGTGCTCGATCCGGCGGCGACGCTCGCCACGCCGATGGACCTGATGCTGTCGACCGGTCTCAAGGCGGTTGACCACGCGGTCGAGCGACTCTGCTCGCAACAGGCGCATCCCTTCGTCACCGGCACGGCGGTCGAGGCCCTGAAGCTCCTGGCCAGGGCATTGCCCGCGCATCAAACCAAACCTGACGACATGGAGACGCGCCTCGATCTGCAGTTCGGCATGTGGCTGGCGATCGGCGCTGGCACGTCGGGCGTCGGCGTGGGCGCAAGCCATGGCATCGGCCATGTGCTGGGCGCGGCCTGTCACGTGCCGCACGGCCACACGTCCTGTGTCATGCTGCCCTCGGTGCTGCGTTGGAACCTGCCGGTCAACGCCGATCGCCAGAGGCGGGTGAGCGAAGCCTTCGGCAAGCCGGATACGCCGGCTGCCGATCTGGTGGCGGGCCTGGTCGCGGCACTCAGCTTGCCGCGGCGGCTCGCCGATGTCGGCGTCGCCAAGGACCGGTTTCGCGAGATCGCCGAGAAGTCGATGCACGATCGCGCGGTATTGAACAATCCGCGGCCGATCAAGGAACCGGCGCAGGTGATGGAAATCCTTGAACTCGCGGCCTAGCCATAAATGACCTCATGAATTCTTCTCGTGAGGTCGGCCCTTGGGTGATGTCGGTCGGCATGCGATCTAGATAGAGTGCATTGCTCTCGATCAACGGATGCCCGTCATGCCTGAACTTCGCCTTGCTGATTCTCCGCGCGCCGCGGCGCCGACGGCCTGGGTGGAGGCGCCGGTCAACTATCTGGCCGATCTCAGCGTCAAGCCGATGACCTACAATCCCCCGCCGGGCACGGGACTGCCGCGCCGTGAGGGCAATTATCGCAACTTCACGGTTCGTGTTCACAACCTGCGCCCGCTGGTGCACGACCTTTCGCTCGACAAGCAGGCTTTCATCCTGACGCGGCACGAGACCAGGGTGCACGACTTCTACGATGACCAAGAAGTGCAATCGACCTACTTCGCCGAGGTCGAGGCTCTCGTAAAGCGCGAGACGGGCGCCGCGAAAGTGGTGATGTTCGATCATACGGTGCGGACGGCGGACCGTGCCGTCGAACGCGGGTTGCGCACGCCGGTGCGCAGCGTCCATAACGACTACACCGAGAAATCCGGGCCGCAGCGCGTGCGCGATCTTCTGCCGGCGGATGAAGCGGAAGCGCGGCTTGCCAAGCGCTTCGCCGAGTACAATGTCTGGCGCAACATCGCGCACGATCCGATCGAGATGACGCCGCTGGGTTTCGTTGATGCACAGACGATCGCTCCGCGTGATCTCGCGGTCTGCGACCTCGTCTATGCTGACCGCACCGGCGAGATCTACCAGGGCGTCTACAACGCCGATCACCGATGGTGCTATTTCCCGGCGATGACGCGGGACGAGGCGATCCTGATCAAGTGCTTCGACTCGGCGAAGGATGGCCGCGCACGCTTCTCGCTGCACTCGGCCTTCGATGATCCGACGTCGCCCGCCAATCCTAAGCCGCGACAGAGCATCGAGGTCCGCACGCTCGCGTTCTTCGACTGAGCGACGTACACGACCTCACCCTGAGGAGGTCGCGAAGCGGCCGTCTCGAAGGGTGGGAACAAGGACTTGTCCGCTACCCATCCTTCGAGACGCGCTGCGCGCTCCTCAGGATGAGGTGATCTTGTCGATACGCACTGCGCTTTACGACCTGGCAATCATCTCCAGGTGCTCGGCCAACTCCTCGGGCTGGCTGTAGAACGGCGAGTGGCCGCACTCCATCGTGATCACCTTGCACGGCAAGTCCTTCACCATCGCCCGCTGGCGCGCGATGCGGATGGCGAGGTCCTGCGTGCACTCGATGTACCAGCGCGGCACCGAGCCATAACGCTCCTCTGTGAGCGTCACCGGCGTCTTGGAGATCGAGATGGGCTGCGGACGCAGCCGTTCCATGGCGCGGTAACGGTCCTCGGGGGACACGTCGGCATAAAAGAGCGTCGGGAGCTGCGAGCGCGAGAATTTGTAGGTGAGGCCATCCGGGCTGATTTCGCGCGAGCGGCGAAACAGCATATCGGGATCGCCCGAGGTCATCTCGCGGCTGGCCTTGCCCGACGGCGGCATCAATCCGCAGAGATAGACCAGCGCCTTGATCTTGCGGCGCCTCGCTTCGGCGACCTGGCTGACCGTGACGCCGCCCAGCGCATGGCCGACCAGCACGACAGGCTCTTCCATCTTGTCGAGGAGCCGCGAGATCCGCTCGACATTGTCGGCCAGGGTGACGCCGGCGGGCGGCGTCTGGTCCTTGCCGAGGCCGGGAAGATCGGGTGCGCAGGCGATGTGGCCGTGGCTTTCCAGGATCGGCGTGACCTTCTCCCAGCACCAGCCGCCATGGCAGGCTCCGTGGACGAGAATGAACGTCGCCATTCTCAGGGCCGCCCGACGACGGTGCGGGCGCCCGGCGCGGGCACGAAAAAGTCCGGCATCAGGGGCGTGCCGGCAGAAACAGCGTATTTGTCGAGATCGGTGACGCCTTCCTCGGCCAGCACCTCGTCGTCGATGAAGAAGCGGCCGGTGCAGCTCCGGGCCGGGCGATTGAAGATGGCATAGGCCGCATCGCCCATGATCTCGGGCTTGCGACAGCGCTTCATACCTTCCTCGCCGCCCAGCACGTTCTGGATCGCCGCCGTGGCGATCCCCGTGCGCGGCCACAGGCAATTGAAAGCAATGCCCTTGTCCTTGAATTCTTCCGCCATGGCCCAGGCGTAGATCGACATCGAATATTTGGCGAGCGTGTAAGCAGGATGCGAGGCGAACCACTTCACGTCGAAATCGAGCGGCGGCGAGAGGTTGAGTACATGCGGATTCGCAGCCTTCGCTAGATGAGGCAGGCATTTCTGCGACACCAGGAAGGTGCCGCGGCCATTGATCTGATGCATGAGGTCGTAGCGTTTGATCGGTGTTGCGAGCGTGCCGGTGAGGCTGATGGCACTGGCGTTATTCACCGCGATGTCGATGCCGCCGAACTTCGCCACCGTCTCGGCCACGGCTTTCTCGACACTCTGCTCGTCGCGGATGTCACAGGGCAGCGGCAGAGCTTTACCGCCGGCCCGTTCGACTTCCTCTGCGGCGGTGAAGATCGTTCCGGGCAGCCGCGGATCGGGCTTCACGGTCTTGGCGGCGATGGCGACGTTGGCGCCGTCGCGTGCCGCACGCAACGCGATGGCAAGGCCGATACCGCGGCTTGCACCCGTCACGAACAGCGTCTTGTTAGCCAGGCTCATGCAATTCCCAAGTTTCCCTCGGGCTCTATAGCCGGGCATCGATGAGGCGGCTAGTCTCGGCACGTCGCAGGGGAGGCATGCATGAATCCGTGTTTTGAAACCGCTACGCGGCTTGCCCGCGCCATACGAAACAGGCGCCTGTCTTCGCGAGAGGCGACCGAGGCGCATCTCGACCGCATCGCTCGCTTCAACGGCGCGCTCAATGCGTTGGTGGTGATCGACCGGGAAAACGCCCTGAAGGCGGCACGGGCTGCCGATCGCGCCCTGGCGCGAAAGGGCGCAAAGCCGGGCCCACTGCACGGTGTGCCAATCACCATCAAGGAGGCATTCGATGTGGCAGGCCTTGCGACGACCGCCAGCTTTCCGCCGCTCAAGGACAATGTCGCTACGGGCGACGCGGCGGTGGTGGCACGGCTGCGAGCGGCCGGCGCGGTCATCCTCGGCAAGACCAATGTTCCTGAGCTGTGCATGGATTTCCAAACCAACAGTCCGCTCTTCGGTACGACCAACAACGCTTGGGACGTTGGACGCGTGGCCGGGGGCTCGACGGGCGGCGGAGCAGCTGCGGTTGCCGCGCGGTTGTCGCCGCTCGAGCTGGGTTCCGACATCGGCGGCTCGGTTCGCAATCCCGCCCATTACAACGGCATCTTTTCGTTGAAGCCCACCGAATGGCGTGTGCCAGGACGTGGCCATGTACCGGGCCTGCCCGGCCAGACTCGGACCATCCGTTACATGGGCGTCTACGGTCCCCTGGCGCGCTCCGTCGACGACCTCGAGCTTGCGCTGCACGTCGTTGCCGGACCTGATGGCAACGAGGCAGAGGCGGCGCCTGTGCCACTAGGCCCGACACCAAAGCTTGCAGCCAAGGGGATGCACATTGCCGTCATCGACAGCAACCCCCTGGTTCCCGCGTCGACCGAGACGGCGAGGGTGGTGCAGGAGACGGTGCGCCTGCTCACCAAGGCCAGAGCCAAGGTGAAGCGCGCCGAGCCGGACGGGCTCGATTGGCAGCAGGCGTGGGACGACTGGTCGGATCTGCTGCAGTTCGAGGTGCAGGCGCTAGCGCCGCTGGAGGAGCGCGAGCGCTTCTTCGACCGGACGGACGCGCCCGACCCCAGCGTCCGCTCGG
This sequence comes from Alphaproteobacteria bacterium, assembly GCA_017308235.1. GTDB lineage: Bacteria > Pseudomonadota > Alphaproteobacteria > Reyranellales > Reyranellaceae > Reyranella. The sequence continues at coordinate 83,060 of JAFKFL010000022.1, read as the reverse complement.
CCGCGCGGACAGCAAAGCTGGGCCTCGCCGATTTCTTTGCGGTTCTCGATCGGCGCGACCAGGTCATCCGTCGCTGCGAGGCTTTCCTCGACGATCATGATGCTTGGCTGATGCCGGTGATGCCCGATGCGGCCTTCGCGCATCAGAAGTCGGGAGGTGACCTGAAAATCGATGGCCGGACGCACCCCTACTTCTTTGCCGGCACGTCGTACAATTTCCTCGCCAACCTCACCGGCCAGCCCGCGGTCGTGTTGCCCTGCGGCCTGACCGGGGAGGGACTGCCGATCGGCTTGCAGCTCGTCGGCCCGCGCTGGGGCGAGGCGAAGCTCCTTGGCGTTGCCAAGGCCCTGGAAAAGCTATTGCCGCCTTGTCCAATGCCACCAGGCTACACAGAGTGAAGTTCACTCGACCTTCACGTCGGCGTCCTCAAGGATCTTCTTCCATTTGGCGAATTCGGCGCGGTGAAACGCGCCGAAGGCGGCCGGCGCCATCTCGGCGGATGTCGGCAGGTCCTGGCCGAGATCCTCCATGCGGGCCTTGATCGCCGGGTCCTGCAGGGTGGCAATGGCGGCGGCATTGAGTTTGGCGACGATGTCCGGCGGCGTGCCTTTGGGCGCCCACAGCCCGTGCCAGATCGCGACCTCCATCGGGTAGCCCGCTTCGGCCGCCGTCGGGATATCGGCCATCGCGGCCGACCGTGTTTTGGCCGTCACGGCATAGGCGCGGATCTTGCCGGCGCGCACGTGCGGCAGCGAATTCGAGGATTGGTCCACCATGACCTGGATTTGATTGGCGATCAGGTCCTGCACCGCCGGACCGGTGCCGCGATAGGGCACCAGCTGATACTTCGCGCCCGTAGCGGCGAAGAAGGCCAGCGCGCCAAGGTGTGAGCCCGAGCCAACGCCCGCCGTGCCACCTGAGATCTTGTCCGGATTGGCCTTCAAATAATCGACCAGTTCCTTCAGCGACTTCGTTGGCACGGCATTGGACGTGACGACCAGCAACGGGTTGGACGGCAGGCGCGTGATCGGCACGAGGTCGGTGAGGAGGTCGTAGGAAAGGTTCTTGTAGAGCGTGCCGTTGGCGACATGGGTGCCGAGATGGCCGATGCTGATCGTGTAGCCGTCGGGCGCGGCGCGCACGACTTTGCCGACGCCGATGGAACCTGCGGCGCCCGTCGTATTGTCGATGATGAACTGCTGACCCAGCTCCTTGCCCATGCGCTCGCCCATGACGCGTGCCAGAAGGTCGGTCGGTCCGCCAGCCGAGAAGGGTACGACGAGGGTGATCGGTCGGTCGGGGTAGCCGTCACCGAATGCTGGCGTCGCGACGCTGGCCGCCAAAGAGGTAAGCACTGTTCTACGCAACATCTTGCTCGTTCTCCTAATCGCTGGACGCCATCGTCACCAGGATCGTGCGGTTGCTCACCTGCTGGCCTTCCTTCACCGCGATCGACTCGACGGTCGCGTCGAGCGCGGCCTTGAGCTGGTGCTGGATTTTCATCGCCTCCAGCACGATCAGCGTCTGTCCGCGCACGACCTTCTCGCCGGCATCCACCTTGATCGACACAATCCGCCCGTCCATCGGCGCGCGCAACTTGCCGTCGCCGCCCGCCTGAGCCGAAGCCGGCGGCAGGTAGGTGCGATCCTGGAAGCGCACGGTATGCCCGTCGAGGTCGACGATGATGTCGTTGCCGTCGATATAGAAGGGCGCGTTCGTGTTCGCGACATCGTCAGGCCGGATGTGGAGCAGGCGCTCCCTGTCGCCGACGGCCAGCTTGATCGGCGTTGGCTCTGGATTCGAATTGCGCCAGCCGCGCAAGGGGGCGGGAAAGCGGGCGGCGGACTGCTGCCACAGAAGGCTTGCCGCCAGCGTCCAGTGAGCCTCGCTCACATCGGGAGCAGGGAAGGAGTGGATGCCGAGGAAGGCGGTGGTTGCCTTGCCGGCGGCGAATTCCGGATGCCCCAGCAGGCGGATCAGGAAATGCCGGTTGGTGGTTGGCCCGAGCACGATCGTGTCACGCAACGCCTGGCTCAGCCGCGTGCGCGCCTCCTCGCGCGTCGAGCCATGAGCGATCACTTTGGCAATCATCGGATCGTAGAAGGGCGAGATCACAAGCCCGTCTTTCATGCCGTGGTCGGTTCGCACGCCGGCACCGTCTGCCGGGCGCCACACGTCGATGCGGCCGGTTTGGGGCAGGAAGCCGGCGTAGGGATCCTCGGCATAGAGCCGGACCTCGATGGCATGCCCGTCCAGGCGAACCTGATCCTGCGCGAGCGGTAGAGTCTCGCCGCGCGCAACGCGCAACTGCCATTCGACAAGGTCGAGCCCGGTGATCGCTTCCGTCACTGGATGCTCGACCTGCAGGCGTGTGTTCATTTCCAGGAAATAAAAAGCACCGTCACTGCCCAGGAGGAACTCGACGGTGCCGGCGCCGCGGTAGCCGATCGTCCTGGCGGCGGCGACGGCAGCCTCGCCCATGCGGCGGCGTAATTCCGCATCGACGGCCGGTGAGGGTGCTTCCTCGATCACCTTCTGGTGGCGCCGCTGCACCGAGCAGTCACGTTCACCGAGGTGGATGACGTTACCGTGTGTGTCGGCAAAGACCTGAATCTCGACGTGACGCGCATTGACGACAGCCTTCTCGAGGATCAGTTCGCCCGAACCGAAGGCGCTCTCGGCTTCTGTGCGCGCGGTCCGGATGGCTTCGAGCAGATCGTCGTCGCGCTCGACCAGCCGCATGCCGCGTCCGCCGCCGCCGGCCGCTGCCTTGACCATGACCGGCAGGCCGACCTTGCGCGCCTCCTTCGCCAGGGCTGCGTCGCTCTGGTCGGCGCCCTGATAACCCGGAACACAGGGCACGCCGGCATCGATCATGCGTCGCTTGGCAGCCGCCTTGTTGCCCATCGCGGCGATCGCCGCCGGCGGCGGACCGATGAAGACGAGGCCCATCTTCTCACAGGCTGCCGCGAAAGCGTCGTTCTCCGAGAGAAAGCCGTAGCCAGGGTGGACGGCATCAGCGCCCGACGTGCGGGCGGCATAGAGGATACGTTTGACGTCGAGATAGCTTTCGCCGACCGGTGGCGGCCCGATCCGCATCGCCTCATCGGCGAAGGCGACATGCGGCGCATCCTTGTCGGCGTCGGAATGGACGGCGACGGTACGGTATCCCATGGCTTTGGCCGTGCGCATGACGCGCCAGGCGATCTCACCGCGATTGGCGACCAGGATCTTCCTGAACGTCATTTCAACGGTCGCCCGTTTTTCGTGAAGTAGCCGCCGCCCGTCCGATGTTCGCGGTAGATCATGTCGATGTCGGAGTAGTGCGCGACCTCCTCGGCAGAGCGCGCGCCGATTTCCAGCAAACGCACAATCCCGTTGGAGCGATTGACGATGTGATGACCGCTGCCGGAGCCGGCGCGGAAGCCGGCTGTCATTCCCGCCGTGAGAGGCGTCTCGCCTTCATCCGTCACCAATACAGCCTCGCCCTCGAGAACATAGACGAACTCATCCTCACGCTCGTGCCAATGACGCTGGGACGACCAGGCACCAGGCGGCAGTTCCAGGAGATTGACCCCGAACTGCGACACTGCAAAGACGTCGCCCAACCTACGGCGGCGGCGTTCGCGACACGGCACGTCGTACGGCGCCGGATAGTCCGTTCCGACGCTCGCCGGCAGATCCGTCGCCCGTATCGCGGCAGGCGTCGCTGGCATGGCCCGAACCTCCCTTGTCATTCGATGGCCCATTTGGGTGGGCGCTTCTCGGCAAAGGCGCGCAGACCTTCCGCTGCCTCGGGGCTGCGGCGTGCCTCGGCGAATTTGTCGGCAGCGAAATCGAGCACGGCCGAAAGCGGTTCTGTACCGACTTTCATCACGACCGCTTTGGTCGCGGCATTGGCGAAGGGTGCGCAGCGGTCGATCTGTCTCAGCACTTCTTCCAGCTTGGCGTCGAGCGCGGCGCTGTCCTTGACCAGATGGTGTGCGATTCCCAGTCGATGCGCTTCGGGGCCCCTGAAGCGCGCCGCTGTGAGGGCGAGGTGCCGGGTCTGAGGCACGCCGATGCGGGCGGCGACGAAGGGGGCGATCTGGGCCGGGACGATGCCGATCGCGGTTTCGCTCATGGCAAAGCCCGCGTCCTCGGTGCAAATCGCCACATCCGACACGCAGAGAAGCCCGAAGCCGCCGGCGATGGCATAGCCCTCTACTGCGGCGACAACGACCTGCGGCGTGGTGTTCACCATCTCGAGGAAGGTGCCGTATTCGCGATTGTTTGACGCGATCGGATCCTTCTCGCCCGGTCGCGGCGCCTCGGTAAAACTCTGCTCCATGTTCTTGAGATCGGCGCCCGCGCAAAAGGTGCCGCCCGCGCCGCGCAGGATCACCGCCTTGATGTCGCGCCGCTCGTGCAGGGTCTGGAACACCGTGCGCAACTCGCCGATCAGGGTCGGGTTAAGGGCGTTCTTCACCTGAGGCCGGTTGAGCGTGACGTGGAGCCGCGAACGCTCCCGGCGCAACAGCAGGGTTTCGTACTTGGAGGCGAATTCGGCCATCAGCGATTCTCCAGCCGCGGAAGGGTTCCCATCATCTTGGAGATGATCTGCAGCATGACCTCGTCGGCACCGCCACCGATCGAGGCGAGCCGCGAATCGCGGAACGCACGCGCGGTCGGGGACTCCCAGAGATAGCCGGCGCCACCCCAGTACTGCAGGCAACCATCGGTCACGAGCCGCGCCATGCGTCCGGCCTTCAGCTTCGCCATCGAGGCCAGCATCGTGACGTCCTTGCCGTCGAGATATTCCTCGCAGGCGCGGTAACAGAGCGAGCGCACCAACTCGACCTCGGTGCGAAGCTCGGCCAGCTTGAAATGGATCACCTGGTTGTCGAGCAAGGGGCGGCCGAACACCTTGCGCTCGCGCGTATATTCAACCGTTTCGTCGATCAGGCGCTCCATGCCGACCAGGGCGCTGATCGCGCCCCACAGCCGTTCCTCCTGGAACTGCTGCATCTGGTAGATGAAGCCCCTGCCTTCCTGGCCGATCGTGTGGTGCACCGGCACTTTCACCTCGTCGAAGAAGATCTGCGCCGTATCGGAGCTGCGCATGCCGAGCTTGTCGAGCTTCTTCACGATCTGCACGCCCTTGGTCTTCATCGGCAGGCAGATCAGCGACTTGTTCTTGTGAACTGGCCCTTCGCCGGTGTTGGCCAGCAGGCACATCCAGTCGGCCTGCGTGCCATTGGTGGTCCACATCTTGCCGCCGTTGATCACCCAGTCACCACCGACGCGGCGCGCGGTGGTCTTGAGCGAGGCGACATCCGAGCCGGCGCCCACTTCGGAAACGCCGAGGCAGGCCACGTAGTCGCCGGCGATCGAGGGCGAGAGGAACTCACGCCGCAGCTCGTCGCTTCCGTAGCGGGCGAGGGCGGGCGTCGCCATATCGGTCTGCACGCCGATCGCCATCGGTACCGAACCGCAATGGATGTGACCGAGCTCCTCGGCCATTACCATGGCGTAGGAATAGTCGAGGCCCATGCCGCCATACTCGACCGGCTTGTTGATGCCCAACAGCCCGGCATCGCCCAGCGTCTTGAACACCTGGTGCGCGGGGAAGATGCCGTCCTCTTCCCATTGGTCGACGTGCGGATTGATGTCCTTGTCGATGATGGCCTGCAGCGTGCGACGGATCTCTTCGTGTTCCTGGGTGAACTGCACGGCCGCCTCCTAACGATTGCCTAGCCGAGGCATGGTGCCCATCAGCTTGGAGATGATCTGCAGCATCACCTCGTCGGCGCCGCCGCCGATCGAACCCAGCCGGCCGTCGCGATAGCTGCGCGCAACGGGGCTGTCCCAGAGATAGCCCGCGCCACCCCAGTATTGCAGGCAGGCGTCGGAGACCTCGCGACGCAGGCGGCCGGCCTTCAGCTTGGCCATCGAGGCCAGCATGGTGACGTCCTTGCCGGCAAGGTAGTCTTCGCAGGCGCGATAGACCAAGGCGCGCAATGCCTCGACCTCGCTCTTGAGCTCGGCGAGACGAAAGTGGACGACCTGGTTGTCGAGCAACGGCTTACCGAACACCTGGCGCTCGCGGGTGTAGTCGATCGTGGCGTTGATGATGCGCTCGCAGCCCATCAGTGTGCCGGCGCCGGCCCACAGCCGCTCCTCCTGGAACTGCTGCATCTGGTAGATGAAACCCGCGCCCGGCTGGCCGATCGTATAGCGCACCGGCACCTTCACCTCGTCGAAGAAGGTCTGCACCGTGTCCGAGGCACGCATGCCGAGCTTGTTGAGCTTCTTCACGATCGAGATACCCTTGTTCTTCATCGGCACCACGATCAGCGACTTGTTCTTGTGGACCGGCCCGTCGCCGGTGTTGGCGAGCAGGCACATCCAGTCAGCCTGGGCGCCGTTGGTGGTCCACATCTTGCCGCCGTTGATCACCCAGTCGCCGCCGACGCGGCGCGCCGTGGTCTTGATCGAGGCGACGTCTGAACCTGCGCCGGTCTCCGAGACGCCGAGGCAGGCGACATAGTCGCCGCTGATCGAGGGTGCCAGGAATTCCTGGCGCAGTTCGTCGCTGCCGTAGCGGGCGAGCGCGGGCGTTGCCATCGATATCTGAACGCCGGTCGCCATCGGGACCGAGCCGCCGTTGACCCACCCGAGCGACTCCGAACAGATCATGGCGTAGGAGAAATCGAGGCCGGAGCCACCGAACTCGACCGGCTTGTCGACACCCAGCAGCCCGGCATCGCCCATCTTCTTGAACAGCTCGTGCGCCGGGAACTGGCCTTCCTTTTCCCATTGATCGACGTGAGGGTTGACCTCGCGGTCGATCAGCGTCTTCCACGTTTGGCGCAGCGCCTCGTGCTCGGGCGTGAACTTCATCGCTACATCCTCGCAACGCCGAAGGTGATGGGATTGAGTGGCCGCACGATCGATTCGCGGGCGATGGAGAGAGTGAAGGCAAGCACCCGGCGCGTGTCACGCGGATCGATGATGCCGTCGTCCCACAGATGCGCCGTGGCGTAGAGCGCCGTCGATTCGCGATCGAACTGATCGACGATCGACTTGTACATCTTGTCGATCTGTTCCTTGGGTGGCTCTTTGCCCTCGCGTTGGAACTTCTGTTCCGTAACGGTCTTCATCACACCGGCGGCCTGCTCGCCGCCCATGACGGCGATGCGGCTGTTGGGCCAGGCGAAAATGAAGCGCGGATCGTAGGCACGACCGCACATGCCGTAGTTGCCGGCGCCGAACGAACCGCCGATCACGATGGTGATCTGCGGCACGGTCGCATTGGCCACCGCCTGGATCATCTTGGACCCATGTTTCACGATACCGCCGCGCTCGGCCTCGGTACCGACCATGTAGCCGGTCGTGTTCTGCAGATAGACGATCGGCGTGCCCTGTTGGCAGCAGAGCTGGATGAATTGCGCCGCCTTGACCGAGCCCTTGGAGGTGATGGGGCCGTTGTTGCCGATGAAGGCAACGGGCTCGCCCTCGATCTCGGCCCAGCCGCAGATCGTCTGCTGGTCAAACAGGCCCTTGAATTCGAGGAAATCCGAGCCGTCGACCAGGCGTGCGATCACCTCGCGCACGTCGTACGGATCCTTGTGCGACGGCGGCACGATCCCGCACAGCTCGTCGATGTCGTACAACGGTTCCTTGAACGGCTTGATCGTCCGGGGTGGCAGCTTGTCGTTCCAATGCCATTTGGCGATCACCTCGCGCGCCATGCGGATGCCGTCGGCATCGTCCTCGGCCATCCACTCTGCAACGCCGGACACAGTGGCGTGCATCTCCGCGCCGCCCAGCTCTTCATCGGTTGCGATCTCGCCGGTCGCGGCCTTCAGGAGCGGCGGGCCGGCCAGGAACACCTTGGCCTGGTTGCGCACCATGATGACATAGTCCGAAAGACCCGGCAGATAGGCGCCGCCCGCCGTCGACGAGCCATGCACGACGGTGACCTGCGGGATGCCGCGGGCGGACATACGGGCCTGGTTGGCGAAGCCACGGCCGCCCGGCACGAAGATCTCTGACTGATAGAGAAGATTGGCGCCGCCCGATTCGACCAGGTTCACGACCGGCAGCTTGTTCTCCAGCACGACCTGCTGCACGCGCTGGCCCTTGCGCTGGCCGGAAGGCGCCACGGTGCCGCCCTTGATGGCCGAGTTGGAGGCCGTCACGACGCAGCGCACTCCCTCGACATAGCCGACACCCGACACCGAGCCGCCGCCAGCGCTCGATCCATCCTTGTCATCGTGCATGCGGTAGCCCGCGAGCGGCATCAGCTCGAGAAACGGCGCCCCACGATCGAGTAGCAGGGCGATGCGTTCGCGTGGCATCAACTGCTTGCGTTTGCGAAAGCGCTCGCGTGATTTCTCCGAGGTTGCCTGCACGCTCGCTTCGGCGTCGCGGAACTCCTGGATGGCCGCCAGCATGCGCTCGCGGTTCTTGTTGAAGTCCTCGCTGTTGCGATCGATCTGGCTTTCGATGATCGGCATGGCTCAGCCACCCAGGACCTTGGGCGTCACCGCGAGATGGAAGCCGTTGAACGGTTGCGATCTGTCTGTCGCCGGCAGGTCGATCGAGCGGTTGGCCAGTGGCACGCCGCCATCGATCCGGATCTCGGCGCCGGTGATGAAGGCGGCGGCCTTGCTCAGCAGGAAGCAGACCGCGGCCGAGACCTCGCTTTCGGTGCCGAGCCGCCCCAGCGGGCTGTAGCCCTTGAGCTTGGGGATCTGTTCCTTGAAGGCACCGGTATAGGTGTCCATGCCGGACGACGCGATCCAGCCCGGCGCTACCGAGTTGACGCGCACACCTGCGGCCGCCCATTCGTAGGCAAGTGTCATCGTGAGGTTCGCCATGCCGGCGCGCGCCGCTCCCGTGTGCACCATATTGGGAAAGCCATTGCGATAGTCGGCTGTCATGTTGACGATCGAGCCGCCGTGCTTCTGCATCGATTGCACGTAGACCTCGCGGCTGACCAGGAAGCCGCCGGTGAGGTTGTTGCGCACGACGACGTCGAAACCCTTGGCGCTGAGCTCGGCGGCAGGCGAGGGGAACTGGCCGCCGGCATTGTTGAACAACCCGTCGATGCGGCCTTTGTTGGCGACAATCTTCGCCACCGCGTCTTTCACCTGCGCTTCTTCGCGGATATCGAAGGCATGGATCTCGCAGCTCCCGCCGGCGGCCTCGATCTCGGCCTTCACCTTCTCGAGCTTCTCGATCTTGCGGCCAGTGATGGCGAGATGCGCGCCGAGTGCTGCGAGTTCGTGCGCGGTGCAACGGCCGATGCCGCTGCCGCCGCCCGTCACGACGACGGTCTGGCCCTCGAACAGCCCCGGCGCGAAGACCGAGCGATACGACATGTTTCCTCCGCACGACCTGAACAGCCGTTTATCGGCCTGTAGTTGACGTTTACGTAAAGGTCAAGTAAGCCCCCAGCGACTGGCCGACAGGAGGAACTCGCCATGACCTTGCAGGAAATCACCGCGAAAATGAAGGAAGGCGCGGCGAAGAAGTCGTCCTTCGGCAATACCGTGAAATTCGCCACCGACCAAGGCGTCGTTTACATCGATGGTACGGCCACGCCGCCGGCCGTCAGCAATGACGACAAGGCCGCCGACTGCACCATCAAGATGGACTTCAGCGACTTCGCCGACCTGATCGGCGGCAAGCTCGATGGCATGAGTGCGTTCATGACCGGCAAGCTCAAGATCGAAGGCGACATGGGCGTCGCCATGAAGCTGCAGAGCATCCTGCGCTAAGACGCAGGCAAAAGCAGATCACCAGAGGTACGGTATCAGGCGATACCGTACCTTTTCCTTGTATGCGGCATATCCCGTCAGGTTCCGCACGAGGAACCTCTCCTCGTCGAAGATGCGCCATATAAGCGCAAGCATCATGACGCCGAATGCAACGAGGCCCCACCACGAGCCGAGCGCGATCGGAATGCCGACCAACATCGCAAGCGCTCCCGTGTACATCGGGTGTCGCACCAGAGCGTAAGGGCCGCTCGAGATGACTCTCTGGTCCTGGGCAAGCTCAATGGTGGCGGACGTAAAGCTGTTTTCTCGAAACACCCGATAGATTGCGAACCAGCCCAGGGCGATGAGGACGTCGCCCGCGATGACAATGCCGGTCGGCAGTTGAGACCAGCTAAAGCGTCGGTCGAGCGCGGGAACGGCCAGAAGAGCAACGAAGCCGATCGATGCGAACAGCATGATGATTTTCTGCGCGATTTCCTTCTCGGCCAAAGGCCCGCCGCGCATGCGCCGCTCGAGCAGCTGCCGATCGCGTGTCAACAGGTAGAGTATGATCAGGATCGACGCGGAGAAGTAGACCGCCAGGAAGATCCAGGCCTGCCAGTAGTCGAATGTCCAGGGCACGCCGAACAGCAGCGCCGCCATGGCGAGGAAAAGGCCGGTCAGGCTTTGAAAGGCTTTCCTCGCCAGAGTGTCCATTCCGGTCCTGTCAGGTGTCTTGCTTGCTCTTGTGATAGTGACGGCGGGCCTTGGCCCGATTGCCGCAGGCAGACATTGAGCACCAGCGGCGTTTGCCAGCGCGGCTGTCGTCAAAGAAAAGCCAACCACACTCGGGGTTGGCACAGCGTCGCACGCGATCGAGGCGCGCTCCCGCCAGCAGGTCGCCGGCTGACCATAGCACCGGCGCCAGCAGGCCGAGTGCGGTTCCCGATCTTACGTCGACGTCCCATTCATAGCCATTGCGTACGCGCTTGAGCGACGTGCGCGTAGGCGATGCTGCCAGCGCCTCGTTCAATAATCCGAGATCGCGCGTTGCCGGGGGCTTCGCGTGCGCCTGGGCGTCGAACAGCCGGTAGATCGTCTCGCGAAGCGCGAGCGCGCGCTCGAACTCCTCTGCCGACAGCGTCCTCTCGACTCTCGTACCTGCATTTGCCGCGGCCCAGGCGCCGAGATCGTCGGGCCCGTTCAGGGTTTCGGTAGGAGTGGCCTGCCCGCGCCAGTATCGGGTGTTGGCGAACTCAAGACAAAGATCGGGACGGACCATTGTGACCAGCAGTTAATAACCGGTTGACCGGTTGACAAGCTCGATCGAACACAATAACCATTTAACCAGTTATATAGTTATGGAGGAAGCGATGTTTGACCACGTTTCGATCGGCGTCAGCGACGTGAAGCGGACCGGCAAATTCTACGATTCGGCGCTAAAGCCGCTCGGTTTCAGCCGGCTGTCGGACGGCGAGAGCTCGCTAGGCTATGGCGACAAGGGTGTGCAGCTCTGGATTTCGGCGACAACCAAGCCAGTGAAAGCCGAGATGGAGTCGGGCCTGCATTTCTGCTTCAGCGCCAAGGACCGAGCCGCCGTTGATGCCTTCCATGCGGCCTCGTTGAAAGCCGGCGGCAAGGACAACGGCAAGCCTGGGATCCGCAAGGAGTACAGCGGGAATTACTACGCTGCTTTTGTCATCGACCCGGACGGATACCGGCTGGAAGCCTACTGCGGGAAGTAATCACGGCACTGCCGATGCCTTGCATGCAGCCCTTTCAAGGCCATCTTGAAAGGGCTGCAGAAAGGGGCAGGCATGACGGCAGGAAAAGTCGAGATCGCCCATGTGCGAGACGAAGCGACCATGGTTAGCGTACTGACCTTGGCCTTCGCTGCAGATCCCGTGTCACGTTGGAGCTGGCCCGCCCCGCAGACCTACCTCGAAACCTTTCCGCTCTTCATCAAGGCGTTTGGCGGCGAGGCATTTGCGCACAGCAGTGCTCATCGCATCGATGGTGTCGGTGCAGCACTGTGGCTACCGCCGGGCGTCCATCCTGACGAGGAAGTGCTGGATGCGCTCATCCACAGCACGATACCGAAACATCTGCTCGAGGACACTTTCGCCGTCATCGAGCAGATGCAGCGGCATCAGCCGGAAGAACCGCACTGGTATCTGCCGCTGATCGGCATCGATCCATCGCAGCACGGCAAAGGATATGGTGCGGCGCTGCTGAAGCACGGTCTCGCCATCTGCGATCGAGACGGCATTCCCGCTTATCTCGATTCGACCAATCCCAAGAACAACGCGCTCTACGAACACCACGGATTCGAGCTGCTGGACACGATCCAGGTTGGCAGCTCGCCGCCGATCTATCCGATGCTGCGCAGACCCGGAAGAAGGGGCTGAAATTTGGGCGTCTTCAAGTGAAATGCCCGAAGCGCTTCATCGAATGATTGGACGACCAGCGGCTCGACGTTGCCGAAGTCCCGCTGCAGGTTGGCATAGCTCCGCGCCAGGTCGTGAACTTCGCCCTGCGACGCAACGATGACACTCGGTTGACCAGAAAATATCTGCGGCTGGCGTCCGCGCTGGATCAGGAGCGTCGCCGGTACAGCGATGGTTCGCACGGCGGTGAAATCGAGAATGCTGCGGACCGGGCCTTCCATCAAGACGATATCGGCCGAAGCCAAATCGAGATCGTACAGATCGTCTGAACTGAAGATGCCGGAAAAGGAGGCGAGCAGCACTCGGGCGGTGCGCTCGTAGGTAAGCGTCAACATCGGATGGACTCGGAGCAGGGAGAACTGAACGGCGTGCGATAAATGAGGGCGATCCCCTGCCAACCCAGTGAAAAGGGTTCAGTTGGTCCATGAACGGCCTGCAATTCGGTTCTGCCGCAGGCTAGATTGCGGTGCGGCCGCAACCCAGCCGCGAGACGGAGTGTCGATGGCGGGCCGGCGAATCCTGGATCTCAACCTGCTGACGGTCTTCGAGGCTGTCTACGAAACCAGGAGTATCTCCGCGGCGGCAACGCGCCTGGGCATGACCCAATCGGCCGCGAGCCATGCCCTCGCGCGGCTGCGAGCTTCACTGGGTGACGCCCTGTTCGTTCGCGCCGGCAATACCTTGAAGCCGACGATGACGGCGACGACCCTGTACCCGACATTCCGCGATTCCCTCGACAACATCCGTGCCGCGATCGAGGGGAAGGTGACTTTCGATCCGTCGTGGGCGCGGGGCGCCTTCCGCATTGCCATCCCGCATATCTCCGGACCGTTCATCGGGCTTCAGCTGGAAAAACGCATCAGGAAGGAGGCGCCGTTCGTCAGCCTGAGCTTCGATACCAGGACGCTGCCGAGCGATTTACCGCTCGAGCTGGAGGAGGGGCGGGTCGATCTTGCGGTGGACTGGCAGCGGCTAGCCGAGGGGCCCTTCGTCCATCAGCAAATCTTCGACGACCAGTTGATGTTGGTTGTTCGTCGCGGTCATCCCCGAATCGGCCCGTCATCGTCCATGGCCGAGGTCGGGGCGGAGAAATTCGTCTCCCTGCACGGGCGCTCGTCGACCTGGATCGAACCGCCCGCTCTGCGCCAGCTCCTGGCGCTCCGGAGATGGAAGACAGGCTTTCGCGTGAGCGAGCTTCTCGAGATACCGTTGGTTGTCGCCGCCACGGACTATGTCGGGGCGATCCCTCTCACGATCGCCGGACCGCTGACGGCGACTGGACAGCTTCAGATCATGCCCATGCCCATCAAGATTCCACCGCATCCAATCGTGATGACGTGGCACATGGGCAGGCGCCGCGATCCGCGGCACGTTTGGCTAAGGCGCGTGGTGCGCGAGGAAGTCCGTTTGTTCGGTCAGCGGGCGATATCCGCCATGCCAACCTAGAAACCGACCGCAGCGCCGTCGCGGCGGCTCTCCGAGGCGCCGAGATAGGGACCGCCGTCGGGGAAGCGCCAGATGATCTGGCTGGAGCCGAAGTCGAAGCTCGGCCACGAGGTACGGGTGAGCTTGTGGCCGCGCGCCTCGAGGCCGGCCGCGGTGTCGGCCGGCGTATGGTCCTCGAGCCACACTGTCTTGTCGATTTCGTGCACGCGCCAGCGCGGCCCATCGATCGCCGCCTGAGGATTCTGGCCGTAATCGACGATGCGCGAGAAGACCTGCATGTGACCCTGCGGCTGCATGGCGCCGCCCATCAAGCCGAAGGTCGCGATCGGCTTGCCGTCCTTGGTGATGAATGCAGGAATGATGGTGTGGAACGGCCGCTTCAGTGGGCCGACCTCGTTGGGATGGCCCTTGGTCGTAACGAACCCGGTGGCGCGATTGTGTAGCGCGACGCCCGTGCCCGGCACGACGATCCCCGAACCGAAGCCGTGATAGTTCGATTGGATCAGCGACACCATCATGCCGGAGGCATCGGCGGTGCCGAGGTAGATCGTGCCGCCGTCCTTGGGCGTGCCGGGCCCGAAGTCCTTGGCCTTCTTGGGATCGATCAGCTTGGCGCGGCTCTTCAGGTACGCCTTGTCGAGCATTTGCTTCGGGGTCACGTCCATGAAGCGTGGATCGGCGACGTAGCGCCAGATATCAGCGAAGGCGAGCTTCATCGCCTCGATCCTGAGGTGCGCCACCTCGGGGCCGTCGCAGTCGTGTCCGGCGATATCGAAGTTCTCGAGGATGCCGAGCGCCATGCAGGCGGCGATGCCCTGGCCGGACGGCGGGATCTCGTGCAGCGTCGTGCCGCGATAGGTGAGGCTGATGGGATCGACCCAGTCCGGCTTGTGCTCGGCCAGATCCTTCTTGCGCAGCGCGCCGCCGGTCTCACGGGCGTACTTGTCCATCGCTTCGGCAAGCTCGCCGCGATAGAAGGCCTCGCCCTTGCTCTCGGCGATCTTGGTCAGCGTTTTCGCCTGGTCGGGGAACTTCCAGAGTTCGCCCGGCTGTGGCGCGCGACCGTGAGGCAGGAAGGCTTTCACCCAGCTCTCCTGACCTTTCAGGCGATCGATCGCGCGGTCCCATTGGCGTGCGATCATGTAGGAGACGCGAAAGCCGTCGTGTGCGTACTTGATACCGGGCTCGAACAGGTCGGCGAAGGGCAGCTTGCCGTAGCGGCCGTGCAGTTCCATCCAGAGCGACACCGCGCCCGGCGTCGATACGCTGCCCCAGCCGGTGTCCGGCATCTTTGCCTGGCCCGCGTACTGGTCGGGCGTCATCAGCGCCGGCGAATGGCCCGAGGCATTCAGCCCGACGAGCTTCTGTCCATCCCACAGGATGCAGAAGGCGTCGGAACCGATGCCGTTCATGGTGGGCTCGACGACGGTGATGGCGATCGCCGAGGCGATCGCGGCATCGACCGCATTTCCGCCCTTGGCCAGCATGCGCAGGCCTGCGGTGGCCGCGAGGTGCTGGGAGGAGGCAACGACATTCTCGGCGAAGATCGGCAGCTTCTTGGAGCGGTAGGGAAAATCGTAGGTAAAAGACGGCACGCCGGAAGTCCTTTCATTCATTTCTTGTTCGAGGAGGAAAGCGCCTCGATGCTCGCCACGAAACGCGGCGATTGCAGGAATGTGCGATTGCTCGTGTCACTCTTGCCGAACAGGCGCGAGAGATCGAACAGGCCAGAGCCAGCAATGGCGCCCATCCGTCCGGAGAGCTGCACGTGCTGGCCGAGCCGGAAGGTTTTTAGCGCTGCGACGGCTTGATCGGAAAGGCCGGGTGGCGGCGCCTCGCGCGATCGTGTGGCGAAAAGGTCGGCAAAGGCGCCGGCCGCCGCGAGCGTCCAGTCGTTGAATGCGTAGAGCGAAATCTGCGGTCCGACCTCGATCGTCACGGCCGCGTTCTGGGCATTGCCGTCGATGGCCTTCAGGGTCCCGCACCAGTCGGTGAAGCCGCCAATGGAATCGCCAAGCGCCAGGCTTCGCTTGGCAGCGTCTTCTATGGCGAGCGGATTGTTGGAGGCCATCGCGGGTTTCGCGATCTCGGCGAGGTCGCTGACGAACTCCTTTTGCCGCGGATTGGACTCGTAACACGAGCCTTCGAAGCAACCACCGAGGATCAACCCGGCACCACCCAACAGAAAGTTGCGACGGCCCGGCATCGACTCTGTCCACTCCATCATGATCTAGGCGGCTTTCGCCTGCGCCTTGGCGCGTTCCTCTTCCTTCAGCTCCTTCTTGGAGAGCTTGCCGACGGGTGTCTTGGGCAGCTCGGGCCGGATCTCCAGCGCGACCGGCATCTCGTGCTTGCCGATCTTGCCCTCGAGATGCCGCTTCAATTCCTCGAAGGTGAGCGAGGCGCCGGGCTTCAGCTTCACGAACACCTTCGGCGCTTCCTGCCGATAGGGATCGGGAATGCCGATCACGATGCATTCGTCGACGGCGGGATGCTCGTAGACGGCCTCCTCGATCATGCGCGGGTAGACGTTGTAGCCCGAGGAGATGATGAGGTCCTTGGAGCGATCGACGAGGTAGAGCCAACCGTCGGAGTCCATGTAGCCCATGTCGCCGGTACGCAGACCTTTCCATCGGCTGCCGGGATAGTCGAACACGACCTTTGCCGTCTCTTCCGGCTTCTTCCAATAGCCCTTCATGATCTGCGGGCCGATGATGCAGACCTCGCCGACATGCTCCTTGCCCGGCGGCAGCACTTGGTCTGGATTTTCCATGTCGCGGATCTCGATGACGGTCTCGGGCATTGGCACGCCGCAGGAGCCTGCACGTCGCACGCTTTTGTCGATGGGGCAGATCGAGCCCGTGGGCGACGTCTCGGTGAGGCCGTAGCCCTCAATGAGCGTCGCGCCCGTGAGCTTCTCGAAGCTTTGCTGCACTTCGACCGGCAGCGGTGCGCCACCCGACATGCAGATCTTGAGCGCCTTGAGGTCGAGGCTATGCGCTTTCGGATGCTTGTTGATGGCGGTGAAGAGCGTCGGCACGCCGGGCAGGAAGGTCGGCTTCTTGCGCGTGAGGTCTTCGACGATCAGGTCGATGTCGGGACGTGGATAAAGGATGAGCTGATTGCCGTTGCGCACCGCGCCCAGCATGATTCCCGAGAGCGCATAGATGTGGAACAGCGGCAGCACGCAGACCACCTTCTCGGTCCCGGGTGTCGTGTTGGGCGTGGTCCAGGCTTCGCCCTGCGTCATCGCCGAGACGACGCAGCCGTGGGTGAGCATGGCGGCTTTCGGCAGTCCCGTCGTGCCGCCGGTGTATTGCAGCAACGCCACCTCGTCCCAGAGGTTTTGTGGCGCGGGGTGGACGGTGTACTTGCCGTCGTTGGCCAGCAGGTCCTTGAACGACATGTGCCACTCGTCGCGCGGCCAGGACGAGATCTCTTTCTTCTTGGCGATCGGATAGAGCCAGTTTTTGGGGAAGGGCAGGTAGTCAGCAATCGAGCCCACGATCAGCTTCTTGAGCCGCGTCTTGCCGCGCATGGCGGCCATCTTCGGGTAGAGCGCCGCGACATCGAGCGTGATCAGGATGTCGGTCTCCGAATCGCCGATCTTGAACTCGAGTTCCCGCGCAGCATCGAGCGGGCTGTAGTTCACGACCCGGCCACCCGCTTTGAGGATGCCGAAGAAGGCGATGAGATAGTGCGGCGTGTTGGGCAGGTAGAGGCCGACATTCATGCCGGGCTTCACGCCGAGCTTCTGCAGTCCCGCCGCGGCGCGATCGACGGCTTCCTTGTAGTCACGGAAGCTCATCACCTTGTCGAGGAAGTCGGTAAAGGGCCGGTCGGCGTACTGTGCGCAGCTTTCGTCGAAGATCTGATGGATCGTCTTGCTCGGAAGCTCGATCTCCCACGTCACGCCGGGCGGGTAGCTTTTCACCCAGGGATATTGCGCCATTTGTTTCGTTCCTCCCGGACCGACTATGGCACACGATAGGCGTAGGAGTAGACGGTCTCGAACCCGAGTTCGGCGTAGAGCGCCCGCGCCGCCGCGTTCGTCGCTACGACCTGCAGGTAGATGGACCGAGCGCCCTGCATGCGCCCCCAGGCGCCGATGCTTCGCGTCAGACGTCGCGCCAAGCCCTGTCGCCGGGCCTCGGGCGCGACGAGAACGTCGAAAAGGCCGACGTGGTCACCGTCGGCTACGCCCAGGGCAAAGGCGACCAGGCGCCCGGCCTGCTCGACATGAGCAAAGGCGACCGGAGCTGCGATTGAGGTCAGCATCCGGGTCATGGTTTCACGATGAGCCGGGGCGACCGGGCTGAGCTCCGCGAAGCGCGCCAGCCAGGATGGCGAGGGAGCCGAAACCAGGACAACCTCCGGATCGGCGGCGAAGCGTGCGTCGAGAGGTGCGGTCTGGACCAGGCTCTCCTCGATTCGCCGATAACCCAGCGCGGCCAATACAGAATCGGTCTCTGGCGGCGCCAGCGGAGTGAGGCGCCAAATCGGCGGTAAGCCGCGCGTCCGATAGGGCTGTTCCAGGATATCCCGAGCCTCTGGTGAGAGGGGCACCTCTGCCTCTAATGCATTGATAGAATTTGCTCTTTTCGTATAGCCGTTGGCAAAGCGCTGGACCCATCCTGCCGTCGTCAGGGTCTGCAGCGCCGGCCAGGCGCGAAAGAGGCACCGCTCGAGGGTGCGGATGGCGGCGAGATCGATAGGGGGTGACATATGTGTGTGATTGTGTTAGAATTTAAGATAATAAAAACAGTCAATTAGAATAATAACTGCAAGTGATACATGAATGCACGCCTCCCCTCCGGCGATGTTCGTGTTCGCTGGCAGCCAGCCGATCACCCCTCCTCCCGTTCGATCGGCCTATGGCTGCCAGCAATACTTTTGATCGCATTTGCGCTCACCGGTTGCGGTAGTTCCGAGCGAGGCTACGGGTACGCCGATAACCCGCCCAGCAACCGGACAGCGCTGGTTGCCTGGCAAGAATGGACGCGCTTTGGCCGCTCGACCGTCGTTTATGGCGGTCATGTGGGGGGCTACGTCAATCGGGCCGGTCTCAGCGAGCACAGCGAGCCGCTTTCAAGTCGCGTCGGCGATTACTGGGGGAGTTGCGGCCACCCCGAATGGAACGGCAATACGCGCGGCCGACCCTGGTCCGGCGCCTTTGTTTCCTGGGTCATGAGGCAATCGGGCGCCGGCAGCTTCCCGACCGCCGGCCGTCATGGTCAGTACCTGGCGTCGCTCTACGATCAGGAATTTCGTGCTCATAGCTCGGCCTTCCTCTTGCATGCGCCGAGCGAATACGCGCCCAAGCCAGGCGATCTTGTATGTGCTGGCACCGCGGGCCCGAGCTGGCGATATGCCAGCCCCGCCATGGCGCATCGGCGCATCGACAATACGGCCAGCCATTGCGATGTCGTAACCGACGTGCGCGGCGGCTTCATCCAGGCCGTCGGCGGCAATGTGAAGAACAGCGTGACCATGAGCCTCTATCCCACCGACGGACGCGGCCGACTCGCGCCGACGCCTGGCAAGCTCTGGATGCTGGTGGTCGAGAACCGCGCGAGCTGACGCTTCCTGAAGCGGCCGTTCCTATCCGGCGTTCTGCCTATCCTGCGTTCTGCATGTAGCTCGCCACACGCTCGGCAATCATGATCGTGGGTGCGTTGGTGTTGCCGCCGATCAGCGTCGGCATCACCGAGGCGTCGACGACGCGTAGACCTTCGATGCCGCGTACGCGGCACTGGTGATCGACAACAGCCATTGGATCGTTGTCGGCGCCCATCTTGCAGGTGCCGACCGGGTGATAGATCGTTTCGGACTTGGCGCGGATCCATTGCTCGATCTCGGCGTCGGTCTTCACCGCAGCGCCCGGCTGGAACTCGTCGGCGCGATAAGGGTCGAGGCCTGACTGGGCAAAGATCTCACGGCCCATCTTCACGCCCGCGATCAGGGTGTCGAGATCCTTGCGCTCGGCGAGGTAGTTCGCGTCGATCAGGGGATGTTGATTAGGATCCTTGCTGGCGAGTCGGATCGTGCCCGTGCTTTCCGGCCGCAGCGTGCAGACGTGCAAGCTGTAGCCGCTGCGTTTCATCTTGGCACGACCGTGATCGACCACCATCACCGGCAGGAAGTGCAGTTGGACGTCGGGCGCCGACAGACCCTCGCGCGTGCTGAGGAAGCCGCCCGATTCGGCAATCGGCGACGTGCCGGGACCCTTCTTGTGCTTCCAGTACTGGTAGAGTGACACAAGCTTGTTGGCCGTACCGTAGGTGTCCTTTGTCTTGCAGGACTGCAGGATCGCCGCGTCAAGATGGTCCTGCAGGTTGCCGCCAACGCCCGGGATGTCGAACAGCGGGCGGATGCCAACCGACTTCAGATGATCGGCCGGGCCAATGCCCGACAGCATCAGCAGTTGTGGTGAGTTCACCGCGCCGCCGGCGAGGATGATCTCGCGGCTGCAGCGCGCGACCTCGTCCTGGCCGTTGTAACGATAGCGCACGCCCATCGCCTTGTTCTGGTCGAGGATGATGCGCTCCACCAGCGCGTCCGACACGACGTGGACATTGTTCTTGTTGCGCTCGACGGCGGGCCGCAGATAGGCCGAAGCGGTGCTCCAGCGCTGCTTGTCCTTCTGCGTCACCTGGTAGTAGCCGACGCCGTCCTGGCTGGCGCCGTTGAAGTCGGTCACACGCTTGTGGCCGGCCTGCTCGCAGGCCTTGAGGAATCCCTCGTTGATCTTCGTCGGGTCGACCTGGTCGGCGACGTTCAGTGGCCCGCCGCTGCCGTGGAAATCGTCGGCGCCGCGCTCATTGTTCTCCGCCTTCTTGAAGAAGGGCAGCACGTCGTTGTAGCTCCAGCCCTCGTTGCCGAGCTGGCGCCAATGATCGTAGTCCCAGGCGTTGCCGCGCACGTAGAGCATGGCGTTGATCGACGACGAGCCGCCCAGTGTCTTGCCGCGCGGCCAGTACATACGGCGGTCGTTGCAATGCTTCTGCGGCACCGTCTCGTAGCGCCAGTTATAGGGCGACTTCTCGCCGAGGCTCGCGAAGCCCGCGGGCATCCGGAGCATGAACGAAGTGTCCTGCGGCCCGGCCTCGAGGATCAGGATCCGCAGTGCGTAGTCCTCGGCGAGCCTGTTGGCGATCGCACAGCCCGCCGATCCGGCGCCGATGATGATGTAGTCGTACGGCCAAGACATGGTCGTTGTTCCTAGGGAAGTCTGTTCTCGATGACGGTGAAGAAGGGTCGGCCGGATATGGGCGTCAAAAACCCTGATTCGTCCAGTGGAAAGACGCTGCGGCTCACCGAGTCGTGCACATTGCCGCCGATCGCCTGCACCTCGCCCGGCCGCACCTCGACCACAATATCGCAATGGCCGGGGCCGCGGTCGAGATTGTCGAGCGTGGTCCTGCCGCCGGCGCGCGAGGCGCAGATCAGGTCGCCGACCTGGGGTTTGCGCTCGTCGAGTCGCCGCGGAATGAAGGCGGCGCCGGGCCGTTGCGCGCGATCGGCCATGTGCTCGACATAGATCGTGTGACGCGAATCGGGGCAGAACTGATCGCGCGGCACGCCGGCGCTCTCGATGTCCCAGGAGATGAAGGCGGCGGACCACGGCACCTCGTGATTGTCGCCGCTGAGGTTGGGCCGCCCGACGCTTTCCCAATAGTCGTGCACGCGCGCCGACGCGAACGCGTCGCCCTCCTGCAGGCCCTGCCGCTCGACCTGCGGCTTCGTGCTGTTCATCGAGAAGTCGAGGGTCTGGCTGCCAAAGCGGAACCATTCCGCCACCGCCAGCAGCACCATCGAGGTCTTCTTGCTCGCTGTTGGTGGCGGCGCCTCGGGTTTCCAGGACGAAGCGGGGCAGGGGCCGAGCGGCCCAAGTGCTGCTGTGGTCGGCTTGGCTTGTTGGGGCACCGGCGCACAGGCGCTGGCTGCCAGCAAGAGCAGGACGAACGGGATCAGGCGACGCATGTCAACTCTCTACGACAATTACCCCTCTCGGCGCGAGGATCAGTGCCACCTTGTCGCCGGAGGCGAGGGGCCGATCGACGCGCGGACACGTGGCGAACAGAGCACCCGCCTCGGTGTCGATGGAGTATTCCATATGCGTGCCGAGATAGCTTGCCCTCGCCACCGTGCCGGTCAATGCGTCCGTCGGGCCGGGCACCCTTTCGACCACGATTGCCTCGGGCCGCACCGCGACGGTCGCTTCGCCGTCGAGTGCGGTGGTGTTTTCGATGTCGATCTGCGCGTGGCCGAGTTGCACGCGAACACGCTGCGGATCGAGACGGCGCACGTGGCCGCGGGCCGGATTGGATTCACCCATGAAGCGTGCGAGGAAAGGCGTTGCCGGTCGTTCGTAAAGATCGCGCGGCACGCCCTGCTGCTCGATGCGACCGGCGTTCATCACGATGATACGGTCGGATACCGCCATGGCCTCCTGCTGGTCGTGGGTCACATAGACCACGGTGAGACCGAGGCGCTGCTGCAGCTCCCGGATTTCCTCGCGCATCTGACGGCGCAGCCGTGCATCGAGATTGCTGAGCGGCTCGTCGAACAGCAGCACCGATGGCTTGAGCACCAGCGCGCGCGCTACCGCCACGCGCTGTTGCTGACCGCCTGACAGTTCCGAGGGTTGGCGCTGGCCGTAATTCTCGAGGCCGACCTGTGCCAGGCCGGCATTCGCCATTCGTGTCGCGTCCTTCCTTGCCAACCCGGAGCGGCGCAGCCCGTAAGCGACATTCTCAAGCACGCTCATGTGCGGGAAGAGCGCATAGGACTGGAACACCATGCTGACATCGCGCTGGGTGGCGGGGAGGGTGCTGACGTCCCGGCCCGCGATCTCGACGCGACCCTCACTCGGCAGCTCGAGCCCGGCGATCATGCGCAGCGTCGTGGTCTTGCCGCAGCCAGAGGGGCCGAGCAATGTCACCAACGTGCCGGCCTGCACGGTGAAGCTGATGCCCGACACGGCGATGACGCTGCCGTAGCGCTTGACGACATTCGTGAACGCGACGCTCATGTGCGTCCTCTTTGCTGCAACATTGATCTGCGGCCGAGACGGCGGTCGCCGACCAGGAACTGGATCAGCAGGATCGCCGCCAGCATCAGCGCGATCAGCGCGCAGCTATAGGCGATGGCAAGGCCGTAGTCGCCGTTGATGACGCGCAGGATGATGTAGGTGGTGGCGAGGTCGTATTCTGCCGTCACCAGGAACACCACGGCGCTCACGGTGGTGACGGCACGTACGAAACCATAGACCAGAGCACCGACGACGGCCGGGCGCAGCAGGGGCATCACGACATAGAACAACGTCTGCGGGGCGCCGGCGCGCAGGGTGGCCGAGGCTTCGTCGAGGCTGCCGTCGATCTGACTCATTGCTGCCATGCCGGCGCGCACGCCGACCGGCATGTTGCGGAACACGAAGCAGAGCACGATGATCAACGCCGTACCGGTGATCTCGAACGGTGGCACGTTGAAGGCGAAGACGTAGGCCACGCCGATCACCGTGCCTGGCACGGCGAAGCTGAGCATGGTTGCGAACTCCAGCGTGGCGCGACCGACGAAGCGCTGGCGCACCACCAGCCAGGCCGTGACCAGGCCGAGCGCAGCCGTGAGGGGTGCCGCGATCGCGGCGAGCTTGACGGTGGTCCAGAACGAATTCCAGGCCGCACCCGACCAGATCAGGCCTTCGGCCGAGCGCTCGATGGAAAACGCCTTGACGTAATGCGCCAGCGTCGGCGTGTAGTCACGCCCCCACACCTTCACCAGGCCGCCCGCGAAAGTGAAGGCGTAGAGCAACAGCGTGAAGGCAGCCCAGGGCAGGGCGATCCATTGCGCCGCGCGCCGCGCCGCGTCGGGCAGCGGCGTCGGCAGGCCCGAGTCGCCCTTGCCCGAGATGGTGGCGTAGGAGCGTCGACCGACGAGTCGGCGCTGCAACCAGAATGCGCCCAGCGCCAAGGCGAGCAGCAGCAGGGCAAGCGCTGCGGCGCGCCCATAGTCGAGCTGCGCGCCGACGACGGCGAAATAGATTTCCGTCGACAGGACGCCGAAGTCGCCTCCGAGCACGATCGGGTTGCCGAAATCGGCGATGCTTTCGATGAAGCCGACCAGGAACGCGTTGGCCAACCCCGGCAGCATCAACGGCAGCGACACCGTCGTGAAGGTCGCCCAGCGGTCGGCGCGCAATGTCTGCGAGGCTTCCTCGAAAGTGGGACTGACACCCTCGACCACGCCGATCAACACGAGGAAGGCCACCGGCGTAAAGGCAAAGAGCTGTGCCAGCAGCACGCCCGGAAAGCCGTAGATCCACCGCGTCGGCGGAATCGCCAGCGTCCATTCAAGGAAATGGTTCACCAGACCGGAGCGGCCAAACACCAGGATCAGCGCGAGGCCGATCACGAAGGGCGGCGTGATGATCGGCAGCACGGTCAGCACGCGCAGCGTCCGCTTGAAGCGAAAGGCCGTGCGGGTCGCGACCAGCGCGAAGGCAAGGCCCAGCGCCGTCGAGCCGGCGCCGCAGCAGAGCGCCAGGAACAATGTATTCCACGCGACGCCACAGCCGCCCCGACCGATGAGACAGCGCAGGCTCCAGATCTTGGCTTCCGCCAGCCGCTCGATCATCAGTTGCGGGCGAAAGGCGCCGTCGGCGTTCTGGAAGGCCTGCACCAGGATGTGCAGGATCGGCCAGGCGGTGAACAGCAGGATCGACGCCGCCACGGTCGTGACCGCGCCGGCGACGAACGTGTCTCCGCCGAAGGCGCCGCGCAGGGCGAGACCGATCGAGAGCAGCGCCAGGAACGTGACCAGGACGAGCGCGCCCCCTGCGCCGATACCGATCTGCTGGCCGTCCATCTCGCCGAACAGCGACACGAGCCAGCCCGCGCTCCAGCCGCGAAGGCCAATGGCAAAAGCCTGCGCGCCGAACAGCACCAGTCCGATGCAGCTCGTCGCCACGAGAAGGGCGCCGCGCCGCCGCTGGGCGAGGGGAGCGAATGAAACGACAAGACAGGCGACCAGCACCAACAGCGCCGGCGCTAACCACCACCTGCCATGTTCGATCGCCTGAGCGACGCCCGACGCATAGTCTTTCGACGACCACAGGCCGGACAGCCAGTCGCCGGACGCAAGGCCGTCTTCGAGCGCGTACCAGGGCAGGAGGGCGGCGGCGAGCAAACCGGCGGCCGACCACACCAGGGGCGCACGCACGTTCATCGGAGGTGCGGCACGACCGCGATGTCAGGGCTTGGGCAGGTTGCCGATCTCAGAGTCCCAGCGGGCGATCAGGCGCTTGCGCTCCGCCGACTTGCCGTACTTCGCCTGGTCGTAGTCGATCAGCTTGATGTCGGCGAACTTGGGCGCCTCGGGTGGCACCGGTGTCGCCTTGTTCGACGGCACCTGGAACTGCTTGGCCTGCGCCCCGAGCTTCTGCGCCTCGGGCGTCAGCGCCCAGTCGTAGAACTTCTTGGCATCGGCCATGTGCCGCGCGCCTTTGACGATGCTCATCGAGCCGATCTCGTAGCCCGTGCCCTCGCAGGGTGTCGTCACCTTCACCGGGAAGCCCACCAGGGCCTCCGTGACGCCATCGTGGATGAAGCTGATGCTGACGCCGGTCTCGCCGCGTGCCACCGCCTTGATCGGCGCGGTGCCGGAGCGCGTGTAGGCGTTGATGTTGGCGTGCAGCTTCTTCAGGTAGTCGAACGCTTTGTCTTCGCCCCACAGCTGCACCAGCGTCGCGATCTCGACATAGGCCGTGCCCGACGAGTTGGGATTGGCAACCTGGACCTCGCCCTTGAACTCGGGCTTCAGCAGGTCGGCCCAGCAGGCGGGTGGCTTGGTGCCTTTCTTGGCAAGCAGCTCGGTATTGTAGCCGAAGCCCAGCGCGCCGGCGTAGATGCCCACCGTCCTGCCGCCCGAATCGGAGTTCTGCTTCACGGCCCAACGGTGCAGCTCGGCAAGATGCGGTGACTTGTAGGGCTCTGTCAGGCCGTCCTCGGCCGCCTGCAGATGAGGGTCGCCGGTGCCGCCGAACCAGACATCGCCCTTGGGGTTCTGCGCCTCGGCCTTGAGCTGGGCGATGGTTTCGCCGGACCCTTTCTGGGTCATCGAAACCTTGATGCCGGTCGCCTTCTGGAACTCGTTGGCGGCCAGCGTGCACCACTCGACCTGCACGGAGCAGTAGACATTGACGACGCCTTGTGCCGACGCCGATGTCGTGCAGAAGCCGGTTGTGATGGCGAGGGTTGCGGCGAGTGGCAGGCCGATCTTCATTATCTCCTCCCGGATTTTATGACGATTTTGTTACACCATCGCATGCGATCCCCTGCGGCTGCAATCACCACCGTCCGAGACCGCCGATGACGAGCGTCGGCACATTGGCCGTGTGGCTGTGCACGGTGAAGACCTGCGTGCCCGGGCGCCGACCGTCGCGCGGCGCCGAAAGCTCGACGCTTGCCTTGTTCAATCGCGCATGACAGCGCGTGATGTCTGGCGTGCGCCAGCTCAGCCCCCAAAGCTGATCGGGTTCGTCGGAGGTGCCTTTGCTCAAATCGTGCGCGATCTCGACTACCAGATCGCCGCATCGGAAGAACAGCAGGCGTGCATTCCATTTCGGATTGCTGCGATCCAGCCTCAAGTCGAGCCCGAGACGGCCGCCATAGAACGCGACGGCGCGTTCGGGGTTGGGCGTGCGGATCACGACGTGATCCAAAGCCGGGATGGAAGCCGCTTCATCAGCACCGACGAGCGGCGATGGCGCCGCGCCGTCCTTGCGCTGGATCAACGCCATCGGCACTTGATGTGTCGCGGCGCGCGCCAGCACCAGACGATCGGCTTCGCGTGTGCTCGGCACGCCGCGTCGTTCGAGCCGCTGCGCTGCCTTGTCGAGCGAGTCAGTCGCGAACACCATACCGGAGAGATGCGCGGTCGTTGCCTCATCTTCGATCACCAGCCCGACGTTGCCGAGTCGAAAATGCCCGTCCTGCGCGCGCCGGCCGAGCAAGGTCTCGTAGGCGCCAACCGCGCCGTCGACGAACGAAGCGCGTAACACGAGGTGGTCAAGAGCGGTGATCATGGGAATAGCGCTCCCGTGAACGCTCATCACCCGATGCGCTTCAGGTTGGCCTTGTAGTTCTGGCCACGCTTTACGTAGCTCTCGGCGCTCATGATGAGACGCTGCGCGTTCTCCTCGTTCAGTTCGCGCACGACCTTGGCGGGCGAGCCGAAGATCACCGAGCGGTCGGGGAAGCTCTTGCCCTCGGTCACGACCGCACCGGCGCCGACCAGGCAATCCTTGCCGATCACCGACTTGTTCAGGACCACGGCCTGAATGCCGATCAGCGAGCCGTCGCCGATCGTGCAGCCATGCAGCATCACCTGATGGCCGACCGTCACGTTCTTGCCGATCGTGAGCGGCGCGCCGGGGTCGGTGTGCAGCACGCAGTTCTCCTGGATGTTGCTGCCGTCGCCGATCACGATCGGCTCGTTGTCGCCGCGCAGCACCGCGCCGAACCAGATGTTCACGCCCTCGCCCAGCACGACATCGCCGATGATGACCGCCTCCTCGGCGACGTAGCAGGAGGCCGGGATGACCGGCTTGCGATCATTGATCTGGTAGATGGCCATTGCGCTTCCTTCCGTTTACGTAAACTTTGATTGACGTTTACGTAAACGTCAACTATGACAATTCCACCATGCCCGTCGCCGCTCCCGCCGCTTCCCAGACACAGCGCGACCCTCAGCGCATCTATAGCATCGCCGAATTGGCGCGCGAGTTCGCCATCACGGCGCGCACCATCCGCTTCTACGAGGACGAGGGGCTGATCAAGCCGCGCCGCCAGGGGCTGACGCGGCTCTACAGCGTCGGCGATCGCACGCGGCTTGGCTGGATCCTGCGCGGCAAGCGGCTGGGATTCACGCTTGCCGAGATCAAGGAGCTGCTCGACCTTTACCAGGTCGACCGTACCGGCGTGCAGCAGTTGCGCGAGCTCCTGCGCCGCAGCCGGCTCCATATCGACGATCTGCAGCGTCGCCGTCGCGATCTCGACGCCCAGATCCAGGAATTCAAGGACGTGGAATCGCATGTGACGGCCGAGCTCAAGAAGCGCGGCGTCGATCCCGAGAACGACTGAGGAGGAAGTCATGGCCGTCTACAAGGCGCCGCTGAAGGACATCCAGTTCGTGCTGAACGAGGTGCTCGACGTGTCGGGCCTCGCCAAGCTGCCGGGCTATGAAGACGCAACGCCCGACACCATCCAGGCGATCCTCGAGGAAGCGGGCAAGCTTTGCGAGAACGTGCTGTTCCCGCTGAACCGCAGCGGTGACGAGGAGGGCTGCACTTACGAGAACGGCGTGGTGCGCACGCCCAAGGGTTTCAAGGAGGCCTACCAGCAGTTCCGCGAGGGCGGCTGGACGGCGACGACCTGCGATCCGGCCTATGGCGGACAAGGGCTGCCGGCGACGGTGGGCTTTGCGATCACCGAGATGATCACCGCATCCAACCAGTCGTTCGGCATGTACCCCGGCCTGAGCCATGGCGCCTACGAGGCGCTCGCCACGCATGGCTCGGAGGAGCTGAAGAAGCGCTTCCTGCCCAAGCTCACAGATGGCACGTGGTCGGGTACGATGTGCCTCACCGAGCCTCAGTGCGGCACCGATCTCGGCCTGATCCGCACCCGCGCCGAGCTGCAGGCCGACGGCAGCTACGCGATCACCGGCACCAAGATCTTCATCTCCGCGGGCGAGCACGACCTCACCGAGAACATCATCCATCTCGTGCTGGCGCGGCTGCCCGATGCACCGGGTGGCACCAAGGGCATCTCGCTCTTCCTGGTGCCGAAGTTCATCCCGACGGCCGACGGCAAGGTGGGCGAGCGCAACGGCATCCGTTGCGGCGCGATCGAGCACAAGATGGGCATCAAGGCCTCGTCGACCTGCGTCATGAATCTCGATGGCGCCAAGGGCTGGCTGGTGGGCGAGCTGAACAAGGGCATGCCCGCCATGTTCGTGATGATGAATGCGGCGCGGCTGGGCGTCGGCATGCAGGGGCTGGGCATTGCCGAATGCGCCTACCAGAGCGCTGTCGCTTATGCCCGCGATCGTCTGCAAGGCCGCTCGCTCACTGGCCCAAAGAATGCATCAGGCCCGGCCGATCCCATCATCGTGCATCCCGACGTGCGGCGTATGCTGATGACCCAGAAGTCGTTCACCGAGGCTGCCCGTGCGCTTGCGCTTTGGGTCGGCATGCTGATCGACGAGGCGCATCGCCACCCCGACGAGAAGCAGCGCGAGGCGGCAGACGACCTGATCCAGATGCTGACGCCCATCATCAAGGCCTACTTCACCGACATGGGTTCGGAATGCGCCAACCTCGCGGTGCAGACCTATGGCGGTCACGGCTTCATCCGCGAGCACGGCGTCGAGCAGCTCGTGCGCGACGCGCGCATCACGCAACTCTACGAGGGCACCAACGGCATCCAGGCGCTCGACCTCGTGGGCCGCAAGCTGCCGATGAAGGGCGGTCGCGCCGCGCAGCGCCTGCTGGGTGAGATTTCGGGCTTCATTGCGGTCAACAAGAACGACGACAAGATGAAGGAGTTCGTCGAGCCGCTGGAAAAAGCGATGGGCCGCGTGCAGGACGCGGCACTCTTCCTGATGCAGAACGCGATGAAGAACCCCGACGAAGCGGGCGCCGCCGCGAGCGATCTGCTGCGCCTGATGGCGCTCACCGCCATGGCCTTCATGTGGGGCCGAATCGTGATCGCCGCCCACAAGGGCCTGGCCAACGGCGGCGACAAGGCCTTCTACGAGGCCAAGCTCGCGACCGCGCGCTTCTACATGGCGCGCGTGCTGCCGCAGACGACGTCGCTCAACCACCAGATCAAGGCCGGCGCTGCGACCGTGATGGCCCTGCCGGCGGACGCGTTCTGACGATGGGGAGTCTTACGGCTCCGTCGACCTGAACGCCGATTCCTCGGCGAGTCGCCGCGTCAAGGCGCGTAGCTTCGGGATCTCGGCCTCGGTGTCGACCCCCAACCCGACGCGGGCCAATCGCTCGGCGATGAAGGCCGTGATGTCGGCCTGAGTCAGGCGGCCGAGCAGCAGATGGGGCGCGGTGGGATCAATCGTCGCCTCGATGGCGGCGACCGCCTGTTTCATCTGGGCCATACAATCATCGATCCAGGGCTGGTGCACCTTCTCCGGCGGATGATGGTTGCGCTCATAGGCCGCCTGCAGGCCCTTGTCGCAGGCACCCATCATCATCGCAGCGACCTTCAGCACGGCACGACGATCGGCGCCCGTGCGCGGCGTCAGCGGTTTCTCTCCGCCATAGGTTTCGTCGAGATGATCGACGATGGCGCCGCTGTCGATCAGCGTTTCGCCGCTCTCCAATGCCAGTGCAGGAATCCGACCCAGCGGATTGGCAACACGTACCTCAACGCGATTGCCGAAGCCGGACAGGTCGCGCTGCTCGTAAGGCACGCCATAAAGCTTGAGCGTGATCGCGACCCGGCGCGTGTAGGGCGAGCGGTTGACGCCGATCAGCAGCATGCGGCCCGCCTTATGTTGCCACTGGACGCCTTTTGCGCTTCAGCCATGAGCTTGTCGTCGATTTTGATATGGGTGCGCATGCGCGCCTCGCCCTGTGTATGCTGCTGCTATATTGCACACATGTAGGTGGCGAGGAGGAACGATCATGCAGGACCGGCACATCGGCGACGTACGAGTCACGCGCATCGAGGAGCAGCTGGGGCCGGGTTTTCCGGCCAAGGATTTCTTTCCCGAATTCGAAGCCGAGACGTTCGCCGGCCAGCA
This sequence comes from Alphaproteobacteria bacterium, assembly GCA_017308235.1. Classification (GTDB taxonomy): domain Bacteria; phylum Pseudomonadota; class Alphaproteobacteria; order Reyranellales; family Reyranellaceae; genus Reyranella. The sequence continues at coordinate 52,597 of JAFKFL010000022.1, read as the reverse complement.
ACACTGGCTGGCGCCGGGTTATTACCAGCCCGAAAGCGGGCGGCTCGTCACTTCGATCCATTCCTGGCTGGTGCGCACGGTCAAGTACACCATCCTGATCGACGCCTGCAGCGGCAACCACAAGCCGCGGCCGGGCATGCCGCGCTTCGACATGCTGAACACGAAGTATCTCGACCGGCTGCGCGAGGCCGGGGTGCAGCCCGAAGAGATCGATTTCGTGATGTGCACCCATCTCCACGTCGATCACGTGGGCTGGAACACGCGGCTCGAGAACGGCAAGTGGGTGCCGACCTTCCCGAACGCCAAGTATGTGATGTCGCACACCGACCACGACCATTGGGCTGCGCTGGCAAAGAAGCCGGACACGGAGACCTACCAGATCAACACCTACAACGATTCGGTGCTGCCGATCGTCGAGGCGAAGAAGGCCGAGTTCGTTTCGGGTGAGCACGGCATGTGCGGCTGTTTCACTCTGAAGCCCGCGCCTGGCCACACGCCGGGCCAAATCCGCGTCGATCTCGATTCACGCGGCAAGCGGGCGATCTTCGCCGGCGATGCGTTGCACAATCCGGTGCAGGTGCCGCTCTGGAAGTGGAATAGCTGCTTCTGCGAGGATCGCGACCTCGCGCGCAAGAGCCGCAACACGCTGCTGGCCGATTGCGTCGAGCAGGGCGCGCTTTTGATGCCGGCGCACTTTGCCTCGCCCCACGCCGCCTACGTGAAGGCGGCCGGCGATCGTTTCGAGCTCGACTGGGATTTCGACAACGCGCGAGGACGCCTGAGCTGAGCCGCGCTTAGCGGCCCCGCCAGTTGGGCTTGCGCTTCTCGGCAAACGCTTTGGGTCCTTCGACCGTGTCCTCGCTCTTCGTCATGGCGACGAACGCGGGGTAGTGGAGATTGTGCATGGCGCCCTCGAGGATGGGCGTGTCGAGCGAGCGCATGACCACCTGCTTGGTGGCGCGCACCGACATCGGCGAACAGGCGAGGATGTCGGTGGCCCACCGCTTGGCGGCGGTCATTAGCTCGGCGTGCGGCACGACCTCGGTCACGAAGCCGAGCTCATAGCCCTCCTTCGCAGGGACATGCCGGCCGGTTAGCATCATGCCCATGGCCTTCTTGAGCGGGATCATGCGTGACAGGCGCTGCATGCCGCCCGCGCCCGCGGCAAGCCCGACCTTGGGTTCCGGTAGGGCGAAGGTGGCTTTATCCGACGCGATGATGATGTCGCTGGCCAACGCGATCTCGAATCCGCCGCCCATGGCGACGCCATTCACTGCAGCGATCACCGGCTTGTCGAGGTCATGCCGGTTGGTGAGCCCACCGAAACCCTTGAGCGGGTGGACCGGCCGCTTGCCCGTCTTGGCCTGCTGTTCGGCGTGGTATTTCAGATCATTGCCGGCGCAGAAGGCTTTGTCGCCGGCGCCGGTGATGATGGCGACCCAAAGATCGGGGTTGGCATGGAATTCATCGAAGGCCTCAACCAGCTCCTGGTTCGCCATCGGATGACAGGCATTGTAGACCTCCGGCCGGTTGATGGTGACGATCAGGAGACGGCCTTCGGTTTCGACCTTGCTGTACTGGCCCATTGGCGCTTCCTCATGCTTCGACTGCTTGTAAATGGCGGTTTACCGCAGCCTTTGCCCACAGGGGAAGTCCGCACGGGAAGGACATTCCAGTGCCGATGGCAGGGACGAGGTTCGGCAAGCCACGTAGGGGTTGACCATTCTTGACGGCGACAAGTTTCGGTTGCGACCCCTTGTTCAACTGAAATTGTAAGAATTTTCAGAGCCTGTTTGGCCTTACCGTGTGGGGCCGGCGATCATCAAGATATTGCGACTCTACCTTTCGGACAGGGGGCGCTGTTTCCGGTGCCTGCAGAGCCTTTATACTGGCCTTTATTGTAGTATTTTTGCCTGGGCTTGGAGAGCGGGATCCGTTGATTCTCGACCACAAAATCTGGGCAGCGGGAATCGTAGCCCCGATGTCGGGTAACACTGTTGCGCCGCGGCCACAGGTTGGCCGCGAAAGCGCCCCGCTCCTTGCACCGCACCATAGCCGATGTGTATATTCGGCGTGGAGTTGGAAACACCCAGCCCAACGCGCGTCAGTTTAACGAGGGGAAGAACTCATGAAGAAGGCTTTTGTGGCTGCAGCGGCGCTTATTGCGCTGCCGGTCATGGCCCAGGCGCAGTCTCCGTCCGCAGGTTTCTACATCGGTGCGGAAGGCGGTCTGAACTGGCTGCTCAACACAAACATTGGCGGACTCGGCATCCAGCCGCAGACTGGATGGGCGGCCGGCGGCGTGATCGGCTACGACTTCGTTGGCCCGCGCGTCGAGTTGGAAGGCGTCTATCGCCAGAACTCGGCGAACGGGAATTTCAACATCAACGGCAACAATTTCACCACCAATAGCCGGAACATCAACCAGGTCGGCGTCCTTGCCAACCTGCTGTATGATTTCGCGCCTGGTGCGGTGATCACGCCTTACATCGGCGCTGGCGCTGGTATCGGCTTCGTCGACGGCATCGACTCCTTCGGCAACTCAACCTCGCTCAGCAGCACCGTGTTTGCCTATCAGGGCATCATCGGTCTCGGCTGGAACGTCGATACCAACTTCCGCGTCAACCTCGACGGCCGCTACTACGGCACGACGAACCCCAACACATCGTTCGGCTCCTGGAGCAACAACAACTTCAGCCTGATGCTCGGGCTGCAGGTCAAGTTCGGTGCGCCGGCTGCCGCCGCGCCGCCGCCGCCGCCGCCGGTTCAGGCGCCGTCGTTCATGGTGTTCTTCGATTGGGACCGCTCGAACCTCTCGCAGCAGGCCCTGAGCACCATCCAGCAGGCGGCCGACGCCTACAAGTCGAAGGGTAGCGCTCGCATCACCGCGACCGGCCATACCGACACGTCGGGTCCGGCCAACTACAACATGGCGCTGTCGCTGCGCCGTGCGAACGCGGTCAAGGACGCTCTGGTGCGCGATGGCGTGCCGGCGACGGCGATCTCGGTCGTCGGCAAGGGTGAGACCGACCTGCTCGTCCCGACGGGCGACGGTGTTCGCGAGCCGCAGAACCGCCGTGTCGTGATCGTGCTCCAGTAAGCTCGATCCGAGACGTTAAATTTAGGGACGGCCGGGTAACCCCCGGCCGTTTCTTTTTGTTCATTCCGCAGACCCGCTTTTCGGGTTGGCGGGCGCCGACGGGGTCTCTATACCCGGCGCAGGAGAGTATTCATGCCGCAAGTGTTGATGCCCAAGGCGACGGCCGTCTGGCTCGTCGAAAACACGACCCTGACCTTCGACCAGATTTCGGCCTTCACCGGGCTGCATCCGCTCGAGATCCAGGCGATCGCCGACGGCGAGGTTGCGGGCGGCATGACCGGCCTCGATCCAACCACCAACGGCCAGCTCACCAAGGAAGAGATCAAGCGCTGCGAGGCTGATCCTGCCGGCCGGCTGAAGCTCAGCGCCCGCGATGTGCCCGAGCCGGTTGCCCGCTCGAAAGGCCCGCGTTACACGCCGGTGGCCAAGCGCCAGGATCGCCCCGACGCGATCGCCTGGCTGCTCAAGGTCCATCCGGAGTTACAGGACAGCCAGGTCGCCAAGCTGGTCGGCTCGACCAAGAGCACCGTCCAGTCAGTGCGCGATCGCACGCACTGGAACATGCAGAATGTTCGGCCGCGCGACCCCGTAACCCTGGGCTTGTGCACGCTCAAGGACCTGAACGACGCCGTCGATCGCGCGCGTCGTAAGGCTGCTCGCGAGGATGCTGCGCGCAAGAAGGCGGGCCTGCCGCCACTAGAGCCGCAGACACCGGCCGACGTTGATCCGGCCGAGGCCGATCAGCCGGACGTTGCGCCGGTCGATGCGAACGAACATCACAACTAAGCGCTGACGCCGGTTGTGGCGTCGGGCAGCTTTATACTTTCAGCATCACCTTGCCGACATGGTTGGCGCGCTCGAGTTCGGCGTGCGCGGCCGCGGCTTCCTTGAGTGGGAAAGTCTTGTAGAGGATCGGCCGGATCTTTCCGTGCTCCAGGAATGGCCACACCTTCTCCTTCAGGCCGCGCGCTATGCGGCCCTTGTTCTCGATGCTCTGCGGCCGCAGTGTCGAGCCGGTGAGGGTGAGGCGGTTCACCATCACGATGCCGGCACTGACCGTTGCGGTCGCGCCGCCTTGCAAGGCGATCACGACGCAGCGTCCTTCCTGTTTCAGGAGCTGCAGGTTCTTCGGCAGATAGTCGCCCGCGACCATGTCGAGCACGACATCGACGCCGCCTGACAGTTTCTTCACCTCGGCGGCCCAGTCGTTGTCCTTGTAGATCACCGCATGGTCGGCGCCGAGCTTGATCACGGCCTCGGCCTTCTCGGTGTTGCGCACCGTTGTGAACACGGTCGCACCAAATGCCTTGGCAAGCTGGATCGCCGTCGTGCCGATGCCGCTGGCGCCGCCGTGGATCAGCACCGATTCGCCCTGCTTGAGCTGGCCGCGCTCGAAAAGGTTGTGCCACACGGTGAAGTAATTCTCCGGCAGTGCCGCTGCGTGCAGCATGTCGAAGCCCTTGGGCGGGGGCAGGCACTGCGGCGCGGGCACAATGCAATACTCGGCATATGAGCCGCCGGGCGTCAGTGCGCAGACAGCATCGCCCACGCTCCAGCCGCTGACACCGGTGCCGATCGCAGCCACCGTGCCGGCCGCTTCCAGTCCGGGCAGATCGGAAGCGCCCAGCGGTGGCGGATAGGCGCCGGCGCGCTGGGCGAGGTCGGGGCGATTGACGCCGCTGGCCGCCACCTTGATCAGGAGCTCGCCTGGCTTCGGCTGCGGCACCGGCCGCTCAGTCGGTACCAGCGCCTCCGGGCCACCTGGAGTCTTGATCTCGACACACGTCATCGTGGCGGGAAGTGCGCTCATGGGCGGCCTTTCGGTTCGATGGGAGCGATGCTAGGTCTCCCTTAGCCGCTTCCGTGGAGCCACGCCATGGCCTTTGACCTCGACGATCTCGATCCCCGCCAGAAGAAGACGAAGCCCCTGAACCTCGACGATATGAATATCGAAGACCTGAAGGAGTACGTCGCCGTCCTGAAAGCCGAGATCGAGCGCGTCGAAGCCAAGATCAAGGCCAAGCAAGGCCATGCTTCTGCAGCCGAGTCGTTTTTCAAGAAATGAGGGTTCATGTCGCTAAAGGGTAAATCGGCCATCGTTACAGGTTCGACGAGTGGCATCGGCCAGGCTGTTGCCGAGGCTTTTGCCGCCGAGGGCTGCAACGTCATGTTGAACGGCTTCGGTGATCGGGCTGCGATCGCGAAGCTGCGCGAGGATATGGCGAAGAAGAACGGCGTGAAGGTCGAATACAACGGCGCCGACATGAGCAAGCCGGCCGAGATCGCCGATCTGGTCGCCAAGACGCAGGCCGCGTTCGGCAGCGTCGACATCCTGGTGAACAATGCCGGCATCCAGTTCACGGCGCCGATCGAGGAATTCCCTCCGGAGAAGTGGGACGCCATCATCGCCATCAATCTCAGCGCGACCTTTCACGCCATCCACGCCGCGTTGCCGCTGATGAAGGCCAAGAAGTGGGGTCGCATCATCAATATCGCCAGCACGCACGGCCTGGTCGCCTCCGCGCACAAGGTGGCCTACGTCGCCGCCAAGCACGGCATCCTGGGTCTCACCAAGGTGGTCGGCATCGAATGCGCCGACACGGGCGTCACTTGCAACGCCATCTGCCCGGGCTGGGTGCTGACGCCGCTCGTGCAGGCGCAGATCGAGGCGCGCGCCAAGGCTGAGAACATCACCGTCGAGAAGGCCAATCGCGATTTGTTGGCGGAGAAGCAGCCGCAGCTGCAATTCACCAAGCCGGAGCAGATCGCGGGACTGGCTTTGCTCTTGGCCTCTGATACGGCCTCCAATATGCAGGGCGCACAGCTCGTTTCCGATGGCGGTTGGACCGCCCAGTAAAGCCAAGCGAGGAACGACGATCGTGGTCGAAGCGAAATTCCTGAAACCCGACACGCTGGCTCTCCATGCCGGCCAGCATCCCGATCCGGCGACCGGCGCGCGAGCGGTGCCGATCTATCAAACGACATCGTACGTGTTCCGCGATGTCGACCATGCCGCGAGCCTGTTCAATCTGGAGGTCGGTGGCCACATCTACAGCCGCATCTCCAATCCGACCGTCTCGGTGTTCGAGGAGCGCGTGGCGGCGCTGGAGGAGGGATCGGGCGCGCTCGGTGTCTCGAGCGGACAGGCCGCGCTGCACACCGCCATTGCCACGCTGATGGGGGCAGGCGGCCACATCGTCGCCTCGACGTCACTCTACGGTGGCACGCGCAATATGCTGGCGCTTACCTTGCCGCGCTTCGGTATCGAGACGACCTTCGTCAATCCGCGCGATCACGATGGAATCGCCAAAGCGATCAAGCCTGAAACGCGGCTGGTCCTCGGCGAGACGATCGGCAATCCCGGCGGCGAGGTCTTCGATATCCCGAAGATCGGCGCCATTGCGCACGAGGCGAAGATCCCGCTGATGATCGACAACACGTTCGCCTCGCCCGTGCTTTGCCGACCGCTGACGCTCGGCGCCGACATTGTCTTTCATTCGGCGACCAAGTTCATCGGCGGCCATGGCGTGGCGATCGGCGGCGTGATCGTTGATTCGGGCCGCTTCGACTGGGAAGCCTCCGGGAAGTTTCCGACGCTCACCGAGCCCTACGCCGGCTATCACGGCATCGACTTCGCCGAGGAATTTGGCCCGCAGGCCTTCATCATGCGCGCCCGTGCCGAGGGCGTGCGCGACTTCGGCTGCTGCCTCGCGCCGCAGAACGCGTTCTATCTCCTACAGGGGCTGGAAACCCTGCCGCTGCGCATCGCGCGACACATGGAGAATGCACGCAAGGTCATCGCTTTCCTGAAAGGCAATCCGGCCGTCGAACGCATCGCCTCGCCGGAACTCGCCGACCATCCCGACCATGAGCTGGCAAAGAAGCTCCTGCCCAAGGGCACAGGCTCGATCTTCAGCTTCGACATCAAGGGCGGGCGCGAAGCGGGCCGGCGCTTCATCGAGCGGCTGAAGCTTTTTTCGCACCTTGCCAATGTCGGCGACGCCAAGTCGCTGGTGATCCATCCCGCCTCGACGACGCATGCGCAGCTCGACGCCGCAGCCTTGCAAGCGGCAGGCATCGGCGAAGGCATGATCCGGCTGTCGGTAGGCCTTGAGGATTCAGACGATCTTCTGGACGATCTCGGCCAGGCGCTGCGCGCCTCCCAGAAAGGTTGACCATGAAACTCAAGGTCGACGGTCGCGCGGTGTTCGCGACCACGGGCGGCATGGTCTTCGATCCGGCGAAGCCTGCGGTCGTCTTCCTCCATGGCGCGGGCTTCGATCGCACGACCTGGCGGTTGCAGACGCGCTGGTTCGCCCATCATGGCAGGAGCGTGCTGGCGGTGGACTTCCCGTCGCATGGTTGGTCGGATGGACCGGTGTTGGCGGACGTCGCTGCAATGGCAGACTGGACGGCAGCGCTGATCGACGCTGCCGGCCTCAAGAGCGTGGCGCTCGTTGGCCATTCCATGGGCGCACTGGTGGCGCTCGACTGCGCGGCCCGCCATGGCGACAAGGTGCGAGCGTTAGGGCTTTGCGGTGTCGCGACTGAGATGCCGGTGCATCCAGAAATGCTCGAATCGGCCAAGGCCAACACGCTGAAGGTTCAGGAGCTGATGACCTTCTGGGGCATGGGCAACGCCCTGCACAAGGGCGGCATGGTCTCGCCCGGTCTGTGGCTGCGCCGCGAATCGCTCTCGGTACTGGCGCGCAACAGGCCCGACGTGATCCATGCCGCTCTCGCTGCCTGCAACGCCTACAAGGACGCTCTGGCACGCGCCGCCGCCATCAAATGCCCGACCGTGCTGGTGCTGGGGGACGGTGACCTCATGACTCCCGCTGCCAAGGCGAAACCGCTGGCGGCGGCCCTTGCCGGCGCGAAGACGGTGGTCATTCCCAACAGTGGGCATTTCATGATGGTCGAGCGGCCCGACGAGACGCTGGCGGCGTTGCAGTCCTGTGTCTGACCGCATCGCCCTCGTTACCGGCTCGACGCAAGGCATCGGCGCTGCGATCGCGCGTCGTCTCACGCGTGACGGCTATCGCGTGGCCTTGCATGGCCGCCGACCTGCTGCAGAAGCCTCGGCGCTGCTCGCCGAACTGCCGGGTTCGAGCTACCATGCCGCCGACCTCGAGAAGGTCGAGCAGGCGGGCACTCTGGTGCGCGAGGTGTTGGCGCATCATGGCCGCCTCGACGTGCTGGTGAACAACGCCGGCATCGTGGCGCGCTTCCCGCACGCCGATCTCAAGGCTGCGACTCCCGAGGTCTGGCGGCGCATGATGGACGTCAACCTGATCGCGCCCTGGATGCTGATTGCGGAAGCGGAACAGGCGCTCCGTTTGTCGGCAAAAACCGGTCGACCAGGCTGCATCGTCAATATCGGCACCCACGCCGGCGAACGGCCCAAGGGTTCGTCCATTCCCTATGCAGTGTCCAAGGCGGCGTTGCATCACACCACGCGTTTGCTGGCGCTGACGCTCGGTCCGGATATCCGGGTGAACTGCGTGGCCCCCGGCCTGGTCGACACGGCGATGAGCACGGGCTGGGAAGCGGCCTATGAGCTCTGGAACACCAAGGCGCCGATGCGTCGGCCTGCGAAACCAGCGGATATTGCCGATCTGGTGGCCGCGTTCTGTGCCAACGATTACGTTACGGGAGAGATCCTGATTGCCGATGGCGGGTTGAACCTGACCTGAGGCCAAACGACGGAGGACACCATGAACGTTCAGACCTTGCCGCCGGGCTACAAGACCGCCCCCTGGACACCGCCGGAGAAGATTGACGGCAAGATGCTTGCCGAGGCGAGCGCCAAGCTGATCGATCTGCTGCGCATCCGCACCCAGCCGATCGGCATGAAGCTGTTCGAGGATCCGGCCGAGATGGACAAGATCTCGGGCGTACGCAAGCCGACCGAGGGCTTCAAGTTCACCATGTGCCAGATGGTGACCCAGTCGCGCTGGTACGGCTTCACGCTCGGCATCACCGTCGACAATACGCGCGGCGGCAATTGCGGCGGTGTCGTCGGCCTCAACCATCCAGGCGAGGGCTTCCTGTCGGGAGACCACATGAACGGCGTGTGGTTCGGCAACAAGGAAGCGTCGGCGGCGCATCAGGCGCAGATGCCGCGCGTGCCCAACGGCACCTACAACGGGCTCGTCGTGTCGCCCCTGCGCTCGGCGCGACTTAATCCGCCGGACATCTGCCTGTTTTATGCCACGCCAGGCCAGATGATCTATTTCATCAACGGCCTGCAGTTCCATCGCTATCGCCGCTACGACTTCACCGTGACGGGCGAAAGCGCCTGCGCAGATTCCTGGGGGCGGGCGCTTGCCACGCGCCAGACGTCGCTGTCGCTGCCTTGCTACGCCGAGCGCCGCTATGGCGGCGTCGCTGATGACGAGCTCTTGATGGCCTGCCCACCTGACGAGCTCCTGCGCGCCGTCGAAGGCATGGGGCATCTTGGCAAAAACGGCCTGCGCTACCCGTTCCCGCCCTATGGCGCGGCAATGGACCCCGCCTTCGGCATGGCCAAGAGCTACGGCTGAGGTGCTGTTCGTCGTCGCCTGGCCGGTGCTGAGCGAGGCCGACGACACCGCACTGCGCCGTCTTCGGGCGCAATATTATCCGCGTGAAGCCGGATTGATTGGGCCACACTTCACGCTGGTCTTCGGTGCCGCAGTGAAGCGCGAGTCCGAGTTGCGAGAAACGCTTGAGCGGCTGCAGCGACGGCCGTTCTGGTTTGTACTGGATCGAGTGGTTCGCTTCGACCAGACGCCACCATCCCGAGCTGCTTATCTCTTTGCGGTGCCTGGCGACGGAGCCGCAGAATTGACCGAGCTCTACGAGATGCTGAATCCAACACCAGATGGAGAGGTGTTCGAACCGCATATAACGCTTGGGCTGTTCGAGCGTGCAGCCGACGCCGAGCAGGTGGCCCGCATCGTCGAGCGGCAGCATCTGCCGATGCACGGCCGTGTCGAGTCGCTCGGGCTCTTACGACGCGACGGTGAGCGGCTCGACACGCTGGCAACCATCCAACTCGGCGGCTGATAGCGATCAGCGCCAGAGCGGCGGAAGGGGTGGCAAGCGGACATTGCCGGGATGTGCCGCGATGCCGAATTTAGCCATGAGGTCGCGCAACTCACGTGGCGCCCGGACCTCAGGTCCGCTGGTCGCCATGTCCGCAAGCCGCAGCAGCCGGCCGGCAATCCGCTGCAACGGGCTGCTCTCGCCGGGGAACGGCCGAAGCTCGATCGGCTTCGATTCGTCGATCCCAGCTTTGGCCTTGGCGACCTTGAGCGCCACGTCTAGGCCGCCCAGCTCGTCGACAAGGCCGGCGCGCTTGGCTTCGATGCCAGTGAAGACCCGTCCGCGCGCGGATGAATCGAGGCGAGTTCCATCGAGCTTGCGCGCTTCGCCGACCTGGCGCGTGAAATCGGCGTAGACCGCATCGAGCTCGCGGCCGATGGCGGCTTGCTGGGCCGGCGTGGGCACTTGGAATGATGAATACATGCCGGCATTCGTGCCAACTTTCAGGCGATCGACCTTGATGCCGAGTGTCGTCAGAAGATCGGTCGCCACCGGCCACATGCCGAAGACGCCGATCGAACCCGTGATAGTCGTGGGTTCGGCGACGATCACGTCTGCGCGCACCGCGGCGAGGTACCCGCCTGAAGCCGCGACGTCGCCCATGGAAACGATCACCGGCTTGCCCGCGGCTCGGGCGCGGCCCACGCCGTCGGCGATGGCATCGGACGCGGGGTAGGTGCCGCCTGGCGAGTCGATGCGCAACACGATCGCCTTGACCTCTTTCGATTGCTCCGCTGCATCAAGGGCATCGACGATGTCATCGGAAGCCGCCCGCAGATCGTCACTGAAAGGATCGTTGCCGCTCGTTCCCGAGACGATGCCGCCGCTCACGCGAACGAGCGCCACGACATCGCGACGGCCATTGGGCCGCGGCCGGCCGTCGGCATAGTCGGAGAGCGTGACGAGGTCGCGCGTAGAGCCGGCGCGTTGCCAGACATCGTCCATGGCATCGGCGCGGTAGCCGACCTTGTCGACCAGCCCCTCGATCCGGGCGCGTTCGGAGTCGAAGGGCGCTGCATCAATGAGCTGCCGCAGTTTCGTTGCGGCCATATGGCGGTCACGCGCGGCGTCCTCGATGAACTGTCCGTACAGGCCATCGATGAGCTGCTGCAGATTCTCGCGCGCCGGCCCCGTCATGTCCGACTGGGTGAAGGTATCGGGTGCGCTCTTGTATTCGTAACGCTTGCCGCCTTCCACGCGGATGCCAAGCTTGTCGAGGCCGCCCTTGAGGAACGGTGTTTCGACGGCAAGACCGGCAATGCCGAAACCGCCGCTGGGCTGCAACCAAAGGTGATCGAGGGCGGTAGCGAGATAGTAGTCGGCGAAATGATCGCCACCGCTGCCCAGCGACTCGGCGAAGCCGACTGTGAACTTGCCCTTGCTGCGAAACCGCTGGATCGCCTGGCGCAGCTCCTGTACTCGGGCGAGGCCCGCGCTCTCGTCTCCGATCTCGACATAGAGTCCGATGACGTGCGGATCGTCTGCCGCTTGCCAGAGCGCTTGCGCCGTCTCCACCATGTTGCGCGAATCGCGCCACCAACCGCCGAGGATGCCTGACGAAGCGGTCTCGGGCGGAAGCCGACGGAGATCAAGCGTAACCACCATGCTTTCGGGCAACGCCTTGGAGCTGAACGAGCCTTGGGTCAGAAACACTGCCGCGGCGCCAATGCCAAGCAGTGTGAGGGCGCCGACAGTTGCAAGCAGGCCAACAATAAACCGCCGCATGGCGGATCCTCCCGGTCGATCAGGTCGTCACGTCAGGGTTTCACGAGATCGGGCCGCCGCGCCCGGATGGCATCAAGCATCGCGGTCGAGGATCTGTCGAGCCCATTGTCGCGCACGAGCACTGCAGCAGGAACGCCGCGAACAGGCCGCAGGCCATCGTCGAGATTCCAAGCCGACAGCTTGAGGTTGGCTGAGACGAAGGCCTCTGGCGCCAACCCGATCTGAAGCTGCGGTCGAAGGGCGAGCCGGCGCAAGCGCACCCATTGCACCTCACGCCAGGTGAAGCGCCGGTTGCGGCCGAAGCCGAGCGCGATGCCATCGCGGTCGATCACGACCTGCGGCCCGCGGTCGAGAGATCGGCTGATACCGAGGTAGCTATAGTAGCCCATCGCGATCGCAAGCACGGCAAAGAGCACGAAGCGCGGATCGGAGAACGACAGGCGAGGCGTCTGGTCCGGATGGGCCGAGAAGTGAAAGAGCGCGACGGCGACCATGGCCGCTGCGACGATCGCCATGCTGAGGTTGTGCAATCGCCCGTACCGTACTTGGACGGGCTCGTCGGACGGCATACGTCGTCAACCGCACTGTGCGCGATGGCGCAGCAGATGGTCGGCGAGGACGCAGGCCATCATCGCCTCGGCAACGGGAGTTGCCCGTAAGCCGACACACGGATCGTGACGTCCCTTGGTGCGCAGCTCGACGTCGTTGCCGAAACGATCGACGCTGCGCACGGGATGGAGGATCGAACTGGTGGGCTTCACGACCAGGCGGCAGACGATGTCCTGGCCGGTCGAGATGCCGCCCAGGATACCACCGGCATGGTTGCTGAGGAACGAGACCTCGCCATCCTTCATGCGCATCTCGTCGGCATTTTCCTCGCCGCTCATCGCGGCGGTCGCGAAGCCGTCGCCGATCTCTACGCCCTTGACCGCGTTGATGCTCATCAACCCCTTGGCAAGATCGGCATCGAGCTTGTCGTAAACCGGATCGCCCAATCCCACGGGCACGCCCGAGGCTACGACCTCGATCACTGCGCCGCAGGAGCTGCCACGCTTGCGCACCTCGTCGAGGTAGCCTTCCCACACCTGCGCGGCCTGCCGATCCGGGCACCAGAACGGATTGTCGCCGGTGGCGTTCCAGTCCCATTTGGCGCGGTCGATCTTCTGAGCGCCGATCTGGACGACCGCGCCCCGGATGGTGACGCCATCGCCCAGGATCTTGCGTGCGACGGCGCCCGCAGCCACGCGCACCGCGGTCTCGCGCGCCGATTGCCGGCCGCCACCGCGGTAGTCGCGCACGCCATATTTCTTGAAGTAGGTATAGTCGGCGTGCGAGGGCCTGAACTTGTCCTTGATCTCGCCGTAGTCGCGGCTGCGCTGGTCAACATTGTCGATATGGAGCGCGATCGGCGTGCCTGTTGTGACACCCTCGAATACGCCAGACAGGATCCGGACTATGTCGGGCTCCTGGCGTTGGGTGACGAAGCGCGACTGGCCAGGGCGGCGCTTCTCCATCCAGACCTGGATATCGGCCTCCTGGAGCGCGATGCGCGGCGGTGTGCCGTCGACCACGCAGCCGATCGCAGGCCCATGGCTTTCGCCCCAGCTCGTGAACCGGAAGAGGGTGCCGAAGCTGCTACCAGCCATGGCCGCGAGCCTAGTCGTCTTCGAAATTGGCAAGCAGCTCGGAAAGCTGCTTGGCCGACTGAGTCTTGATCATGCCGACGACGTGGTAGCCGGCATCGACATGCATCACCTCGCCGGTCACGCCGCTGCCGAGATCCGAGAGCAGGTAGAGGCCGGCGTTGCCGACCTCTTCGGTCGAGACATTGCGCTTGAGCGGCGCGTTCAGCTCGTTCCACTTCAAGATGTAGTTGAAGTCGCCGATGCCCGACGCGGCCAAGGTCTTGATCGGGCCGGCCGAGATCGCGTTGACGCGGATCTTCCGGTCGCCGAGGTCGGCCGCCAAGTAGCGTACGCTTGCCTCAAGCGCCGCCTTGGCGACACCCATGACATTGTAGTGCGGCATCACGCGCTCGGCGCCGTAGTAAGTGAGGGTGAGCAGGCTGCCACCTTCCTTCATCAGGGGCACGGCGCGCTGGGCGACGGCGGTGAAGGAGTAGCAGCTGATGTTCATGGTGAGCTGGAAGTTGTCGGGCGTCGTGTCGAGGTAACGACCCTTCAACTGGTCCTTATTGGAAAAGGCGATGGCATGGACCAGGAAGTCGAGCCTGTCCCATTTCTTGTCGATTTCGGCAAAGACCGCGTCGATGCTTGCGGCGTCCGTGACGTCGCAGGGCAGGACGAGTTCGCTGCCGATCTCCTGGGCCAGCGGTCGCACACGCTTCTCAAGTGCGTCGCCCTGGTAGGTGAAAGCGAGCTGGGCGCCATGATCATGGCAGGCTTTTGCTATTCCCCAGGCGATCGACCGATGATTGGCGACCCCCATGACTAGGCCTTTTTTCCCGGCCATCAATTGCGCGGCTGTCATGCCTCGTTTCTACCGGGATGGGGGCAGCGGGACAAGATGCCGGTGGTGGAAGGCCTCATGGCCCTTCATATTGTGGGTCATGATCCGCGTGAAAGATGATCCACTCGTCCTTTTTGCCGACTGGTACGCCGAGGCCGAGAAAAGTGAGCCGAACGATCCCACCGCCATGGCGCTGGCCACGGTGGGGCCGAACGGGATGCCATCGTGCCGCATGGTGCTTCTGAAGGGCTACGACGCTTCAGGCTTCGTGTTTTACACCAACTACGAGAGCCGCAAGGGCCAGCAACTCCTCGGGCACACCCAGGCGGCGCTGTTGTTTCACTGGAAATCCCTGCGCCGCCAGGTACGCATTGAGGGTCTGGTTTCAAAGACCACGCCGGAGGAGGCGGACGCCTACTTCTCGACCCGCGATCGCGGCAGCCAGATCGGCGCCTGGGCGTCCGAGCAGTCTCGTCCGCTCGAAAGCCGATTCGCCCTCGAAAAGCGGGTGGCCGAGTTCACGGCGAAGCACCTGGTTGGAAAAGTGCCGCGCCCGCCACACTGGTCCGGCTTCCGGCTGCAACCAACCTTTATCGAGTTCTGGCAAGACGGCGCTTTCCGCCTACATGATCGTCTGGAGTACAGCCGTCCTGACGCCGGGGCCCGATGGTCGACACGCACTCTTTATCCCTGACAGTCGAGCCGGGCGTCGCCGCACGGCTGATGCGGCGGGCCAGTCTGGCCTCAATGTCGGTGGCGACGATCCTGATCGTCACCAAAGGGCTTGCTTGGCTGATCACCGATTCCGTCGGCATGCTCTCCTCGCTGGTCGACTCGGCGATCGACCTGGTGAGTTCGCTAATCACTTTCATTGCCATCCGACAGGCGCTGGTGCCTGCCGATGAGGACCATCGCTTCGGCCATGGCAAGGCCGAGGCGCTGGCGGGCATGGCGCAGGCAGGCTTCATCGCCGCCTCGGCTGGCGGACTGGTTCTGACCGTGGCCGACCGCTTCCTGCATCCGAGGCCGGTGCAGGAGGAGTTCATAGGCGTCGCGGTGAGTGCGTTTGCCATCGTCCTCACTCTGGCCCTCATGCTCTTCCAGAGCCATGTCGTGCGGAAGACCAACTCGATCGCCATTGGCGCCGACAAGGCGCACTACACGACCGACTTCGTCACCAATATCGCCGTCGGCGCCGGCATCCTCGCATCAAGCCGGCTCGACCAGCCGGTGATCGACCTCGTGGTGGCGGCAGGTGTTGCGATCTATCTCGTGATCGGTGCCTGGGGTATTGGCCGGACCTCGATTGACGTGTTGATGGACCGCGAGCTGCCGGAGCGCGATCGTGAGCACATCCTCGACATCGTGCAGCGTCAGCCCGGCGTGCGCAGCGTGCATGATCTGCGCACGCGTTCCGCAGGCCTCAAGCAATTCATCCAGCTCCACGTCGTGCTGCATCCCACCATGTCGCTCGGCCGGGCGCACGTGATCAGCGACACGATCCAGGCGGCAATCGAGGAAGCCTTTCCGCAGGCGGAAGTCATCCTGCATATCGATCCACGAGACGACAGCGGCACCAACGCGACCAACGCCCAGACGGCATGACGGCGCATCCGTCCTTTGTCGTCGAGGACCAGACCGAGGTCATCGATTTCCTCGAGCGGCGCCTGGCGCCCGCAAGACGCATCGACACGCATGGCGCCGTCGTGTTTCTCGCCAGCGAGCGCGCTTATAAGCTGAAGCGCGCGGTGAAGTTTCCGTACATGGATTTTTCCACCGCCGATCGGCGGGCCGCCATGTGTCAGGCCGAGATCGACATCAATCGTCCGCTGGCACCGGAAGTTTACCTCGGCGTGGCGCCGGTGCGGCACGAGTCCGACGGCCGGCTGGCGTTGGGCGAGATTGGCGAGACGACAGCCAATGCCCTTGATTCATTGGTCGTCATGCATCGATTCGATGACGGCAAGCTGTTCGACCGGCTGACCGACCAGAGCGCACTCACAACTGAAATGATGACGGCCCTGGGTGCGCGCATCGCCTGCTTCCATGACGGGCTGAGCCCGATCCGGGATGGCTTTTGTCGACCCGACGACTACCGCCAGTCGGTCGCGGCCGATATCCGCCAGATGCGAGAACGGGGTGAGCGGCTTCATCCGCCGACGACGGAAGCGCTGGCCGAGGGCATGCCGCGGTCGTTGGAGCCGTTCATGGATCTGGTGGCGCGCCGGGTCGAGGCGGGGGCGATCCGGCGCTGCCATGGCGACCTGCATCTGCGCAACATCGTGTTGATCGAGGACAAGCCGGTGCCGTTCGACGCCATCGAGTTCTCGGACCGCATCGCCAACACCGATGTGCTGTACGATCTCGCCTTCACCTTGATGGATCTTTGCCATCGCGGTCAGCGTTCGCTTGCCAACCGGTTGCTGAACGAATGGCTGTGGCGGATTGGCGAGCTTGTCGGCGCGACACATGACGAAGCGTTGGCGCTGCTGCCGATGTTCCTCTCGCGTCGCGCCTCGATCCGGGCGCATGTCGATGCCGCAGCCGGAGCGGTGAGCGGCGGGGACACCGAGCCAGCCCGCGCCTATCAGCGCACCGCGCTTACCTTCCTGCAGCCTGCGCCGCCGCGGCTGATGGCGATCGGCGGCCTCTCGGGCAGCGGCAAGACGACCAAAGCGTTGCAGCTTGCGCCGGAGATCGGCCGCGCACCGGGCGCGATTGCCGTGCGCAGCGACGTCGAGCGCAAACGATTGGCGGGTATTGCGCTGGAGGAGCGTATGCCGGCCGGCAGCTACTCACCCGAGGCCTCGGCCAGGGTCTACGCTGCGATGATGACGCGCGCCGAACGGGTCCTGCGTGCAGGTCACAGCGTTGTGCTCGACGCCGTGTTCGCGCGCCCCGAAGAGCGGCAGGCGGCGGAAGCATTGGCGGTCAAGGTCGGTGTCCCTTTCGAAGGCTTGTGGCTCGACATCCCCAAAGAGGTGGCCAAGGAACGCGTCGCGTCACGCACAGGTGATGCCTCCGATGCGACGCCCGCTGTGGTGGAGCGCCAGTTCGGTTATGATGTTGGTCGGATTGATTGGCAGCGGCGTTAGAACCGCAGGGGAGGCCAATGGAATTCTACCTGAGCTTCGAGCAGATTCTGGGAAGGGCCGGGCAGTTTGCGCCGGCGGTAATCGCGATGAGCCTGTTTGCTCTCACCGTGCTGGTCGAGGGCTTTTTTCTGGCGCGCCGCGACGGCACCTATCCGTGGAAGAATGCTTCGGTGTCGGTGGTCATGACGGTCGGCCACATCATCGCCCAGGCGGCCACCCACGGGATCGTCTTTGGCGTGTTCGCCGCCTTCGTCTACGAGTACCGGCTCACCACAATCCCGGTGTCGTTGGACAATTGGCCGAGCCTGATCCTGCTGTTCGTGCTGGTCGACCTCGGCTTCTACGTCGAGCACCGCTGCTCGCATCGCATCAACTTCCTGTGGGCCTCGCACAGCGTGCACCACAGCAGTGAGAAGATGCTGGCGACGACGGCTTTCCGGCTTGCGTGGACGCCGGTCCTGTCCGGCCTGTTCCTGTTTTATTTGCCGATCGTTTGGTTGGGCTACGATCCGGTCTGGGTCTTTGGCATGGTCTCTGCCGACCTTGCTTACCAGTTCTTCGTCCATACCGAACTTGTGCCGCACGTGCGTTGGGTCGAGTGGTTCATCAACACGCCGTCAGCGCATCGGGTGCATCACGCCAGCAACTCCGAATACATCGACAAGAATTACGGTGGCACGCTGATGCTCTGGGATCACCTCTTCGGTACCTACCAGCCCGAGCGTCCTGACGTCGCGATCCGTTATGGCCTGGTACATAACCGTTCGAGGCCCAACAACCCGCTTTACATCGCCTATGAGGGGCTATGGGACGTCCTGAAAGGGGCGGTCCATGCCTCCAGCCCAAAGGCGGCCGTCGCCAGGCTGTTCGGTCCTCCGTGAGACCGTAAGATGGCGAAACCAAAGCGCCCCGATCGCAGCGGACTCACGCGGCGTGAACTCGCCGTTCTGTCGGCCGCGACGGGTGCGATAGTGTCGGTACGTGTGGAGGCGCAGGTGTCGTTTGCTGTGGAGAATGCTTCGCTTGTTGAGGTGGTTGACGCACTTGCCGGTGGAAAGACAACCGCAAGTGCCCTTGTGCGTGCTTACGTGGCACGGATCGAGTCCTACGATCGCACCGGGCCAGCCCTCACGTCGGTGCGCGAGATCAATCCCGATGCGTTGTCGATTGCCGGCCATCTCGATGGCGTGAAACCGTCGGCACGCCAACCGCTCGCCGGCGTGCCGATCCTGGTCAAGGACAATGTCGCCACCGGTGACAAGCAGCACACGACTGCTGGCTCTCTCGCGCTGGAGAATGCACGCGCCAAGGACGATGCCACGATCGTCAAGCGGCTGCGCGCCGCCGGCGCGGTGATCCTGGGCAAGGCGAACCTGACCGAGTTCGCCAACATCATCGCGATCGACATGCCTTCGGGTTACAGCTCACTGGGCGGCCAGGTGAGGAACCCATATGCGCCGACACTCGTCGACGATCGCGGCATCCCGATCGTGGCGCCGGGTGGTTCAAGCGCAGGCTCCGCCGTTGCCGTCGCGGCGGACTTGTGTGCCGCGGCGATTGGCACCGAAACCTCCGGTTCGCTGCTCAGTCCGGCGACACAGAACGGCGTGGTCACGGTGAAACCCACGGTCGGGCTTTTAAGCCGCGCGGGCATCCTGCCGATCTCGCACAGCCAGGACACGGCAGGGCCGCTCACCCGTACCGTGCGCGATGCGGCGATCCTCTTGAACGTACTGGCCGCGCGTGATCCATTGGATCCCGCGACACAGCATCAGCAGCGGCCAAACGATTACACCGCCGGCCTCGACAAGGACGGGCTGAAGGGCGCACGCATCGGCGTGCCGAGCGATCCTGACGATTCGCTGAACGACATCTATTTCGGCAAATTGCCGGAGCGCTCTAAGGCGGTGATGGCGAAGACCGTCTCGGTGCTAGCCGATTGCGGCGCCACCCTGGTGCGCGCCAGCATGCCGACCGCGGGCTGGATTGGCGGACCTGGCACGACCATGGGCGTGCTGAACCGCAATCCGCTCAGCAGATTCAAGGGTGCGCCAGCGTCGCCGCCGATTGTGTTCCTCTACGAGCTCAAGCACGATCTCAACGCCTATTTGCGCGACTGGGCGGTCAACACGAAGATGAAGACGATGGCCGACATCATCGCCTTTAATCAGGCCAACGCCGACAAGGCGCTGCGCTTCGGCCAGGACCTTTTCCTTGCCGCGCAGGCCACGCGTGGAGATCTGTCGGAACTGGAATACCGTTCGGCGCGGGCCATGGATCTCAACGCCGCCCAGGTGCTCGGGCTCGATGCCTACATGGCGCAGCACAAGCTCGATGCCGTGATCTTTCCCGGATGGGCGGGCGCTGCGATCGCGGCCAAGGCGGGCTATCCCAGCGTCCAGGTGCCGGCGGGCTTCATCTCGGGAGTCGACGGCAAAGAGACGCCGGACTTTCCCCTCGGCCTCACCTTCGCCGGCCGCGCCTGGAGCGAGGCCAAGCTGCTGAGGTTCGCTTACGCTTATGAGCAGGCATCTAACGCACGCCGGCCACCGACGCTTTAGTGGTGCGATGTCAATTTCCTCCCCACGAAGTGTGTGAGGAGGAGAGGAGAAGATACCTAGGCCCGCTTCTTCGCGGCGGCACTGCGAGGCAGCAGGCGGGCGAGGTAGCGGCCTGTATAGCTTTCGTCGACCTTGACGATCTCCTCGGGCGGTCCCTCGGCGATGATGCGGCCGCCGCCCGAACCGCCGTCCGGACCCATGTCGAGGATCCAGTCGGCCGTTTTGATGACCTCGAGATTGTGCTCGATCACCAGGACAGTGTTGCCGCCTTCGACCAGGCGGTGCAGCACCTCGAGGAGCTTGCGCACGTCCTCGAAGTGCAGCCCGGTCGTGGGCTCGTCGAGGATGTAGAGCGTGCGGCCGGTGGCGCGACGCGACAGCTCCTTGGCGAGCTTCACGCGCTGGGCTTCGCCGCCGGAGAGGGTGGTCGCCTGCTGGCCGATATGGATGTAGCCCAGCCCCACCTGCTGCAGGGTCAGGAGTTTGTCGCGGATCACGGGCACGGCCTTGAAGAACTCGACGCCCTCGTCGACGGTCATCTCCAGCACGTCGGCGATCGACTTGCCGCGGAAATGGATCTCCAGGGTCTCGCGGTTGTAGCGCTTGCCCTTGCAGACGTCGCACTGCACGTAGACGTCGGGCAGGAAGTGCATCTCGATCTTGATGACGCCATCGCCCTGGCAGGCCTCGCAACGGCCGCCCTTGACGTTGAACGAGAACCGACCGGGCTTGTAGCCACGCTCGGTCGATTCGGGAAGCTGGGCGAACCAGTCGCGGATCGGTGAGAAGGCGCCGGTATAGGTGGCGGGGTTCGAGCGCGGCGTGCGGCCGATCGGCGACTGGTCGATGTCAACGATCTTATCGAGATGGCCGATGCCGTCGAGCGCGGCATGTTCGCCGGGATGCTCGCGTGCGCCGTTCAGCCGCTTGGCCAGCGCCTTGTAGAGCGTCTCGACGATCAGCGTGCTCTTGCCCGAACCGGAGACGCCGGTGACGCAGGTGAAGGTGCCGAGCGGGATCGAGGCGTTGACGTTCTGCAAATTGTTGGCGCGCGCGCCTTTCACGGTCAGCCAGCGACCGCCACCGCCCTTGTCACCCTTGCCGTTTTGCGGCGGTGGCTCGCGTCGGAGCTTGGGGATCGGGATCTGACGGAAGCCGGAGAGATACTGGCCGGTGAGGCTCGCGCTGTTCTGCATCACCTCCTCGGGCGTGCCTTCGGCGATGACCTTCCCGCCGTGGGCGCCAGCGCCCGGTCCCATATCGACCAGGTGATCGGCCGCTCGGATCGCATCCTCGTCGTGCTCGACGACCAGCACCGTGTTGCCGAGGTCGCGCAGCCGCGTCAGCGTCTTCAGCAGGCGGTCATTGTCGCGCTGGTGCAGGCCGATCGACGGCTCGTCCAGCACATAGAGCACACCCGTGAGACCGGACCCGATCTGTGAGGCGAGCCGGATGCGCTGGCTTTCGCCACCCGACAGTGTACCCGACGTGCGGTTCAGCGTGAGATAGGAGAGGCCGACGTTGTCGAGGAAGCCCAGCCGCTCGTTGATCTCCTTCAGGATGCGGGCGGCGATCTCGCGTTGCTTGGGCGTGAGCTTGGGGTCGAGCTCCAAGAACCATTTCACCGCCTCGCCGATCGCGAACTCGGTGACCTGGCTCACGTTCAGTCCGGCGATCTTCACCGCCAGCGCCTCGGGCTTGAGGCGCGCGCCGCCACAGACCTCGCACTTCGCCTCGTGCTGGAAACGCTCCAGCTCCTCGCGCACCCAGGAGGAATCGGTCTCCTTCCAGCGGCGGTCGAGATTGGGGATCACGCCCTCGAACGGCTTGGTGGTCTGGTACTGGCGGATGCCGTCGTCGTAGCGCATGGCGATCGATTCGCCATTGCTGCCGTTCAGGATCGTGTCGCGCACCTTCTTCGGCAGGTCGCGCCACGGCGTCGTCATCTTGACCTTGTAGTGCTTGGCGATGCTCTCGAGCGTCTGCTGGTAGTACTGGCCCGACGAATCAGCCCACGGCGCTACCGCGCCTTCGGCCAGCGACAGGCGATCGTCCGGCACCACCATCTCCGGATCGAAGAACATTTTTACGCCGAGGCCGTCGCAGGCCGGGCAGGCGCCTTGCGGCGCATTGAAGGAGAAGAGCCGGGGCTCGATCTCCTCGATGGTGAAGCCCGAGACCGGACAGGCGAAGCGTGAGGAGAAGACGGTGCGCTCACCGGTGTCGGCGTTCTCTGCGACCGCAAGGCCCTCGGCGAGGTTGAGCGCTGTCTCGATCGAATCAGCCAGACGATTGCCGAGGTCCGGCTTCACCACCAGCCGGTCCACCACCACGTCGATGTCGTGCTTGTATTTCTTGTCGAGCGCTGGCGCCTCGGCGATCTCGTAAAGCTTGCCGTCGATCTTGACGCGCTGGAAGCCCTTCTTCTGCAGCTCCTGCAGGTCCTTGCGGTACTCGCCCTTGCGGCCGCGCACGATGGGCGCCATCAGGTAGAGGCGCGTGCCGTCGGCCATGGTCTTCACGCGGTCGACCATCTGCGACACGGTCTGGCTCTCGATCGGCAAGCCAGTCGCGGGCGAATAGGGAATGCCGACGCGGGCGAACAGCAGGCGCAGGTAGTCATAGATCTCGGTGACCGTGCCGACCGTCGAGCGCGGGTTGCGCGAGGTCGTCTTCTGCTCGATCGAGATCGCCGGCGAGAGGCCCTCGATCGAATCGACGTCGGGCTTCTGCATCAGCTCGAGGAACTGCCGGGCATAGGCCGACAGGCTCTCGACATAGCGCCGCTGGCCTTCGGCATAGATCGTGTCGAAGGCGAGCGACGACTTGCCCGATCCGGACAGGCCCGTGATCACGACCAGCCGATCGCGCGGCAGGTCGAGGTCGACGTTCTTCAAATTGTGTTCGCGGGCGCCCCGGACGGAGATGTACCGGTGCGGCTCGGCGGCGGCGGGTAAGCGTGATTTGGCCATTTCGGGCGCGAGAATAGGCGATGGGCGGGATCAGCGCATATGGCTATCCACAGCTGAGTACGCCAGCCCGATGTCAGGAAATGTCAGTTCCGGGAATATCAGGCGACGGCCTCCGCGGCCACCCGCGCGGTCGGCCGGTCGTTCATCAGGAGCTGCAGCGTGCCGGCAGCCAGGCCGACCATCACGCCGATCTTCCAGGCCAGGTCGTAGGAGCCCATCAGATCAAAGAGATAGCCGCCGCCCCAGGCACCGAGGAAGGAGCCGGCCTGGTGACTTAGAAATGCAATACCCGTGAGCGTCGACAGGAAACGCAGGCCGAAGATCTGCACCACGAGACCGTTCACCAGGGGGATAACGCCCAGCCACAACGTCCCCATGGCCGCGCCGAACAGCACGACGGAAAGCGGCGTCGGCGGGAAGCTGAAGAACAAGGCCAGCGTCACGGAGCGCAGGAGGTAGATGGCGCCCAGGAGCAGACGCTTGGGGTAGCGGTCGCCCAGCCAGCCGAACAGCCACGAACTCAAGATGTTGAAGCCGCCAATCAGCATCAGGACGATGGCGCTGTAGGACGCATCCATGCCGCACTGGGCGAGATAGGTCGGCAGATGGGTCGTCAGGAACACGAGCTGCAGGCCGCAGACGAAGAAGGCGGCCGCCATGACGAGGTAGCCACTGTGTTTGCCAGCTTCGCCGAGGGCGCCGCCCAGCGTCAGATGACGGTCGGCGGCGGCTCCGTTCGGCAGTCGGTCGGCGCGGCTTCCGATCCAAGCCGCTGGCAACATGGCAAGGGCCAGGACCAGGAATGCCCAGAGCCCGGCGCGCCAGCCATCGTGGTTGACGAAATAGGCGGCGATAGGCGCCGTGAGCATGGTGCCGACCGAGCCCGCGGCCGAGACGATGCCGAAGGCTAGTGTGCGGCGCTGCGGGGCCACCACGCGGGCAGCTATGTTGGCGGTGATACCGGAGGTCGTACAGGCCAGCGCGATACCGATCATCACGCCGGCGCCCAGCACGATCGGCCCCGTGCTGGTCGCGGTCGCCGTGAGCCAAAGCCCCAGCGCGAAGATGAGGCTGCCTGCCAGTGAAACCAGGCGCGTGCCGTACTTGTCGGCCAGCACCCCCGCAAAGGGCTGGCTGACACCCCATGCCACCTGCTGCACCGAAATGGCGAGGGCGAAATCGGAGATGGCGATCCCCAGCTCGTGCGCGGCGGGAGCCTGGAACAGGCCGAGATTCTGCCTGATGCCCATCGCCAGCGTCATCATCAGCGATGCGCTGGTCAGGATGATATAAGCCTCGCCGCGCGAAACCTGGGGAACGTGGAAAGCGTCCTTCATGGCCGGACGATACGGACGGCTGGCGGGTTGAACCAATGAAATCAGTGAGGGCCGCCATGAGCCGGGCTCACGCCACAAAGGCGGCCCGTCGATACCTAGACGCTCCATCGCTATAGAATGCACGCCGTAAGACTTGAGGGAGAGCATCGATGGTTGACGTGCGCCAGAAGCGTATCTGGTACCAAAGCTTCGTTCATCCGGTCGGGCAGGCGCCCTATATCGAGCGTTTGCAGGCACTGCTCGACAAGGTCGCGGCAACAGGAGTGAGTTTCGAGGTCCATGGACTGGACCCGCCAGACCATTCCTTTCATCCGCTGAGCGAGTTTCGCTGTGCTAACCAGGTTATCCGTAATGCGCTCGAAGCCGAGAGGTCGGGCTACGACGCATTCGTCCTTGGTCATTTCCAGGAGCCGGGGCTTCTCGAAATCCGCGGCTGTGTCGACATTCCCGTCGTCGGGCTGGGTGAAGCAAACCTGCTGGCGGCGCTGAGCCTCGGGCACCGGTTCGCATTGGTGACGATCGATCCCATTTTTATCCCCTGGCATGATCGGCAGGTGAGGAATCATGGCCTCGCCGAGCGCTATGTCGGCACTGCCGCGCTCAAGATGAACCTGCCTTCGTTCATGCAGGCATTCACGGACGAAACCGCTTACGTCCGCGTGCGCGACCAGTTTGTGGTACAGGTCAAGCCGCTGATCGCGGCGGGCGCCGAAGTGATCATCCCGGCGGGCGGTCTGCCCATGCTGCTGTTTGCGCGCGAATGCCCATTTGTCATCGAGGGCTCCCCGATCATGAACGGCATTGCCGTCGTGGCAAAAGCTGCCGAGATGGCGCTCGAGCTGAAGACGATCACCAAAGTCGTGGTCAGCCGGCGGAGTACCTACGCAAAGGCGGCGCCGGAGGCGATCCGCGAGTTCCTGGCGCATTAGCCGCCGCAGGGCTTGCAACCTGAAATTGGTGGCTGCCCACAGGGCGGCGGGGCTAGTTTGCCGGCCGTGAGGTAGGTGCCGCGTCCCGCGGCACCGGGAAAGCGAGGAGGCCCCTATGGCGGGCAGTGTCAATAAAGTCATCCTGGTCGGCAATCTCGGCCGCGACCCTGAAGTGAGGTCCATGCAGGATGGCCGATCCATGGTGAACATGTCGGTGGCCACGTCGGATACGTGGCGCGATCGCCAGAGCGGCGAGCGCAAGGAACGCACCGAATGGCACCGTGTGGTGATCTTCAACGAGAAGCTGGCCGAGGTCGCGCAGAAGTTCGTGCGCAAGGGCTCCAAGGTCTATGTCGAAGGCCAGCTCTCGACGCGCAAGTGGACCGACCAAAGCGGCCAGGAGCGCTACACGACCGAGGTCGTGATCCCGCGCTTCGGCGGCGCGCTCACCATGCTCGACGGCCGCGGCGGCGAGGGTGGTGGTGGCGGCGGCGGTGGTGGTGCGGACGAAGATTTCGGCGGGCCGCCGAGCGGCAATACTGGTGGCGGTCGACCGGCGACGCGCGGCGGCAAGGGCGAGCTCGACGACGATATCCCGTTCTAAACGGCCAAGCCCATTGTCCTCAGCTCGGCCGCGGTCTCCGTGGCCGAGCGATGATGGATGGCCTTCATACCGACCGCCCGGGCACCTTCGACATTGGCGAGCACATCGTCGATGAACACGGCATCGGCTGGCTGGAAACCGCCGGTTCGGCAGGTCAGCTCGTAGATCGCGGCGTCGGGCTTGGAATGTCCGACGAGGCCGGACACGACATAGTCCCGGAACAGACCGAGGAAGGGGTGACGTTGGCGCGCCGGCCCGCGCAGCCAGGGGTCGAGAAGGTTGGGCGCGTTGGACAAGAGATAAAGCGGTGTTCCGCCACCATGCAATCGCTCGACCAGGGACACCATCTCGGGAAAGGCGTGCTCGCACATCTCGTTGAACCGACCGTAAAAAGCCGCGATCAGCTCTTCCTTGCCGGGGTGCATTGCCTGAAGTCGATGCGTCGCCTCGGCCGGATCGCCGCCGTGATCCTGTGTCGAATGCCATTCGCGCGTGGCCACTTCGGCGAGGAAACGCTCCATCTCTGCGTGGTCGGCAAACAGCTTGCGATAGAGATGCCGGGGATTCCAATCGATCAGCACTCCGCCGAAGTCGAATACGGCAACGGAGGGACTTGAAGGGCTTGTTTTCGAGGGCAAAATCGGGCCTTTCCGAAGGCGGTTTTCAGGTCAAATTTAGTATGTAAAATCAAAGCGTTAAAGATAGCTTCCCAAAGCGATTTTTGTTGGTGTTCCCGGTTTGGTTTGCTAGTGTGCGGCCGCCTCTGCCGACCCTTCGTCGGAGCCAATAAAACGAGCCAAAAACCAGGTATCTCTTGAGCGACGATACGACCCTGCCGCCGGCGCCGCCGCCTTCCGACTCGCCTCCGCCGACCCCGCCGCACGACATCGCGCCAATCACGATCGAAGAGGAGATGCGTCGCTCCTACCTCGATTACGCGATGAGCGTAATCGTGGCGCGCGCCCTGCCTGATGCGCGTGACGGACTGAAGCCGGTGCAGCGGCGCATCCTCTACGCCATGAAAGAGAACGGCTACGATTCGACCCGGCCGTTCCGCAAGTCCGCCCGCATTGTGGGCGACGTGATGGGTAAATATCACCCGCACGGCGACTCGGCGATCTACGACGCCATGGTGCGCATGGCGCAGGATTTTTCCATGCGCCTGCCGCTGATCTCGGGGCAGGGCAATTTCGGCTCGATGGACGGCGATCCACCGGCGGCGATGCGTTATACCGAGGCGCGACTGGCCGTTGCCGCCGAGTCGTTGCTGGCCGACTACGACAAGGACACGGTCGACTTCCAGCCGAACTACGACGAGCGGGAACAGGAACCAACCGTCCTGCCGGCGGCGTTCCCGAACCTCCTGGCCAACGGTGCCGGCGGCATTGCCGTCGGCATGGCGACCAACATCCCGCCGCACAATCTCGGTGAGCTGATCGATGCCTGCTGCGCGCTGATCGACAATCCCGAGCTCACTATCCAGCAGGTAATGGAATACGTGCCTGGCCCGGATTTTCCCACCGGCGCCATCATCCTCGGTCGCAATGGTATCCGCGCCGCTTATGAGCTCGGCCGCGGTTCGTTGATCATGCGCGCCAAGACCCGCGTCGAGGAGATCCGCGGCGGCCGCGAGGCGATCATCATCACCGAGATCCCATACCAGGAGAACAAGGCCCGCCTTCACGAGCGTATCGCCGAAGTGGTGCGTGATAAGAAGGTCGAGGGCGTCTCCGAGGTGCGGGACGAGAGCGACCGCGATGGCGTGCGCCTTGTGGTCGAACTCCGGCGCGACGCCATGGCTGATGTGGTTCTGAACCAGCTCTATCGCTTCACGCCGCTGCAGACGACGTTCGGCGTCAACGCACTGGCGCTCGACGGCGGCCGGCCACGCCTGATGACGCTGAAGGAGATGCTGGAGGCGTTCATCCGCTTCCGCGCCGAGGTCCTGACGCGTCGCACGAAATATGAACTCAATCACGCCCGCGACCGCGCCCATGTGCTGGTCGGCCTCGCCATCGCCGTTGCCAATATCGACGAGGTGATCGAGATGATCCGCCGCGCCCCCGATCCGGTGGTGGCGCGCGAGCGATTGATGGCCAAGGATTGGCCGGCGGCCGATGTGGCACCGCTCATCCTGCTGATCGCTGAGCCGGGTCGCGAGGTGTCGCCCGAGGGTACCTATCGGCTCTCCGAGGCCCAGGCCCGCGCAATCCTGGAACTGCGCCTACAGCGTCTGACCGGACTGGAGCGCGACAAGATCGCCGAGGAATTGCGCGAAGTCGCTAGGCTGATCGAGGGCTATCTCGAACTGCTGGGTGATCGTGACAAGCTGTTTGCGTTGATGCGCAAGGAACTGACCGCGATCAAGGAGCAGTTCGCCACCCCGCGCCGCACCGAGATCGTCGACAACGAGTTCGAGCAGGACGTCGAAGACCTGATCCAGCGCGAGGACATGGTGGTCACCGTCACGCACGGCGGCTACGTCAAGCGCGTGCCGGTTTCCGCATATCGCGCGCAGCGCCGCGGCGGCAAGGGGCGGTCCGGCATGGCCACGCGCGACGACGATTTCGTTTCGACTCTGTTCGTGGCCAACACGCACACGCCTGTGCTGTTCTTCTCCAGCCGCGGCATCGCCTACAAGCTCAAGGTCTGGCGCCTGCCGCTTGGCGCGCCTCAGGCACGTGGCAAGGCGTTCGTGAACCTGCTGCCGCTCAGCGAGGGCGAGACCATCACTACGGTCATGCCCTTGCCGGAGGATGAGGCGAGCTGGTCGACGCTCCATGTGATGTTCGCGACGGCGCGCGGCGGCGTGCGCCGCAACGAGCTGTCGGATTTCGTGAGCGTGAACCAGAGTGGCAAGATCGCCATGAAGTTCGAGGGCGCTGATGCCGGTGATCGGTTGATCGGCGTTGCGGTATGTGGCGAAGATCAGGATGTGCTGCTGGCCACGCGGCTCGGCCGATCGATGCGCTTCCCGGTCGCGACTGTACGCGTGTTCCAGAGTCGCGCTTCGACCGGCGTGCGCGGCATCGCGCTTGCTGAGGGCGACGAGGTGATCTCAGTGTCACTGGTGGACGGCGGCAAGGGCATCGCGACCGAGGAGCGCGACGCTTATCTCCGGCAGTCCCGAGCGCTGCGCCAGCTCGCCAATCTCGATGAGGACAACGGCAACGGAGCGGAGGAGGTGACGGGCGACGAGCCTGCCGCGCCCTCCACCACGCTTTCGCCGGAGCGGTTCAGCGCCCTTCAGGACAAGGAAGAGTTCGTGCTGACCGTGGCGTCGTCGGGCTTCGGCAAGCGTACCTCCGCCTACGAGTATCGGGTCACGGGCCGCGGCGGCAAGGGCGTCGAACTCATGAACCTCTCCAAAGGAGGGCAGGTCGTGGCGGCCTTCCCGGTGCTGCAGACGGACCAGATCATGCTGGTGACGGATGGGGGTACGCTGATCCGCTGCCCGGTCGACGGTATCCGCATCGCGGGACGGGCGACACGCGGTGTGCGCATCGTCAATGTCAGCGAGGGTGAGCGCGTCGTTTCCGCTATCCGGATCGGCGAGGACGACGATGCCGGCGGCAACGGCAATGGTGTCGATGCCACCGAAACAAACGGTGGATAAGGACCGGCCGTGTCGCTAAGACTTCGCAGAGACGACCAGTGTATCCATGGTCGAGGAACGAGGGGGAGACATGGCCGTAGAGCGGACCGGGGTCTATCCGGGCACGTTCGATCCCGTCACCAGCGGGCATATGGAAGTGATTCGGCGCTCGTTGCGGCTGGTCGATTGGCTGGTGATCGGGCCAGCGACCAACATTGGCAAGGGCCCTCTGTTCTCGCTCGAAGAGCGGATCGAGATCATCAAGGAGGATATCCAGGAGTTTCCCCAGGCCGATCGCGATCGAATCAAGGTCGTGCCGTTCGAAGGGTTGCTGATCCATTTTGCCCGGGAGGTGAATGCTTCAGTGATCATCCGAGGCCTACGCGCGGTGTCGGATTTCGAGTACGAGATCCAGATGGCCAACATGAACGCCCGCATGGAGCCGAACGTCGAGACCATCTTCCTGATGGCGTCCGACCGGCATCAATTCATTGCTTCGTCGCTGGTGAAGGATATTGCGCGGATGGGCGGCGATACCTCGCAGTTCGTCTCTCAGAAGGTTTACGAGCGACTGAAACGCAAATTCGGCAAGAAGTGACCTCCGCCGGACCCGCGTTGACCGGCGGGCCGGCGCACCTTATACGGGCGCCGCATCAGGTTCCGGCCTGCGGCGTGACACCGGGACGAGCCCGTAGCTCAGCGGTAGAGCATCTGACTTTTAATCAGAGGGTCGTGGGATCGTACCCCACCGGGCTCACCACGGGTCCCAGCAAGGAGAAAAGCGGCTCATGCCGTCGGTGAACGTCGTCAACGGCAGGCAGGTCGTCGTCGAGGAACTCGATCCTGCCCGGCGCGTCGTTCGCTTTTTCGCCAAGCCGTTCTCGCGGGTTTGGTACCATCGCGACCTCGTGCAGGCGATCCTGCGCCGCGAGGTGCGAGACCGCTTCAAGGGTTCGGTGGCCGGCTGGGTGTGGGCGGTGATCGCACCGCTGCTCGCGATCGCGGTCTATACCTTCGCCTTCACGACCAACCTGAAGCTCGAGCTGGCAGCGGATGTCAGCCCGCGCGTCGGCTATGCGCTGTTCATTTTCAGCGGCATCGTCGTCTTGAATTTCTTCTCGGAAATGGCATTCCGGGCGCCGATGTTGCTGCATGAGTACACGCACTTCATCAAGCAGACCATCTTTCCTAGCGACATGCTGGCGGTGATCTCGACCTTGCGCGCCACGCTCTACACCTTGATCTCGATCGCGGTGATGCTGCTGTTCCAGCTTGCCGTGACGCATAGCCTACCGTGGACCGTGCTGCTGCTGCCGTTGATCTTCGTGCCGCTGGTCGTCTTCCTGGTCGGCATGTCGTGGTTCTTGTGCGCGATCGGTGCCTTCACGCGCGACGCGGGCTATCTGATGATCAATGTCGTTCCTTTGTTCATGTTTGCGACGCCCGTCTTCTATTCGCACCTCTCGCTGCCGGCGCCGTTCAACTTCTGGATCTATGCCAACGCTCTCACCGGATACGTCGAGGTCATGCGCGACATTGTCCTGCTAGCGAAGCTGCCCGACTGGCGTGTCTACGCATGGACTCTGTTCACGTCGGTCATCACCTTCTACGGCGGCTACTGGTTCTTCGACAGGTATCGGAATGTCATCGTCGACGTCATCTGACATCGTCGTCCAGGCCAAGCATCTCGGGAAGGCTTACCAGCTCTACGCGCGCCGCAATGACTGGCTGAAGCAGGTCATGTTTGGCTGGTGGAAATCCTACTTCAAACCGTTCTGGGTGTTGCGCGACATCGATCTTCAGGTCCACCGCGGCGAAAGTGTGGGCATCCTGGGCCGAAACGGCTGCGGCAAGTCCACCTTGTTGCAGGTGATTTGCGGCATGACGCTGCCAAGTCACGGGGAGTTGCGGGTGACCGGTCGCATTGCACCGGTGCTGGCGCTTGGCTCGACCTTCGACGTTGAGCTGACGGGCCGCGAGAATGTCATGATCGGCGGCGCCGTGTTTGGCCTGAAGCGTGAGGAGATCCTGCAGAAGTTTGACCGGATCGCGGAGTTTGCGGGTATTGGCGACTACATGGACCAGCCAGTGAAGCACTACTCGGCGGGCATGCGCACACGCCTCGCGTTTGCGATCTGTGCCCACGTCGAGGCCGAAATCCTGGTGGTGGACGAGGCGCTGGCCGTTGGCGATGTCGCCTTCCAGCGTAAGTGCATGAATTGGATCGATGAGTTCCGCAAAACAGGTACGCTGCTTTTCGTCTCGCACTCGGCCTCCGAGGTGCGGCGGCTTTGCAATCGCGCGATCTGGATAGAGGAAGGCCGTATTCGCGAGCAGGGCGACCCGAGTAACGTCATCCGCTCTTTCCATCGCGCGCTTCTGATGGAGAAGGACGACGTCCATCGCTTCTCGGCGAGCGGGTGATGGATCATGACAGGTGGCGCCCTCGTCTGGGTTGGCCTTGGCTGGTGGTTGGCAAGCGCAACTATCCAGTGGCTGAGTGCAGCCTTGGCGCGTCGACCTGGACCGCTTCCCGTCATGCGCCATCGCCTCGAGGATTTCAGCGTCGTGGCGCCGCTCAAGGGCGCTGCTGATGCATCCCCTGTTTATATCGAAGCTTTGCACACCCTGGCACAGGCGGGCGCCGAGGTGTTGATCTGCGTGGCGAGCGCCGATGACAGCGCCGTCGCTGCCACGCGCGCCATCTGGCCGGACGCGCCGCTCTGGATCGGCGCCGACACGACCTTCAATCCCAAGATGAACAACGTGCGCAAAGGCCTGGAAGCGGCCAGCCGACCGGTCGTGGCTCTATGCGACGCGGGAGTTGTGCTGGGGCAGGACGAGTTGCGGCAGGCGGCGGCGACGCTTTCGGACAGGATCGGCCTGGTGCTGGCCTTGAAGGCGGCCAACGATCCGGAAAATTTTGCGGCTGAACTCGAACGGGCGTACATCGACGGCCATCAGGCGCGCTTCCTGTTCGCCGCCGACCGGCTTGGTATTGCCGTTGCCTCGGGAGGCGTGACGTTGCTAACGCACGATACGCTGCAGCGGATCGGAAACTGGCGCGGTTTCAATCGCTGGATCGCTGACGACTACTCCGTGACGCGTGCCGTGCGTGAACTTGGCCTTGGCACTCGACTTGGCGTGATCATGCCACGCCTGCCGCTGGGCCGGCGCCGGTGGCGGGACGTCTGGCTGCGCCAGGTTCGTTGGGCCCGCACGCGGCTGCGGCTGCCGGTGTGGCCGCTGGTCCTGTGGGAGCCGGCCATCGGCGGCGCGGTATCCGGTGTTGCCGGGGCGACTGCACTAGCCGGAATGGGCATGGGCGCCGCCGGTGTGGTGCTCGGCCTCCTTTTCCACATCTGCCTCTGGCTTGCCGCCGAAAAATGGTTCATGGCAGGACGCCGTCTGCCCTTCCGCCTACGGGCTGCGGCGGCCGTTGTGGTGCGCGAGGCCCTTGCGCCTTTCCTCATGGTGCAGGCGCTCGGCAGTCGCACCATCGATTGGCGAGGAACCGATCTTGGTGGACGATGGCGCAACAAAGGGGATGGCATGCCCGAGGAACCCGTATGACTGGGGAAGCCCGCGCGAACGGCGCCGCCCGCAGTGGAGCGGCCAGCGACATCGTCACGGTTCTGCTGCCGGAGCGCATCGACTCGGTGACGGCGGCGGACGTGGAGAAATCTATGCTGAACGCCCTGGCGCCGGGCGGGAAGGTCATCGTGGACGGCAGTGCCGTCACATACATGAGCGCCGCGGGCGTACGCGCTTTGGCGACAGCTCTCCGGCAGGCCGATGAGCGGGGCGCGCACATGGTCCTCTGCAGTTTCAGCGGGCCGGCCGCCGATTGCCTGGTTGTGGGCGGCTTTTTTGAGCTTCTCGAGGTGGTTGCTTCGCCCGAGGAAGCGGCCGCGACCCTCCGTCGAAAGCCGGTGGGAAACGCCGCTGAGCGCTTGCAACCCCATGGTATCGCGGGCTAATTACGCGGCGAGCCACGGCAAGACCAAGGAACATGGAGCGGCGCTCGCATGCCGACCGTTCCGGACGGAGATTGAGAATTGACAATCTGGACATGGCTGTATGCCGTCGGGCGACCTACCGCCATTGTCCTCGGCCTGGGTGTGGCCGTTGCCGGCTGCCAAGCGGTTCCGGGCGACGGCCCGTGGATGAATGGCGCGAAGTCGACCAGCAGCGAAGCTCTGCCGTTCGACGTCATTGATCTCACTCCGACCACCGTCGTTGCCTATCGCCCTCCTGGGTCTATTGATCAGCCGTCCACGACCGGTAGCCTGTCTGCCGCGACTCATATCTCGGTCGAGCCCGGCGATGTCCTGAAGGTTCACATCTTCGAGCAATACGAAGGAAGTACCTTTCCCACGATCCAGAGACCGGGCGCGGATCTCGGCAGTCAGCGTGTGGCGAATGATGGGACCATCGAAATCCCCTACGTCGGAATCGTGAAGGTCGCAGGACTGGACCTGCGCGACATCGAGCAGCGAATCATTCAGCAGCTTGGTAGCAAGGCGCAGAACCCGCAGGTCATCGTCGAGTTCGTTGCTGACCGGAACAATACCATCATGGTGTCGGGCGAAGTGAAGACTCCCGGCCGTCTCTCTCTGATGGAAGGGACCCGTTCGGTGGTGGATGCCATCAACCGAGTAGGTGGTCCGGTCGGCCCTGCAACACAGCTTCAAGTCGTCGTGCGTCGGCGTGGCAATGTGATCCTCGACAAGCAGTACTCCCAGCTTCTCGCTGGCGGGGATATTGGTGTTCAGAAAGGCGACGAGATCGTCGTTCGCACCAACTCTCAGACGTTTACTGTCCTTGGCGCGGTAGCGAAGGCGGGCAACGTTCCCCTGACCAAGGGCAACATGACCCTCCTCGAAGCCCTGGGCGAGGTTCACGGACTGTCCGACGAGCGGGCCAACAAAACGGGCGTTTATGTCTTCCGGATGGGGGATATTCAGGACAATCCGAACGCTCGGGCGCGCGTTTTCCGGCTGGATCTGATGCAGCCGGTGTCCATCTTCGTCGCGCAGCAGTTCGGTATGCAGGCGAACGACGTGATATATGTCACGAATGCGCCACTTTACGAGTACAATAAGATTCTTACCGCGATTTACCGTACCTTCTCGATTGTGGGTATTGTGAAGGGCTCCGTAACGCCGACCACCTCGTTCTAATGGGCTAGGCGGGCAGCGGATTGGAGAAACGAGTTCGGATGGCGCGAGAGCAGAAATTCAGATGGAGTGCGACAGGCGTGGTGGCCCTGTTCATCATTGCCGCACTGGTGATTTGGATTGCCCCCAGCCGCCAGACCAGCAGCGCGCAGGAAGCCCAGGCAGCGTCGGGGCCGCTGATCGCGCGGGGCAACACCGATGCTCCTGCCGGTACGGCGTCCATCGCCGGCGATACGACGGCGGGCGGCGGCGTGTTGCTCGAACTGCGCGTTGCCGACGGCCAGAAGGTGAAGCGCGACGAAGTCATCGCAGTCCTCTCGAACTATCCGATTGCCGACGTCTCGGTGCGCTCCGATGAAGCCGATCTTGAGAAGTCCAAGCGCCTGCGCCAGGCGATGATATCGGGTTATCGCGTGGCCGAGATCGCCGAGCAGGAAGTCGTGGTCAAGGCAACGGCCGAGGAGAACAAGCTCAAGGTGCTGGAGCTGCAACGGTCCGGTAAGCCACCTGATCAGAAGCAGCTCGAGCTCAACATCTCCGAACAGAAGCTGGAGCGTGAGCAGGCGAAGCTGAAGGTGATGAAGGAGACGCTGGCAACCGACCTTGCTCAGATCGACACCGATATCGGTATCAAGCAGGCCACGCTCGACAATGCGCGGACGACCCGGGAGCGGGCGTTGGTCCGTTCGCCGATCGATGGTGTGGTGGTGCAGATATGGACGCGACCGGGCGAGCGGATCAGCCAGTATGGCATCGCCAAGATTGTCGACATGAGCCAGATGCGTGTCTTTGCCGACGTCGACGAGGTGCATCTCGCTCGCATCAAGGTTGACGGCAAGGTCGAAGTCACCTTCCGCGGCAGCCCGACTGTCTACACCGGCAAGATCTCGCGCATTTCTCCCGCCGTGAAGCGAATGCAGCGCACGGAACCCGACAACGGCTCGTCGACCGACGCCCGAGTCGTGCAGGTGGAGATTACCCTCGACGATCTGTCCAGCATGCCGCAGGTGCTGGGACGCGAGACGCGCGTCACGTTCCTCTAATGGCCATTTCTCTGCCTGCCGCTCCGTCGCTGAGGTTGCGCTGGAGATGGCCGCAGTTCTCCCTGGCGTCGTTCCGAGCCGCCGCCAAGACTGCCGCCGCCATGCCGCTTGGCGTGCAGCAGCTGAAGCGGCAACGGACGAGTACGCTGCTCTCGCTGGCCGGCGTGACCGCGAGCCTGCTCGTGATATTCGCCCAGCTCGGCGTCGAGCGTGCCGTCTACGACTCCGCCGTCCGCATTCACCAAGCGGTCGTGACTGATCTCGTGCTGGTTCCCTACGGGTTCAAGTCGCTGCAGCTCAACGCCGACGTGCCGGTTGCCATGACCGACGTCGTGTCGGCCAATTCGTCGGTCGCGCAGGTGCTGCCCGTCTGGTTTGGCGTTATGTCACTCAAGAGCGCCGACATGCCGGTGGCGCGGCGACTCGCATGGTACGCTATCGATGTCGAGCGCCCGGCGATCAATGTGCCCGGCCTGGCCGATAATCTTTACAAGCTCCGCGTCACGCGCCGCATTCTGTTCGATCGCGACTCGCGCCCCTATTTTGGCGATCTGGCCACGCAGGCCCAGAGCGGCAAGGAGGTTCCTGTCACAGGTCCACCCGACAATCGCGGCGTTCTCCGGGAAATGTTTGTGGTCGGCACGGTGGCCATCGGCCCCAACGTGGTGAATGACGGTGCGATCATCATGTCGGAAGGTTCGATGGATGAGCTGCTCGGCGAATGGTACTCCGACCGCCCGGCATTCATGGGCATCCGGCTGGCGCCAGGCACCAATACGGCCGAGGTGGCGCAGCAGCTCAATCGGGACCTGTCAGGCCGCGGCGAGGTGATCACGCGCGACGAATTCGAGGCGCGTGAGCGGCGTTACTGGTCGCGAGAGACCCCAGTCGGCTACATCACCGACCTGGGCTTCATCATGGGCCTGATGATCGGCATGGTGTTCATCTACTACGCCCAATACCAGATCATCCGTTTCTATTTGCCTGAATACGCGATCCTGAAGAGCCTGGGCTACGACTGGTGGTTCTTCCTCTGCATGATCGGCCAGATCGGCGCCGCCATCATTACGCCGGCCTACATCGTTGCCTTCACCCTGGCGCGGATCGTCTACGGCATCGCCGAGGCATCTATCCACCTCGGCATGACCATGGGCTTGCGCGAGATGGTGGTCTCGCTCCTGGCGTCGATCATCATGACCGTCGTCTCGAGCCTGTTCGCGATCCGGCGCCTGTGGAAGGTCGACCCTATCATGTTGTTCGAATAACCCATGTCGACTGACGGCAACGCCTACGGCCCGGCGGTCGTCGAGGCCATCGACGTCCACCATCACTACGGCGAGGGGCCGCAGCGCGTGGATGTCCTGTTCGACATCAACATGCAGGTCCGCGAAGGCGAGTTGCTGATCGTCACGGGTCCGTCGGGCTCCGGCAAGACGACACTGCTTACCATTCTCGGGACCATGCGTCGTCCCTCCGAGGGCCAGCTTCGGCTGCTCAATACCAACGTGGGCGATCTCACGAATGCCGAACTGGACAGGCTGCGCAACCGGGTGCGTTTCTTGTTCCAGAAGCGAAATTTGCTGTCGTCCCTGACGGCCCTACAGAACGTGGTAGCCGGCGTCTCCACGACGGCATTGACGCATCCGCGATGGGACGAGACCCGGGCGCGTCATCTGTTGAGCCTGCTGGGTCTGGCGGACAAGGCCGACTCCTGGCCCGACGAGCTGTCGGGCGGCCAGCAGCAACGTGTGGCGATCGCCCGCGTGATGATCGGCCTGCCGGACCTGATCATCGCCGACGAGCCCACGTCGGCGCTCGACCGGGTCGCTGGTCGGCTGGTTGTCGACCAGCTCAAGGACCTGGCCATGCGCGCCAAATGCGCAGTCGTTCTTTCAACGCACGATGAGCGGATCTTCGATGTCGCCAACCGCCGCCTCCATATCGAGGACGGCCGTTGTTTCGAAGTGCCGATCCACTACCATTGAATGGTGGTCGGGCGTGCTGCTCTTTCTCGTCGATCTCGTCGTCGTGCTTTGCTTGGCGGCGCAGCTCGGGATCGCCGGCTATTTTTTCTATCTGCTCTATTGGCTGGCCGATCTGCCTCGTGCTGAAGCGGGGGCGCCGGAGTTGCCGGATGAACTGCCGCGTGTGCTGGTCCAGATCCCCATCTACAACGAGCCGATGGTGGTCGAGCGTGCGGTCAGGGCGGCGGGTGCTCTCGACTGGCCCCATGACCGGCTGAAGATCCAGATACTGGACGACAGCACCGATCTCACGTCGGATATCGCCCAGCATGCAGTCGCGCGACTGCGGCGAGAAGGGATCGACGCGGACCACGTTCGTCGTCGCGATCGCAGCGGCTTCAAAGCCGGCGCGCTGGCCGCTGGCATGAGACTTTGCGACGCGCCCTATGTCGCCGTCTTCGATGCGGATTTTGTGCCGCCTTCCGATTGGCTTCGGCGATCGATGGCGGCTCTTCTGGCGGCGCCACGTGCGGCCTTCGCGCAGACCCGGATCGAATGGGGCAACGGCGGCCGCACCTGGCTGACGCGGGCGCAGCGGCTGATGCAGGACGCGCATTTCGCGGTCGAACAGGACGTGCGGGCGCGGCGCGGCGTGCCGTTCCAGTTCAATGGGACCGGCGGGATCTGGCGTCGGGCCGCTGTCGAGGACGCCGGCGGTTGGTCGCATGATACGCTGTCGGAGGATCTCGATCTGGTGCTGCGCACCCATCTGAAGGGGTGGGGTGGGGTATTCCTGATGGAGCCGCATGTCACCGGGGAGCTACCGCAGCAGCTCGGCGATTTCAGCGCCCAGCAGAGCCGCTGGTCCAAGGGCTTCATCCAGGTAGCGCGCAAACTCCTGCCGCAGATCTGGAATGCTGACTGGTCGAGCGAAGCGAAGTTCACCACCACGGTGGCGCTCGGCCAGCAGCTCATTTTCCCCGTCCTGGTCGTGGGCATCGTTGCTCTCGTCGTGTCAGCACTCGGCCACGGCCGGCTCCTGCCCATCCTTGGCGCGCTGCTTTGGATGTGGCTGGTGCTCATGCTGGTGGTGCTGATTGGCATGACCTGGGGTGCCTATCGCCGCCTGCAACGCGGCAGCGTGCTGAACTATTTAGCCACGGCGGCGACGGTGCCGGCGCTGATCGTCTATCTTGCCGTAGCCAATACCGGCGCTATCGTGGCTGCGGGCCTGGGGCGGAAAACCGAGTTCAAGCGCACCCCGAAGACTGGCTCGTGATAGATCAATGACGGCCATCATCGCTTTCCTGGCTCTTTTCCTTGCCGCCGTATTCGGCGTCTGCTGTCTGCTTCTCGCGGCCTTCATCGGCAGCCTGCTCTACATGGTCGTGCTCCACCATCGCCTGAAGCGCGAGGGGCTGGAACATGAAGAAGGGCTTCTGATGACACCGCTGCCGCCCGACAGCGAATTGCCGCACGTCGTCGTCCAGATCCCGTCATTCAATGAGGGACCGGTTCTGAGGCGCGGGGTCGAGGCCGCGGCGCAACTCGACTGGCCGCGCGACAAGCTGCACATCCAGATACTCGACGACAGCACTGACGAAACGGCGGAGCTGGCGCGCACCGTGGCCGCCGAGTTGCAGGGCAAAGGCTTTGACATCGTCGCCCTGCAGCGCACCGATCGCAGCGGCTTCAAGGGCGGTGCCCTGCACGAGGCCATGCAGCAGACGCCCTACGACTATTTCGCCATCTTCGATGTCGACTATACGCCGCCGGCCGATTTCCTGCGGCGCTGCATGCGCGTCTTCGTGGCCGAGCCGAGCACCGCCTTCGTGCAAGCCCGCTTCGATTTCCTCAATCCGCACGAGAACGCGCTCACCGAGATGCAGATGGTGACGCTTGACGCCCATCTCGGCATCGAACAGGCGACGCGCTATTGGGCGGGCCATCCGTTGCCCTTCAATGGAACGTGCGGTATCTGGCAGCGCGCCGCCATCGAGGCGGGTGGCGGCTGGAAGGGTGACACTGTCACCGAGGATCTCGATCTAACCTACCGTGGTTGGGTCAAGGGCTGGCGTGCCGTATTCCTCACCAGTGTTGCCGTCCCGGGCGAATTGCCGGCAGACACCAAGACCTGGCTGCGCCAGCAGCAGCGCTGGCAGGATGGCTTCCGGCACGTCTCGATGCGCATGTTCCCGGTGATCCTGATGAGCCGCGGCATGTCGTTGGCTGCCAAGGGGGCGGCGCTCTTGCATCTTTGCATGTCGCTCAATCAGCCGATGCTGCTGGTCGGTATCGTCTCCGGCGTCCTGGCTGGCCTCCTGGCGCCGTCGATGGTGCCTTTGCTCCTGGCCGTGTTCCTCGTGACACTGGCGTGGGTGCTCGTTTGCGCCACGACCTTCCTGCGCGCCGGGCACAATTTCATCCGCGACGGCGAGATGCCGCCGTGGCGCTTCGCGGTCGTGCTGCTGCGGTTTGTCGCCGGCCAGGTGGCAACCGTCGTGCGTAGCCTGTTCGTGCATCTTCGGAAAGCGATCGCGACTCCAAAGCCGATCGTCTTCGACCGCACACCCAAGCGCGGCAGCTAACCGTCACGCCGCAAGGCCAGATGGGCCGAGCGCAGACCACCTCCGAAGCTGATGGGTCCGTCGAAGCACAGAGGGATTGCTTCGACCTTGCGTTGGCGTAACTCCCCGATCAGTCGCGTACTTGCAATGTCGACGACCGCGCGACCCTTCTCGAGCACGAGCAGGTTTGCCTGGAGCCGTTCGGCTTCGTCCGGATGGAGCGCGATCTTGTCCCACGAGCGCAACGACATCGGCAGGCCGTCGATCAACTTTTCCGGGCAATAAACCAGCAACCCGGGCTGGAGGAGCGCCAGCACCCAATCGAGATGCAGGACATTTGACCGCAAGGCGACCGGGACCACGCGATGGCTGTTGCCGAGCAGCGCCTGCAGCCAGTCGACGCCCGCCATGTCCGTGGCACAGCCGGACATGCCGACATAGATCTCGTGGCCGTTCAACAGCACGTCACCCCCTTCGAGGAAGGGGCCATCGACCGCATTGGGCCAGCCGAGCGGAACGCTCGACCAGTGCGCGCCGTTTGCTGCAAGGCGCTGGGCATACGGGCGCAAGCCGAAGCGCTCTCTCTGCCGGCATTGCAGGCGTAGCGAGGCCTCGATCGCATGGTCGCCGACGGCGACCAACGCGTCGCGGGGAAAGAGCTGGGCCCCTTCGCCGTTCGGCGCCAGGAAATGACGTTCGAGACCTTGCAGGCGCTCCGGTCTATGAACGGCAATTCCCTCGCGCTGTAGCAGCGCCGCCAGGTCTTCGATTTGTGTTTCGGTCCTTCGCGCACGTTCAGCGTCGACCTCGATCAGACGCCGTCCAGCGTGCGTCTGGCTGATCGCTTCGGCAGAAGGAGCGAGCCAGCGCTGTGACTCCTCGTGAAAAACGACGATCTCATCGGCAGGTGCGATACCCACGATCGTCTCGCGCAGACGATCCCACTCATGGTGCACGCCGCTCACGGTCACGACGAAGCGCTTGGCGTGGCTTGGCCGGATTCGTTCTCCTGGCGCCGCCGACGCGCTTCCTTCTCCACTGCGGCAACGAGAGAGGGGATATGTGCAGCGATCTCATAGAAGTCGCTGGCATAGAGGACAAGCAAGGTCGTTGGCTGGGTGGTGACGATGGTGGCGCTACGCGGCAGGCGATCGAGCAATGCCATCTCGCCAAAGAATCCACCCTGACCCAACCGCACCGGCTCGCGCGGCAGGCGCACTTCGACTTCGCCGTCAGAGATGAAGAACATCGAATCGCCGGGCTCGTCGCGGCGCACGACGACGAAGCGTGGCGGATAGTAGCGGACGCGAAGCTTGCCTACGATTTCCGACAAGGTGACCGTGCCGAGCTCAGTGAACATCGGCACTTTGACCACCTGGTCCCACACCCGCAGATATTCGCGGCGCCGCACTTCCTCGGCGAAGCCCGTGGCAAGGATACCGGTCATCAAGGCCAGCACCAGGATGCCGCTTACCATAACGACCGACCCCACCATCCTGCCGCCCACCGTATGAGGGACGACGTCGCCATAGCCGGTGGTTGTTAGCGTCACCACGGCCCACCATAGGGAGGACGGAAGGTCGCCGAACTGATCGGGCTGCCCGCCACGCTCGAAGAAATACGTCGCCGTCGCCGCCGTCACCAGCACGATGATAAAGATGATCAGCACGCTCGACAGTGCTGCCCGCTCGTTGGAGATGACTCGCCCAAGCGTTCCCGTCGCTGGCGCATGGACGCTGAGCTTCAGGATCCAGAGGATGCAAAAGATGGCAGCGAAGTCGCTGTCGGCCTTAACGGCACTTACGGAGATGGCGAAGGCGGGCACGACCGCTAGGAGGCCGATCAGGCCGGTTGCGGAAAGGGCCCACCTCAACCGCGCGCGACCGTCGGACAGGCCGCTGTAGCGCAGCGATTCGGGGGCTGACCATAGACGCAGCCCGTATTCGACCAGGAAGATTATAGCCACGAGGGCGATGATCAGCACCAGCAGCCGATCGACGAGATCCGGCAGGTTCACGACCGACGATACTGCAACCGCGAGCAGGCCCGATCCCAGGGCGAAGAGGTGGAAAGCGCGCCAACGCCGGCCGCTTTGGCTGTCGTTGGAGTGCAGCAGCGTTGCATGGATACGTGCCCGCAGGGTCGAGGTCGTCGTCACCACGGGCTGACCTTAGGCATTCCGGCCGCTGGATTGCAACGAGACGGCGTTTCGCCTTGTTGCCCCAACGCCTCGTCAGGGACTGGCGTGAGCGTCGCTCAGGGACTGCGCCGCCTTGAGCCGTGTGTCGGCGAGCTCACCAGCGGCTTCGAGGATGGGATAGGCGACCGACGTCAGATGACCGTTGATGCGCTTGAGGTCCCGGATCACATCCATATGGATAGAGCTGGTTTCGATCGATTCCGGCCGACCTTCGCGAAGTCGGGCGAAATGACTGTCGGCGGCCTTGGCTTCGGCCTCCCGGATCGCCGTTTTTTCCGCTACCAAGCGGCGGGCGAGGGCGATGTCGCGTGTGGTGAAGACGTTCAGCGCCAGACGCAGGTTTTCCAGCACACGCGTGTGGAAGGCTTTGAGCTCGGCGAGTCCCTCGGCCGAGAAGGCGTAGCGGTTCTTGATCTTCTTGGCCGCGAGCTCCATCAGGTTCTTGTCGATGATGTCGCCAATGTGCTCGAGGTTGGTGGTGAAGGTCAGGATCTCTACGTAGCGCTGGCCTTCTTCCTCGCTGAGATCGGTGCGGGAGGTCTGGATCAGGTAGAGCTTGATCGCCTCGTAAAGCCGATCGACGGCATTGTCGGCATGCTCGATGGCGCGAACCGCCTTCGGATCGGAGAGCTCGAACACGTCGATCGACTGGCGCAGCATGTCAGCCACCCGATCGCCCAGCGCCAGCGTCTCGCGCAGCGCGCATGCCAGTGCCTCGGCAGGCGTGTCGAGCACATTCGGATCGAGATGGCGTGGCTTGCCGGGATCGTCGGCCACGGGCTTCGCAGGCAGCAGGCGCCGACAGAGGGCCGCTACTGCCTCGGTCAGCGGCAGGAAGACGACGGCCGCCACCAAGCTGAACAGCGTATGGAAATTGACGGCGATGCGGGCGGCCGACGGTTCCAGCAGCGACAGCCAATGTGCGAGTGGAACGAGGAGTGGCAGGAAGGCAATGCCGATCACCAGCCGGGAAATCAGGTTGGCGAGCGGCACCCGGCGAGCCTCAATGTCAGTGGCCGACTGATCCATATAAGGGGCCAGCGCGCCGCCGACATTGGCGCCCACGACCATGGCCAACGCCAGGGGTGGACCGATGATCCCGCTTGCAGCGAAGGACATCACCAGCAACACGGCCGACAGGCTGGAATGAATGAACCATGTCCCTACCGTCGCAAGGATGGCGGCGATGACATATTCGTCCTGCATGCCGGCCAGCGCGGCGATGAAGGCGGGCGAAGTCCGGAGCGGTTCGATGGCGGCCGTCAGCAATTTCAGCGAGAGCAGCATCAGGCCGAGTCCTATGCCGACCCGGCCGAGATGATGCGGTTTGTTCCCATCAATCGTCATGAAGACGATGACGCCGGCCGCGATCAGAAGGGGTGACAGCCAGCCGAGGTCGAACGAAAGCACCTGGGACGTCAGGGTCGTCCCGACGTTGGCGCCGAGCATGACGGCGAGCGCGATCGGCAGCGAGATCAATCCCCGGCCGGCGAACGACGCGAGCAGAAGGGCGGTCGCCGTGCTCGACTGCAGTAGGCCGGTCAGCCCGAGCCCCCCAGCGAATGCCGTGAATCGGTTGCGCGAGCAGGCACCGATGGCCCGGCGCAATGTTGCGCCGAACGCTCGCGTCAGGCCCGTCCGCACCATGCGCACGCCCCAGAGCAGCAGCGTGACGCTGCCGAGG
This sequence comes from Alphaproteobacteria bacterium, assembly GCA_017308235.1. GTDB lineage: Bacteria > Pseudomonadota > Alphaproteobacteria > Reyranellales > Reyranellaceae > Reyranella. Next base: position 8,483 of record JAFKFL010000022.1, on the reverse strand, counting down.
ACGTTCAGGATGGTGAGGACTCCGTGCATGATTTGCGCAACCTACGCTTCACTGGCATTCGATGAAAGTTTTTTGACAATCGCGGCAACGCACGCTGGACGCCGCCGTTGCATGCGCCGATCATTAATTTTGACGGGAAAGAACAAGGTAGAAGGGTGACATGTCTCCAGATAGCGCACCCATCATTGGTGGCAAAGTGAGCGTGAATGGCCGGCGTTACCGCCTGCCGCGGCAGCCAACGGTCGTCGTTTGCATTGACGGTTCGGAGCCTGGCTATATCGAACGCGCCGTGGGGGCCGGGCGGGCGCCCTGGTTCGGCAAGGTTCTGGCAACGGGAACCAACCTGATCGCCGAGTGCGTCGTGCCATCATTCACCAACCCCAACAACCTCTCGATCGTCACCGGCCAGCCTCCGTCCGTGCATGGCATCAGTGGCAACTACTTCCTTGATCCGGAGTCGGGAGACGAAGTGATGATGAACGACCCGAAATTCCTGCGGGTCGAAACCCTGTTCCCGGCATTTCAGCGGGCGGGCTGCCGGATCGCCGTGATTACCGCGAAGGACAAGCTGCGAGGCCTTTTAGGCAAAGGGCTCACCCTGGGCTCCGGAAAGGCCTGCAGCTTTTCGTCGGAGAAGGCTGACCAGGCGACATTGGCCGGCAATGGCATCGCCGACGTTCCGGCGCTGATCGGTTTGCCAGTGCCGGACGTCTACAGTGCCGACCTGTCGGCGTTCGTATTTGCCGCGGGCGTGAAGCTGATGGAACGGGACCGGCCCGAGATCATGTATCTTTCGACCACCGACTACATTCAGCACAAGCATGCGCCGGGCTCGGCGATCGCCAATGACTTTTACGCCATGATGGATAGTTACCTGGCGCAGCTTGATGCCATGGGCTGCACGCTGGTCCTGACTGCGGACCATGGCATGAACGACAAGCACGATACCAACGGTCGGCCTGATGTCCTCTACCTGCAGGACCTGTTCGATCAATGGCTCGGTACGGCCAAGGCGCGTGTCATCCTGCCGATCACTGACCCCTATGTCGTGCATCACGGTGCGCTCGGCTCGTTCGCGATCGTCTATCTGCCGGCAAGCGCCACGGTCAGCGAGATAGCGGCGAAGCTCAAGGTGTTGCCGGGTGTCGAGGCCGCGCTGACCCGGGAGGAAGCGGCGGCGCGGTTCGAACTGCCGGCCGACCGGTTGGGCGATCTCGTCGTGGTCTCGACGCGGCACAAGGTATTGGGCACATCGGTCGCACGGCATGATTTGTCAGGATTGACCGAGCCATTGCGCAGCCACGGCGGCCTTTCCGAGCAGAAAGTGCCGTTGATCTGTAACAGGAAGCTCGCGCAAGAGACGCCATCGCGTCGCTGGCGCAACTTCGATGCCTTCGATCTGGGGCTGAACCTCGTCGCCTGAAGGTGATAGGCTTGGTGCCATGAGCAACCAAACCTATACCGGAAGCTGTCATTGTCAGGCTGTCTCGTTCGCGGCCGATCTCGATCTCGATCAGGCGTTGCAGTGCAATTGCTCGATCTGCTCCAAGCTTGGGGCGGTCTGGGCATTCGCACCCAGAGCGAAGATGACTCTCAAATCGGGCGCCGACGCGCTGGGCGATTACCAGTTTGGCAAGAAGCGGCTGCACCATCGAAGATGCCAACACTGTGGCATCGAGACTTTTGCCGAGGGGACCGCACCCGACGGCACAGCGACCGTCGGCGTCAATTTGCGCTGTCTGGACGGCGTCGAGGTCGAGAAGCTCACCCCGCGTCAGTACGACGGACGCAGCGTCTAAAATTCTTTGGGAGAATACCATGGCAGTAAGTCAGGCCGACAAGGCCGCGAAGTTCCGCGCCCTGCACGAGAAGCCGGGCGCTTTCGTGATCCCCAATCCTTGGGATGGCGGTTCGGCCCGCCTCCTGCAGGGCCTGGGTTTCGAGGCGTTGGCGACCTCGAGCGGCGCCAAGGCCGGGGTGCTCGGCAAGCGGGACGGCAAGGTGACGCGCGAGGAGTCGCTTGCCAATGCCCGCATGATCGTCGAGGCGACCGACCTGCCGGTGGCGGCCGATCTCGAGAAGGGTTTCGGTGACGGTCCGGACGCCACGGCCGAGACGATCCGGCAAGCGGCCTCGATCGGCCTCGTCGGCGGCTCGATCGAGGACGCGAGCGGCAACAAGGACACGCCGCTCTATGATCTCGAAACGGCGGCGGTTCGAGTAAAGGCAGCGGTGCAGGCAGCCCGTTCGCTGTCGTTCCCCTTCGTCCTGACGGCGCGCGCCGAGGGCTTCTTGCGCGGGCGGGGGGACCTCGACGACGTGATCAAGCGGCTGCAGGCCTACGAAGCGGCAGGCGCCGATGTGCTGTTCGCGCCTGGCCTGCCCGATCTCGCCGCTGTGAAAAAGGTCTGTGGTTCCTTGAAGAAGCCGTTCAACTTCATGGTCGGTATCAAGGGAAAGTCGTTCTCCAAGGCCGAGCTCGAAGCCGCCGGTGTGAAACGCATCAGCCTTGCGACCTCACTCTATCGCGCTGCGATGACCGGTCTTCTGGATGCGGCCAAGGAAGTGAAGGAGCGGGGCACCTTCGAGTATCTCGACAGGTCGGTCTCGACTCCGGACTGGAATGCGTTCATGAAGGAGTAATGGATACAGTTCTGAATCCAGTTTCAGACGCGGACCGCACCGTCGACCACGTCGACGTCCTGATTGTCGGTGCCGGCCTTTCGGGTATCGGTGCCGCCTGGCACCTGCAGAAAGAGTGTCCCGGCAAGAGCTATGCGATCCTGGAAGGGCGCGCTTCGAGCGGCGGCACGTGGGACCTGTTCCGCTATCCCGGCGTCCGTTCGGACTCGGACATGTATACGCTGGGCTATCGCTTTCGGCCGTGGAAAGACGCCAAGGCGATCGCCGATGGACCGGCCATCCTTAAATACATTCGCGAGGTCGCTAGCGATCACGGGATCGACGCGAGGATTCGTTACGAGCATCGAGTCGTGGCCGCCTCGTGGTCGACGCCCGATGCACGTTGGACCGTCGAGGTCGAGTACGGGCCGCAGCGCCAACCTCGCACACTGAGCTGCAACTTCCTCTGGATGTGCAGTGGCTACTACGACTATGCCGGTGGCTACCTGCCGGATTTCCCGGGCATGGATCGATTCAAGGGCCGTATCGTCCATCCGCAGAAATGGAGCGACGACATCGACTACGCAGGCAAGCGCGTGGTGGTGATCGGCAGCGGTGCGACCGCCGTCACGCTGGTGCCGGCAATGGCCGATTCAGGTGCGGCGCATGTCACCATGCTTCAGCGTTCGCCTACCTACATGGCGATGCGTCCCTCGAAGGACCCATTCGCCACCAAGATGCGCCAGCGCTTGCCGCTCAAGCTCGCCTATGCCGTGACGCGATGGCGCAACGTGCTGTTTGGCATGTACTTCTACCAGATGTGCAAGCGCCAACCCGAGAAGGTGAAGCGCCTGTTGCTCGGCGGCGTGCATAAGGCGCTGGGGCCGGACTACGACGTCGCGACGCATTTTACGCCCCGCTACAATCCCTGGGATCAGCGGCTTTGCCTCGTGCCTGACGCCGATTTCTTCCGCACCATCCGGCAGGGAAAGGTTGCGGTCGTCACCGACCACATCGAGACCTTTACCGAAAGCGGCCTCAAGCTGAAATCCGGTGCCGAGTTGGCGGCCGACCTGATCGTGACGGCGACAGGCCTGGTGCTGGTCCCGTTGGGCGGCATGAAGCTCACGGTCGACGGCCGGGCGGTTGAGCCATCGCAGACCTACATCTACAAAGGCATGATGTATTCGGATGTGCCGAATCTTGCCTCCGTGTTCGGCTACACCAACGCCTCGTGGACACTGAAAGCCGACCTCGTCTGCGAATATGTCTGCCGGTTGCTCAATCGCATGGACCGCAAAGGCTATCGCTACTGCATGCCGCACAACAGCGATCCGACGCTCCAGGCCGAACCGTGGGTGAACTTTTCCTCCGGCTACATCCAGCGCGCGCTCAAGCATCAGCCCATGCAGGGCTCGAAGCGGCCATGGAAGCTCTATCAGAACTACGTGCTCGATCTTACGAGTCTGCGTTTCGGAGCGCTGCGCGATCGCGCGATGACGTTTGTACGATAATGGACGCATCCATCTTCGGTCATCCTGACTGATTCGCGCTCAAGGCTGACCTGGAACGAGAGCAATCGCGTGCACGCGGCCCTTCTTGTCAACCAGTGCGACCTTACCGTCCGGTGTCACACCGACAACCCGGTCGCCGTCGAATGGCAGGCTGAGCCGCTGTGCGCCGTCGGGAGCGTCCAGCACCAGTTGGCCGCCGCTGATGCGCAAAAGGCTGCCGTCGGCCAACAAACCGGCGAAGCTGCCATCGCGGCTTTCGAGGCTGTCCTCGCCGCCAGGTCTCCAGATCAGCAGATGCGGCGGCAGATTCGCGGGCGCGTCGTGTAGGACGACGAGCTTGCCATCGGCCGATATGTCGAGAGCGGGCGACGTTAGGTTGAGCGCGGCAAGCTTGTGTTGCCGGATCGGCCGTCCCTCGCGCGTCCATGCCGCGAGACGGCCGTCGCTGGTATAGATCGCGATCACATTTGAGGAGGCGGCGGCAGCTTCAGGGATCAGCTTTTCCTGATCGCCGAACGCCAGGCGGCCAAGCACGCGGCCCTCGAGGTCCAGCACGAGGAATCCCGATCCATCGGGCATGGGACGCAGAATACGGTCGTCGAGCAGGAGCGTGGCGGACAGCAGCGTATCGTTCGGTCCTGCCGGAAACCGCATCGCCCTGCCGATGCGATTCCAATTCTGATCCAGGACCTCGAACTGCCCGTCGGGAGCCAACACCCCGACCTTGCGCCCCGTCGGGGACACGAACAGCCGGGGCGATTGGGCGCTGGCACTGGCCGCACTCGGGTCGCTCTTCCAGAGCCGGAGGGCCGTGCCTCGTTCGGTGCCATCGAGTTGCCAGACCCTTAGCCGCCCATCGGTGTGCAACGCCGCCATCTGTGTTCCGCCGGCGATTGCGCGCATGGTGACGGGAAGGCCGAAATCGCTGAACGGACGCGCCAGCGGTTGGCCATCGCCGTCGAGCAATACCAATCCCTCTGTTGCGGCGATCGCCACGCGACTTCCGTCAGTGGCAACCGCGACGCGCGTCGATCCCGCAGGTGCGACATCGTCGTGCCGTAGGTTGCCATCGGCATCGAGGAAGCGCACCCGGTCGGCCGACAGCACGATCAAACCTTGTTTGTCGGGCAAGGCAGCGACGTCCAGGAGATTCTCGGCGGCTTCGAGGGCATGTGGATTGCCGAGCCGCCCGGGAGCGATCGGCACCACATCCGCTCCCCCCGGCGGCGCGTAGGCCACGACCAGCCCCCGCCCGTCAGAAGAGAAGACATGTCGCCTGACATAAGGGTGTTGAAGGGCTGGCTGCATCAGTCGCGTGCCATCATGTCCGACCACACGCAGGTCGCCACAGAGGCTGCTGAACGCCAGGAGCCGCTCGTCTGGCGAGAAGGCGGGCACATGCTCCGCACCATCCTGCGAGCACGAGTCATCCGACCGGCTCGCCGGGCCAAGGGTGATCGTCGGCCCATTCGGTCGGCCATCAGCCGCGACCAGGCGCAGCGTCTGGGTTAGCCGCAGGGCGAGGTTGCGGCTCGTGGGTGCGACGCCGATGCCGACAATCGGCTCCCCGAGGGTGATGAGCATGCTTGGCTCGCCACCTTCGATTGGCCAGTTCTCAAGCTTGCCGTCTTCGCTGCCGGTGACGATATGCGTGGGGTCAAGCCACGCCACCGAGGTAAATGTCCCGGGCAGGGTCCGGATGAGCTCGGCGTGACCGCCGTTGGTCAGTCGAACGAGGTCGGCTTGCAGCCGACCGTCAGTGTCCGTTCTCGCAAGCAGCAGCGTGTCGGCTGCGCTGGGGCGGAAGGCAAGAAGTGCAATGCTGGCTGGGTCGTAGGTGGGAAGGGCAGTCTGGGCACTGGCAGACGCCGCCATGAGCGCGGCAAGAAAGCCTGCCGCCATCTCCACCACGCTGCGCCACCGACTGCCGGAGCGGACCATCCGCTGCATTCCCCACCGCTTTGCGTAGCGTAGGCACCTCGTGCACTGACGACAAGAGCGCGATGGTTACGCGGCTTGTCGATAACTGATTCGGCAGGGCGAGGATGGGATCGGCTCCGATCTGGCGCACGAGTTCAGCAGCTGCGTTGACCGGCGCCGCGCTGGACCCCGACGTCGAAGGTGGTCCACGATTGGCGGTAGTGTGCGGCGGAGATGGCGGCACAGTTGAGTTCGAATAAGATATGAAAAGGCTGATATGAACCGCAGGACCCAGGCACTCGCCGCCATTCAGGCCGTTCCGGCTCCCGGAGAGGGCAAGCGCGGCCCCAAAGGCCATCTTGGCTATCTCCTGCGCCAGGCCCAGGCCTCGGTGCGCGGCGCGATGGATCGCACCCTGTCGGATCTCGGCGTGACCTCGCCGCAATTCGCGGTGCTCACCATGATCGTCGCCTATCCCGGCGTATCGGGCGCGGATCTCGCCCGGCTCACCTATCTCACGCCGCAGACCATCAATGTGATCGTGGGCAACCTCGAGCGAGACGGTGCGATCGAGAAAAGCGCTCATGCCACTCATGGCCGCATCCTGCGACTGCATGCGACGGCCAAGGGACAGGCGCTGCTCAAGCGCTGCCGCTCCCGCATCGCCGATATCGAATCGGAGATCGCGGCTCTGCTCGGCAAGGACGAGGAGCGGATTATCCGTCGCTGGCTGAGTGCGGTGGGAGAACGCCTGTCCGAGGGTCGTCGATGAAGCGTAACGATATCCTGATCATTGGCGGCGGCGTCATGGGGTCGTCGATCGCCTATCGTCTGGCCGGCGATCCGGCCCTGGCCGGCAAGGTAACAGTGGTCGAACGCGATCCGAGCTATGCACGTGCCTCGTCGGCGCTGTCGGCGAGCTCGATCCGCCAGCAGTTTTCGACGCCGCTCAACATTCATCTCTCGCGCTATGGCATCGGCTTTCTGCGCCAGGCACGGGACCTCTTGGGTGTTGATCTCGCGCTGAAAGAAGAAGGCTATCTCTTCCTCGCGAGCGCGGCAGGGGAGGCCGTGCTGCGCGCCAACAATGCCGTGCAGCGCGCCGAGGGCTGCTCAGTCGAGTTGCTCGAACCAGCGGGACTTGCCCGGCGCTTTCCTTGGGTGATGCCCGACGGGCTGGCGCTCGCTTCGTTCGGCACTGCCAACGAAGGCTGGTTCGACGGTCCGTCGCTGATGCAGGCTTTCCGCCGCGCCGCGAGGGATCGCGGGGCCGTTTACCTGGCCGACGAGGTCGTGGGGCTGGGACCGCGTCACGTCGACCTGCGCGCAAACGGGCGCGTGGAGGCAGGGACCATTGTCATCGCTGCGGGCGCCTGGTCAGGCGAGGTGGCGGCGATGGCGACCGACCTCGCGGAGTTCCTCGGCGGTGCGATCGGCCTCTCGCTGCTGTTCCGCATCCCGCTGCTGGCCGGCATGGCGGTCACTGCCGTGGTGACGTACGGCATCCTGCTGTTCCAGGGCCGCGGCTTCCGCCCGATCGAGATCATCATCGGCGGGCTCGTGAGCGTGATCGGCGTCTGCTACCTCATCGAAATGTTTATCGCGCCGGTGGCATGGGGGCAGGCGGGGTTTCACGCCGTGGTCCCCTCGATGCCGGACGCCGCGGCGCTCACGCTCTCGGTCGGCATCATCGGCGCGACCGTCATGCCGCACGCGATCTTCCTGCATTCCGGCCTGACCCAGGCCCGGGTGCCGGCGCGCAACGGGGAGGAGCGGCAGGCGCTGGTGCGCTTCTCCAACCGCGAGACGATCGCCGCCCTCGCCGTCGCGGGGCTGGTCAACATGGCGATGGTCATCATGGCCTCCGCCGCCTTCCACGCCGGCCACAGCGACGTGTCGGAGATCGAGACCGCCTATCACACGCTCGCCCCGCTGCTCGGCGGCGCGGCGGCGGCGGTGTTCCTGATTTCGCTGATGGCCTCGGGGATCTCCAGCTCTGCCGTAGGAACGATGGCCGGGCAGTTGATCATGCAGGGTTTTGTCGGCTTCCGCATCCCCATCTGGGTGCGCCGGCTGGTCACCATGCTGCCGGCCTTCGCGGTGGTCGCGGCCGGGGTGGACACCACGCACGCCCTGGTGATGAGCCAGGTCGTGCTGTCCTTCGCGCTGCCGATCCCGATGATCGCGCTGATTCTGTTCACGCGCCGGCGCGACATCATGGGTGAGTTCGCGAACAGCCGCGTGATCGACATCGCCGCGATCGCCGGCGCCGCGGCCGTGCTGGCGCTGAACGTCGTGTTGCTGGCGCAGACGTTCGGGGCCGCGATTCCTGGCCTGTCCGCCGGTTGAGTTCGCCTCAGACCCCGCGCAGCGCCCGCGCGGCATCCGGCGCGAAGTAGGTGAGCACGCCTGCCGCGCCGGCGCGGC
>JAFKFL010000021.1 GCA_017308235.1 Alphaproteobacteria bacterium | reverse complement strand
TGGCTGAAAGTGTTGAAGCAGGACCGCCGCGCCATCTTCACCGCCGCATCCCACGCGCAGCGCGCGGCGGATTATCTCCACAAGCTGCAACAGGCGGGCGCGCAAGCGTGCGCCGCGTAAGCGCGGCATGGTAAAATGAAATGAGAGAACAAACGCCCGGCGCGGCCCTCACGGGCCGCGCCGGGGCGGAACGGGAAGGAGCGGAGCATGACGGACAGCGCACAGGACGAAGAAGGCATCGAGGCCGAGCGGCTGCAATCCCTCGCGGAGCTGCGCGCCGCCGACCGCGAACGCGGCGAGAAGCAGCCGCTTGAATTCCGCTACGGGCCGGAAAGCTTCGGCTGCCACGAGGCGCTGCACGTCGCCAATATTGTCGTGAACCTCATCGACCGCGAGCTGCGCGCGCATCCCGCAATCCTGCAGAACGCCGACTGGTATGCCCATGTCCGCCGCGCGCAGGACGAGCTGTGGGCGCTCTACCAGAAGATCGGCGCGGCGCATGTCGAGGGCACCGACCCGCGCCACTAGAACGGCGCTACTTCCCGCAGGCTTTTTGCGTCAGCAGATGAACGATGGTGGCGGGCTGTTTGTCGGGAAACTGGCGCAGCCCGTCGAGCAGCTTCGCCCATGCCGCCTTGCCGTTGTCGTCGCCGTGGTAATAGGCGTCATAAATGCAGGTCGCCATCGCGCCGCTTCCCGATTGCGCCGCCTCGAATGCGCGCATGTCGATCAGCCCGGTCAGGTAGCTGTATCGCTCCTGCTTCGACATTTTATCGGTTACGTCCTGCGCTGTAATTGCCAGTGCGGGAGCGGAGCCGAGCAGGCAGAGAAGTATTGCTGCGGTGATACGCTTCGGTAGTGCTGCTTTCATTCTGGAAACCCGCGTAGAAAAGGGACCGTTTTGACGATTTGCGTTTGCCGCGATTCTTTGGTGCGTGGTAAACAGATTTCTGCGGGCCTCGCTCGTGCGGGAAGAATCCCGGTCACTCCTTCAAAACGGTCCCTTTTTGATAGCGTCAGCCGGTGACAACGGCTGCGCGAATGTTGAGGCATGCAGGTCGGCTATGCGCGTGTATCGACGGACGATCAGAACCTTGCGCTCCAGATGGACGCGCTGCGGGCGGCCGGCTGCGACCTGATCTTTCACGACGAAGGGATTTCCGGCATCGCGCTGCGCCGCCCCGCGCTCGACCAGGCCCTCGCCGCCGTGTCGCCCGGCGACGTGCTGGTGACGTGGAAGCTCGACCGGCTCGGGCGCAGCCTGTCGCATCTGATCGAGATCACCGCCGGGCTTGCCGCGCGCAATGTCGGCTTCCGCTCGCTCTCCGAAGCCATCGACACCACGACCGCGAGCGGCAGGCTCCTCTTTCATGTCATGGGCGCGCTCGCGGAATTCGAGCGTGCCCTTATCAGCGAGCGCACGCGCGCGGGCATGGCGTCGGCGCGGCTGCGCGGCGCGCGCTTCGGCAGGCCGCCGAAGCTGGCCAAGGCTGAGGTGATGCAGGCATGTCTTGAAATCGAAAGCGGCGCGGCGACCGTCGCCGAGGTCGCGCGCGCCCTGAACGTGTCGCCGCTCACATTGGAGCGGGCGCTGAAGCGGCTGGCCGCCTGATCTCGGGGGCGGGATCGTTCGCGGCGGGAGCCGGATCGTATTCCGCCGCGCGCATGAACGGGCGCGCGAGACTTGGCGTCTCCTCCGCCGCCGGCAGCGGATCGTCGGGATAGGCCGCGCCGTATTGGCGGCGCACGGACTCCGGCATGCCCTTCTGCACATTGCGTTCGAGCGCATCCAGCTCGTCGGCGGACAGATCGCCAGAGGCGGCCTTCTCCTGCGCGCCTTCGAGTGTTTGCTGGTATTTGACGATGGCGTCGTGTTCGCGTTCAAGGTCGCCGACGACCTTGTTCCCTTCGGTCCAGTCTTTCCATGTCGGCGCGTTCGCCGGAAGGTCGCCTGCGCGCACTACGTCCGGGCTTACGAGCGCGCCCGTCTCATTGCGCACCTTGTCGCCGTCGCGAAAGACGCTGACCACCGTGCCGTCCGGCATGGTGATCTTGTAGGCCTTCTCTCTCATGTCATCGAGCTTCTCGCGCGCGTCGCGCAGCTTCTCCTCGTTTTCGCGCAGCGCTTCCGCCGCCGCCACGTTGAGGCGGTCGAGCTGCTGCATGAACCGTTGCTGCTCTTGATGAAGCTCTTCGAGGTGACGCCAGAACAGGCGCTCCTCGCGCTCCCTCTTCTCCTTCGCCTCGGGCGTGAGGCCCTGCGCGGCGGCAATGTCCGTGAAGATCGAAACCGGGCTTGTGCCATTCATCGCCAGGATGGCGAGCTTGAGCTGCATGGCTTGGGAAAGCCCGCTGGAAGCGTTGAATATGTTGGTGGTCTCCGCCACTCCCCCGATCCCATTCTTATTATCGTTAGGTTTATTGTACCTGTTCGGCATTGTTTATGTCAGACAAACCCCTCTTATGCATTTGGTTTCTCTAATGTATTTTCAATTATAAGTTTGACATGAAGTGACATTGTTCGGTTTAATCTTCCGGTGCGAATGATAATTCGCATTGGGTATCTCAACCCGCATAGACGGTCGGGCATGACCGCATTCATGCCCCTTGGCATATGGCCGGGGGGCAGTACTGCATGTTCAGGGCTCCGGCCTAAAGAGTGCTGCGTCGTTCTATGCGATTTGAGACTCCCGGCCACTCGCTGAGGCGCGTGGCGATTTCAAAAAGACATAACTGTCATCGCCGGCGGCCACGCCGGAGCAACGGGAGTCATGCGGGATCGCATACGTAAGGACCATAAGAGAAAGCCGCATCCGGTCGATGTGATCGCCGGCCGCAATCTCAAACTCGCGCGGTCCCGTGCAGGCTTCAGCCAGGAGCGGCTTGGCAAGGCCGTCGGGCTCACTTTCCAGCAAATCCAGAAATACGAGCGCGGCGCCAACCGCATGTCGCTGTCGCGCGCTGCGGAATTCGCGGCGGTGCTCGGCATCAGCGTCAGCGACTTCTTCGATCCGCCGCCTGCGGGCTCCATTCACATTGGCGGTTCCGGCTATGCGCGCTGGATCGCTCTTTACCAGAAGGCGCTCGACGCAGGCATCGCGACCGAAGTCTGCCGGATAACCCGCGCGATCATCAGCCTGCGAGGAGGTTACGGAACCAGGCGCGCGTGATCCGCGCCGCTAATTGCTTCAACCCTTTAGTCCAGAAATTGATATGAAAAAGAAGGATTCCCTGAAAGAGCGCGTGTCGCGAAAGCTATTGACTATCTGGCCGTTGCCGCCTCCGGCGATGCGCCGCAACTCTTTCCTACCAATACAGCTCGTTCATAAGGAGTTCAGGCTCACACGAGACTGCGACTTTCTCGTCTATCGTGCTCTCTGCGTTTCGTTTGTTATCAACGTCATTCTCTTCGCTCTTCTCTATGCCGACGTGTTCTTGAAGACCGGCATCCTGATCGATCCGGCACTCGTCGCCGACCATCCCCTTTCCCTTCTCGTAAAGCTGCGCAATCTCCTTCTCGCGCCGACATTTCTCGTCATGCTTGCCTTCTATCTGCGGCTTCGGCTGCCGATGAACCTGAAGGACGACATGATCCCTATCTCTATGTTGAGAACCACGATCGAGCAGAGCCCCCGTGGCGCGTGGATCAGGTGGTCTCTTTTTGGCGTCGTAACATTTTTGATCTTACCCATCGGCTCGCATTTGGCAGTTGGGCGCTTTGTTGCGTATTATCACGGCGAGCATTCTATTCGGATTATCATTTTGATGCAGTTAATATTTCAAGTTTTTGGAACGTCCTGCGTGACAATGGGTGCTTTAACCAGTGCATTGTTGCTTGAAAAAAGCATTCGCTTCTTCCCGCAGGCGCAGGACGATCTGCGTAACCGTGCCTATTAAAACATTTGACAAGGAGAACATTATTTATGTCGCCAATACTGCAAAAGACAAGACGGATAACGCTCGCGCTTATAGGGATCACGATAGCCACCTTTGTGATTGTCGATTTAGGTCGGGCGATGGCAGCGATGCCGTTTCCCGCCGCACGTGACGACTTTCTTCACGGTATCCATCGAATAGCAGTAGCCGCCAGCACTGGATTGGACCCTGTGATGGGCCTCAATCCGAATTCCTTTCCAAGAATCGACTATGGCTTGATTGAAGACGAGGCGATAGCGCAACTAAAAAAAGAGCTACCTAGCCGGACGGTAGACAAACTCGAATTTGTGTCAGTCGCCGCTTCAAAGGCTACTCCTGATGCGCTCGGTCCAGACACGCTCACGATCAGCATTCGTCTCGGATACCGACGCGTAAAGACTGTTCGCGGTGCAGAGCTACTCGGCGCGATCTACGTAGCGGCTAGCCGGCCGTCGCTGGCTGACGACGACCCATCGCATACATCACACTTTCACAACGGCCTAATTCAGAGGTCGATTCCCTTTCCGTTCCTGATTGATGAAAGCGGTGCCCCAATGGCCGCTGATCTGCAACAGGCCGAGCGGCAGTCGATTGGTCCGATTATTCAATGGATAAATTCTAGCAACATATAAATTTGAAGGAAGAAAATATGACCACCAATCTCTTTGCGCTTGGAAATATTGTTACTCAGGAACAGCTGGAGAATTCGTTTTCTATTCTTTGGAGGAGCTCCGCTGCGTTTCGCGGAATGATAGAGGATATTCAACTGGCAGGGGACACAGTGTCGATCGACGTTATCGATGCAACAGAGTATCCGGCGCCAACCGTTCCAGGGATGGACCCTGTCTCCTACTCACTGACAAACGTTGATGCTGTCGGCATCTCCACAGTAGTTATAACAGAGCAATATCTTCAAAACATTCAATACAAGACAGATTATGCGAACGGGACCACTGCTGACGTGTCGCTAGAACGCGTCATTGCTCATGAGATGGCGCACGCATGGCAACATGCAACCGGCGTGGCTCAAGATGAAGAACAGGCAGCCGAACTAGAAAATACCATTATGAAGACTTTAGGGGAGCCACCACGCGAAGGTGACCCCAACTCAACGCAGCCGACATATGACGACAGTGCGACATTCGCACCAGCGCCGCATCCGATCCGCCTTTATGATCCCGCCCATCCGTTGCCTCCGGAAATTCTTAGTGACATTCAGCCCGGCGCCGGAAACGCTGCCAGCGTATCCAGCCCGCTCGTGATCGACCTGTCCGCCACCCATTCCGGCGTGACGTTGACGGAATGGAACGCGGCAACGACCGGCACTTTTTTCGACCTGAACGAAAACGGGTTTGCCGTGCAGACGGCATGGGTAACTGGCGACACCGGCTTGCTCGCGCGCGATCTTAACGCGAACGGACGCATTGACTCGACCGCCGAACTGTTCGGCTCGCCCACGGTGGACGGCTTCGCCAAGCTTGCCGTGCTGGATTCCAACCATGACATGCGGATCGACGCGAACGACGAGGCTTGGAGCACTCTTGTCGTCTGGACCGACACCAACGGCGACGCCGTAACCCAGGAAGGCGAGCTGCATTCACTCGCCTCGCTCGGCATCGCCAATATCGACCTTGCCGGGGTTGCCGCATCGACCAGCACGATTTCAGGCAACCCGATCAGCCACACCAGCACCGTGACGTTCACAGACGGCGCGACCGCGACGGTTGCCGACGCTTGGTTTGTCCACGACAATACCAATTCCTACTACGCCGAGGATTACACGCTCGACGCGGAAGTGTTGTTCCTGCCGACGCTGCGCGGCTACGGCACGTTGCCGGACCTGTCCATTGCCATGAGCCAGGACTCGGACTTGAAAGACATGGTGGCGGATTTCGTCGGCAGCTTCACGCTTGCCGACATTGGCACCGCCGACGCCGCAATCACTGAAATTCTCTTCAAATGGGCGGGGATCGAAGGCGTCAGCTCAAGCGGCAGGGGCGCTTACATAGACGGACAGCACCTTGCGTTTCTTGAGCACTTTCTCGGAAGCACGTTTATTCAGGAGATCACCCAGTCGCCCAATCCCACCCCGGCAGCGGGGCGGATTCTGGAGCAAACATATCATGAGGCCTATGATTTGCTTTCCGCCGACATTCTGGTTCAGGTTGGCGCGGAAACGCTCTTTGCAAACGCGGTGAATTATAACGCATACACCGGCAGCTTCGACGGTGATCTTAGCCTGTCGCAGTCAGCTATAGCCGATTTAGTCAGCATCGCCCCATCGGCTGGCCCCGACAATGAAGCGTTTTGGGTTGCGATTGGTCGCTTCCTTGAGGCGACAAAGGGATTGGAAAATCTGACTGTTAGTGAAGTTTCGTGGCTTGAGGCCGCTGTCAATGAAACGGACGAAACCCTTCACTGGACAAACGCAGCCAACATCGTTGCCGAGGAAATCCAAGGCAGCGGAACAGACGATACGATTTATGGAGAAGATACGCCGGATATAATCCACGGTAATGAGGGCAACGACCGCATTTATGGCGAGGCCGGGAATGATACACTCTACGGCGACGCTGGAAACGACCTGATCTACGGCGGCGCTGGTGACGATGTGATCTACGGTGGCGACGGCGACGACACTCTTTACGGAAGCGGAGGCGACGACACCTATTACGCTGGCACCGGCGGCAATACCATCACGGGCGGAAGTGACAATGACACCTACGTTTATGGAGGTGGCGACGATGTTATTCTTGAGTATGGCGGCAGCGATCAAATAGTGCTGCCGACAGGAGTTTCTCTGTCCGATCTAACAATCACCCGCGTATCGACCAGCAATAGCCACAACTATTTCGACGATCTCCTTATTCAAATCGATGGCTCTGGCTCGATTCAAATACACGGCCAATTCTCTAATGCGGCGTCGAAGGTCGAGACTCTGGTATTCTCGGATTCCAGCACCCTCGACCTTACAGCCCTTTCCCCCGACGTTTATCTCACGAGCGGAAATGATAATTTCTCCGGCAGTGGGAGCATGAACTATACGATCTATGGCTTCGACGGAAACGACTCGATCTTTGCCAATGGCTCGGGGGATCATATTATCGACGGCGGCAACGGAAACGATACATTACGCGGCGGCTCGGCATCGAATGATACATATGTCGCCAGTGCCGGATTCGACACTATCTTCGAAAATAGCGGGACTGACACTATCGTCATTCCGGCAGAATTTACACTGGACGATGTATCTTTCTATCGCATTTTGGGGACCAGTGGCCCCACTAACGACCTTGGTATAACTATTCAGGGGCTTGGAGAAATTACGATCCAGCAGCAACTTGGGAATGTGGCAAGGCAAGTTGAGTACTTAGCATTCCTACATGACAATACGACGCTCACCCTTACCGATATTTCCGTAGCGACAATCGGGACGGCGGCCGACGATAGGTTATATGCGCCAACCTCCGGCGCTTCTCCTAACGACGTAATCGACGGGCGAGAAGGCGACGATTATCTCGCGGCGGGTAACGGCAATGACATTTATGTATTCTCGCAAGGTCACGACATTATTTATGACACTGGCGGCGACGACACGATTCGTGTCCGAGAGAGCTATACGCCAGAAGACATAACAATTCTCTGGAACTACAATACGATCAATTCCCACTACGCCAGCGGGATTTTATTGACCGACTCGGATGGAAATTCGGTTTTGGTGGAAGATCAATCAACCAGAGCCGACAATATGATCGAGCATATCGTGTTTTCGGACGGAACGATATGGAACCTCGATGAAATCGAATTGAGCTACTACGGCACGGAAGGCAACGATAACCTTAGCGGCCGAAATATAGGTGATGCGAGCAGCGACGACACGATCTATGGCTTGGGAGGCAACGACACCATCAACGGAGATGATGGCGACGATCTTATCTACGGCGGTGACGGCGATGATTATCTGCTCGGAAAGCATGGCAACGATACGGTCTACGGCGATGACGGCGATGACATTCTTTATGCGGCAAGTAGCGACGGCGACGACCTGTTGTACGGTGGGGCTGGAAACGACACTCTCAAGGGTGCCAATCACAGCGTCCTCCACGGTGGCGATGGTGACGACCAACTATATAATATTGCAACTAGTCCCTATGCGACGAACACCTCGGTCACCATGTATGGCGGCCTTGGCGACGACAGCATGTTCGGTGGATACGGTCACACGACCATGAACGGCGAAGCCGGAGCCGACACCTTGACCGGATCGAACAGCGGAGTCGACACGTTCACGTTCGACGCCGCGACGGCATTTGATGCCGTCGATACGGTCAAGAGTTTCATGAAGTCAGGAACCAATCACGACGCGATCGACATTTCCGACATTCTGGACGGACATTTTGATCCGGTGAACGACGCGATTACGGATTTCGTGCAGTTCTCTACCAATGGCAGCAACACCGAAGTCTATGTCGATCCTACCGGGGCGAGGGATTTCTCGGCAGCTGCGCATATCGCCACGATCCAGAGCGTGACCGGGCTTGAGGACGAGGCCGCGCTTGTATCGTCGGGGCTGCTGCTAGCCGCATAGTTCGTCCATCCGTTTCCAACGCTCCACCTTCGGACTGCCGTCGTGCCCTCACGGCGGCAGTTCGTTATTTGCGCCCCGAAGCCGGCGTTCTCCTGGCCCTGCTTTCTCAAGAATGAAACGCGAGCCTGGCCGGGCGCGCCCCGGTTTCAAGGCATCCACCCGTATCCCGGAGGGAGCCCTCGGGCGGAGCCTCCTTGAGCCCGCGGCTGATCCGCCCGGCCCTGTCTTTCCGCGACTTGAGCAACCAAGCAGCGGAGAGACGCATGAAACTTCTGACGTACGATTTACGCGAACGCCTTCTGACAAATGGCCGTGTCCGGCGCGACTGGCCGGAAGAGCGGCCCGAGCCCGACTTCTTCCCCGTCGTTAAGCTCTTCACGCCGGACGCCGGGCTGACCTGGCTCCTGACCGACCTCGATCCCGATGATCCCGACACGGCCTTCGGCCTGTGCGATCTCGGTCTCGGCTTTCCCGAGCTCGGAACAGTCTCCGTGCGTGAGCTGGAAGCGCTGCGCGGTCCGTTCGGCCTTGGCATTGAACGCGACGATCATTTCGACGCGAGCATGACCCTTTCCGCCTACGCCGTCGACGCCAAGCGTCACGGCCGCATCAGGGCGTGAGGCGGCCATGACCCAGCAGATCAAATCCCTTATCCGCGAAGCCGCGCGCCGTCACGATCCCTGGCAGGTGTTCACCGACTTCGTAGCCATGTCCGCGATCAGCCTCAGCAACGCCGTGGACCTGCGACAGCGCGAGTCACGCGAGGCGGAATATCTCCGCATCGTGCAGAAATACGGCAAGGACGAACTTGCCCTGTTCCCGCGTATGCTGGCGGCGGTCGTGGACGCGCTTGAGGCGGACATGACCGACGTTCTCGGGCGGGTATTCGCCGAGCTCGATTTCGGGAGCAAGTGGGCGGGGCAATTCTTCACGCCCGACCCCATAGCGCGAATGATTGCCGCCATGTCAGCCGGCCCCGATATCCGCGCGCTCATCGAGCAGCGCGGCTTTGTCCGCGCAAGCGAGCCAGCCGCCGGTTCCGGCGTCATGGTAATCGCGCTGTGCCGCGAACTTCGCGCGCAGGGCATCAACTATCAGCAGCACCTGCACGTCACGGCAGCGGACATCGACTTGCGTGCCGTCCATATGGCCTATGTCCAGTTCTCGCTTCTTCATGTCCCCGCCGTCATCGTGCACGGCAACAGCCTTTCGCTTGAGAAATGGTCGCACTGGTACACGCCCGCGCACATCCTCGGCGGCTGGGAAGCGCGGTTGCGATCTTCAGGCAACGACCGCGTGCACGTATCCGAAGCGCCGCCGCTTTCACCGGCGACCACTTCGTCGGATGGCGATGACGCGCCTGCGCGAGCCCCCCGGCAGCTATCGCTCTTCTGAATCCAGCGTCACTCATGAGCCTCATTCGCTTCTCCTGATCCTCGCCGCAGCGCGAGGCGCTTGCGCACATGTTTCGCCGAAAGACGTGCTGGAGGAAGCCCGACCGCTTTTCGTGTCGCGGGCCGCCATGAGGACGAACCTAAGATTTCGCCTTGGCGGGACGCCAACGAAGATATGGCGAGCACCGGCATGACGCTTGCGGAAGCGGCCTTCAAAAATGCGGTAGCGGCGATCAGCTCTCAAGATTTTCGGTTTGGTTTTCCCTCGACAGTCACGCCATCACCTGACCGCGCGCGCCGGCGCGTCAAGGCATCCAGCCGTATCCCAAAGGGAGCCCTCGGCCGGAGCCTCCTTGACGCGCCTGCTTGTCCGCACGGCCCAACGGGAGGCGTGTCGATTGAAACCCAACCCGAAAGGAGAACTGACATGGCACGCTACAGCAACAAGAAGGCCGAAAAAGAAACCCGCAAAGCCGTTCCGCCGGCGCTGATCGCCTATCACGTGACGGAAGCCCGCAAGGAAGGCGAGAAGGGGTTCTGGACCCGCGTCGGCGCCGCCTGGGAACACGAGGACGGCAAGGGCCTGACACTCCAGCTCGATCTGGTTCCGGTAGCAGGCGGGCGCATCGTCCTTCGCGCCCCGAACGAGGATCAGGAGGGAGGCGCGTAAGCGCCTCTCTTTCCTTGGAGGAAACGCGATGAAGAACGCATCCTATCAGACGTACCGCCTAGACTGGCGTGAGCTCGAAATCGAAATCCGCTACTGCCCGGACTGGTCCGGCGCATTCCGGAAAAGCTGCGGCGAAGCGGTTGCTCATCTTGAAATCGAGTCCCTGTGTCGCTCGCCGCTGCCAATGACCGGGACGGGCTACCGCTCCCACTTTGTGGGCGCGCGGCTGGTCGATGAGGCTGGCGGTCCGCTCGCCTTCGCGGAAGCCTGGCTTGAGCAGGAGGCCGGCACGCCGGACTGGAAATCCGGCGAAGCTGCGCGGCGGCAGATGAGCTTATTTTGAGACGATCGGGCGGCTTGCTGAATTGCAAGCCGCCCTTCGATCCGTTGCGGTCTGCGCTGGCGCGTCAGAGCCCGTGCTCTTCCGCCGCGGTCCGGTAAGGGTAAAGCGTCAGCTCGTTTGCGTCGTTGATGCGGACCGGTTCACCGTTCTCGTCGATCATGGTGAGATAAAGCGCCGGGTATCGAACGCGATACCCGGCTTCGTACTGCTTGAGCAGGCGGATGAGATCGAGCAGCCCTTCCGCGAGCTCCTGGATCGTAACCGGCGTGTTATCCTTGCCCCTGATCTTCACCTTGAGCGTGGACCTGTCATCCTTCGCGGCGGTGGAATTGCGCTTGCGTGGTTTCTCTTGTTTCACTCTTTCATTTTACGCCATCGTGCACGTGCCGACAAACTTCAGCGGCGTTGCCACGGCAGCGCCGGCGGGTTGCCGGTCTGCGTCAACCTTTGACGGTCCGCGCCGTTCGCTACCTGAGGATTTCTGCGACGGGTTGTTTCGGACGCATCCAGGTCTTGCATCGGCACCGTGCGCCCACCGCCGCGGCAGACGGGGCAATAGCTGTAAGTCCCATCGCGCCTCTCCTCAGCGAAGGCGTCGCAATAATGTATCTTGCACCTGCGGCACCGGACGAAGCTGTCCGCGTCGCAGCCCGCGCATCGCCAGCGATCGAAGCAGAATTGCTCGATCGGAAAGTTCGCCTGCGACGGCGGCGCTCCGGCCTTGCCGGCACCGAACGCGGGAACGAGCTTGTCGATCGAGGCGATCTTGAACAGCTCCGTCGGGCTCCCGCGCTCGAACAGCGTCTCAAAACGATGGCTCGTCTTCGCGCACAGGAAGCCGATCCGCCAAGTTTCGACGATCCCGCTTGCCTTGCGGAAGCTCGCAAGCTTGCGGTCGAATTCTGCGCGAGACTGAGCCGCGCTGTCCGTCTTTGCTGGTGCGGGTGCCTTTTGGGGAATTGGGGAGAGCCAGTTTTTCATCACTTCCATCCTTTGCGGGCTTTGACGAGCGCCCGCGCTTCGTTGAGTTGCGTTGCAAAGACGTTGGGACCGATCACGTCGGGATGGACGGCTTTCATAAGTTCTGTGTAGCGGGCCTTGAGCGCCGTGACGGTGAACGTCCCGTCTTCCGGCAGGCCGAGCGTCGCGCAGGCCGCAGCGAACTGATCGAGCGGCGGGGCCGTCTCCGCTTCGCGGTCCCCGGCCTCAGAAGTGCCTTCATGTGGCCCGGCCTCGCCGCGAAACGCGCGCAGGAATTCCTCGTAGCTCGGATATTCCGCGCGCACTTCCTCCCACAGCCTGCGCAACTCGGCACGCTGGCGCCGCCGCTCGGCAATTGGCGCAATCCATCCGTCGTGAACGCGTCTGTAAAGGGTGGAAGCCGCCGTGAGCGATAGCCGCAGAATAGCGGCCAGCAAGAGCTGCCCACGCTCGGCAGCAAGCGTCACGCCGAGATCAGCCGCCCCCGCGATGAATCTCGCCACCACGATGCCGCCATGAAGAATGGCGATGCCGATCCGGTACGCGATCATTCCGATCGCGATCACCATTGCGACGGAGAAGGCAAAGGTGACAGCCAATAACAGCGTATTGAGGAAAGCGTTGTCTGTCGCGAGCGCGATATCGTACTTCGCGCACAGATCGCCTGCGATGCAGAGCGCGATGAAGACGATGCCGAACAGATAGAGAAAGCCGCCTTTCTCATCGCCCGATTCCGGGTTGATCTTTATGCCAGCCATTGGTGCGCTCCTATTTTCCGTATCTGAGGCCGTAGGCGACCCAAGGGCAGCCATGGCGAAAATCCGCGTAATCGAGGGGGCCGTGCGTCGTCATGAATGTGCAGACCGGCCGTTCCGGCCGGCTCCAATCAGCCTCGCCGAGTGACACCCCGATGCCGGTCGCATTCACGATCCAGAAGGCGAGTGCGGCGCACACGAAGGGGGACGGCGCGACCAGCCATGAGCAAAGGCGCAGGACCAGGCCCTTCGCCGCCCAATAGGGCGTGCGCACATCGAGCGTGGGCGTGCTCTGTTGATAGGGGTTCTGGTTGAACCTGCCGCGCAGCTCGGGCCGGAGCCAATAGCTCGTCCGGCGCAGGAGCATCGGTTTGAGATTGTCCGCGAAGACAATCTGAAACCTGCTGCTTGCGTGCATCACCTCTTCGGCGGTCACGAGCTGGCGCTGCGTTTCCGAGACGGTTTTCCCGCCCGGCGTTCGCGTCGCAACTTCGATCGTTCCGATTCCGCACAGTTCGGATATGTACTTTGCCGTCTCAATATCACCGGCGCCGATGAATTGCTTCACGCCTGCGTTAGAAAGGAATGTCTGCCAGTTCTGACCGTAGTGCTCCCGCAACTGCCCGAGATTCTGGATGATCGGCCACAGCCACACGCGGTATTTGCGCAGCGTCGCAAGGCCGCCCGCGATGCGATCGACCCGGCGCAGCGCCGCGAATTCGTCCATCACGAACAGCACGCGGCCGCGCGCGAGCGGCTGGCGCTGCATCGTCCAGAGCGCGCATCCGATGATAAGCCGGGCATAGGCGGCGTGCGTCTCGATATATTCGAGCGGCACGACGACCGAGACGACGCAGCCGGGCAGCTTCGCGCCCGCTTTCACGCCCTTCAGGTCGGCAAGATCGACGGTCGAAGCCGCGAGCGCCCGCTGCATCACCGGGTCTTCGATGAAGTTCGTGTTGCGCTTGATCGTGCCCATGATGGCAGAAAACTCTTCCGGCGCCTGGGCCTCGCGGCGCTGGAATTGCTCGGCTTCGCGTGCAATCGCACCGCCCGCCGCCTTGTTTGCCCTCATGGCTCTCAGCAGTTCGTCCCATGTGCTCGGCGGGCGGGTGATGTAATCGCGCAAGGTAAGAAGCGTCCGCCGTTCGGCGGGCTCGCTCGTTACGATGTGCATAAGGAAGGCACGGATGCCGCTGCGCGCTTCGTCATTGAAGTAGGCGGATGATCCATCTTCCGTGCCATTGCGGATCACGATCATGTCGGCGAGCAGTTCCGTATCGCTCACGAAGGTTTCGCTCTGCGGCTCGAGGATGCTGAGGGGGTTGATGCTGTGTGTCGGCAGCGCCCACGGCTCGGCCGTGTGCATTCCCCAAGGGTTGAGGCAATGGAATGCGTAGCCCTTCTCGCGCCACGCCTTCGCAGCGATGGCGGTGTTCTCCCCGCCCGGATCGATCAGAAATATCCACGGGTGCCGCAACAGGTTCGGCACGATCGCCGAGGTGCCTTTACCAGACCCCGTCGGCGCGACGGTCAGGATGTGGCCCGAGCCGCGATAATGGACCGGGGCAAGCCCGGTCCAGTCTCCGAGCAGCAGACCGCCGCGGCGGAACATGCCCTTGCGGCTCACGACCCATGGCGCAAGCCACGACGCGGAACCGAACGTAGTCCGGGTTTCGCGCGAGCGCCACGAAAGGAGGGCGAACCCGGTGACGCCGGCGGCGATATATGCAAAAGTGCTCGTGTCCATGCCGGCCACGATGGCGGCGGACGAGGAGGATATATAGGTCAAGTATTGGCCAGATAACGAAGTGTGGGGCAATGACCGGGCGGGGACCGCGGAAAACCAGATTCGATATGACCGAGCGCGCACGCCTGCGCGCTGCCTTACTCCGCTACCTGAAGGAGCATGGCATCGGCGTTCCCACCTTGCAGGTGCGGATCGCCGACGGCACGGACCGCTCGCCGGACCTGCTTCCGCTCAAGACCTTGCAGCGTTTCCTCGCTGACGTTGGCCGCACCAACGACACCTTCCTGATCCCCTGCTTCGAATTAGCCCAACCGCTCCCTGCGGGAGGCGACATTGAGAGCTTCGCCCGCGAGGCCGCGGGCTTTTTCGGTGTGGAGCAGGCTGGCGCGAATGCTGCGGGGTTGACCGGGAATTATGCGGTCTTCGCAAGACCGCATAAGACCGATACGCGCATGCGCGTGCTCGCGCCGGATGACATTGAACAGCGCGAAGAGTTCAGCGTCTTTCATTCACGCTGCGTTGTGGTGCAGTCCGGCCCTGCCGGGCCATACCGCTTGCATGAGGAAACGATTATTACCAGCGAGGGGACGCAGGCAGATAGCGTCCGCCATATCTATGAAGGTGTCGTGCTCGCCTTCGATCCTCTCGTCTTCGCCCTTTCCAAGAATGCGCTGACGAGCCTGCCGCGCGCCTACTGGCTGCGCGGTTTCGCAGACGGGACACTTGCCGGCTACGGTATGGAGGCCGCGTTTCTCACCGACCTGGGTGAAGCGCGCCCCTATACGCGCCCGATTGATTTCGAGTTCCGTCGCGAATCCGAGAAGGAGCAGGGCTGATGGCGCAAGCCGCACGAAAGGGAAATCAGGGAGACGACGCCGGCACGGCGCGGATCAACATGAATCTCTTGCAGGCGGCTTACGCGGGCGATCTCGACGGCGTGCAGAGCGCGATCGCGCAGGGAGCTGACGCGGATTCTGTGCATGAGCAGACGGGATTGACGGCGCTGCACATCGCCGTCGGCACGAACAATCTTGCGATGACGCGTTATTTGATCGAGGACGCGGGAGCCCGCATCGGTCCGGATCGCTCCGGCAGATGGCCGACTGTTATCGCGGCGGAATGCAGAACAAGCGACGAGCTTTGCGATTATATCGTCGAGGCCGAAGCAAAAGAGGCGTCTCGTTAAGTGGCCAGAATTTGACCAGCGTATAATTCTCTGTTACTTTCGACGACATAGCGCGTTTAGTTGCGGATTTTCTAATCTGCTCAACCTTAACGTGTTTGCAATTCTTCTCCCCTAAAATCAGTTACAGGCCGTTAGTGCGGAGTACAAGATGTGCGCGGCGAGTCCGCGCCATCTTGGCAAGGGGGCGTCCATAGCCCGCCCCCGTTGCATCCCCCCGCATTGATCGGCAGCTTCAGGCATCGAGCCCGACATCTGCCGAGCGCAGCGTTTCGCCGCTGCATGACGACCAATGAAGCGCGTCATTGGATGCGCGGTTAGGGCGAGGATGTCGCGAAGCGGGTCTGGAAATCGTCAACGCCAGTTGACGCTGTCTGCAAGATTCAACGCCGCGGAGGCCGAGGCAATTCGGCTGCGCGCCGACTTTGCCGGAACGAGCGTCGCTGCGCTGCTCCGCTCGGCGGCGTTGAATCAGCCAGTGACCCGCGCGACCCGTCGCCCCACGGTCAACCATCAGCAGGTTGCCCGTATTCTCGGCGAGCTCGGACGGATTGCGGACACATTGCGCTGCGAAGTGGACGCGGGCCGTCTCGACCCGACCGAGCCCAATGTCGCTGCCGCATTCCGTGATCTTGCCGAGATGCGCTCTGTCTGCTTCCTGGCGCTGGGGCGTGCGCCATGATCCTGAAGGGCAACCAGCGCGCAGGCGGTGCCGATCTCGCGACCCACCTCATGAACGCGTTCGACAACGAGCGCATCGAGGTGGCGCAGATCAGGGGGACTGTCGCGGACGACCTGCACGGCGCGTTCGGCGAATATGAGGCACTTGCTGCGGGGACGCGGTGCAAGGAGCCTCTTTACAGCCTCTCGATCAATCCGCCTGAGCCCATCAGCCGCGAGCAGTATTTCACCGCCATCGACCGCATCGAGCAGCGCCTCGGGCTCGCACGTCAGCCGCGTGCGGTCGTGTTCCATGTCAAGCATGGGCGCGAGCATTGCCATGTCGTGTGGTCGAGAATTGACACCGCAAGGATGCGTGCGGTGCAGATCTCGCACGACAGGATGAAGCTCCGCAGCCTTGCGAAAGAGCTTGCCATGGAATTCGGCCTGCCATTGCCGGACGGGATCGCTCAGGACCGTGGCGCGGAGCGCCGGCGCAAGAAGGACATGACCCGGTCCGAAAAGGTGCAGGCCGAGGCAACCGGGATCGCACCCGGTCAGCGCCGCGCCGAGATCACGGAAGCGTTCCGCCGGTCGGATAATGCAGAAGCGTTTCGGACGGCGCTGAAAGAGCAAGGCTATATCCTTGCCCGCGGCGAGCGGCGCGGCTTTGTCGTTGTCGACCGCTTCGGCAAGGTCCACAGCCTCGCGCGCCAGATCGACGGGTTGAAGACCCGCGAGCTCAACGAGAAGCTCGCGCCGTTGACGCCGGACCAGCTTCCGCCTGCCGCTGAAATCGCGGAAACGATGCGTCAGGATTCGGAACGCAAGGCGGCGCTGGCCGCCGCGAATGCCCGTGTTGGCGAGCGTGCGGCCAAGCTGTCCGCAGAACTGGGCGCGAAGCAGGCCGAGCGGCGGCGCAAGCTCGACCGTCGCCGGCAGGAGCTTGATACCGTGCAGGCGGGCGAGCGCATGTCGCTTCATGCGGCGCACGCGTCTGAAGCAAAGTCGCCCTTTGCGCGCGCAGCCGGCGCCGTCTTCGGATTGTTCGACCGCGTTCCCGGTTTGCGGTCAGTGATCGCCCCGCTGCGCCGCAATCCCAAAATCAATCCTGCCGAGCGCCAACGCATCGAGCGGGAAGCGCTCGCGCGCCGCCACCAGCGCGAACGGTTCATGCTGGAACGGCGCTATACCGTGCTCGAATGGGTCGAGGCGCGGGAACGCCGTTCGCTTGAAGCGGCAATCCGCCGGGAGATCGCCGCAGCCGAAAACCTGCGGGCTGAAGCGGGCGGCCTCCGGGAGGAGATCGCCTTGAACAAGGCGGATATCACGATGCCGGCCGCCGATGGGCAGGGCTTCGGAGCTGGCCAGGTCCGCGACAGCAGGGACGCCTGGAAGCGGCGCAAGAAGAAGGTTCGCGAGCAGACCGTATCCGACCGGAAGCCGCGGCGCGGGTTTGGGCTGGGCGACGATCGCTAGTCGCGGCGCTGTTTGGCCAGCGGATGGCCAACAGCGGACAGACGGCAGCGCGTATATGGCGTGACAGATAAGAAAAGGAGCTGCCTGCCATGTCACGCCATAGGAAGATCGGGGCTCGCCAACTTCTGCGCCCTGATGAATTCGCAATCTCCGCAGGTCTGGACGGCGATTTCAGGTTCTATGCGGCAGAAGAAGTGCCGGAAAATGCGCCGTTGCCCGTCAACGTCCGGGTTTTGACTGCCATCGGCCTGAAGCTGCACGATCCCGACTTTATCGCAGAAATGCTCTCCTTTCTGGACGAAAGCGGAACATGCGGTGGAGATTGTGGCGAAGACGCGATAGGAAAGAATCGCGAGCAAGGTTTGGATTGCCGGTCCGGGAAGTCGGGACCGGCCTGACGAAGCTGCCAGGCGCTGGTCTAGGGATAGCTGCGGAAATTCGCGCATTCGCATCCAGCGGGCGGGAGGCAGCCGTCAGAGTACGAGGGGCGGGTTTATGGCGCAGGACAGTCTGTCGGGTGCATCTGTTTACAAGCATAATCAGGAGTCCGTGCAGCGCCCGGATGTCGGCGTCGAGGCGCAGTTCTCGAACAAGAAGGCCCCTAAAACCTATCGGTACGATTCGAGTCTCGCCCCGGAGCTGTCATGGGACGAGAGCGCCGACCGCGCGTTCGCGGAATGGCTTTTGGGGTTGATTGCCGAGGCTGCGGAGAAGGGCGAGGATACCGTCTTTTCCGTACCGCAAATCTGGAAGGGAACGGAGGAGCGTTTCACATCGCTCACTCAATGCGTGTCGCGCCTGCGCAGCCTGACCAAGCCGTTTCTCGAATGGACCGGCAAGGCCGAACGTCAGCAGGTGACGGTGCCGACGCTGCCGCTGTTCGTGCACGAACGCCATTCTACCCAGGCTATCCTTGAGACCCTGAAATCGCACAAGGCGCTCGGCACCAATCTGGACCTGTTCGGCGACACCAATCTCGACGTTGCCGATAAACTCGACGCCTACCAGCACAAGGGACCGTGGACCAATCGGCTCATCCTCGGCGACTCGTTGCAGGTCATGAACTCCCTGCTCGAATATGAGGGCATGGGTGGCCAAGTGCAGATGATCTACTTCGACCCACCCTACGGCGTAAAATTCGGGTCGAACTTCCAGCCTTTCGTGCGTAAACGTGACGTAACGCACGGCAAAGATGACGCCATGATCCGAGAACCGGAAATGGTGAAGGCGTACCGTGATACTTGGGAGCTAGGCCTTCACTCCTATCTCACATATCTTCGGGACAGACTTACGTTTGCAAAAGAACTACTTTCGCCTTCTGGATCAATTTTTATCCAAATATCCGAAGATAATCTTCATCATGTAAGGGAGATTCTTGACGAGGTTTTCTCGTCTGAGAATTTCGTATCGCAGATATACTTCGCCACGACGAGTGGTTTTGCCACTGGATCGATCAGCCGGGTTGGCGATTACCTCTTATGGTACGCGAAGGACAAGAAGACCCTCACTTATAACGCGCTTTTCCTCGACAAAGAAAATAAAGAAACGGGTGATGATGCCTATAAGTATATAGAACTGAGAGATGGGTCGCGGAGAGCTATGACGACGGGCGAGCGTGATGGAAGCGAGCCAATTCCGGATGGCGCCCGAATTTATCGTGTTGGTGATCTTCAAAGCTCGGGAGCTGCACGCGAGGACACGCCTTTCGCCTTCAAGGGAGAAACATTCAGGCCGAATCCCAACAATCATTGGAAGGCAAGCTACCCCGCGGGCATGGAAAGGCTTGCTGCCGCTAATAGAATAGAACGGGCAGGACGCAATCTTGGCTATGTCCGATTTCTCGATGATAACCCACTCGTTCCGGTCACGAACAGTTGGATGGACACGGGCATCGCAGGGTTTGCGTCTGATAAGCTCTATGTCGTGCAAACGAACCAGAAGGTGATCCAGCGCTGTATGCTTATGACCACCAATCCTGGCGATTTGGTCATGGATATTACGTGCGGGTCCGGCACTACCTCTATCGTTGCGGAACAGTGGGGGCGTCGATGGATTACCTGCGACACATCCAGAGTTCCCATCGCCCTTGCCCGACAGCGCCTCCTAACTAACACCTTTCCTTGGTATCGATTGAAGAACCCTGCGAAAGGCCCATTAGGCGGCTTCTGTTACGAGAGAAAGCAGAACAGGAAAGGACAGGAAATCGGAGGGCTTGTTCCCAAGATCACCCTCAAATCGATAGCCAACAATGAAGAGCCAGAAGTCGTCACCGTGGTAGATCGCCCGGAATTGAGTAGAGGCGTCGTTAGGGTCTGCGGACCGTTCACCGTAGAAGCGACGATCCAGGCTGCGATGAGCCTCGACGATGAGGCAGGTTCGCGCGCGGAGCAGCCGCAATCGGGCAATCCGCGGGCGTTTCTCGACCGGATGATCGAGGTGCTGCGGCAAAGCAAAACGCTCCGGTTGCCAGGCAACGTGACGCTTGAGCTCGATACCGTGACCCCGCTCGCGGACCGCGAATATCTGCATGCGGAAGGCGTCGCGCGGAATGGCACGGACAAGCGCATCGCGTTTGTGTTCGGCCCCGAGGACGGCGCGATCGGCTCGGAATATGTGTTCAACGCGCAGACCGAGGCGCTGCAACAGGGCTACCAACAGCTTTTCCTGTTCGGCTTCGCCATCCAGGCGAAGGCGCGGGAAATGCTCGACAAGCTGAAAATCCCGACCGTGTATGTGTCGGTCACGCCGGACGTGGTCATGTCCGACCTCCTGAAGACCAGCAAGGCGAGCGAGATTTTCTCGATTACCGGCCTGCCCGACGTGGAGCTGGAAGAGGTGGGCAAGCGCGACGGCGCGCCGCTGTACCGCGTCGTCATCAAGGGGCTGGACATCTTCCGCCCCGACACGATGGAGACGGACGAGATCAAGGCCGAAAACCTGCCGTGCTGGATGCTCGACACCAATTACAACGGCATGGCGTTTCTTGCGTCGCAGGTCTTCTTCCCGAAGACGAGCGCGTGGGACAATTTGCAGAAGTCCCTCAAGGGGCAGTTTGCCGACAGCGTGTGGGAACACCTTGCCGGGACAGTCAGCGAGCCGTTCGCCCTTGGCGACAAGCGGCGCATCGCCGTCAAGGCCATTGACGAGCGCGGCAATGAGCTGATGGTCGTGAAAAACGCACCGGGGGCGAAGTAATGGCCGCGGCGCAGGAGAAGGAACAGGCGCCGCTGACCGTCGCCGAAGTCGATTCACCAATCATCAACTCGCCCTTTCGCGAGCCGGAATATCACTGGCAGATCGAGCGCGGGAAACCTCCGGTCAAGGCGGAAGGGCGGCGGCGCGCGAGCTATTTCTACCGGGTGCCCGAGCACGCAGGGCGCGGGCGCAAGAACAAGAAGCAGGCCGAGCTGTTCGACGATGCGAAAGGCGAGGAGATCGAGCTTGAGATCGTCAACCGCATCCGCGAGCGGGTGAAGGAATGGCGCGCGGGCAGCCGGTCGGGCGGCGTCGCCTATGACGGCGCGTCGCCGGTGACGAAGGAGCTGCTTGAGCTGTGGCGCAGCAGCGACCGCATGCAGCGCCTGTTCTTCGCGCAGGTCGAGGCGGTCGAGACGATCCTCTTCCTCGTCGAGGCACGTGACGTATATCGCAAGGGCCTGCCGGAGATTCCAAGGGACGAGCCCGGCCTTGAATCCAAGGCGGCAGGCGTGCGCGCGTTCATGCGCTACGCCTGCAAGATGGCGACCGGATCAGGAAAGACCACGGTGATGGGCATGCTGACGGCATGGTCCATCCTCAACCGCATCGCCGCGCCGCGCGATGATAGATTTTCGGACACGGTGCTGATCGTCTGCCCGAACGTGACGATCCGCGAGCGCTTGCAGGAGCTCGATCCCGCGCTTGGCGATCTCAGCCTTTATCGCACACGCCAGCTCGTGCCGCCGCACCGCATGGAGGAATTGCGGCGCGGCGAGGTGATGATCGCGAACTGGCACCGGCTCGCCAAGAAGGAGACGAACACCGTCAACGGAGATTCCGCGAAGGTCGTAAAGACCGGCGAGCCCGTCGAGGTGGTGAAGAACGCAGGCAAGGAGAACGAGTCCGTCGAGGTGAAATACTTCGAGTCGGACGCCGCGTGGTTCAAGCGCATCCGCCGCGAGCTCGGCAGCGGCAAGGGGCGCAGCCCGCACTGGCTCATCTTCAACGACGAGGCGCACCACGCCTATCGCCGCGGCGACACCGCCACCGACGAGCAGGCGCTCGACGACGACAAGGACCTCGCGAAAAAGAACGAGCGCGAAGCGACGATCTGGATCGAGGGCCTCGACCGCATCAACCGCCTTGCGGGCGGCAGCCGCAGGCGAGGGATCAATGTCTGCATCGACCTTTCCGCAACGCCCTTCTACATCCAGGGC
Source organism: Alphaproteobacteria bacterium (assembly GCA_017308235.1). GTDB lineage: Bacteria > Pseudomonadota > Alphaproteobacteria > Reyranellales > Reyranellaceae > Reyranella. The sequence continues at coordinate 116,017 of JAFKFL010000021.1, read as the reverse complement.
TCCGGCAACGAAGTCGGCAAGCCTTTCCCGTGGGTCGTTTCCGATTTCGGGCTGCTTGACGCAATCGAATCCGGGCTCGTCAAAATCCCGCAACTGCCTGCGCGCGATGTCAGCGGAGCGGAGGAAGCCGCCTACTTCAATATATGGCGGTGGGTGCAGGCCAAGGCGAAGGAAGGCGGCTACGGCACGAACGTGACGCCGGAACTCGTCATGAATTACGCGAGCGCGCCCATCAACCTGCTCGCGTCCGAATGGCACGAACGGTTCCTTGAATGGGAGCGCTTCTCGAAACAGCAGCAGCGCCATCCGGTGCCGCCCGTCTTCATCGTCGTCTGCCGCGATACCGCCGTGGCGAGAGAAGTGCATTCGTGGCTTGCGAACGGGAACGACAGCTACGGTGCGTCCCCGCAATGGTTCCGCAACGAGCCCGGTCAGGAAGTCACCGTCCGCATCGATTCCAAGGTCATCGAGGATATCGAGGAAGGCGGCACCAAGGACGAAACCCGCCGCCTGCGCTTCATCCTCGACACCGTCGGCAAGGCGGAATGGCCCGGCGGCAAAATCCCGGAAGAATGGTCGGAGCTTGTCCGCAAGCACAACGACAAGGTCGCGAGCGACGACAATGACGGCTCGCTGAAATGGATCGACGAGCGCATCCCGCCCGGTAGGGACGTGCGCTGCATCGTATCCGTGTCGATGCTCGCGGAAGGATGGGACGCGAACACCGTCACCCACATCGTCGGCCTGCGGCCTTTCGGTTCGCAGCTCCTTTGCGAGCAGGTCGTCGGCCGCGCCCTGCGGCGCAAGAGCTATGCGCTCAACGAAGACACGCAGATGTTCGCCGAGGAAACCGCGAAGGTGTTCGGCGTTCCGTTCGAGCTTGTGCCGTTCAAGGTCGCGCCGGCAGGGCCGACGCCGCCGCAGCCCGAGCCGAACCATATCTATTCGGTGCCGGAGAAGGCGGCGTTCGAGATCACCTTCCCGATCGTGAGCGGCTATCACCAGTCGGGACGCTTCGAGGTGTTTGTCGATTGGGACCAGGTCGCCAAGGTCACGATCGATCCCATGCGCATCCCGCAGCTTGTCGAGCTGACGCCGCTCACGACGCCGGAGGGGAGTGCGGCCGCCTACGGCCCCGGTGAAAAGCCGATCCTGTCACTGAAAGAGTGGCGGGCGATGTTCCGCGACCAGCAGGTCGCCTTCCGGATCGCGAAAGAAATCTGCGTCCGCTGGCAGGCGGATAACGGCGCGGCCGCCGTTCCCACGCAGCAGCTTTTTCCCAAGGTCGCTTTCGCCGCGAAGCGGTTCCTCGCCGAAAAGCTCGTCCGCAAGGGCGATAGCCACGCCTGCGACGTGCTGCTAGTCGGCGAGTACATGCAGGCGGCGGTGAGCGCGCTCATGGAGGCGATCAAGAAGGGCGCATCTTCGGAAGACGCGGAGGTCGCCGTGGTTCCGCAGGGCGCGGCGGGGCGCGGCAGCACGCTCTATGTCGATTTCCACACGACGAAGCCGATATATCCGGTCACGCGCTGCCATCTTAACGCGATGGTCGCCGACACGCAGAAATGGGAGCAGAGCGCTGCTTTCCTGCTCGACAGCCATCCCGGCGTGAAGAGCTGGGTGAAGAACGACCGGCTCGGCTTTTTCATCCCCTACCGCAACCGCGGCCTGCCCGCGAAATACGTGCCCGATTTCGTCGTTGTGACCGATACCGGCAGGAACGTCGTCGTCGAGATCAAGGGGCAGAAGACCGACAACGCCGACGTTAAGCAGAAGGCGGCGGAACGGTGGGCCGACGCCGTCAATCGCCTCGGCGACTACGGCGCGTGGCATTATCTTCTCGTAACCGATCCGGGGCGACTCGGCCTTGAGCTGAACGCGCACACCAATGCCGCCTGGGACGAGGGGCCGTTCGCGCTGACATAGATTTCGCAATCCGCTGCCGCTCATGCAGTAGTTTCGCGGTCCGGCGCGCGCCTGCGCCGGAGCGCGCTGTTATGATTTGCCGCTTTTGCCCTCCACACGGTTGCAGACATGCCGGGCACGTGCAGGCAGGACGGTCCTTCGCTTTCCTTTCCGTTGCCGGTCCCTTCGTGATCCTCGCGGTCCTGCCGGACGGCGCTTTGCCGTCAAGGGCCTGCCCGCGCCAGCTTGCGAAGGCAAGCCCGTGTTGACCCATGACGGCGGCAGCTTTTGCCGCCCGGCCTTTCGTTCCGCGTCCTTCGGGACGGCAACATCGAACGAAAGGAAAGCAAGATGGGACTCGATATGTATGCCTGCACGCTGTCTCGCACGCCGGATGCACCGGTCGATTTCGAGGGCAAGGGCGCGACGCATATTCACTACTGGCGCAAGCATCCGAACCTGCATGGCTGGATGGAGCGCCTGTACCGGGAAAAGGGCGGCTGCGACGACAGCTTCAATTGCGTCAATGTCCGCCTTACGCGGGAAGACCTCGACCGGCTGGAAGCAGACATCCGCGCGCGGCAGCTTCCGGCGACCGACGGCCCGTTCTTCGGCGAGAGCGACGGCTCCGAAACCGACGACGATCTTCAGTTTGTCGCCAAGGCGCGCGAAGCGCTCGCCGCCGGACTGACGGTCTTCTACACATCGTGGTGGTGATCCTCCGCCGATCCGGGCCGGTCTCGGCATCGGTCCGGATCGCGGCGCCGCGCAGGCGGCAAGGCCGCTCCTCCATTCCGGCCAGTCCTTGGCCAATACAGTCCGCCTTTGAAAGGTCATGCACGTCCTTGCCGCCGCGCCCTGCGGCCGGACTCGGACGGAGTGACTGCTATGAACGATACGACGCACAATTATTGGCAACAGGACGGGGAGCACGCATTCACGCTGTTCGTCGGCGGAGAGCGACGCGCGACGGTAGATACGGTGTGCAATCGCGCTGTCCTGCTGGGCGGCGAGAACCGCGCGGAAGAGAAGATAACGGCCCCAGACTCGAAGGTGATCTTCAATGTGGTGGAGGACCGTCTCGACCTCAGGCGGGTGAACGTCTTCAAGTATCAGCCCGGCCACGACGAGGTGAACCCGCGCAGGCTTGCCGAATGGCGCGCCGAGGGCTTTCGCAAATCCCATTCGAAAGAAACGCTTTCACGTTTCTACCTTGAGCACGCATGGGCGGTTCTCCGGGACAAATCCCGCTGGGGGCTTACGGAAAAAGGCTTCGAGGCGCGCGGCCATGTCTGCGGCGCTTGGGAAGCCTTAAGGCGCAGCGACGGGCGATGGACGCAGGACATACATGCGCGCGTCACGGCGGCGACGGCACGCCTTGAGCAGGCGGCAGAGAAGCCGAAGACGATGTTCGAATCGCTTGCTCTCCTCGATTGCGAAAAGGCGCTCGCCAGCGCGCCGCCGGGAATCGCGCAGGGAAAGGCGCGAGATATCGGTGAGAGCAATGCGAACCGCTCCTCCGACCGGAAATGGAAAGGGTCTGACCGGAACGGACGCGGCTGGTAGCGCATCCTCTTGACCCGCGCATGCCGATGGTGGTGGTGATCTGCCCGGCGCCGTCACGGCGCCGGGCGGATTGGGCGCATCGCGAAAAGAGGTGGATCGACCGCGCCGGCGCATTGCCGCCGGCATCGGAAGCGATTAGAACGGAAGAAGAACAGGGAGATTCATGACGGAAACCTACGACGGACGCGCGGTCGCAAACTTCATTCTCGACTATTGCGATGGTCGGGGACGGTCTGTCACGAACCTCGCCCTGCAGAAGCTCGTGTATTTCTGCCACGTCTGGTCGCTGATCGCGCTCGGCGGGCCGCTTGTCCGCCATAAGTTCGAGGCGTGGGAGTTCGGGCCGGTCCTGCCGTATCTCTACCGCTCCTTCAAGAATTACGACCGCGCGCCAATTGTGGGCCGCGCGACGCAAATTGATCCTTCCGATGGCAAACAGCGTGTCGTCGGGTATGATTTCAGCTTCGAGACAGATTCGCTGCTGCGGGAAATAGTTGAGTTTTACAGCCGCCTGCGCGCAGGCGACCTTGTGGAGCTCAGCCACGTCGAGGGGGGGCCGTGGCATTCTGTCTGGAATCATGCGGGGGCGGTAAACCCCGGCATGAAGATCGACGACATGAGCATCCTGGAGTTTTACTCGAAAGTACCGACCCCTTTCTCGATACAGTGACGGTTTCCATATGGCAGAACTGCGCGTCCCTTCCGTACAGCACCTCGCCCGCAACTGGCGGGACGAACCGGCGGCGATTGCCCGCCTCCTTGTGCGGCTCGCGCTGAATCCGCCGCGCTTCAACTACAATCCGCTCTATCTCGCCGTGCGCGACCTGCTGGTGCTGCGCGTGCCTTACGAGCAGGTCGCCGAAGGCATCCGGCGCAAGGTCAAGAACGAGAAAGTCCGCAACAACCTTCTCAGCGTGCTGCCGCTGATCCGGGATCATTTTGCGGGCGTGTCGCCGGATTTCTACCAGACGATCGACAAGCGCTATTATCCGGTCGGCCGCGGCCTCATGGTGCCGTTTGAGCCGCCCATGATCTACGGCGTTGGCGGGCAGCTTTATTTCCCGTGGTTCAGCTTCTGGCGGCGCAACCCGCTCGCCCGGGAGCGCCTGTCGCTCTTCGTCACGCTTGTGGACGAGGTGCTGATGCAGGACCCCGACCTTGAAACCGCGCGCTTCGAGATTCTGGATTTCAGTTGCCCCGGACCGAAAGCGCCGCGCACGCTGACCGTGCTCGACGCCCGCGACATCCCGCGCATGGACGAGGCGCGCAAGACGCAAATGCTGGAAGCTTTCGCGGAGGGATATTTCCAGGCGCTCGCGACGCTGGCAGGCACACCCCCGCCGCCGGAGGATCGCGACGAACCGCCGCCGCCCGATCCCGACCAGCCCGGCTTGTTCGACTAGCTTTCCGTTCAGCGTTTGGCTGCCCCGGCTGCGCCGGCCGGGCTCTATGGCTTTGCCACCGAACCACGCATAGCGCGGTTTCGGCCTTCCGGTAACGATCCCTGGCAGAAGATCCGATAGCGGCGTCCCTTTGGGACGCCACTTGTCGTTTCGCGCGCTGATCGCGCGCGTGCACCCTCTCACCAGCTTACACCGACGGGACGGAGCAAGGGCCAATAGCCGGAGTCCGGGCTGGCCCGCTCCATTCGCTGCGCTCCCGTGTGGCCCGGACCGCCTTCGGCGCCGCATGCGGTCAGGCTTTGGCTTCCGCCCCTTTCGGTACTCACGTCCATATCCGCCTTGCGGCGGATGAAAAGCATGGACGCTCGGCGCTGGCCAAGGGTGCATGCGCGGCTCTTTTTTTGAGGGCTTCGCTGTCAGCAACGGCTAGCGAAAGGATACAGCCATGAAACTCGACCACCTGCCCCTTGGGCAGTTGAAGCTTTCCCCTCTCAACGTCCGCAGGAAGGGCGGCAAGGACATTGCCGACCTTCTGCCCCTTGTCCGGCGGCACGGCATCATCCAGCCCCTGCTGGTCAGGCCGAACTGCGAGGGCTTTGAAATCGTCGCGGGGCAGCGGCGCTACAACACCCTGCTTGCGCTTGCGGAGGAAGGTGTCACCGACCCCGTTCCGTGCATCGTCATGGAGGAAGGCGACGATGCGGCGGCGGTGGAAGCCTCCCTTGCCGAGAACATCGCACACCTCCCTATGGACGAGATCGATCAGTACAAGGCGTTCGCGGCTCTTGCCGCCAAGGGCATGAGCGCGGGCGATGTGGCCGCGCATTTCGGCGTTTCCGAACGGCTTGTGCAGCAACGGCTGGCAATAGCGAACCTGATCGAGCCGATCCTGAATGCCTACCGCCGCGAGGAAATCGGCGCGGACACGTTGCGCAGCCTCACCATGGCGACACACCGCCAGCAGAAGGCATGGTGGAAGCTCTATAAGAGCGAGGACGAATACGCCCCGACAGGGCGGGCCTTGCGCGAATGGCTGTTCGGCGGCGCGCAAATTCCTGTCGGCAATGCCCTGTTCGACCCTGCCGCATACAAGGGCGCGATTGCTTCCGACCTGTTCGGCGACGAGCGCTATTTCATGGACAGCGCCGCATTCTGGCAGTTGCAGGGCGAAGCCATCGCGGCGAGGCGGGACGCCTATCTGGCCAAGGGCTGGGCCGAGATCGTCATGCTTGAGCCGGGCAAGCACTGGATGAGTTGGGATTTTCAGAAAACCCCGAAATCGAGAGGCGGGCGCGTCTACGTCACCTGCACCCGTGACGGCGAGGTTTCCTTCCATGAGGGATTCCTTCCGGTGAAGGAAATCCGCAAGCGGGAGAAGGCGTCGGCAGCCGGGACGGATAGCGCCGCCCCGCGCCCCGAAACTACGAAGGCGATGCAGAATTATCTTGGCCTGCACCGCCACGCGGCGGTGCGGACGGAGCTTCTCCGCCATCCCTGCATGGCGCTGCGCCTTGCGGTCGCGCACATGATCGCCGGTTCCGGCCTGTGGTCGGTGAAGGCGGAAGGCCGGCGGGCCGATAGCACCGCCATCGCTGAAAGCCTTGCCGCGAGCAAGGCGGAAGCAGCGTTCGCAGCCGAGCGCCGCGAGATCGCTGCGCTTCTCGGCATCGCGGAGGACGAGGACGGTCCTGTCGTGACGGGCAACACATGCGGCCGCGCCCGCGAGCTGCCGGGAATCTTCCGCGCCCTCCTGCAAATGGAAGACGAGGCCGTGATGCGGGTTCTGTCTTTCGTCATGGCCGAGACGCTGGCGGCGCACGGGGATGCCGTCGATCTGCTCGGGGAACTGCTGCACACCGACATGCGGAACTGGTGGTCGCCGGACGAGACGTTCTTCGCGCTGCTGCGCGACAAGGACGCCGTCAACGCGATGCTGCGCGAGATCGCGGGCGCAAGGAAGGCGAACGCCCACCTTGCGTCCAAGATGAAGGTGCAGAAGCAGGTGATTGCGGATTGCCTTGCCGCCCGCAGCAAGGGCGAGCCATGGCTTCCCGGCTATCTCGCATTCCCCGCGCGCGGCTACACCGAGCGTTTCGCGCAGGGCCGGGCCGAAGCGCCGCCGCCCGATAATGAAGAAGATGAATAAGAGTGAAAAAGGCCGGGCGCATCGCCCGGCCTTCGCAACTTTGAAAGTCAACTTGTTCTTAAACAAGATTATCCTGTAAAATATTCCATTTAATTAGGTGAGGAAATAGAAATGAATACCGATATTGATGATGTTATCGAAATTGAGAAGATAATGAATCGTTGCATCACGGACCTTTACGAGGAGGGCGAAATCGAAGATGCGGCGATCACCACATCAGAGTTCTATGGTTTTTCTCCTGAAGATGTCGAAACAATCCATTTTCATAAGAACGGTGCAGGAGACGGTGTTTGGTTTCGCTTAAAGAACGGGCTTGTGTTCGACAAGGCTGCCGAGCCTTGCGATCCTGACCCGTCACTTTACGACACCACCGCCAACTGAACCCAGTTACGGCGCGATCCAATGGATTTTCATGTGGCGACCTTCACCTGGCCGTATGGCGTTTGAGGAGCAGCATCAGCTTTTCCCCTGCAAGCTGTTCCATCAGGGAAAGATTAAAGAGACAGACACGGACCATGGCCGTCGCACCGAGGAACCGCTCGTAGTAAGACGCATAGTGAGGAGGAAAATCGGCGCGCGCCGCCTCAATCGCGTTCTCCACCTCATCAAGCCAGCACCCATAGCCAAGTTCGATCTGATTTAGATGCGTTATCGCGATCCTCTCGGTTGGGACTTCATCGCTGTTGCGGAGACACTCGATACATGCACGAAAGAACCGCTCGGCATTCGCGCGGAACACCTCGTCGTTGTCCTCTGTGACGGCTATCCGGTTCATAAATATGTCGAGCACATCGCGGTATTTCAGGTACATTTTGAGCCTCCGTCGTTTGCGGCAGGCTCCTAAGTAAGCGAAGGTAACGTCGCTGGATTGGCCGGTTTCTGGTCAACAAGGCGAAGGACGTTTCACATAAATTGCTGTGCGGCTTCAGCCTGTCGGCACATCCGCAACGAATGACGATATCAGCGCTTCCGTCCACGGGAAATCTCTTGAGAGCGGGACCGCCAAGCGCGGCCCACGCTTTCAGGATGGTCTGGTGAAAGCGCAGCACGCTGCTCGGGCGGGGTCGCTTTTAGTGCAGTCTTCAATGTCGCGACGCGCTCTTCCAATTCAGAGGGGATGTAATGATAGCGATGATCGCCGCCGAGCGCATCCGGATAGGGCTGCATGTCATTGTTCACCTGATAGCGATTGGCTCCGCAGACCACCCCATCTTCCAGAACGAGGATTTCGGCTCTGAAAAAGCGGCATTGTGAATAAAGGCTGTAAAACGCTGACCCGCCTGGTATGTGTTCGACGAGATCGTAAAGTGGATTTCTGCGCCGCTCGTGATGCTGTTCGGTATACATGACTTCCTCGCAGGGTCTTCAACGCCGCGCCGATGCCTTACGGGACCAACGAGAAACGTGCGCATGCGAGTTTCCATCGGCTCCCCGCGGCCTGCTCAAAGATTACTGTGCCGTGAGGCTGCGGGCGTGGCCATGGACTGGTCATTCCGGGGTCGTTCGTCGGAACCCCCGGAAGAGCCTGCGATTCGGACTAGATCAATTGTTCCGCCGCTCGCAGGGCGGCGGTCGCGTCGATGACACCTGGCAATTCCCACACGGAATCACGGAGCATGAATTTCCATGCCTTGACGCTATCGACATAGGCGGCGCGCGGCTCGACGACCTCATAGGGGATGATTGCGCCGCGCAGCACGCGGAAGCGGTCATCGAGCAGGACGGCGGCGAGGCGGTCGAAGGGCCGCTCCGGCAGACGCCGGATGAAGCCGAGCTGGCGCGAGCCGCGCGGCGTGCCGAGGCGGCGGCATTTGATCTGGTAGCGCAGCCCTTCGCCATCGACCGCGTCGGCATCCGCCGAGGAATTGTTGTTGAGCGTCCAGCCGAAGGCGCGGGAGAACAGCAGCTCGCCATAGTCGCCGGTCGGGTTGTTCGCGCTGCGCACCACTTCGCGGCGGCGCAGCTCGGCGAGCAGGTCCACATGCAGCTCAAGCAGGGCCGGAACGGGGATGGTCGTAAGGTCGATCATGGGCGCTGTTATGTTTCGGAGGTCAGAGCGAGGTCTTTCAGATGCGCGTCGATGGCGTCCGCGACCGGGCGCGCGACCGGCAGCGCCTTTTTTGCTTCCGGCCATTCGTCGCGGAAGCGGGCGACGGTTTCCGTCGCCGCATCGACGACGAGCTTTTCAGGAAGACGCGCCTTGGCCGCGAGATAGCGCAGCTCGTCGAGCGAAAGCTCGCGCATGCGCTTGGTGCGGGCGTATTTGATGGCTGCGAACTCGTCGGGGATATACGGTATCGTCGACACGAAATCGTAGGCGGGCGCGAGCGCCGCCGTGCGACGGTCAGGATAGATCAGCGACCAGTTCTTGAGGTGCATGTCGGCGTTGCCGATCAGAGTGTTGAACACGAGGCGGCGGATGAATTCGGCGGCGGCTTCGTCGCCCGCCTCGAGGCCGATCACGGCCGCGATGTTGCGCGCGCTCGCCCGCTTGTATTTGTCGTCGGGCCAGACGCCGAACACCTGCGCGAAATCCTCTATATGCACCGGGCCGTCTTCCGTGCGGTCGAAGCGCCGGATGGCAAGCGCCTGGCCTTTGAGTCTGCCGATCCCTTCGGGCAGGCCGCCGATTGCATCGATGTCGAGGAGCTGGAGCTCGGGTACGTCCATGCCGAGACGGGCCGCAAGGCTCATCATCGAGAATTCGTTCTCTGGAACTCCGTCATAGAGCTGCGAGGGCAGCTTCACGATCCACGAGCCGCCGACGCCGTCCGCCGGGATCGTGAGGCCGCCGCCTTTCCCTGCGTTCTTCACTGCCGAGAATTTCAGTTGCACGCCCGCGAGCGAAAAGCGCAGGGCATTGGTCCGGCGCTTGCGGCGCTCTTCCTCGTCGCCCTTGTCCTTGAGATCGGGCCACGCTTCGCCGTCTGCCGGCACGATGGTAAGCGCGCCGGGAAGATCGCGGCCGAGAACCCACAGCAGGAAGAACTCGCGCTTTTCGTTCACGCCAGCCTGCTCGGCAAGATAGGCGCGCAGCGGCCCCTCGGGCAGGAGGTTGGCGAAGAAGGGTGGCACCCTGACATTGACCGGCTTGAATTCTGTCAGGAGCTGCCCGAACTGGTCCTTGAAGGACAGGCTCAGCGTCGGCCGCTCGGGATTGTCGATATACGCCTTGTCGAAGGCGAACAGCGTGCGGTCGCCCGGAATGAGGGTGAGCGTGCCGATCTTGTCGCCGTAGAGACGCACATCGAGGACGGAAACGTCAGGCATCGTCGTCCTCCTCGTCTAGCTCATAGGCAGGGCGCGGCGCTTCCGGCAGCGCATGGGCGGTCCTGTTGCGAAGCTCTCTTAATTGACGGGAGGCGCGCTCGGCGGCCGGGAGCGCGGCCGCGCCGGTTGGGAGTTTCAGCAGCTTGTCGGTGACGGCGCGCAGCGTATCCAGATCGCCCTTGCCGAGCTGGAAATTCGCAAGCTCTCGCAGCGTCTGGTCGAGGCGCTTGAATTCAGCGGCGTCGGGATGGGTGCGGGTCAGCTTTGCAACTGCCGCCTGGGCGCGGTTGAGGACGGTAGCGCGCTGGCGGGCTTCCCCGGACAGAGTCATGGACGCGCCGCCGACAATGGCCTCTACAGCGGGCAGCAGCTTGCGCGGCACGAGCACCAGCTCGTAATCAAGCGCACGCACAAGCTCGACCAGGCTCGAAAGCCGGAGATCGGTGCCGCCGCTCTCGATTTTCGAGATATGGCTCTGCGGCACGCCGATGCGAGCGCTGAGGTCGCGCTGGCTCAGGCCCGTCTGCTCGCGGGCGGTGCGGAGGGTCTGGAGAATGTCATCGGTGGCGTAGGGCATGATATGTCTCTGCATATCTAAGGTACATGGTGATATGCTTAAATATATCACTCGCATTGGAAATTTGCAAGCGCGTACGATGTGCAATTGCATATCGAAAGCGGACTAAGATATGTTATTATAGATCATAAAAAGGGGGGGGGTAAAAATGGATTTGCCAAAGGCAGGAAGCACTTACGCGCAAGAACGACGCGGCATTGCCGCCGTGCAGGGCTATGCGGCCAAGATGGGACAGATTTGGCGCGAAACCGGCACCGGCGACGTGGGGATCGACGGTCAGCTCGAATTTATCACAAACGAAGGATTCGCTACCGGGCGTACGATTGCAGCCCAGGTGAAAGCCGGCCCTTCCTTCCTTCAGCACCGCACCGACGCCGGCTGGAAATTCTATCCCGAGGACAAGCACCGGAATTATTGGGAGCAGTTCCCTTTGCCGGTGCTTCTCATTCTGCATAACACCGATACCGGGAACAGCTATTGGATCGACATTCGGCAGGCGTTGCGCGTGCCTACCCGCGAGGAGCGCGCCCATATCGAAGTGCCCGAGGCAAATCTCCTTGAGGCAACCAGCCCTGCCGTGCTCTTTGAAAACGCTGGCGTACTGGATCAGCCTTTCATCACTGACATCGAGGGAGTGTTCAAAGAGCTTGTCACGACCATATCAAATGAAGGGAGTTTCCCCCTCAGCTATTTTGACCTTTTCGTGCATGGGCTGACGAACATCTGCCGGAGCATCTACTACGGGATGGACCTCGTCTGTAACGCCGTTGAGTACAATCTTGAAGCACGCGGGTCGGAGTTCGGGATGGGCATGGGCGGTCCAGAGCAGGACTTTGTCTTCGGCTTCGCGAAATTCCTGCTCGCTCAAAATCTCGCGCAAATCGACTATTCGGATTGCCTCATCGATTGGGTAGATCGCGAAATGCAGCCTCATTTTGTGGCGCCGCTGACCTCAAGGGGCAGAGCACTCGTCGCGCTAATTCAAAAGGAAGAGGCGCGGCTCGTCACGAGCGGCGCGCTGCCTGACGAAGGACACCGCCATGTCGCACAGGAAGGCTTCTTCGAGATGGTGCCGCAGTCCTACTTCCCAAGATTCCCCAGGATCAGGCAGTTTCAGGATGCGGTGACGACGGAAGAAACCGCGGGAACGTAAGCCAGATTTATCTTTTCGAGCTTTGCCTTGGTGCCGGGCATCAGGAAATCGACCAACAGGATGGAAGCGGGATCAGGCGCGAAATCAGGCTGGCCGTTGCGCAACGATGCGCCTATCGCGGCGCTTCTACGTTTCCATTTTCCGGTCCTGTCCTGCTCGGCCAGCATTTCGTCCCGCTTGAAAAGTCGAGCCGCATGGCCGAAGGCCACAACGTGCTGCGGATAGCCGTCGGCGATCCGGTGCGCGACCTCCACAAGATGCTTGAAGTTCCAGCCGACCGGCTTCCCTTCCTTTGCGCTGGCCACGCCGTTCATGAGCGCGATGAAGCCGCTGTCCTCATCCGGCGATGACGGCAAAGAAACGCCGCGCTCGCTCAGCGCCTCGCGCAGCGCGGTCCATGCGCGAACCTCGTTCTTGTCAGGGGCGGCGTTGGGCTTCCGGGAAAGCCAGAAAGAGAGCAATTCGCTCCTCAGGGCATCGAGTGTCGCCCGTTCGCGCTCTTGCAGCTCCTTATCTATCTCTGCGCGAATAGCGGACGCCTGCCTGTCATAATCGAAATACCAGCAACGCTGGGATTCCTTCTCGCAGGTGAGTTCGCTGAAAGGAATGACGCGCGATTCCCAGCGATCGGTCAGGCGATCGCCTTCCCGCGCAGGCCGCCGGAAATGGCATCGTACATGAAACCGGCGTACAGCCTCGGACAGGGTTGCGGTCTCTTCGTCAACAACAAGAATGTTTGAGTTGTTGGTGAAGAGCAGGTCATCCGTCGTCAGCCGCCGATAGTCGGGGTCGAACTTGCCCATGACCCATACAAGAAGCGCGTCTTCCTGCCTGTAAAAGGAGCGGCGGCCAGCAACCACGTCGAGAAACGTAGTCGAAAGCTGCACTTCAAAGGCCGTTCTTCCCATAGGCCTGGTCGCCTGAACATCGGGCTGGCGGCGGCTGCGCTCATCATGGGATGAGCGCCATTGACGTTCGCTCAGGATTTCCGAGAAGGAAGGGTCTGCTGAAAGGCTGCGCATAATCAGCGCCTTGATACGCTTATGCGGTTCGCTCTCGCGCACGCCGTCATATTTTCGGGCGAGAATTTCATCGCGGGAAAGCGGGCTGCGCGTCTCGGCAGGACACGAACCGTCTTCGGTTATGTGCCGGAAAAAGAAATGCTTAAACTGATTGGCGACGAGATAAACTGGAACTGAGCAGAGCGAGCACCGGAAGCGCGGATTTTTGGAAAGACGCTCTCGGATGCTGACACGCTGCGCGATCAGCTCTTCATAGCGCTGCCCACCGATCCATGCCTTCACATCTACAAATTCGCCGGTGTCGCAATCCAGAGCCTCACGTATCGCGGGTTCATCCACCGGCAACGCGGCAGCAAGCGGATCGAACGTGACGTTCCCGCCAATTGCCGGCTCAATCTGCTTCTCAGCCCCATCCATCGGTCGCCAATCTCTGACCAGATCAGGGTAGCAGGATTCGGGTGCGTGATGAACGACGAAGCCGAAGGATAAGCTCGATGCCAAAGCAGAAGAGGACAAAGCCTGCAATAATGTTGCCGGATATAAAGCCCGGCAACTGGCGCGGTGAAATTCTAGGAAGCTGCACCGTCAATTTCGGGCAAGTTGTTCAGCCCGGCCCGCCGCGGCAATCCGTCGAGTTCACGTACATGATAATGCCTGGGGCCTTTACCATGCCGGACGTGAGATTCACGTGGCCGGGCGTCATAATGATTATGACGCCTACCCCTATGAAGACGGAATTCCCCGACGCAGGCTGCCTCTTTAAAGCCGAGCATCTTCCTTCGCTGCACCTGTCGCTCGAAGTCACGCGCGGGCAATTTTCAGACATGCTGCGGATGCTAGAAAAGAAGCGACTCAGGGATTTTCACTTCACTCTGGAGGATGAAGCCGAAGGTTCGTGGCCGATCTGCAGTTGGGGCATGTCAGCCACCCTTGCCGATGCAGCAGGGTAAACTATTCTCAGGCGATTTTAGAAAATAGAAATCGTCCGTCCGATCCTGTTTTTCGCGAGCGTTTCCCTATGCCGGTCGAGCTCCATGAGCGCCTATCTGAATTTTCTTATGGATACGGCGTCACGAGGGAAGTCGAACGGCGGCTGCGACGACAAGGACTAAGGGCAACACCGTTCCTGCCAAGTCTGCTCCACGAAGCGAGCCTGGGCTTCGACGTGGCTTTCGACCGGCCGGGAACGCCGCTTCTGCTCCAGTTCAAGCTTGGCCAGGCCATGCGTCGCTTCGTGCCGGGGCCGCGTCCGGCTCTCCAACAGCCATTCTGGCGATACCATATCGACACGGCCGAGCCGGACGGCCAGTTCGAGCTTCTCCTTAAGGCCGAACAGGACGGCGCGGACGTTTTCTATCTCGCCCCGAAGTTTCACGATTGGGAAATTTATCTCGATGCCTTTGAAAACCGGCGTGTCGTAGCAACATCGCTGATCGTTAGCCCCGGCGAGATTCGACGCACTCTGGACGCCCACAGCGTGCCGGATGGGGCGCACAAAATCGTCTATGACGAGCGCAGGGCATACTTGTGTTCGGACCCGCTGGAACTCGCGTCGATACGTCCCTCCGATCTTGCGGGAAAGCTGCGGGCTCATGTAGAGAGCCGGGAGGCTCCCATTGGCGAAGTCCTGGAGGAGGTGTTTGCAGGTTTTGAGAACCGGTCTGCCATCCGGCGGCCTCGTGCTTCTGAGGGCAGCGATGATCCCGACCGTGCTGTCTATGCGATCCCATCCGATCAGGGGCGGCAGCCCAGGCTGCGCCGCGAGCGTCTGGAGCGCATTCTCGGCACCGGCCGCAGCCGGGAGGAAGCGGTTGCGCTCGCAGTAGGGGCGGAGGCGTGGTCTTCGGGTGCGCAATTGATCTTTGTCACCGAGCCGCCCGCCGAATGACTCGCTAAGAATTAATAGAAGTTACAATGACATACGAGTTCCCAGTTTCATCCTCTCCGGCGCACCATCCCGGTGCCTCTGTTCTAAGGCATCCGCTGACGCCGATTCTCCGGCCCGGTCTTGAACGCCGCGTATCGCGGCTGAGCGCGAGCAGTCGATTCAACTGGCGGAATCGTTAGCCCGACAACGTCGTTGCAGGCGCGCATATCGAAATTGTGCTGGCGCGGGCAAAAACTCCGTGCAATCTTGGAGTGATATTTCAAATGATGTTGTGATTTCCGTGTGGAGTCACCCGGGCCTCGATCCGATAGAGGCTCACGCCGGCGAGATTTTTGGCCATGCCGCAACCTGTTGTCGCGGATATCGTCGATAATGGCGACGTGTTGCTGGGCGAGCTGCATGCGATTGAAGAACGACGTGCGCTGCTCGCGGATGCTGCACGCCACCCACAACCCAATCCCGCGCCGCCGCACAATCCAAAAGCGTTGTCGGAAAAATTGAAGGATTTTGCCACCAGGGCCGGGAGTCTCAATCTGTCGGCGTTGTGCTTGTCCGGCGGCGGCATTCGCAGCTCTGCGTTCGCGCTCGGGGTGGTGCAAGGGCTCGCCGCACGAAAGATTCTGAGGAGCTTCGACTATCTCTCCACGGTGTCCGGTGGCGGCTATACCGGCGCAATGCTGACGGCCTGGGTGCAACGTACCGGCTACGACAACGCCGAGAAGCAACTCCTCGACGGTCCGCATAATGCAACGATCTCCCCACTTCATCATCTGCGCCGGTACAGCAGTTACCTGTCACCGAGTGCAGGGCTGCTCTCGACCGACATGTTGGCGCTGGTCGCGCTGTATGTCCGCAACCTGCTGCTGAACTGGTTTGTGCTGATTCCCATTTTGTTGGCGGCGATCATTCTGCTGAAATTGGTGACTCAATGGGCCTGGACGTTCCAGGCCAGCGACACAGAGATCGCCATGCTCGGCCTCCTGACCGTCGTTCTTGCCGGCACGTCGATGGTCGATTCCCTCCAGCAGCGGCCGGGCTGGGGCGACGAATCCTCCAGCCGCTCGCGCTTCCTTGCGCTCGAACTGTTGCCGACGCTTCTTGCGGGGTTGCTGATCAGCGTTGCCGCCCTGAAGATCTATCAGCAGTTTGTGGTCGACACTAACGTCAAGGGCAGTGACCAACTGCAGTTGCTATCATTCCTGAAAGAACTCAAATGGTATGGGAACGTCGCGGTGGTCGCTGCCGGAACCTACTTCCTTGCTGCAGTTCTCGCCCTGTCATTCACGCCGCCACGTGCCGGCAAAGACGACGACAAGTCGACGTCGGAGAACATCCGCTCGGGAGAGCTGCACAAGGGCGTACTGCACAGGGGAATGTTGATCGTATTGGCGCTGACCGCCTCGGGCGCCGTCGTTGGCCTGCTGCTTGCCAGGATCATCGACGCCATCAGTGCACCGTCGTCGGACGCGACTGACACTGCGGTCTCACCGGTCAAAGTGTTCATGTTGATGTGCCTCGGACCGTCGGTGTTCATGACCGCGGTGTTTCTCGCCGAACTGCTTTACTGCGCGTTGACCGGCAAGGTGTCCTGGGGCGACGCCGAGCGGGAGTGGCTGGGCAGGGCCGCTGGCTATCACGCGCGTGCGGCGGTGTTCTGGTCGCTAACCTTTGCCGTGATCTATCTTGGTTCGTACGGCATCAACTATCTCTACAGAGAGTCGGGCACCTTGCTGAGTGGCTTGATTGCAACCGGCGGGCTCGCCGGCGTGGTCGCGAGCCTAGTTGGCAAATCGTCAGCGACCATGGCTCTCTTCAAGAAGGGCTACGCGACTCTTGCTCGCCGTTCGCTCAACGTCGTCCTCGCGGTGGCCGCGACCGCGTTCATCATCATACTAACCAGCGTTCTTTCCGCGGTGGTCGACTGGCTCGTCCTGCCCGCGTGCGTCTTGCCCGGGTATAATGCGCTTTGGTTCGATGCAAAGTATGACGTGCTTGGGTCACTCTTCGTCGTGTTCCTCTGGACGGTGCTCGTCGGCGTAGTCGCATCATGGTTCGTCAATACCAACCGCTTCTCGCTTCACGGTGTCTATCGCAACCGGCTGATCAGGACTTTTCTCGGCGCCTCGAAGGAGAATCGCAAACCCAATGCGTTCACAGATTTCTACGAAAAGGACAATCTCAATCTGAGCGATCTCTGGCCTAACGCTCCACCGGACGAAGGAAGAATTCCGCCGCAATATCTCGTGCAAAACATTGCGATGAATATCATCGCGACGCGCGAACTGGCATGGCAGGAGCGCAAGGCGATGTCCTTCGTCGTGACGCCATGGTGGTGCGGCTGCGGGGATCAGAACCGCGAATCGCAGGTCCTGCGCACGGATCTGAGCGGAGCTTCAGGCTGCTACCGCGCATCGAAAAACTATGGCAAGGGCATCAGCGTCGGAACCTCAATGGCGATCTCCGGCGCCGCTGCAAGTCCCAACATGGGCTATCACTCCTCGCCCGCCCTTAGCCTGCTGCTGACCTTCTTCAACGTCCGCCTCGGCGCCTGGCTCGGCAATCCCAACTCCGCCGGAAACAGCACTTGGCAGCACGCGGGTCCAAGGATCGCCGTCTGGCCGATGATCCAAGAAGCGCTAGGATTGACTGACGGTACGAAGGGCTACGTCTATCTTTCCGACGGCGGGCACTTCGACAACCTCGGGCTCTACGAGATGGTTCGGCGCCGCTGCCGACTGATCATCATTAGCGACGCAGGATGCGATCCAGACTTCGGCTTCGAGGATCTCGGCAATGCATGCCGGAAAATCTCGATCGATCAGGATGTCGATATCGAGTTCGAGGCGCTGAAGATGGTGTCCCGCAAGACGCCGCCCGTCGAAGGGCCTTATTTTGCGGTCGCCAAGATAAAGTACCGTGATCTTGGCGACAAGGAGGGTATCCTTGTTTACATCAAGCCGAACTTCCAAGGCATCGAACCGATCTCGGTCCGCAGCTACGCCCTGAAGGCAACGGTCTTCCCGCACGAAAGCACTGCGGACCAATTCTTCGGCGAGTCGCAATTCGAAGCCTATCGCGCACTCGGCCGCTTCGCGATCGACCATATCGATGGCGCAGCGGGTACGACCTATTTGGATGTCAACGCGTTTGTGGAGGCTATCAGAGCACATGCCGCCAAGCCGGCTGCGCCGCCGACGAGACCAGCGCCAGCGCAGCCGCAAGCGGCAGTGCCTGCTACAGGAGCCGGGGTTGGTCCCTGTGCCGGTACAGTGACGAGCCCTTAGGGAGGATAATGTGATGCGTATGAAACTCGCTGTCGCCGTGCTTCTCTTGCCGGTCTCTGTAGGATCTGTCGTCGCGCAGAACTTCGACGAGCAGGCGATCTGCGCCGCGATCAACAAGCCCGGGCTGTTCTACGCCCGCAGCCAGCCGCCATATCAGTATGCGCCGGTGAACGGCGCGCCGCTCTCCTATGACAGGGATGCGCGCTTCGTCCTGATCACCGCGCCGGTGCGGCCACGGCAGGGGCACGACTACGAGGGCGTGTGGCACGTCCGGACCCAGACCATTGCCGAACTGAGCAAGCGGGCGAACAAGGCCTATGTCTATCGCCCGCCAGTCAGAACGCGCTGCTCCCGGGACGTGCTTCCGGCATTCGAGGAACGTGACCGGCTGGTGACGCTGACGGAGTATCTGGATCATCATCTGTCGAATCCGCACCATCCGCGCCAGAAGAGCTACGACCTGACCCGGCGATTTCACATGCCGATTCAGGATGTCGCGGCAAATGATTGCGTCTGGACCGACGACGACAAGGCGTTCGACCTCAATGGCACGTACGGCTTCTCCGATGTGAACCGGCGTGACCTAGACTCCGCCTTTGAAGTCGCCATGACGCTGGTGCCGCGTGCCTACGCGTCGTCGTCGAGTTACCAGGGGCTGAGCTCGCAATTCGCCTATCGCGACACGCCCCACGGCGTCTGCGTCTCCTTTGCATCGCCTATTCCGACCGGGCCGGTGCCGCACGGCGGCTGGTTCAGCAACGCCTATGACGACGCCATGCAGGCGGCCGCCGGATGGAAGCCGAAATCAACGCTACTCGTCATAAAACGGCTCGAGGGAAGGCGGGTGATTCCGTTAACATCGAAGATGATCACTTGGACCGACCGATGAGCCTGGACGCAGGAAGCACGATGCCCGTGGCGCCGAAGTCCGGCTGGCGGCGTCTACTGGAATGGCGCTTGCTGCCGATCAACAAGCTGCTCCAGACTAAATGGATGCAGCAGGTCTTCCCGAAGCTGCTTTGGCTCGTCGTTCCTCTCCAATACTATTATGCGCAGCAGTTGCCAGCAGGTTTCAACCTCGAGAGCTATTTGCCGTCGGCAGCTCTCGTCATCATTCTGGTGGCGTCGATGGTCTGCGTCGCCGGGGTAATCGCGATCGGTTATCCGCGCTCGGAAAATTACTACGACGCTGCCCGTTCCCTGGTCTCGTCGATGCTCGGCACCTGGGCGTTTGCGCTGGCCCTGATATGTCTTTCGTTGGGGCTCAACGGATGGTTCGCACGCCCGAGCGATGTGATCCAGGACTTTCTGTGTCCGTTCGAGCCGGGGCCTTGGATACGCGTGGTCTGTGACTCGCGTTTAGTGCGCCCCTTGCTCGTCTATCTCATTTATGCGCTGGCCGGTGCAGTGCTGCTGACGATCCTCATTCATGGCTGCGCCCGCATCAAGGCGGCGCGTAACGAAGATTACCGCCCGCTCCGGGAGCCGAACCTCGTCGTCGTGGCCATCGCGGTCGCCGTGTTAATGGCGTTCTTTCAGTGGCTAATCACCGCCACTAATCGCTGACGAGAGCTGTCGTGGAGGCGGACGCTGCTTAAGCGCAATACGGTGCTTGGTTTCTCGCATCAACCAATGCGTGGCGTGCACGTCCATTAGAGCATTTTCGCTTCTTATTGAATCAGAAGCGAAGCTCTAGATTGTTGTTTTGACGCGTTTTCTTCGCGCGAACCGGTATCCACTTCGCTCGAAAACGCTATAATTCCGCGATGCCCGGGTGCATCTCCATTCGCATCGTGGCCGCGTCGACCTTTTCGCTTCGCGACAAACCGTATCGCTCCATGCCGGCAAAGCGCTGCAACCGCGCGAGCGTGCCGAGTCGAAAAGCATCGAATCGGTCCAGCGGGCGAATGTGAAGCGTGGATGGATTAAAGGGCAGTCCTCTGCTCCCCTCATCAAAGGCAGGAAGGTGGCAAGTGCAGACGCGACGCCAGAGAGAATTTTCCGCAATTCATCCAAAGCAGCTTCATTCAAGAAATCTTCTCCTTCGAACGGGCAATAAATAATATAGGGCGGCATAACCAGCGGCACGGACGATTTCAATGACGGCCTCGCGTTCAAGCCCATTCCACGTCTTGCGGGCCCGCGCCTGGAGCTCAGCAAGCTTCGCCTGCAAAAGGGGGCGGCAACGCCCATCGTGAACTCAATCTAACGCAATTCGTGGTTTGGTTAGCACGCATGATGTGAGGCACATGTGATCACGCGACAGAAACATAACCTACGCGCGATCCATGCGACATGTGGGGGTTTCTGATCGCGGTAGTCGGCAATTCGCGCAATCTGAACCATGGTGAGAACCATTTCCGTTCCGCAGCAGCATTCAGCGTGACTTTCAGGCTATGATGAAAAACCAGTTTAATTTCATCGGCCGCAAATCCGGCTAAAGGCCATCTGAGAGCGAAGGTTGTCTTCCCTGGCGGGAGAATAGCCCAAGCATCACTACCTGTTTTTATCGTCCCGACTTTTGCAGCCGGGATAACAAGTCCTCCAACGAGATGAGCATTGCGTCTTTTGTTCTGGGCAACATCACAAACAGGCGATATTTCAAGCAGAACTGGCCTGACGGCGGCGTACCATTCATCCATCTTAACTGAATTGGTTTGGCTGCGAGTGATATTGCAGAATATCTTTTCCAGATGCTCACGATCAGAACCGAACACTGACAGGAAGGACTCGACCTCGTTTGCTACATAAACAGTGCCAGGCAGATAGGGGATCACCCCCTCTGTGCATCCAGCTGTAAGAAGAAAACCATTCATCTTCGCAGCGATGCTGGCTTTGGTCTTTCCGGTCGGCGTTGCATTGAGCCAAGCCCCATGGTCAACAAGCGCCCGTCCACCGCCCGAATGTTCAAGCTGATCCATCAAAAGCTGCGAAAGGATCGCGACAAGGTGGCCAGGAGCCGTGGCTTCCGATAAGTCGGACTCGCCTTTTGCTTTTGAGAGACGCTGAAGCACTTCTTTCAAGTGATCGTCGGTCAATTGTGTATCGACACCGCCCGCCGTCTCTTCCGCAAGATCGGTCAGACTCGCCATAAGGGCAGAGTTCGCGTCCTTAACAAGCCCGTCCCAGGTCCAGAGCAATCCAATGGCCGATTGACTGCCAAGCGTCGCAGCTATTTGCTTCTGCAACCGGGCATTCCAATCCTCTGGGCGATCTTCCTTCTTCGGCTTGTCCATCTCCAGAAAAATCAGACGGTTTTTGAACTTTGGTTCCGCCTCAAGCAGCGTGCGCTTGAACAGTTCGCTTTCAGTCTCCTGATCTTCCGCGGGGACGCCTACCTCTGTTACAGGGTCATCGGCGTATTTGCTCCAAATGACAACGACAATTGGCGCTGTATCGGCCGATACAACATTCTTGAAAACATTCGCAGTGTGTGAGGCTGCATCCTTTCCGAGGTTGTTGGTCAGGTGCAGATCGAGAAATACCAGCTGAAGTCTCGGAAATGGTCGCGGAGGCAGCTGATCCAGACTTGTTCCAGGAATCCAGACCGCGCTGATGTAGAGCTCGTTAAGGGCATTCAAAATGCAGTTGTAGTCATCCGGCTCGTCGTCAATGACGCAAACCGAAGGTGACACGAGTTGATTGATCATGACTTTTCCAGAAATTGAAGGGCGACAACCGCGCCCTTGATCTGATCGGGAAGGTCAACATCGCTCTTGCTCGGAAAAACAACGCGGCCCTGGCTGACGCGCATAATTTCACTGACAATATACAATCCCAAGCCCATACCCCCTGCCCGTCGTGTGAAGAATGGGGCGATCAGGTCTTCGGGATCATCTTTCCCGAAGCCGGGGCCGTTGTCTCCAACAACAATAGCCGGGCCTTCCTCAATATCCTCGGTGGTGCCGATATAGAGATACTTCTGCTTCGGGGCCTTGGTCTCCAGCCAGTGTATGCTGTTGTCGATTAGATTGGTGATCGAGGCGACCAGCATTTGCTTGGACCCTTGGATCTTGAAGTCCGGGCAGTCCATTTCCATGCCATTGATGAGCGTGATATGATGGCGCCTCAGTCTGATTTCCGCACTGAAGATGGCCTCCTTGATCAGAACACCAGCTGAGGTTTTCCCTGGATTGGGGTTTTTCAGCAGGTTCGTAACCGGACGCATCGCACGATAAAGACGGTCAACAAGTTCTTTGATCCGGACCGGGTGGGCCCCCCGACTCGTTGCCGCCCTTAATTCATCGAGTATTTTCTCGGCACCGTGGAGCATCATTCCTATTGTGAGACCGGGGACCGCTGCGTGGAGAAGCTGGTCACGATAGATCTCCATCTCTTTTTCGGCGGCCTTCAGCTTCGGCTCGACTTCTGCGAGGACGCCTTTGCGCTCCAATACCTCGCGCACTTCGGCAAGCTTCTCGAAAACCCGTTTGCCCGTGCCCTTGCCAAGAACTTCCCGAAGCCTGCGCTGGTCCTTGGTCTTCTCCGCCTCCATCTGGGTGAGCATACTGATCACCGCGGCGCGAAAATCCTCAAAGGCCTCATTTTCGATAAAGCCCTCGCGGTTGGTCTTTTCCCGGAGGTCTCCGCTCTCAGTCGCATCGAGCCACAATGCACCCAGAATCTGGTTGTTACTGGTACGTGCGGTCGGAGTATTGACGCGCCGGATGTCGAGATTGAGCCAGTCGTTTCCGGGTTCTCCGAAATCGTAGACACGGATGCCGTCACGATAGATACGGATGCCGCCATTCTCATCCAGATAATCTTTGAGACCTTTCACGTCATCGGTTACATCGCGAAGCACCGCAGGATCACGGTCAAAAAGCCAGAAGTCGAAACTCACTTTACCGATCTTGTGCTTTGAAAGGTCGAGAGCCTCGCTCTTTCTACTGTTCTCAACCTTCTTCTCAAGCGCAACCTCCTTCCCCTTCTCAGTTGTTTTCGTGAGCTGCTTTGAATACCCGGGCGGCGGTGTGAATGTGTAATCAAACGTTCCGGACTTCGCCTCAAACGATCCCCGCACATGGTAGAGGGCACACTTGTTAGCGTCCTCCGCTGTAAAGAGATTCTTGAGCCACTCCTCATGATCAGGGATCGATAACATCACTTCAAAATCTTCAGGCCCTTTGAAGGGTGAACAAAGGCTGTTGACGGCACGGTGAAGACGCCGAGCTTGGCCGCGGTTCCAGGCCTCCCTCAGCCGTGTTATTTCAAAGCAGGTGCCGTGCTGGTTGCCCTTGAATGTTTCCGGTTGACGAATTTCAAGATCAATTCCCGCGCTTTCCAGATCGTCTGCGCTTTCAATCCTGTCCCAATTAAAATCAAGTACAAGTTCTTCACCACCGCGCCGGCGGGTGATCAGACGAATGGAGCGCCCGAGCTTGTGAGCCGACAAGCGACCAAGACCCTTTTCCCCTAGCGGGAAGCGGTGAAACTTCTTGGTGCGCCTGTCCTCCTGACGCTGCAACGCACGGAAATCAGTGGCAATCATCATCCACACGTTCTGCAACGTATCTTCGTCCATTCCGATGCCGTCATCCTCAACGGTAATGCACGCTTTTGTCGGATCGGTGGGATATTCCAGCGTCACAGCACAAACAGTTGCATCAGCATCATACGCGTTCTTCACGAGTTCGAAGACCGCAAGATTGGCGTCCTTGATGAGCTGATCGCCAAGGAGCGTCAGCAGGCGCGGTCGCACCCTGAAAATCAGCTTTTCGCTGCCGGACTTTTTTTGCGCCGTTACGGCCATACTCATCCTGAAGTTATGGTTTCGACAATTGCTTCCATCACTGGCGGACAGACACCATTACCGAGTATTTTTATATTCTCCCGTCGCGTACCATGGCTCATCGTATAGTCCGACCTGAACCCCATGGCCCGTTTCAGTTCCGGTACCTGTAGCATGCGCATCTGATGACCGTCATCGCCCGGCTCGACCAAAGCAAAACGGTCAACGGTCGTTATGGTACGCAAAGGACGGTCCAACCGCTGCCATCCACCGCCGCCATCCGTTCCGTAGTAGACCAGCAAAAAGCTTGCACGTTTACCCACTTCGGCAAAGGCTCTTTCGGCGCGCTCCAGGGTCGGCCTTGCTCGCTTTGGGCTAAATAGCTCCGTTGTCTCCCAGGTACCAAGCGGATCGAGAATATCACTGACGGTTTTGCGCTTGCGGCGCGGCCGCTTGATCGCGGTTACAGGCTCCTCAAGGTCGCAGACCACAAACAGCCGGCGGCGGCTCTGAGGCACCCCGAAGTCCGAGGCGTCCAGGACAAATTCGGTCAAGTGATAGCCAATATTCTCAAGCGACTCTTTGAGTTCGTCGTAGCGGGACCACGGGCGCATATGGACGACATTCTCCAGGATCAGCCAACGCGGCCTGAACTCCCTGGCGAAGCGCAAGGCCTGCATGGCTGTGGCACGGCTTTTCTCCGACCGCGGAGCCGAACCCTTAGCGCAGGTGTGGTTAGTGCACTCCGGCGACGCCAGAAGCAGGTCAATGTCTCCGATGGAGTCGTGAAGCTTTCGGGGGTTGATGTTTTCCAGCGCCTTTGTGATGGTGGTGGCTTCCGGGAAATTCTCTTCATAAGTAGCGGCTGCCACTTCACAAAGATCAATACCACAGACAATTTCGGCTCCAGCATTGCGTGCGCCGTAGCTGCTGCCGCCGCCACCACTGAAAATGTCGAGTGTCCTGGTCATTCCGCGCCCCAACCGATGAAAACGCGGGCCAGGCTACCAGGTCGGATTCCGTCTGACCAGGCACAAAATGGAGCCAGACCATGGATGTATTGAATCCGCGGCAAAGAAGCTACTGTATGTCGCAGATACGGGATCGGGACACCAAGCCCGAAATGATGCTCCGTAAGGCTCTCTGGTCAGCCGGGCTCCGCTATCGGCTGCGTCACAAGGTAACTGGACGGCCGGATATCGCCTTTCCAGGATCCCGAGTGGCCGTGTTTTGTGACGGATGCTTCTGGCATGGCTGCCCGGATCACAGTGTGAGTCCGAAAACGAATTCTTCCTTTTGGAAAGCCAAGATTGGAAAAAACAGAGCAAGAGACGAACGGGTTGCCGCGGCGCTGCGAGATGAAGGATGGACAGTCATCCGCTTTTGGGAACACGACATCAAAAGCCATCCGGGAAAGTTGGCGGATCATGTGAAACGTACTCTGAGAAAGGCAGCCCGACGTGGACGCAAGCCGTAAAGAAGAATTGCGGGCAACTGACCTTTTGGTCGATGCCATCTATCAGGGCGGGCGCAACGGAAATGCTTCGGATGATCCTCTTCCGCATCTGGTCGGTGTTAGCAATCAGGGCGGCTTCCGCTATATCGGCACAAAGGAAGCACCGAAGTTGGCAATTCTCACGCTGACGACAAAGGAACATGACTGGCCAGACAACCTCGACAGGGAGACAGGTATTTTCACCTACTACGGCGACAACCGAAGGCCTGGACATGAACTCCATTCGACGCCGAGGTTCGGCAACCTTCTGCTGCGGGATATGTTTGACAAAGCTCATGGCCAGAAGGCAGCTCGCGCGAATGTGCCACCTGTTCTCATCTTTTCGAACACTGGCATCTATCGTGATGTGGACTTCCTGGGTCTCGCCGTTCCCGGAGTCGAGAGTCTGGATGCCAATAGCGATCTCGTCGCACTTTGGCGCATGAAGGAAGGCAAGCGGTTTCAGAATTATCAGGCAAAATTCACGGTGTTGGACTGTCAGGTTGTTGCCAAGCGTTGGATCGAGGACGTGAAGGCCGGAGATCCGCTTTCAGAAAACTGCCCGGCGGTATGGCGGGCTTGGGTGGAAAAAGGTGTAAGCCGACCGTTGAAAGCACCGCGTGTTTTAGACCATCGCAGTCCGGGCGAGCAACTCGCTGAGGATGTCGCCGGGCGCGCGATCATCGCTACCATTCAGGATTATTTCTCAGAAGATCATTACCGCTTTGAACCTTGTGCGGCAAAAATCGCCGAGATGATGTTACAGAATATTGCATCAATCGACCTCACAAGACGGATCCGCGACGGCGGGCGTGACGCTGTGGGCCGGTACCGCATCGGAACTGGTCCCTCAGCCGTGCTTGTGGATTTCGCACTTGAAGCCAAATGCTACAGTGATTCAATATCTGTAGGCGTAAAGGATTTGTCACGGCTGATTTCACGATTACGGCACCGGCAATTCGGAGTTCTTGTCACGACATCGTACGTCGCAACACAGGCATACCAGGAGATTAAAGAGGATCAGCATCCGATCGTGATCATTGCCGCACGCGACATCGTTAGAATTCTAAAAGCTGCCGGCTTTGGCACTCAGAGGGCTCTCCAACAATGGCTGTCATCTTTCTAAGCGATCTAGCGGAGCATTTGTTGATGATCGCGAAGTTTTGCGCTTAGGATTATCGACACTTAGTAGCGCCTGTATAGGCCGTCCCTCTCTCCGTCTTCCGGGATACTTGGATCCACTTTTGTGGATTTCAGGCAGCCCTGGCAATGCCGACCACAACGCCATCCACCCGGCCAGCGGCGTCGGCAAACGGCAGATATAGCCGCGCAACGCGAGTCAGGCCGCCCGGAAGCTGTACGTGGTCTTCCATCATCAGCGTGCGACCCGTTGTGAAAACGATCGCCGTCTCGTTCTCTGCGTCTTCGCGCGATGGCGTGAGCCGCCCGACCGCCTCGCCGGTCAACGCGGTGCCAAAAAGCCTGTCGATAGCCTTGCCGCTGCGTTCGATCTTCGCCGTCCCATCCGATTCGGCCGGGCGCCGAACCACCACGATCACATCATCCAAGTCAGCCAGACGCCCGGTTGCGGCATGGCGGCACCTTCACGGGCGCGAGCCAGACCCGATAAAGCCGGCCCAGCACCGGGTGTCGGTCCGCCATCAGTCGAGAATCCATCACTGGGATTCACCGTGTCAGATTCAACCAGATTTTCTGGTTATCTGTATTTCGGTTTGATTGATCTGTCGGCTTCGTCAATGGCCGGCAGCGCATATGCAGAAAACACTTCGATCTCCCAGGCATATGCGTCTCATTCAACACATTGTCGACAAGCGTCGCGAAGCCGGCATGAGCCAGGCTGACCTTGCCGAAGCTCTTGACCGATATCAATCCGTCGTCGCGGCGATTGAATCCGGTGGCCGCCGGGTCGATGTTGTCGAGTTCCTTGAACTGGCGGAAGTGATCGGCTTCGATCCCCATGAAGTCCTTCGTGACGTAGCGAAGATTACCCACAAGCATAAGGCCACACGCAAGCCGTCATAGTTCAGAATCATTTTGAACAACGTAGTGAGTATTGGAAGTGATTTGGGCGTCGCCCTTCGGGCCGGGCTCTACGCGCCGCCTGCGGCGGCTTCCGAAGCCCCTTGCGGGTCTTCGCCTTCTGTGACGAACCCATGACGCGAAGCGTGGCGGCGGCGGACATTTCGGCGACCGCACCGACTCACGCAGGGGCTCGCAGGGGCCGATGTCGGGCGACAAGCCCTCGACAGATCGAGTCGTATCCTGACCCTCGTGCTCAATCATTCTCGCAGATCGGTCGAGTCCAGGAGCGGATCGTCGCAACAGCTTGTGCGAGGATTGTCGGCGTACTGGACGGACTGCTGTCTTGCCATGCCGCACCAAACTCAGATGGTGGCGCGAGCGAAGGGCGGACGACCTCAAGCCTTCCGCTGCGACACGAAGAACACTCGGCGTTGAGGGTTCGGCACCTGCTTGATCGAGCCTACACAGCCGTTCGGGCGACGCGAGAAAGCGTGCTTCCGATCGTTGTCGCCAGATCGCGTTTTCCTCTGACTGTCTTTTCACGCCGCGCCTCAAGGGCGTCCTCGATTGGTTTGGTCTAACCGAAGACCGGCGACGAAGTGCGTCGCCTCGATCTTAAACCTCCAACACGCCGCCTGCGGCTTTTTTTCGCCGCCGGCAGGGCCGGCTTTGCACCGCGAAAGGCAAAAAAAGTCCTCGCCGGGTGCTGCACGCCGATCGTCCTCGGTCCATCGACCATCATCGAGGCCGCGATGGGCCGCAGCCCGATCAGCAGAAGGAAAATTGCATCATGGCTACGATCGGCACTTTCTCCCGCGTCGGCAACGGATTCTCCGGTTCGATCCGCACGCTTACCCTCAACGTCAAGTCGGTGACCTTCGCGCCGGCGGAAAGCGACACCAAAAACGGTCCCGCCTTCCGCGTGCTCGCCGGAACCATCGCGTTCGGTGCGGCATGGAAGAAGACTTCGCGCGAGTTGCGCGACTATCACTCGATCAAGCTCGACGACCCCTCGTTCCCGGCCCCGATCTACGCGAGCTTGGTCGAGACGGACACCGAGGGTGAGTTCGCCCTGATCTGGTCGCGACGCCGCGTCGCTAACTAGTCGAGACCACCGAGCCGCGCTCGCAAGAGCGGGGCTTCCCCATGCTCATGTCCGTCTTCGCTTTTCAGGAATTACGGAGATCGGGATTGTATGGCGTTTCCGGTTTTAAGGTTTCAGAATCCCGATCAGATATTTCCCCAGCGTCCGCTGAAGCTTCCGCCGGAATTGTTGCTCAGGGCGCTGCCCTCGCGCGGCACAAGAAAACTCTCCGGCCTTTCGCGGCATAAACGGCCGCCTCCCCGTAAACGGGTCCCCTCCATTTATTCCACGGTGCCGAAGAGTTCTCTGGCGCCTTGCTTCCCCGGTCTCGCCGACGGGCAAGGGTTCAGGAGCGACGCTTCGCTTCTCTGAACCCCAAACCCGAAGGAATAGAGACATGACCAGCAACGCAAACGCCCCCCGGAATGTGGTCTTCAATGCCGATTGCATCGACGTGATGCGCTCATTCGATAGGGGATCGGTGGACTTCATTCTGACCGATCCGCCCTATGTGACCCGTTTCCGCGATCGCGCAGGCCGCACCGTCGCCAATGATGATAACGGCCGTTGGCTTCGCCCCGCGTTCAACCAGATGCACCGCGTTTTGAAAGATGGCGGCTTTGCCGTTTCGTTCTATGGCTGGAACAAGGTTGACCTGTTCATGGACGCATGGAAGGCGGCAGGCTTCCGCGTTGTCGGGCATCTTGTTTTCCGCAAGCGTTATGCGTCGGCGGCGCGCTTCCTCCGCTACGAACACGAGCAGGCTTATTTGCTGGCGAAGGGAAATCCTGCCCGGCCCGAACGGCCTGTCCCCGATGTTCTGGACTTTCCCTATACCGGAAACCGGCTGCACCCGACGCAGAAGCCGGTCGAGGCGCTGGCGCCGTTGATTGAGGCTTTCACGAAGCCGGGCGACCTTGTGCTGGACCCGTTCTGCGGCAGCGGTTCGACGCTGGCGGCGGCCCAGCGACTCCGGCGAAACTGGATCGGCATCGAACTGGATAACGGCCACTATCGCACGGCCAGCAAGCGGCCGGCATCCCCGCAACATCACCGGGCGGCAGCGTAAGCCGCCCCTCTCTCCCGACACATGCGCGCCCGTCCGCAGGGCGAGCGCTGCAATCTCATTATTGAAACATCGGAAAGGACGACATCATGCGATGGATCGTTACGAAAGACCATCATGGCGGCTGCATCGGTTTGGGAAAGGATGCGAATGGCGTTGCCACCCGCGGAACCCCTGAACAGGGCGACGCTCTGCCGATGGAGTTTCGGCTCTACGAAGCGAGCGGGAATCTTCTTTCGAGGGACGTTGTGGCGACATTGACGCGGATTGGTGGAACGGCTTTGAGCCGCTGATTTACCTATGGACCCCGTTTCGTTGCCGCCGCCTATGCTATCGCCGCGCGGGAACGCGCGAGCCCTGGCGAACGCTTCGGCCATAGCCGGTATCTGTTGCAGTACTTCCGCCGATCCGTAAATGCGGATCAGCGGCGGGGCCGTGCCGCAACGACACGTTCCGACAGCTAAAATTTTTCCGACCGCCTTCAGACCTTCTTAGCTCTTCGACGACGAAGCTAAACCTTCGGTTGTCGCGATTACGGACACACTTGCTCTTCGGAAGAAGCAGCAGCGGGAAATGCGCGCGGAGGAATCATGCCCACACAAGACTGGATGGCAAACGCCGCCTATCTCTACATCCTTGTTCTCGATCGTCCGGCTGTTGCCTGGGAACACCTGCGTCGCAACCCCGACTATCGCAATGACTGGCGGTGCTTCGGCTCGCGGCGGCGATCGTCATCGCCCGGCCGCGCGCTGAAATGGGGGTTGCGATTTCTTCGAGAACCCCGACCACGATGCCCGCGACGCGCTGCCATTCTGGCAGCCTGATCCCGACATCGCCTTGTCGATCGTGCCGGATGTAGACCCGGAGACCGCCGCGCCGGTCTTCGATCCCTGGACCTTTCCCGGCCGCAAGGCCATCGGACACGACGGCAACCGCCTCGCGCTGAAATTCTGCCGGCGCGGCCGCTCTTGGCATCTCCATATTGCCGACGTGCTCAATGCCGGCATGCCGTTCACGTTTGCCATCGCGCCGGACGACAGGGCCAGCGCACGCCTGCGTGAAGCGCACGAGATGTTCACCGTGATATCCGGACGCCCCGCCAACCTGGCCGGCCGGCGCGGCGCAACCGAGCCGATCATCACCATGCAATCCTTGCAGGCCCTCGACGGACACCTCGCCGGCGCCGGCGAGCGTGACATCGCCATCGCGATCTTCGGCACGCGCATAGTGACGGAGAAGTGGCACGGCGACAGCGAACTGCGCGCCAGGGTCCGCTACCTGATCCGACGCGGCCGCACCGGGATGAACGGCGGCTATCGCAGTCTCCTGTGGGGCGCGGCGGCGCGCAGGGCCGGCGAGTTTTCCATGCCGGCGACGGCCACGGCAGGGAGAAAACGCGCGCGCAAAGATTCTCCATACCGGGCGGGATAGGCTTTTCCGAAACTGCCTCCGAACCGCTGGACCGGGCTTCGCTCGGCCAGCCTGAGACGGAGGCAATTCGTGGATCGCACCGAATCCAAACAGGCGAGCCGCTACCTCACCAACGAGGAAGCGGCCGCCTATCTCAAGCTCTCGCCGCACACGCTGAACAAGAAGCGCGTCATCGGCGGCGGACCGAAGTTCCGCAAGCTTGGCTCCCGCGTCGTCTATGCCATCGACGACCTCGAAAGCTGGATCGAGGCGCGGGCCTGCGACACCACCTCCGATCCCCGCTACGCCCAAGCCCGCTGAACGCGCCCGAACGACG
The DNA here is from genome assembly GCA_017308235.1 of Alphaproteobacteria bacterium. GTDB lineage: Bacteria > Pseudomonadota > Alphaproteobacteria > Reyranellales > Reyranellaceae > Reyranella. The sequence goes on along the minus strand of JAFKFL010000021.1, from coordinate 84,637 downwards.
CATGGCGGCGCGCAGACGCACATCCGAGCGCGACCAGCTCGAACTGTTCCGATCGCGCCCCGGCGACATGGCAACCCGCGACTCGCAGGATCTTATGGCCTATCCGTTCTTCTCTCTCGCCAAGTCGAAGCGCATCGAGCCGATCCGGTTCGAGGCCGGCAATGTCCGCATCCATGTCGAGGCGCCGGCCGAATTTGGCCTCGCCACCATCTGGGATGCCGACATCCTAATCTGGGCCGCCTCGCAGATCGTCGAAGCCCGCGACCTCGGCCTGCGCACCTCGCGGCTGATGGCGACCACGCCCTACGAGATTCTCACGTTTGTCGGCCGCGGCACCTCCGTCCGCGACTATCAGCGCCTGAAAGCCGCGCTCGACCGCCTGCAAGCCACCACCGTCGCCACCTCGATCCGCCAACCCTCCGAACGGCGCCGGCATCGCTTCTCCTGGATCAACGAATGGAAGGAACGGCTCGACACCAAGGGCCGGCCGCTCGGCATCGAGCTGATCGTGCCGGACTGGTTCTACGAAGGCGTGCTCGACAACGCGCTGATCCTCACCATCGACCGGAACTATTTCGAGCTGCTCGGCGGCATCGAACGCTGGCTGTACCGGCTTGTGCGCAAGCATGGCGGCCGCCAGGCCGGCGGCTGGAGCTTCGACTTCCGCCATCTCCATGCCAAGTCCGGAAGCCTCTCGCGCTTCTCCAACTTCGCCTGCGACCTCCGCGACATCGTGCGCCGCCAGCCGTTGCCCGGCTATCGGCTGCGCATCGACCGGCTCGACGACGGCCGCGAACGGCTCGCCTTCACACCGGCCGCGTCACGGCCATCCACTCATTCACAGGGGGCTGTGCAAAGCTGTGAAACCTCTCGTGCTATCAAAGGCAATTTGCCTCGTGCTATCGAAGGCGCAACAGTCGTGCTATCGAAGGCACGATCATGCGTTAAGCAATTGCGGCGCAGCGCAAACTCGCGCCCCTAACTTCTCTAACCGAGAATCTAACTTTGTTTTTGGAGGCGGCGTCGCTTGTGGATACGCCGTGGCGGGACATCCATCCCGAAACAAATCAATATCAAACCTTACTCCGAAATCTGCTTTCTGCCAATCGCATACGATAATAATCGAATGCTTTGACGCGCACACCAGCGTTCGACGGGAGCGCGCGTCATGATCGTCGCGCTCCTAAACCAGAAGGGCGGCGTCATCGGATTGCCGCGCGAGACCCTGCATGTCGAAGTGCCCGACATCGCGCACGGCGCCGATCACGTCGTCATCGACGGACCGCCGCGCGTCACCGCGCTGGCCCAATCCGCGATCCTCGCCGCCGACCTAGTGCTGATCCCGCCGGAGGGCCTGCCCGCGCTCGCCGCCGACATTCACCAGCGCGTCGTCTTCGCTGAGAGCGTCGCCACTGGCCGGCTGGCGCGCGAACTGGAGCCGGACGGCACGGCGGCGCAGGAGATCGCCGCCGTCACCGTAGAGATCGCGCGAGGTCTACCATGAGCGGCAAACGCATGGCCTTCGGCGTAAAGCCTGCCGCCCCCACGGCTGACGCCTGGGTGCAGCAGGGCAACGGCGCGGAAATGCCCGTGGAGACGCCTCCGCAAGGTGTCCTACCGAAGGCCGATATCTATACGGCGCGTCTCACCATCGACGTGACGCCGGAGCTGCGCGGCCGCATCAAGGTCGCCGCCTTCAGGCAGGGCGTCACCGTGGCCGAGATGGTTCGCGACCTGCTTGAGACGCGCTTTCCGGAAGACGGAGCGGACGCATGACCACGCGCAGTTACACCAGCGTCCTTGCCGTCTTTCAACGCGACCGCATCAATATCCGGCTGCGCTTTGCAAAGCCGGTGCGCGAGCGGCGGCTTGATCGCCGTCGCCGGCTCGCTTTATTCGCGCCTAACAGCATCTTCGCGTTGCTCCGATGGGAGCGCGGCCCTTACGGCACCGCCCTCTCGCACCTCACCATCATGCGCACGGTTGCGCCGGGCGAAACGTGCCTGGCGTGGCCCTATGTGCATCCCGGTGCGGAGACGCTGCTGTTCGCATCCGGCTGGCACAAGGTCGAGCGTGTCTTGCAGACGGTCGACGCCGTCGAAGCCCTCGGCGTCGACCCGTCCGACGCGGCGCCGGACTATTGGCAGCACGTTCATAATCGACTCCGGCTGCGCCAGCCGCACCATGCCTATACGGTTGAGCAACATCGCGCCTGGCTGCGCCGCCGCGAGTTGCTGTCATGACCGCGCGCAGCATGACCTTGGCGATGATGACCGGCGGAGCGTTGCTGGTCGCCGCCCCCGTCTGGTCGGAACACGCGCCGCGATTCATCTGGAATGCTTCGGCGAGCCTGCCGATCGGCCTCTACAGCGTCGCGCCGGCGACCGGAATCGCGGTCACGGACGTCGCCATCGTCCAGCCGCCGGATGAACTGGCGACCTTCCTCGCGGAGCGCGGCTATCTGCCGAGAGGCGTGCCGCTCCTGAAGCGCGTGTTCGCGCTCCACGGCGACACCGTTTGCCGGGAGGGCCGCATCATCATCGCCTATGGCGGACGCTACGCCGTCGCCCGCGCACATGACAGCCGCGGCCGGCCGCTGCCCGTGTGGCAGGGCTGCCGCACGCTCCAGGATGGCGAAGTCTTCCTCATGAACTGGGATGCGCCCGACTCATTCGACAGCCGTTACTTCGGGCCGCTTCCCGTGAAAACCATCGTCGGACGCGCCATTCCCGTGTGGACCACCGACGACACCGATCCGGCCACGGATGACACATCCGCCCGGCCGGCCGACAGCGAACCGTGAAGGTCCGATTTCAACCCGCACGCAGGAGGACACGATGACTCAGATCGGCACTTTCACGAAGACCAAGACCGGCTTCAGCGGCCGTATCCGCACGCTCTCGCTCGACGTCGAACTGACGATCCGTCCGATCGAAAAATCCGACGCCGACAACGCGCCGGACCATCGCATCTTTGCTTCCGACGACCGCGAGGTCGGCGCCGCGTGGAGCCGCAGCGGCGAGAAGGCCGGCGACTATCTCTCGATCACTCTCGACGATCCGACGTTCGCCCAGCCGCTGCGCGCCGCGCTGTTCCAGTCCGAGGCCGACGCCAAGGTCTGGAACCTGATGTGGAATCGACCGTCGAAGCGCGACGACAAGGGGTGAGGCCCGATCCGGCTTTCATCCGAACGGAGACCGACATGACGGACCAGCAACTCGTGGCGCGCATCAAACGGCGCAGCAAATACTGGGGCCAGACCGAACCGAACGAATGGTTCGATATCCGCGTCGTCGATGACGCCGGCTATCGCCTCAGAGGCAACAACAACAACTACCGCTTGGGCGACGTGGTGATTGGCGTGCGTCTCGCCAACGGCTCCGTCGTCGATCTCGCCAGCGGCAAAACCAGTACTCGGCGAAATTCAGGGGAGGCACAGTTGAGATGATGATGCGCGCGTCCCTTTGCTCCTTCACTTTCGTCATCCCTCCGATCGATCGGATCGCGGATCATCCCTCCGACCCGATCGCCCGACAGGCGGCCATCGCACGCAGCGCAGGTCAAGGGCGGCCGCACGGTCGGCGCAGCCTTGCCCTTGACCGAAGCGAGCACGGTGGCAGGCTGACGGCGCTGGGGCGCGATAGCCTGCGATCACCGCGCTACCCGCTCTGTCGGCGCATCATGCAGGTAGGCGCCATCTGCATCGTACTGGCATTATCGCGCGGTCTTGCGGCGGCCGAGCCCGAGACTCGGCCGCGTCCCGGCAGTACGTTCGCCGAGCGCTTCGACGCAACCGATCCGTGGACGACGGCGATCACCGAAGCATCGCGCCGGTTCGGCGTTCCCGAGACCTGGATACGCGCCATCATGCGTGTCGAAAGCCACGGTGACGTGCGCGCGGTCTCTCCGAAAGGCGCGATGGGGCTGATGCAGATCATGCCCCCGACCTGGGACGAGTTGCGCGCGCGTCACGGGCTTGGCAGCGATCCGTTCGATCCGCGCGACAACATCATTGCCGGCGTCGCCTATCTCGCACAGATGCGCGATCGCTACAGCATGCCGGGAGCACTCGCGGCCTACAATGCCGGACCCGCACGCTACGAGGAACACAAGCTCCTCGGCGTGCCGCTTCCGGGCGAGACGACGGCCTTTCTCGACAAGCTTACGCCCGTCATCGGCGAGGCCGCGCCAAGCCTGTTCGCGGGCTCCAGCGGACGTCCGGCCGGCGCGCGCAAGACATCGCTCTTTGCGATCGACGCGACGGCGCGACCCGGCGCAACCACGTCATCCGCGCGGAGCCTGTTTGCGGCCGACAAGCGACGCGACAGGCCAGCGGAAGAACCTGAGAACGACAGCCCCGACGTGCAGAAAGAATGACGACATGGCAACGCTGAAGCAGCAGTACAGAGCGCCTGGGGCGCACGGCAAGATAAAAGCGGACGGCACGCGACCGTCCGAAAGGTGTTGTCTGCACGTCGGTTGGGGCGGCGCGCGGCGGACGTTGCCGCGTGCCTGTGAAGGAGCCAAGCCATTGTTGCGACAGCAGCGATCGCGTGCTTCGTCGCATCGGCTTGTCTTGGCTTGTCCGGAGCGTCGTCATGCCGGTGCGTGACGACGACCGCTTCCGGCCGAAGGTCGCGCCGCCGAAATCGCGCGGCACAGCGCGGGCGCCGAAGTTCACCAGCCGCGTGCTCAAGGCCGCGTCGAAGATCGGCCCGACCAATGGCGGAACGCTGCGGCGACAGCCCTCGCGCGGCGGCGCCCGGTTCGGCCGCGGCCATGTCGCGGCGAAGTTCGCCGGCCAGTCCTTGCGCGGCAGTTCTCGGCGCGTCGTCATCAAGACTCGGCTGCTGAATCTGGCCAAGGTCGGGCCGCGCGCGACCATCCGCCATCTGCGCTACATCGAGCGCGACGGCGTAACCAAGGACGGAAGCAAGGCATGCGCCTATGGCCCCGCCACCGATGCGGCTGACATCGACGCCTTCGAGCAGCGCGGCCGCGGCGACCGGCATCAATTCCGCTTCATCGTCTCGCCCGAGGACGCCGGCGACATCGGCGACCTCAAGACCTATACGCGCGATCTCATGAGCCGCATGGAAGCCGATCTCGGCACCAAGCTCGATTGGGTCGCGGTCGATCACTGGAACACCGACAATCCGCACACCCATATCGTGCTGCGCGGCCGCCAGCAGGACGGATCGGATCTGGTCATCGCCCGCGACTACATCGCGCATGGGATGCGCAATCGTGCCCGCGAACTGGCGACCGAATGGCTTGGTCCCCGCACCCAGATGGAAATCCGCGACGGCATGCTGCGCGAGGTCGATCAAGAGCGCTGGACCGGCCTCGACCGCATGATCCAGCGCGAAGCCGAAGCCGGCGTCGTCAATCTGCTGTCCGAGCCGGCGAACGCCCAGGCGCGCTTCCGCCGCACGCCCATGATTGGCCGGTTGCAAAAGCTGACCGTGATGGGATTGGCCGAAGAGACCGGCAATTGCATCTGGACGCTTCATGCCGACGCGGAGGCAATCTTGCGCCGGATGAGCGAGCGCGGCGACATCATCCGCACCATGCAGCGCGCCATGACCGGCCTGAAACGCGACTTCGTCGTGCTCGACGGCGCGACCGCGCACACCCCGGTCGTTGGCCGCATCGTCGACAAGGGATTGGCCGATGAACTGTACGATCGCGGCTATCTGATCGTCGATGGCGTCGACGGCCGCGCCCATTACGTTCTGCTGGCGGCCGGCACCGACTTCGACGCATTGCCGATCGGCGGCATCGTCGAGACCCGCGCCGCGACCGAACGAACGGCGGACCGGACCATTGCCGGCCTCGCCACGGACGGCATCTATCGGACCGACCATCATCTCGCGGTCGAGCGCGCGAAGGCGGCTCCGGAACACGATCCGGACAGCTTTGTCGCGGCCCACGTTCGCCGCCTCGAAGCGCTGCGCCGCGCCGGCATCGTCGAGCGCGTCGAGGACGGCGTGTGGCGTGTTCCCACCGATCTGCCGGAACGCGGCAAAGCCTATGACGCAAGGCGACTCGGCGGGGTCGATGTCGAATTGCGCTCGCACCTGCCGATCGATCGGCAGACCCGCGCCATCGGCGCCACCTGGCTCGACCGTAAACGCTTCGGCGACCTGTCGGGACTCGGCCAGTCCGGCTTCGGCGCTGAGGTCCGCGACGCCATGCGCAACCGCGAAGATTATCTTGTCGATCAGGGCCTCGCCCAGCGGCGCGGCCAGCGCATCGTCTTCGCCCGCAACCTGCTCGCCACGTTGCGCGGCCGCGAGATCGACGCCGTCGCGAAGAAGATCGCCGGCGAGACCGGCTTGCAGCATCACGTCGTGCAGGACGGCGAGCGCATCAGCGGCATCTACCGCCGCTCCGTCATGCTCGCCAGCGGCCGCTTCGCCATGCTCGATGACGGCCTGGGATTCAGTCTCGTGCCGTGGCGGCCGGTGCTGGAAAAGCATCTCGGCCAATCCGTCGCCGGCATCGCCCGCGGCAACAGCGTGTCGTGGATGTTCGGGCGACAGCGGGGGATGGGTGTCTGAAAGGCGGACTTATCATGCGGAATCCCGCTCTTTCTGCCGAAAAGAGCGGGATTCCGCTTCCATTGCCAGTGAAGACCGCTGCCGTGCGACGGGCATTGATATGATTGGCGGGATCAGACATAATGTCACCACTTATTTACAAATGGAGACGTTTTGTCTGATGCTGAAAACGGCCCGACCCGAAGACATTTTCCGCGCCCACGGCGGCCAGCTCCGCATGATCGAAGCGATCCGTCACGGCCTGAGCCGCTATACGCTCTATGCCCTCAAGGAGCGGGGGACCATCGAGCAGATCAGCCGCGGCCTCTATCGTCTTGCCGATCTCCCGCCGATCGGCAATCCCGATCTCGTGACCGTCAGCCTGCGTTATCCCCACGCCGTGATTTGTCTGATTTCGGCGCTGTCCTGGCACGGGATCACCACGCAGATTCCTCATGCGGTTTCCGTGGCCGTTCCACGCGATGCGCGCCTTCCCGCGCTCGACCATCCGCCTATCCTCGCGCATCGGTTCTCGGATGCCTCGTTCAAAGCCGGCATCGAGCGTCACGACATCGACGGCGTGCCGGTCCGCATCTACGATGCCGAGAAGTCGATCGTCGATAGCTTCAAGTTTCGCAACCGGATCGGAATGGACGTGGTTCTGGAGGCGCTCCAACTCTACCGGCAGCGCAAGAGATTCGACTCCGGCAAGCTGCTCAAATACGCCAAGGTCTGCCGGGTGGAGAACGTCATGCGGCCGTATCTGGAGGCGATCTCTTGAAGAATGTGGCCGCATCAGTCCGGCAACGGCTTCTCAACCGCGCCCGAAACGACAAACGCCCGTTCAACGAGTTGCTGCAATACTACGCGATGGAACGGTTTCTCTACCGGCTGTCCCGTTCCGATCATGCCGCCCGTTTCATCTTGAAGGGCGCGTTGATGCTGCGTGTCTGGCGCGCGCCGGAGTTTCGTCCGACGATGGACATCGACATGCTCGGCCGAACGAGCAACGAGACATCCCACATCGTCGCGCAAATCCGTGACGTCCTCGCGGTGCCGTCGCAAGACGACGGCATTGTCTTCGATGCGGACTCGATCGAAACCGAAAGTATCGACGCGGATGCAGACTATACGGGCCTCAGAGTCCGGTTTCGCGCCGGGCTCGACACGGCGCGCATCACCATTCAGATCGACATCGGCTTTGGCGACGTCATCTATCCGGAGCCGGAAGAAGCTGAACTTCCCACCATGCTGGATGACCCGGCGCCGCGATTGCTCTGCTACAGCCGGGAGAGCGCCATCGCCGAAAAATTCGAGGCGATGGTGAAGCTGGGCGCCCTAAACAGCCGCATGAAGGATTTTTACGACATCTGGCTGCTGTCACGGCAGTTCGACTTTGAAGGCGCGACGCTGGCCGAGGCCATCCGCCTGACGTTCAAGCAGCGCGGCACCGTCATGCCGGAGGCGATCGACGCTTTCGCCGACACGTTCGTCAATGCGAAGCAGGTTCAATGGCAGGCATTCCACCGACGGCTCGGACAGGATCATGTACCGTCATCGTTCAGCGACGTTGCAGGTTCCTTGAGGGCCTTCCTCGAACCGATCGCAAAACATCTGTCCTCCGATGGCGACATGCCATCGCGCTGGGTTGCGCCCGGCCCGTGGGGATAGCTTGCGACGGTGAATCACCAGTTCCGCAACACACCGGCACGCAACACGATGCGACTGCTCCTCCTCAACGCCGAAACGCCTCTGCGGGCCGCGTGACGGATCGCCGCAAGACAGACTTGCCGGAATCGATACGTAGAAATACAAAATAATATCGGCTCGCATTGAGATCAGATTCGCCGCCACCGGCAACGAATTTGGTCTTTGACTAAGCGCCTTCCAAGCAACAACGCTCATGCGCGCCGGCCTGCAAAACAGGCCGGCGTCACAGGGCTGTTGCGGGGCAGGAATGACGCCGACGAAGGTGCTCATCGGACAAATGCTGGTCGTGTTCGGCATCACGCTTGCCGGCACATGGGCCGCAACCGAATGGGTCGCTTACCATCTCGGTTTTCAGCAGCGCCTCGGCGAACCCTGGTTTCTGATCGCCACCTTTCCGATCTACTACCCGTGGCGTCTGTTCGAGTGGTGGTACGTCTACGACGCCTATGCACCCGACATTTTCCGAATGGGGGGAACGATCGCGGGCGGCAGCGGTGTCGTCGCCGCGCTGTCCGCGATCGTCGGTTCGGTCTGGCGCGCGCGGCAAGCGAAGCATGTCACGACCTACGGCTCTGCCCGCTGGGCTGACGAGAAGGACATCGCCGAGGCGAAGTTGACGACGCTGTCCGGCGTTTTCCTCGGTCTGATGGCGAAAACCTATCTGCGTCACGATGGTCCCGAACACATCATGGCGTTCGCGCCGACACGATCGGGCAAAGGCGTCGGCCTGGTCGTGCCCACGCTGCTGTCGTGGCCGCAGTCCGCAGTGATCCACGATATTAAAGGAGAAAACTGGACGTTGACCGCCGGATGGCGTGCGCAGTTCTCCCACTGCCTGCTGTTCAATCCGACCGACCCGAAAAGCGCCGCCTACAATCCGCTGCTGGAAGTGCGACGCGGCATTCACGAGGTCCGCGACGTCCAGAACATCGCCGACATTCTGGTCGATCCGGAAGGCGCGTTGGAGCGGCGCAATCATTGGGAGAAGACCAGCCATAGCCTTTTGGTCGGCGCGATCCTTCATGTGCTCTACGCAGAAGACGACAAGACTTTGCGTGGCGTCGCCAACTTTCTCTCCGATCCGGCGCACCCGTTCGAGAAAGCCTTGTGGTCGATGATGACGACGGCGCATCTCGGCGAGGCCGGTCCGCATCCTGTCGTCGCAAGCGCCGCCCGCGAGGTGTTGAACAAGTCCGAGAACGAGCGCAGCGGCGTGCTCTCGACCGCGATGTCGTTTCTCGGCCTGTACCGTGATCCAACGGTGGCGCGAGTCACCGCGCGCTGCGACTGGCGCATCGCCGACCTGATTGCTGCCGATCATCCAGTCTCCCTCTACTTGGTTGTCCCGCCATCCGACATTTCGCGGACCAAGCCGCTCATTCGCTTGATCCTCAACCAGATCGGCCGTCGCCTTACCGAGAGTCTCGACGGCTCCGATGGCATCGCGCGCAAGCACAAGCTGTTGCTGATGCTCGACGAGTTTCCGGCATTGGGGAGATTGGATTTCTTCGAGAGCGCGTTGGCGTTCATGGCGGGTTACGGCTTGCGCTCGTTCCTGATCGCCCAAAGCCTCAATCAAATCGAAAAAGCCTACGGGCCGAACAACAGCATATTGGATAACTGCCACGTCCGCGTCGCTTTCGCGACCAATGACGAACGCACCGCGAAGCGGATTTCCGACGCGCTTGGCACCGCGACAGAGTTGCGCGCGCAGCGCAACTATGCCGGCCACAGGCTCTCGCCCTGGCTCGGGCACCTGATGGTTTCGCGTCAGGAGACGGCGCGGCCGCTGCTCACGCCCGGCGAGGTGATGCAGCTTCCCGACCATCAGGAGATCGTCATGGTCTCCGGTCATCCGCCAGCGAAGGCGACGAAGATCCGCTATTACGCCGACAACAATTTCACGTCGCGCGTTTTGCCGGCGCCGATCCTCGACGACAAAGGCTATGCCGACCGGCCGACCGCGCGCGCGGATGACTGGACCGGGCTTGCCCGGCCGAAGAAGCCCACAGCCACCGCGCGTACAGCAGCGTCCGAGCAGGATGAAGGCGGGCACCAGCTCGCACCGCAACTCGATGATGCCGAAGTCGTCCGGTTGCACGATCGTCCCCGCGACGATCTTGCCGTGCTCGACGACGATACCGCCGACACCGGCACGCGCGACGGCAGGCTTCCGCAGCCGACACGGCAACTCCGGCGACTGGCGCGACTGACCGCGCTCGATCCCGATGACGGGATGGCGCTATGAGCAAGGCCCGTCTCAACGTCTTCATCGAACACGAACATAGGAGGCAGCTTCGCCGCCTCACGGCGCTGAAGGGCGAGACTCAATCCGCAATCGTCGCAGCCGCACTATCCTCTTATCTGTCACCAGACGGAGCCGACCGGCGCGAAGCCGCGATCATCTCGCGGCTCGACCGCCTGTCCCATCAGTTCGATCGCCTGGAGCGCGACCAGACAATCTTGATCGAAACCGTCGCGCTGTTCATTCGCTACACGCTGTCGGTATCGGCGCCGATTCCCGAAGCACACCAGAGCGCAGCCCGCGCCCAAGGACGTGTGCGCTTCAATCAGTTTATCGATCAACTCGGCCGCCACCTCCAGCGTGGCGGCAGCCTTGTGCGCCAGGTCCATCAGGAGATCGTGCCGAGCGAAGATGATTTCGTCGGCCTGGATGATGACGAAACGACCGCGCCGGACAAATCCAACACGGAGACGGCGCCATCATGACTGCCGCTCTGCCGCGCTCGCCCGCCCGCATCGTCAGCGATCGCCAGCTTCGGATGCTGCGCAGCGCGATGGGACCGGCGATCATTGCGGCATTGGACGATCCGGACATCGTCGAGGTGATGCTCAATCCGGATGGCCGCCTGTGGGTCGACCGGCTCGGCGCGGGTCGCGAGCCGACCGGCGCGACACTGTCGCATGAAGACGCCACCCGCATCATCAAGGTGGTGGCGAACCATGTCGGGCTGGAGGTCGATCGCGACCATCCGATTCTGTCCGCCGAACTGCCGGAAACCGGCGAGCGGTTCGAGGGCGTCTTGCCGCCGATCACATTTGCGCCGACCTTCGCCATTCGCAAACGCGCCGCCAGCGTTATTCCGCTCGCCCGTTACGTCGCAGACGGTATCATGAGCCCGGCGCAAGCGGCATTCCTCAAAGCCGCGGTGCTGCAACGGCGCAATATCATTGTGGCCGGCGGTACGTCGACAGGAAAGACCACGCTCGCCAACGCGCTCCTGCAAGAGATTGCAACGACAGGAGACCGCGTCCTCGTCCTCGAAGACACCATCGAATTGCAATGCGTCGCCGACGACCATGTCGCATTGCGCACGAAGGCGAACAGCGTCTCGACGGCCGATCTGGTGCGCTCGACCCTGCGGCTACGGCCGGATCGCATCATCGTCGGCGAGGTTCGCGGCGCGGAGGCGCTCGATCTGCTGAAGGCGTGGGGTACCGGACATCCCGGTGGCCTCGCCACGCTGCACGCCGGATCGGCGCATGGCGCGCTCATCCGTCTGGAGCAACTTATTCAAGAAGCTGTCGTCACGGTGCCGCGCGCGCTGATCGCCGAAGCCGTTGACGTCATCGTCTTCATCGCCGGACGCGGCAGCAAACGCCGCATCGAGGACATCATCCGCGTCACGGGCCTCGACGGCGACGCCTACGCGATCGAGCACATCACCGGAGAATAAAGAGATGCCGACCAACAGACCCGCATTCACGCCTTTCCTTGTCTCTGGAACAAACCAGAAACGTAAATCCGCAGAACCGGATTCGTGCATTTCCGCAAATCCGCAAGCGCGCAAATCCGAGACTGTGCTTCGGCGGATTTACGGAATTCTGCAAAGGCGACTTTCCGGAATGCCGACATTCCGGATTTGCGCCAACTTACGAAGCCGGATCTACGGATCAGCGGTTCTCCTGTTCTGCGCCTTTCTGGTTTCCCCCGCTTACGCCTCCGGCTCCTCCATGCCGTGGGAGGCGCCCTTGCAGAAAATCCTCGAATCCATCGAAGGGCCGGTCGCCAAGATCGTCGCCGTCATCATCATCATCGTGACCGGTTTGACGCTCGCCTTCGGCGACGCCGGCGGTGGCTTCCGCAAGCTGATCCAGATCGTCTTCGGCCTCTCGATCGCCTTCGCGGCGTCGAGCTTCTTCCTGTCCTTCTTCAGCTTTGGCGGCGGAGCGCTGATCTGATGGCGGGGCATGTCGACGGCTTCGAAGTGCCGCTTCACCGTTCGCTGACGGAGCCGATCCTGATGGGGGGCGCGCCGCGGTCGATCGCGATCGTCAACGGCACGGTGGCGGCGGCCGTTGGCATCGGCCTGCAATTGTGGATCGGAGGGCTCGTGTTCTGGATCGCAGGCCACGCGCTCGCCGTCTGGGGCGCGAAGGCCGATCCGCAGTTCGTCGAGGTGTTCTCTCGCCACCTCAAGCACCGCACATTTCTGGAGGCGTGACGGCATGATGAGTCTCGCCGAGTACCGAAAGCGTCCCGCCAGCCTTGCCGATTATTTGCCCTGGGCAGGTCTGGTCGCGCCGGGGATCGTGCTCAACAAGGATGGTGCGTTCCAGCGCAGCGCGGCATTCCGCGGTCCCGATCTCGATAGCGCCACCGAAAGCGAGCTGGTCGCGACCACGGCGCGGCTCAACAACGCCCTGAAACGTCTCGGCTCCGGCTGGGCGCTGTTCGTCGATGCCGAGCGGCGCGTGGCTGACGACTATCCCGTATCGGAATTTCCCGAAGCCGCATCCTGGCTCGTGGAGGAAGAGCGGCGCGCCGCGTTTGAGGAGGGCGGTTCGCATTTCGAGAGCACCTATCATATCACGCTCGCCTTCTTGCCGCCGTCCGAGGGCAAGGCCCGTGCCGGCCAGTACCTTTACGAAAGCGCCGAGCACCGCACGGTGAACTGGCGCGACCACCTCGCAGCCTTTGTCGCCGAAACCGACCGCTTCCTTGATCTGCTCGATGGGGTCATGCCGGAAATCCGCTGGCTCTCCGACGACGAAACCCTGACCTACCTTCACGCCTGCATCTCCACACAACGCCATCCCGTCGCCGTCCCCGAGGTGCCATTCCATCTCGATGCGCTATTGTCCGATTGCGATTTCACCGGCGGCCTCGCGCCGATGCTCGGCGATCGCCATCTGCGCGCATTGACCATCCGCAGCTTCCCACCCTCGACCTGGCCGGGCGTTCTCGACGACCTCGATGGCCTCGGCTTCGCCTATCGCTGGTCAACCCGCTTCCTCTCACTCGACAAGGCGGAAGCGGAACGCGAACTGACCAAGGTTCGCCGGCAGTGGTTCGCCAAGCGCAAGGGCATCGTCACGTTGCTGCGCGAGACAATCTTCCAGCAGGAGATTCCGCTGGTCGACTCCGACGCCGCCAACAAGTCGGACGATGCCGACGAGGCGTTGCAGGAGTTGGGCGCGGACGCCGTTGCCTATGGATATGTCACGGCGACCGTCACGGTGATGGACGAAAGTCCGGACCTCGCCGACGAGAAGCTGAAGGCGGTCGAACGCATTATCCGGGGCCGGGGTTTCGTCACCATTCCGGAAACCTTGAACGCAACGGAGGCGTGGCTGTCCTCCATCCCTGGCCACGCCTATGCCAACGTGCGGCAACCGCTGATCTCGACCCTCAATCTCGCTCACATGATGCCGCTCTCGGCGGTCTGGGCCGGCCCCGAACGCAACACCCATCTCGACGCGCCGCCGCTGATCGTCACCCGCACGGTCGGCGGCACACCGTTCCGCCTCGTTACCCATATCGACGATGTCGGCCATACCCTGATTGTTGGACCGACCGGCGCCGGCAAATCCGTGCTGCTCTCAATCCTCGCGCTTCAATTCCGTCGCTATGTCGGCTCGCGCATCTTCGTTTTCGACAAAGGTGGCTCGGCCCGCGCCACTATCCTCGGCCTGGGTGGCGAGCATTACGACCTTGGCTCCTCGGCATCGATCGCGTTCCAGCCGCTCGCCGGCATCGACGACGAGGAAACCCGTGCATGGGCGGCCGAATGGATTGCCGGGCTTCTCGGACACGAGCGCGTCGAAATCACGCCGGACGTCAAAGACGCGGTCTGGTCCGCGGTCACGAGCCTTGCATCCGCACCGCGCGAGGAACGCACGCTCACCGGCCTGTCGACGTTGCTGCAATCGAACCGGCTGCGCCAGGCGATTCAACCCTACACGCTGTCGGGGCCGCACGGTCGGCTGCTTGACGCCGATGGCGATCGGCTCGGCATCGGCGACGTGCAGGGGTTCGAGATGGAAGAACTGATGCATACGGCAAGCGCCGTGACGCCGGTGCTGACCTATCTCTTTCACCGGCTCGACGAACGCTTCGACGGCTCGCCGACACTGCTCGTGCTCGACGAAGCATGGGTGTTTCTCGACGATCCGATCTTCGCCGCGCGCATCCGTGAATGGCTGAAGACCTTGCGCAAGAAGAACGTCTCCGTCGTCTTCGCAACCCAATCGCTTGCCGACATCCAGCGCTCCGCGATCGCACCGGCGATCGTCGAAAGCTGTCCGGTCCGAATCTTCCTGCCGTCGCCACAGGCGACCGAACCGCAACTTCGCACCATCTATGAGGGGTTCGGCCTCAATGATCGTCAGATCGACATCATCGCGCGCGCCCAACCGCGGCGCGACTACTACTACCAATCCCGTCTCGGCAATCGCCTGTTCGACCTCGATCTCGGACCCGTCGCGCTCGCCTTTGCCGCCGCAAGCGGTCCTACCGATCACCGCCTCATCGACGAGATTATTCGTGCGCACGGTGCGGATGGTTTCGCCCCGGCCTGGCTCGACGCGCGCGGGCTCGAATGGGCCGCCGATCTCATCCGCCAGCTTTCCCACCATCAGGAGATATCGTCATGAAGACATCGTTTCTCGTGGCCGGGGCCTGTGCGCTGGGCATTGCACTCGCCACGCCCGCCACGCCCGCCACGGCGCTCGTGGTGTTCGATCCCAGCAACTACAGCCAGAACGTGCTCACGGCGGCGCGGACGTTGGAGCAGATCAACATTCAGATCACGTCGCTCCAGAACCAGGCCAAATTGCTTATCAATCAGGCGAAGAACCTGACAAGCCTCGACTTCAACGTCCTCAATGACCTCAAGCGGACCATCGCACAGACGGAACGCCTCATTGGCGAAGCGAAGGGATTGAGCTTCGACGTCGCGACGATGGAGCAGCAGTTCAAACAACTCTATCCGCAACAATACGCAGCGTCCGTCTCTGGCGATCAGATGACTCAGGACGCGCGGACGCGCTGGGAGCGGTCGCGCGATGCGCTCGAAACCGCCATGAAGATGCAGGCCCAGGTGTCGGAGAATCTGTCGACCGACGAAAACAACCTCGGCGATCTGGTTACACACAGCCAGTCGGCCGCCGGCATCCTCGAAGCGACCCAAGCCACCAACCAGCTTCTCGCGCTTCGTGCCAAGCAATCAATCGATAGCGCGCGGCTCAAGCTCGCGCAGGACCGCGCCGTCGCTACGGAGCAGGCCCGCGCCATCGCCGAAGAAGAACGCGCCCGCGAGGTGCGCCGCCGCTTCATGGGAAGCGGCAGCAGCTATTCGCCAGCGACAGTTCGCCTGTTTCGCAACTGAAGGAGGCTCCCATGCTCGCACGTCTTGCCCGGCTCGGCGTTGCTCTCGCGATTGGCGCGGATGCGGTTGTTCTGATCTCGCCCGCACGCGCAACCGACACGGTCGACACTCTTGCAGCCGATCCAGATCGGCTGCGCGAAATCCAGAAGTGGTGCTCGCAGGATTGGGGCGGCACCGGCGACGCGCTTTGCAAGATGGCGAGCCAGGCGCGTCGCAAACGCTTCATGGGCAACGGACGAACGCCCTACACACCGCATCCTGTTGAGATATTTCCCTCACAGAGAGAGGGGAGCCCGCAAGGAGGCGCCGCCAAGCCGCAACCCGCCATGCCCAACACGAAGTGATGACGATGGACAATCTCTCTGTCATCGACCGCTTCACCGACACGTTCTCGCAATATATCGACAGCGGATTCGGTCTGCTCGGCGGCGAGATTGCCTTTCTATCCGCCACGCTCATTGTCATCGACATTTCGCTCGCCGGACTCTTCTGGGCGTTTGCGGCAGGTCATGACGAAATACTCGCCAAACTCATCAAGAAGGTACTCTATGTCGGCGCCTTCGCCTACATCATCACGAACTTCAACACGCTCGCCGGGATCATCTTCAAGTCCTTCAGCGGTCTTGGCCTGAAGGCCGCCGGCTCAGGTCTTTCAGCGGATGACTTTCTGCGCGCCGGCAAACTTGCGTCGGTTGGCATGGATGCCGGCCGCCCGATCCTTCAGCAGATTGGCGAACTGTCCGGCTTCACCTCCGTCTTTTCAAATATCGACACGATCGCCGTCCTGTTTCTCGCTTGGCTGGTCGTCATCATCAGCTTTTTCGTGTTGGCGGTGCAACTCTTTGTCACGTTGCTGGAATTCAAGCTGACAACATTGGCCGGCTTCGTGCTTGTGCCGTTCGCGCTCTGGAATAAGACCGCCTTTCTCGCCGAACGTGTGCTCGGCCACGTCATCTCATCCGGCATCAAGATTCTCGTGCTCGCCGTCATCGTCGGCATCGGCAACGGCCTTTTCGCCGAGTTTCGTGCCTCAGCACCCTCTGAGCCGTCGATCGATCATGCGCTCGCGATCATGCTCGCGTCACTCGCCATGCTCGGCCTCGGCATTTTCGGTCCATCCATCGCCACCGGACTTGTCTCCGGCGCCCCGCAACTCGGCGCAGGTGCAGCAGCAGGCACCGCGCTGGCGGCTGGCGGATTGGCCGTGGCGGGAGGGGCCGCGGCCGCGGGCGCCGCTCGTCTGGGAGGAGCAGCCGTCAGCAGCGGCGTCAAAGCTGCTTCATCCATGTCGGGTGGCGCCCGCACAGCATTCGGGCTGGCACGCGCGACATCGGGCGCCTCGGGCGCGGCAGCCCTCGGCGCCGGCCTCGCCGGCGTCGCAAGTGCCGGAGGCGGCGCATTCATCCAAGCTGGCCGCAACTTCGCATCCCGCATGACCGGCGCGATGCACCAGAGCGCAGCCCGAGGATCGCACGGCGCATGGACCGCCACATGCGGCACCTCGACAGCGGGAATGCAAGCCGCCGCAGGCGGCGCCTCGGGCAATGCACCGGCATGGGCGAACCGCTTCCGGCATGGCTCACGCGGCTCGCAGGCGACGCATGGTGCGACAATGGCCGCGCACACCTTGCGCTCCGGCGATCACGGCGGATCGGGCGCCAACCCTTCATTGCGACAGGAGAACTGACCGATGCGCTTCAAACGCGCCAGCGTGCGCTATTCCGAAACCCCCGAACCGACGACGCCGTATCAGGCCGCAGGCCAACTCTGGGACGAGCGGATTGGCTCCGCCCGCATTCAGGCCCGCAACTGGCGGCTGATGTCGTTCGGCTGCCTCACGCTCGCCATCGGCATGGCCGGCGGGTTGCTCTACCAAGCCGGCCGCTCGACCGTCACACCTTATGTCGTGGAGGTCGATCAACTCGGCCAAGTCAAGGCGATCGGCCCGGCCATCGAAGCCTATCGGCCAACCGATGCGCAGATCGCGCATTCACTCGCCCACTTCATCCAGAACGTCCGCGCACTCCCAACCGATCCGATCGTCGTCCGTCAGAATTGGCTTGAAGCCTATGACTTCACCACCGATCGCGGTGGCGCGGCGCTTAATGATTATGCCCGAGCCAATGATCCATTCTCAAAGGTCGGCAAGGCGTCTGTCGCTGTCGAGGTCACGAGTGTCGTGCGGGCGTCCGAGTCGTCGTTCCAGATCCGCTGGATCGAACGGCATTACGAGAACAACCAACTCGCCGGCACCGATCGCTGGACCGCCATCATCACAATCGTTCTGCAACCACCGCGCACCGAAGACCGGCTGCGTAAGAATCCACTCGGTATTTTTATCAACGGCATCAACTGGAGCCGCGAACTCGGTCCCGGCGGGTCGTGAGGGAGTAACCGCATCATGGTCCGCATGTCGCCCGTCCATCTTCTTCTGTTGTCTTCGGCTGCGCTGCTCGCCGGCTGTGCGATCAAGACGCCGTCGCCTGAAATCTCCCTCGACGAGCCGTTCGAGGCGACGCGCATCGCCGAGCCGGCCAGTTCGGTCGAGGTGGTGCCCTTGCCAGAGCCTTTACCGCTGCCCGGTCAGTTGAAACCGCTGCCCCGCAAAGGTGGGGTACCGGAGCCGGCTGATCCGAAGGAGCGTGTGACGAGCGCCAACGCTGCCGCGCGCATTCAGCCGACACGGTCCGGCTACATCAATGCCACGCAGGTCTGGCCTTATTCCGCCGGTGCGCTTTATCAAGTCTATGCCAGTCCCGAGAAGGTGACTGACATCGCGCTTCAGACCAACGAGGATCTGGTTTCCGTCTCCGCCGGCGACACCGTGCGCTGGGTGATCGGCGATACGACAAGCGGCAACGGCAACGCCAAGCAGACGCATATTCTGGTGAAGCCGACGCGGCCCGACCTCAAGACCAACTTGGTCATCAACACCAACCGCCGAACCTATCTTCTCGAACTGACATCGACGCCGCAGACATGGATGGCCTCCGTCTCGTGGCAGTACCCGCACGATCGGTTGATGGCGCTGCAACGCCAGAACGAGCGTGTGGAAACGGCGACGCCGGTCGCCAACGCGGTCGAGCTTGATCGCGTCCAATTCCGCTACGAGATCACCGGCGATACGCCGTCGTGGCGGCCGGTGCGCGTCTTCGACGACGGCGAGAAGGTCTATATCCAGTTTCCGGCCGGCATCGCGCAAGGCGAGCTTCCGCCGCTGTTCGTCGTCGGACCGACCGGCGAAAACCAGCTCGTGAACTACCGGGCGAAGCCGCCTTATTACGTCGTCGATCGCTTGTTCGGCGCGGCCGAACTGCGTCTCGGCGGCGAGAAACAGCAGGTCGTGCGCATCTCGCGCACTGACGGCATACGGCGGGGGCTGTTCGGACTATGACCACACCGCCAAAATCCCAGCCGCCGAATCTCACCATCCGCGCGCGGCCGAAGCCTGTGACGCGGCTCAACCGCTGGACCCTGATCGCGCTCGCGGGCGTCTCCGCAGCCGCCGTGCTCGGCGCCATGATCTGGGCGCTCCAATACAAGGATCGCGACAAGCCGACCGGCGACGAACTCTACAGCACCGATCGCGTCAATCCGGCCGAAGGTCTGCAAACCCTGCCGCGCGACTACACCCAGGTCCAGCCGCCGCGGCTCGGCGCCCCGCTGCCCGGCGAGCTGGGCGGGCCGATCGTTCGCTCCGAACGTGAGGCCGGTATCCCGCAAATGCCCGAACGCCCGAACTTCCGCCCCGATCCGGAAGAAGATGCGCGGCGGGCGGCGATGCTGCGCGCGCAGCAGGAGGCGGAAGCCGCCGCCAAGGCCGCCGTCTTCTTCCAGTCGATCCGGCCGAGGCAGGACGTCGCCGCCGCGACGACCGCGCCACCGGAGCCGAATGGCGGGGGCCTGACGGCGATTCCCGCACCCGGCGCGGAGCCGACCAACGCGCCGGTCGACGCCGTGACCACGCAGAATATGCAGGATCGCAAGCAAGCCTTCCTGAACCGCGAGACCGACCAGAAAATCTACGGCTCCGGCACGCTGCAAACGCCGCGCTCGCCGTATCAGGTCATGGCGGGCACGATTATTCCCGCCGCACTGGTGACCGGCATCAATTCCGACCTGCCCGGGCAGATCATCGGCAACGTCACCGAAAACGTCTACGACACCGTGAGCGGCAGACATCTGCTCATCCCGCAGGGCACGCGGCTGATCGGCCAATACGATTCCGGCGTCGCTTTCGGCCAGAGCCGCGTGCTGCTGGTCTGGAATCGCATCGTCATGCCGGACGGCTCATCCATCGTGCTGGACCGGCTCTCCGGCGTCGACACCGCCGGCTATGCGGGGCTGGAGGACGAGGTCGACAATCACTGGCTCCGCCTGATCGGCGGCGCCGTGCTCTCATCGGTGCTTGGCGTTGGCGCACAACTGGCCGCGCCGGTAAACCGCAGCACCAACGGCAATCGCGTCATCATCGCGACGCGCAGTGGATTCCAGGACACCATCAACGATGTCGGGCAGCAAATCACGCGCCGAAACCTCAACATCCAGCCGACCTTGACCGTGCGGCCCGGCTTTCCCGTCCGCGTCATCGTCAACAAGGATCTCATCTTGCGGCCCTATCAGGCCGCACCGCTCACCGCCAACATCGGGAGGGACGATTGACCAAGAAACTCAGCCTTGGGCCGATCCCAAAGTCGGAATTCGTCAAGCTGACGCTCACGGTCAGCACCGAGTTGCGCGAGAATCTCGATCGTTATGCCGCACTTCATTCCGAACTGAACGGCACGCCGGTCGATGCAACAACCCTGGCGCCGCTCATGCTTGAAACCTTCATGGCGCGCGACAAGGGATTCCGAGCGGCGTGCTCTGGACGCGCAAGCCGGTCAAGTCGGCCGGCGCGCGTGCTCGATAAAGCGAGCTAACGGCTCGGCTGGCGTTTCCGCGCGCATCATCAGCCAAGTCTTGACCAATTTGCTCACATCGGACAACGGGCGCAGCACCAGCTCGCTCGCGCTGACGGCTTCAAGTTGGGCGGTGGTGGCGAGCCCGATGCCATATCCGGCAATCACCAGCGCGACTAACATGCTAAGTGTTGCCGCCGTATCAGTGATGTTCGGCGTCGCTGTCACCGTGCGGATGATCTGCTCGATCTGGCATTGATGGCCAAGGCCCGTATCCCGTTGGCATAGCACGAGCGGTTCCAGAACCACGTCGACCAAAGCGACTTGTTTCCTCTGCGTCAGCGGATGCTTACTTGGCATAACTGCGATCAGCGGATCTCGCCAGATCGCCTCGGAAACGATGCCCTTGCCATATCCGCTCTCCGGCGCGAGCGCAGCGTCGAGGAATCCGCATCGCAGTTCATAGACCTTCTGCACCAAGGACATTTCATGCACATGCACGCTGATATGCGGAGTCGTCTGCCTGAGCGACGCAAGCAGGCGAGCGAGACGCGGCAGCGGCACACCGTCGCAAACACCAATATGAAGATGGCCGGTCCGATCGCCGTCTTTCGTGCGCACATCGAGGCGCGCTTCGTCGGCAGCCGCCAGGAGCGCACGGGCGTGAACAAAGAGTCGTTCGCCAGCCAGAGTCAGCCTGGTCGACCGCCGTGTCCGCTCAAACAACATCACGCCCAGCTGCTGTTCGAGATTCCGGATCGAACGCGACAAGGGCGATTGCTCGATGCCGATGCGATCGGCTGCGCGCTGGAAGTGCAGTTCCTCGGCGACCGCGACAAAATGCCGGAGATGACGAAGCTCCATTCACCCTGTCTCCACCCTCGAGACGTGAAGCAGGTCTCTGCATTCAGGCGGCGCGATCCAGACGCTGTCGGATGCAGGCAGCCTACGGCACTCGATGCGAATAGCTGATCCCAGATCCGGACGGGATCGGACCTCGCTCGCAATCGGCATTATCGGACGATCACCATTGCGCCGACCGATGCTGGTCATCCTCATCATCCCGCAGTGCGGCTCCTCGCTCCTCGAGCCACAAACGTATTTCTGAGGCCGTGACAGTGCCGACCCCGGATTCGGACATGAGCTCATTCCAAGTATAGGCACTGGCGATCTCGACGAGGTAGCGACTGCGCTTGGCAACGGTTCGACCGCCAATTGAGGCGTGACGGCCATGAAGGAGCGCCTCAACAGCGCGACGGGGAAGATGGCGGCGCAGGATCTTCTCCTTCGGTTTCGGACAGAATGCTCGCACGTCATGCTCCGCGATGTCGAGTTGCGCGGCGATGCGGCGATGATCCATGCCGAGCGCACGCAGCACCGCCACCTCGTCGTGCAGCCAGGCGAGGAATCGGCGACGGTTATAGTTGCTCTCGCGCAGCGTCGATCTCGGCCGTCGTTCTGGCGGTGGCGCAGCCGGCTGAACGGGAACATCGGCATCCTTGACCAGCGTCAGCATGGGCGATCTCCTTGTGTGCCGGATAGGGCGGCTTTCGGTTTCGACTGTGCTACTTCACGAGTTTCGCCACCCGCGCCAGCGCGGCGCTGACGCCGTTGAGCGAAGTGACAAGCTCGTCGTCTGAGGGTTCGTTCGTGTGAGATTTGCTGAGATCATCGACTGAACCTGATTGGAACGGCGAGTGTGATTGAACCACCGCCGACATCGGGCGGCGGGGCGGGAACGGGACTGGCGCGGCGCGGCAGCGAGGCGGCCTCAGTATCGAGCGCGGAGTCGCCGGCCGAGCGCACCAGGCGCGCCGATAGCACGCGGCCGGAGCGGTCGATCGTGAACGCAACCGTCGCAACACCCGCCCCCGCCGCACCGGACGGGAAACGCTTGTGGCGGTTGAGGTGCGCCATCAGCGCGCCGCGCCAGGAGCTCGGCGACATCGACGAAGCCATGCCTTCGGCCGGCGCGGCGGCGCGATCGGCGCGCTGCGCCTGTGAACTCTGCGGCGCGGTGGTGCGCGGCGCCTTCTTCTTTTTCTTCTTCGGCTTCGGTTTCGGCGGCTCCGTCTTGGCCGGCAGCACCACCTCCGCCTTCTCCACCTTCGGCGTCGGCGGCGGCTTGAGCTCGGCCTCCTTCACTTCCGGCGGCGTCGGATCTGGCTTGTCCTCGACCGGCTTCTCCGGTTCGGGCTGCTCCTCCTCGGCCTCCTCCATCTGCGGCCCCGGCGCGATGTCCTGCTGCGGTACCTCCGGCGCCACCGCCAGCGGCGCCAGCTCCATCATGATCGCGGCCGGCGGATCGCCCGGCGTCTCGGCCTGCGCCGGCCAGTGTAACGCCAGCCAGATGCCGCCGGCGTGCACCGCGACCACCGCAAGTCCGGCCGCGGTCCAGCGCAGCGCCGCGGCCCCGGTCACCGCGCCTTCCGGCCGCCCGTCCGGATCGTGCCAGTCGATCCTCATGGTTTGGTCGCCGCCGCTGGCGCGCTGCTACCGGCGGCCACGCCACCTGCTTGCACCTGTCCGGTATCCTCCAGCCCAACCAGCGCGATCTTGAGATAGCCGGCCTCGCGCAACAGGTTCATCACCTTCATCAGCTCGTTGTAAGCCACCGTCCCGTCGGCGCGCAGAAACACCCGCTGCTCGCGGTCATTGCTGGTCTGCTGATCGAGCGTTGCCTGAAGGGTATTGCGCGGCACCTCGTCGTTGCCGAGCGCCAGCGTCAGATCCTGCTTCACCGTCAAAAACACCGGCTTGTCGGGACGCGGCTGCGGCTGTGCGTTCGACACCGGCAGGTCGACCGCGATATCCACCGTCGATAAAGGCGCCGCCACCATGAAGATGATCAAAAGCACCAGCATCACGTCGATGAACGGGGTGACGTTGATTTCGCTCAGCTCGTCGATGCCGCCGTCCTGCGGGTTCTTCAGAGATACCGCCATGAGGGCTCACTCCGCAGCGGAGCGGCCGCGCGACAGCGGCACCACGGACGGTCCAAGCCCCCGCTCCTGACGTTCCAGGTCGCGCGAGATGTGCTGAATGATCTCGCCGGAGGCATCCGACAGCAGCGCCCGGTAGCTCGAAAGCGCACGCGCGAACACGTTGTAGATGATCACCGCCGGAATCGCGGCGACGAGCCCGAGCGCGGTCGCAAGCAAGGCTTCGGCGATGCCCGGCGCCACCACCGCAAGATTGGTGGTCTTGGAATGCGAGATGCCGATAAAGGAGTTCATGATGCCCCACACCGTGCCGAACAGCCCGACGAACGGCGCGGTGGCCCCGATCGTCGCTAGCAAGCCCGTGCCGCGGGCGATGTCGCGCCCCGACTTGGCCTCGATACGCGACAGCGCAATGGCCAGACGCTCCTTGATGCCTTCAGAGGACAGATCGTTCGAGCGCCTGCATTCGTTCTCCGCCGCCTCCATCAGATCAGACACCGGGCCCTTGCCGGTCCACCCTTCAGAGATCTCTGCCCGTGCCGCCGCAAGAGTGTCGGCGCGCTCCAGCTTGCGCAAGCAGCTCTGCGCCCGCCGCCGTGAAGCCGCCAGATCCAGCCCCCGCGCCAGCCAGATCGTCCACGTCACCAGCGACGCAAACGCAAGCCCGATCATCACCGCCTTCACAATGATGTCGGCCTGCATGAACATGCCCCACGGCGACAGGTCTTGCGGAAGCGTAGAGGACGAGGCATCCGATGCTGGCGCGGCCGCCGGCGCAGCTGCATCCTGAGTCGCATCGCTGGCGCCCGCAGAATCCCCTGTCGGCTCCGCGCCCTGGATGGGCTGCGACGGAGTGATGGCATCACCCGGCACAGGCGAAGGAGACGATGCGGACGGCTGGGACGACGCGGCCGCAGCTGACGGATCAGAGCTCGACGGAGCAGAACTCGTCGATCCGGGCAATGCCGGGGAAACGGAAGGGGCACCGGACGATGGCGACGAGGCAGGCGTGACAGGTGGAGTCGCCGACGGCGCTATCGCGCCAGGGGGGCGCGAAGTCGAGAAGGGTGTTTGAGATGACGGTTGTTGCTCTTGCGCGCGAACCGAAGTGGTGACGGTTGCGAGCGTCAGCAGCATTGCGGGCAGGACACGGACGAACCAGGCATTGGTCATAGGACTTTCTCCGGTTGTTCTTGCGGCTGAGTTCGCTCCGCCGGCCAATGATGAAACTGGAGTTTCTGTAATATTGGAGCTTTCGCAATACCGTTCGTTACCAACGCATATCCACTCATCACGCCGGCAAACAGAACAGCGACCACTCCGGAGGCGAAAGCGATGCGAGGACGGAAAGTGAGTAACAACACGACAGCGATGCCGGCAGCGCTGAGCAGGCCGAGCATTAGCACCGGCCCGACCGACCAGCCTGCGTAACGGATGCACAGCGCAAATGCCGACGCGAGACCCGCGGCGCCTGCAATGCGCAGGAGAATTCGAGTGTGTTCCGAGGCCTCACCGTTCCACACCTGCCGGTGATGACGGTTCATCGCCAGTGCGAGCGCGACGAATCCGGCATAGGCAAGCACAAGAGCGAGCAATTCCATCATTCCGCCGGCTCCGCGTTCTTGCATGCTGCGAATGACAGCAAAGTCTCGTGCCTGGTGACTCTGTCGCGCGCCCGGCGTGACAGCATCCACGCTGTGCAGCCAAACGCTGCGCCGAAGGCCAGCATGGTCAGATCGAAGCCCGCGAGAACCCAATCACCCTGCGCCAAACTCGCGGCGAGATGGCGATTGGTGGTCAGCGCGTTCAACATCGGCAGCAGACCGAAAACAGCCGTTGCGAGCCAACATTGCTCGATCCAGGCGCGCTGCACAGGACGAAAAATCGGGTGCAGGAGCATTCCGGTCCATGCGATGAACATCGCGTGCGCTTCCCAGGCCGCGCGCCCCTCCACCCCGGCGGGGATCAGCCGGTTGGCCCAGAAGTAAGCTGCGATCGCAATCGGCAATCCGACGACCGTGCCGATGTTCAGCCGCTCGACGAGCAACAGGCCGAATGAAGGCTCGCCGGTGCGCTTGAGCTTCTCGCGGCGCTTGACGGTCCACAGCACCAGTCCGGTCGCGATCATTGCCGTGCCGATCGAGCCCGACAGGAAGTACAACCAGCGCAACACTGGTCCGGCGAACAGGCCTTCATGCAACCCCAGCAAAGTGTCGCGTATCGCCTTCGGTGTTGATCGGATGGCCGGCTTCACCTCGATCAACGCACCGCTGACGCCATTGAATACCATCGTCGCCGTGCGGCGCAGAGGACCTGACGGTGTCTGACTAATTGACACCTGCGCCTGTGAATCGCCGGGGTACAGGATCTCCAGGCTGCGTACACGCCCCTCGCCCCATTGCGCTTCAGCCTCGGCGATCAACGGTGCAAGCGGTGTCAAGGGCACTTGCGTGTTGGCGCGCGCAGGTCGCGCAAGGCGGCCTTCCAGTTCGTCGAAGTAGAGTCGTTGACTGTTCTCTCCAAAGCCGTATGTCGCGGCAATCACCGGCGCCATGTAGAGGTAGGCAAAGAAGATCAGCCCCGAATATGTGATCATCACATGGAAGGGCAACGCCATCACGGCGAGGACATTGTGCGCGTCGAGCCATGATCGCTGTCCCTTCCGTTGCCGGAAGGTGAAGAAGTCAACGAAGAATTTCCGGTGAACAATGATGCCGGTCAGGATAGCGACAAGCATGAACATGGCGGCGATCCCGACCAGCCAGTACGAAATAGTTGTTGGCAGGTAGTGCAACCTGTAATGCATCCTATAGAGCAACTGCCCGCCACCGGTCGCTCGCGGTTTCAAAGGCTCGCCCGAATTTTGATCAAGTTGCTCACTTCCGTTGGCCGCTGCGGCATCGTGCCCGCTTCCCCGCCAGGACACGTTCAAGCCGACTACGCCATGATCCGTTGGCAGACTGACACGCCATCGTTCGGCGTTAGGCGCTTTTGCTTGCAGACGTTCGACGGCTCGCTCCAACATTTTAACCGTCTGCACCTGGGATGCCGGCGGCGGAAACTCGGGGCGCATCCAGCGGTCGATTTCGGTGTCGAAATAACCCGCTGTGCCGGTGAGGAAGATGAAGAACAGTACCCAGCCGAGCAGCAGCCCGGTCCAGGTATGCAGCCACGCCATCGATTGCCGGAATCCGTCCTTCATGGCCCGCGGGCCAGTTTGAGAAGGATCGCGAGCAATCCAAACCCGGCTGTCAGCAAGATCATGCCGGTCCACATTCGCGATATCGAGCGCGCGCCGAAGGCGCAGAGAATTGTAGCGGCATAAACAGCGAAGCTCAGCAGCAGGCCCGACATCGCCGCCTCAGCGCGCGACGTCGGAAGAATGTAGGAAAAGAAGGTCGAGAAGACGGCCGCCAGCGCATAGCCACCGAATATGGCAGCCGACACGCGCTGGCATACGGATGTTGCGTGGCGAGTCATTTGCCGACCCGCCGTCAAAAGTTGAAACTCGCCGAGAGCTTGAACGTTCGTGGATCGTTTAGGACCAGCGTCGTATCGGTTGCTTCCCAGTAATTTGAGCCGAGCACGTTCTCAATGCTGGCGCGAATAATGATTGGTTGGGCACCTGGCCGCTCGATTCGGTACCGGGCGCCGATATCTAGACGCGTCCAGGCCGGAATGCTTTGGGTATTGGCTGTATCGACATAGACGGAGCCATTGTGGATCGCACGACCAGTTAGAGTGAGCCCGGGGATGAATGGTGTATCCCATTCGGCGCCAAACACGACACGCCACTTTGGCACAGCGATTCCTCTATTTCCGTCGTCGATGCCCCCTACCGTGTTCAACAGGACGGAGTCGATGTATGCGGCTCCACCCAATATCCGAATTCCTGACACCACTTCGCCGAAGATATTGAAATCGACGCCACGGTTGCGCTGCTCTCCATCGATACCGAAGACGTTCGTATTGGGATTGGTGTAGGCATTCGGAAGAGCGAGTTGATAGAATGCCAGTGTTGCAGCCAAGCCGCCAAAATCGAACTTAGCGCCAGTTTCATATTGTTCGGCCTTATATGGCGCAAAGACTTGCCCTTGATTGGCTGTGCCCGGTGGGGCAACAGGGCCCTGCTGCAGGCCTTCGATATAACTCGCGTAAAGAGAGATGTTCTGCCAGGGCTTGACCACCAAACCAACCGACGGGCTTATTGCGCCTTCGTCATAGCTCGAAGTAACAACGCCAGAGGTGAAGTTGGTTGATTTGATTTCCTGGAGTCGGCCCCCGGCAGTCAATTGCACGCGCTCATTCAGGATGGACAACGTGTCTGCCAAGACTGCACTGGATTGGGTTGTATCGGAGAACGGCGTCAGATTTGAATCGAAACCCGGCCGAAGGGACATGTCTGGCCGGGGACCAAACACTGGGTTGTAAATATTTGAGGCTGGGAACGGTACGCTCGCCCCTGTTGAAGGACCGAATTCGCCAAGCTGGTGATAAGTCGAATAGGCAAGAGCGACTTGGTGCTGGACCGGTCCCGTATCGAATCGACCACGTACTCCGGCCTCCAGCGTTTCTTGAGTTCGTTTGTCAAGCGAGCCGGAAAAAGACAAGTTGCCGGCAGCCAAGTCGCCTTGAGTATTTATGATGGTGCGATTAGTTGAGAACCTGGTGATTTCCTTATCGCTAGCGCCGAGCGCGACAAACGCCGTCCATTTATCAGTCAGATCGTATTCACCGCGTATAGCTCCATAGTAGGCGCGGCCATCGCTCAACTCGGCAGGATCGAACCAATTGGTGCGGCTGTCAGGAGCAGCAGGAATCTGTATGCCAGCCACCGCGCGGGTCACGCGGCGAATTCCCTGCATTAACTGTTTCTGATAGCCAAGATCAGCCGTAACGCGCAAACGCTCACCACGATAGTCGAGCGCAAGTGTTGCGAGCTTCTGTTCTCGAGATTGGTGGTTGATGGTCGTATCGCCGTTACGGTAGACACCGTTAAATCGAGCACCAAACTCCTTGTTGTCGCCAAACCTTCGGCCGACATCGACGTGGCCGCCAAATTGGGAGTTCATTCCATAGTCAGGCGTAATTTGTGTTAGTGGCTCATCGCCAGCACGCTTGGGAACAAGATTGATGACGCCGCCGGCATTTCCGACCATCCCGTTCAGCAAGGAACTGGGACCTTTAAACACTTCGATCCGCTCGAAGGATTCGGCCATGACTGCTTCGTTGCTTGCCGGGGCAACGCCTTGCAACCCATTAAACAAGACCTGGCTGTTGGAGACTTGGAAACCGCGAATATTGAACCCGTTGTATCCACCTGATGGACCGACAGCGCGAGCAGTCGGATCGTTGTTTAGGGCGTCGGAGATGAAGCGCGATTGCTGATTCTGCATCGTCTTTGACGTGTAGTTTGTCTGACTGAACGGCGTGTCCATCAAGTCGCGGTTTCCGAGAATGCCGAGTTGTCCGCCGCGCGCGACTTGGCCACCTGCATATTCCGGCGGGAGATTGCCGATCAGTGCATTCGGATTGTTGGCACCCTGCACATCAATAGTGTCGAGCGCGATCGCCCCGGCCGGCAAGGCGCCGCCGGCTACAGGCGTCGACGGATCAAAAACTTGCACCGTATTTCGGCCCGTGAACGATGCACGCAAGCCCGTTCCAGCCAGCAGTTGCGTCACCGCTTGTTGCGGGCTCACCTGTCCGCTGACGCCCGCCGTGCGCTTGCCCGCGGTGAGATTGCTCGGATAGAGCATCCGAAGATTGGTTTGACGTCCGAGGCTGAGGAGGCCGCTTTCGAGTGAGCCCGCCGCGACGGAAACGTTTATCATGCCGGAAGGTCGAGCGGTCGGGGGTTGCACATTGGCTGGCTGCGCATGAAGCGCCGTGTTGAGCGCAAGCAACGAAACTCCGGCCAGCGCCGCAGCTCGGCTGCCTTCTCTTACCCACGCACTTCCAAACGCCATGTTTGCCCCCGTTGGTCAATATCCGGAGTGCGGCGCTGTGTACGCACCCTCCTACTGACTAAGAGTCAAAACCGGGGTGCCTCCTGACGTCGGTTCAGAAATAAACTTGAAGGATATCGTTCTCACTGAGTTCGCGGCGAGAATCGCTTGTCTTGAGGAATCTTCAGCGCGAGCGAACGATGACCATCAGATCGGTCAGATGCGTGACACTTACGGGTAAGCTTTCCGCCAGCACCCGGAGCGCCTGGTCCGTGTCCTTCAGGTCGAAAATACCTGAGACCTGCTGGTCCGCGGCGGCGTTATCCAAGACGAGGATGCGCCCGCGACGATAGCGCTCGAGGGTCGCCAGGACCTCGCGGAGTGGCTGGCCGGAAAATACCAGCTTTCCGGTCCGCCACGCTGTCTCATTCGCAACGTCGGTTTTCGTCACCGCGAAGGCGCCTTTGGCCGTGAGGTTTGCGGCGTCGCCGGCCTCCAGCACGACCTGTTGTTCGCGACTCTTAACCTCCACGCGTCCGTGCTCGACCCGCACCGTGCCGAGAGAGTCATCGGACGCCGCGCGCACACTGTATTGCGTACCCAGCGCCGTCGCCTTCAGAGAGGAGTCATCAACCGTAAACGGTTGCTCGGGGTTGCGCGCGACTTCAAAGAACGCCTCACCTCGCAAGAGCTGAATTTTGCGTTCACCTTGCGAATAGCGAACGATGATCGCAGAATCCGTGTTCAGGTCGACGCGGGAGCCATCGGCAAGCGTGACGCTGCGCACTTCGCCGACAAGCGTGTAATAGTCCGCCCGTAGATGATCGATGAATCCCATGCGGTAGAGCGTGGTCGACAGGATCGCGATAATGCCGATCGACACGATGCTGGATGCTGCTGCACGCCGTGTCATCCGGAGCTTTTTCAGGCGGTCCGACGGGATCGGCACATCCTTGAGGTCGGCCCAAAGATTTTTGAATTCGTCATAAGCTTCTTGATGCGCGGGATCGCGATCCAGCCAGAGGTGGAACTCTTGCCGGTCCTGATCGGTCGCGTCGGAGGATTGCAGACGCGCAACCCAGCGCGCCGCTTCTTCTGCAAGCCGATCCTCGATGCTCTGCGAAACCCTGTCCGGCATACCCGCTCCAGCAGTCCATCTTCGACCGGGATCGGCCAACGACCGCCGCTACTTTAATAGAGTCGAAAGCAGGGGTGCTACCTGACGTCTCCTTAGAAACAAATCTCGGAGCGCACCTTCCGGCAGCGGATCAAGGCCTTGATGATATGCTTCTCGACCATGTTGCGCGAAATTCCGAGCCGGTCGGCGATCTCGCCATTCGACATGCCATGCAGGCGGCTTAGGATAAAGACTTCCTGGCAGCGGTTCGGCAGTTTCTCGATCGCTTTCGCCAGCAGAATCAGGCTTTGGCGACCGATGACGACCCGTTCCTGATCCGGAGCATCCGTCGCCTGATTCTCGCCCACGATCGCAGGCAGAAACAGCTCGGCATCGGCCGCGAGGCGGGCTGACGTGACTCGGGCGACTGACTTCGCGATCTGGAACAGATAGGCTTGCGGATTTTCGATGATGGTCTTCGGCGGCGCATCGAGCATGCGCAGGAAAGTCTCCTGCGTCGCGTCGGATGCCTCGGTGGCGTTGCGAAACCGGCGCATAAAAAAACGCCGGAGCCGACCTTCCTCCGAACGCTGCAATTCCTGCACTAACGTCCCGAACATGTCGGGCTCTCCTGACCATCACGCGCGGCGAATGTTGTTTGCAGGCAACCGTTATCCGGGCAAAACACCTGCCGCGAAGATTTCACCGCAGATGCACGATGAACGACATAGATTTCCTTAGCGCGCCTGAATTTCCGTCGCAAACGCAATAATTTAGAATGAATTTAAGGAAAGGCGATCAGAAAATCAGGTTGGGCTCGCTCGCTGTTCCATGGTTTTGAAAAATAACGACGATTTATGGAAGTGTTGCATCGAAGCGACGGTCCGTCGCGTTCTTTGTGACCGAACGACGGGCCGGGCCTTGAGCGAGCTGCGGTGCACACGAGCAGAAATAAAAAATAAAGCTTCAGCCGCCGCGCATGTATCGCGTGAGACCGAGACGGTCAGGGCATAATGTGCTGTGATCCAGTCATCTGCGCTTGGCCGCTGTCACGCTCCGTCTCCGATTGACCCGCTCGGGCTTCGAAGGAATTCTAAGTCCCGTCGACGTAAGACCACGTTGACGTGATGCACGAGGTGCGTTTGGACATGAACACCGCTTTCCTTCTCATGGCGCAGTATGATGGCCGAGCTGTCATTCCGGTAGAACTTGTGTGCCGGGATTATTTCAGACACCTCACGCCAGAGAAGCTCGTCAGAAAGGTATCGTCCGGAGAGATCGCAATCCCGCTCGTTCGCATGGAGCACAGCCAGAAATGCGCCAAGGGCGTCCATCTTCAGGATCTGGCCGACTACATCGACCGACGGCGGGCGCTCGCGCTGAAAGAGCACGAGCAACTTCACGGCCGGCATCTCCGCGACAGGTGTTGAGCACGACCCGCTCATAACTTCCACATCCGAGCATCTTGTTTTCTGATAAGGTCAGCCTCCTGAGCGAAGGGGTGGGTCATGGTCCAATATTCAGGACTGCGCTTCTGGAGCGATGCTGGGACAAGGGATCGCGCCATCGACCGTTTGCTGGCGTTGCGCGCGGGCCTCGTCAAGGAGGTCACGTCTAATAACAAGCAGGACTCCTTTCACCTCGCGACATGGAATATCCGGGACTTCGGCGGCAGCCGGCTGAACCCCTCCCCGCGCCTGCCGGAATCCCTCCTCTACATTGCGGAGGTCATTTCCGCTTTCGATCTGGTCGCGGTGCAAGAGGTCAACGAGAACATGGCCGACTTCCAGAAGGTCGTGAGGCTGCTCGGCCCGCATTGGGACTATATCGTCACCGACCAGAGCGGAAACATGGAGCGCCTCGCGTTCGTGTTTGACACGCGCAAGATCCGGTTTCGCCATGTCGCGGGCGAGATCGTGCTGCCGGCGAAGAAGGGCAAACAGGTTGCCCAGTTCAACCGCACGCCGTTCCTTGTCGCTTTCCAGGCCGGCTGGTTCAAGTTCAACGTCTGTACCGTGCATATCTATTATGGTACCGCGCAGGACACCGCGCAGCGTAAGCGGGAGATCGCCGACATCGCTGCGTTCTTCACAGCACGACAGAAGAAGGACGGCGAGACCTACATCCTGCTTGGCGATTTCAATATTCTGAATCCCGACGATCCGACCATGAACGCGCTGCTGGGCGGCGGCTTCGAGGTGCCGGCCACACTACGCAAGCCAACGGCGCTGGCGAGCGAGAATTATTACGATCAAATCGCACTGAGAACACAGAACAAACTAGTCGAGATCAGGAGCGCCGGTTGCTTCCGCTGGCAGGACTACGTGTTTCGCGACGAGGCAGACTATACGGCGTACAAGCCCTTGATGCCGACGAAGACCAAAACCGGCAAGGACGCAAAGACCGACAACAAGGCTTATAGAACTTGGCGCACATGGCAGATGTCGGACCACCTGCCGCTGTGGACCGAGATCAAGATGGATTTCACGGAGTCCTATCTCACCAGCCTGAAGGCCGGCGCCACGCCGTTGGCAACCTTCAATCCGGCCGCAGGCCCGCGTCCCGAGGCCGGGCCGACATCCGATAGCTGATCGGTCATGTCTTCCGGCCAGGAGTCTTGTGCGTGAGCAAGAACATCGTCATCTGCTGCGACGGCACCGGCAATGAGGTCGAGGGCAATCTATCCAACGTCCTCAAGCTATTCCGTATCGCTCAGAGGAACGAGCATCAGCGCGTCTACTACAATCCGGGCATCGGTACGATCGGCAGTCGCGATGCTTGGATGCGGCTGAAGCAGAACACAGCGCTACGAACTTTCTCGGTGAACGAGCAGCCGGCTGACGGCGAGATGCATCACGCCTGCTTCGCGGATCGAGCCCTTGGTCTCAGCCTGCGACGCGTACCTAGTTGGACAACTTGGGGAACCTAATCCAAATCCAACTCCAGCCTCACCTCTCCAGCGAACTGAAGGTCAAATGGACGGTGCTGATCGGGCCTTCCGACCATTCCGCACCCTCATACTCCACCGGTGGAACGTAGCTCCCCGCGCCACCAAGGTGTGTGTGGAGCGGTGTCGATGATAAATCCGACCACATGCGACGTCCCGCGCAACACTTTTGAGGCTCGCTGGACAATCGGATTGGCTCCGGTAACCCTCAAAAGTTCGTCGACCGTAAGCGACCAATCATCAACTCCGCCGTCGATCGCCTCGCGTCCATATTGAAGCCTGCCGACCACCATGCCGGCCAGGAAGGGGCCGAAATCTGCTTGACTCGTAAAGCAAGGAGCGACCTGCGACGTTAGCCACTGATTCCAAACCGGCGGCGTTACTCTGAGATCGATACCGCCATACTCGGCGGTGTTGGCGGGATTACCGACGACTGGCGAGGCGTCGAGATCTCGAGTCTTCTTAGTGTAACATGAATCGACAAAGTCAAAGCCGGGTCGCCAGGCGAGTAACTCGTGCTGTATCCATTCCTTTCTAGCGGGTTTGATGGACCCGGAGTGGAGTAGCTTCGCTTGTATCAAGACAGCACGGCGATCCTTCACGCTCGTCGAAGGATCTGTGTGATCGATGACGACGAGTAAGTCGGCGAGTTCGCAGCGCCCTCTTCCGCTGGCCGGAGGTAGCGGAGCGTGGGGTGACGGGACTCGCTTAAACGTCACTTGCGGGCGCGAGTGACAGAAGACGGCCTGCAGGCTGGTCCGATAGCCGTAGGATCGCATGATCGGCGACCACGCATTGGCGATTGCATCGAAACCATCGAGCGTCATCGTGCGCACCGCGCTAACTTCACCAATCGGTTTGCTCGTGTGCGGGCCGCCGCTTGCAAGTACCGATTCTACTTCCGTCTGCGCCGCGAGAGCAAGTTTGGACTCAACTGCCGCAGGTACCATGTCGGTCTCCTCAAGCGCCAGCTGTCTGAAAGACAGCGATCAGCAGCAGAACGACCATGGCGATACCAGCACCGGCTATGCACCAGAATGCGAACTCTGCACGCCGCATAGGGACCTCGACCAAGCGCCTGTAATCGTCCGCGGCGAGGAATCTGTAGAGGCTGTTCCGCCATTCCTTGCGAAGGTAGCGCTGCACCCAGATGTAGTGGATGCCACTGCCGACGATTGTCGCAACATAAATCGTCAAAACGATTCCGATCAAGATCGCAGCTGACCCTACGAACGTGCTATTTGCCGGCGAGGCGAGACGCGCAACGATCAGGCCGATATTGGCGAAGACGGCGCCTACGACAGCCCCACCAAGTGTTCGCATCGTTTCGGAAAGTTTGGCCGTGTCGTCGGCCACTGACTTTCGGAGTTCGCCCAACGCTTTCAGCGTATCTCTACTTTGCTGCGTGACTCCGAAATTGTACGCAATCCTTGCGCCTTCAAGTGCAGGAACAAGCACACTCGCGAGGTCCCTTGCGTCACCATCCCGCACTGCATCACGGGCGATCTCGGCCGCAAGCAGGCCATGGCGGTTCTCGAGCTCACGCTCATTCTCAAGCAGCCAGCACGAAACCGACTGGACCGTCGCAAAGCGGTCAGGAGGCAACTCTTCAAGATTGGAAACGGTAAAGCGAGCCGCCGGCGGCCCCCTGAACAGCAGCCGATCATCCGGCTCGATCTCCTGCGCCATTGCACGCAGGAGCCGTGAGCCTGCTCGTTGCCGCCAAGGCGTGAGCGCGTCATCCTGAACCTGTCCCTCTGGAGAGCGCAGGAGCCATCGTCCGAGGTGGCCTCCCGGCCCGTTCATACCTAGGACTCGCGTCACTTTCACGACGCCGGTAGGACCGCCCTCTGCGGCGAACGGTGTCCCCTGCCACCACGCGCAGTAGCGAACAGCTCTCGTATCGATCGTCGATTGGAGCCCCTCGGCCCACACGACCGGCGAGTTCGGATCGCGATCCAGCAACGCCTCGAATCCAGAACGTGTCAGCACCGCCTCGACGCCCGCGGGAATCGGCGGCCTATCAGCAGTTATGTGAAGGCCCTCGCCGTTAGTCGCGATCTGATGCCTTGGGATTTCACCGCCAGCGTCGCCGCAAAGGACCCCAGTCCACTCGGCATTGATCAGCAGCTCGTAGAGCCTGTCGGCCTCGACACCGTTGAGCTGGTAGATTGAGATTCCAGTTTCCGTCTCGGTGACGGCCACTTGCCCCTGTTCGACAAGGTCGTTCAGAGCTTCAGCGAGTTTTGACTGGGAGGGTCCCATCTTCCACCAACCGCCTTGTGCGCACCGTAAAGACGACCTCGTCGCCGATAGTCTGCCGTATGACGCTACGTCCCAGCTCCTCACCGGGAAACTCGAGCCGGACCTCCTCGACGGTGCGCACGACCCTTCGAGGCTGGACCTGCAATGTTGCACGATCGGGCCGGAATTCAACGTCCTGGAGCTGCTGCCGCTTAAGGGTGCGTCGCGTCACATTGTCGATCCGAGTTCGGATATCCTCATCGTCAGGCCGATCTGCGGCATGCATCACAGCATCGACGACGTCATCGTTAGAAACGGTAGCCCGACCCTGGAGCGCAAGCTTTGCCTTCGACATCGCGGCCCCCACATCGGCGTTCAGCAGAAGGTCCTTGACCTCCTGCAGCGTGCCACGCAAAGCCTCGTTCAACCGCTTCGATAGTTCGCTGTTCGACTTGGAGCGTTGTACCCCGAGATATCGTTCGAAGTAGTCGGTGAGGTCCGGCGCCTCTTTCATGCGATCAGACGCGCACACAAGCTCGTCGGCTGCGCCATTATTGACACGAATGAGACAGAATTTTTGAACGGCACGCCGCTCCTTGACGAACGCTTGAACGATTGCCCTCAGAACACTTCGCCCGTCCGCATCGGTCAGTTCGACCGCCTCGCGATAGTCGTACTTGATCAGCGCAAAGAGCTTGGTGTCCCGGTCGTCGGCACCGAGCTGGAGCACAAAGAACGCGCCGCTCACGCTCTGGCGAACGTGCAGATCGAAGAAGCGACGAGCGAGTGCCTGACCTCCCTTTGCGAAGCTCATCCTCCCCTTCGCCATACGCTCGACAATCTGCCTGACCTCTGATCCGTCGACAAAGGAATGGACGCCGTCTCCTGCCTCGCTTTGGATGCGAGCGCGAAAGAACCCTTCCTCCTGAACGTCGATCTCGTCGCGCGGCGCGAAAGGCTCATCCGCCTTGCCAACCAAGTGAATGATCATTCGCTCGACGCGCAGATTTCCGAACTCTTCATCGGTCAGATAGCCCAATACTTTCCCCCCTCAATGTGCACTAAGTCATTAGGCGCCTCACATGGCAGCATTTCATGTTGCCTTTCAAGCTTCCGTTCCGGGGTTAGCCCGCGGGGAACAGAGTTAGCGATTGGACCTTCAGCCGAAAGCGGCAACTGGGGTGTACATCCGGCTCGAGCTCAAGCCCATTCTGCATGACCTCAACGAGATCGATGGGTCACGTCGCGAACCCACCGTCCAGCGTTTCCATTACTTTGTTCTAGGGCAGCCGCGTGAAGGGGGACGAAACATCTGTGTGGCGCCCGACGTATTGGGAGCGCTGCACGAATCGCTGACGCCAGCATGGAGGATTCTGGAGTAGATTTCCGAGATCCACAAAATGGAAGCGCCGAGAGTTTCTCAATTGCTATATCCCCGACGGGGAGCCAAGAGTCCTCGACGATTCATCTGATAAGCCCCGCATTCACCAGTCGGCGGTCAATCGCAAAGCGTAAATACCTGACTATGCGCCCATCAACTTTCCCGACGAATTCGACATCGAACAATGATGTCGCTCAATGCCAGTAACCAACGAGCCACTTACGAGCGGCGACGTTGCACATTCCGCGCGTTGCCGCCACCGTTGGAGGACGTGAAGCCACACGGGTCGATGGCGCGCGACACCTCGCAGCTCCACCAATTTCAAGAGCACGTTCGGACGAAGTGCAACGCGACCGCCTCAGCTCCACGCAAATACTTGATTTCTAGCGGCTATTTTCCGTGCTATCCCACCAGGAATAGGCACCGGAGAAGTGAAATTCTGCCGCTGTTTCAGATGATTAGAGCGAACGATCCAACGATTTCATGGTGCAACGAAAGTGCAACATGGTCTCTCCGGTTTCGGTATTCGTTTTGATGTCCGCACGTTGAATGGTCGGTCGATCCATTCCATCATAGGCGCAACGGAAAATCTATAAGGTTGATTTAGATGCATTTTTTCTCAGTACGTTTGGATCAGCCGACCCTATGCAGCCGGTCTCTTGATTGGTCAGCCTATGCTTGCGATCCGTCACAAGGACGGCAAGATGCTTCGGCGATATACCCATAAGCGAGAAACATTGCCTACAGTCGAGTGAAAAGTACCGCCCAAAAGCGCAGGCTTTCAAACTTATGGTTTTTGACCGGTGAGGCGGCTTGCGAAGCTCATCCCAGGCACAAATGTCAGGCCAACACG
The DNA here is from genome assembly GCA_017308235.1 of Alphaproteobacteria bacterium. Classification (GTDB taxonomy): domain Bacteria; phylum Pseudomonadota; class Alphaproteobacteria; order Reyranellales; family Reyranellaceae; genus Reyranella. Next base: position 46,421 of record JAFKFL010000021.1, on the reverse strand, counting down.
ATGGAACAACCAGGCGAGCGGATGAGTATGAATGGCACCGTCATGGGCAGCGACAATGGCGGACCTTGAATTCTCGGATCTTACCCGTCGTCTTCAAGTGCCAGCGAACGCTTGTATTCATGGGGGCCAATACCAACCTCATCCGAAGGAGATCAGCAGCAACCTGTGAGGTGATCCATGCGCATTTTCGTTGCCGGAGCGACGGGCGCTGTCGGACGCCGCCTGGTTCCACGCCTTGTCAACAGAGGGCATCGGGTGACCGGACTGACGCGAACGCCCGCGAAAACGGACCTCTTGCGGAAACTCGGAGCTGAACCCGTGGTCGCCGATGCGCTCGATGAGAAAGCCATGCATGACGCGGTTGTGGCCGCGCGCCCGGATGTGATCGTACATCAACTCACGGATTTGAAGGGTGCGTCAGACCTGCGCAAATTTGACCGCACTTTCGCGAGCAGCAACCGGCTGCGTACAGCCGGAACCGACTATCTTCTTGCAGCCGCGCAGGACTGCGGCGCGAAGCGAATCGTCGCGCAAAGCTTCTGCGGCTGGCCGTATGCACGGATTGGCGATCACGTGAAGACTGAAGATGCCCCGCTCGATCGGAATCCGCCGCAGGAACTCCGCGGCACGCTCGACGCGATCCGCCATCTTGAGCACGCCGTCACGACGACGCCGGGCCTGGTCGGCGTTGCGCTCCGCTATGGCGGATTTTATGGCCCCGATACCGGATTCTGCGAACCGTCCGTTTTGGAACAGATTCGCAAGCGCCGCATGCCGCTGATCGGCGGCGGAACGGGATGGTGGTCGTTTCTGCATGTCGACGATGCCGCCGAAGCGGCCTCGCTCGCTGTCGATCGGGGCGAGGGCATTTACAATATCGTCGACGATGATCCCACGCCGGTGCGTGACTGGCTCATGGCGACCGCCAAAATGCTCGGCGCCAAACCGCCGTTCCGCGTTCCCGCCTGGCTGGGTCGCCTTGTGGCCGGACAACATCTCGTTGTCATGATGACCGAGTCGCGCGCAGGATCGAACGCCAGGGCCAAGCGGGAACTCGGGTGGTTGCCACACTATCCGTCCTGGCGTCAGGGCTTTTCCGAAATCATCGAAAGGGAAATCCGGTCGGCCGTATAAATGGGATCGGCTGCGAGGGGGGACAATCGACGATGATGCCAATCGTGTCGTCGACAAGATCGTCGAGAAGCGCGCCACATTCTCAGGCAGCTCAAGCGCATCGCAACACGTTTCGATAAGCTGCTCGCCAACGTCACGGGTTTCATCAAACTCGCCGCTGTCGCAATCTAACTCAGATAGTTAGATCGTCAGTGTACCGGCGCCGAACCACCGCGCGTCACGGTGCGCAGCGATAGCGCGAGCGGTATCATCAATCCGGCGAGCACGGCGAGCATCACGAATACGTCGATATAGGCGAGCAGCACCGCCTGTCCTTGCAGGATCTGCCCGATCACCGCGACGCTCGATCCCGAAACGCTTCCGGTGGCGCTCCGGGTTTTGAGATAGTCCTGCACACGGGCCAGCGTGTCGTTGTAGACCGGATTCCAGGTGCCGATGTGCTCGATGAGGCGGCTCTGATGAAACTGCTCACGCTGCGCCAGCATGGTCTGGCTGAGCGAAACGCCGATCGATCCGCCGAAGTTGCGGGCCAGATTGATCAGCGCCGAGGCCTGATCGGTCCTGGAGGCCGGAATGCCGTCATAGGATGCCGCTGTGATCGGAATGAAGATCAGCGGCAGTCCCACGCCGAGAATGACGCGCGACCAGGCGAAGAACCAGAAGTCGACATCCGGGGTCATGCGCCACAGATCGATCATCGCGACCGCCGCGATGCAGGCGCCGGCCGTTATCAGATAGCGCGGCTGCACGAAACCGAGCCTCCCGACCACCACCATCATGCACATGGTGACCATCCCGCCGGGCGAGATCGCCAGTCCCGCCCATGTGGCGGTGTAGTTGTATCGTTCCTGCAGCAGTTGCGGCAGAACCTGTGTGGTCGCAATCAACAACGCGCCGGTGACCAGCATGATGACGAAGCAGGTGCCGAACTGCCGCCCCGTCAGCATCTTCAGATCGATCAGCGGCTCCTCGCGCGTCAATTCCCACGGGATGAACAGCAGAAGGGCGATCGCCGATAGGGCGGCGAAGGCCACGATGAAGGGTGAGTTGAACCAGTCGTCGATCTGCCCACGGTCGAGAACAACTTCGAGCGCGCCGAGAAAGGTCGCGACCAATAGGAAGCCGATGAGGTCGAATCTGGGTCCATTGCTCCACATCGCCCGCCGCGCGGCTCGCCGCTCGGGTGAACTGGGGATGATGAAAAAGATCAGGGCCAGCGAAATGATGCCGACCGGAACATTCATCAGGAAGCACCAGTGCCAGGACCAGTTGTCGCTGAGCCATCCGCCCAGCGTCGGCCCGACGACGGGCGCGACCACCACTGCGATGCCGTAGAGTGCGAACCCCTGGCCGCGCTTGGCGGGCGGAAAGGCGGCGGCAAGAATCGATTGCGCGACCGGCGTCATGCCGCCGCCGGCCAGTCCCTGCATCACGCGAAAGATCAGCAGCGCCTGCAAATTCCATGCGATGCCGCAGAGGAATGAGCTGACGGTGAAGAGCGCGATGCAGGCAAGGAAGAAATTTCGCCGTCCGAACATCTGCGCAAGCCATCCGCTCGCGGCCAGGACGATCGAATTTGCAACAAGATAGGTGGTCACCACCCACGAGGCTTCGTCGCTGCTCACCGCAAGACCACCGGCGATATAGCGCAGCGCGACGTTGGCGATGGTGGTGTCGAGCACCTCCATGAACGTTGCCACCGAGACCAGGACAGCGATCAGCCACGGATTGGCACTGCCATATTCGGAGCTGCCGCTGTCCGCCGCATCGGCCATGGCGCCTTACGGACGAACCGTGACGGTGGGCACAACCGACATGCCCGGCCCCAGTTCGAGATCCGGACGCTGATCGAACGTGATCTTGACCGGCACGCGCTGCACCACCTTCACATAATTTCCGGTGGCGTTTTCCGCCGGCAGCAGGCTGAAGGCCGTGCCGCTGCCGGCCTGGACGCTGTTGACGTGACCGGAAAACGACCTGCCATAGGCGTCGATGCTGATCGTAACCGGCTGGCCCACCTTCATGTTGGCCAGTTGCGATTCCTTGAAGTTTGCGGTGACCCATACGTCGAGCGGAACGACGATCATGATGGACTGACCGGGAGCGGCAAGCGCCCCTACCGCGGCGGTGAGTTTGGTCACGCGGCCATCGACGGTGGCACGCAATTCCGTGCGCTGCAAGTTGGCGTCGGCCTGCGCCTTCTGGGCCTTACCCTGCGCGATCTGAGCGAGCGCGCCTGACTTCTGCGCATTCAATACGTCGATCTGGCGTTGGGCCACTGTGCTCGCGGCTTGCGCGGCATCGAATGCCGCCTGCTTGCCTTGCAGATCGCTCGACGCCTGCTGCGCGCGTTGCACGGTGCCCGCTCCCGTTCGCACCAGATCCTGATAGCGCTTGTTCTCGTCCTGCGCGAATTTCAGCGCAGCCTGTGCTTCGCTCTCCTGCTTTTGTGTCTGCTCGATCTGGGCCTGTTGTGCGACGATCTGGGCATCCAGATTTCGCGCGGATGCTTCAGCCTGACGGATCTGCGCCGATGCCTGATCGACGGCGGCCTGGTAATCGCGTGGATCGATCCGTGCCAGAAGATCGCCGCGATGCACGATCTGGTTGTCGGTCACCGCGACTTCGATGATGTTGCCGGTAACTTGCGGGCTGACGAATACCGGACGGGCATCGATAAAGGCATCGTCGGTGCTCTCGTAATGACGCGCATTGAGATACCAGATGATGCCTCCCACCAGGCCGATGACGATGAGGCCGAAGCTGACGCCGATGGCGATCGGATGCTGACGCATACGATCGATCGGACTGCCGGATGGCTTGTCCGACAGCGGTGCCTTCTCCTGCTTTTTGCTCCTGTCGACGCCTTTATCGGCCGACTCCTGCGGGCGCTCGGCGCGCGTGGCAGCGTCGTCCGAAATGGACGCGTTGTGAGAATCGGCCGGTACTTTGACGTCAACGGAGCGGCGATCTGCCATGGCAGTTGGTCTGTTCAGGGAATTCATAAGGAATTCTCACCATCGACACCGCTCCGCCGCCAAGATAGGAACCAGCCAGTAGCCCGACGGTTCCGTTGTCGGGCTTATGCCGATTCGTTGCACGATAAAGCGGGAAGCGGATGGCGATGCGATCCAACAGAAAGATACTGCGCAAGCATCTTTGGGCTATCGATCCAAGATACCGACGCGAGCATCACACAGGTGATGAACGCGAAAGGAACGCCTGCTCCGCTCAAGCGTTCGACATATTGATATCGAGGCGACTTATGTGAGGTTTAAGGCAGAGCCAACGATCGTACCGCAGGCGCAACGTCCTTGGCGGGCGACAGGAACTCGATCTGGTATCGATGCTGAAGGATGCCGCTGATCTTTCCTTAGATCGATTTCTGTTGAATGTGAGAGTTGATTTTCATGAGTTCCGGATGTGCTTTCAGCAAAGCCTTTAAGCCCGGGTAATTCATCTCGGCTGCATGATAGTCTTCAATCAAAAGTCTGGCGAGTTTGAAGTCATCGTCGGTATCGACGGTGATTCGCCAGTCGCTGAGATCGTCTTCATCCGTGCAGTGCTCGTGGCGAATACCCGGCATCGATGTGCGAATATATCCTGTGACATGCTCGCGCTCGGACGGAAGCCTGGCATTCTCCGCCGCGAAGTCGAGTGAACGCCGGGAAAAAATTTCGAAATCCATCCCGCGAGGGTAGGTTCGCTTATCGGCGTTCGAAAGATAAATGGACTCGCTCTTCAGGCCCGAATAGATGTCGAGGCCAGCGCGAATCACGTCTGGACAGATGAGCGGGCAGTCCGACGTCACGCGGATCACGTGGCGAGCCTCATGTGCCCGCGCCGCTCCCTGGTAACGCTCCAGTACGTCATTCTCACTGCCGCGAAATACGGGAACGTCGCGCGCCGCGCAGAGTTCGACAACGGGACCGTCGGAGAGATTCGTTGTCGTCGCGACAATCACGGGCACGCCGACACCGGCGAGACGATCGAGATGCGTTTCAAGAAGCGTGCGCCCCCCGGCCCGCATCAAGATCTTGCCCGGAAGGCGGGTGCTCGTCATGCGCGCCTGGGTGATGATTACGACGTCATCTGGCATCGTGGCAATCTTGGGAAACACTCAACCTGGCACGCTATCGATGTAGCGCGCCGATAATCCAGGGATTGGTGAACGCGCCGTTCCAAATCCCGGCTCGATCGGCCTTTGCGAGTTGCCGCTCCGTATTACGATCCTTGTTACGATCCTTGGAGAATCTCGCATGTTCGACAGCATAGCCGCTCCGCGCCAACCACGGGCCATGCGCTTCGTGCAGATCGCAACGGCCCGCTGATGCTGTATTGGCTGATTCATCAGGCCCGCTTTTCCATCAGGAACCACGTCAGGTCGTCAGCAGGGAATACCGGGTCCCGATGATAGATAAACCCGTAATCGACAAGCTTTAGATCAGGGTACCTGTCCATCATCTCGCCAGCGAAATCCCGCTTCCACAAACGCCCGCCGTGACCGCGGTAGCTGATCTCCACCACGGAGGGATTGTAATATTCCGCCACGAGGACATAACGATTGCTGGCCTCATGGAGCCTTTCATAGGCCACCGGCAGCATGTCAGGATTGAGGTGGATCAGAACACCGGCGGTAAATGCCAGATCGACGCTTGACCACCCGACCGGTTCGAACAACGTCATATTGGAAGCAGCTATTTCGGGTATCGTCGCCAGCTTTTCGAAGGCCAGGCTGTTTATTTCGATGGCTTGAAACGCTGCGTCTGGAAGCAGGGTCTTGAGGGCCAGAATATTAAGGCCGATGTTGGCGCCAAGCTCTCGAACCGACCGGATATTGCTGCATCGCTGGACAATTCGGGCAAACATCGCGGTTTTGGCGGCCAGCACTTCCTGGCTTTGATTCCGCTCGATGTAGTTGTCGCCAAACTCCCCGGCCCAGAATTCCTCCTGTGCTGTGATCTGGGTCATAGGTGCTGGTTTCCCCTTGAAGTTTCACGTCATTGCTACAACTAAAACGAGCAGCGGATCATTGTACATGCTCTCGTCACGAACCTGCGGAAGACCTTTCATTGGCTCCGGGCGCACAGGAGAGTAAACCCCCGGCAATGTCAGGCGAGCTGCGGAAGAGGCAAATGGAAGGGCTATGATGGATCGCGAGCAAGTCAAGGCTCATTGGCGGGACTGGGCATCGAAATTCGGCACCGCGCTCGGCGCCACCACCAGAACCGGAACCGCGAAAATGCTCGAGATCGACGCATTGGCGCGCCGGATGTCTGCGATCGGGCTCGGCGATACGCCGGCACACGTTCTCGAAGTCGGTTGCGGCAATGGCTTGAACTGCTTTGGCCTTGCCGCGAAATTCCCGCGCATGCAACTCGACGGCATCGACTATACCGCGGAAATGATCGACGCTGCGCATAAGGCAGCCGTTGCCAACGGCTTCCAGGACAGGTCCAGATTCCTGGTCGGCAATGCGCTCGAACTTTCGGCGGCCTCGGGGTTGCTGGCGCAATACGATGTCGTTTTTACCGTTCGCTGCCTGATTAACATCGAATCAGTCGGACTGCAGATGCGTGCCATCACCGACCTTGCCGCAAGGGTGCGGGAGGGTGGGCATCTGATCATGATCGAGAATTCGATGGCGACCTATGATCGGCAAAATCGTTGCCGCACCCTGCTGGACCTGCCTGCGCGCACGCCCGCCGCATTCAACTTGTTCTTCGACGAAACACGCATCCTGCCGCACCTCAAAACGCTCGGCCTTGAGGTCGAGATCGAGGATTTCATTTCGCTTCACGACCTGATGCTCTATGTGCTGGTCCCGGCCATCAATGGGGGCACCGTAGATTACGACCATCCGCTGGTGCATGCGGCAACCCTGCTCAACATAGCGGTATCGGCGGAGACATCGAACGCCTTCGGCGCCTTTGGGCAAGGCCGGATGTTTGTCTGTCGGAAACCTTGATGCCGGAAACTGCCGCCAGCCCGCTCCACAGCGGCCTCTTTCTGGATCTTGACGGCACGCTCGCGGACAGCCTGACGGCGCTGAAAAACGTCTATTATTCCTTTCTCGCCTCCTTCGGAGCGAGCGGCGACGAGAACGAGTTTCAGCGGCTCAACGGACCGCCGCTTGGCGAGATTATCGAACGGCTGAGGACGGCTCACAAACTGCCCGGAACACTGGCCGATCTCCTGCAAACATACTCGGCCATGGTGTCGCAGGCGCACCAAAGCGCGCGTCCCGCTGCCGGCGCACATGAATTGCTGGCGCACGCCCGCGCGTGCGGATTGAAGATCGCCGTAGTTACGTCGTCACCTAAATTGTACGCGCAAAAATGGCTCGCATTCAGCGGGCTCGCCGACAAGATCGACGATGTCGTCGGCGGCGATGAGGTGAGCGCAGGCAAGCCAACCGCCGAACCCTACATCAGGGCGCTGAGCCGGCTGAATTGCTCGGCCGCCCTGTCGCATGCCGTCGAGGATTCCCGCATCGGCGCGATGTCGGCGGTTGCCGCGGGGCTCAAAACGTGGGCATTGGCGCCGCCGAACGATCGCGCCGGGTGGCCCGGTCAGGTCGTGTTCATCGAACGCCTCACCGATCTTTTGGGAAGAATACCGGCATGCTGAATGTTCATCTGCTTCAGTCGGAGCCGAGAGTAACGCTGGGAGCGGCAACGCCAACCATTGGTCCGGACATCGAGGCGCGCGTGGACGAAATCTGGCAGCGCGAAAAGGAGCTGCGCTCGCACGAGCTTTACAACGGGCGACTGTTCAGCATCGATCATTGTGATGCCAGAACGATCGTCGGCTGGATTTCGGAGTACCGCTACTTCCTTGCACAACGGCGCGAGCCGAGCCTTCATGCCGCGCTGAAGATCAAACCGCTCGCCGTCACGGGTATCCTGTCTTGTCCGGATGGTATTTTATTCGGCCGGCGCAGCGTTCGCTCCGAGATGGACGCCGGGTGCTGGGAGCTGGCGCCGTCAGGCAGCGTTGACGACGCGGCAGTCGGTCCGGCCGGACAGGTGAGCCTCGAACAATGCCTTCTGATCGAACTCGAGGAAGAAACCGGCATCGGAGCGTCCGAGCTGTCGGTGCATTCCAGAGCCGTTGCGCTCGTCGAGGATCCGCAAAGCCACGTCACCGACGTCGGCATCATGCTCGCGACCGCCTCCTCGGCTGCGCAAATCCAGCGCCGCTTCGCGGCGCTGGAGAATCGCGAATATTCTGAACTTGAAATCGTTGCACCAGCAGAGCTGCGGGCGTTTCGGCGCGACCAGGCTTACTCGTTGGGCGCTGTTTCCGCCGCCCTTCTGGATGCTCTCATGCAACCCGGCGCCGGCTTCCTGGGCAGCGGCTTTGAAGTCGCGTCCGATCAAAGCTATAAGGATTTGAAATAACTCATGAAAATCGTAAAAAATCCGCGACAGCCCCGATGCAGCTTTGATCTTCGCCTCGTAAACCGGCTGCCGGGGTGGTCATTTCCGCCGAGTGGCAGCGTTGCTGCGAACCGTGCCTTCCCGTGCGCACCAGGAGCGTAAATTGTGATGCAGAGCCCGGAACTCATCATCGCGGGGCGCAAGATCGGCCCGGACCATCCTCCTTACATCATCGCCGAACTGTCGGCGAACCATAACGGCAAGCTTTTGAAAGCGCTGGAGTTGATTGAAGCCGCCGCCGCTAGCGGCGCTGACGCGATCAAGATCCAGACCTATACGGCCGACACCATGACCATTCCTCACGATGGCGAGGAATTTTTGGTCAAGGGTGGCCTGTGGGACGGCTACGGGCTCCACCAGCTCTACCAGCAGGCTCACACACCCTATGAATGGCATGGGCAAATGTTCGCGAAGGCGCGCGAGCTGGGGATCACGATCTTCTCCAGTCCCTTCGACGAGACCGCTGTCGACCTGCTCGCAGGGCTCGATGCTCCCGCCTACAAGATCGCATCGTTCGAGGTGATTGACCTGCCGCTCATCAAATATGTCGCCAAACAGGGCAAACCGATGATCATCTCGACCGGTATGGCCAGTCTCGGCGAGGTTCAGGAGGCGATCGAAACGGCGCGTAGCAACGGCGCCGGCGGCATCGCGCTCTTGCACTGCACGAGTGCCTACCCGGCTCCGATCGAGGAAGCGAATGTGCGCACGGTGGCGCATCTCGGCCAGGCTTTCAACGCAGTGTCCGGCCTTTCCGATCATGCGCCGGGCTCTGCCGCCTGCGTCGCTTCGATCGTGCTGGGCGGCTCCATAATCGAGAAGCACTTTACGCTCTCGCGCGCAGACGGTGGTCCGGACGCAGCGTTTTCGCTCGAACCGCACGAGTTCAAGCGGTTGGTCGACGACTGCAAGTCGGCATGGTCGGCGCTCGGATCTGTCGATTATGGCCCCGTCCGGAGCGAGAAGGCCAACATGCGGTTTCGCCGTTCGATCTACGCAGTCAAGCCGATCAAGGCGGGAGAGCCTCTGACGAGCGAGAATATCCGCGTCATCCGGCCCGGCTTTGGCCTGCCGCCAAAGCATCTACCCGACGTTATCGGCCGCACCGCCGCACGCGACATCGCCTATGGTGAAGCACTGACGTGGTCAGCGATCGCGTGACGGTCCGCCATCCCGTCGCTAACGTCGGTTGAACAGAGTCCGGAAGAGATTAATCCCGGTCGCAAGCCGCATCGAGCACGGGAAATGCCTCTTTCGAAACCAGCATTGGCAGGTCATCTCGGAGAAACGACTTGAGATTTATGAAGAGGGGATCTTCTTCCAATCTGAAATTCGACAACGCCAGCGTCGCGCTGCGAAAATATTCTGCAGGAGCCCAACGCTTATCGGGAATCAAGATCGATTTGCTACGAAATCCCTGGAGCATGCAGTAGGAATAAGCCACTGCGCGCCGACGCTGCTCCGCCGGCATCGACCAATCCTTTCGCGACACATCTAACAGAATGCTCCTCAGAGCTTCCATGCTGGACGCCTCCTCGACAATACCGAGGCCGGAAAACTTGTCTTCGCCCGTCGCGATCATTCTATGTCCAGCCGCGGCCATTTCGTAGAGAACCGTTCCACGAACCGTGAGACCGGCATCGCAATACTTCATGGCCTCGCCGGCGCTGAGGGCGCCATCTGCAAATCCGACATTTCCGATGTCGGCACAGTATTCACGCAGCGTATCCCACGAACGCTTCCGGTCATAGCTGTCGTTCAGCGGGTGCGGCTTTATAATCAAGTTGAGATGCGGCAGTTGCCGCGCAAGATCGACGACGTCGACAACAGCTTGCCAGTAATCGTCCGAGAGTTGCTTTGGTCGCGTCAGCGGAGCGTCCTGAAACACATGCGCGAATACGCAGATCGTCCGATTCTTGGGGTTAACACCGCAGCTCTCAAGGAAGGCCTCGCGAGAAACTGACGGCTGCTCGACAACATCACGATTCAATAGCGGCTCGATCGTCCGCGCCAGCGTGCCTTCAACAGCGCCGCCGAACAGGTCAAGCCTGGGATCATCCAGTAGAGCTTGATCGAAAGCGTACCTTTTCAGCATCTCCTTCCAGTCGCCGGGAATACCGCACGACAAGTCGGTCAGATCCCGGTATCGCGTAACGGCAATCGGGATGTACTGTTCTACCAGGAATGTTGGCGCGCCGTGCATGGCCGCAAAGTCAGCCAGCTGTCCCGATCCCGAATAGCAAATGTGTCCCAATACACTCGCTCGGATCGGGGACTCTCCGAACATCATGGGAATAGCTTCGTAGTCAGCCAATACGAGCTTTGCAACTGCAATGAGCTCGTCGCTGAGGTTATCGATGGTTCCGACACCAAACCGTCTCAGAAATTCATTGTAAATCAGGAGGCCGCATCGTGGGGATCGCTGTTCTGACAGTGAGCGAATTGCTTGCCTGAGCGAGGATCCAGACTTGCCTTGCAGTCGCTTGCGAAGGTCACTCTCTGCATTGGCTGACCAAACCGGATCAGACAGGAGACGATTGCGAAATTCGGAAACATTGTAAAAGCGACTGACGCCAAACGAGCGGGCGAGCGCCCGGTTCGCTTCAACGTCTGTCCTTCGAACATCACTCCCTCGAACATCACCCTCTTGAATATCACCAAAGTCATCGGCGAAAATTCCGACGATTTCACCTCCCCATATGTGCTGTATGCACTTCGCAACGACACAATTTGCGAACAGGTGAAAGTGCACATTGTCATTGTGATAAAGGTCAAGTATCAAGATGCCGTCAGACGTGGGCGGGTTGGACTTGGGCGGGTCAGACTTGGGCGAGGTAGCGAATGTCCAGAATCGCCGGTTTTCTTCCAGAAACTCGCTAATATTCATGGCGTCATGCGATCCCGGCGATCTGTTTTTCAAATTTTTGATCGCGCAAACCAACCCGAAAAGATCACGTTCTATAGGCAGATCTCCATCTGAGGTCCAGTCGGCCTTGGCCCTGCCTGTCTTACTCCGAGACCAGACCTTGGATCGCTGGTCGAAATCTCAAAACAAAATAATTTAGGTCCTCAGGATTCGAGCGCGTGGGATAATCGTTCCATAACGTAATCCTGCTGTTCGGCGCTCAGGTTTGGATGAATAGGCAACGTCAGTGCGTGGTCGTAATATTTTTCGGAAGCCGGAAAGTCGCCACGGGAGAAGCCCAAGGCCCGGTACCAGGGTTGTAGATGGACCGGGATGTAATGGACGTTGACGCCGACACCTGAAGAGCGCATCGCCGCAAAAACCTCGGCGCGAGTACGTCGTACGGTTTCATCCAGTTCAATGACATATAGATGCAACGCCGAGAGAGTGCCCTCCGGCACGAACTGGCGAATCACGGGAAGACCAGCAAGCCCTTCGTGATAACGCGCCGCGATCGCCTGCCGCCGGGCGACGAATTCGGCGAGGCGATCAAATTGCCTCACGCCAAGCGCCGCCTGAATGTCGGTCATACGATAGTTGAAACCGAGCATCACCTGCTCGTAGTACCAAGGTCCTTCGGGAACGGCGGTCATATCGGCGGGATCGCGCGAAATACCATGGTTGCGCAGCAAGCGCATGCGATGGGCGATCTCGGCAGAACGCGTGGTCGCCGCACCGCCTTCTCCTGTCGTCACAATCTTGACGGGATGGAACGAAAAGACGGTAACGTCAGCGAGCTCGCTCGAACCGACGGGCCGGTTCTGGTAGTATCCGCCAACAGCATGGCTCGCGTCTTCAAGGATACGGAAGCCGTATCGGTCCGCCAGCCGGCGGATCGAGGCCAGATCTGCGGACGTACCGGCGAAGTCCACTGGAACGACAACCTTCGGCAAGGTGCCGTTGCGTTCGGCCGCTTCGAGCTTGGCGGCCAGTGCCTCGACGTCCATGTTTCGGGTCTTGGCATTGATATCGACGAAATCGACGGTCGCTCCGCAGTAGAGACCGCAGTTGGCGGAGGCTACAAAGGTGTTCGGCACCGTCCAGAGTCGATCAGCTGGACCGAGCCCGAGCGCAAGACAAGCGACGTGAAGCGCCGCAGTCGCCGAGGAAAAGGCGACCGCTTCAGGCGCGTCAACTGCACGCGCCAACGTCTCCTCAAATCTAGGGACCATCGGCCCCTGGGTTAGGAAGTCCGACCGAAGGACTTCGACGACCGCCTCGACATCAGAGCTCGAGATGTCCTGACGACCATAGGGAATCATGCCTTGGTCCGTTCATAAAATTCCCGGATTTGTTCCACAGAGTACAGGACGGGGTTTGTACCTGAGTTGTACTCGAAACCCCGCGCTACAGGAGCGCCAGTCTCACCGAGACGGTTCTCCAAGTAATCATATCCGCGATCGTAGAACTTGATCGTCGGCCGCATGACATAATGATCACTGAATTCAAGCGTCAAATGGCTATTATCCGCGGGGCACAATATCTCGTGCAGCTTTTCGCCCGGCCGGATACCAATCAAGTTCTGTGGCAGGTGCGGCGCCATCGCCGTTGCAAGGTCGACTATCCGGATCGACGGCAACTTCGGTACAAAGATTTCGCCGCCCTGCATACGTTGGAAGCACTTCAGAACGAAGTCGACGCTTTGCTGCAACGATATCCAGAAACGCGTCATGGCGATGTCGGTAATCGGCAATGACGTCGCGCCTTGCGCTATCAGTTTTTCGAAAAATGGAACGACCGATCCACGCGAGCCGGCAACGTTGCCGTAGCGCACGACCGAAAAGGCGGTACGGCGTTTGCCCGCCATATTGTTGGCCGCAATGAACAGTTTATCCGATGCAAGCTTGGTAGCGCCGTACAGGTTGATCGGATTAGCCGCCTTATCGCTTGAAAGCGCAACCACCAGCTCAACGTTGTTGGCAAGCGCGGCTGCCACAATGTTCTCCGCGCCATGAATGTTGGTGCGGATACATTCCATTGGATTATATTCAGATGCTGTCACCTGCTTCATAGCGGCAGCATGAACGAGATAGTCAATCCCACGCGTCGCTTCGATCAAACGCGCGCCATCACGCACATCGCCGATCAGCCAGCGAATGCAGGGCGCGTTTACTTCCTGCTGCATCTCGAATTGCTTGAGCTCATCGCGGGAATAGAAAACAAGGCGCGCCAAGTCGTAGCGCTCGAGCAGTATCTTCGCAAATTTGCGTCCGAAAGAGCCCGTACCACCGGACACAAATACGGATTTGCCGTTGAACACCTGGACCTCTCTTTACCTGGGAATGGCGTAACCGAAGTCCGCGCGATGTCAATGACGGGACAGTCAGACTCAATCAATGAAGCGGCAAGTGGTGGTGGGTTAGCCAAAATTTCACTATTAAGAGGATTGAATTCATTCTCTTCGAGGGGGTCGTCATGAAATTCGCCGTTATCCCCGCCCGTGGCGGGTCGAAACGGTGAAAAAGAGCATTCGCCCGTTCCACGGGCGTCCGATCATAGCATGGCCAATTTCGGCCGCGCATGACACCAGGATCTTCGACCGTGAGCTCGTCTCAACCGCCCACGCGGAAGCATCGCAGCCCGCACCCGAGGGTTTGTGGGCGCCGTCGCTTGGTTATCCAGATAAATCGAATCAGCCATCACCGGTTTTTCTTCGACTCAGTGTCGGACGTCAATGCAATTGCTGCAAGGCGTGAATAATGAATGGGGCGGCCGCCATCCCGCGCCAAGTTCCTTCTCGACAGTGACTGGGATAAGAAATGGGTCATGTCGCCGCAGGTTGATCTCGTGAGCCGTCATGTCGGGACTCGCAATCGTGTTTGCATGGCGCTGACCGCGGCGGTGGCGGGCGCGGGAAACTCCAACTCTGGACAATCGCAGACGCCCCCATGGCTACAGGCGAGGAAGGATCACGGCCGTTCCTGTTTTGATGGCCGATTGGCGGACGATGAAGTCCGAAAGAGTCCCCCGCTCGCAACCGTCACCCCACAGCGGAGGCACGATTGTCGCGTCACCGACAACACGTCAACCTGCGCGCGAACGTTGAAGCGCCCATGGCCGCGGCTGCTGAAACTGCGCCCTCGCCTTCCGGAATGCCTTATCCATCGCCATAAAGCGCTAGAGCATCGGCACGGCCAGCTTGGTGGGGTCTGGCGCAGTGGCGCAAGGTGTGAGGCACTGCTCGTCTTCGCCGTAAGCGCCGCAACTTACCAGTCGATTTGTAAGAGGCCATCGCTCATCGGCCGTCCGGGCGGAACACCGTGATCTTGCCGTTGGTCGCGTGTCGGATGAATGGTTACACCGGATCAGAGCGGCTTTGCCTCGGTAACACGAGCGAATCCGGATTCCCTATTCCACCAGCCGCCGCCGAGAGCCTGAAACAGCGCGACCGTATTGGCGAGTTGAGAAGCCTGCGCATCGAGGCGCGCAAGAGAGGTCTGCAGATAGGCCTGTTGCGCGGCGAGCAGAAGCGGCACGCTGATCTGTCCCTGATCCACCTGCTTGCGCAACAACGCGATGCTCTCCGATGCGGATCGCTCCGCATCTGTCGCGGCACTGATGGCGCGGGTACCGGCCTGAAGAGCCCGCAAGACGTCCGCGACGTTTTGAAACGCAGCAAGCACCGTGCTGCGATACTGAGCGAGAGCCTGATTGGTTTCCTGTTCCGCGGCGACCTGCTTGTTTTCCAGCGTTCCCGCATCGAAAATGGTTTGCGCCGCATTCCCGGCCAGCATCCAGAGGCCCGCTCCCGGTGTGGCCAGTTCTGCAAATCGGGCAGCCGCCGCGCCGACATTGCCGGTCAGGGAGATCTGCGGCAAGCGGTTGGCGATCGCCACTCCGATCATTGCGTTGCTGGAGCGGAGATTGGCCTCGGCGGCGCGAATGTCGGGGCGCTGTCTTACGAGATCAGCCGGCAAGCTGAGAGGAAGACGGCGCGGCATTCGAAACGAGCCAAGATTGAAAGTTTCGGCCGGTGCGTCGCTCGACAGGCGTCCGGTCAAAAACGTCAACAAATGACGCTGTTGCGCGAGCTGCCTTTCGAGCGGCGGCAACAAGAGCCTGGTCTGCGAAACCGCAGTTTCCTGCGCCGCAACGTCGGTCAGGGCGATCTGGCCCTGCTCCTGTTGCCGCTTCAAGAGTTTGAGAACCTCGGACTGCAGGCCCATGACCCGGCGGGTCGCCGCGATCTGTCCGCGCAACCGCCCTTCCTCGATCGCAGCAAGCGCGATGTTACTGGCCAGCGTCAGATAGACGCCTTCACGCTGGAACGCGCGCATCTCGGCTTGCGCGTCTGCGGACTCAACAAGACGGCGCGTGCCTCCCCAGACGTCGGCGACGTAGGAGACCGTGACCTGACCGGTATGCAGATTGAAAATATTGGCGCCGGACTCAAGAGGCGACGACAGATCGACCGCCACCTTTTGACGCGAGGATTCGAAATCTCCGGTCACGCTCGGAAACAGGGCGCCGCGCTGTGCCAGCGCGTTGGCCTGCGCCACCCTCACTGCTGCCTCCGCCGCCGCGAGATCGGCATTGTGTGCGATCCCGTCTTGCACGATTCGGTTCAGCGCCGGCGAGCGGAACAACTCCCACCACTGGGAAGGAATTTCCGCGCCGTGCACGAGGGGATGTCCCGGCACGCGATCTGCCGCCGGACCGGAAAGATATTTTGAGGTTTCGGGGGGTGCCTGAGGTTTGAAGTCAGGCCCCACCGCGCAGCCTGAGAGCACCTGCGAGACGAATAGCAATCCGGACAAGATCAGGAGACGCGCGGGGGATCGCGCGTGAGCGCATCCGCTCCCGCAAAAGCCGGACGCCAATGCTCTTTGCCAGCCTCCCCCCACAACTTTTCCTTTTCTATGATCGCCTGCCAGAGTCGGTTTTATTTTGCCGGTTCGAACGCCGATTCGGGAGCGTCAGCCACCATTCTTCGACGAGAAAATAGCGAGATCAAAGCCGGCAAGACAACGAGAATGACGAGCGGAGCAACCGTCATTCCGCCGACCACCACGACCGCCAGCGGTTTCTGCACCTGCGATCCGATCCCGGTGGACAGGGCGGCGGGCAGCAGGCCGATTCCCGCTATCACGCAGGTCATCAGGACCGGGCGCATCTGCGCTTCTCCGGCCCGTATGATCGCGTCGATGCGCTGCAGGCCGGAATCGATGAACTGGTTGTACTGCGACAAGATCAGAATGCCGTTCATCACGGAAATTCCGAACAGCGCGATGAAGCCGATAGCCGCCGAAACGCTGAACGGAATCCGCGCCAGGAATAGCGCAAAGACGCCGCCGATCACGGCCATCGGAATGACGCTCAGTGCAAGCAGGGTATCGCGCACGGAGGTGAAATTGATCCAAAGCAAAAGACCGATAATCGCGAGGCTCAGCGGCACGACGATCTGCAGCCGCCCGATCGCATCCTGCAGATTGCGGAATTCGCCGACCCATTGGAGTTGGGTTCCGGGTGGTAATTGCACCTCCCGTGCGATGCGCTGCTGAGCCTCCTCGATAGTGCTGCCGAGATCGCGGTCGCGAACGCTGAACTTGATCGGCAGGTAGCGCTGCTGCTGTTCCCTATAGATGTATGAAGGACCGCTCACGAGCTGGATGCGCGCGACCTCGCTTAAGGGGATCTGCGTGATTCCTTTGGGTCCGGACGCGCCGATCGTCAGCTTGCTGATGGCTTCCGCGCTCTGGCGATATTGCGGGGCGAGCCGGACGACGATCGGGAAGTGTCGATCGCTTCCCGGCTCATAGACATCGCCTGCTTCTTCGCCGCCGACGGCGGTCCGGATCGTCGAGTTGATGTCGCCGGGCGTCAACCCGTAACGCGCGGCGCGCTCGCGATCGATATCGATCTGGATGGTTGGCTGACCGAGCGATGTGAAGACGCCGAGGTCCGTTATTCCAGGCACGGTGGCGAGCACCGCCTTGATCCTGTCGGCGGTATCGGTCAGTTCCTGCAAGTCATTGCCGAAAACCTTGATGGAGTTTTCGCCCTTCACGCCTGATATCTGCTCGGCAACATTGTCCTGCAGGTACTGCGAGAAATTGAACTCGATCCCCGGAAATTCAGTCTCAAGCCTCGCCTGGATTTCTTCCGTCAGCTTTTCCTTGTCCACTCCGGCGCGCCACTGGCTGATCGGCTTCAGCGGCGTGAAGAACTCCACATTGAAAAAGCCGGCTGCGTCCGTGCCGTCGTCCGGGCGGCCGTGCTGGGTGACGACAGTTTCCACTTCGGGGAAGCTGCGGATCACCCGGCGCATGCGGTTCGCATAGCCATTACCTTCCTGAAGCGAGATGGTCGCCGGCATGGTGGCCCGGATCCACAAATTGCCCTCCTCCAGCTTGGGAAGAAACTCCAATCCCAGGAAGCGCATTGCGACGCCGGCCAGAATAAATAAAGCCAGCGCCAGAACGGCCGTCAACCTTCGATTCGAGACGGCTAATCGCAGCACAGGCCGGTAAAAGCGATGAAGTGTCCGCACCAGCCACGTCTCGGTTTCCTCGACATGCTCAGGCAGCAGAAGCGCGCTGAGCGCAGGCGTGATTGTGAATGTGGCAATCAATCCACCGGCAATGGCATATGCATAGGTCTTCGCCATCGGGCCGAAGATATGTCCCTCCACGCCGCTCATGGTGAAAAGTGGAATGAACCCGGCGATAATGATTCCGGTCGCGAACAGGATCGAGCGATTGACGCCGGTGGCCGCGCTATAAATGGCGAGCAGCCTTCCACTGAGCCCGGATGATTCGGCATCCCCCGATGAAGGAGCGGGCGCGTCATGCCCGAGTTGCCGGAATATCCGCTCCACCATGATCACCGTCGCATCGACGATCAGGCCGAAATCGATGGCGCCGACGGATAACAGGTTTGCGGATTCTCCACGCAGAACCATGATGCCGACGGCAAAAAACAGTGCGAACGGAATCGTTGCGCCGACGATCATGGCGCTGCGAAGATTGCCGAGAAACACCCACTGCAATGCGAAGATCAGTAGAATGCCGACCAGCATATTGTGCAGGACAGTATGGGTGGTCGTGTCGATCAGATCCTGACGATCGTAGATGCGCTCGATCCGCACGCCGGGCGGCAGAATGCCTGACGTATTGATGCGCTCGACCTCCGCTTTTACCCGCTCGATCGTCGGGGTGCTTTGCTGGCCACGGCGCATCAGAACGATGCCCTCGACGATATCGTCGTCATTGTCCTGGCCTGCAATACCGAGGCGGGGTTGATGGCCGACGATGACCGTGGCGACGTCGCCGACCAGAACCGGATTTCCGCCGGTCTGGGTCAGCATCGTATTCTTGATGTCGTCGACCGAGCGGATCAGGCCGACACCGCGAACCACGGCCGATTGCGTACCGAGATTGACGATGTTTCCGCCGACGTTCAGGTTGCTGCTGCGCAACGTCTGCAGCAATTGCGACAGTGTCAGATTGTGGGCGATGAGCTTGTCGAGATCGACCTGCAGCTCGAAGGTTTTGGTCTTCCCGCCCCAGCCGACGACATCCACGATGCCTGGAACGGCACGAAAGCGGCGCTGCAGAACCCAGTCCTGCAGAGTCTTCAGATCGAGCACGCTATAGCCGGGCGGACCGACCAGCCTGTAACGATAGATTTCACCGATGGGGCTGACCGGGCTGATGGTCGGCTGAACTCCGTCCGGCAATCCGGAGAGTTGCCCCAGACGGTTGATGACCTGCTGCAGCGCCTCGTCATAGGTGAAGTCATAGGTGAATTGCAGTTTGACGTCCGACAGCCCGTAAAGCGAGATCGTCCTCATCACCCGGAGGTTCGGCACGCCGGAAAGCTGCGTCTCGATCGGAATCGTGATGTAGCGTTCGATTTCTTCGGCCGAAAGTCCCGCGCTTTGGGTGATGACGTCCACCATGGGCGGAACGGGATCGGGATAGGCCTCGATGTTCAGGACTTTGAACGCAGCGAGACCGCCGGCCAGCGTCATGACGAACACAACCAGCATCAGAACGCGCTGTCTCAATGCAAACGCGACGACCGAATCGATCATTGCGGGCGGCCTGTATTCATCAGGTTTGTTTGGCGGTCGTCATCCGGTCAATGAACAGACTGCCCCGCGTGACGATCTTCTCGCCCGCGTGGAGTCCGTCCAGAACCTGGATCATCCGTTCGCTCGACTGACCGAGCTTGATCTGGCGTAATTCGACGGAGTGATCGTCGCCGACGACCCAGACGCGCGCATTGTTTCCTTCATAGATCACGGCATCGAGGGGCACGGCCGGCGTCGGCTTCCCGTCGCTGGTGACGATCGTGACGCTGGCAAACATCTCGGGCTTGAGCAGCCCGTCGGCATTATCGACGCTGGCGCGGACCAGTAATCGGCGGCTGTCGGGATCGATTCCCGGCGCAACGTAGTCGATCCGGGTCTCGAACACGCGGTCCGGCTCGGTCAGCACCTTGAATGTCAACCGCTCGCCGATCCGCACCTTGGCGACGTCGGTTTCGCGCACATAGGCCGCGATCCAGACTTTCGAGGTGTCTCCGATCAGGAATACCGGATCGCTGTCGCCTGCTCCCGCGCTGACATACTGTCCGGGTCCGATTTTGCGTTGCAGAACGGTTCCGGCCAGCGGCGCGTATACCGGAGCGTCCGGCGTGAGCGCGCCGGTTTTCTCGAACGTTTCGATCTCCGCATCGGTTTTGCCGACCAGTCGCAGCCGGTTGCGCGCGGCCTGAAGGGCGATCTCCGCCGAACGGGAATCGTTCTCCGCCGCGGTGAGGTTGGCCTGAGCCTCCTGCCATTCTCGCTGCGACGCTGCCTTGTCCTTCGCGAGGTTCGACATCCGTCGCTCGACGATCTGCGCCAGATTAACCTGGGAAACCGCCTTGTTCCGGCTCGCCAGAGCGACGACGAAATCCTTCTGGGCGTCAACGGAGTCCGCTGCCGCGATCACAAAGAGAAGCTGGCCTTTTTGAACCTCATCGCCGGGCGCAACCGTCAATTTCGTCACTCGTCCCGCGTAGGGCGCAAAGATACGGGTCGACAGGTTCTGATCGATTGCGACCTTTCCCTCGGTGCGGAATTCCGAGCGGAATGCCTGTTGCTCGATGGGCTGCACCGTCACGGCGCTCCATTGCGATGCGGTGAGGCGCAGCTTTCCGTCGGCTGACTTGATCTCGCTGTCCAGCGCTGAACTACGGGCGGCGCTGCCACGGTCGACCCTCAAAACGATCACAGCCGCTGCAATCATGATCGGAACGGTCAACAGGCCGATGACAGCCCGCGGGACTGCCCGCGTCCGCCAGAATGATGCCAGACGAAGCATTGCTTCGTGTCTCCACTTCCTCGTGCTCAGCTTGATATGCCGAGAGGCAGCCTGCCTCCCAAGGGATCGGCGACTTCGGTTCAAGACCTTGCCGGCTCAAGCGATTTTGCGAGCACGCATGATGAAACCTCGATCCGATGCACAGCATATCTGCTATAGGAGTTGCATCTTACGGCAGCCTTACAATGCTCTTCATGACACCGACCTTACACGGAACTTACAACACGAGATCGCGCAGGGTCGCGAAGGCAGCGGCATTAGCTCGTCCATGGCCCGCCGTGCCATCCGGCAGATCGAGGAGCCCGTCGTATCCATGAGGGTCCTGATCGTGGAGGACAGCGAAGAACTGGCTGACCTTCTGGCGAAGGGGCTGCAGGCGGCCGGCTACGAGATCGACCTTCTGGCCAGCGTTTCGGATGCGTCCAGCGTGCTTGGGACCACCCGTTATGCCGCGCTGATTTTGGACCTGGGCTTGCCGGATGGCGACGGGCTTTCGATCCTGCGCGAACTGCGGCATCGCAAGGATCCCATTCCGATTCTCGTACTCACCGCACGCGGCGGCGTGGAGGATCGGGTCAACGGTCTTCGGAGCGGAGCAGACGACTATCTCGTCAAGCCGTTCGCCTTCGATGAACTGGTAGCACGGCTCGAAGCGCTCCTCAGGCGCCCGGGACAGATGCTCGGCAGCACATTGCGTCTCTCGAACGTGACGTTCGATACCGATGGCCGACAGGCATTCGTCGACATGAAGCCTCAGAATCTTTCCGCCCGGGAGATCGCGGTCCTCGAACTGCTGTTGCGCCGCAAAGGCAGCGTCGTCTCCAAGAAACTTCTCGAAGACCAGATTTTCGGCCTGACCGGCGATGTCGCGTCCAATGCCGTCGAGGTCTATGTGCATCGCCTGCGCAAGCAGCTTCTCGATATCGGTGCGAAGGTCAAGATCACCACGATCCGGGGCGTTGGCTATGTGATGATGGAGAGCGACTAGTGGTCCGATTCTAACATTTGCATCCCGTTGCGGCAGGGAGTTCTTGCAAATGTTAGAATCAAAAAACCACTAGCAGCTATCAGGTTTCTGGTGGAGTTTTAAATTTGACATTCGCCTGACGGGTTTGCTGCAAAGTGGGTAGCGAATGTCAAATTCACTCCACTAGTGTGGCGGTTCAGAAGTTCACTTCATTTTCTCTGCGAGCGCTTCAAGCGAGCTTCCGAACTTGAACCACACCAGAATTATAAATTTTCTAGTGCCCTTTCGAATCTGAAGTTCGCTCCGGAGGGCGCTGCACAGTGAGGCGAACTTCAGATTTAGGGCACTAGGTGGCGCTGCAAAAATCCATTCTGTCGCGCATCGTCGCTCTTCATCTCGTGGCGGTAATTGTTGCGGCAGTTCTTTTGCGGTTCGTGCTGCACTGGTCGCTGGCGTCGGACATCGCAACACTTCAGTTGAACACGATGGCGGCTCAGATCGAGATCTTTGCCCGTCACCTGGAGCCGGCATCGAGGGGAGGATGGTCGCTGCATCTGCCGGATGGCGTCCGCGATCAATATTCCGACGCCTATGATCGTTACAGCTATGCGATCATCGACGACGCGGGCAAAGTGATCTTTTCATCGCATGCGAGCAAGCAACCGCTCTTTGCTATCGATCCGGATGCGACCGGAATTGTGCCGTACCGGGCGCGAACCCCGCGTGGCGCAAGGACCATCGCGGGAGCCAGCGCGCGCAAGGATATTGACGGCCATCCTGTCTGGATCCAGGTCGCAGAGAAATTGTCGCATCGCGACGTGATCGTCGACGATGTTCTCGCTAATTTTCTGCGGCAGGTAGTTTGGATAATCGTTCCCGTTCTGCTTCTCCTGCTCGTTGCCGACACCATCATTTTCCGCCTGGCGATGAGGCCGCTGCACCGGGCATCGGACCGCGCGAAGCATATCAGCCCGACGCGCCTTGATGTCCGCCTGCCAACCGACGACATGCCTCCCGAAATCCTGCCTCTGGTGAAAGCGGTCAATCAGGCTCTCGATCGGCTGGAGCTTGGTTTCCGAAGCCAGCGCGAGTTCGCCGCTGACGCGGCGCATGAATTACGGACGCCGCTCGCGATTCTCCGCACGAGAATTGAAACTCTCCCGCACAGCGAGGCGAGCCGCGCCCTGGGACGCGACGTCGAGAACATGAGCCGGGTCGTCAGTCAGTTGCTCGATGCGACGGAGCTGGAGACAGCGGTGGTCGATCCGGAATCCGTTGCTGATCTCCACGAGGTTGGTGTTGAGATCGCGGAATTCATCGCCCCGCTCGCATTGAAGCGCGGAAAGAGCATCGAATTGATTGGCGTGGATGAGCCCGTTCTCATCGTGGGAAACGCGGAGATGATCCGGCGCGCGACGCGTAATCTCGTCGAAAATGCTCTCCATCACACCCCCGAAGGCACTACCATCGAAATCGTCGTTGGACAGGACGGGTCGATCAGCGTGATCGACAACGGCGACGGAGTGCCGCCGGAGAATCGCGAATCGATTTTCAAGCGTTTCTGGCGACAATCCACGCGTGCGAGCGGAGGCGCAGGGCTGGGGTTATCCATCGTCAAAAAGATTGTCGAAGCCCACCATGGAAGCATCACAGTTGAGGACGCCCCCGGTCGCGGCGCCAGATTCATCATGCGCTTTCCACTCCTGCTCGCATGAGACTTTGCCGCGAAGCGGGAGGAACTTACGCATAAAGGAAAGCCGGCCCGGTTTGACGAGCAGGGTCGTCAATGCCGCAACGAACGCGAGGCTGCGGAAGACCGCTGCGACGAGGAACCGTGGACGTTGATTGAAGTTTTTCTAGCATCAACGGACTCCATAACGGAGTTCCGCCTGCAACCGGCCGATTATGACGCCAGGACCGTCGAAGCCCTGATGGAAAATCAGCAGGCGTTTGAAGCGATTCGCAGCCATATCGACGAACTGCTTGACGACGCCCGTCATCGGTAACGAATAGGATCGGTGACGGCATGGAACAATGGAAAGCGTCCATCCAAAGGACTAGATTACGCGACATGCTGGAGCAGCTTGGATCGGACCTATGGTTTGCGGATGGCGGAGTCGTCTCGTTCAAAGGCTTCGACTATCCGACACGCATGGTCATCGTGCGGCTTGCAGATGGAGGGCTTTGGTTATGGTCGCCGGTCGAAAAGACCGCCGCGATCGAAGATGAGATTCGATCGCTGGGACCTGTCCGGCATATCGTCAGCCCCAACAAGCTGCACTATCTGTTTCTAGGCGAGTGGCAGACCGCTTTCCCGGATGCGAGTTTGTGGGGTACGGGGGAGACAGTCGCCAAGTGCAGGGAACTCCGCTTCGCCGGGATACTGGCCGACGACCCGCCAGCCGAATGGAAAGGACAGATCGACCAATTCTGCTTCACCAATTCGCCTTTCGTGCACGAACTGATCTTTTTTCACCGCGCATCACGCACCGCCATCATCGCCGACCTGTCGCAGACCCTCAGCGAAACGTTCCTGAAACGCCATTGGCCTTGGTGGATGCGACCAATCGCAAGACTTTCGAAAATGGTCGAGGGGTGGGGCTATCCGCCGATCGACTATCGGATAAGTTTCCGCAACCGCGCCAGCGCGCGCCCGAAGATTCGTGAGCTCATCGAGAAACACCCCGAGCACGTCGTCGTGGCGCACGGAGAAATTGTCAGGGCGGACGGCGAATCCTTTTTGCGACGTTCCTTTTCGTGGTTGCTTCGATAGCACTAACGAGGAGAAGCCAGACGCTGCGTCGCTTTTTGGCTCCCGTAGCGCCTGACTTTTCCATTCCGTTGTCCTGCCCTGACGTGGTCAGCCGGGCGTGCGCCACCGCAATCTCGATCGGCTCAAACGTGCCTGCCAGCGATCGCGGCCCGCTGCCATGGTGGTGGCAAGGCGCCTCGCAACACGTTTCGACAAGCTGCTCGCCGTCATGGGTTTCGTCAAACTCGCCGCTATCGCAATCCGGCTCAGATAGTTAGGTCGTCAGTGTATCGGCGCCGAACCTCCGTGCTTCACTGTGTGCGGAGATAGCGCGAGCGATGTCATCGATCCAACGATCACGAATACGTCGATATAGGCAAACAGCACTGCCTGTCCTTTCAAAATCTGCCCGATCAGGCGGCCGCTCGGCGCTCCGCCGCCGAGGATAGGAACCAGCCAATGGCTCGGCGGTTCCGTTGCGGAGCGCTATGCCGAGTCATAGCCGCCCGCTGCACGATAAAGGCCGGAGGCGAGCGGAGCCGGATGTCGATCCAACAGGAAGACGCCGCTCAAGCAGCTGTAGACCATCGGTTCAAATATCGACACGCGCGTCCCACAGGTGATGAACGCGAGAGGAACACCCGCTCACCTGAAACGTTCGACACATTGATATCAGGCCACCTGTGTGAGGTTTAAGGGAGAGCCAACGATGCGTACCGTCGGTGATTTTGTCGTTGAAAGGCTCTCGTTGTGGAAGGTTGACACGGTTTTTGGCTATCCCGGCGACGGCATCAACGGCGTTTTCGGCGCACTGAACCGCTCGGATGGGTTGATCGACTTCATTCAGGCGCGCCATGAGGAGATGGCGGCTTTCATGGCGTCCGCCTACGCCAAGTTTAGCGGGCGGATCGGCGTATGCATTGCGACGTCGGGACCGGGCGCCTCGCATCTGGTGACCGGGCTATACGACGCTCTGCTCGATCATCAGCCCGTGCTCGCTATCGTTGGTCAGCAGGCGCGCAACGCCCTTGGCGGGCATTATCAGCAGGAACTCGATCTGGTCTCGATGCTGAAGGATGTCGCCGGTGCCTATGTTCAGCAGGCGTCATCGCCATCCCAGGTTCGGCACCTGGTCGATCGGATCCGCGCTGGATCGTCTGTGTTTTCAATAATGAAGACCTTAACCAGGTGACCTGGGAGCAACGGGTCCTGGAAGGCGATCCCAAGTTTGAATCCTCGCAAAAGATTCCCAACGTGTCGTATCATCGCTTTGCCCAATTGATCGGCTTGCGCGGCATCTTCGTGGACGACCCCGAACAGATGGGCCCGGCGTGGGACGAGGCGTTGTCGAGCAATATTCCGGTCGTGCTCGAGGTGAAGACAGATCCGGAGGTACCGCCGCTGCCGCCGCACATCACGATGCAGCAGGCGCGCAACTTCAGCCTGTCGTTGCTGAAGGGAGACCCCAGCGAACGGCGGACCTTCTCCGGCGCGGTGCGGCAGGCTTTGGCGGCCGTGCTGCCGTCGGAGAAATGATGGAGCGCAGCAGGGGTCGCGCGGAGGCAGCGATGGGATATCCCTTCAACGTTCGCAGAAAAGCGTTCGCGGGTTTGCTAACGCTCCCTCTCATCTGCGCGATGATAAGTCCGGCGGATGCGGCTTTGTTGAGCAAGGATATCGCCGCCGTAACGGCCTCGCCCCGGCCCGGTGCGCAGCTTCCGCTCGACGTTACGTTGACGGACGGTGATACGTCCGCTGCGCTCAGCCAATGGCTGGAAGGCAAGCCCAGCGTTTGGATCGTCGCAGACTTCACCTGTCGTTCGCTTTGCAGCCCGGTTCTGCGAACCATGACCGATGTGCTGGGTAAAACCGGGTTCGTGCCGGGAAAAGATTTCAGCGTGCGCGTGCTCGGGCTTGATCCGAAAGACAGCGACGCCGATGCGTCGGCGATGAAGGCGGCGCAAGTCGGGACCTCCGGTCCGATAGCAGAGCACACGCACATGTTGCGTGGAACTGCCGAGGACATCGCCAGAATCACCTCGGCTTTCGGATTCAGCTCCATTTACGATCCGGCGCTTGACCAATATGCCCACCCGGCGGCCGCATTCACGGTGACGGCCGACGGCCGCGTCAGCCATGCGCTTTCGGGTTTTGGGCTTGATCCCGCCGACCTGAGACTTGCGCTTGTCGAGGCGGGCGACGGTCGGATCGGGAGCGTGGCCGATCAAGTGCGTCTGCTATGCTACGGCTTCGATCCAAGCCATGGGTTTTACAATCTGGCGATCGGTCGCGCGCTGTCGATCGGCGGTGGTGTCATGGTTGCGCTGCTGGCCGGATTTCTGGGTTTCATGTTCAGGCACGAGCGGCAGGTGCATTGAGACCGACGGCCGTATCGCCAAGCTTTCGCGTAATAACAAGAGTGAATGCACTCGCTATGAAAAGTAGCGCGGCGATATTCGCGAATGGCAGAAGCATGACGTTGAGATTGTCAATCTCCGGAAAAGCGAGCAGCGCGGCTTCGGCTCCGCGCAGTATTAAGGTCGCGGTGCATATCGCGAACAGCCAACGTCGGTCGCGGCGCACTCGGGCGGAGAGAAGTAAGAGGAACGGGACGACGAACTGGCCGATGGCCAGTAAGGCCGTCACATATTGCCATCCGTTTTGTGCGCGATCGAGATACCACGTCACCTCGTCTGGGATGTTTCCGGCCCATATGACGATGTATTGCATCGCATGGAGATAAGCCCATAGCAGTAGCGTGCCCAGGAACAATCCGCCATAGCCGCGAGTGGAATGGATGCGTCGGTAAGAACGCAATCCAAAAGCCAGAACGAACGCCAGCGAGGACATCAGCGTGAAACTGACGAAGAGCAACCCATAAATCGAGGAGTGAAAATCCGCGTTCAACGATTCGAGCCAGTCGATCCCGGCGAGCGATATCGTCAGCGATGCGACGATAAGGGTGGCCGATGCCGCCCGGTTCATGCGGGCCGAATCTCCCCATGCGCGAGTAAGCCAGGCGCCGAGTACGAACCAGATTGAGAAATAGGCGATCGTCCGCAACGCAAACGCCCACGGCGCCAGATAGGCCGCCCTGAACGCAGGAGCGGCGGCGCCTGCCGCGACCGGATAAAGCAGCGATTGTCGGAGCAGAACGGGAATAAAAAGCACGCCGCACAAGGGTAATGTTGCCGTCATCGCGGCGAGGATGGGGGGCAGGTCGTGGGTCCATGTGCGGCGGACAAGATATGTCGTCGGCAGGATCAGCAGTCCGCCGATCGGGATCGCGGCGAGCGTGATCCAGCCGACCAGATAGGCCGCCAACGTCGTGCGCGGGTCGATGATCGCGCCGAGGCACAGGCAGGTAAGCGTGGCTACGCCGATGATGGTTGCACGGAGCCGGATTGTGCTCATTTCCGGTCCTCCACCAGTTTTGCCTTCTCGTTGTCAGGGACATCCGCCAGCGCAGCGTGACGGCTCAGTTGCAGCGCGCGAATGTAGGCGACGATCGCCCAGCGATCCTGCGGTGATACGCGCATGGCGTAGGAGTACATCGCGCCGTATCCCCGGGTGATGACCTCGAAGAAATGCTGGTCGTCGGCCGCCAGCAACCGTGGATCGTTATAGCTGGTCGGGTGCGGCATCCCGCGCTGAACGATGCGGCCGTTACCTTGGCCGGTTCGGCCGTGACAGGGCGAACAATAGATGTTGAAGCGATCCTGTCCGCGTGCCAGCAACGCCGCCGTGAGTTGCGGCTTCCGTTGGGTCGCCTCCTCTCGGGCGGCGGCGTCCTGTGCCACGGTCCCTGAGGGAGGAGGCCGCATTGCGCTGCCGCCAAGTTGCGGCAGCGTTGAATAGCTGCGACCGGCCGGCTGCTCCTCCATGTTCTGGTCGCATCCGGCCAGAAGAACCGCCAACGCGAAGGCCGCGGCGGCGGCTTTCACGACGGCACCAACGCGATGCTCACCGCTCCAATATCGCGCAGGAAGCGGGCGGTGCTCTCCCGATCGAATTGCCTGTCTTGGGCTTTGATGCAAAGGAAGAAGCGATCCTTGCTCGCGAGATGGAATCTGGGAGCGTTGAAGATCGGATAGTTCAACCGCGGCAGGCGGTTCAAAACCAACAGCCCGACGAAGAGAAACAGCACGGCGAACAGGATCGTCAGTTCGAAGATCACCACCGCGTAGGCGGACAGCGGATAGAGCGGGCGACCGCCGACATTGAGCGGATAGTCATAGCTGACAAAAGCTTGCATCCCGAACGCGAGCAGAAAGCCGAAGATGCCGCCCGCCAATCCGAGCCACGCCGGCCGCGAATCCCTGATGCGCATGATGCGCGCCAGTCGCGGAAGCGGAAATGGCGTGAAGGCATCGATATTCCGATAACCCGCCTGGCGCACCTGTCGCGCGGCTTTGACGATCGCATCCTCGGTGGCGAACTCGGCGACAAAACCGTAGGGCGTGTCAGCCATCATGCGCCTCCCGTTCGTCCAGAAGCGTTTTCTCGGTTTCGAAAATCGAGATCACGGGAATGAACCGGATCGCCAGCAGGAACGGCACCAGGAAAAGGCCGATGGTGCCGAAATAAGTCGACCAGTCCCAGAACGTCGGCGTGTAGTGGCTCCATGACGAAACCAGAAAATCGCGGTAGAGCGTGGTCACCAGGATCATGTAACGCTCCAGCCACATGCCGATGATCACCGAAACGGAAACCAGCAACAGCGCCCAGCCGGTTCGCCGCACCGCGCGCCACCATAGCAATTGCAGCGGGACAAAGTTAAAGACCACGGCGCCCCAATAGAGCCAGGCATAGGCGCCAGTGGTGCGGTCGAGCAGCGTTTGCAAGTCGTGGGGATTGCCGCCGTAGAGGACATCGACGACCTCGAACACGTAGCCGTAACCGGTCATCAGTCCGGTCGCGAGCAACACCTTACCGAGCACGTCGAAATGCTTGCGCGTCACGAGGTTTTCCAGCCCGAACATCGCGCGTAACGCCACCGCGATCACCGAGACGACGGCAAAGCCCGAAAACGCGGCGCCGAGTACGAAATAGGGCGGGAACAGCGTCGAATGCCAACCGGGCAACTGACTGGCTGCGAACAGCAGCGAGATTTCGCTATGCACGGAGACCACCAGTGGCACGGCGATCGCCGCCATGATCCGATAGGTTCGCGACCAGCGGTGCCAGTGGATCGTCGAGCCGCGCCAACCGAGCGCGAGGATGCCGAGGAACACCTGCCAGCCGCGCCGCGTCGCGCGGTCACGGGCGTTGGCGAGATCGGGGATCAGCCCGGTGTACCAGAACAGCACGGAGACGCTAAGATAGGTCAGCACCGCCCAGATGTCCCATTCCAGCGGACTGCGGAATTGCGGCCAGACGCCCATCGTCGCCGGATAGGGAAACATCCAGTAGAGATACCAGGGGCGGCCGAGGTGAAGCACCGGATAGATGCCGGCACACACCACGGCGAACAGCGTCATGGTTTCGGCGAAGCGGTTAAGCGAGTTGCGCCACTCGCTGCCGGTGAGCAACAGAAGCGCCGAAATCAGCGTCCCGGCATGGCCGATGCCGAGCCACCAGACATAGTTGTGAATCGC
Organism: Alphaproteobacteria bacterium; assembly: GCA_017308235.1. Taxonomy (GTDB): domain Bacteria; phylum Pseudomonadota; class Alphaproteobacteria; order Reyranellales; family Reyranellaceae; genus Reyranella. The sequence goes on along the minus strand of JAFKFL010000021.1, from coordinate 16,253 downwards.
AAAGGCCCAGGTGACCGGAACGTTCAGGCCCCATATGCCGACGCCGCGGGTAAACAGTTCGATCACCGAGACGATAAACAGCATGAGCAGCGCGACCGCGACCGCCATCGCGATCCACCATTGCCGCCGTGCGGGAAAGTGCAGCGGTATGCCGGTCAGTTGCCTGCTGACGTCACCGATGCTCTGATCGGTCGGCAAAATGTCGGTTGCCGAGGCCGTCATGTTCGGTCGTCCTCACTGTCCGGGCCGTCATTCCACTTGGCCAGGTAGGTCGTGCGCGGTCGCGTCCCCAATTCATCGAGCAATACATAGTGACGGCCGCTTCGGCGCAGTTTTGAAACCTCCGAATTGGGATCGTTGATGTCTCCGAACACAATCGCGCGGGTTGGGCACGCGGCTTGACAGGCCGTCACCACGTCGCCGTCGTGCAAGTCGCGATTGTCCTTGTCAGCCGCGACGTGCGCCGCCTGGATGCGCTGGGTACAATAAGTGCACTTCTCCATCACGCCGCGCGAGCGGACCGTGACATCCGGATTATGGACCGGTTCGACGGGCGCTTCCGGCGTGTTGCGATAATCGAGGTAATTGAAGCGCCGTACCTTGTAGGGGCAGTAGCTTGAGCAGGTCCGCGTGCCGATGCAGCGGTTGTAGACCATCTGATTGATGCCTTCGGGGCTGTGCACGGTGGCATGAACCGGGCATCCCATTTCGCAGGGCGCATCCTCGCACTGCATGCAGGGGACCGGCTGGAAATAGCTGCGCGGATTCTCGACATCGCCGGTGTAGTAGCGCGCGATCCGCAACCAGTGCATTTCGCGGCCCATCTCCACCTGGGCCTTGCCAACCACCGCGACGTTGTTCTCAGCCGTGCAGGCCGCGACGCAGGCGTTGCAGCCGATGCAGGAATCGATATCGATCACCATGCCCCAGGCGTTCTTCGCGGATGGATATGGCGGATAGAGACTCGGTTGCGGTGACGGAGCGGGCAGGCTGGGTGATGCGGCGCTGACTTCGCGAACGAAATCGAACCCCTCCATCCGGTGATGCATCTGGGTGATCGCGAGGGCTTCTCTGCTGTCGAGCTTTCGAACGGAACCTTTCGTCGTCCACGGCGTCGCCGCCGGGCGCACGGCATAAGCGTTGTAGCCGACCCCGTTTCCGACACGGCCTGCATTCTCGCGACCGTGGCCAAGCCAGAGCCCGATGGTGTTGTCAGCCTGACCCGGCATGATCCAGGCCGGACCCAAAACCTTGCGGCCGTCGATATCGACCTCAAGCAGGTCGCCGTTTTCGACGGCGAAGTCGCGCGCCCACGCTGGCGGAACGGCAATCACGTTGCCCCATGTCAGCGTCGTCAGCGGTTTCGGCAATTCCTGGAGCCAGCCGAGATTGGCGTAGCGCCCATCCCAGACGGTCGGGTCGAGACGAAATACGATATCCAACCCGTCGACGTCCGACGGTGCCGGTTCGGTCCAGCCGGAGGCCGGTTTCGCCTGGGCCTGAGCGGTGCTGCCTGCGACAAAGCCGTCGCGCAACGCCTTCTTCCATTGCGCGTCGAAGGAGTCGCCGAATGCGTTCCGCCACGTTTCCTTCACCAGCGCATCGGCCTCCTCGTCTCGTCCGAACATCATCGCCAGGATCTGATGCCGCGATCGGACGTCATAGAAGGATGTAATGACCGGTTGGATGATGGTGGCAGTGCCATCCACCGCGCGCGCATCGCTCCAGCTTTCCAGATCGTGGGTCAGCGGGAGCTGCCAGTTGCAGCGATGGCCGGTCTCGTCGCGATAAAGACCGATGTGGATCGAGGTCTTCACCTTCGATAGCGCGTTGACGAAATCGAGCGAGCCCGGTGCGGTGTAGACTGGATTGGCATCGAGGATCACCAGCGTATCCACCTGCCCATTGTCCATATCGGTGACAAGTTCGCCGAGCGACGCCACATCGATACCGGGATTGGCGACCGGCGGGGTCAACTTCAAGGTTTGTCCGGATGCGCCGATGGCGTCGTTGATGCGCGCGGCCCAACGCGCCGTCTGCGAACCGGTTCCGAGGCCCGCCGTCACCAGTGCCCCGCCTTTCGCGCCGTCGATCGCCGCGCCAGCGCGCGCCAGCCAGTGACGTTCTTGCTCGGAGAGATCGGCCGCCGATGCACCCGCAACGCCAAGCCGGGCGGCGAGCGCTTCGATCAGATGCGACATCCGGGACGGAGCGGCGCGAAGGCGATGCGACGCAACCGCGCCGGTGGCTCCCGGAATGCTGTCGGCGCAGTAGAGATGAATGCCCGGCACATCCGTGCGACGGCGCGCCTGCGCCCATTCGATCGCATGCAAAAGCTGGCGTGGGCCGGGACCGAGAAAGTCATCGTCGAAACTGACGACAACGGAGCAGGCATCAAGCTGATAGTGCAGGTCGAGAGGCTCGCCGTAGGCTGCAATGGCATTGGCGATCCGCTCACGCTCGCCCGAGGCATCGTGAACATGCAACTGCGCGGCCGGAAACTGCGATTGGAATTCTTTGATCTGGCGCGCCAATGTCGGCGAGGTTGTTTGCGACAGCAGCAGGCGAAGCCGTTTTCCGCCGTCCTTTTGCCAGTCTTGGCGCTGCGCCGAGAACATTGCGCCGACATCGGTCCATGTGACGGGCGCGCCGGCGCGGGTCGGACTTTGCGCGCGATCCGGGTCATAGAGCTGGAGCACGGCGGCCTGCATGAACACATCGCTGCGTCCTAGCGTTGCCGGATGTCCGGGAAGTCCATCGAGCTTAGTCGGACGGCCGTCGTAAGTCGTCGCCAGCACCGGCTGGGCGTATCCATTCAGAGTGACGGCGGTTGCGTAATAACGTGGCACACCGGGCAGAGCGGCTTCCGGCTGGTCCACATAGGGAATACCGGCGACGAACGGGCTTTTCTCGCATCCGGTCAATCCCGCGAGGGCAAAGGATGCCGCCATGATCTTGAGAAAGTCGCGGCGTGCGGTTGGCGGAAAGGTTGCGGCGACGGGAAATTCGGCCGCGATCCTTTCGGCAAAGGCGGCATCGCCTGCCAGTTCCTCGATGCTGGTCCATTGTCTCGGCGATGTCGTCATCGGTGGCACACGTAGCAATGGGTCAATTCGCCGAACCGGATACCAACATGAGCTGCGATCTTGCCGCCGGGATCGCGCGGGTTTCCGGCCGGCTTCCAGGTCATGTCGGTAATTCTGTCCGCCGGGCGAAGGTTCGGCGTCGGATCGCGATGACAGTCGAGACAGAACTGCATCGTGAAGGCATGGGCGCGGTAGGTGAGCGGCATCGTGTCGATCCGGCCGTGGCAGGTGACGCAACCGACGCCCTTGGCGATATGAATATCGTGACGAAAGAACACGTAGTCCGGCAATTTCGCGACGCGGACCCAGCGCAGCGGTTTGTTCTCGACGAGGCTTTGGCGGACTGGTTCGAGCATCGCGGCGTTGGTCCAGATCTGAGAATGGCAGGTCATGCAGGTCGCGGTCGGCGGCAGCCCGGCCTTCGGGCCTTTCTCTACGTCCGCGTGGCAATATCGGCAGTCGATCCCCAATTCCCCGGCATGATGGCGATGGCTGAAAGGCACCGGCTGATGCGGTGCATTATCGATCGATGTGACATAGGCCGACCTCGCAAACCCGATCGCCCCGACGACACTCCCGCCACAGACCGAGAGAAATCCCACCACGGCAAGCCGTAGCCAGGTATCGGCCGCAGGCGAGAATATCTGGGTCATGCTGTGTCTCGGCATTCCAACCTCTCGGAAGCCGTTGCGTTCCAGTCGAGGAACAACCCGCGCCGGCTCGCATTGTTAGGTCGCAGGATGTGGATATGACCGAACGGGTTGATTTCGAGCGCACGGACGCGCCGCCAAGTTTACTTGCGAAGCTGGCGGCGGGTGTCGCCGCCTTCGTTATCGCTGTGCCGCTTGTCATGACGTTGATCTATCCGCAAACGCGGCAACCTAGAGCGCCTCGGCTGCCAGACATCGCGGCTGGAGCAGCTGTTCTCGAAGTGAATCCTCGCGCCAAACTCGCGCAGTTCGACAAGGCGGATACCACGGCAATCGCTCGGTACGGCTGGATCGATCGCGATCACGGCGTTGTGCAAATTCCAGTCACGCGCGCCATGGAGCTACTGGCGCAGCGCGGTCTGCCGGGCTGGCCCGCAGGGTCATCTGGAAAAGATCAGTTGCAGAGCGGATCCCGTCACTGACGCGGAGCAGGGAGCGGATGTGGCGACAGTGGATTCCATTCTGGCACGAAGGGGTCTCGCCGTATGGAGGGGATGTCGATCTTCTATTCCGGGGGCTTCTTGTCGCCAGTACCCTTGTTCTCGGACTCCTTCTGTTTCTGATTTTGCTGTTCTGCATTCGCTATCGCGCCGGAAACGACGTCGATCGCGAGAATCACGAAGCCAAAAGTTGGCATTGGGAGATCGGCTGGACCGCCGCATCCCTGGTCGCATTTCTCGGCCTGTTCGCGTGGGGAGCGGCGATTTTCCTTAAAATCTATCAAACGCCGGCGGATGACCTGTCGGTCTTCGTGGTCGCCCAGCAATGGATGTGGAAAGTGCAGCATCCCGGGGGGCAAGCCGAGATCAACGCCCTTCATATGCCTATCAATCGACCGGTCAATCTGGTGATGGCTTCACAGGATGTCATTCACAGCTTCTTTATCCCGGCGCTTCGCCTGAAGCATGATGTCGTACCCGGCCGTTATCAGAGCATCGAAATCGAAGCCATGCGTCCCGGTCACTATCACCTGTTCTGCGCCGAATATTGCGGCACGGATCATGCGCGCATGCTGGGGGAGGTCGTTGCGATGCGTCCTGCCGATTATGCCGCATGGCTGGCGCAGCAGGCACCATCCAGTTCGTTGGCGCAGCAGGGAAGCGCGTTGTTCCGGCAGCTTGGCTGTTCAGGTTGCCATGAGGGCTCCAGCAGCATTCACGCGCCGCGATTGGAGGGCCTGTACGGAAAGCCCGTTCCCTTGTCTGACGGCAGCACCGTCATCGCTGATGACAAGTATCTGCGCGATTCGATCCTGCTGCCACGCAGCCAGGTTGCCGCTGGCTATCAGCCCGTGATGCCTTCGTTCGAGGGGCGGATCGACGAGGCGCAGTTGTTGCAGTTGGTCGCCTATATCAAATCGCTGGCGACGGTGAAGCCATGACGGGCAAGAACTATCTCACTGATGACTATCGGCTCGGCTCCTGGTTCACCACCACGGACCACAAACGAATTGCGATCCTGTATTTCGCCACGCTGATTTTTTTCTTCTTCATCGGCGGTGTGGCCGCGACATTGATTCGGATCGAGCTCGCGACACCCGGACCGGATGTGGTCAGTGCTGATACCTACAATCGGCTGTTCACCATGCATGGCATTATCATGGTGTGGTTTTTCCTGATCCCGTCAATTCCGAACACGCTGGGAAACTTCATCGTTCCGCTGATGATCGGCGCCCGCGATCTGGCCTTTCCGCGACTCAATCTGGCGAGTTGGTATCTGTTCGTGCTCGGCGGAAGCGTGACGCTCTTTGCGATCTTCATGGGCGGGATCGATACCGGGTGGACGCTCTACACGCCGTTCTCGACATTGTACTCCAACAGTTATGTTTCGGTCGCGGTCACGGGCATCTTCATCGCCGGCTTCTCTTCGATTCTCACCGGATTGAACTTCATCGTCACGATCCACAAGCTGCGGGCGCCGGGGCTGACCTGGTATCGGCTGCCGCTGTTTATCTGGTCACTGTACGCCACTTCCGTGATCCTCGTGCTGGCGACGCCGGTGCTCGCGATCACGCTGGTGCTGCTGACGGCGGAGCGTCTGTTCGGCGTTGGCATTTTCGATCCGCGAATCGGCGGCGATCCGTTGCTGTTCCAGCACCTATTCTGGTTCTATTCGCATCCGGCGGTCTACATCATGATCCTGCCGGGCATGGGGGTCGTGAACGAGTTGATCGCATGTTACGCGCGCAAGAAAATCTTCGGATACAAGTTCGTGGCATGGGCCAGCCTCGCTATCGCGGCTGCGGGGTTTCTGGTCTGGGGTCACCACATGTTCGTGTCCGGGCAGTCGTTGACCGCCAGCCTGGTGTTCTCGTTCATGAGTTTCATCGTCGCCGTACCCTCCGCGATCAAGGTGTTCAACTGGACCGCAACCCTGCACAAGGGAAAGATACGGTTCGATGCGCCGATGCTGTATGCGTTGGCATTCATCGGGCTTTTCACGATCGGCGGCTTGACCGGACTGTTTTTGGCTTGCCTTGCTTTTGACGTCTACGCCACGGACACCTATTTCGTCGTCGCGCACTTTCACTACATCATGGTCGGTGGAATGGTGACAGCCTATTTCGGCGGGCTTCACTATTGGTGGCCGAAGATTACCGGCCGGATGTATCCGGAATACTGGGCGCGCGCGGCTGCGATTCTGATCTTCTTCGGATTCAATTTGACGTTCTTTCCGCAGTTCGTTCTCGGCGCCGAGGGGATGCCGCGGCGCTACCACGTCTACGCTCCAGAATTTCAGATTTGGAATGTGTTGTCGTCGGGCGGCGCATCCGTTCTCGCTATCGCCTACTTACTGCCGATGTTCTATCTCGCCTACTCGTTGTTCTTCGGCGCGCGCGCGCCAGCCAATCCGTGGGGCGCCACGGGACTGGAGTGGCAGACGTCATCGCCGCCGCCACGGCTGAATTTTGATCGGCAACCCGTTGTCGACGGAGATCCGTACGACTACGCGCACGCGCCGGAGCCGCAGCATGTCTGACAGTCAGGACATCGCCGAGCATCTGGCGACCAGCGCGCAACGTGACGAAGTGCTAGAGCTTGGGATGTGGACGTTTCTGTCGACGGAAGTGCTGCTGTTCGGCGGGCTCATCCTCAGCTATTTCGTCTATCGCCACGCGGACCCGCAGGCGTTTCTCGCGGCCGGACGCGAGACCCGGATCGTCATTGGAACAGTCAACACCGCGCTGCTTCTCACCTCCAGTTTTTGCGTGGCGGCGGCGCTTCAAGCTGCGGAGCAGGGAGCGCGCCGTGCGACACGCACGTTGCTCGGCATCGCAATCCTGTTGGGGCTTGGCTTTCTGGGATTGAAGGGTGTCGAGTATCTCGGGGAATATCGCGAGCATCTCGTTCCCGGTGTCAACTTTGCACGCACGGGTCAAGATGCGCACGGGATCGAACTGTTCTTCATCTTTTATTTTATCGCGACGCTTCTTCACGGGGTCCATGTCGTGGCCGGAATCGGAGTGCTGGCCGTTTTCGCCGCAATGGCCACGGCCACGACGGCAAGGTCGCGATACATCGCCGGGCTCAGAACAGCGGCGCTTTACTGGCACTTCGTCGATCTGGTCTGGATCTTCCTGTTTGCCCTGATCTATCTGCCGGGACGAAGCTCATGAGCGAGATCAGGCGCCCCGAACGGAGGCTATGGCGTCCGTTCGTCGATCTGGTTCTTTGCTGGATCGGCCTGTTGGCCTTGCTTGGCCTGACCGTCACGCTCTCCTATCAGCCGCTGGCGTCATTCAATTTCCCGGTTGCCATGACGATCGCGACGATCAAGGCCGGGCTCGTTGCCGCGATATTCATGGAACTTCGACATCGATCCGGCATCATCCGTGCCTTCGCTGCTGCTGGATTCTTTTGGCTTGCGATCCTGTTGTGGCTCGGTCTGATGGATTTTCTGACACGGGTATGAAGCCCATCATTCCGTGCGCCTCGTCAGCGCGAGTGCGCCAGTGTCGTTCGCTGCTTGGCGATCGCTGCGCCAGTCACCGCCGGTGCGGCATTGCCCCAACTGTTGCGGATATAGGTCAGGACAGCGGCGACCTGATCGCTGTCGAGCCGCCAGTCGAACGCCGGCATCGCGGGGGCGGTCGGAGCGGAGCTCGTCGCGACGGCGCGCGATCCCTCAAGCACGATCCGGCCGAGCGTTGTCGGGTCGTCCGATTGCACGATGGCGCTACCGGCGAGGCGGGGAAACAGTTCAGCGCTGCCCCGACCATTGTCCTGATGGCAGGGTGCGCAGGCGTCCTTATAGATCGCCGCGCCAGCCTTCATGGACGGATTGTCTGCGGCAAGCGGCGCAGGCTTGTTGATTCCACCCTGGTCGATGCCGAGCAGGTAGGTCGCGATCGCGGCCACGTCCGCATCCTTCATTCGCGAAGTCGAATGCGTCACCGCTTCCACCATCGGACCGGAGGCGAGGGTGGCGTTATTGGCGCCGGTTTTCAGATACTGGATCAGGTCGTCCTTCGACCAGCGGCCGACCCCCTGGTATCGATTGGCGGTGATGTTCGGCGCGAACCAGCCTTGCAGCGTTGCGCCGGCGAGCGGCGCGTCGTTCTTGTCGGCATTCAAAATGGTTTTCGGCGTATGGCACGTCCCACAATGTCCGGGGCCCTGAACGAGATAAGCGCCACGATTCCATTCGTCGCTTTGGTGCGGATCCGGAACGAAGCGCCCCGGCGTGAAATTCAGCCAGTTCCAAACCATCATCGCGAGGCGAATGTTGAAAGGAAACGGCAACTGATTGGCATTTACCTTGTGATTCACCGGCGTCACCGTGGTGAGATAAGCGCGGATCGCCAGAATGTCGTCGCGCGTCATCTTGGTATAGGCCGTATAAGGCATGGCGGGATAAAGCCGTGTCCCGTTGCGGCCGCGACCTTCTTGCAGAGCGGAGACAAACTCGTCGTCGCTCCAGTTGCCGATTCCGGTCTCGGTATCAGGCGTGATATTCGGCGCGATCAGCGTTCCGAACGGGGTTTGCAGGGCCACGCCCCCGGCGAACGGCTTGCCGCCCGGAGCGGTATGGCATCCCGCGCAATCGCTGAGCGTCGTCAGGTAACGTCCGCGCTCGATGCGGCTGAAATCCTGCGTCGCTCCCTGAGCGTGCGCGCAGGTAATGAATGCGAATGACAGAACCGTGAGTGCAAGCGAACGATACATATCTCTACACCAGCGGACCGGGATTTTTTAGATAAAGCTGCGTAATCGCATCCGCCGTCCAGAAGGCCAGCGCGCCAACCGTATTGGTCGGGTTGTAGCCGTGGTTCTGCGGGAATACGGAGGCGCCGCCTGGAATGAAAAGGTTGTGAACATCCCAGCTCTGGCAGTAGCGATTGAGGACGCTGGTTTGTGGGTCGTCACCCATCACCGTGCCGCCAGTGTTATGGGTTGTTTGATAAATCGTGCTGTCATACGGCCCCTTGCGGGGATGGGCTTGCATCTCCGTCGGGTTCATCGCCTTGGCGATCTCCGCGAGGCGTTCGGTGAGATAGGCGGACATCTTCAGTTCGTTGTCGTGGAAATCGAACGTCATGCGCATCAGCGGCCGTCCGAGACGATCCTTGTAAGTGGGATCGAGATCGAGCCAGCAGTCGCGATAGCTGTAGGAACTGCCGTGCGTCGAAAGACTGTAGGCGTGCTGATAGGTTTCGGCGGTCGCCTTCTTCCACGCGGCGCCCCACTTCGGCGTGCCTTTCGGCACGGGGCGCGTCTGAATCGGCCGTCCATTGGTCTGCCCCGCTCCCATGTAGCCGCCGCCGACAAAACCGAGATTGCTGTGATCGAAATTGTCGCCGTTATAGTCGTCGATCATCATACCGTGAGCGCCGGTGGCGATGAACGGATTGAGCACCTTGTCTTTCAGGATCACGCTGACGCTTGATGTGGTCTGATAAGCGTAATTGCGGCCTAGCACACCTTGGCCGCTGTCCGGGTCATAGGGTTTTCCGATGCCGGAAATCAGCATCAGTTGCACGTTGAACAGGGCAAACGCGCATAACAGCACGATGTCCGCGGGCTGCTCCCATTCCTCTCCCGACGTATCGACATAGGTGACGCCGGTCGCGCGCTTGCCAGTTGAATCGAGGTTGATCCTGAGAACTTCGGATTCGGTCTGCGCGGTGAAATTCGGCAGACGCATCAGAGCCGGCAGCACGCAGGTCTGTGGGCTTGCCTTGGAATAGTTGCCGCAGCCGAAGCGTTCGCAGAAGCCGCAATAGCTGCATTGGCCCATGCGGATGCCGAGCGGATTGGTGTAGGCCTCGCTGAGGTTGGACGCCGGCTGGGGAAATGGCGAGTGTCCTAGCTTGCGCGCGGCTTCGGCAAACAGCGTTGCACCGAGTCCCTGCTTCAATGGCGGCGTGGGGTATTCGGACGATCGCCAGCCTTCGAACGGATTGCCACCGTCCTGTTTGACGCCTTTGAGGTTGCCGGCCTTGCCCGAAGTGCCGCAGAGCTTCTCGAAGCGGTCGTAGTATGGCTCCAGTTCGTCGTAGCTGACCGGCCAATCCTGGATCGTCATATCACCGGGCAGCATGCTCGCGCCGTAACGTTCGGTAAGGTGGCTGCGCAGACGAAAGTCGGTGGACAGGAAACGCCAGGTCTGGCCGTTCCAGTGAATTCCGGCGCCGCCCACGCCGTTGCCGGGGAGAAAGCCGGCGAAATTCCGGATCGGCAACGCGGTTTGATCGGCCCTGTTGCGGAACGTCAGGGTTTCCTGCGCGGGCCGCAGAAACAGATCCAGCCGAATGGCGTAGCGCAATTCGTCCTGGGCATAAGCGGGCGGGAAGTCGGTCGCGGTGTCACGCCACGGCCCGCGTTCGATCGCAACGACGTCTAGGCCCGCCTTCGCGAGATGATAGCTGAGGATCGACCCCGTCCATCCCAGTCCGATCACCACGACGTTCTTGGAGGGCAGTTTCCGCGCCATTCGTCTATCCTTTCGATAACCAGTCCGCACGCCCCATGATGCTCACCGGAGGCAGCGGATAAGACTCGTTGTGGCGCTCGACCCAATCGCGATAGTCGTATCGCGCACCCGGGAAGCCGACCAATTTCCAGCCCGCCATGTCGCGATTGCCGCCATAGATCGGATCGGCAAAGAACCCCTGCTGGGTGTCCTGCAACACCATCGCGAAGAAGGCTTTCGCGTCGACGTCCTTCAGCTTGACCGATCCGTCCTCCAGCGCGGACAAAATTTTGTCCTGCTCGGCAGCGGTCAATTCGTGAAAAGCTTTCCCGCTCCGGGATTGCCCGACCTGATCCGCCAGCGCCTTCAATCCGTTGCGATAGCGGCCCGCGGGCGAAGCCGGGTTTTGATATCCCTGCGTCGAAGAGCCCGGCATGAACGGAGGACGCGTATAAAGGCCCTCGCTACGGCCGTAAGGTCCAGCCAGTTGCCGGTCGATGAATACGGCGCAGCCGGCATCCTTGCCGCCGGGACCGTGATCGTCCGGTGGAATCAGGCGATCGACGATGGCTTCGATGGTCGCGGCTTCGTCGCTGGTGAAGAAAGCCCACGGGCCCGGGCGCACCTGCGCGGGAGGATCGGCGGCACCCGGCGCCCACGGCATTTCCTGCTGAATGGTTCGCCCATGAACAACAGAAGCCGAGGTCGTCAGAAAAATGGCCGCGGATGTGAGAAACAGCCGCCGGGACAAGCGAAGCGAAGTCTGAGAGTCCATCATTGAAACCTCAAGCGCCTCGCCTCGTCGCCGAGGCTCACTTCAAGGCGCTTCCGAGGAACAGTAAGAGACAAGCAAAGCGGAATGTTCCATCGAGTTCAAAATTGTGAACCGCCCATGTTCCCCTTTTCGGAGCAAATTTCTCCACTCATATAAATTTTCTCGCTCGACACGGACACGATATGAGCTTCACGATGATGTGCTTTCTCAATCATTCGTTCTGTCCGACGTATCGAAGCAGCGATCGAGATGTCTGCCGAGAATTTTCAAATCTTCAAGATCGCTGCCCGCAACCGCGAGGTGTTCTGTTTTCCGCCGACCTCGATGCGCGTCAGCCGCATTTCCCATCGTCAATATCTCGTATGTTAATGCGCCGATCGTGCCTACCATCGAAACTCCGATCCAGCGGAGGTGGGTAACAGATCATGCAGTCCCCTCAGGATCGGCCGCACAGATATGGTCTCGCTATAGAGCCCTATCGGCTTCCAATAGCTAGCCTTGCTCGAAGAGTTCGAGGCCGGGAAGGACGTTGTTTTGCGCATATGCGATGACGTAGTCCTCGAGCGCAAGGCGCACCGACTCCGCGGCACGACTGAGCGCGATATCGCTCGACCACATGACGGAAGCCGTCAAAGCGAGCGGCGGTTCGATCATCATGGGGACGCCGAGATCGCCTGCCCCCTCGCCATGCTGGAAGCCGCGCGGCAGCACGGTCCCGCCGAGACCCTGCCGCACAAGGGACATGATCGAACTCAGCTGATCACCTTCGCTAACGATATTCGGCACGACGCCGATTCCGGCAAAAGCGCGGTCGAGAACCGAACGCAGGATGTTTGGTACAGTCGGAAGAACAAGCGGACTCTTCGCCAGCCGATCGAGCGATATCGTCCCCGCGGACCGAGACAGTCGCTTGTTTCCAATATAGTACAGACGCTGCCGGAACAGCCGCGATCGAGAGTAACCGGCAGCCAGTTGATCTTCGAAAAGCAGCGCCAGATCGAGCGTACGCGCAGAGATCTCGGATTTCAGCGTCTCGCTGTCGGAGATGTGAAACTTCACGAACACCTTCGGGAATCGCTCGCGGCACGCCTGAATGAAAGGTCCGCCCAGCGCGGCAGCCAGAGTCGATGACATGCCGAGTGCGACAGCGCCGTCCGGCTCGCCGCCGCTCGAACGTACGATCCCCGGCAACTGCTCGATCTGCCGCAATATGGCGAGCGCTTCCCGATAGAGCGCTTCGCCTGCGGGCGTTGCGCTGACGCCTCGTGCATGGCGCTGCAACACCGCCACCCCGAGCTCCTCCTCCAGTTCTCTAATCTGCTGGCTGAGCGCGGGCTGAGCCACGTGGATCGTCGCAGCCGCGCGGGAAAAGCTCCCGGCATCGACGATCTTGACAAAATATCGCAGGTGCCTGAGTTGCAAAATGCGCCCCTATTGTCGGCATGCCTTTTTTGGTTGTCCTTGTCAGGGTTGTATCACGGCCGCAGCCTGCAGCGCGATCAGCACCGTCAGCGCCCCGCCGAGCCGCGTCACCAGAAGCGCGAACGGCAGGAGAGGCAGACGACCTCCTGCGCTCAGCATCGCGACAGCGCCGGTGCCGCCCATCGCCATCCGCGAGAGCGTGATCGTCGCCGCATCGGCAGGGTCCAAGCCCGTCCAGCCCGAGACGAGATAGCCGGTGATGGAAAGCACCAGAACGGCGGCAATGACCATACCGAACAAGGGCGCCGCGAACCCAGCCACAATGGGCTCCCAAGGCAAAAGAGTCATGCCCACCAGCCACAGTATCGGCAACAGCAGGTAGGATGTGAAGTAAACCTGAACAGCCCTCATCCCCCGCACAACCGGCGCCGGCACGACGTCCAGCGCACTCGCCGCCATGGCGACGACGATGACGACCAAAGCAGCGGAAATTCCAGAAGAACGCGAAACGACGGCTCCACAAACGTGCAGCACAATGATTGCGACGATGGCCAGTCCGACGTCCGCAGGGCTGAACGATTCTACATCGCTCGCCGCAGCGCTGCCATTTCCGGCCGCGCCCACCGGGTGAAGCATCCCTATTATTCCCGCGCCGACGATTGCGGCGAGATTGGCGACGAACAGCGCAGGCAGCATCTGAGCCAGCAGTTCGCCATGCCCCTGCCCCCATTGATCAGCATAACCCGCTGCGAGCGGTAGCGCTCCCGCGGTCAGTCCGCCAGCCATCATCGGCGCCAACTGGAGGAAAAACGTTCTCGGAAAGTCGCTCCCCCAAAGCGCCGCTAGGCCCCACGTCGTCGCTGACGCCGCGAGAGTCCCGCCGATCACGGGAATCGCGAGTTTCAGGGCCATGCCTCGCATCGTTCTCCAGTTGATTTGTAAGCAGCCACCGAGCACGAGGACGCTGATAAGCCATCCGAGGATATCCAACCGTTCGGTCGCAGCGCCCAGCGAAACGACTGTATCTCGGGGAATCCAGGCAATGCCTGCAAGCCAGGACGGGATGACCAGGCAAAGCACCGTATCGATGCCTATCAAGCGGAGACGCGAAAGACGGCCAAACTCCGCGCAGGCGAAAGCGCCGAGAATTGTGATAAAAAGAGCGATGCAGAGCCTGCCCAAAGACACATCCGGCTTTTCGACGGAAGCAACGGCGGCAAGACCAAGCGCCAATACCACAACGCCAAGGACGCCCGTGCTTCGCGTGCGCCATCGAGGGGACGATGCCGCATCGCGAATGGCATTCCTTTTGGACGCCGGCACTGGCATCTTCCACAATGAGGACAAAATTCAGAAACGAGTATGAATTGGATTCAAACTCCGTCAACCGGAAGGACGGTATCGAACCATGCCGCGCGGTTCATTGCAGATGCCGGCGCGTCGGCTGCGGATTTGAGCGATCGCTCCAGGCGCGCTTTCTTCCGTATGCCGAGAAGCTCGATTTACGGCGCCGAGGTCTGGACGGCTTACGCCAGGCCTCACCCCAAAACGGGCCGCCCCTTAATCGCTCGTTAGGATGCGGGAGAGCCTGGCGGGGAGTTTGGCTAGCTCTTTACCCGCCAAGCTCGTCGTCGTATTTTTGAGACAGAGACCAACCGCAGGCTGTGTAATTCGCCTAGCTCCGTCCAGGCGCTTCGCCACTGAAACAGACTGAAACCAGCATTTGCTGCCAACGCAGCTTACGGCACCCTCGCCCTGAACCGCACGGACGTTCGCCGTGGCTGGATCGCCTTTATCGCCCGTTTTTTCCGTTTGGACTTCGAAGACTTCGCATGCCTTGAAGGCCCGCGCGCCTTCGGCGCCAAGTTCGATCTTCGGACCCCGGATCTCCGCTGCGCCCCCCAGCGCCAACGCTGCTGACCTTGCGAAAATGGGCATGCGCTATCCCGTGGAGTTCGTATCAAACAGATCCAAAAGATCGAGCACCAGCAAACGCTTTCCGTAGAGAGCAAGGAAGCTCACTCTAAACGGTGCCAATCAGTAATCTGAGCTAGGAAGAACCGTCGCTGGAGAATGTCACGGCAACTGACCCGAGACAGATAGCACCAACATGACGAACATTGCTTGCCATCGCTTCCAAGTTGCCTTTGAATACCTCAAATGTATTTTATCACCATTCTTTTGCTTCTTCTGATTTTTCCGATCGCTTCGACCGCTATCGAGGCGCTCGCATTTGGTCACACGCTCTCCACGTCAGCCATGAAATGGTTTGTCTTCTGGCCAATGCTGAGATTGCTCATTGCCGGCATCCGTCAAGTTATGCAGCCTGCATTCACTGCACGAGATATCTTCCACATTGAAGATCGGTCTGCTTTTGGCATCGTGAGAGAACTCGGATTCGCCAATTTAGCGATGGGCTCACTTGGCGCGCTGTCGCTTGTCTGGCCGCAACTGCTGTTCGGCGGGGCGTTTGTTGGCGGAATTTACTATGCGCTCGCAGGCGTAGGCCATATCCCTCATGCCCGAGGCAATTCAAAGCGGACGATGGCGATGATTTCAGATTTAGCGATTGCCGTCGTGCTAGTGCTTATTGCCTGGAAGGCGGTTTAGGAGCAAGGCTGACGAGAGCGA
Source organism: Alphaproteobacteria bacterium (assembly GCA_017308235.1). Taxonomy (GTDB): domain Bacteria; phylum Pseudomonadota; class Alphaproteobacteria; order Reyranellales; family Reyranellaceae; genus Reyranella. The sequence continues at coordinate 717 of JAFKFL010000021.1, read as the reverse complement.
GAATGAAGAAATCCGCCGGAGCGTCACACATGACTGAGAATGATCCTTTGCCTCGATCCGTTCGCAACCGTGCTGCGGCTGGTCTTCAGCCTTGATGTCGGCAGACATAATTAACCCCGCACAGTTGCGAGTGCTCGGGATTCAGCACGAATACGGATGACAAGCGCCAGCGCATTCAAGACGGTGAAGATCGACGCTATCAACACCAGATGAAGAGCGAGCGGCAAAATGGCGATTTCCGCAGCGACGATTGCGTAGTTTGGATGTGATAAATATCTGTATGGCCCCGACGTAACCATAGGCGCGTTAGGCAACACAATGATGCGCGTTGTCCATCGCGATCCGAGCGTCGCCAGCACCCAAACGCGAAGGGCCTGCAACAAAATAAAGATCGAAAGAGCGACAAGATTTACGTCCTGGCCGCGACCCCATATCCACAAGGTGGTCAGCCAGGCGGCATGGATCATAACTACGAACGGATAATGACCCGGAGCGATCTCGATCGCGCCTTGCGCCAATAGCCTGCGGGTGTTGTATCGGGATATGACGAGCTCGCCTAGCCGTTGCAGGGTGACCAGCGCGAGAATGAGGATGGCGAGGGTCACGATGCGACGTGACGCAGAGTGACGCAGCTTGCCGTAAAGCCGGGCCCGAGCGAGGTCATTAGCGATCGCGGCGGCAGGCCCCGCGCGATGGCCCGCTCAAGCACAAACAGGA
>JAFKFL010000020.1 GCA_017308235.1 Alphaproteobacteria bacterium | reverse complement strand
CGCGCAGCTCGATCGCGTTGCGGCCGAAGAAGATCCGCTTCATCGCCAGCGCGTCGGCCAGATCCATGCGCGGCAGATGCATCGGCCGCGGCAGGCCGCCGTTCAGCAACTGAACGAGGAACTCCAGGGTTTCAGAGAACCAGACGCCGTCGCGGGCGACGACACCGAGCTGGCGAATGCCATAGCCCGATAGATTTTCGCGCACCGCGGTCGCGACATCGCGCAGCTCGGTCAGCGCTGTCTGCTGCGTAACGGAGGCGCCGGTTGCGTCCGTGCGGCCGAGCAGCTTCCCAAGCATGAGTTCGAAGGTGCCGGCCTGGCCCTGCAAGGGACGGCGAACCACCGTCAGATAGAGGTCGTTGACGAACATTCGCCGCTTCGACAGCGCGGCGTTGTAGCGCTCGTCGAGTTCCCGGCAGAACGGATTGTTGAAGCTGGAGTCGATCCGCGGCTGAACTTCGCGCCGCACGATATGAGAGACGAGGGCGAAGCGAGAATTCGCGAGTGTCCGGACGACGTCATTGCGGCCCAGCAGGCGCGCATTGACCTCGCTGATATCCGACGTTTCGAAGGGATAACCTTCGAGCTTGAAGATGGTCAGGACCAGCCCGTCGCGCGTGCGGATGATGTGGTCGTCGACATGCCTGGTATACGGGACATGCGAGGAAACCGGACGTTCGCGCCGCGAGACGGCGCCGAAGGTCAGTTCATCGAGCAGTGCGCGGGCGACCATGATGCCACCTCACACGCTGTAGCTGTCGGCGCCCCAAAAGGAGCGCGAGCGTGGCGGGCACTTCGCCGATTTGACGAAAAGGATCTCAAAAATCCGATCGTCGCGCAGCGTCATCACGAAGCCGAGCAGGTGCAGGGGGATCGCGACGAACAGCATCAGCAGATTGTGCGAGACTAGGAAGCAGACGCTCGTCACGACGCCGTTGAGCATAAAATACATGTAGGGCACGCCCATCAGCGTCGGCGCCCGTGTCAGTGCCCTGACGAGCGGCGTGATCAGCGGATCCTCGAGCTCGTGATCGCTCATTGCCCGACCGCCGACTGGAAGAACTGGACGATCTGGGCAGAGCCGAAGACCAGGACGATGCCGAAGATGACGCTGCCGGCGATGCCCCAGGTCAGTCGCGCCGTCCAGGCGAAGAAGCCGCAGGCGATGACGGCGAGCGTCGCGAGCGAGGTCGCGATCGGACCGGTCATCGTCGAGACCAGTTGCTGCAGGGTCGACTGGACCGGTTGCAATGTCCCGCCGGATTGCGCGCACGCGGCAGTAGCGCCGAGCGCGAGGACGGTGCCGGCAAGGGTACGCCGAACGAGCGATAGGATCATCGGGATCTCCATTCAGTCGATGTGCATGACGAAGCCGTCGTTCCAGCCAGCGCCTGCCGGTGCCTTCGACGGAGAGCTGCCGGCGACCGGGCGGCCGGGCGCGGGCAAGGCGTAGAAGTCGTTGATGACCTCGGCGACGTAGCGCACGGTCTCCGGATAGGCCGGCACGCCGCGGCTTTTCGCGACCGCATCCTCGCCGGCGTTGTACGCCGCGAGGATATAGAACGGGTTGCGGTACTTCTCGTGGAGGGTGCGCAGGAAGCGGATCCCGCCGCGGATATTGCCGGCGGGATCGCAAAGGTCGACCTGGAAGCGCTTTGCCGTCTCCGGCATCAGCTGCATCAGCCCGAACGCACCCTTCTTGGAGAACGCCACCGAGTTGAACCGGCTTTCGGCTTTGGCGACCGAGAGCACGAAGTCGGGATAGAAATCTTCCTCGCTGGCGATCCGAGTCACCAGAGCGCGTGCGGCCTCAGGCGGCAGCGGCTTGTCGGTCGAGCAGGGTGGCGTGCGCCCTGCCCTATCGACTTGCGTCGGCGGAGCGGGTGCCGGCGCCATAGGTACAATACGGCCCGACGCGTCGACGGTGGCCATCCGCGGCAGCGGACGATCCTGCGCGCGAACGCTCACGAACGCAGTCGCAACGATCGCCAGTCCGACTGTCAGGCCGCGAATCTGCATCTCTTGGCTCTTCCAATCTAATATCTATTAGAATAGATGTTGCGCATGTCGTAGCCGCTTCGGCACGAACCGGTCAACCCCGGTCGCGGAGGAATGATGAGAGCCAGAGCTGCGCGGATGACGATCGTGTTGAGTGCGTGCGTGCCGCTCCTGGCCGGGGCCGCGGTCGCGCAGGACGCTTCATTCGGCTGCAAGGTGTTGCTCTGCTCGGCCGCGACAGCGCCCGGCTGGCCGAGCATTCCCTACTGTGTGCCGGTGATGCAGACCTTGTTCAGGATACTGGCGAAGGGCGGAGGCTGGCCCAGCTGCCCAGAGGCGAATGCCAGCGGACTTGGCTATGAGCCATTTCAGGCTTGCCCCGTCGGTCAGACGCCGGTTCAGGCGGGCGACGATGCCGACGCCGCACTGACGCAAACCCCAAACGGCAATCTCTGCGCGGACCTGTCGAAACCGCGGCAGGATTGTTCGACGGATTCAGGATGCCGCACGCGCTATCCGACGATGCCCCGCGCGACCCGGTCCGAGCCGCATTTCGTCGACATCACCACGGCGAATGGCGTCCAGCGCTTCTACTTCTCGCTGCAGGGGTATTGAGATGAGGTGTGCGGGATTCGTCGCGATGGCGATGACGGCGGTCCTCACGGCCGGTGTCGGAACGGCGCAGACCGCGGGGTCGCGCTGGTATCCGGTCCCGGCCCGGGCGCAATATCTGACGGGCGACAGCTGGTCGGACGCGGGCACGATCTATCGCCTCTACGGCGTGCAATCCTGTCTTCGCGGCACCAGTTTCACAAACGCTCACGGCATCCGCCGGGATTGCGGCGAAGTCTCGCTCGCGATGTTGGTCGCGCTGACCCGCGATCTGAAGCCCCAGTGTTACGATGCCGCCGCACACCCAGCGAGCCGCACGGTCTTTGTCTTCTGCGTTGCTGCGCGCAGCGAAGGATCGGGTGCCGGCTCCCGGATCGATCTGGGCACGGCCCTGATCGCAACCGGCTTTGCCTTTGCCGCGCTGAAGCCGGACGGCGAGCCGGTGCACCAGCCCTATCTCGTCGCCCAAAATGTCGCGCAACAGGCAAAAGCCGGCCTCTGGGCCTTCGCCGATCTTCCTGAACCCAACGCCATCATCCTGCGTGCCTTGCGCCAGCGTGCTCAAGCATCGCCCGGCGCGCCGCCGTCGCGCTGATCGATCTGTTCCTCGAAGGAAAAAGCCATGCGGACCTATGATCCCGACTTCGGATGCTGCGATGATCTGGCAGCGTGAAGCCTCGATCATCGGCTGCCTCGGCATGCTCGTCTTTGGCGCGCCCTGCCTGGCACAGGCCTCGGGCACGGGAATCTATCGCCCGAAGCTACCGGCGCAGCTGCCCCCCTTGCGCGTCGAAATCATCGACGGCACCCGCTTCCGCGATATCGAGACGAAAGCGGTGTTTCGTCTCTACGGTATCGACGCTTGCGCACCCGGTCAGGTCGCGACGCTCGAGCGCCAGCCATGGCCCTGTGGAACGGTTGCCGCAGCCTGGCTGGTGAATGCAACCCTGAACCGCTGGATCGCCTGCGCGGTGGTCCGCGAAGATGCTGACGAGCGGCTTGCCCGCTGCGCCACCGCTCATCACCCGGACCTCGGTGCTTCGATGCTGCGCGAGGGGATCGGGGTCCTGGCTCCGACCGCAAGCGAAGATCCGGCGATCCCGTCGAGCTATGCCCAGGCCGAGCAGCAGGCTCGGAAGGCCTATCGTGGACTGTGGTCGAGCACTTTCGAGATGCCATGGGACTGGCGAGCCCGTCGATCCGGCGGATCCCAGGCGCCGGGACGCGAGGCCCTCCCATGATGCCGAGCGCGACGATGATTGCGATCGCGATCGCCCTGCTGCTCTGCGGATGCTCGGCATCGATGCCAGCGGCGATGCCGCCACTCGCCGCGACGACCGTCATCGGCTCGGACACCTTACACACACCGTCGCGAGTCGTTCCAGGCAGGCTCGAATACGCGCCTGATGGTTCGACCTTCGCGCCGCTCCTCACCGAGCGCTTCCCGTACCCGACTCAGTCGGATGCCAATGCCGCCTATCTCCGGCTGGTCGGCCCTGCGACGCAGAGCGGGACTGCGTCCTCTTCGATCCGCCTGTTCGGCTGCAAGCCCGGCGCCCTCGATGGGCGAACGGCGCGGATCACGCGCTATCGAGGCCCCGTGGTGCATTGCGCCACCGATCGGATCGACAGCGACGGCCGCAAGCTTGGGCGCGACACGGTGAATTTCTACTACCACCGCGCCGTCTGGGTGATGCAACCGGTCGATCCACCTCGCGCGGCCGTCTCCTGGCGTGACCGGGAGGGCTCGCCGCGCGATCTCTGGTGGTGGCTGCCCGGCCGCGCTCGCTACCAGTAGGAGGCCGAAGGTGGTTGGTTCGGGCCCGATCGAGAGGGGAGATGACGGAAGGTACGAACGCCGAATCCCGCCGCCTTGCCGGAGCCACATGCCGATCCTGCTCGGACTGCTGCTGGTGCCGGCCGATGCTGCGCCCCTCGTGGCGCAGCCCCTCACGCCGGATCCGGGGGCGTGGCGCCCGCTTGCTTACTCCGACCTCCAGCGGCCGGCGGCCCGCAATGCGACCTATGCCGATATCTGGAGGGATCAGATCGACGCCAACAATGAAGCCTACCGCGCGCGCGGCGATCGCCGGTTCGTCGACGGCAACGCGCCGGCGACAGAGGCGCATTTCGTGATCTGGAGCAAGAGGCGTTCCGTCGTCCTCACGATACTGAACACCGCGCTGGGCTGCTCGCCCAAGCTGCGCGACGCCAAGGCGCGCGTGCTGGTCAAGCTCTGTCCCATGCGGATCGCGATCTACGATGGCATACGTGTCGAGACGCTCGATGCCGGCCGCGGCTGCTATCTCGAGCCAGAGGCCGGCGCCAGCATCGATCCAAAGATCGCGGCGGCCTATGGCGCATATGATCCGGCCTCGAGGCGCCTGAAGCTCGGCATGGTCATCAGTCATCGGGCAATCGACGGCTGTTCGTTCAACGTCCCGCTCACCCGGGAGTGACCATGCCCTCCCCGGCCATCGCAGCAGAAAGAGATCGCTATGAGGATTCTTCGTTCCGCGGTTGCGCGCTCGCTCGTGAGCTTGCTGATCGCAAGTTCAGCCGCAGCAGCCGAGACAAACTTCGCCTTCAAGGCGTCTCATCGTGACGTGACGGCCGATCCTGACGGAATCTGGGCCGGCGATGCCTTCGCCGGCGGCAAGGTCAGCATCTTCGCCTACGAGCTGCGCTCGACGTCGGGCACCCTGCTCGTCTCGCAAATCTGGAACGAGGAGTGCTCGTCCAGCGTCTGTCCGACCCGTCTGGTCCGGATCGAGCCCGGCGGCCGCCGTAGCGTTCTGGTCGACGACATGATGCACCAGATCGTCCCCCCGAACGATCCGCGTTTCGCTGGCCGGCCAGGAACAGCCCAGCAAGTCGAGTTCGAGCGTCATCCATTCCGATTGAGTGACGGCGGCAAAAAGCTACTCAACGGCGATTTCAGTTTCGAGATCGAAGGAAGCGGGCGATGAGCGCCCTGTCTCGCATTCAACGGGCGCTGTTTAATGGAGGGATTGCGCTTAGCCTGACAGCAACACTGGCCCTCGCAGGCGAGTCGGCTGCGAACCTGATTGCGGCGGGCATTCCTGCCAACTGCGCACCTTTTGCCGCGAAGGTGTCGGCGTCCGAGGGGAATTTCGGCACGAGCAATCAGTTTGGCTGTCTCGGTGCCTTTCAATTCTGCCCCGGCACTTTCGAACGCTACTACAGCGGGAGTGCGCAGAGCTTTCTGAACGATCCGCGGGCGCAGGTCGCGGCCTGGACGAAATACGAAAGCGATGAGTGGTCCAAGGCCGAGCGTAACGGTCTGACCTCGCTCGTCGGCCAGCAGGTCTGTCATGGCGGCCGCTGCGCCACGATCGACCAGTCGTCGATCCTGTTCGCCTGCCAGTTCGGCTGCGGCAAGGGCGGCAAGCTCGCCAACTACGCTGCGAGCGGCGACTGCAACGCCCGCAATGTGAAGGACGGCAATTTGGTGAGCGTGTGCTCCTATATGATCAAAGGAGCGGGTTACGATGCATCCTGTTTCACCGGTGGAACATCGACAGCCTGCCCGCCAACGCCGTCCGGGCCTGGCGACTATCCGACCTCGATCGGCATCGCCGCGAATCCTCCGTCTGCATCGGATGCCTCCGTCGTGGTGGGGCCCATGGACGTTTAGTCTTTCACCGCGAGCTCTTGCTCAGATAGAGCGCCTGAGGTTGCGATGTCAGCTCCCACGCGGCTCCGCCCGAAGGCGTGAAAGCGCGACAAAAAAAAGGGCCGGCGTCCCTTACGGGAGCCGGCCTAGAAAGTTTGAAACACCCGGCGATACGCCGAATATCTCAGAGGGGAACGGCTGAAACGGGGTCGACGCCGGGAGGAGGTGGCGGAGCCCGTTCAGAACAACCGTGGCGCTGATATCGAGGTAAATCGGCAATTTTGCAATGCAGCATTCCGGCCGTTTGCCATGCAAAATTGGCATGACGGACCCCTTAGCTGGCTGAATTCACGCGCGCAGGTTCTGTTCACGTGCGGCGGCGCGCTCCAGTTCATTCGTGCTGACGAGGACGCCCTTCTGGAACACGGCACAGGACGTGACGCCGGAACCGGCCTGCAGCTCCCGAAACAAGCGAAGCGCCTCGACAGCCGTTGTGGCCCGCCTGGTTTCCTTGGCGCTCCGCGTAAAGGCCTTCACTTGATGCACGACATCATCGCTCCCGGTTTCGACCTCGCGCATAGCGGACGATGGCTCGAGAGAAAAGCATGCCGACGTGGCATCGCCGCGCAGTCCCCCGTTACTTTGGCGGATCAGGGTCAAGGAGATCCCGCAGGATTGATGGCCCGAATGCATCGATCTGCTTGTCGACGGTGGGGCTGAGGTCCCCGCCACAATAGTGCGCGTAGACCAGGGCCCAGAACACCACCTCGTCAGGCCGGCCACCGAACAATGCCTTCTGCATGGTTCGCCCCATCAGTGTGACGGCGCGCGCGTGCTCATACCGGCTGCGCAGCTCGCCAGCCACCACCTTCGCGTCGGTCATGCGGATCATCGTCTGCTTCCTGCTTGAACCGAAGATCAAGCAGCCGATGGCAGCGGCATTTCGCAAACCACGGGAGCTTTGGAGCCACGTGCCTCCTGGATCGTGTCGAGGGTTTCGCGATTGAAGGACATGCGCAGCGCGACGACTTCATCGCGACCGATTTTCTTGGGAAATCCGAGCGGCCTGGCGAAGAAGCGCAACTGCATGGCGATGACCATGAGGCGCCAATCGATCACAACCGTGACGGTGTCGACCTTGTGCCCCAAGCCCCATTCCACCACACCCTGCGCGAGCTCGAGGAAGGGACCATCGGGCCGAGGGCGCAAGTCACGCCATCCAGGCGCAACGCAAAATCGCGTCCACTCGAAGACGCGGGGTCCGGTTGGCGGCTGCTCGCGACAGAGGTCGCCGAGGACTTCGGTCAGCAGATGCGGGCGGGTCGTCGGCAGCAGCCGCTGATATCCGACAATCTCGTCGCCTCGCAGACAGACATGGTGAACTGCATGTTCATCGTCGAACTGATCGCACTCACGCCCATCTGGCCGGCGCAAGTCTGTCCAGGCTTTCTCATCGACGAAAATCGAGTGGCGGAAGCGGAAGACCCGATCCATCAGGGCGGCATGCCTACCGATGTCCGAGCCGGGAATGACCATAAGCATCCTGAAGCTCCTCGGCTGAAATCGGCGCCGAGTGATGCACATGGCGGGCCTCCGCTCACTGGTCACAAATGACCATTGCGGGTTTGAAAATGCCCCTCCCCCGTAGACGGTTCACATTCGATCCGGCCGCTCTAGATAGCCGCGCTGACGCTTTCGCTGGAGCCAGGTGTCGAGCGCAAGGTGGGCGTCGTCGGGCTGCTGGAAGAATTCACTTCGTCGCTGGCCGGATGAGCCGATGCGCCCCCATTCGCGGACCAGCGCGCTATCGCCAAACAGCGTCGGCTCGATCGAAAGCACATAATATCGCGCCATGTTCTGCGAGGAATCGATCCGCTCAAGCAGGATGTGGAGAAGAGACATGAGGGCCCCGCGACGCTGCGTCGGCCGAATCGTCCCATTCACATCCAGACCGGTCCAATTGAATGGTTGAATCAATCGAGCCTTACCGATTCACGAAGCTGACGAGCCGGACTCTGTCGAGTCGAGGGGATCGCAGGGGCACCCCAGGGGCTCAGCCGGGAGAGCTGTCCCCTCCCCTATCGGAACGTATCCCAGTTCGGTCGACAGATCGCGAAAAGCGGCGCGCCTGCGCTCCTTCTCGGCTTCGGCCTGCTCCGCGAAGCGTGCCAGGTCATCCATCGAGGCATTCCGCGGACGGCAGAGGTCGCAGGACGTCGCATGAAGCGCCCGCTCCCACGTGATGAGAGCCTCTAGATATGCGAGGTGGGCACCAATGGTATGGGCGACTAGCTTCTCGTCGGGCTGTCGTGGGCTCTGTGCCACGCCTTCCCTCCCCGGCGAGTAGTTGTCCGCGGTCCGCCCCCGCAAACCATCCTCGCTGACACTTGGTGATCGGGGAGTTCGAAACCGTGGTTAGACGGCCCTATGGCCTTTAGCTCGGAGAACCTGTTTTATACGCCACAGGCTCCCCGACCATAAGGTCAAGGAGTTTGATGCCGTCACGGCCGGCACCAACCGCTAACCAGGGGTTTCGACGCCCCAAGGCAGCGCGTACTGCCTCAGTTCCACATTACCGCGTCCAAGCCGCCGCTTCCAACAATTATCGACAGCGCGATTGATCTCGCCTCGAGCGTGGGCGCTCAACCTCTGCGGAGACAAATAATCTCGGCCTTTGAGCAGCGTGGGCTTGGCGTTAAGCTTTCGTTTACCCAAAATTCCTTGCGCCGAATCGAATCCGTGGCCATGGTGTCGATAATTTCGCTGCGATGGCGAATTTATCGACACTATAGGTATCGACGCGAATGAGCGTTCCAAAAGCGAAACTAGAATCTGAACCGTCCTTCGCGGATGTGATTCTGCAGCAGTCGAATGAGATTTCTCGTCGGCTGGAAATGCTGCGCATAGAGAAATTTCCGCCAAACGCACAGAAGACGCTCCGTCGGTTCTCGATGGCGGAAGTCGCGGATTTTATTGGCGTCTCCCAGAGCTACCTGAAAAAGCTGCACCTCTCGGGCAAAGGCGTCGAGCCTATCGTTACCCCCACGGGAAGGCGCTACTATACAGGCGAGCAGGTTAACGAGCTTCGTGAGCTGCTTGATCGTTCCCCTCGCCGCAAAGCCGGCGAGAAATTGCAGGTCATCGCAGTCGTCAATTTCAAGGGGGGCAGCGGGAAGACGACGACAGCTGTCCATCTGTCGCAACACCTCGCGCTGAAGGGCTATCGTGTCCTCGCGGTGGATCTAGATCCCCAGGCTTCGCTGACCGCTCTCTTCGGGATCCAGCCAGAGATCGACCAGAATCTGTCATTCTATGAATCCTTGCGCTACGATACCGAGCGCAAGCCACTGACTGAGGTTATCCAGAAAACGAACTTCCCTGCTCTCGACATCGTTCCCGCCAATTTGGAGCTTCAGGAATACGAGTACGAGACGCCAATTGCGATGCGCGCAAAGGATCCGACTGCCGGCCGAACTTTCTTCACGCGCGTTGGAGCGGCGCTTGAAGAAGTCGATGATCAGTACGATGTCGTCGTCGTCGATTGCCCCCCACAGCTCGGGTATCTTACGCTAACCGCTCTAGCCGCTGCGACGTCAGTGCTGATCACTGTCCATCCTCAGATGCTCGACATCATGTCCATGGGGCAGTTCCTGCTCATGCTCGGCGACATCCTTAAGAGCATCGAGAACGCTGGCGCCAAGGTGTCGCTCGACTGGTTTCGTTATCTCGTGACCCGCTTCGAGCCAGGAGACGTCCCCCAGCAGGAGATGGTGGGTCTCATGCAGCTCATGTTTGCTCGCCAGATGCTCAAGAATCCTATGGTGAAATCCACGGCTATCTCCGACGCCGGTTTGACCAAGCAGTCGCTATACGAAGTCGAACGATCGGCTTTTACGCCGGCGACTTATGATCGGGCTCGAGAGTCCCTCGATGCCGTCAATTCGGAGGTGATCGCACTTATTGAAGAGAGCTGGGGGAGGGGCCGCTAATGACGGAATTGTCAGCCGTACACATCGGTCTTTTCTCGTTGCAATTGAAGGCCTTAGGCAATTTTCAGAGGTGCCAAGATGGCGCGCCGTGATATTTTCCGAGCGATCAAAGAAGCCGACACGAGCCAATCGGATAGGGCGGCAGCCCCGGGCTACGCCTCCCGTGGCGCTAGCAAGAACATGTTGGCTTCAATTAACGAGCTGGCCGCGAAAGCGGCGCAGGCGGAGCTGTCGATCGATGGTGAGGTCATTCAAGAGCTCGATCCGGAGCACATCGACGATTCGTTCGTCTCCGATCGCCTGACACAAGACGACGCTGCCTTTGACGAGCTCGTAAACGGCATCAGAGAGCGAGGGCAGGACACGCCCATTCTCGTGCGACCTCATCCGAACGATAAAGAGCGCTATCAAACGGTATTCGGTCATCGACGGGTCCGAGCGGCCCGGCAGCTCGGACGCAAGGTCAAAGCAGTTGTTCGGAGTGTCTCTGACGAAGAGCATGTTATTGCACAGGGCCAAGAAAACTCTGCGCGAGAGAACCTAACTTTCATAGAGCGTGCGCTGTTCGCTCAACGCCTGATCGGACGCGGCCACGACCGCGGGACAGTTCAAACTGCCCTTTCTGTGGACGCGCCGATGCTGACGCGAATGCTATCGGTATCGGGGCGCGTCGAAGAAGAAGTGCTCTTGCTCATTGGCCCGGCCAAATCCATCGGCCGAGATCGGTGGCTCGAGTTTGCGCAGCTCTATGAAAAGCTTTCGAACCGTTCGGCAATCGCGTCGGTTGTCCAAGCTGCGGACTTCGCAACAGCAACCTCTGAAGCGCGATTTGAGCGGCTTCTGAACGAACTGAAGACGGTCGACAAGCCACGTCGAGCCAGCGCGGATAAGCCCGCTAAGTCCAAGTGGCAGCCTGCGGACAAGGCTCTGACAGCAGAATTAGTCGATGCTGGGAAGGCATTTTCTGTTGCGTTCAAGTCCAAGGATTCGGCTCGTTTTGGCCGGTTCCTGGCTGAACGTCTCGACGCTCTCTACGGAGAGTTTTTGAAGCAGGAGAAAACGCAGGTGTAACCCGCAAAAGAAAAAGGCCCCCGAAACGAATTCCGGAAGCCCTTCTCTCGTGTAAGCAGCCTGAGAATCACACTTCCGCGAATCGCTGTCAAGAGTCACGTCGGACGCAGTGTCGTTTTGGCGAGCCCGATTCTTTTGCCTAACAAAAGGTAAAGGAACGTGTTCACGCACATCACAACGACGCCCTTTGGGCGGCGGCCGATGACGCTCGGCCAGATTTCAAGTCAGATGGCAGCCAAGGCTGCGAAGCCCGACGCTGTCGTGCATAAATGGCAGGCCTTTCAGGATATCCGTGTAGCGAGGGAGCTGCTCGGCGCGACGGATCGTTCACTAACGATCCTCAGCGCGCTGCTGACCTTCCATCCGGAAACCGCGCTGACCGGCGACGCCGAGCTCGTGGTGTGGCCGTCGAACGAGCAGTTGATGGCGCGCGCCAACGGCATGCCGGCGACGACGCTGCGCCGCCATATCGCCGTGCTCGTCGATTGTGGCCTGATCATTCGCCGCGACAGCCCGAATGGCAAACGCTTCGCCCGGAAGGGGAGGGGAGGGCAGATCGAGCAGGCCTATGGCTTCGACCTGGCGCCGATCGTCGCCCGCGCCGAAGAGGTCAAGGAGCTGGCGGAGGCAGTCCAGGCCGAGAAGAAGGCATTTCGGGTCGCCAAGGAGCGGCTTACGCTGCTGCGCCGTGACGTGGTCAAGATGATTGATACCGGCATCGCCGAGCGAGTTCCGGGCAATTGGGGTCGTGTTCAGCAGATCTACCAGGCCATCATCGGCCGTCTGCCTCGCACGGCTCCGAGGCAGCTCCTGGAGGACATCTGCGTCGAATTGCAGGATCTCTGCACGCAGATCCGTGACGTGCTGGAATCTTTTGCAAAAGACCAGAATCCGGATGCCAATGAGTCCCATTCTGGTCGCCACATACAGAATTCAAATCCAGAACTTCCTATTGAATCTGAACACGGCTTCTCGAAAAGTGAAGAAGCAGCGGGTAGCGTTGCGGATCCCGACAATCTGCGCAGTCTGCCGAAGCGCGAACTGCCCCTGGGGATCGTGCTCGATGCCTGCCCGAACCTGCGGGAACTGGTGCAGGGCGGCGAGATCCGGCACTGGCGCGATTTTCTGGCGGCGGCCGAGCTGGCCCGGCCTGCGCTCGGGATCAGTCCCAGCGCCTGGCGGGAGGCGAGAGAGATCCTGGGCGAACAGCACGCCGCGATCACGCTGGCCGCGATCTACCAGCGGGCCGAGCAGATCAACAATGCGGGCGGCTATCTGCGCAGCCTGACAGAACGGGCCAAGGCCGAAAAATTCTCGACCTGGCCGATGATCATGGCCCTGGTGCGCGCCCGGCTCGAGGCGCAAAAGCCGGCGAGAGTTGCCGATGCGGGTGACGAGCCGCGGTTGAAGGCGTCGGAGGGGCTGCTGAAGACCCTGCAGAAGCCCCGGCCATGAGGTGGGACCTCGGCTCTCGGGCAGACGCCGCGGCGTCGGCGCCTGCGCTACAGCGTCAGGCGGGCGGCCTTGCTGAGCTGCCGGTCGGCGTCGTTGTAGTAGCTCGCCGCCTGCTGGACGGAACGGTGCTGCGACTGTTGCATCGCCGCGGGCAGGGAGACGCCGTTGCGGGCGGCTTCGGTCAGGTAGCCGGAGCGCAGGCCATGCGCCGAAAACGCGATCGGGTCGAGCCCGGCCTGGGCGCAGCGGCGCTTCAGGATCAGGTTGACCGCTTGCGGCGTCAGCGCTCGGTCCGAGAGGCCCTCCCAGCGGTCGATCGCCCGAAACACCGCGCCCTTGCCAATCGCGGCGCGCTCGAGCCAGTCGCGCAGCGCGTCGACCGGCGGCCCGATGATCAGGACGCGGGCAGCGTCGTCGGCCGAGGCGGTCTTGGTTTTGCCGAGTGCTATCGCCAGACAGGGCAGGCGGGGCGAATCCGGATCGTCGGGATCAAGCGGTACGGGCGCCTCCTCGGACAGGAGCTCGAGGCGCAGGCGTGCGATTTCGCTGCGGCGGCGGCCGCCGGAGCCGAAGGCGATCAGCAGCAGGGCGAGATCGCGGCTGTCGCTCAGGCGATCGCCGCGGCAGGTGGCGAGCAAGCGGTCGAGAATCTCGCGGGTGACGGCGCGTTGGCTCTTGCGCCGGCGCGGCCGGGCGCTGGCTCGCACCGCCAGGCGCACGGCCGTCCGCAACGATGGCGCGGCGAATGGGCCCAACAGGCCTTTCCAACGGTGCAGCGTCGCCCAATGGGCGAGCCGGCGCTTGACCGTCGACGGGGCGTGCGGTCCCTCGACGCGCAAATGACCGTCCCGGCGCAAGGCCATCGCGATGCCATCGGGCATGCCGTGCCCGGGATCGGTTTCACGCTGGGCCGGATCCCAGAGATGCTGCGCCAGAAATTTGAGCGCCAGCGCTTCCGGTGCCGGCCAGGGTAGGGGCGCAGCCGTCGCCGCGAGCGCCCAGGCTTCGAGATAGGCCAGGTCGGAGGCGAGCGCGCGCAGGGAATTCTCGCCCATGCCCTCCTTGGCGAGGTGGCGCAGCGTCGCGACGTCGTCATCGGTCAGGATTTTGGCGAGTTGATCGCGGCGCTCCATCGGCAGGATCGCGGACAGCGCATCGAGCTGCAGCGCCCGTCGGGTCTCGGCATCGGCCGAGTGGGGGAGGGCGAGATCGTTCAACGGCGTCGCCTCTCGCGCCGGCCCGGGTTCCGGACCCGGGCGGCCGGACTGCGAAAGCGCCGGATCGTGGCGGCGTAGAATTCGCCCATATCGGTGAGCGGGTCGACGGCAAGATCGGCCCGGCGGGCGAGTTCGTGGAGCACGGCGAGATTGACCCGCGGTCCGAGCTGGCGGGTATCGATCAGCTCAGCGTCCGGAAGTATATGGTCCCTGTGAATGTGCCGGCCAAGGAATGGACCCCAACCCGCCATCGCGGGATTCTGGGGTGCTCGGACAAAGTCGGCGGACGCGCCGGATAGAACGTCTGCGATCTGGATCGTCGGATGCTCGGCCGAAGAACCGAACCGGATGGGTCCGGCTAGGTTTCCACGGAGCTCGACCTCAGCTTGATCACGCGGCGAGGGGATCTTCACGCCGCCCTCGCGCCCAACCCATCCATCGAAAACATGCGCCATGGCACGCAGAGGCTTTGAATCGTCGCAAAGAACATCGATCCGAGGATAGCGATGGCCCCAGCCGAACAGGATGAGGCTGTGCAAAGCCGTTGTGGTGAGATCGAGGGTCCATTTTCCAGTGAGATCCTCTTCGGCGCGCAGGTTTGCCGTTCGCTCGGCGATCACACCCGCATAGCCGCGTGCGAAGCGCAGGATGCAGCTGAGGACGGCCGCGCTGTCGTCGCCAGTTGTTCTGCCGGCGAAGAGGTGAGGGGCATCTTCCGGTTTGAACGACCGCATGAACCGCTCGAGCTCGACGGCCATGGCATGAGGCGGTTCGCCGGTCGCATGCAAGGCCCGATGCACCGCGTTCGTCACGAAGCGATGCAGGTCGTGTCGGTAGAACAGCAGGCTGTTGTCCTGGAGCACCGGCTCGAACAGATATTCGAACGTCTTGCCGCCGAGATTGAGGCGCTTGTCACAGACCATGATCATGGCCCGACCCTCGACCTGACGGGCAACCTCGATGGCGATCTCACCCCAGTTCTGGCGCTTGCGCAGCAGTTGGGCCTTCAGCTCCGGCGCCTGGACACGGTGCCGGGCACGAACGCTGTCGACGATCGCCTGAGCTTCCTCCGGCGTCAGGTCGATCGCGGTGTAGGCGAAGACGGGCTGATCGTCGTCGAGCATGCGCGGGCCGGTAAAGCCGGCCTCGTCGCAGGAAATCAGGCGGGCAGGGGGCGTCGTCACGGGCCTTCTCGTCGAGCAGAGGTCGGCCGAAGGCCAACGGCGGCGATTTGGAGCGCCAGAATCGCCGATTTCCGAGGCCATGTCCAACACTATCGATAAGAGGTAATTATCGATAGTGATTTATAGCGACATTACGGTGTCGGAGTGAAACAAGAAAATTGCGGTTTGAATTGGTTATGATAGATAAATCAATGTGATTTCAATTCTCTATGATCTTACGCGCGCTGAGCGCCAAACCCTGATTTCCGACTGCGCCGCGGCGGCCGAAACCACCGCGATTGCGCTCGCCCGCTTCGACGAGCGCCTGAACCGCGCGGAGCCCGTCCTCGCCGAAGGTGTGCGCCAGCGCAGCCACGCTTTCGAGGCTCAGGCGCTGATCGGGCTTGCCGGCAGTCTCTGCCCGCTCGAAGACTTGGTTCTGCACGACGCCGGCATGGACGTGCGCAGCCCGACCCATGAGATCGTCCGCGCCGCCGCCATGCTCGATGAGCGCCGGCGCCTGGCGCGGCGCGAACCAGCCGAGATTCTGTCTCCGAGTGCGCTGCGCCATCGCCTCGGCCTCGCCGAACCGCAGGAGCCCGAGCCGGCAGGCCCACAAAGCAGGACAAGCATCCCGGCATCCTGGGATCGGGCCGCGCCGGACGACGACGCTGAGGACGATGAGGAGTATCTGGACGTCGAGGTGGATGATGATCGCGGCAATCAGGCCTTCGCCGAGATGGACGCTCTGCTGGCGCGGACGCGACAAAAACTCGATGCCTGGAACGATCTCGCCTCCGAAGGGGGGCGCCAGAGCCTGACCCTGCGCGATCCCGGCTATGATGGCGCCGGACGATTTACGCGCTGGCTCGCCGTCTTGGAGGAGGGGAGGGGGTTCCCGACGACACTCGCGGCCGCGCTCGCGCTCGATGCCTGGCTTGTGCTCGAGCCATCGGAACGCGCCGGCGAACTCGGCTTCGCGCTCGCCGCCACGCTGTTGCGGCAGCGCGGACTGGCGCAGGCGCATCTGCCCACGCTAGGGCTCGGATTGCGCCGGAGACGATTTCGCTGGAGCCCCCACCTGCCGCGCCCCGCGCGGGTGTCCGGATTGCTCGGCGCGCTCGCCGAGGCCGCCGCCTTCGCCCAGGCCGATTGCGATCGACTGTCTCTGGCGCGGGACTTGATGCTGCGGAAATGCCAAGGCCGTCGGGGCAACTCGAAGCTGGCCGAACTGGTCGACCTGTTCGTGGCGTCGCCGCTGGTCACGGTGCAACTCTCCGCGGCGCGCCTGCAGGTCACACCGCAGGCGGTCGAGGCGATGCTGAGAGAGCTCGGAACCAGCCTGCCGCGCGAACTCACCGGCCGCAAGCGCTATCGGGCGTGGGGGATCGTCTAGGCTTGCGTCGGGCGATGCGATCCGCATGCTCGATCCGGCGATCGTTGTGAATCCCCAGGTGCCGGATGACCACTCGGACCAAAATCGACCCTCGGCTTCGGGCGGATTTCAAGGAACAGGCGCGCGACATCATCGCGCGTGACCGGCTGGCTCGTAAGTACGGTCGCTCCCAAAGCGCCATCGGCGAAATCGAGCGCCACCTGGCGGCGGCGTTTCAGCTCGGGCTCGATCTCGGTTCGGGCAAGAGCGTTCTCCACGACGACATCAACGCGGACGAGCTTGTCGAATGGAATCTGTTGCCGCCGCGGGCGCGCGACGTGCTGTGGTCAATCAATCTGCGGTTGGACAAACCCGATGTCCTTGCATGCGGTCACCCGACCATTCGCCGCCATTTTCTCGACGACAAAGAACGCTGGACCTGGGGGCTGGCCGGCACGCGAATGACCTCGCACAGCTTTTCTGCCGGAGGCGTGAAGGCACTTGTTAAATTCGCGCTTCTGGAAGCGGTCGAAGGCAAGCCAGACCTGCTTCGGCTGACCACGAAGGGCGTCGCGACCTGCCGCGACTACAGCCGACGTGCTGCGATGGGTGACCGCTCGCTGCCCAAAATGAGTCTTCGAGTCTGAGTTTTGCAGCAGGTCCTAAGGTCGTCAGAATTACCCACTGGCGCAGCGGATTTCCAACCGTCAGGATGGTGCTGATGCCCTCGCTCTCTGGACGCCTTAGCGCCGACAGCATTTCTTGAATTTCCTGCCCGAGCCGCAAGGGCAGAGGTCATTCCTGCCGATCTTATCGGCCCTCGCAGCAGCGCCTGGTGGCAGCGGAAACTCGCGGGCGGTCTTCTGATAGCTTCTCAACTGCGCCGTTTTGAAGAATGCGAAAGGCTCGTTCAGCTCCTCGTAATGGCGCCGATCGGCACTGGTCCACCGATCGCACTGCATGAAGATGAAGTCTTCGGCGATGTGCCTGCTATATTTAGGCGCATCGACGCCGATTCCGACCACGAGCTTCAGGTCGGGCCGGTGAAGCTTCGCGGCGCCACAGGCGACCTGAAGCAAGCCGAGGCGCTTCTCGCGATAGTCCGGCTGTTGGCGGTCGGATACGTCATCCCGTATCTGAAGGAAGACATAGGCCTTTCCGTCATAGAAGGACGGAAACAAGGATGTATTCCGCGACATGCCGCCTTTCAGGTCAGGGAAAGCGTTCGCGGCCTGGATCATCGCCTCCGAGAGCGCCCGTCGCATGAACCGCGGTTCCTTGGCCATCTCCGCAATGGCGCTTGGGCGGGAGAAGATATTGCCATCTCCCATGAGGGTTCCGTCGAGGGCGTTCTGCCCCGTGCGCTGGATGATGTCGTCCCACAGCCTGGAAACCCTATCTGCTTCCTTCTTCCTCAGATACGGGCCTGACCGGATTAGGCTTTGCCATTCACCCTCGCCAATCGACACGACGTTGACCGCGCTATCCCTGTCCGGGTTGCCAATCCGGTGGCGTCCCGTCGCTTTATCGAGATTGAAGAGGTAGTGGGCGAGCAAATCCTCTTCACCGCAATAATTCAGGAGTTGGTACCGCCTGATCGCGGCCTCTTTCTCGACAATGTATTGCTCGAAATCGTAAATCGTATCGAGTTCCTGCAGGATAATGGACAGGTTGAAGCTATCGAGGACGTGGCAGATGTCGCGCTTGTCGAGGCTCAGGAAGAACGGGTATTCACTGTCGGTGTCCTCGCCATAGCCGATGGCCAGGCTGCCATAGACATTATCGGCGGAGTACGCTTTGCAAGCTTCTTCGGCGCCGTGGGCCACTACGATTTTGTGGATGGTGTCGGCGGTGGCGTTGATTGGAACCGGAAGGGGAATGGTGCACTTGGCATCCAGAAATACCTTCTGAGGGTATTTCAGCAGGTGGTTCCGCGCGCCGGTGGCGGTTGTGATCTGCTTGTCGATCGCTTCCTGCTTCCAGCGCTTCCACTGCAGGCCGCTATCTTTCGTGGGATCCACAAATTTGTTGCTGGCGCGGTCGAAGAACAGGAAGACCCGGTCTTCGAACACGACCAGCAGGTCGCAGAGTTCTTTCCCTTCCGCTTTATAGGGGTTTGGATAGGCCCAGAGGCGCAGGAATGTCGTGTCGCACAGCTGAGCCAGATATTGTTCGGTCGGCGTCTGGCCAACCGATTTGGTAATGACCGTGCTTCTGGCGACCACAAGTCTATCCTCTGCCTCAGCAGCAACTGGGAGAGATGCGCCGGTTGATTGCGATCATTACCAAGTCCGGCTCGGCTCTATCTCTTATGATGTGCGTAATCTCATGTCTCTCGATGAGGCTGACGCGCCCCGTCGTGATCAGGAGCAGAAAGCAAGATTCTAGGCAATCTCTGCACATTCGAGTTGCTCGCCATTGGCGAGGATTGGGTTCGGGAAGGCCGGTTCGGCCGGTTCCCGGCTGGTTGCGACGCCAATTGGGCCCAGGACGGCCATCACCTCGTCCGCGAAGCCCATCGCCTCCTTGCCGGATCGACCACGAAGCCAGGATGTCGGCATGTCGCTTCGATCATCGTTCCATTCCAACAGCCAACAGATCAGCGGGCTGAGCGGAATGTCACGATGCCGGAATAGAACATGATTCCGAGGGGTGTCTTTGAACCGCGTCGATAGATAGTCGCGAAGTGCGTGATAGTGAATGCTCTGCCGGGCTACCTCTACCGCCATTCCGGCCGGGTCGGCACGATGCCAGTGGGCAAGGTGGTAATAGTCCAGCTGGGCGTTGAAGCTGATTGCGAGGACGTCTGTGTAGGGTCCGAACGGCTCCTGATCGTCGTCGGCGTCAAAGCTCGAGTAGACCTCGATCTGGACGTGCGGATGGAGCGACAGAGTCATGTATTGATGGTCGTGCACGCGCGGCAATCCGGCAGTTCGAAGGTATTTTACGAACCGCCGGCCATTTGTCGTGAGCGGAGCGATAAACGTGGGAAATTCGAGCTTGCCATAGAGGGATTCGCTGACGTCGGCCGCGTCTATGAGTGCGATGTGGTGCCGAGATAGAAGGCTGAAATAACTCGAAAAAAACGGATAGAGCGCTGCGCGACTGAACGTGTAGGTAATCGGAATGGCACCCTCACGGTTCCGAACGGCTTTTCGGATAAGGTCGGCCAAGAGACTTGAGTGGAATTGAAGTTTGCTGCAGAGCCCCCAGAGACCTTCGATGAAGAGATCGAGCCCGGTAATCGCAACCGCACCACTGCCGATGCCGTCTTTGTGAACGAGCGCTTCGAGCTCAGTCCGCAAACTGGCGTACTGGTCGTCACTATAGACCGTCAGATCGAAGCGGCCGTGCAGGTAAGCTGCGAACGCTCGGTCGAGCGTGTCGCACTTTAAGAACGCAATGCTCACGACGCCGTCTTGGTCGTGATGTTCCTCCGAAAACACCCGGCTCACATCGACCCAATAAATTTTTTGATCATTGGGATGATGAACGAGTAGAAAGAGTGGGATGGAGAGCTTGCGCCAATAGTCCAAATCATCCTTGTCTGGATAGAATTTGAAGGATTCTTCAGTCTCGGATCGGATGTAGCTCATGCCCGACTTGACCTGAGCGCCGATGAACTTGCCCGTCGGAAATTGCCCTAAGGCGATCTCGATCGTTCCGTCGACGCCAACGTCCTCCTCGATCAGGCTGCGCCAAATTAAATCTAGCTCATTGCATGCCTGTTCAACAGCAATGATTCCGGCCCGTGCCTGCTTGGCGGTGCTGCTGCGCTTCTTCATTGACCTGTTTCCATCTCCACATGAAGACGCTTTGAGCTCGCAATGTGTGGAAGATGCCAGCTTTCGCCTGCCCTAGGCCAACACCTGTAACTCGGACCGACACCGTTGGCCGGCGATTACTCAACCGCGAGGCCAGCGATCCATCAATTTCGGCACGAGATGCGCGAGCCGGCGCGCTTGATCGAGACCAGAAAGGCCGGAATTCTATCGGGCGACGCTTCGGATCATCCCTCAATAGAAGCCACGCCGGCCGCCGCGGCCGAGCGAGCCGGTAAATGACGTCACGATCGAGCCCTCGCCGAGAGCAATCGGCGGAGGGTCGTTTTCGATGATGACGAATTGAGCCAGGTCCTTCTTCTCGACCAGAAAGCGATAGAAGTGCTCTTTGAGCCCGCTCTCCTTCACTTCCTTCTCGTCGGCAGCCAACTCGCCATGTCTGGAGGTGAGGGGATCGCGATAACTCAGCAAGGGACTGTCGAGTACCACGATACCAGGGTGGGGAAGCTCCTTTCCACGGCAGTACAGCAAGACCCCGATCTTGAATGCGGCGTTCATCAGCGCCCGGACGCCCTTGCCGTTTGCGCGACGGCTTTTCCCATCGATGAGAATATCGTGCGTCCTATCGTCGAAGGAGACCGTCGGCAGCCCCGGAAACTTCCAGGCATGGAGTACCGTCTGCACAACCGTCGCAAATTCGTGCCCGGTCACACCATCGATGCCCGACGTCACGCTGCCGCGGGGCAAGGACTTCGGTTTGAACGCCTCGAGCTGCGTCTTTCTGCGAAGAAGCTCGTCAATCCGCTGTCGAAGAGCAATCCCCTGCCTGGTCACGAAGCGAGCTGTGTCCAGTTCCTCGTAGGTTCGACGCGCGGCGACCTCCAGCGGCTTCACCTCCTCAAGCTGCCGGTCGATTTCGTCGATTTCGTCCGTTAGCCGGCCCGCGCGTTTCAGCAAGCCTTCTTGCTCCGCCTCGAAAGACCGCGTCGCCTTGGCGAGATCGGCGCGCTCCGACGCGATCTTTGCCATTTCGGCTCGGACCGCTCTCTGCGTCGTCTCGACCTGTTCGATGCCATGCGCGTGGAGCTGGTGCGAAGGATCTGCGCCGCAAAGTGGACAAGGTCTGCGTGCCCCGGCGAGCAGAGCCGCCCCACCTTCTTCCAGCGAGGCCAGCCGCTCCAAGTCGCTCTCGTAGACGCTTTTGAGCAAAGCAAAGCGCTGCAGTGAGAGCGATATCTCGGTGCGCCGCTCCTGGGCGTCTCTGAGCGATTCCATTTTTGACCGGCGATCGAGCCGAAGATCATCCAACAGCGATTGGCGATCAGACATCGTCTTCTGAAGGTCGCGGATCGTCGCCGCTTGCTTTTCGGACTGATCGCTCAGATCAGGGTCGCCAGGATAGTCCCGTTCCCATTCCACCTGGGCGGCCGCCAGCATTTCATCGATAATCTCGATTTTGCCGGAATTCGCAGTGCGCTGGGAATCAGGATTTTGGGTGGTGACGATCGCGGAATCGTCGACTCCGGTCAGGATGAATTTCAGGACGTTCTTGTCGAATGTCTCACCGCTGCGATCCGAAATCCGGATCGGGCTCCACTCGCCCATCATGTTGGTTTCTTCGGTATAGACGAAGGCGGCATAGTGCCGGAACGTGAAAGCGTTCTTGTCGCCCGTCAGCGTCCGCGCGATCTCTTTCTCAGCGACCCCGAGCTCGCCAAGCAGGAAACCCGAGATGCTCTCGCCCTTGCTGCGGTGATCCCAGGATAGAGTCCGATTGGGCCGGCCGGCAGAATCGGGTTCCACCGAGCCAAGGTGGAGCCCGAAGTCTCCCCCTTTCATCGCTCGTTCTAGCGTGACTGTTCCAGCTAGAGGAAGCTCAAGCTCAAGCCAGCATTTGTCGTAGCCTTGGGCTTCGGTGATGGGAGGCAGGGGCGTCTTGGCGCCGGACATGAAGTCGAGCGCCTTGACGATATAGGACTTGCCGCTGTTCGAGGCGCCCCAAACGACGTTGATGTGCTCTCCGAACGTCAGTGCGACGAGCTTTTTCCCAGGCCCCGTCATAGCAAGGCGTCGAAGGAAAAATCGAGGGGGGCTAAAGTCGCTCATGCCGAGCCCGTCGGGAACGCTTCGCTCCAATCGCCGATCCGCTCCCGCACCATTTGCTTGAACTGCGCCTTGCTGTGTGTCTCAACCTGCTCGGCGAGCCAACGAGCACAAGATTTCATCTGCACCGAATAGGTCGTTTCGAGCAGCTCGACATAGGCCGCGGCCTCTTCAGAGGCGCGATAAATGATGCCTTCGTCGGCGCTTTCCTGGTTAACGAGATGGCATCGTTGCATGAGCTGCAAGCTTGCCTCGATCAATCGCCGGCGTACGAGTAGTTCGCCCTTTCGGCCAGGAACCTCGGGATGCAGGCTAGGGGGACCGCCAAGATCGGCGGTATGCACCACCACATGGTCGAACAGAACCATCTCGGCGAGGTCCAGCGACTCCGGCCGCAAATGTTCCAGGATCACAACGGCTCTGATGCCAGCCTCGAGAGGCGAATTGAACGCTCCGCTGAAATCAGCCTCGCTCACGGTGCCCATTTCAGCCGTCCTTCATTCGCAAGGTGATGACAAATTCCTTGCTTCACCGGGATTCGCACTGTGCGGCCGATCAGACTCGCCGGCAGGATCGATGCATGTCTCATAACCGCGTCGACGCGCCGAAGAAGCGTCTCGTGCCGATCGCGGTGCACATCGATGACGCCGTGATAGACGTCGTTCTCAAACGTTACGAGCACCCCCGGCGCGGTGTTGTCACGGTGGAATCGCTTGAATGAGGCCGCCTCGAAAAAGCGGGTCCGCTGATCGCGGAAATGTTCGCCATGATCCGCATGTGCGAGGACGTCGTCGGCGGACACGAACGCGATGCCACTAGCCTCGCCATAGACGATGCGAAGTTGATCGGCATACCGAGCCTCTTCGGGCTGAATGAGATCGGGTGCCGCACCGCTTGGCGCCTCCTCCGGCATCAATCCCAGCAGTTTTGACAAAGCGGGCCCAGCTGCCGGGTCCTTTACGATCATCGGCGCTGTCAGATGTTCGACGCGAGAGAAATCGAAGCTTGCGACCGCGGCCTTGATCTCCCGCGTCAGCGTCACGGTCATGCGCCGCGTTATCTGTGTTGAGCAATGCTCATCCCAGCCATCGATGAGCGCGGCTGCCAGTGTTGAAGGGTTATTGATCAGGTCCAGCAACGAGCCGACGATGCCGCGTGGCGCGACGAATACATACTTTTCCGGCAGGGTATTATACGCACCCTGACAATGGTGGAAAAACACCTTACCGAGTTCGCACAGCGCTTCGGATTTTCCAAGCTTGCTGCCTCGTGTCTTCCGTTTGCATTGAAACAGGTGCCAAGGCCCTTCGTGCCGGGCGCTGGTGAGGAACCCGATCACATCGCGGCCCTTGTCGTTCGCCGCTCCAATCCGCTCGATCCGATCGTATTGCGCCGAGCGACGCTCCACCCACAGCTCGATAAATTCTTCGAGCTGGGTGGCGTCGATCTCCATCAGCCGAACAGCAAGGCTAGTCATCTCGGCCTCCGTTCAGGCGTGTCTCAAGCGAGCGGATGCTCTCGAGCACGGCCTCGAACCCCGGAGGGTCGCCGAAGATCATGCCTTGCATGGCTCTGTAGTCGACGCGCAGCTGTTCGATCATGGCGTCGTGTGGGGCAAGCGCGAACGAACCGCGCACGGCGCTTGCAAGGTCGAAATCCGGTCGATTGAAGAACATCCGGGCATGCGCGACGCAATCCGCGCCGAGCGCAGCATCGGCGATGGCGACCGCGCCCACGGATGCGGCTGCGAGCTGGTGCAGATCGTAGTAGTGCCGAGATATGCGCTGGCCGCCCCCACGCAATTCGCCGCGTACGTCGAACCAGCGTCGTGCCCCGTGCAGGATGACGACCTTGTCCCAGAATGTCCGCTCGGGATCGACCGTGCGCACGGCTGGTACGGTCAGGTCGAGCGCGGGCAGATCATCGTCAACATAGGGTTTGACCGGCACGGCGCTGTTCGGATCGAGCGCCGATTTCGCGCCAGATTCGATCTTGATCGCTGCTCGTACGTAATCCGACCGCGGCGTCGCGGCAGGATACCAGAGAAGCAGGGTCTGGCCGTCGGGATCGGTATCGTCAGATTCCACCCGTGTCGACTCGGAGGCTATGCCGGCGGCCTTGAGTCTGGCCTGCAGAGTTGCCGTCAATTCGGCGCGAAGGGGGCCGTTGATGTAGGTTTTGCAAGCGTCCTTGATCGCGTCTAGTCGCGCCCTGCGCTTGTTGCCGCTAAGCCCTTCGAGCTCTTCGATGGTCGCCGGCTCGCCGATATCGTCGCGAAACACCGTAACGTCGATGTCCTCGGAGAACCGATTGATCAGACCAAAGCCTTTGGACAGCGAGGTGCCGCCCTTGAAGAGCAACCGGGGGCCACCCTCTTTCAAGCCATTGAACAAGGCATCCAACGTCCAGCAGACCCAAAAGTCTTTCTCGACATTCTGGGACGCAGTGCCAAGGCGTAGCGCCGTTGTATCGAAGGCGCTCAACATCGCCTCCGACCCGGCGGCGAGAACCTCGTCGAAAGCCGGATTCATGCCTTCACCACCCCAGTCGGGCCGACTTGCTGACCATCCATGCCGAGATCATTCTCAATCATGGGCTTGAGAAATACCCACATCCATGTCGGAAGCGCTGTCATACCGGCCGTGATATCCGCTTTGAGGACTGATCCTGTTGTCGGATCTTCGAAAAGCTTGGCTAGCGTGCGTTTGACCTGATCGCTCTCCCCTTCCCGATTCAAGAGATCGCGCAGCCAATGAAGCGCTTGGACGATGCGCATTGCCGGCCGACCGGCCCAGAAGAGCTTGCTGGCTGCCGTCGGACGGAAGGTGATCGTGACATTGCCGAGTTGGATCGGGCGGCGACGAGCGTCGGTGTGCACCACGATTTTGGCCGGAACGGCATCAGTCAGCCCCAGATCGTTTGCCGCGGTCATGCCATCGACAAGCATTCGGGTTTGATCGCGTCGCCCGACGGCATCGATGACTGAGCGCGGATCAGGCGGATTGAGTTTCTGGGTGAGCTTGTTGAACCTCGGCAGATCGTAGAGCCCGCGATCGATTCTCCGGAGGGTTTCGCCCGTCGTCAGCCGCTGCAAGGCCTTATCGACGGCGTCCCGCGAAGCAAGGTCGACGAAGTCGCTAGGCGTCCACACTTTCCGCGGCGCATCCGCCTGGATGCGCTCGATTATGACTGTCTTCAGCTCTCGAGAGGCGTTGCTCATGTCCGAAATTTGTAGTTCTTTTTCGGACTCATCGCAAGGGCTGTGTCCGGAATTCGTATACATCTTTCGGACATCCGAAACCGCGAGATCGAGCGGGGCGGCACCGTCGGCAATGTAAGCCCATCGATCCTCAATGCTGAGCGACGAGTCTTGTGTATCTGCGTCGTTCAGTCAGAATCGCCGCAGAATCGGCAGGCCAGCGAGCGTGCTGACACGATTACCGGGGGGCCTGTGGCGATCAATATTGCAGACCTGACTTTGGATGAGGTCGTCCTGCATTTAGCAGCTGGAAACGCTTTGCAGATTTCAGGCGGCGCCGATTTCTCCCTTCCGCTGCAAGACAGCCGTGCCGTGTTGGCCTTCTACAATCAGAACCGACAAGCCTACTGGAACCCGGATAAGGACACCAATATCCTTGATGGCGAGATTGATCGCCTGTTGGAGACGCTGGACAAGCCCACCAAGGTGACCGCTCCGGCAACGCGGCCGACAAGCCAACAACAACATTGGCAATTGACTGGGGTTACTGCGCACCGTTTTCGGGGACTTCACCGCCATTGCGATGAGAAGGGAGCAGCGCCGAGGCCATTCGCACTCGATCTCTCCCGGCATGTGACCCTCTTTCGCGGTTTCAATGGCGCAGGCAAAACATCGCTGATCAGTGCCATTTGCTGGTGTCTAACTGGCTATGGGCATCGCTCCCAAGGCCTTCCTTCTCCTTTGCACATGCCCATCTCGGTCCAGATTCCGAACAAGAACAGCGGTGAGCCGAACACCACGTTCGAGCTACCGCCGATCGTACCGATCCCAACAGAAAGCGAGTTGCTGGCTGTCGACGGCCAGCCGCAGATTGATACCTGGGTGCGCTTGAAATTCAGGTCATTGGTGGACGGAAGCGAGGTCGAGGTCGAGCGCCGCCTGGAGCGAGACGGCAGAAAGACCTTCAAGACGACCGCTATCGGGCTCGAAAAACTCCGATTGCCGGAACTGGCCTTGCAAGTCGGCACCGTGATGCCTGGGATCGCCGCGGCGACCCGCTTCGATGATAAGACGACCCTGTCGCAGGCGGTGTCGACGTTGACCGGCTTACGGCCGCTGGCTCATTTCGGAACCCGCAGTGGCCGTCTCCACGAGCGGTTGACCGGAAAATATCCTAAACAGGCTACGGAGGATAAGGAGCAGTGCGAGGATCTCGCTGCCAAACAGCTGTCGACGCTCCAGGATCTCCTCAAGGAGAGTGAGGGTCTGCCAGATCTGAGTTGCGTTGCCACACCTCGCGAGACGGCTCCGGATGACTGGAAGGCGGGTCTTGAGCGAGCCGAACAGCTTCTGAAGTCGGCGGAGGAACAAGCTGCAGCGGATGCGCTACTGATTCTCGGTTCTCTCCCGCCTCTTACAAACGATGGCCAGATCAAGCGCTTTGGTGAGGCTATCAGAGCGGCCGAGCATTGTTTCAGCGGCGCAGCGCTCAAGGGCCTTCCGTCGATGCAGCTTGCGCAACGGCTCGGGGAGCTGAGCGAGGAGGAGCTGGCAGGCGGCGCGACGATATTGCTGGAAATCGAGCGCGAGGCGGCGACTCTCGTCACGCAGCTTTCCAACGCGGAGCGCGCCGATCGGATTCGTCTCTACGGTCTCGTGGCGAAATGGCACGAGACGGTTCATCCGGGCCACGCATTTACCGCGTGCCCGGTTTGCGAGCGCGATCTCTTACAACCCGGCGCTATTCCTAATGACGCCTTGCTGGACAAATCAGTGGCGCAGGCGCTGGAGGACGCGCGCAAGGCTGACGCTGCGATGTTGAAGACGGCCGACGAATGGGAGCGCGATGCGAAGAAAGGCCTGCGCGATCGTCTTCCTGAAAAGCTTCGCAGGTTCGTCGATGACGCTGTGCCTGACGATCTGGCCTCGGTCTACGGCGCGGCGCTGTCGAGTGAAGTCTTTCAGACTGCCGACTTTCCGGCGTCCCTGAAGCCAATGGCCAAGGGTATAGGTCCCCTTTGCGCGTCGGCTTGGAAAGATGCTCCTGAGCGCGAGCCGCTGCCTGGCGTCAATGTGCCAGTCGAGATTCCCGACAACGAGAAGCTGCGTGCAGCGATACGCAGCGTGCGACGGGCAATAGCCCTGTCCCGCTATCGCACCGCCCACGCCGAGTTCGCGCGAGCCGCCGTCCTAAAAGTGATGCGGACCGATGCTGACGAAACGGCGCTGTCGGCCAGCGAACGGACTATCCATGGGCAACTAAACGTCCTGAAGGCACACCTCGATGCGGCCACCGTCTTCGCCGGCATTCGTCGCCAGTTAGGTCAGATCAAGGACACCTGTGAGCGGTGGGCCAAGGCCCGCGCGCGGATCGAAAAGCTGGCGCGAGCAGCCAAGGCCGTCGAGCCGTTCAAGAGCTTCCCGGACCTCGTGCATAATCAGGTTGCCGGACTCATCACGGATTTGCAGGAGAAGGCGACCTCCTGGTCCCAACGCATGTATAGGGCCCATTTCGTTCAAGCTCCGGAATATGCAGGATTAGACCCAGCGAAGAGCGACGGCTTCACGTTCCTCGCGGCCCACGGGCAGCATCTGGTTGAGGCTCACCACGTCATGAATGCGTCGGCGTTGCGCGCCTTTCTCTCCGCTTTCGTGCTGGCACTTTGGCAACAGGTTTGGTCACGATCAGGCGGCATTTCGGCCGTCCTCATGGATGACCCCCAGGATCTGCTCGATCCGGGGAACGTTGCCAACCTCGCCTCCACGATCCCCTGGTTAATCGCAGAGGGTATCAACCCGATCATCGTCAGCAACGATTTCGCCTTCATTCCCACAATCGAGGCTTTTGTCGCTGCCGACAAACGCGCCCTGGGAGCTGTACGAACCGAGACGTGGGAATTCTCCGCGATCTCGACGTCGAAGTGCACGGTGAGCCTTGCCCCAGTCGTCGACGAGGTCCGCGTTCGTTGCGAGCATTGGCAGAAGAACGATCCGAACGACACCGGCATGGCGCGCGCCTTCGTTTATCCGGTTCGGGTGCGCATCGAGATCAAGCTGTGGGACCTGCTCGCATCCGATCCTGCGGTCCTGCATGACCCGACGATGGGCGATTTGCTCGGCAAGATCGCCAATGCCCGAAACCGCGGGGAGCAGCCTTTCAACGAGGAGCCGTTTCGACGGCTCCTGGAGCTGCCCGCGCTCAGGTCCGGAGCGCCCTTTCGCGATGTCATCAACAAGGCACATCACGGGCGAGCTGATCAGATCACACCCATCGAGGCCGAGATCGTCAGGCAGAGTTACGAAGATGTGTTCTCAGCGATCGATGCCTGTTGGCTCGCCTACGCGAGATTCATGGGCAGGCTGCCGCCAGAAGAAGCCGTGGCGGAGGCCCAGAAGGCGACCTCGGATCTGAAGCTCGTCACGCTCCGCACGACACCAATTTTGGTGGTTGGGCGACTGGCTGCGCGTGCAGCCGGGGCACCGCTGATGACGATCGATCAGGCGACAGATCGATTGGAGCTGTCATCGCTTGGCGACGTCTCGCTGTTCACATTGAGAGCGCCGACGCTGGGGATCGTCGCCTTTCCAGGCCAGACCCTCATCGTGTCGGCTACGGCGGAGGTCAGAAACGGCGACCTCGCCATCGTTCGCACGCCAGGCAAGACTTATGCGAGGAGGATCGGTCTAGATAAGGCGGACCGCTCTCGGATCGCGCTGGAGACGATGCCGTCGACAAATCCCCGCGCGCCCCAAACGCACTTCGTTCAGCGCAGCAGTGCGCATTTGAGCAAGGTGATCGGTGTGCTTTTCGATGAAACCACGCCTGCGAAATCGCAAGACGAAGCGATCGAAGCGGATCGGTCGCCGGTTCTCGAGCAGGTCGTCGCTGCAGCGTGTGTTGTCGGCGATAGTGCCTTTCCCGTGGCACTCGACGCAGGCCATGTCCTTCTAGGTGTTGCCCCGGACATCTCGCTGCTCGATGGCCGCATCCTGGCAGTCGTAACCAGGGCAGACGAGTTTTCGAGCGAGCACTTCGCCTACCTCAAGCGCCTCGGCAAGGCGATGCCCGGATCCCAGACCGTCTTCTATCTTGAAAATGTCGGTCAGGCTGGCGAGGGGGAGTTCGTTCAGTTTCCTGTGGCCGGAGTTACACCGATAGCTGGTGTTCCGATCGTTGAACAGACCTGGAAGGTGCTCGGCACCTTGTTCTAGGACTATTGGGTTCGCCCCTTAGCTGGAGATCCGGTGACTTTTCGCTTCGTTCATGCTGCCGACATTCATCTCGACTCGCCGCTGCGCTCGCTGGCGATGCGCCATCCCGAGCTGGCGGAGCTGATCGGCAACGCCACTCGGCAGGCATTCGTCGGGATCATCGACCTCTGCCTCGCGGAGCAGGTCGATGCGCTGCTGATCGCCGGTGACCTTTACGACGGCGATCAGACCTCGATGAAGACGGCCCGCTTTCTGGCCGAGCAGCTGCGGCGGCTGGATCAGGCCGGCATCCGCACCTGCGTCATCCGCGGCAATCATGACGCGATGTCGCGGATCACAAAGGAGCTGGTGCTTCCGGACTCGGTCAAGGTCTTCGGCGGCCGCGCCGAGGCGCTGGAGCTTCCGGGTCCGGCCGGGCGGGTCCCGATCGTGATCCATGGGCTGAGCTTCGCGCAGCCCCACGCTCCCGAGAGCCTGCTCGGCAAGTACCGGCCGCCGGTGGAGGGTGCGGTCAATATCGGCATGCTGCACACGAGCCTGGCCGGCACCCCGGGCCACGACCTCT
Organism: Alphaproteobacteria bacterium; assembly: GCA_017308235.1. Lineage (GTDB taxonomy): Bacteria > Pseudomonadota > Alphaproteobacteria > Reyranellales > Reyranellaceae > Reyranella. Next base: position 137,712 of record JAFKFL010000020.1, on the reverse strand, counting down.
ATGCGCCATGCAGCCTAGCCGACCTTCGGGCTACGGGTTTTCGCTACTGGGCGCTCGGCCATATCCACAAGCGCGCCGTCGTCGACGATGCCTGCCTGATCGCCATGCCGGGCATGCCGCAGGGCCGCGACATCAACGAGGCCGGTCCGAAATCAGTGTCGCTGGTCACGGTCGGCGACGACCGCTCGATCACGATCGAAGAGCGCGTGACCAGCGTCGCGCAGTTCGAGCGGGTCACGGTTGACGCGACCGGGATAGAGGATTGGCGGGAGATGGTTGCGGGCATCGCGCGGGCCCTGGAGGCGACACGCAGCGTGGTCGCGTCCGCGCATCTGGTCGCGCGGCTGCAGGTCGTGGGAGCGACATCGCTGGCCTGGCGCATCCGCCGCGACATGGATCTGCTGAAGACCGAGGCCGACGACCGGGCCGCCGTCATCGGCTCATGCTGGGTCGAGAAGCTGGAGATCGCCTGCCAGCCGCCGGCGCTGCCGGGGGAGACGAGTGGCGACCCGCTGACCGATCTCCACCGCCTGATCGAGGAGCAGATTCTTGGCTCCGACGCCTTCGCCGCGACGCTGACCGGCATGGCGGAGGAGATCCGAGCCCAGCTTCCGCAGGAATGCCGCGACGTGCTGGGCGCCGACGAGGACGCCTTCCGGGAGCACGTCGCGCGCCTCGCCCGCGATGGCGCGGAGACGGTTGTCGCGCGCCTGCAGGCGGCGGGCGAGGGAGGCTGAGCATGCGCCTTCGCCGCCTCGACCTGACGCGCTACGGCAAGTTCACCGATCACAGCATCGATTTCGGCGCGCGACGCGAAGGCGAGCCTGATCTGCACGTGATCTACGGGCCGAACGAAGCCGGCAAGTCGACGACCTTCTCGGCCTTGCTCGATCTCCTCTTCGGAATCGGCTCGCAGAGCGCGTTCGGTTTCCTGCATCCCTATGCGACGATGCGGATCGGCGCGGCGCTGGAGTTCGATGGCGAGACGCGGGAATTCTCGCGCATCAAGCGGCCGCAGAACAGCCTGCTCGATGCCGAGGATCGTCCGCTGCCCGAGACCGCCATCCGCGCGGAGATCGGCGGGATCGAGCGCGACGCCTATCGCACCATGTTCTCGCTCGACGACGAGACCCTGGAGAAGGGCGGCGAGAGCATCCTGGCGAGTAAAGGCGATCTCGGGCAATTGCTGTTCTCGGCCAGCGCCGGCCTCGCCCATCTCAGCCACAAGCTCGTGGATCTCCGGGCCGAGGCTGAGGGGTTCTACAAGTTCCGGGCCCGCAGCGGTCTGCTCGCGGAGCTCAAGACAAGGCTCGCGGGCCTGAAGGCCGAACGGGAGCAGTTCGACACGCTGGCGTCGGACTATGCGCGGCTGATCGAAACGCGGGAGCGTGCGACCGGCCAATATGACGAAGCGGTCGCGGAGCGCGCGCGCCTCCAGGCGCGCCTGGACGATATCCAACGTCACCTCGCGGCGCTGCCCCGGCTCGCCGCACTGCGCACGGACCGCGAACGCTTAGCCCCGCTCGTCGGGCTGCCGGAAGCTCCGGCCGGCTGGGTGGCCGAGATGCCGGCGCTGCGGAAGGACGAGATCGCGCTCGGTGTCCAGAGTCAGGCCAGCCGCGAGGAGATCGCGCGGCTGCGCGCCGAGATCGACGCGACCATCATCGACGAGGCCGCACTTCGACAGGCGCGGGGGCTGGAGCGGCTGACCGAGCTGCGGGCGCGCTACATCACCGCGGACAAGGACATCCCCGAACGCAGGCTGCAATTGCGCCAGCTCGACCTGCAGGTCTCCGGCATCCTGCAGCGGATCGAGCGCGAGGGGGAGGCCGAGCCGCAGCGCCTCGTCCTGACCGCTGCGACGATGGGGCGGCTGCGCGCGCTGATCGAGGCGAGATCGGGCATCGACGCCGCCCTGCGCAATGCCTGCGACGAAAGGGACAACGCGCAGCGTCGGCTCGCGGAGATCGCGGGCAAGCTGCCGCGATTGGAGGGCGCCGAGCCGGAGTCCCCGGAGCGGGCCCGCGCCGTCGCGGCGTTGGCGGCGACGGTCGAGGCCCTGCGATCGGCCGATCATCAGCCGCGCGCGCGGCTCGCCGGGCGGGCACGGGCATCGGCACAGGACGATCTCGACGCGCGCCTGTCGGCGCTGCGGCCCTGGCAGGGCACGTTCGAGCAACTCGTCGACATGGCGGTTCCCAGGCCGGAGCGGTTGCAGCGGTGGAAAGCGTCGCGGCGCGAGAGCGAAGCCGCGCTGACCCAGCATCGGCATGAGATCGAGCGGCTCACGACCCAGATGCACCATGTCGAGGCGGAGCGGGCTGGCCTGGCCGCGACGACCGGCATCGTAACCGATCGGGAGGCGGCCGAGATCCGCGCGCGCCGCGAACAGGCCTGGGCCGCCCACCGGCGCGACCTCGGTGCTGCGTCGGCGGATGCCTTCGAGGCCGCCCTGCGCCAGGACGACCTCGTCGGCGCCGGGCGTCTCTCGCATATGTCCGAGCTGGCGCGGCTGCATCAGAGCGGGCAGGCGCTGGCCGTCGCGCAGGCCGATCTCGCCCGCGCGCAGGAGCTAGCCGCGAACGCGGCGGCCGCTCTCGACGGCATCGACGCCGAGGTCGCGCAGGCCGTGCGCGTCATGGCGCCATCCTGGTCCCCGGTGCCGTCCTTGCCGGAGCTGGAGGATTGGCTGCCGCGTCGAGACCGGGCGCTGGAGGCGCGGGAGGCCTTGCGGGCCGCCGAACGGGACCTGGAGGCGGCGCAGGCGGACATCCGCGAGGCGCGGGTTCGCCTTTCGGCCGCGCTGGCGCGAGCCGGATTCGCCGCGGCGGAGGAGGCCGATATCGGCGCCCTGCTCGCGGAAGCTCAGGCTGGCCTGGAGAGCGAGGCGCAGATGAGGCGGCTCTACGCCGAGCTGGCGGACCGGCAGCGCGACCTGGCTATGCGCGAGCGCACGGCGGAACAGGCGACGGCGAAGGAGCGGGACTGGGTCGAGGCCTGGTCCGCGACCTGTCGCGGCTGCTGGCTGGCGGAAACGGGTTCCGTCCCCGCGCTCGGCGTCGTGCGCGAGACTCTCATCGCGATGGCCGATCTTGCGCCGACGCTCGAGAAGCGCGCCGGGCTCGTCGATCGTATCGACAAGATGGAGAAGGATCAGGCGGCGTTTCGCGATGAGGTCGCGGTGCTCGCGCAGGCTTTGGGTCTTCCGCGCGAGATGCCGGTGCTGGACAGCGTCCGCGAGATCGTCGACAGGGTCCGGCAGGCGGGTGCCGGCGAGGACCGCCGCGCGCAATTATCCGCCCAGCTGGAGACCGCGGAGGAGCGGCAGCGCGGGTTGGCTGAGCGGCACAAGATCCATGCCGGCCAAACGGAGCGGATGATTGCCTTCTTCGAGGCGAGTTCGCTGGCCGATGTCGCCGAGGCGCTGGAGCTGATCGCGCAGCGCCGAGCATTGCAGGAGCGGGCGAGAGAAGCCGAGCGCGACATCTGCGAGGCGATGCGCAGCGACGACCTCGCCAGCGCCGAGGCGGCGCTCGACAACGCGGCCCGCCCGGCGCTGGAGGCCGAATGGAACGAGCTGAAGGTGCGCTTCGACGATCAGGATCGGCGCTGCCACGAGCTCTTCGCCGCCCGGGCGACGGCGATCGACCAGGTCGAGGCCATCGGCGGCGATGCCAGGGTCGCCGAGGTCGAGGAACGCCGCCGCACGACCTTGCTGGAGATCGAGGACGGGGCACTGCGCTATCTGCAATTGCGCGCCGGCATCGCCGCGGCGGAGCAGGCCCTGACGATCTATCGCGAGCGTCATCGCAGCTCGATGATGGAGCGGGCCTCGGCCGCCTTCAGGACGATCAGCCGGGGTGCCTATTCCGGCCTCGCGGCGCAGCCCGGCAAGGATGGCGAGACGCTGATCGCCCTTGCCGCCTCCGGCGGCTCGAAGGCCGCGGACGAACTCTCGAAGGGCACGCGCTTCCAACTCTATCTCGCGCTGCGCGTCGCCGGATACCACGAATTCGCGAAGGCCCGCCGCGCCGTGCCCTTCGTGGCCGACGACATCATGGAAACCTTCGACGATTTTCGCGCCGAAGAGGCGTTTCGCCTGTTCGCGGATATGGCCTGGAGTGGGCAGGTCATCTACCTGACCCACCATCAGCATCTCTGCGAGATCGTCCGGCGGGTTTGCCCGGCGGCGCGGCTGTATGACCTGAAGACGCAAGAAGCGCAGCGGCAGTTTGCGTGAATCAGGCCCCAGCTTGGGTTTCGAGAGGCTCCAGTACGCGGTCTTACTCAGCAAAGACAGGCAGGCTGCCGGCTGGGGAACCAGCTCGGTGACCGGGCCTGCAGGGATGAAGTCGATATCTGCCGGGCCGACGGCGAAATGCCTTAGCTAGTCAAGATCGATCGTTCTGCCGAATTGTGAGGTCCGGGCTACACTAGTCAAAGTCCCCACATGGCCACGCACAACGGGTGACTGAGCATCGACCGAACTTGAGCCAAACCACCTACAATAGAAGTCCGTCCGGTCCCTTCTCTTCGTCCTTAGGCGGCTCCGACACGGTTCTTGCGGTGCCGTCGTTAATGTCGGTTTCTGCATTGGGACGGCCTCGCGATATTGCTTGATCGGCTGCGCGCAGGAATTTCCGCCGATCGAGACCTGCGTAATCTATCAAAAGACCGATGATTGTCTTCGCCTCTGGGGGCAAGCCAGCGAAGTTTGGAGCCGCTTGGGCAAAGGCTGCGGCCTCCAACTGGATCGCTGCGTCGATTAATTCACGGCCAGCCGCGGGTCTCGAAAAGAAGTCAATGAATGGTCCGACGGGCAAGTTCTCGACGGCGCGTTGAAAACCTGAGCGAATTGTTGCCGCAGCGGCTCCGGTCTTGTCGAGGTAGTCCGTTGCGACCCGCTCCGCAAATCCGAGATAACGGCTTGCTGATCCATCGGCAGCGTTTCCGAATACGAGCCCTTCGCGGAAATATGTACGGCGGCTTTCCGGATCGCCGAATGCCGTGGTCCTTCCGACATAGTCGGCAGCGATCGCAACCAATGAGGCACACAGCAGGACAGCTCGCGCAACCGCGGCAGGCACGCGTTCATGGTCGTGGCTGTGCACCAGCAGCTTAGCTGCCTCATCTATCCAGATATTTAGTGCGGTAAAACTCAGGCCTAGCCCGATTTCGACCAGGTTGGTTTCCATCCGCGCTGCCAGCGTCTCTCCACCCTCAAGTCTGACCGAACGCCACATTTTTTCGAGGTCTTCGGAGGTCAGTCGGTCGCTTGCGCCCGAATAGCGGGCCATGACAGCTTTGAAGACCTGCGAAGAGAGGAGTTTCAGCCCCATTCTCGTGGCGAACGGCGCGAGATCCTCCTTGGACGCTGTCGTTGCCACGATAGCTTCGTCGGCGCCCACCGCCGCTTGGAGCCCCTTAAGCCAGATTAGCCGCTCGTAGCCTTTGGCTCGCTTCTTGTTTTTGATGTCGACGATCGCGACGTGTCGTGCGTGCACGCTTGCACGCGTGTAGACCCACAGATCGATGTCGGTGACGTGATCCTTTCCGGCCCGCACCTTGACGCCCCGAACGACGAAAGCGCCTAGCTGCTGGAAATAAAGGCGGAGGGCTTCTTCCGCCGCTCCTCCCTTGTCCATGTCTGGGGTGGGCTGCTTCGTCATCACCGGGCTTTCCTCAAGCTATCCAATGCAAGCGACGCAGAGCGCTTGGTTTCGGGTACATCCTTGAGCCGCTCCGCCATGCGTGCACCCTCGGGTCCGACGAACTTGCCCGCCTGCGAGCCGATTGTGGCACGCGCAGCGGCCTCAGAGGCATCACCTCGCAGGATGAGATCTTGAGCCATGGTTCCGATCTCGGGCTTCTGCAGCGTAAGCCGAAAACCGTCGGAGGACGACGACACGGTCACAACGCCACGCCGTTCGAGCGCCTGATAATCTTCCTTGATCGCGCGCGCCCACCCCTCAACATAGCCGCGATTGATAAGGACGTTCATGAGAACGGCTGGGTCTTGAATCTTGCCCCGCTCCTTGCTGCTCTTCAGGATTCCATAGGTCAGACTGCTGGCGAGCGCCTTAGCGTCGTCATGCATGTCTGCCAGACCACCAGGCACATATTTGACAAGTGCGGCTGGGCGCGTGACGAAACGGGTGCTGCCGTTTTCGTTGGTGACTAAGCTGACCTGATAATAACCGATTTGGTGGAGCTTGCTCCAGAGTGCGGTGCCTAGAATGCCGACGATCGTGTCTTCGGGCAGGCAGCCGGTTGCAGCAAGACGCGCATCGGTCTCGAGCAGGTTTTGCCGCTCTGTCGCATTCAGCCCGTCGAGAATGATTTGCGATTTCCGCGCATCATCACGCTTGAATAGGGAGCCATTGAACAGCAGTGTCTTGTCCCGCAAAGCTTCGTGATCCACGAAACCGATCTGCTTGGAGAGTGACGTCAGATCCGCGGTTTCGGCCTTCGATAGCCGATGCTCGTCGGACAGCCGCTCCGCAGTGGATACCTCCTCGACTGGCAACTGGCTAGCCAACTCGGCAAGCTCAAGTGCTGCACGCTCAAGACCGGTTGGCTCCTGCTCCTCGAAGACGGTTGCAGCGTGCTTAAATAGGTGGTCCTGGTTCACACCGAGAACCGCAACTCCGTGTGAGGTCTCATCGACGACTCCCACGTTTGACAGCTCCGTCAAAAGCCCGGCCACTTCATGCTTCCGGATGCCGTTTGCTTGAGCAAGTGCCTGTACCCGCGTGAGCGGCACGCTCCATTGCTCTTCTTTCGAAATATACGACAGCAGACGTGCCGCCCGGCCCGCTGTGGTGATGCTCTCAAACTCGGTTGATTTTACCGCCGAGAGCTTTTGGTCGTGATGCATCAACCACGCTCCGGTCACCTGAACCGGTATCGACATAGCCCCTCCAAATCAGATTCACTGAAACCGTCGGCACAATATAGGTGCGTCCTCTATAGAGTTGATTGATCTGCGTCACCTGGATGCGTTCAAGCGTGAACAGCGGTCTTCGGCTAACGGCGGGCAAGGTGGGAGAGAACTCTGCGTGTAAATCGACGCGGGATCCCGTCGCCGATTGTCGTGATAAGGTTGTTGCAGCCAGTGGGGCTTGGCTGCCGAGCCGAACCGCAGCGTAGCTGCTAGTAATGAAAGTCACCCGGCGCCGCGGAAGCATCGTGCCGACAGCGCGCGGTCCGCTGCCCTGGACGGCGGGCCTTATTCGCCCTTGATGCTGCGAGCGATACTCGCGACCCGTGCTGGCCAGTCATCAAAATCGAACCCTTGCGGATCGTAATGGCCTCCCCCAGACCCTCGTCGATTTTGACGTGGAGGCTGGCTGGAAGAATTCGCCGCCTGAAGCGCGCCGCACGACCAGCCCCGTCCTGGAGTGCCGAAAAGACAGCCGGGCCGGGTCGGATCGTCCACGAGAGAGCAGGCCGACCCCGGAGCAACCCATTCCCGCTCTTCAGGGATGGCGTCCTGGTCCGGCCCCGGGACTTCCTCGATCAACCCCGAGGGGTCCGCTAGCAAGCTGCGGCCGCTTGGGCTTTGCCCGGCGCGGTGATCGCGTCCGGGTCCGGACACTGTCGAAGCCATCGAGCGGGAATTGGCCCGCTCCCGGATGGAGCCTTCACGATGTCTAACGATCTGTCGCTTGCCCAGAGCCATGCCTTTCAGCTCGCCCAGACCCTCATGGTTGCGGTCACTGTCTTCCGGTCGAACGGAGCCTTCGGCGTCCTGCCCTCCGCCGAGCTCGACGATGGCGAGGTCGAGCCCATCGCCGAGTTCGATCCGTTCGAAAGCCGGCCGGCGCGTTGAGCCGGCCCTTCTCCTTCCGGAAATGCCGCTTGCGAGCTGCGGCGGCAAGGGAAGCTCACGCCGCTGGCGCGCCCTTGCCGTCATGGCTCTTCGCGGCCTCCGGAAGCCGCTCCGCGAGACGCGGGGAAAAGGAAAACAGGCAAGGAAAGGCGGACGCGAGCGCGTGCCGGCAGGACCATGAAACGGACCGAACTGGAGGAATTGCGGGAGAGGGTGCCGTGCGCGGCGGTGCTCGAGAAGGCAGGGTTCGCGATCGACTTGGCGGAAAGCACCCGCAATGCGGGCAAATACCGCCGCGGCGACGCGATCGTCATCGTGATCCACGCCGGAAAGGGTTGGTTCGACCCCCTGTCCGACGCCAAGGGCGATGTGTTCGGCCTGGTCAAATATCTTGATGGCGTCTCCTTCGTCGAAGGCCTTGAGCGGGTCGCTGCACTGGTCGGCTTCGTTCCGAAATATCCAGTCTGGCCCCGGCCGCCGCGCGGTTCTAGCTCTGTCCGATCTATCCTTGAGCGATGGGCGAGCCGCCGCAGACCGTGGTCGGGCTCGCCGGCCTGGCGCTATCTGCGCGATGAGCGCGGACTGCCGGACTCCATCATCCGCGCCGCTGTCCGCGACCATGTCCTGCGCGAAGGTCCGCAGGGGAGCATGTGGGCCGCCCATCGCGACGAGGTCGGGGCGATCACCGGCTGGGAGGAGCGCGGTCCGCAGTGGCGAGGCTTCTCGACCGGCGGTACCAAGCGGCTGTTCCGGTTTGGACCGGCGGCTGTGCCACGTCTCTGCGTGACCGAGGCAGCAATAGACGCGATGAGTCTTTCTGATCTCGAGCACACCCGGTCCGATAGCCTCTATCTCAGCACCGGGGGTGGGTGGGCGCCGGCAACCGATGACGCGATCCGCGCGCTCGCGGCGAGCGCCGGGGCGTTGCTGGTCGCCGCGACCGACAACAACCGACAGGGCGAAGCCTATGCCGCCCGCCTGAAGACGATGGCGATCGCGATTGGGTGCGGGTTTGAGCGCTTGCGGCCTGCGCAGGTGGACTGGAACGCCGAGCTGCAGGCAGCGCCGGCGATCGAACATGAAGCAAAGGGAAGGAGGGAGGAGACAATCGGCTGCCGCATGCCCGCCGGCCGCGTCAAGGGAAGCTACGCCCGCGTTCCGCGGCCCTTGACCCGGCCGGACGGAGAGGCGGCAGCAGGGGAGGGGTCAGAAGGACTGAAGGTGATGGCAAGGCCGAGGAGGTGAGCCGCGCTCCAGTCCGACGGCGTGACAAGGAGCCCGCCCATGACCTCATCTGCGATCCGTAAAGTCTATGAGGGCGTCGCCGAGCGCCGCCAGATGTTCCGGATGTTCGACCGGCACGCACAGCGACCGGACCGTTTCGAGGATGACGCCGGTGCCCTGTATCGGGGCGAATGGTTCGAGATCGGCCGGAGCGAGCACGACTACATGCTCGAGATCCTGCCGCCGCTCTGGATGCGCGGCGAGATGTTCGCGATGCGCGAATTCCTGATCGGCTCGATCACCAGCGTCTTCTTCGCGCTCTCGATCGACGGGCAGCTTCGGTATTTTCACGGGCTTTGCGATCTATCGGACCCAGCATCGCCGGGGCGACTGCGCGACGCGATCGTCGAGCGGGAATCCCGGCCGGTCCGCGCCATGACGCGGGCGGAGCGGATCGAGCATATCTGGTCGAGCACCCATGACGATTATCGCGGCTACGCCGACGAGCGCTTTGCCAGAGCCGAGCGGGGCCAACGCATCGTCATGTTGTGCGCGTCCTGGCAATCCCGCGACTTCCGATTGCTCGATGGGCTCACCGCTGCGGAGATCTCGGCCAAGCTGCCGGTGCACTTGCGCTACCTCCCCCAGCAACAAGCGGCATGAGGGGAGGCGGCGATGTTCACCTTCTCCGTGACCGATGTCCGTGCCGTCATCCTGCGCGGGCGGATCGACGCCTTCAACAATGGCGGCTTCCGCAATCCCCATTACGGCCTCGCGCCCGGCCGGGACGAAAAGCCCGGCCTCTGGCTGGTCGGCGACGAGGGCGTCTACATCCTGTCCAATGGCAAGCTCGCCGAAGAGCAGCGTCCGCTCGTCATCTATGCCGAGGAATGCGATCCGAAGACCAACCCCGATTACTGGCACTACAAGCGCCAGCATTTCGGCGCCGATGACGGCATCGACTTTCTCGATGCCGAAATGCTCGTGAAACTGATCATGGCCTCGCCGACGGCGACCCACCTGCACATTGTGATGACCGACACCAATCTGTCGGTCTCTTTGATCCGCCGCTGACCTTCGGGCCGGGCAGGCCCGCCCCCCAACGTTGTCGCGATCATTTCCCCCGGCCGGACGCCGTCCGGCTGGCCGATGTCGCGCGCCCTCAATCCAAGGAGATGTTTCCGATGGCGCAGGACGATCCTTTCACGCTCGACCTTTTCGGCAACACCGCGTTGTCGTCGGGACTTGGTCTCGGCGTGACCGACTTCGCGGGCGACTTCGAGCCGGATGACGATCCCGATCCCGCAGCACCGGCGCCGGCGATGCCGATCGCGGCGAACGTGACGCCGCCGACGACGAACTGTCGTGCGCGCGGCGCAAACTTCTATCTCACCGACGATCGTGGCCTGGCCCGCGGCTGGAAGGACCGGGCGCGCGAGAATATCGTGGCGATCCGGCTCGCAGCCGAGATCGAGGCAGCCGAGCGTCCAGCCACGCGCGAGGAGCAGGCGAAGCTGGTCCGCTTCACCGGCTTCGGCGCCTCGGACCTCGCCAATGGCGTCTTTCGGCGTCCTGGCGAGGGCGACTTCCGCAAAGGCTGGGTGGAGATCGGTTCCGCTCTGGAGGATGCCGTCGCCGAGGCTGACTATGCCTCGCTCGCCCGCTGCACCCAATATGCCCATTTCACGCCGGAGTTCATCGTTCGGGCGATCTGGGCGGGCCTCCAGCGCCTCGGCTGGCGCGGCGGCCGCACCCTCGAGCCCGGTATGGGCTCGGGGCTGTTCCCGGCGCTGATGCCTGAGGCGCTGCGCGACGTCTCGCATGTGACCGGGGTCGAACTCGATCCCGTGACCGCGCGGATCGCCCGGCTGCTGCAGCCACGAGCCCGGATTTTGACCGGCGATTTCGCCCGCACAGACCTGCCGGCGAGCTTCGATCTCGCCATCGGCAACCCGCCCTTCTCCGACCGGAACATCCGTTCGGACCGCGCCTATCGATCGCTTGGCTTGCGCGTGCACGACTACTTCATCGCGCGCTCGATCGACCTCCTGAAACCAGGCGCCTTCGCCGCTTTCGTCACCAGCTCCGGGACGATGGACAAGGCCGGCAGCACGGCGCGCGAGCAGATGGCGAAATCCGCCGATCTGATCGCGGCCATCCGCCTGCCAGAGGGCAGCTTCCGTGGGGATGCCGGCACCGACGTTGTCGTCGACCTCCTCTTCCTGCGCAAGCGCAAGCTCGGAGAGCCCGAGGGCGACCTGACCTGGCTCGACATCGAGGAGGTGCGGCCAGCGACCGATGATGAAGGCGCGATCCGGATCAATCGCTGGTTCGCGCAGCATCCGGACTTCGTTCTCGGCACGCATGCGCTGACCACCGGCCCTTTCGGCGAGACCTATACCTGCCTGCCGCGGCGCGGCGAGGACCTCGCCACGGCGTTGTCGGCGGCCATCGGTCTGCTTCCGGAGGACCGCTATGACGGCGAGCCCGGCGAGATCGATTTCGATCCGAGTGATGCTGCCGATCAGGGTGCTGTCGATCTTCTGGTCGAGCGCCATGTTCGCGAGGGCAGCTTCCTCATCGACAACAGCCGGGGCCTCATGCAGGTCATCGATGGCGAGACGGTCGCTGTGACCATCCGGAAGGGACGCAGTGCAGACGGCATCCCGGAAAAGCATGTCCGGATCATCAAAAAGCTGATCCCGGTCCGCGATGGCGTGCGCGCGCTCTTAAAGGCACAGGAGCTCGACCAGCCCTGGTCGGAGTTGCAGGTCAGGCTGCGCATCGCCTGGTCGAGCTTCGTGCGCGATTTCGGTCCGATCAACCACACGACCGTTTCGATCACCGAGGATCCCGAGACCAGCGACACGCGCGAGAGCCATCGCCGGCCGAACCTCCAGCCCTTCCTCGACGATCCCGATTGCTGGCTGGTCGCCTCGATCGAGGACTACGATCTCGAGAGTGACACCGCCCGACCTGGCCCGATCTTCACGCAGCGCGTGATCGCGCCGCCGGCGCCTCCGACGATCGCGAGTGCCGCCGATGCGCTGGCCGTCGTCCTCAATGAGCGCGGCCGCGTCGATCTCGACCATATCGCGGAGCTGGTTCATCGCGATCCTGACGATGTCGTCGCCGAGCTCGGCAGCGCGATCTTCCGCAATCCAGCCGACGGTTCCTGGCAGATGGCCGACGCCTATCTCTCGGGCGCCGTGCGCGACAAGCTGAAGCTCGCGGACGCCGCGTCCGCCCTCGATCCCGTCTATGAGCGCAATGTCGCGGCCCTTCAGTTGGTGCAGCCAGCCGATCTTCGGCCCTCGGCCATCACGGCGCGTCTCGGCGCGCCGTGGATTCCGGCCGCCGACGTCGTCGCCTTCGTCAAAGAGACGATGGGCGTCGACATCAGGATCCATCACATGCCCGAGCTGGCGAGCTGGACCGTCGATGCGCGCCAGCTTGCCTATCTTGCCGTCGGCACATCGGAATGGGGAACCAGCCGCCGGCACGCCGGCGACCTGTTGACCGACGCGCTCAACAGCCGGGTGCCGCAGATCTTCGACCTGATCAAGGACGGTGACAGCGAACGCCGCGTGCTCAATGTCGTCGATACCGAAGCCGCGAAGACCAAGCTCCAGAAGCTCAAGGACGCCTTCCAGCGCTGGATCTGGTCCGATCCAGACCGAACCGACCGGCTGGCGCGGGTCTACAATGATCGCTTCAACAATATTGCGCCCCGGGCCTTCGACGGCGCCCATCTGACGCTTCCGGGGGCCTCAGGCGCCTTCATGCTCTATGGACATCAGAAACGCGGCATCTGGCGCATCATCGCGGCCGGTTCGACCTATCTCGCCCATGCCGTCGGTGCCGGCAAGACCATGACCATGGCTGCGGCGATCATGGAGCAGCGCCGGCTCGGCCTGATCGCCAAGGCGATGGTCGTCGTTCCCGGTCATTGCCTGGCCCAGGCTGCGCGCGAGTTCCTCGCGCTCTATCCGTCGGCTCGTATCCTCGTCGCCGACGAGACCAATTTCACCAAAGACAAGCGCGCCCGCTTCCTGTCCCGGGCCGCGACGGCGAGCTGGGACGCGATCATCATCACCCATTCCGCCTTCCGCTTCATCGGCGTCCCCTCCGCCTTCGAACAGCAGATGATCCAGGACGAGCTCGCGCTCTATGAGAAGCTGCTGCTCGATGTCGACCCGGAGGACCGCGTCTCGCGCAAGCGCCTCGAGCGCTTGAAGGAAGGCTTGCAGGAACGCTTCGAGGCGTTGGCGACGCGCAAGGACGAACTCCTGACCATCGCCGAGATTGGTATCGACCAGATCATCGTCGACGAGGCGCAGGAGTTCCGGAAGCTGTCTTTCGCCACCAACATGTCGACACTGAAAGGCGTCGACCCGAATGGCTCGCAGCGCGCCTGGGATCTCTATGTGAAGTCCCGCTTCATCGAGATGCGGAACCCGGGCCGGGCCCTGGTGCTCGCCTCCGGCACGCCGATCACCAACACGCTCGGCGAGATGTTCACCGTACAGCGGCTGATGGATCACGCTGCGCTGATGGAGCGCGGCCTGCATGAGTTCGACGCCTGGGCCTCGACCTTCGGTGACACGGTCACTGAGCTCGAGCTGCAGCCGTCGGGCAAATACAAGCCGGTCTCGCGCTTCGCCAGCTTCGTCAACGTGCCCGAGCTCATCGCCATGTTCCGCTCCTTCGCGGATGTCGTGATGCCGGAGGACCTGCGCCAATACGTCAGGGTGCCGGCGATCGCCACCGGCAAGCGCCAGATCGTGACCGCGAAGCCCTCGCAGGGCTTCAAGAATTACCAGCTTCAACTCGCGGCGCGCATCAAGACGATCGAGGAGCGCGACCGGCCACCGGAGCCCGGCGACGATATCCTGCTCTCGGTCATCACCGATGGCCGACATGCCGCGATCGATCTGCGCCTGGTTGATGCCGAGAACGACAACGAGCCGCAGAACAAGCTCAACAAGCTGATCGCGAACGCCTTGCGCATCTGGAACGAGGGCGCCAAGAACAGCTACCTCCGGCCCGACGGCAAGCCTTATGAGCTGCCCGGCGCCGCCCAGATGATCTTCTCCGATCTCGGCACGATCAATGTCGAGAAGACCCGAGGGTTTTCGGCCTATCGCTGGATCCGCGATGAGCTGGTCCGCCAGGGCGTTCCTCCGTCGCAGATCGCCTACATCCAGGATTTCCGGAAAACGGAGGCCAAGCAGCGGCTGTTCGGAGATGTTCGGGCGGGCCGGGTGCTCTTCCTGGTCGGATCGTCCGAGATGATGGGGACCGGCGTCAATGCGCAGCTGCGCCTCAAGGCGCTTCACCACCTCGATGTGCCCTGGCTGCCCTCGCAGATCGAGCAGCGCGAGGGCCGTATCGTCCGGCAGGGCAACCAGCACGATGAGGTCGAGATCTATGCCTATGCCACCGAAGGCTCGCTCGACGCGACGATGTGGCAGAATAATGAACGCAAGGCTCGCTTCATCGCGGCCGCACTCTCCGGCGACACCTCGATCCGGCGCTTGGACGATCTCGGCGAGGGGCAAGCCAACCAGTTCGCGATGGCGAAGGCGATCGCCTCCGGAGATTCGCGCCTGATGCAGAAGGCCGGGCTCGAAGCGGATATCGCCCGGCTCGAACGCCTGCGCGCCGCGCATCTCGATGACCAGCATGCGGTACGGCGACAGATCCGCGACGCCGAGCGCGACATCGAGGTCTCGACGCGGCGCATAGCCGAGATCGGGCAGGATCTCGACCGCCTGATTCCGACCGCAGGCGAGGCCTTCGCCACGGTTGTCGCCGGCAAGGCCTATGCAGAGCGCAAGGAGGCTGGCCGTGCCCTCATGAAGGAGATTCTGACCAGAGTTCAGCTCCAGAGGCAAGGCGAGAGCATCATCGCCTCGATCGGTGGCTTCGACCTCGACTATGCCGGCGAGCGCTTCGGCAAGGACGGTTATCGATACACGACCATGCTGTTGCGCGCCGGCGCCGAGCACGCGATCGAGCTCCCGGTGACGACCACTCCTCTCGGTGCGATCTCCCGCCTCGAGCATGCGCTCGACGGCTTCGAGGGTGATCGGGAGCGCTACCGCCAGCGCCTCGCCGATGCGCGCCGCAGGCTTGCATCCTACCAGGCGCGCGGCGAGGGGGAGTTCGCCTTCGCCTCGGACCTTGCCGAGAAGCGCCGCCTGCTCGCGGAGGTCGATGTGGCGTTGGCGACCGATATTGACGGCATCGGTGCAGCAGGCGCGATCGCCGCCTGATCGGCTTGGTGACCGGCGCGCCCCTCGGGCGAGGCCGGCCATCCTCATGTCGCTCGTCAGGGCTGTCGCGAAAGACGGTGTTCGTCGTCGATCAGAGTGAGGTGGCATGGCGGCGTGTCGCTCCACCGCCAGAGAACAAGGTTGAGGTCGTCGCGGGTTGCCCCGGGTGCGAAGCTCCTGACCAATATTCCATGATAGCCGGAGACGATTAGCTTTCGGGCGAAGGCCTGGGTTTTCGCTTCTCCCGCTATCTTCATCTGATCGCGCCAGGTCGGATCATTGAGTGCCGCGGCATCCATCCCTTCCACCTGAAGGGCGTCATCGTCCCGGCAGTCGAAAACGCGCTCGATGTCCGCATCGTAGGAGACGAGTGTTGTCGGCTGCAAGCTGCCGACCTGATTGGCTTCCCGCAAGGCCGTCATGATCGACAGCGATGTGTAGAGCGCCGGTGTCCCTTTCCGGTTGAAGCGCCCCCCGTAAAGTTCAGCGCCGCGGCCCGATAACGGTTCGCGTGCATAGACCGGGTTCAGCGCCCGGTAGAGGACCCCCTGGAAGCGCATCGGCCAGCTTATGCGTGAACACCAGCGTCGACCGCGTCGATATAGTCGAGCACCTCGTCGGCGCGGCCGTCACGGACGAGCTGCATCGCCGTGAGGCCGGAGAAGCCGGGCAAAGGCTCGGAGCGATACCAGGCATAGGCCATCAGCGCCGAGCCGAAGCGCGGCTCGACCTTATTGATGATTTCCGTCACTTCGCGTAGCCGGCGTTGCGTCTTGTCGGACCGGATGCGCTCCTTGCGCTGGATCGCATCCTTGCCGAGACCGGCTGTCCGGGCGATCTCCTCGCTCGTCGTGCGCAACGTCTCCGCGATCTTGCGCGGCGAGAACAGCCCGCCATCAGCATATTGAGCAAGTCCCATGGCGCTCACCTTCGTTCAGAAGTGCCAATCATTCTGACGCAATATAGCGTCGAAACAAGCGCGTTTCAATCTGAGCAGGAGAAGAGGAAGGGAAAGGGAAAGGGGAACGGCTGCTCGCAGACCGGGCGAGCCGCTGCCGCTTCCGCTCAACCGCGCCGCTCGCGATCCCGGCCCGGCGTCCTGCGCAGGGCTTCACGCGCCCCGCTTGGCCGCCTGGCCGGGTTGCTCGGCCGCAATTGCTCCGGCCCGCCCGCTCCGCGGGCGGGAGGGGGTCTTCGAAAAGAAGACGGAGAAGGGCCGGTGCCAGACCGCGCCCATACCCCTGAACAGGAGCCTGTCATGCTACTCAAGAAGGTCGATCCGCGCGCGTTGAAGGATAATCCCGATCGTTCGCGCCGGACGAAGTCCACGCCCCAGGCCGATGCCCTGCTGCTCGCGACCATCAAGCTCGTCGGCATCCTGCAGCCGCCCGTCGTCGTCCCCGAGTCTGGTGGCGGAAACGGCTATCGCATCGAGTTCGGTCATCGTCGCGTGAAGCAGGCAATTGCCGCTGGCCTCGACGAGATCGAGGTTCTGGAGGTCGAGGCGTCGGACGATCACGGCGCGATGCGCTCGATGATCGAGAATGTCGCGCAGGAGCCGCTCAATCCGGTCGATCAGTGGCGCGGCATCGAACGTCTGGTCGTGCTCGGCTGGACCGAGGAGGCCATCGCGGCGGCGCTCGGGCTGGCGCTTCGCCGCGTCCGCCAGCTCAGGCTACTCGGTAGCGTACTGCCCGCCATGCTCGATCACATCGCCAAGGGCGATATGCCGAATGAGCAGCAGCTCCGGACCATCGCGGCTGCTCCGGTCGACGACCAGAAGGAGGTCTGGAAGAAGTACAAGCCCTCCAAGGACGATCCGAAGGTCACCTGGTGGAACGTCTCGAACGCGCTGACCAAGACCCGGATGTACGCCAAGCATGCCAGCTTCGACGACGAGCTGACGCGCGCCTACGGCATCGAATGGGTCGAGGATCTGTTCGGGCCAGCCGACGAGGACGGCCGCTACACCACCAATGTCGAGGCCTATCTCGGTGCGCAGCAGGAGTGGATGACGCACCATCTCCCGAAGCGCGGCGTTATCGCCGAGGTCAATAGCTGGGGTGAGCCGGTGCTGCCGCCGAAGGCGGAGCGCGTCTACGGCAAGGCGGGCAAGAGCGATCGCGTCGCGATGTATCTCGATCGCAATGGCACGGTTCAAAGCGTCGGATACCGGATGCCGACGTCGAAGAAGGCGCAGAGCGGCGGCGCCTCCGTCGCAGATGACGCGGCCGAGACCCCGAGGAGCCGTCCCGACGTGACGCGCCGGGGCATCGGGATGATCGGCGATTTCCGGACCGATGCGCTCCACGAGGCCCTGTCGCGGGCCCCGATCGCCAGCGACACCCTGCTGGCGCTCCTCGTGTTGGCGCTCGCCGGGCGCAACATCACGATCGCCTCCGGAGCCAGCGACGATGTCTACGGGTTTGCCCGGATGGATCGCCACGCGGTGCGGCTGATCGGCCCGGACGGCAAGCTCGGCTTCGACAAGGAGACGCTGCAGCAGGCGGCGCGCGGTGCGTTGATCGAGGTACTCTCGTGCCGGGAGAACCGCTCCGATTCCGGGATCGTCGCCCGCATCGCCGGCGAAGCGATCGGTGCGGATGCCTTCCTGCCGAATATGGGGATCGAGGAGTTCCTGTCCTGCCTGTCGCGTCCGGCGCTCGAAGGCTCGTGCACGGACACCTCTGTCCTGCCGCGCCCGCGCGTCAAGGACACCCGGGCCGCGCTCGTCGCGCACTTCGCGGAGGGCCGCTTCGTCCATCCGTCGGCGCTCTTCGCGCCGGACGCCGCCGCGCTCGCGAACTGGCTCGCGAAGCACGAGGCTGTTCCCGAGGACGAGCAGGATGAGCCGGCCACGGATCCGCAGGATAGCGACGTCGGCTCCGAGCCCCAGGGCGATGAGGGCGATGACGCCGAGCCGTTGCGCGAGGCCGCCTAGCAGCCCTTCGCATCGTTCTTCGACCTGAAACCCGCCGCCGGCTCGTCCGGCGGCGGCTTCGTTTCCAGCCATGCGCAAACACGGAGGACATGATGTCCGCGCACATGATCTACGATAACGTCCCGATCGGCTCGCTGATTGCGTGGTCGGATGGCACGCCGCAACCACCGAAGCGGATTTCCCGGAAGCTCTCGACCTGGCAGACAAGGAACAGCAAAGGCCGGCTCATCCAGAAACAGGGCGAGCGTGGTGTGGGCACGGTGAGCCTGCCGGCATGTTTCACCTTGCACGAGGCGGATTTCGGCGCCGACGGCGTCATCGCCATCAGGGTGCATCGGACCTTCTCGCTGGAATCCAAGCTGTACTTCACCGTCCTGGAGCGGCCGGCCGTCGTCATGGTTCGGATCTTCGACCGCCCGGGCGAGGGCGCGAAGCTCGTCCATCTCGCCGCGCATCGGCCTGAGGCTGAGGAGTGGTTGAGCCGAAACGGTTATCCGCGCGCTGTCCTCGAAGAGGTCTCCGCCGACGAGGTTGGGGCCGATATCGTCGAGGGGAGGACCGCGGCATGAGTGGTTCCGCTCCCGATATCCGCGACCCCGACGCCTCTAGCCATCCTGAGATCGCGTACGGTCGCAGCGCGGACGGGCTTCTCGTCGCGCTGGTCGGCGATACCGCATTCGCCATGGTGCCGGCGCGCGAGGGTCGGCATGTCCTCGCCTCCGGCTCACGGCTTCGCCTGCCGATGCACGAATGGACACGCGACCGATTTTTTGGCCAATCCGGCGAGCTTGCCGACGAGGCGGCGTTTCGCGCCGGCGTGCGTGAGCACGCCGAACATCAGCGTGAGAAGCGGGCGCTCCACCGCAAGAATCTTCAGTCTTGCGCCAGCACGCCATGGGGATCGTCGCAGGGCGCGACGCTCTATGCCGAGGGCGTCATCTGCCACAGCACGGCCGGCCATAGCGGCTTCCACCTCTCGGCCTCGCGCAATGCACAGGTCCATCCGATGCTGCGCTCCGAGGGCGGCTGGTATGAGTCCCATGATTGACCGCAGCGCCTGCCGCGGAAAGGCTCAGGCGGACATCATCCGGAAGAGCGAATGAACATGAAGCCGATAGTTTCAGACAAGACGGAGTTTCCCGAGGATCTGGCCAAGCTCATTTACGTCTCGGTCGAGTTGAGCCAATCAAACTGGCTTGTGACCTCATTTATTCCGTGCGTCGATACCAAGATGGCGCGTAAAGGTCTCCCGGCCGGCGAGATCGGACGGTTGCTTAGCTTGCTTGCCGAGCTCCGTTTGAAGGCAAAAAGCCGAACCGGCGATCTGCTCCCCATCGTATTGATCCAGGAGGCCGGTCTCGACGGCTTCTGGGTGCATCGGGTCTTGGCTGACGAAGGTCTCGAAAGCCATGTCGTAGATGCGACATCGATCGCGGTTCCGAGGAAGGCGCGTCGAGCGAAGACGGATCGGATTGACGGCGAAATACTCATCCGAGCGCTGATGGCGTTCAAACGTGGCGAACCCCGCGCCTGCGCAATGGTTCGGGTTCCCTCTCATGCCGAGGAAGACCGGCGCAGGCTTCTTCGGGAACGGAAGGCCCTCGTCGTCGAGCGATTGGCGCATGCCAATCGAATAGAAGGACTATTGTTCGCCCAAGGCATTTCCGACTATCGGCCCCTCAACCGAGATCGGCGGCTGCGCCTTGAAGACCTGCGCACGGGCGATGGTCATGCCCTACCACCGTTCTTGAAGGCCCAGATTTCGCGCGAACTTGATCGCCTCGAATTGGTCATCGAGCAGATCAGAGCGATCGAGGCAGAGCGCGATGAACTTCTTGCGTCCGAACGGAAAGAGGCAAGTAGCGCCATTGCCATGCTTGAGAATGTGCGTGGCATCGGCCCCGAGTTCGCGTCGATGCTTTGGGTGGAGGGCTTTTACCGGCACTTCGACAATCGTAGGCAGATCGCCGCCTATGCTGGATTGGCACCGACGCCGTGGCAGAGCGGTTCTGTCGATCGCGATCAGGGCGTATCGAAAGCCGGGAATCCGAGGCTACGGACCACGATGATACAGGTCGCCTGGCTCTGGGTGCGCCATCAACCGGATTCCGCGCTGACCGGATGGTTCCGACAGCGAGCAGCATCGAGCGGCGTAGCTCAGCGCAAGAAAGTTGTCGTGGCCCTCGCACGCAAACTGCTCGTCGCTCTGTGGAAGTACGTGACTTCCGGCATCGTGATCGAAGGTGCGAGGCTGAAGAATGCATAGGGCCTCACCCTTTCCGCAATCTGCCAAAGCCTGATCAGCTTCGGCAGATCCAGGCAGGCGAACCGGAAGTCTTCTTTGGCCTAAACCGCCGCGTATGAGGATGGTCTCGCCTTCCTGAACCCAGCCCATCGAATGCGGGAATGTGGAACCGCTGCTCATGCAGCGACCGAATATAAGGTTGTCCCGGCTGTTACCGGCTGAGGAAATACCTGGGTTCACCTGGATATTGGAAGCAGGAAGCTAATGGAGAACAGCAATGGAGAGCCTATGTCTTGACCAATCATCATATAAAGAGGATGAATGCTGGGCGATCGTCGCCATCGCCTTCCCGGAGCTCTTCACCAGGTTCGAGCGACGCTGTGCCGAGCGCACCATCAAGGATTCCTGGCCGGATGCCTGGGAGGCGATCTTCGGAACCGTGCTCGGACCCGGCGAATCCGTCGCGAAGGACCGCCGGGCCTTCGAGGCCCAGCACGCAGAGGACTGGATCGTCGTCGCCGCAATCACGTCCAGCCACCGGCATGCCTTCGTCGAGTGCGTCGCGACCATCGGCGGCCAACGCGGAGGCGGCACGGAGGAGCGGCGCTTCCTGGTACCTGCCCGCGATTATGAGGTCGGCCGCTTCGGCTTCGTCATCGATCCCGAGCGGCACGAGGTCTATGGCGGACCGTCCGACTTTCGCGGGTGGCAGCCGGGAAGGGCGCAGTGAATTCCAGCGGAGACCGCGTGGTGCTGCTTCATCGCATGGAGGAGGCACGTCGGCAGACACAACGTCAGCTCGACGTCATCCATCGCCAAATCAGGCGCTGCGTGACGGCGCTGTTCCTGCGGTCGCGGTACCGTCGGACGGCCGATCGGCGCGGTCGATCATCCGGCCGATATCTATCCCTGGGCCGTTACCGCGCGCACCTCGCAGTGCTCACCGCCGAGCGGCAATCGGAGATCGACGCCTTGTCGACCAAGCTCGTCCGGCAGGATCGGGCGATCGCGAGGTTTCGAGCACGCATGCCGTGAAGCTCTGATCGGCGCCCGTTCGAGGCATACCCATTGCGGCTCGGCTGGAACGGCGCTGATGGTCGCGGATCGATCGCTGGCGCTGTGCTCTCCTGTCGGCAGCCTCTCTCGGAGACGCTCCCCGGTCGGCCTTCCCTTCGGCCGGGTCTGCGCTCTTAAACCGGCGGCCGGGCGCTTCAAGGCCGCGTTCCGCGCCGCTTCGCGGCCGGATCGACCGCTCTCGGCAGGCCAGGCCCGCGGGCCGCGCAGGGCCGTTGGCCCCGCTTGCCCGCAAACCTGCCCCGCTCGTTTAGGTCGCCCGGACCCTGAAGCGCCCGTCTTTCCGCCGGTTTCGTTCGAGCGCGACCGAAGGGAGGGCCGGCAAGGGCCGGTCCGGTACTTCGGCACAACCGAAGGAAGGAAGTTCGCATGTCCAGGACTACTCACCGCCCGACCGCCCGCGTCGTCCAGCTCCGCAAGGGCACCACCCTCGAAATGGTCCGCCTCGCCTGCCCGGATGCGGCGCAGGCCATCCTCATCGCCGAGAGTTTCGGCCTGCCGGTGCTCGACAGCGAAGGCATCCGTGATCTGCACGAGCGCTTGATCGTCGAGACCGCCGAGGCGCTGCGAGACGGCCTCGCCGAACGCGCGATGCAGATCCATCTGCAGCGGATCGTCGGCTCCTATGTCGGATCCGCCCATGGCGCCGGCCAGTTCTACAGCCGGGCCGTCTGCGAAGCGCGGGACCTGACGACGAAGCTTGCCAACGAGGCCCGCGACGAGGATCTCGACGGACCGGTCGGCTTCGAGAGCGCCGCGCAACGCAAGCGCGAGTTTGCCGCCGATATGGGCGTCCAGGCCCATGCGCTTCGGATGGCGGCCGAAGGCGCCGTCGCGGCTTATGAACATGTCGTCGGCGAGCGCTGGAAGCCCTTCGAGCGCGCCGTCGAGAATCCGGGCCACGCCGTCGACCGCAAGGCCGCCGAGATGCAGATGGCAGCATTCGGCTGAGCCATCACCGGCGGGGCCTCGGCTTCGCTCTTCAATCCCGACCGACCAGGCCGGCCCGGTTCCGGGCCGGCCATTTCCCTGTTGCCGTCCGCCGCACCCAGGTCACGCAGGGAAGGGAAGGGCAGCACCCTGCGTCCGGTCGCGGATGGGGTCCTGCCGGGGCCGGCTGTCCGCGCAACGGCTTTGCCGTCCTTCACTGCGTTTCGGCCCATGACCACCCGCCGCGCAAGCGCGGGCGGATGGTCGGGTGCGCGACCCTCCTGATTGCCCCGGCGCCGAACCTCCGTGACCGGGCGCGATGGGCGCGGCCCCGAAACAGAGGACAAGGCAATGACGGGCAAGGACAAGGGAGCGCGCGCCGACATCTACGCGCGCATCACCGAACGCATCCTGGCGGATCTCGAGAAGGGCACCCGTCCCTGGGTGCAGCCCTGGAACGCTGGCAAGGTGGCCGGCCGGATAACCCGGCCGCTACGCCACAACGGCCAACCCTATACCGGGCTCAACGTCCTGCTGCTCTGGTCGGAAGCGATGGCGCGTGGGTTCGCCTCGACGATCTGGATGACGTTTCGCCAGGCGAGTGAGCTTGGCGCCCATGTGCGCAAGGGCGAAGGCGGTTCGACCGTCGTCTATGCCAGCCGCTTTACCAGGACCGAGGTCGACGCGGCCGGCGGCGAGATCGAACGGGATATCCCCTTTCTCAAGGCCTACACCGTGTTCAACTGCGAGCAGATCGACGGCCTGCCCGATCACTATTATCAGCGCCCGGAACCGCCCGCCGATCCGCTGGTGCGGATCGAGCATGCCGACCGCTTCTTCGCCAATACCGGCGCCGTGATCCGGCATGGTGGCGCGAAGGCGTTCTATGCCCCAGGCAGTAATAGCATCCAGATGCCGGATCTGCAGTGTTTCCGCGATGCCGAATCCTATGTTGCCGTGCTCGGGCACGAGTGCATCCATTGGGCCGGCGCGCCGCATCGGCTCAACCGGGACCTCAGCCGCTATCACAAGGACCAGACCGAGCGGGCCCGGGAAGAGCTGATCGCGGATATCGGCGCGAGCTTCCTCTGCGCCGATCTCGGCATCGTGCCGGAGCTGGAGCCGCGGCCCGACCACGCCAGCTATGTCGCGTCATGGCTCAAGCTGCTCGATGGCGACCGCCGGGCGATCTTCCAGGCGGCAGCTTATGCCCAGCGTGCTGTGACCTATCTTCATGATCTGCAGCCGCAGGAGGACGCTCGACAGGACGCGGCGTGAGAATCCTTGGGCCGATCGTCACATTGCCATAGCGTCCTACCGAGCCGGGAGGGCCGGCATCTCTCCCTGGCCGGTATGCCAGATCCAGCTATCCATCTCGGGCCGCGAGGCGATCATCTCCGTGAGCGCGGCCTCATAGCCATCGTCTGCACTCGCCGGCACGACGAAGAGAGCGATCGGACGGGGCCGGTGTTGCATCAGCAATGCCGCGACAATCGGCTGGTCGGCGGGCGAGGCATAGCGCAGGCCCTTGATGCTCTGCTCGCGGGTCTTCGCAAGCGCCTCGACGAGACGCAGTTCCTGAGCGGACTCATAGGGGATCCAGTTCTCGGCGACGACCATAAGCGCGATCTCCTCGACGATCGCGAGGCCAGCGGCATTCAGCCCGAAGGTCGCGACCACGATGAGATGCGCGGCGTCATTTGCAGCCCAAAGCGCGAGTTCGGCTTCGAACCGTGCCTGCACGCGTGTCCATGTGCGGTCATCGAGCAGGATCGGGAACCCCGGCCAATGCTTGACCACCAGCCGGTGACCGCCGCGCGCCGGCTGGAACTCCTTGACCTCACCGACCAGCACCATGAGCTTCCGTGGGCCGGTCCTCTGCGGCTGGATCCCGCTCAGCGCGGTCGCGCGCCGCTGCTCGATCGCCTCTTTGTTCTCGGCGCGGAATGGTTCCGGGATGATCAGCACATCGTTCAACGGCATGCCTTTCACCAGCATGGTCTTCGCCGCTTCGATGAGATGGTAGCGGATATTCCACCAGTGGCGCTTGTTGGCCCAGGCCGAGGTCCACTTCGTCAGGCCGGCCTCGTTCCAGAGCAGATGCAGCGATGCGCGCAGCGACAGTCGGCGAGCCTCGCTCTTCACCGAGGTCGATTCTGTTGCGCCGGGCGTCGGCGCGGCCCTGCTGCCAGTTCGCGTCAGGCTGAACTCCAGCCGCAGCGCCGCCATGCCGCTCGCAGGATCGAGCCGGATCGCGC
Source organism: Alphaproteobacteria bacterium (assembly GCA_017308235.1). Classification (GTDB taxonomy): domain Bacteria; phylum Pseudomonadota; class Alphaproteobacteria; order Reyranellales; family Reyranellaceae; genus Reyranella. The sequence continues at coordinate 112,931 of JAFKFL010000020.1, read as the reverse complement.
TGCCCATCAGCGCACCAAGTCCCGACAGGTCGACCGGAGGCTCATAGGAGTCGCAGTCCGGATCGTGTTGGCCGCCGCTGAGCGGCATGCGCTTCACGACGAACTGCTCGCCCATCGCCGCGACATACATCGGGATTCCGGGCTCGCGGCAGAGGCAGAGCGGGCGTATCCGATCGCGATAGGCGGCCGCGATCGCCGCCGGCAACGCCGGGTCGTTCGCGCCGAGAATCTCGCCTGCGATCTCGAGCCGGCGCATCCATATCCTCCTCGCTGCCTCGGAAGTTTCGCCCGTCGGGACGGCTGCCGCAACCCGGGCGGGGAGGGGCCTTCGAGCGAGTGCGCCATCATGCGCTCGAAGCCCGGCCCTGGCAGCGGGTTGATCGCGGGCGGGCACCTGCGATGGTTGGCCTCAGACTCGGGAACACACCCCCCGTCAGCCAGCCTGGTGAACCGTAGGTGCGGCAGAGGAAAACCCTGTGGCGGCACAGACGGAGATGTTGGCTCGAACGCTGCCGGAGTTCATTCGCGGGTCATCCAGCCTCGGCCCACCCGGTCCGGCAGCGGGCGATGGCGTGGCTGGAGAAGCCGGCTGAACCGGCGGGAAAGAATCCGTGCGGACCGATCCGTACAGAGCCGACAATACTGTTGGCGTCAGCGCGTGGCTTGAACACCACCGATGAGGGGGCCGATCGGGCTCCTTCCTGGTCGGCGTTTCGGTCGCGCCCAGTGCGGTCTCGATGGATTGGGTGTGACCAGGGGACGGCTTCGTCTCGATCGTCCATCCGCAACGGCCGGTCCCGGCTTTTTTCCGCCAGCGGCTGCGCCGCCTTTGCATCGCGAAACAAAAAAGCCACGCCCGGCCGCCCTCCACTGCGTTGCGGCCCTAAGGACCACCCCGTTGCGCAGGCGCAACGGGACCCCGGTGGGTGCGGGTTCGATCGCCCCCGGTCCTGACACCGCCATCGAGGCCGCGACCGGCGCGGTTCGAGCAAACCGGAAAGGATCCCACCATGGCTGTCATCGGCGAATTCAAGACCAACGGCAACGGCATCGTCGGCAACGTCCGCACCCTCAGCGTCCGCTTCCAGGCCCGCCTGCACCCGATCGAGCGTGTCTCGCGCGACGCCCCCGACTTCCGCGTCACAGGCAACGGAGCAGAGGTCGGAGCGGGCTGGAATGCGGTCTCCGGCGACGGCGAGCCCTACATCTCGCTCAAGCTCGACGATCCGAGCTTCAACGCCCCGATCACCGCGGCGCTCTGGCCGGGCGAGACCGAAGGGGACTACACCCTGATCTGGAACCGCCCGAAGCGGGAAGCCTGATCCCCACGACGAAGGAGCCCCGCGGCCAAGGCGGGGCTTCTCCCTATCAGCGATGGTGCCGGCGGCACTCGTGGCCGCGACCCCGGAGCGCAAGTCGCGGTTCGTTGGCGGCCGTCTTTTCGAATGTCGAAGCCGAAGGCCGGCATCGAGCCGGCCTTCGGCTTTCTGGTGCCGACCGGAGCCTAAAGAGTCTGCTCAGATCGTCCGAGGGTGTCATGCCGGTCCGAAGGCCTCAAGGACGAGCGGTGCCCCCACTTTTGACGCCGATCGCTTTCGCGCCCGCCGACAAAATCGGCTCCCCCACCCGCCGCCTGCGGCGGTCGCTCCGCGATCCCTGACCCCTCCAGCCCGTCATGACCGCCGGCGTCGTCTTTCACACTCAATCGAGGAGACGACGATGACGAACGAACAGCACATCGAGGAACTGCGCGCCGAGCTGAGGGATGCAACCGACCGCACCGAGCGCCGCCAGATCGAGGCGGAGCTGATACTGGCGCTGGCCGAGCGCGAGGCCGCGCTGGCCGAAGCCGAGGGCCGTTACAGCAGCGAGCCTCCCTTCTGAGGAGGCGTCGCGCTGCACACGCGCTCGGAGGCTTTTAGCCGTTGAGCGCGTCCTTCACCGCCTTCGCCGGCGTGAAGCTCAACTTCTTCGAGGCCGCGACTTGAATGGTGGCGCCGGTCGACGGGTTGCGCGCCTCTCGCGCGGGCTTGTCCTTCACCTTGAACTTGCCGAAGCCCGGGATGTTTGTTTCCGACCCACCCTTCGCCGCCTCGGCGATCTGCCGGAACACGCTGTCGACGATCGTCTTCGCCTGCGCCTTCGTCAGCTTCTGCTCGCCGGCGATCGTGTCGGCAATCTCGGTCGCTGTGGTCATGGGAGAATGATCCTGTGGCGTTGATGATCTCGCCGAGTATCGCAGTCGGCGCGCGGCGACGGAAAGGCGAAGAAAGCCGCATCTCTCGCTATCCCCCGGAATTTCTCGATGTCGCCCAATCTCGATGTTGCCGGCGGGGCCGATTTCCCCGCATCCGCCTTGTTTTTGGATGCGCCAGGTCTCGAACCACGGCTATTTTCGCGTCGCGAATTGTGGGCGGGCAGGTCTGGACGAGCCCCTTCGGGGACGGCTCTACTCACGCCCGAGAGGCGCTCCCGGAGCCCGCAGGCGGTCTCCGGGCAACAGCGTGACGATCCTTTCGCGGCGATCGGCTCGCACGTGGAATTTTCCGAACCTATGACGGCAGCTTGCGGGACCGCGTTTCACGCGCGAGCGTGCGCTGAGCCCGGTTCTTCCTGGCGATGGCCGAGCTCAGATCGTCATAGTCGACCCCGCCCTTCTGCAACGCCCGGCGAGCGTCGTCGACTTCAAAGCCGATGAGCTCGAACACCGTCATGTTCAGGCTCGAGGCAAGGCGTTCGATCGTCTTCAGCGTCGGGTTCCCGATGCCACGGAGCAGCTGGTAATAGGTCTGACGCGCGAGGCCTGTCTTCGGCAGAAGCGCTTCCATGCCGCCATTCTCGATTTCGAGCTGCTGCAGCCGGATCGCGATCATTTCGTTGAGGATCGAGTGATCGATCGGCTGGGGTTTGCGAACGGGCATCGGATATCGGGACAGGTTGGAATTCACGATTCCCGGGACGCTATAACAGTTTCCAACATTCAGGATAATAGACATTAGAGGAATTCGGAGAAATGCCGTCGATCGCAACGGCTTTTCTGTGCCCGCGTTCGGCAGTTTGACCCGATGTTGACGCTACTCGGCTTGCCAGCCCTATGGCGGAGGCAGGCGTCCGACCCGCCGGAGATGGTCATAGAGGATCCGATCGATCACGCGCAGCGGATGCGTCCGCTCCTCGGCGGCGATCTGGCGAAGGACGAGATCGATCGCGTCTGGCAACCGCAACGCGTAAGGTCTCGACGATGAGCGTTCGCCATAGGCCTCGAACGGGTTCCGCTCGGGCTTTGCTCGCATCGGTCTTCGAGCCGGCGCCTGGGCGTTGCTCTGTCGATGCGAGGCGCTGTGAGGGTGAGGACCGCCGGCGCCGAGGTCGTCATAGGCGGGCGTCACGACCAGAGGTCCTGGCCCAGTGGCTTCAGCGCCGGACGCGATAGCACGCTGCGACCGGAACACATCGCGGGGCAGCGCGGGCCGCTCCGTCTTGCTGCTGGAATCGGGGCCACTCATCTCATGCCGTCGCTTCGTCTGGCGCCCTGCCTTGGCTTGCAGAGAGCAGTTCTCGCACGACCTGGTCGGCATTGTAGCGCGCCTTGCGAACGGACTCGTCGCCATCGCTCATCTGGTAGAGCGTGCCATGACCATTGGTCATGGTGCGGAAGGTGACACGGCGGTAAAGCGCGTTCGAGCAGATCGGCACCTGTTCGGCGTCGAGATAGCCGACGACCTCGCGCAATGGTCGCGTGTTGCGGTCGAGACTGTCGTATTCGTTGAACAGCACGCGATGTTGGCTCATCGGCAGGGCGGATGAAGCCGCCTGTTGTTCGAGATTGCGGATGGTGCGCACGACCTGCGAGGCGTCGAACGTATGGACTTTACAGGGCAGGACGACCAGATCGGCCCGAAGCGCCGACTGGATCAGGACGTTGCCGTAATAGCCGGGCGTGTCGATCACCACGACGTCGTAACGTTCGAGATCGGCGATCATCGCGATCAGTGCCGCCTCACCGGCCGCACGGACCAGATCGATCCCCTTTGGCGTCATCCCGCGCGCGAGGCTCGACGCATGCCATTGGTAGGACGACCCTTGCGGATCCGCGTCGATGATCGCCACAGCATAGCCGTGGCGCGCAAACTCTCCGGCGAGGATGATCGCGACGGTCGTTTTGCCGCTGCCTCCCTTCGGATTGGCGACCGCAAAGATGCTCGGCATCGGTATTCCTCACGCTATCACGAGTTCGCCGCGCAGTGTATGTTATAATAGATATTAGACAATACGATATCGCAGCAAACCCGAGGCCCGCTGTTTCGGGATAAATGCAGTGCGTCAATGCGGTCACGGGTGATCGCCGCAATGGTGCATTGCCCCAGATCGGCGATATCTGGTTACCGTCGGACAGCTTCACCGCATTGCCGAAATACCGCATTTCACGAACAAGGCGGCGCGGTCTTGCAGTATGGCCGCGGTAACACAGAACCGCATTGGGTCAACATGTCAGGATGATAACGAGGCAATCTCGAATCCTGTGATAACCGGAATGTCATATTGTGGCGTTGCGGAAAAGCCGTACCGACGACCTGCGTTGAAGGGATATTGCGGTCATTGCGAACGCGGCGCGTGTGATATCTGGACCGGCTTCGCCGCCGGGCAAGCCGACGGAGTGGTGACCGCCCTCGAGCCAGCACTCACCTTCTGATGAAGCATCTACTATAATAGATGTTACTTGACAAGATACCGGTTTGTGGGCCACAACCGGTAACGGCTGCGGTACGCAGCCGGGGAGCGCCGAGGCGCCCGGTGCCGGCATCCGGCGATGTCGGGGTTCCCGGCGGATCTTGCGACCCGCTATTCGGCCGGAAAGGAAAAGGACGATGGTTCGGTCCGCTGCCGTTCCGCGACGCAAACCACGGCTGCGGACCGAGCTCTCCGCGGCTGACGAGCAACGGCTGCACGAGGCGGTCGTGCTCTTCGGTCTGCCGAAGGCGGAGGTGGTGCGCCGGTTGATCCGCGCCTCGGTGCAAGCGGGGCCGGCGCTCTCGGCCGAGAACACCGAAGCGGTGGTCCTGCTGGCGAGTCAGGTTCGGATGGTCGGCCGGAACCTGGCGCAACTGCTGCGTGCGGTTCGTTCCGGGCAGGCCATTGGGCTGGATGACACCGAGCCGGTTTGGCAAGGGCTCCACGATGCCGTCTCAGCGATCAATGACGAACTCACGGAGATCACGATCGCCTATGGCTCGAAGCTACGGCGCGAGGCGGGCCTTCAGCTTGCGCCGCAGCGCGAAACGTCATGAACCGATCCGATCATATCGCCTGGTGGGCAGAGCGGGCCACCGCGGCACGGGACGGCATCGCGCAAGCGCGCGCGGATCGGCGCCGGCCTCGGGCTACCGTCTTCGAGGATGAGCTCCGGCGCGGCCGAGCGCTGCCGGTGATCGAGCCCGGAGCACCCGGCACTCACGAAGCGATCCGGGGAAAGACGATCACGGGCGGACAGGATGCGGAGCGCCAGCGCGGATTGCCGCCGGGCCCGAAAGGCCGAGGGCGCGGGCCGACCGCAGTTCAGGGAGCGGGAACAGCAGCACCGATCGCTGGCAGTCTCGGCCAGAACCATGCTCTCGCCAGGGCACGGATGCTGGCCAGTGGCTATCAGCCCGCGGTCATCAAGGTGGTATCCTATGCGAGCGGTGTGACCCGGGCGACGGCGACCGGCCAATATGTCCTGCGCGAAGATGTTCCGCTCGAAACCCATGACGGACGCATGTTGCCCGATCGCGAGGCCGTCGCGGAGGAGATCAAAGCCTGGTCGGCGGGCTTCTCGAAACGGGCCGAGAGCCAGGATGTCGGCACGGTCCGACTGGCGATCCCCAATGTCGCCGACAGCCCCGACGGCAATACGATCTTCGAACAGGCGATCGAGGCGGCCTTCAGAGGCCATCGACACGCCTACAGGCTCGATACCACCTCCGAAGGGATGCTGGAGGCGCTCGTTGTCGTCGTGATGGCAGGACCCGCGAAAGAACGATTCCGGTCTCGGGTTGCAGACGCGGATTCGCGAGGAACGGAGCGCCGGCAGTTCGATCGAGCCTCGGAGAGCGCGATCACAGGCCGGATCGGTACCGCGACTGGCGTGCCGGCGGATCGGATCGGCGTCACGCTGGTTGCGACCGGACATGGCCGCGATTCAGTCGCCCGTCACCTGGATCGCCTGGTAGCGAAGGGATTGGTCGTCGATGATCAGGCCAACTCGCTCACCAATGCCGCCGATGTCCGTAAGGTTGCGCGCGACTGGGGACCGTCGCTGCGCTCGCAATCCACGCGTGACACCATGCACCTGATCGTTTCGGCAAAAGCCGGCACCGATGTCGAGGCGCTACGCCGGGCCGCCCGGTCTTTCCTGCACGACCGCTTCGCCGATCACAAGTTCATGTTCGGTCTCCACACGGACAAGGAGGCCGACGGTCATCTCCATGTTCATGCCGTCATCACGGTGAAGAGCGAAGCCGGCCAGAAGCTGCATCCGAGCCGTGATACCTTCCGGGAATGGCGCCAGGCCTATGCCGAGCACGCCCGGGCCGAGGGGCTGAAGATCGTGGCGACCGGAGCGCGCGAGCGCGCCTCGTCGCAAAGCTATGGGCCGAAGGACAAGGCGATCGTCGAGGTCTCGGATCGGCCGCGGCCCGAGCGTGCGGCGCGCGATCGTGCCTATGCCTTGGATCCTGCAAACCAGGCGATGATCGACAACGCGCGCCGTCGTATCGCGGTAGCGCGGGCAAATCCGATCAGGATGGCGGTGTCAGAGGCGGATCAGCGCGTGGTGACTGAAAGCATCGACAGCTGGCGGTCAGTTCTCCGTGAACGGCCAGGCAGCAGGGTGGCGGAAGATATGCTCGTGCGATTGACTCTAGCTCGCCTGGTCGGCGGCATCCTCAGCACGATCGCGCAGCGCGTGGGGCATTTGACGAAGGAGGGATCCGAGATGGCTGTGACAGCCGAGCAGATGGCGAAGGATCTACGCCTCATGAACGAAGCGGTGTCGCGAACGAGTGACCTGCTTGAAGGGGCAACGAAACAGGAGTTCCGTGAATCGTCGTCGCGCTATCTGGAGACCTTGGCCAATCGGCTCGATCTGCAGCGTGTCGCCGAACGTGGCGTGGAGCGGATGACGCGCGCGGAGGTCGAGGCCATTGTCGGCGCCAATGCCGACCGGTTGATCGAGCGCGCGAACAGCGTTCGGGCCAAGGAGGAGCGAGAAGCGCAATTGGCGACCAGGCAGGCAGATCGTGCGGTCGAAGTCGGGAGGAGGGACGAGGCAGCCGCTGGGCTGGATCCAGCGTCCCAGCGCGACCTCGCAGCCAAAAGGGAGATCGTGACAGGGGCGGAGCGCTCCGCTGCGCAGGAAGCCCGTGAGGCCAGAGCCGCGACGGAAGCGGCCCGCACGCTTGCTCTGCACCCGGGAGATCGGCTCTCGCCGACGCTGGTGAAAACCGATGCGCTCGTACAATTGCGGGCCGAGCAGGAACGCGTCATCCGCGAGATTGAGGCTAGCGATCGTCTCGAGGCCCAGAAGGGCCAAAGAATGGGTCCGAGAGGCGGCGGACGCTACTGATCGGTCTACCGAAGGATTCGTTCGCGCAGCGCGATCGCAATGGCATGCGACTTGGTCACGGCGCCGAGCTTTTCCCGGGCGGAGAGGATGTGCTTGGTCACCGTCGATTTGGAAACTCCGAGGATGACCGAGATTTCCCAGTCGGTCTTTCCCTCGGCGGCCCATAGAAGACAATCATATTCGCGGGCAGACACCCGTCGGCGCGCTCGCCTGGCGCTGAACCGATGCTGCAGCAAAGTCCCAAGCGCGTAGCTCGCTGCGAAGCCAAGGATTGATTGGTCGTCAGGGCTGAGATCGATATGGTCACCACCAAATGAGATCGCTGCCAGGCTTCCATCGAGAAGCGTGATCGGCACGACATATCCATCATTTAGGTGGAACTCCCTTGCTTCTCCTTTGATGAGCCTGACATCCGCCGAGGATGCTGCCCAGGCGTAGGCGTCGCGCCATGAAAAAGGCGAACGTTCACTCTGCAGACGATCGACGATGGGATCGCGATAGACATAACCGCGTGAGTTATAGCGCTCCACCCAGCCGGGAGGCATTTCCTGAATGAGGATCCTGGAAGCGATAGCCCTCGGGGGAAGCGTCCGGCTAGGAACGATTCCTCCGAAAATGGCTGAGACGCCAAATGCAGAGCAAATGCCGAGTAACGCGGCCGCGACGTCCTGATTGTCGGCCGCGGCACGCATCGCATGCATGAAGTTCCAAGTCTTCTCCAAGGGAATGTTATCAGGCATGTTCAAAAAAGGCGGTAGTTGTGGATAGCGACGACGAGCGCGCGCTGAGCTTATTAGTTGGAATTCGAAGCAGCTTACTTTATGTAGTATGTATTAATATATTCTATGCAGTGTTGTTTTCAGATTGAAGCAGAAGTTCTAAAATATTAGAGCGCAACTCTTATTTGTTACGCTCTAATCTGGCGGGAACGAGATCAACCAATCCGCACGCTTATCCGCCTCGGATGATGTCGTCTGTGCTTAGGGGGATCGCAGCGGCTGCGACCAGGCGTGATAGCGCAGCCTCGTGTTCGTCCTTGCCCGCAAGGGCGGATGACGCGTCGGGAACGACGAACGTGGCATAACCGCGATCGATTGCGTCTCGCACGGTCAGGTACACGCAACTGGTCGTGTTGACGCCGCAGACGATGAGCTGCTCGACCCCGAGATTGCGAAGGGTCTGGTCAATTCCGGTACTGTTGAAGGGACTGGTTCCAACCTTCTCGAAAATATACTCACCGGTCTCGGGCTTTACCTCGTCCAAGAAGTCGGCCTCGGGCGTATTCGGATCACAAAGGATGTCCCAACGCTTGTGGTGGGCGGTCCGGTCCTGCCCTGCTGCTCCCCGGTGAATGATCCTGACGTGAATGACTGGTGCTGCCGCGGCTCGAAAGCTGCTCAGCAACTTCTGAAGGTTCGGAATGACTTCTTCCCGCAAATTATCGAAGAACCACCTGGCACCGTCGAACGTGCCGTTCTCCTTCAGCTGCCGGCCCCAGCCGAAATCAGGATGCGCATCGAGCTTCTGCATGTCGATGATCACCAGCGCGGCCTTGGACCTGTCGAGCTTGACGGGAGGGAGGTCCGGGAAAAGTTTCGTGTAAATTTTCATCGTCCAATCCTTTCAACGGCGTATTAGTGATCACGCCGCAACACGCAGCATTCCGGTCTGATCGTGACCACGTACTCGGTGATCGTCCGCGCCTTTCGACGAGGCGCGCACGGCCTTGCCTCGCCTAAGCTTCCTTTCGGCTCGCCAAAGTGGCGACCGCGACAAGGCTGATTGCTGCCGTGACGGCGACATACACCCCGGGCGCCCATGGGGCAGAGATCGAGGTGTTCAGAAGCGTCATCACGTACAGCGCCGGAGCGCCGAAAATGAGTGCGCCCATGTTGAAGCCGATGGACAGGGCACCGGACCGTGTACGAGCGTCCAGGCTTTCAGCGTAAGCAGAATTGACCACGCCGTTATAGGCGGCCACTGCAGTCGTGAGGATCAGTTGGCAAACAACAACACCCAGAAAGCTGAGCTGGCCCAAAATCGCGAAGACCGGGATTGTCAGAATCAGCAGGGCCAGCGCCGCCGACAGCAGAACCGGCTTTCGGCCGACGCGGTCGGACAAATGTCCGAATGCCGGCACAAGCACCATGGCGAGCGCGAGCGAGTACATCGCGGCGGAAGTTCCCTGCGAGGGCGTAAAGCCCATGCGCTGGAGATGTCCGGGGAAATAGGCAAAGACGGTATAGTAGCCGGCGCTCTGCAGGGCGACGATGCCTGCCACGCGTACCATCGGACGCAAATCTCTCTCAAAGGCCTCGGCAATGGGCCGATCGGTGATGTCACCCTTTGACTTCAACCGCTCGAATTCGGGTGTCTCGTTTAGGTTGTAGCGGATATAGAGCCCGACTAGGCCGAGTGGCAGGGCCAGGAGGAAAGGAATTCTCCAGCCCCAATCCTTCATTTGGGCGTCGCTTAAGACGGATGTCAGGATCGTGACGGTTGCCGCCGCTGTGAGAAAGCCGGCAATGCTCGAGCTCTGGATGAAGCTAGCGAAAAAGCCACGCCGGCCTTCGGGGGCATGCTCGGCCAAATAGGTGATCGCCGGGCCCTGCTCGCCGCCGGCGGAAAATCCCTGAATGCACCGCATTGTTACGAGCAGGATGGGAGCCGCGATCCCGATGCTTGCCTGGCTGGGTAGCAAGCCCACGCAGAACGTGGACGTAGCCATAATCGCGATCGTGAGGATCAGGGCATATTGACGCCCCTTGCGATCACCAATAGGCCCAAGCACCCAGCCTCCCAAGGGGCGGAAGACAAACGCGATGCCGAAGACGAGCATCACGTTGAGGAAGCCACTAATCGGCGTTGCGCTCGGGAAAAAATTGGCGGCTAGATATGTCGCCAAGTAGCCGTAAAGAGCGAAATCGTACCACTCCATCCCGTTTCCGAGTGCTGTAGCGATAATGATTTTACGCTTCGCAGCGCTACTTGTGTTCTCTGATGGAACGCCGGTGACCACATTGTTGGTCATAGTTTCATCCCCTTAAAGACTGATCTGGAGTTTTTCTGTTAGTTGTGTGCTAGTTCACTTCACGCCCGGCTCTAGGCGCGGTAGCGCGCGACCATCTCGACGATCCGGTGCGACGCATCGATCGCAGCTCTGAGATCCTGAGAATAATTCAGTCGAATGCTTTGATCATGCGGGCCGAATTCTGTGCCGGGTGTCACGATCACGTTTGCCTGGTGTCGCAACAGCCGGACGAAATCGAGGCTTGCGACTTTCAGGCGCGGCAAGGTCGGAAACATGTAGCTCCCGGCCTGCGGACGTCGTGTCGGGAAGCCCGCTGCTGCGAAGATCGCCAGCATCTCGTCGCGGATGTGCTGGTGTTCGGTCGTTCTCGTTGCCATCCAGCCAGGAGGCTCATCGAACCACGATCGGAGGACGGCTTGGTTGTAGCCGGCCGCGCGAAGCGACACGATCGCTTGAAGCTGCTCCATCCGCCCGATGATGTCGGGAGCGCCGAATGCCACCCCAAGGCGATAGCCGCTGAGCGATTCCGTCTTGGAGGGGCCCATGATGGTCAGGCACAGGTTCTCGTCAACGCCTGCGCAAACGTGCGTATAGGCTTCGTCGTCGTACCGAAGGCGGGAATAGAGCTGGTCCGCGACGATCGTGGCCTGGTATCGTTGCGCCAGCGCCGCGATCCGTTCGATCTCCAGCGGCGAATAGACGGCTCCGGTCGGGTTGTTCGGATTTGAAAAGACGAATACTTTTGCGCCGGCCTCGAATGCTGCCTCCAGCTGTGACAGGTCGAGACCTGCGCCATCCGACTTGTCGAGATAGTTCATCGCGATCGGCATGACCTGGCCGCCGAAGAACCGCACGAGCTTGCGGTTGGCGAAATAGTCGGGCTGCACGATGGCGACCTTGTCGCCGGCGGCGACCGTCGCGGCCACTGCCAGGAACAGTGCTCCCTGAGTTCCCGGCGTGATGATGAGGCCCGCATCGGGCGAGATCGGCGCGCCCGTAAACGCCCCTAGTTTCTCGGCCAGTTGCGCGCGGATATCCGCCGAGCCGCGATACTCGGTATAGGCTTGGCGACCGCCGATCCGCACAGCCTCCGTGAAGCGTTCGATCGCTTCGGGAGGTGGTGAAAATGCGTCCACGTCGCCGTGCGAGAAATCAACCACACGACCGGGCAACATTTCCCCGATCATCAACTGGCGGAAATCGCCGGCCGATTGCCGGACTTCCTGCCCGGGAGCGTTCTCGGTCGAAAGGGCTGCGAACTTGTCGTCTAGGAGAGACATTTTAATCCTTATCTTCCGATTGTAAGAAGTCATCAGAAATTGCGGGTCGAGCACTTTACTCCGTGAGGACTGGCAGGCTTTCGCCAATATCCAAAGCTCTACGGAATACATTCGGCTCTACGTTGCCGCCCGATAGCAGAACCACGACGCGCCGCCCGCGCAAATCTTCGGATCGGTTCAAAAGCGCGGCCAGAGCGACGGCGCCTCCCGGCTCGACGACCAGGCGAAGTTCATCGAAAGCGAAGCGGATGGCGCGGAGAACATCCTCGTCCGATGCGGTGAGGACCTTTGCAAGCTTCCGGCGATTGAATGAGAATGGGATCTCCGCGGGGGTCTGCGCCAGCAATGCGTCGCAGATGGAGCCGGAAAAGCGCGCGTTCACCTCCCTCTTGCCACTCGCCAGAGACCGCCTTGTGTCGTCAAAGTCCTGGGGCTCGGCGGCCCAAAGTTCCGCCCGCGACTTGACCGCCTCAATCGCGAGGCCGGTACCGGCAGCAAGCCCGCCGCCTCCGCAGGGCACTACGACAAGGTCGACCTCGCCGCGCGCCTGTTCGGCAGCTTCGATAAAAGCCGTTCCCTGGCCCGCAACCACGAACCGGTCGTCGCCCGGCGGCACTACCGACACCGGCATGCGAGCGGCGATTTCAGCCGCGATCTCCTCGCGAGACTGTTTGCCGCGCTCGTATAGGACGACTTCGCCGCCGTTCTCCCGAGCCTTGATAATCTTATTGGCGGGAGCATCGCTCGGCATCACGATCGTGGCCCGGATGTCGAGCATCCGCCCGACAGTCGCCACGGCTTGCCCGTGGTTTCCAGTCGAGTAGGCCACGACGCCGCCGGGGAATTCTGTTCGATCAAGGCGAGAGAGCCGGTTGTAGGCTCCCCTGAACTTGAAGGCTCCCGAGCGCTGCAGGTTCTCGCATTTAAGAAGAATTTCGGCTCCGGTCAGCCGGTCGAGAGCGGGCGAGCGCAGCAGCGGCGTTCGAACGGCAACCGGCTTTAGCGTGCGTGCGGCGTCGAGGACGTCGTCGGCGGAGGGCAAGGTCAATGTTGTCATTTCAATGCGCCAGGATGCGTGACAGGAAGAGACGGGCGCGCTCAGAACTCGGCTGAGCGAAGAAGTGCTGGGTCTCGGCGACCTCGACGATCTCGCCATGATCCATGAAGACGATCCGGCCAGCCGCGGCCTTGGCGAAGCCCATCTCGTGGGTCACGACGATCATGGTCATGCCCTCCCGCGCGAGCTCCAGCATGACGGCGAGCACCTCACCGATCATCTCCGGATCGAGTGCCGAGGTCGGCTCGTCGAAGAGCATGGCAATCGGGTCCATGGCCAGCGCCCGGACGATGGCGATCCGCTGCTGCTGGCCGCCCGAGAGCTGCGTCGGATAGGCGCTTTCCTTATCCGCGAGGCCGACACGCCGAAGCAGAGCGCGCGCCTTGGCCTCCGCTTCGCCACGGCCGCGCTTGAGCACATGGATCTGCGCCAGGCAGATGTTCTCCATCACCGTCAAATGCGGGTAGAGCTCAAAGTGCTGGAACACCATGCCCACGCGCGAGCGGATCCTGGCGGCCGCGGCGGGCTTGGACGGGAGAACCTCTCCGTCGATGGTGATCCGGCCGGCCTGGACCGGCTCGATCCCATTCATGCATTTGACGAAGGTGCTCTTGCCCGAGCCCGAAGGTCCGCAGATCACGACGACTTCGCCGCGCCCGACCTCAAGGCTGCAGTTCCGCAGAACCGGAAGGTCGCCGTAGCTCTTGGATAATCCTTCGATCCTTATCATCTCGACCTATCGTTCACGCTATCCCGCGGTTGCAGGGGATGATCTCGCTGGCGCGTTCAGTACGCATGTCGCCGACCGCTGCTGAGGCGCTGGGCCAGGACGCTGCCTGTCGTGCAGATGGCGAAGTAGACGAAAGCGGCGAAGACGTAGAGCTCGACGATGCGGTTCTGGGTGTTCGCGACGATGCTGGCGGAGGTCATGAAGTCGTGGAGCGACACGACATAGACCAGCGAGGTATCCTGGAAGAGCACGACGCCCTGCGTCACCATCAGCGGCGCCATCTTGCGCAGTGCCTGCGGTAGCACCACGAGGCGGATCGTCTGGAGATAGGTCATGCCGGAGGCCTGCGCCGCCTGCCATTGTCCCGGCCGCACGCTCTTTAACCCGGCGCGGATGATCTCGGAGTAGTAAGCGCCCTCGAACATCACGAAGGCGATCAGTACAGAGTAGAGCGCGCCGACCGGCCGGCCGAGCAGGAGCGGCACCAGAAAGTAGAACCAGAAGATCACGAGGATCAGCGGGACAGCCCGGAAGCCGTTCACATAAAGCGCCGCGAGCATCGCCGGGAAGCGGAACCGCGAAAGGCGAATGACGGCGATGACCAGGCCGAGCGCCAGGCCGCCGATCATGGCGACGGCGGTCAGGGCGAGGCTGAGGCCGAGCCCTTTCGCCAGGAAGGGCAGAGCATGGAGAATGACGGAGATGTCGAAGCCGGACATTGCTCATCCCCTCGCGAGCGGACCGGCAATCGCGATCCTGCGCTCGATGACCGTCATCAGCGCGGTCACGATCAGGGCGATCGTCATGTAGGTGACGGTCGCGGCGGTGAAGGCCTCGAAGCCCTGATAGGTGAAGCTCTGGATCTGCTGGGTCTGCGCCGTCAGCTCATAGACGCCGATGCTCAGCGCGATGGACGAGTTCTTGAAGATCGTCAGGAATTCGGAAGTCATCGGCGGAACGACGATCCTGAAGGCCTGCGGCAGCAGGACGAGCTTGTAGCGCTGCAGGGTGGACAGCCCGGAGGCGTACGCCGCCATCGACTGTCCGCGCGGGACGGCGGCGATGCCGGCTGCGACCTGGACTGCGACGCGCGAGGCGGTGAACAGGCCAAGCGCCACGATGGCCGTCACGACTTCGGGGTGAGGGAGATCCCGCTTGAGCCATGTCCCCGCGGCTTTCGGCAGGAGCTCGGGCACAACGAAGAACCAGAGGAACATCTGCAGCAGCAGCGGCACGTTGCGAAACACGTTAATGTAGCAACCGGTGACGAGGCGAAGCGCGCCGGACGCGCCGCTATGCAGTATGCCGATCAGCGTCCCGAGGGTCAGCGCGATGATCCACGCGGCGATCGAGACCATCATGGTCATCGCGATGCCCTGGCCGAGCCACCCTAGATAGGGGGCTTGGAAGAGAACGCTCCAATTCCATGCGTAATTCATGGCGCGTCCTTCACGGCTGGGCGTCCTGGGGCGCCAGCCCAAGTCACTCGGGAATCCCGATCACTTGGAAGGTGGTCGCGAGCGGCGCGGATAGCGGCACGCCGAGCGGCTCGAACCACGTCTGGTACACCTTCTGGAGGTCGCCTTCGCGCGCCATGCGGGCGAGCGTGGCGTTCACCAGCGAGAGGAAGACCGTGCTGTTCTTCTGGACGAGGAAGCCGTAGCTGTCATAGGACAGAGGCTTGCCGACGACCTCGTATTCGGCGGGTGAGGGCGCCTTGCTGCGAAGGCCGAACAGGAGGATGTCGTCGGTCGAGAACGCATCGACGCGGTCAGTCGAGAGGGCGAGGAAGCCTTCGGAATTGTCGCGCACCGGCACGATCCGGATGTTAAGCTTGTCGCGCTCGACCAGCGACTTGATCAGACGTTCAGGCACCGAATTGATCGGAAGAGCGATCGACTTGCCGTTGAGGTCGGCGAGCTCGGCGATGCCGGATTTCGACTTCACCAGGAACCGCGTCGAGGAAATGAAAAACGGGCTGGAAAAGTCGACCTGGGCCTGGCGCCCGATCGTGTTCACCGCCGATTCGCAGGAGATGTCGACGGTTCCGTTGGCGACGAGCGGAATCCGGTTCTGCAGGTTGACGGGTACCCATTTGATCTCGAGATCGGCGAGGCCAAGCGCGGCCTTCACCGTCGCTGCGACCTTGATGCAGATATCGGTCGAGTATCCGGTCGGCTTGCCCTGGGCATCGATGTAGGAAAACGGGATCGAGGCCTCGCGGTAGCCGATCGAGATCGACTTCTTCGCCTTGATCCGGTCGATCACGGCATCGGTCGCTTGCGCTAGAGCTCCCGATGCCATTCCCACGGCCAAGACGATGCCGATGGCGGCCAACCCCAAGATCCTCGTTCTCATATCCCGCTCCGTTGTTGGTTATCGTTTGTTGGCAAGGGTCAGGCGATGGCTTCGAGCAGTTCCGCGAGGCTCGATACGGTCAGATCCGGCTGAGCCTCGGCCGCGCCTTCGCCGGACAGCCCGAGAAGGCGGTTCGGCCGGTTGATCCAGGCGGATTTCAGTCCCAGCCTGTTGGCGGGCGTGATGTCGGCGCGAAGGCTCTGGCCCACGTGGAGCACGCGCTGCCTGGGAATTCCGAGGGCGTCGAGATCGGCGAGCGCGGTGGCAAAATGCTCGTCGCTTGGCTTATAGGCGCCGACCCGCTCTGCGGTGACAATGATGTCGAAGCGGATGTTCATCTTCGCGCAGGACGATGCGAGGGAGGCATTGTCGATGTTCGAGAGAGCTCCGATCTTGGCGGATGCTTGCAGCCTCTTGAGACCAGCTTCCGTGTCCGAATAGGCCGGCCAGTCATGGGGCGTTCTCGAAAACCCCTCCCGCATGTCACGGTCGACCGGCACGCCATGCTCGGAAGAAATCCGGTCGAAGCACCGCCGTAGAACCTCGGGGTAGAGGTGCGCAGGCCGCTCCTTCTGAATTTCAGCGCGAGCCCGATCGAACGACATGATCAAGGCGTCATCGGTCGCAGTGATGCCGTTTTTCGTCGCCCACGCCCCGAGAAACGCGGCGATCGAAGGCTCCCAATCGATAAGCGTGCCGTAAACGTCGAAGGTCACGGCGTCGAAGTCGGACAGACGGAGCATAACAATCCCATTGGCTTTCGTGTGAAATTAGTGTTAGCGATAATCGCTAATTAGGGTCACGTCAATCGGGGTCCTAGGCTGTTAATAACTAGGCAAGATGGACAGGCAGGCCTGACGCGCGCGCGCGGTTGACTTGGGATACAATGTGGCGCCAAGGATGCGCTGATATTCGGGTACTATCGCTAAGATCATTCTGGAGGACATGTGGATCTGCCCAACAACATCGAGCTTGCGTTCGGTCGGGATAACCGCTCGACGGGTGCTGTGGTCGTGGATGCGTTACGGGCCGCGATCCTCCACAATCAGCTCAGCGGCGGGGAGCGATTGCGGCAGGATGCGATAGCGACCCGGTTCGGCGTCAGCCAGATGATCGTCAGGGAGGCTTTCAAACAGCTAATCGCAGAAGGCTTCCTCACCGCAGAGCCGCGGCGAGGCGTCAGCGTCGCGGTCATGCATCGGGACGAGGCCTGGGAGATCAGCCAACTTCGAGCTTTGCTGGAATGTCAGGCTTTGCGCTGGGCGATCCCCAACATGGTTCGCTCCGATTTCATTCGAGCGCGAAACGTCCTCGACGAACTCGACGCTTCCGACACCGTCGATGCCAAGATCCTGCTGAACGGGCAGTTCCACGCCATCTTGTATGCGCCGGCAAAGCGTCAGCGCACGCTGGAGATGATCGAGACGTTGAGGATGAATTTCGAACGCTATCTGCGCTTTACATGGGGAGAAACCCACCACCTCGAGCAGTCACAAGCTGAGCACAGGGCCATCCTGACGCTGTGCGAGATGCGCGATGTAGAGCGGGCATGCGACACGCTTCGCCGGCACATCCTCGCCACGGGGGATCTGCTCGTGGACAGTCTCGCCCAGAAGGACTGAACCTTACAAGATCGTCCGGCCAAGGGTCCGTGTGATTGGACATCGGCGCCCGCCGGAGCGCGGACAAAGGACCCAGCGCCATCCGGGTTTCGCGCGCTGAATATCCAGAAATCCAAGGCCGCCCCAAGATTGCAGGAGAATGAGCTTGAAGCGCATTGGTATCATCGGCGCGGGCACGATCGGACGCGCAATCTTCAAGACGATTGTCGATGGCGGCCTGGCGGAGGTAGACTATGTCCTCGGCGCGGAAGGTGAGAAGCCTCCGGAAGGTGAGAAGGAACTCGAGGCCAGATTCACGACCGATGTTCAGCGCGCGCTCGCGGCATCAACGAACATGGTGGTCGAGGCTGCGCATCCCGATGTCATCGCTCGCTATGGAGCCGAACTCCTGGCCCGCGGCGACCTGTGCGTCTTCAGCTGTTCGGCGCTAGCCGACGAGACCACGGAAAGTCGCCTGCGCGATGCCGCTGCGGTAGCAGGTTCGAGGCTCTTCATCCCCCATGGCGCGATTCTGGCCCTTGATGGGCTGAGCGATGGGCGGGACGCGATCGACGAGGTGGTCGTCACGACCACGAAGTCCGGAGGCAGCCTGGGCGTCGATCCCGGCAGCAGCGGGGAGCTTTTCGACGGATCGGCGAGAGAGGCCTGTCGACGTTTCCCGCGAAACGTGAATGTGCACGCCGCCGTCGCCATCGCCGGGATCGGCTTTGACCGGACCCGAAGCGTCGTCATCGCGGATCCTGATACAAAAGAAATGAGCCACCGGATCCAGGTCTCGGGCCGCGGCTTTCAGTGGGAGATCGCCGTCCGTTCTACCGCATTGGGTGGGGTCTCCGGCGCCTATACGCCGAAATCTGCGATCGGTTCGATTCAGCGCATCCTCGGGCTCTCGCCAATCCTCACATGCTGAGAGGCGATTCTCTGCAGTCGCATTGCATGCGGCGAGGCGCGTCCGTTCCGCTGATCTCCGAAGACAAACGGGCGAGAAGATTACGATCCCATTGCTGACAAGGGTTTGAAGAAATCTTCAAGACCGCCGAGACGATCCAAACTGGGCCGACAGGCGGCATAGCGCGACAGATTTTACCGGATCCCGTGGCCAGCGCAGAGTGCGCTGGGCCACGCATCGCTTCACGAAAGTCCTAGTGCTGCGAGGTCGGGTCTGCGCAGATGCCAATCCGTCACCTCCTGAAAAGCGCGTCCGATCCGCAGGGCGGCTGCCTCCTCGTCTCCTCGACAGACGATCTGAAGCGAGGTCGGCAGGCCTGCCGATGTGAAACCGTTGGGGACTGCAAGTGCGCACATGCCGAGGGTGTTCGCAAAACGCGTGAACCGCGAGGGAACACTTTGCTTGTCGACGGCATCGAGCGGGATAGCTGCCGTTTCCGTCGTCGGCGTCAGCAAGGCATCCAAATCGGACAGGGCCCGATACATGCCCTGTCGCAGCTCGAGGCGCTTCCCGAGAGCGGATAGATAATCAAAGGCCGAAATCTCACGGCCCGTCCGAATGCCGCGCCTGATGGCCTCGTCCAGCACCGTCGACTCATCATCGACAACGTCGCGGAAGTTTTTGTAAGCCTCCGCATTTACGATCGTCATATGGGGAGAGCGGCAATCTTCAAGCACGAAAGGCAGCTCGACTTCGACGATCTCGGCACCGAGACGAGCGAGCACTTCGAGCGATTCGTCATATGCTGCCAGCACAGCCTTGTGGACACCGTTTCTTTCCGCCAACGGAATGCGCCCCAGCCGAAGCCCCCGGATGCCGGCTTTCGACCGCTCGGCCGTCGCTTGCCCCGATTCCGGATCTGAACCGAAGGTGCCGCAACCCCTCATCAACTCGTAAAGCAGTTCCACATCCGCCACCGAGCGCGCGAGCGGACCGGGCGTATCGAGGGTCTGGCTCAGCGGGACGATCCCGTCGGTCGGTATGCGACCCGCCGTCGTCTTGAGGCCGGTTAATCCGCAATACGATGCGGGGAGTCGGACTGAACCGCCCGTATCGGTGCCGATCGCCCAGGGCGCCAGGCCCGCGGCGACCGCCACTGCCGATCCGCTGCTCGATCCGCCGGGTATTCTCGCGACCGAACAGTCCCAGGGGTTCCACGGTGTGCCCAAGGTCGAATTGGTTCCCCAGCCGCTATACGCAAACTCGACCGTGTGAACCTTACCGAGAACGACCAGACCATTCCCAACGAGCCGCTGGGCAAGGCTCGCCGTCACGGTGGAGCAACGCTCCTGAAAATGCACCGACCCCGCCGTGGTAACGCGCCCCTTCAGCTCGATCAAATCCTTCAGGGCAATCGGAATGCCGTGGAACGGACCGAGACGACTGCCTGCAAGCAACGCCTTGTCGGCGGCTTCGGCAGTCAGCAGAGCCTCCTCGGAATAGACTTCCACGTAAGAATGGAGAACTCTGTTATACTTCGCGATACGCGTCAGAAACGCTTCGACGAGATCGCGCGACGAAATTTCCCGGTTCGACAGTTTTTCGGACAGGATCGATACGGGAAGAAAGCACAATTCGCTGTCGGATCTCGTAATACGCTCGTTCATTTGTTCCGCCTTGTGATTATCAAATGATAGGAGCAACGGGTGGATGTCGCGTGATTCGTCTATTCGCGTGGAGCCGGGACTAGACCGACACCGCGTACCCAGATGCGAAGCGCGATCCGGTGCCTCGCGCCGTTCCCCCGGATGGGCTGCGAAATCCTCGGTGCAGCATTTCCTGTTTGAGGAAATGGCTACAAAAGATGGCGCCATGTAGCTTCCCGCGTCGAGACGAGCATGGGGCGTTCCAATACTTAGCAGCAAGCCACGAGTGCGAATTCCTGTGCGAGAGCTCGCTCCCCAAGAGGACGTCGAAATCCGTGCCGATCCATGATTAGCGATAAGCGTTACAAATATGATGGTCAAGAGCGGGCTTACGCCGGTTTCAAAGCTGCTTGAGATCGACGTGCGGCCCTCAATTTGCGCTTTTCACAGAGCACGTCCGTTGGCGGGCCAGATGCACGCCTGCCTCTCGCGCGTCTGTTGACAGTAATTTTATGAGCGATTATCGCTAATAGCTGGAGCTAGACCTGCCGCGTGGTCGACCGTCTCTTCGCGGAGGCAGCCAAGGCTCCGAGCGAGCAGCGGCAGGCGCTCTACGATCAGGTCCAGAAGCTCCTGGTGGACGAGGTTCCGGTCCTCTGGCTCCTCGAGATGGAATTCCCGACCGTGTTTCGCTGCAGCGTGAAGGACCTCGTCACCACGGCGATCGGCGTCAACGACGCCGGCAAGAACGTCTGGAAGCAGTGAGCTCAATCAGGCTTTCTTCGAAACGGGGCCTTCGGCTGCCTCCGAGGAGCGAGACGGTGGCGGGGTTCATCCAGCCGACCGCGTCATGCTGAGACGTCGCGCAGCGGCGTCTCGATACACGTAAGATCACGCTTTCATCTCAGGCTACATATGATCCGTTTCCTGCTCTCGCGTTTGCTGAAGGGCGCCCTCGTCCTTTTCCTGATCGCGATCATCAATTTCCTCCTGATCCGCGCTGCGCCGGGCGATCCCGCGACCGTCATGGCCGGCGAGGCCGGGGCGGCCGATGCCGTCTTCCTGGAACAACTTCGCGCACGCTTCGGTCTGGACCGGCCGCTCTGGGAGCAGCTCTTCCTCTATCTGAAAGGGATCGCCACTCTCGATCTCGGCTTCAGTTACAGGCAGAACCAGACGGTGGCCTCGCTGATCGGCGATCGTCTCCCGGCGACGCTGCTGCTGACCGGAACGGCCTTCGCCGTCTCGCTCGTCCTCGGCATCTTGGCCGCGCGGCGCGTCGGCCGCTGGTCGGACACGGCGATCACGACCGCGGCGCTGTTCTTCTACGCGACGCCTCTGTTCTGGATCGCGTTGATGAGCCAGATCGTCTTCGCCCTGAAGCTCGGCGTTGTTCCAAATGTCGGCTACGAGACGATCGGGGCCGGCCACTCCGGGCTGTGGCGCGCGCTCGACATCGCACATCACCTGGTCCTGCCGGCGATGACGCTGGGGCTCTTCTTCACCGCGATCTATGCCCGTATGATGCGGGCCTCGATGCTGGAGGTGGCGAGCTTCGACTATGTGCGGACCGCGCGCGCCAAGGGCGTCGCGCCGGGCATCGTGACGCGGCGCCACATCGCCCGCAACGCCATCCTGCCGGTGGTGACTCTTGCAGGCCTTCAGGCCGGTCAAATCGTCGGCGGAGCTGTCCTGACCGAAACGGTCTTCGCTTGGCCCGGGATCGGACGGTTGATGTTCGAGGCGCTTGCGCAGCGGGACTATCAGGTTCTGCTCGGAGTTTTCTTTGTGTCCTCGGCGATGGTGGTGCTCTTCAACCTCGTCACCGACATCGTCTACAGCTTCGTCGATCCGCGCATCGAGGTGGGGGCATGAGGTCCGCCATGGCATTCCTCCTTCGCCTCGTTCGACATCGTTCCTCCGCGGTCGGGCTGCTCGTGCTGACGCTGGTTCTCGCTGCGGCCATCCTTGCTCCGATCCTCTATCCCCAATCCCCCTGGCGCATGGTCGGTCGTTCATTCCTGGAACCCTACGCGATGCAGCGCTTCCCTCTCGGGACAGACGCGCTCGGCCGCGACGTTCTGTCCGGCCTGCTGCATGGCGCGTCCGTGTCACTGATGATCGGCTTCGTCTCGACGCTCGCTGCCCTCGTCATCGGCGTGCCGCTGGGCGCCGTCGCCGGCTATCTCGGCGGGCGGGTGGACGATCTTGCCATGCGCTTCACTGAACTGTTCCAGACGATCCCGAGTTTCGCCCTGGCCATTGTCATCGTGGCTATCCTGCAGCCGTCGATCTACTCGATCGTCCTGGCAATCGCGCTGGTCTCCTGGCCGCCGGTCACGCGTCTCGTCCGTGGAGAGGTCATGTCGCTGCGCTCGCGCGATTATGTCCAGGCAGCGATCACGCTTGGCCAAACGACCCCAAGGATCATTCTTGGCCAGGTGCTGCCGAACACGATCGTGCCCATTATCGTGATGGGGTCTCTGATGATCGCAACCGCAATCCTCCTGGAATCCTCGCTCTCCTTCCTCGGCCTCGGCGATCCGAACCTGATGACGTGGGGCTACATGGTCGGGGCCGGCCGCACGCGGCTGATCGAGGCCTGGTGGATATCGTTCTTCCCGGGCATCGCCATCTTCCTGACCGTGCTTGCGCTCAACCTCGTCGGCGAGGGGTTGTCGGACGCCCTCAACCCGCGTCTCGCCCGGGAGCGGTGAGGCCATGGACAGTACGATTCCACCCGCTCTGGGAAGCCCGGCTTCCCATCCCGTCCTGTCGATAGACGGCCTGTCGCTCGCCTTGCCGATGGCCGGCGATCGCGCCCTCGCCATCAAGGGCTTGTCTTTGACGCTGGCCGCGGGAGAAACGCTTTGCGTCGTCGGTGAATCCGGCTCGGGCAAATCGATGACGGCGCTCGCCGTGATGGGTCTTCTGCCGCGGGCCGTGAAGCCAACCGCCGGCGTCATTCGGCTGATGGGGCGTGACCTGCTGCAGCTGAGCGAGACGCAGATGCGCGAAGTGCGTGGTCGCGACGTTTCGATGATCTTCCAGGAGCCGATGACCTCACTGAATCCGGTGATGCGCGTCTGCGACCAGATCGAGGAGACCTTCGCTGCCCATGACGTGCTGGACAGGACCCAGCGCCGGGCCGGGGCCCTCGAGCTGATCGCGGAGGTCGGCCTGCCGGATCCGCCTTCGATAGCACGCGCCTACCCACATGAGCTGTCCGGGGGGCAGCGCCAGCGCGTCATGATCGCGATTGCGCTGGCAATGGAGCCGAAGCTGATCATCGCCGACGAGCCGACGACCGCCCTCGACGTCACGACGCAGGCCCAGATCCTCAAGCTGCTCGACGCTCTCCGCAGGAAGCACGGCACCGCCGTCCTGTTCATTACGCACGACTTCGGCGTCGTCTCGGAGATCGCCGACAAGGTCGCGGTGCTGCAGCACGGCATTTGCGTCGAGCACGGCACGGCGAGCGAGGTGCTGCGTAATCCGCAACACGATTACACAAGGCGATTGTTGGCGGCAGTACCGTCGCTGGAGCCGCCGCCCGCGAAGGATCTCAGCCGGGCAGAGGTTGCGTTCGAGGTGACGGGGTTGAACAAGGTCTATCGCGGACGAAGGACATTCTTCCGCCGGGGCCGCGAAGTGCGGGCCGCCGAGGACGTCACATTCTTCATCAAACGAGGCGAGACGCTCGGGCTCGTCGGCGAATCCGGATCGGGCAAGTCAACGGTCAGCCGATGCTTGCTGCGTCTGGTCGAGCCCGATGCCGGTTCGATCAGGATCGGGAAGGTGGCCATTGAAGGGCTCAGCCCGTCGCAGTTCAGGCCGCTGCGCCGGTGCATCCAGATGGTCTTTCAGGACCCCTTCGCTTCGCTCAATCCGCGACACACGGTCGGCCACATTATTTCGGAAGGCCCGATCGCCCAAGGCGTGCCGCGTGCGGAGGCTCTCGGGGAGGCGAAGAGGCTGCTCCATCTCGTCGGTCTTCGGCCGGAAGCCATGGAGCGCTATCCGCACGAGTTTTCCGGTGGCCAGCGGCAGCGGGTCGGCATTGCACGCGCCCTGGCGCTCGAACCCGACGTCCTGGTGGCCGACGAGCCCGTCTCAGCGCTCGACGTGTCGGTCCAGGCACAGGTTCTGGCGCTTCTACAGGATCTGCAGAAGCGCCTCGGGCTCGCGATCCTGTTCGTCACCCACGACCTGCGAGTTGCAGCCCAGATGTGCGACCGTATCGCCGTGATGCAAAGGGGGAGGATCGTTGAGCTGCAGGCCACACACTCCCTCTTCAAACAACCGCAGCACGCCTATACCAGAGCCCTCCTCGCGGCGGTGCCGGGCGGTCAGGATGCGCGCAGGAAGATCGGACCGAACACCGATCCGCTGGACTAAGGGCTCCGGCGCCGGGATGCGCATCACTCTATATCCGAGGCCGCCGTACTGCCTCAGTTTCGGGGGGCATCGCACGGGGACATCGTGCAAAGCAGCCCGGAATGCCCTCGCCGTTATGAATGGCGATGACGGCAGGTTCTGATGGACAGTTTCCGCGAGCTGATGATCGCCAGCCCGGTAGACGGATTGCCCGATGCTGCGACGGTCGGCAGCTGCCTATCCGGCTGTCACTGGCTTGACATTTAGCGATAAACGCTTATCGCTAAATAGCCAGTCTTTGGCCATGAATGGCGGATGAACGCGTCAACGATGAGGAGGAGTGCCATGAACAGGCGGACGTTGATATCGGGCGTGGTTGCCAGCATTTTCCTGGTGGCGCCTGCCTATGCGCAGCCAAAGAAGGTCTCGGTAGGTATAGACATTGCCAATAAGCCGTTCATATTCACACAGGGTCGGGACTATACCGGATTTTCATATGACTTGTGGGTCGAGCTGGCAAAGGAGATCGGCGTCACCTACGACCTGAGAGCCATGGAGTTCTCGTCTCTCATCCCCGCACAGCAGACCAAAAACGTGGATGTGGCTTTCTCCAGCATCTTCATCACCCCGCAGCGTAAGCAGGTCGTGGATTTCTCCGATCCCTACTACATGAACGGGACCGGCATCCTCGTTCCGAAAGACAGCAAGATCAAAAAGCTTGCAGACGCTTCTGGGAAGAAGCTGGCCGCGGTCACGGGATCGGCTCAGGTCGCCTGGATAAAGGAGAATGTTTCGGGCGCCGAGGTCACGCAATTCCCGGGGATCACCGAAGCGTTTCTCGCGATCGAGGCTGGCCGTGTCGATGGTGTCCTGTATGATTATCCGACGCTCGCCTATTACGCGCTGACCGAAGGCAAAGACAAGGTTCGCCTCCTGGAGGACCGGGCCGGGAGCGATAATCCCGTCGGCTTTGCATTCCCTAAGGGCAGCCCCCTGGTCGGCCCGGTGAACGACGCACTCAAGAAAATCCGTTCGGACGGGCGTTATGACGCGCTTGCAAAGAAGTGGTTCGGCAATACCTCGTCGTAGTGCATCAAGACTGTGCTGAGGTCGAGTACTGTTCATGAATTTTGAATGGTCTGCATTCTTCGACTCGATACCGAACTTGCTGGGTGGTGCGAGAGTGACCGTGATGGTCGCTCTCGTATCTCTTCCGATAGGCCTGCTTATCGGCACCATCGTGGGCATCATATTGACCTACGGGCATAAATCGATCCGTCTCATTGCCCAGTGCTATGTCGGTTTGATCCGGGGCACGCCGATGATCGTGCAGATCATGTTCATCTTCTTCGCTGTCCCAGTTCTACTGGGCGTGCGATTGAGCGGCCTCTCGGCCGGCATACTCGCTCTCGTCGTCAATTCGTCCGCATATCTCGCCGAAATCGTTCGTGGCGGGCTCCTTGCCGTCCCGAAAGGTCTGCAGGAGGCTGGGTTGGCAATGGGGCTGCCCATGCACCGGGTGATCTCCAGCATCGTCGGGCCGGTCGCGTTTCGCCGAATGCTTCCCGCGCTGGGCAATCAGTTCATCGTCGGTCTCAAGGATACGTCGCTGCTGATCGTAATTGGCGTCGGCGAACTGACCAGGACCGGACAGGAAATAATGACCGACAACTACCGGGCGGTCGAGGTATGGTTCGCGGTTGGCCTGCTATATCTCGTCATCATCAGCGTCATGACATCCGTGTTCAAGTTTATCGAACGGGCAGGTCGCATCTCATGAGCTTTCTCGAGTTCTCTGGTGTGGCTAAGCGCTTCGGTCCGGTCGAGGTTCTCAAGAATATCAATCTGACGGTAGACCAGAAAGAGATCGTGTTCATTATCGGCGCATCGGGCTCCGGAAAATCAACGTTATTGCGGTGCATCAACGTCCTCGAGACCATCACCGAGGGCGATCTCATCGTCGATGGTCTGAGCGTGCGCGGCACCAGGCGGGATATCCGGCGCATACGGCTGGAAGCGGGCATGGTTTTTCAGCAGTTCAACCTGTTTCCGCATCTGACGGCGCTCGAGAACGTAATGTTCGGGCCGTTGAAGGTTCGCGGGTCCAGCCGCGGGGAAGCGCGGGATTTGGCCGAGCAGCTGCTCGTCAAGGTCGGGCTGGGCGATCGCATGGCAAATTATCCAAGCCAGCTATCGGGTGGCCAGCAGCAGCGAACGGCGATTGCGCGCGCCTTGGCGGTCAAACCTCGCATGATGCTCTTCGACGAGCCTACCTCGGCACTTGATCCAGAGCTGAGGCATGAGGTGCTGGGGGTCATGCGGCAACTCGCGGACGAGGGAATGACGATGATCGTCGTCACCCACGAGATGAAGTTCGCCCGGGATGTCGGCACGCGTCTTCTGTTCCTCGAAGGCGGTACCGTTCTGCACGATGGTGAACCCAAGCTTCTTCTCGCTGATCCACCAAGCGAGCGTCTTTCGAGTTTCCTACGACATGTGCATTGAGCGGTGATGCGCGGCGCACAGCTAATGGCCATCGCCCGGAATTTGACGTTTCTTTGCGCGTGGCAGTTGATGTCGCCGCGAGAGCATCCGACAGGGCGCAAACGATCGGCTTTCGTAGGCCTCGCCAGTTTGCGGTCAGATCGTCGCTCTGTCTCGCGGGCTGAGCCGATAGAGGGGCGTGGAAGGTCTGAGGCGGACGGCATTTCCGCGGCGAGCCACCATGGAGCGGGAGGCTGCCCGCTCATCGTGGTCGGCAATTTGGATATGGCGTCGGCGATCCCCCACCATCGCGCTGCAGTTGAAGCGCGTGCCATCTTCAGCGTCAGCCGGGGCAAGTCTCTATATCGGTAGAGGGGCGGGAACGCCGCCTGCAAGCGACGAACCGGGCCCGGCGCGACCTCCGGCAAACAGCGCGGCTGTCCCGAGAACGAGGTGCCGCCAACACCGCCTGTCTGAGCGCGCGTCAACACCGTTACAAAGGCAGCGAAGGCGGCCGGCGTTGCACCTTCGATGTCGCCGCAGGCGACAGGCGAGAACGTCGTCCGCGAGTTCCGTCGACGCCAGCTCAATACTTGACAGCCGATCCCTAAGCTGTAATTTTTATACAATGATTGCTATTGCATAAAAATAGCGACGGAGGGTCTGCATCGTGATTCATGGTTTTCTCCGGCGTGTCGCCCTCAGCCTCGGCTTGATGGCCATCATCCCAATAAGCGCAGTTTCGGCCCAGGGCGTCCCGCAGAAGCTGACCGTGGGAAGCTCGTTCAGCCAGACCCCCTGGGGTTTCTACGACGACAAGCAGAATCCGACGGGCATCGACGTCGCGCTGTGCGGGGGGCTGGCAAAGGAACTCGGCTCGACGGTCGAGTTCGTCAACCTGGACTTCAAGGGCCTGATACCGGCGCTGCAAGCAAATCGCTTCGACATGATCTGCGCTGCGGTCTACATCACGCCGGAGCGCGAAAAGATCGTGACGCTCATCCCCTATATCTCGACCAGCCAGGCGATCCTGGCCAAGGCAGGCACGACGATCAAGGGACTTAACGATCTCTGCAGCCACACGGTCAGCGTGCTTCAGGGATCGGCGCAGCTCAAGATCGTCGAAGCCCAAAGCGAAAGCTGCGGCAAGGAGAAGAAGCCCGCGATCACGATCCAGGCTTTCGACACGCAGCCCATCGCCGTTCGGGCCCTCGAGAATGGAAACGTCGACGCTTTCGTCGCATCCGACCAGCTCGTTTCGTTCTACCAGCTCAAGAATACGACTCTTGTAAAGGCTGCTACGGGGATCAACCCCGTCATCCTCGGTATCGCCGTGCGCCAGAACAACACGTCCTTGGCGGAGGCGATCCGCGCCGGTCTCAAGCGCATGCAGGAAAAGGGAACGTACGCTGCCATCCTCAAGCAGTGGGGCATCGAGGGCGCCGGCGTCGCTTCGTTCACCCGATAACCCCGATCAACCCGGCATATCGCGCCCCGCATGCCGTTCATATTCCAAACCGAGAGAGCATACGACCATGCAGCCTGATCTACACGGCATTATGAGCGCCGTTTTCACACCGATGAACGCCGACGGAACGGCGGTCGACGGAGCCGCCTATGCCCGCCTTCTGAAATCTCAGGCTGATAGCGGCGTTCATGCGGTCGTGATCGCTGGAACGACGGGCGAGCATTCGACGCTGTCCGTCGCCGAGCGCAAGCTGCTTTGCGAAACCGCTGTCCAGACCTTGAAGGGGCGCATCCCGATTATCGCACAGGTCGGCGCGACCAACACACGTGACTCGCTCGAGCTAGCGCGTCATGCGATGGCAACCGGCGCCGACCGGCTGATGGCGGTCGCCCCGTATTACGACCGGCTGCGGTGGAGCGACCTCCAGCACTATCTCGGCCAGGTCGCCGAAATCGCCGGGCAGCCCATCGTCTATTACCATACCCCCCGCGTGACTGGTCTCGACCTGACGGAGGACGAGCTCGTCACTCTGGCGCAGCAAGGTCTCATTTCGCATATCAAGGACAGTGCCGGCGATTTTGCGCGCACCGTCCGTCTGATGTTGCGGCCCGACGGACCCAAGGTCATCGCGGGCAACGACCCCTCGATGATGGCCGCGTTGGTCAACGGCGCCGTGGGGTCCATCCTTGGAGCGTCCACGTTCATTCCGGAGATCTGCGTCGAGCTCTATCGCAATGCGGTCGAGAAGCGGGACCTGCCCGCCACCCAGGCCGTCTGGAAGAAGCTCTGGCCGATCCTGAATGTGCTGCTGCTCAACGGTTACGTCGCCCTGACGAAGGCCGGTGCGGAAATGCGCGGCATGCCTGTCGGCGCTCCGCGCGAGCCGCTGCTGCCTTCGAACGCGGAAACCCGGGCTCTACTCAAGCGCGCCCTCGACGATGCGGGCATCGGGAATCTGGCCAAGGCCTGATCGACAGGCTTGAGCGGAGGGTAGATGTGGCTGTCTGGGACTGGTCCGTCTTTTTCAACAATCTTGTTCACCCCGCGATACTTCGCGGGGTGTGGACGACAGTCTGGCTGACCTTCGTCACACTTATACTTGCCATCGTCGTCGGAACCATAGTGGCGTTGATCGGCCGGCTGCAGTCGACAGTCGCCAGCTGGTTCTATCAAGGCTATGTCGCCTTTTTCCGGGCGACCCCTCTGCTCGTCCAGCTCGTGTTTCTCTACAGCGCACTGCCGCAGATGGGCATCCGCCTCTCGGTCGTGGAAGCGGCGATCATCGGGCTCACGCTTTCCGAAAGCCCGTATGTCGCGGAGGTCGTCCGCTCCGCGATCTCGGCGGTGCCACCCGCACAATGGGAGGCCGGCCGGGCCATCGGCTTCAGACCCTTCACGATCATGCGCGCGGTAGTATTTCCGCAGGCGTTACGCATTGCCATCCCGCCTTTGGGGAACGAATTCGTCCGCCAATTGAAAAACACCTCTCTGGTTTCTGCAATCTCGATGGCCGAGTTGTTCAGAGCTACGGATAATTTAATCCAAGGCAGCTTCCGGGTTCTCGAAGCGCTGTCCGTGGCCACAATCTATTACCTCCTCCTGACTGCTATCTGGACTTATGCGCAGAAAGCCTTCGAACGGAGGAACAGTCACTGGTTCGCTGAAACGAGCGCTGCGAGGGCTACGCCTGCGGAGCCGCTCAAGTTGACCGAGGCGTGAATGTCTCTAAGCAACGTGACGTCCCAATCCGCCGGCCCCTTCATCCATCTGCAAAATGTCGTCAAGCATTTCGGCACCTTTACCGCTCTGAGGGGCATATCGCTCGAAATCATCAAGGGACAATCAGTTGCGCTCATCGGGCCGAGCGGCTCCGGCAAAAGCACTCTCCTGCGCTGCATTAACGCATTGGAGCAGATTCAATCCGGGATCATCCATGTCGATGGCGAGCGCATCGGCATGCGTGAGACTGCAGCCGGACCGAAGCCCCTGAGCGCGAAGGATGCGGCGAGACAGCGCCAAGCCATTGGTATGGTGTTCCAGAGCTTCAATCTTTTCCCGCATATGACCGCGCTTGAAAACGTGATGTCGGGGCCGACGCTTGCTCTTGGAGAAGTAACGGCCCAGGCACGCCGTCGTGCCCTCGAATTGCTGGACCGAGTGCGGCTGGCAGACAAAGCCGCGTCTTTCCCGCGCCAGCTCTCAGGCGGGCAGCAACAACGGGTTGCGATCGCACGAGCGCTGGCGATGCGCCCGAATGTCATGTTGTTCGATGAGCCGACATCCGCCCTCGATCCCGAGACGGTACAAGAGGTTCTGAATGTGATCGCCGAGGTTCGCGCGACGCGAATGACGATGCTTATTGCGACCCACGAAATGGAATTCGCACGGCATGCCGCCGACCTCACCGTGTTCATGGAAGCTGGGGCGATCGTCGAAATCGGACCTTCGTCGGAGGTCCTGACATCACCCAAAACCGAGCGCTGTCAGCGCTTTCTGGCCGGCCTGTCCGGCAATCACGCCGCTCACCGCATGTAAGGGTCGATTACGTTGCTACGTCTCGGATTCATCGGCATCGGCACCATAGCCGAAGCGTTTATCAGCGGCCTGCGCCGCGTCGGCAATACCAATCCGATTCTGCTGTCGCCTCGGTCGGAGCAGCGTTCAAGGGCGCTCACGGAACGCTTCGCCGATCTCCGGCGCGCGGCTTCGAACGCGGATGTGGTCGCCGAAAGCGACATCGTCTTCCTTGCAATGCGGCCTGCCCAAGTGGAGGAGGCGCTCGCGGGCGTTCGCTTCCGGAAAGACCATGTGGTTGCAAGCTTCGTGACCGGCCTTCTCGTGCCAGACTTGGCGGCGCTTGCGCCGGGCGCTGATGTGGCTCGCATTTTGCCGCTTCCGATGGTCGCGAAAGGGCAAGGCCCGGTCATTTGCTATCCGTCAAACGAGACGCTCCTCTCGCTGCTCGAGGGCATGGGCGACGTCGTCGTTCCCCAGCGGGAAGCCGAATTACTCGCCATGGGCGCCGTCAGCGGCTTCATGTCGACTTTCTTTGAACTGGAGCAGGCACTTGCCGACTGGCTGGTCGATCGTGGCGTGGCGTCTTCCAGCGCCAACCTCTACGTACGATCGATGCTCTATGCGCTTGCCGAGAAGGGGCGAACGACGCCCGACGGCTTCCTGGGCGCGTTACCAGGTGAGTTCGAGACTAAAGGCGGTCTCAACGAAAGAACCAGAGCTACTCTCAAAGCTTCGCAGTGGTTCGACGCTCCCGGGCTCGCTTTTGGCGAGATCGGTCGCTTGGATCGAAGAAGCCTGAAGTAGGTCTGGCGCTCATGCGTCACCAGTTCCGATGAACATTCAAACGAGGATTAGCTCGATGACTTCAAACGTGTTTGCCGGCACGATGCCGGCGCTCATGACGCCTTGCACGTCGAAGCGCTCCCCTGATTTCGACGCGCTTGTGAAAAAGGCGCGGGATCTCATCAACGCCGGAATGTCGGCAGTGGTCTATTGCGGCTCGATGGGAGATTGGCCGCTTCTTACAGACGAACAGCGGATGGAGGGCGTGGAGCGTCTCGTCGGTGCGGGCATCCCCGTGATCGTAGGCACGGGCGCGCAGAATTCACAACGAGCGGCCGCCTTTGCAGCGCATGCCAAGAATGTGGGCGCCAAGGGATTGATGATCATCCCGCGAGTGTTGTCTCGGGGGTCGGTCGCATCCGCGCAGTTCGCCCACTTTTCTGGGATTCTGGAGGCCGCCGTCGACTTGCCTGCGGTTATTTACAACAGCCCCTACTACGGTTTCGAGACAAAGGCGGACTTGTTCTTCCAGTTGCGAGCCCGCTACCCCCATCTGATCGGCTTCAAGGAGTTCGGTGGAGCAGCATCGCTGACTTATGCCGCTGAGCACATCACCGGCCAGTCTTCGGACATCACCCTGATGGTCGGGGTCGATACCCAAGTGGTGCATGGCTTTGTTAACTGCGGAGCCAAGGGAGCCATCACCGGGATCGGAAATGTGCTCCCCAAGCAGGTGCTGCACCTTGTGTCGCTCTGTGAGCGTGCGGCAACGGGCGACGTCGAAGCGCGCCGTAGAGCAGAGGAGCTCGACACGGCGCTAGGGGTCTTGTCGAGCTTCGACGAAGGTGCGGACCTGGTTCTTTATTACAAGTTCCTGATGACGCTGGCTGGCGATCGTGAGTATGAGCTTCATTTCAACGCGGCCGACGAATTGAGTGCCGGCCAACGATACTATGCCACGAGCCGATATAAGCTGTTCAACGCTTGGTACGCCGAATGGTCTCGGGGAGTGGCGTGATCCGATGCGCGTGATCGATTCGCATACGGAAGGCGAACCCACCCGGATCATCGTGGAGGGCGGCCCCTCGCTCGGCAAAGGTCCCCTCGCCGAGCGACGGCAGCGTTTCGCGGAGGAGTATGACGATGTGCGGCGTTTCTGTGTAACCGAGCCTCGTGGTTATGACGCGCTCGTGGGCGCGTTGCTGTGCGAACCTCTTGATCGGACCTGTGTGGCGGGTCTGATTTTTTTCAATAACGTCGGCTATCTTGGCATGTGCGGTCACGCTTCGATCGGAGCGGCCGTGACACTCGCCCATATGGGGATCATTTCGCCCGGTAGGCATCGGTTCGATACACCGGTGGGCGTCGTTGAAGTCGACCTTATCGATCGCAACTACGCGGTGATCGAAAACGTGCCGAGTTACCGGCACGTGAAATGTGTCTCGGTCGAGGTTGATGGGCTTGGTCAGGTGGTGGGCGATGTCGCATGGGGTGGGAACTGGTTCTTCCTCACGGAAGCGCTGCCGTGTCCGCTCAATTTGGCAAATATTGATCAGTTGACGAGGGCCGCATCTGATATTCGCTTAGCGTTGAAGGAAAATGGGATCACAGGCGCCGGAGGTGCCGAGATTGATCACATCGAGATCTTCGGCCCGGCTCGCTCAGCCGAGGCCGACAGCAGAAATTTCGTCCTTTGCCCGGGAACAGCTTATGATCGTTCCCCTTGCGGGACGGGGACGAGCGCAAAACTGGCCTGCCTGGCGGAAGATGGAAAGCTTCAGCCGAGCGAGCCGTGGGTTCAAGAGAGTATTATCGGAAGTCGTTTCAAAGCCTCTTATCGTGGAGGAGCCAACAACACGGTCGTGCCTAGCATTGGTGGTAGAGCGTTTATATGCGCGGAAGGGGTATTGATTCGATCACAGGATGATCCGTTCCGCGATGGCATCGGCGAAGTTTAGCCGCAGGCGCCCTCATCCTAGGGCATAGAGGGTCAGAAACGAGCGCACTCGCTCAGTAATTCCGCCTGATGAAACGTCGACCGCTATAGAGAGCAGGCGTATCGCTCATGATGTTGGCGGCGCGCCATGCTTCTTGCTCAGCGCCGTCATTTAACGCATGCGGCTGGAGATGTGGTGACAACCGTAATTTTAGGTAGCGGCATCATCGGCACGACAACGGCGTACTATCTTGCCAAGGCTGGCGAGAAGGTCATCGTTCTGGATCGACAGTCCGACGTCGCGCTCGAGACCAGCTTTGCGAACGCGGGTTTGATCGCGCCTGGCCATTCCTATACCTGGGCCTCTCCCGAAGCACCGTGGATATTGTTGAAGTCCTTGGTCCACGGTGGGCAATCCCTCAGGCTCAAACTCGGCACGGATTGGCGGATGTACGCCTGGTGCTGGGAGTTCCTGAAAAACTGCACGACGGAGAAGGCCCTCTTGAACACCGGCCGGAAGGTGCGGTTGGCGATGTATTCGCAAGTTCAGCTCAACGCGCTCATGCAAGCTGAGCAACTGGACTTCCAGGGGGCTTCGAAGGGGCTGCTCTACCTGCATCGGGATCGCGCTGCATTGGATCGCGCGGTTGCCGCGATGACGGTTCTGACCGATGCGGGGCTGGAACTCAACGTTCTCCATCCGCAGCAAATTGTTCAGATGGAGCCGGCGCTGCGTTCGAGCGCTGATCAACTCGCAGGCGCGCTGTATTGCCCGACGGATCAGACCGGCGACGCGCGCCTCTTCACGCAGGCGCTCTACGAGCGTTGCATCGCTCTCGGCGTTGAGTTCAGGTTCAACACCAAGGTGCTGAGAATCCGTGCCGGTGACGTGGTCGAAGCTATCGAGACATCCGACGGCACCGTCGTCGCCGAGCGCTACGTGCTGGCATTCGGCTCTTATTCGCCTATCACCGCGCGCGACCTCGGCTACCAGCTGCCCATCTATCCGGTAAAGGGCTATTCAGCGACCTTTCCCACCCATGCTGATCATATACCGCCGACGGTCGGCGGCGTGGACGAGCAGAACTTGATCGCCTGGGCTCCGTTCGAGGGCCGCCTCCGGGTGACGGCTACGGCCGAGTTTGCAGGCTACGATACCACCCACTCCCCTGGCGATTTCGAACACATGATCGGCGCCGCGCGCAGGCTTTTCCCACAAGGGGCGGACTACTCGAAACCGTCATTTTGGGCCGGCCTTCGCCCGATGACCCCTAACGGAACGCCTTTGATCGGGCCAACACGCCACCGCAACTTTTTTCTCAATGTGGGGCACGGCCATTTAGGCTGGACCTGGGCATGCGGGACTGCGAAGATCGTTTCCGACTTCGTGCAAGGTCGGGCGCCGGATATTGACCTAGCCGGTTTGACGATGATGTAGCCGAGCGACCAGAGCTCGGGTAGCTCTGGTCGGACTACGAGATGACGCCGGCTCACTCCCTCGCCTTCAGGCGGGATGCCACCAGCGCCCTTTCAGCACGACGCCTTCGCTTGCGATTCGTTTGTTCCCTTGCAGGAGCTCCCCGCGAACGTCGTAATAGTCGAAGAATCCGTCAGTCACCGACAGCACGGTCGCGTCGCCCAGAGATCCAACCCGCAGCGTTCCCAAATCCATGCGCTGGAGAGCCACCGCCGCATTGACCGTTGAGGCCGCGATGACCTCGTTCAAGTTCATGCCGAGGCAAAGAAATTTCGACATGGTCGTGACTTGGTCGAAGGCCGGACCGTTGATACAAAACGCATGCACGTCGGACGATATCGTATCCGGCAGGAAGCCGTGGGCGAGCATCGCGCGGGCGGTCCGGAACGCAAACGAGCCCATGCCGTGACCGATGTCGAAGAGGACACCTCGCTCACGCGCCTCGACCACGGCAGGCTTTAGCCGTCCTTGAACCGTCACGGGGGCGTTCGGGAAAGGCCGGAACGCATGCGTCAGTATGTCCCCCGGGCGAAGGCGGGAGACCAACTCCTCATAGGTGGGTGGCGCCTCGTCGATATGAGCCATCAAGGGAAGCCCCGCTTCTTCCGCGACGTCCAGAGCGACGTCGAGCCGCGCAGAGCCATGGTCACCCGATGCGTGCCGTCCCAGCCGCACCTTGATGCCTGCGATGACGTCGCGATTCCGCTTTGCGACCTCGACCGCTTCACGAGGTGCTATCAGCCGGCGATCCTCGCCCTCGCCGATCTCCATACGGCTCGAGAAGCCATAGATTCCCGCCCAGGAGATATGCAGGAAGGCCAGGATCCGAGCCTCGCTGCGATCGATGACGTGTTTTCTGAAACCGTCGAAGTTTCCTGGGCCTGCGCTGCCCGTGTCGACCGAGGTCGTCACGCCCGACGTCCGGCAGAAGTTGTCAGCGTCGATGCCGAGCGATGTCCCGCCCCAATAGACGTGCGTATGCAAGTCGATCAGGCCGGGGGTAACGATCGAACCGGTGAGGTCCTTTACGATGGTGTTTGGTCCGCCTGCGAGGCCGATGCCGAAACCCGAAACTTTTCCGTCGGTAAACGCGACGTCGCACACGCCGTCGTGGGATTGCGCCGGATCAATTACTCGGGCTCCGGTCAATATAAGTTCGTGCGACACATGATATCCTTTCGGTATGAAGGTTTAGTGGCATATAAAGTTTATATCGATCGTACAACAAACGCTGCTAAAGCGACGGACTAATTTCTTAAACAGGTCATTGATACGTTTCTGTAGCGGAGGCGGGTGTCTATTTACTTGTAATCGGCATCGCGCAACTTCAATTGCGATCACCTCAGGTGCTCCGATCCGCTGATAGGTCCAATCGCGCCTACCGTGATCTACTATTAATATGCAATAGTAGATATTAATCTAACTTAGCGGGCTATTGACAGGTGTCAACTGACAGGGCAGCCTATGAGCAACGGGCATGCAGGGGATCGGAAGAAATGCCTCGCCACACCCATGGGGTCGCCACGTGCCGAGGCGAATTGGAATCATTCCCCAATCGGCTCGTGCCGATACGTCGCTAGATCGAGTTGATCACGGCCATCTCACGGTAGTCAGGACCTGTCCGTAACAATTGAGAAGAACCCAGGCGAATAGGCTTATCAGATGCTGCGTATCGGAATTGACATTGGCGGTACATTTACCGATTTCGCGATATGGGACGGTGAGGGTAGCGGGTATCGCGAAGTCGAGATCTTCAAAATCCCGTCCACGCCTCCGCATTTTGCTGATGGCGTCAAGAGAGGCCTGCTGCGCCTCATGGAGCAAGGGCGCCTGCATCGCGACAAGCCGGCCCTGATCGTGCACGGAACGACGGTCAGCACCAATGCAGTCATCGAAAGGAGCGGGCCGCCCCTTGCCTTGTTGACGACGAAAGGATTTCGAGACGTCCTAGAGATCGGCCGGCTTCGGCTGGATAATCCGACGGATATGTTCGGGCAGCGGGCGAAGCCCCTGATCCGATCGAACATGGTCTTCGAGATCGACGAGCGGCTGTTGGCGGATGGTTCCGTCGAGGTGCCGATACGCGATGGCGATGTCATCAGGGCCGCGACCAGCGCGCTCCAGGGATCGGCGAGCGCGATAGCGGTCTGCTTCCTGCATTCCTACCGCAACCCCATCCACGAGAAGCGGGCAGGGGCGGTCATAAAGGAGCATTTTCCGACGGCCGAGTTCGTGCTCTCGCACGAGGTCTGGGCGCAGCAGGGAGAGTACGAGCGCGCCAATGCCACTCTCCTGAATGCATATGCCCGGACGGCCATGATCGGATATCTCGCCGAGCTCAGGCAATTCCTCGAGGTCGAGCTGCCCCAGGTCCGGCTGCTGGTTACGAAGTCGAACGGCGGGGCGATGAGCCTCGACGAGGCCGTGCGCCTCCCCATCCATACGCTCCTATCCGGGCCGGCAGCGGGCGTTTCGGCAGCGAGTGTGCTCGGTTCGATGGTCGCCGAGCCTAATTTGCTGACGATGGACATGGGCGGGACGAGCACCGACATTTCTATTATTCGCGGCCACCAGGGTGTGGTCGCTCACGAAGCGAAGGTCGGTGACTTCCCGATCACGATGCCGGTTTCGGCGATCGAAGCGATCGGCGCCGGTGGTGGATCCATCGCCTGGCTCGATGGTCCGATCCTCAAAGTCGGCCCGCGTTCGGCGGGCGCGTTCCCGGGGCCGGCCTGCTATGCAAAGGGCGGCACCGAACCCACCCTCTCCGACGCCTATTTGATCTGCGGCTATCTTTCGGAGGATGTGCCCCTCGCGGACGACCTGAGACTAAGGCGAGACCTCGCGGAAGCCGCATTCCGCCCGCTTGCGGATGCGCTCGGGTTCGATCTCGTGAAAGCCGCTGAAAGTTGCATTACCGTCGCAACGGCAAACATGCTCGCCAGCGCGCTTCCGTTCATGGCCCGCCTCGGCGTCGCGCCCGCCGAGCTGACGCTGATGGTTTTCGGCGGCGCGGGGGCGATTCACGGTCCGCTGCTGGCTTCGGAACTGGGCATTCCGCGCGTAGTGGTGCCGCGGGTATCGTCGGTTTTCTGCGCTTTCGGATGTCTGGTCTCCGACCTGCTCTACGACCTCATCAGCAATGTCCAGGGCGTGGGCCTAACCGGCGCTCTGCTCAGGGAGCATTTTGCAGATCTGCGCAGGGCGGGGGCGGAATGGCTGCGTAGGCAGGCGCAGCCCACCGAAGTGACCTACGAGCTCTTCGCGCATGTGCGGTATCGCGGTCAGTCCTTCGACGTCGATACGCGCCTCCACGAGCATGGCCTGGACGCAGATGGGCTCGAACACGTCACGACGGCCTTCCACGAGGAGCACGAGCGGCTGTTCAAGCATTGTCACCCAACGCGGGAAATCGAGGTGCTTGCGCTGCGGGTCAGGGTTCGCGGAGCGTTGCCGCGCCCCGGCACGGACGGGCTGAACAAGGCCGTCGAGTCCGTCAATGTCGAGAGTCGCCGAACTCGCCGGCTGCGCTTCCAGGGCGAGTGGCACGACGCCGTCCAGGTAAAGCAGGCAGGGCTCGCGCCTGGCTGGCGGACACATGGCCCTGCCATCGTCGAGCAAGAGACCGCCACGACCATCGTCCCGCCTGGATTTGCCCTCGAAGTCGGCAAATTCGGCGATCTGATCCTGCAGAAAGAACATTGACATGGACGTCGTCGTCACAGAGGTCATGCGCAACCGGTTTGCCGCCATGGCTGCAGAAGCGAGCTACATCGCATACCGGGCAGCGCATACGACATTCGTCAAGCAGACCCAAGATTATCAAGTCGCTATGGCCAGCTTGTCGGGCGAGTTCTTTGCATTCCCTACTCAGTCGGGCGTGACGTCCGGCGTCTGCCAAAATATCCGCGGCATCATCGATGAGATAGGTCTCGAAGAACTCGGCGATGGTGATATTATCATCACGAATGATCCTTTTTCGGGTGGGTCGATTTGTACCCATACGATGGATATTCACCTCATAAAGCCGGTGTATTACCATGGCGAATTGATCGCATTCGCTTGGGCCTTCATTCATGCGTCCGACATTGGCGGCTCTGTTCCCGGCAGCGTCGATCCGAATAATTACGAGGTGTATCAAGAAGGAATAAGGATAACTCCTAGCCTATTGTACAAAGGCGGGGAGTTGAATTCTCAGCTTTGGAGAATGTTTGAGGATAATTCTCGTATTCCAGAACTGATCTGGGGCGATTTGCAGGCTATGATATCCGGTCTGAATTTACTGCAGATCCGGGCGTTTGAGCTGTGCGATCGCTACGGTAAGAGGACGTTTCTGGAGGGGATCGAAAACATTCTTTCGATCGCCGAAAATAAATCGAAGGAAATTCTGTCTTCACTGAAAGATGGATCGTATCGCTTCAGCGACTATCTCGAGGCGTATCGTGGCGAAGAGCCGATCTTCATTTCTGCCGAGATGAAGGTCAACGGCGGCCAGGTCAGCATCGACTTCGATGGAAGCGATCCGCAAGTTCAATTTTCGATGAACTTCCCGAGCAGCGGCTACCATTCCCATCCCATGCTCTGTCTGGCGCTGATCGACTACGTCCAGACTGTGGCGCCCACCGTCCCGGTGAACGGGGGCCTCATACGTCCGGTTCGGGCGTCGGCCCCGTCCGGCACCATCATGAATGCGACCTTTCCCGCGGCCGGCGGCAATCGTGGTGTGACTATCAACCGAATCTACGATGTCATCTTGGGATGTCTCAATCAGGCCATTGAAGGCGGAATCTCCGCCGCCGGTTCGGGCATGGCCGGCATTATCTCCGCATCCTACCGCGATCCCCAATCCGGACGGCGGCTCGTGAGCGTGGTCGAGCCCTTCATCGGTGGCGGCGGGGCTCGGCGAGATCGTGACGGCGTGGACGGAATCAATAACCCGACTGCCTATCTTCGGACTGCGCCGGTAGAGGCGGTCGAGGCGGAGACGTCTCTCCTATTCAAACGCTTCTCCCTGGCGGTGGACAGCGGTGGAGCAGGCCAGTTTCGGGGCGGGCGATCCCTGCAGATCGAATTCGAGAACCGCAGCGTATCGACGATCGTGGCTGTGCG
The DNA here is from genome assembly GCA_017308235.1 of Alphaproteobacteria bacterium. Classification (GTDB taxonomy): domain Bacteria; phylum Pseudomonadota; class Alphaproteobacteria; order Reyranellales; family Reyranellaceae; genus Reyranella. Next base: position 72,564 of record JAFKFL010000020.1, on the reverse strand, counting down.
CGGTCTCGACCGGTTTCGTTTCAATCCGTGGGGAATCGCGGGTGGGGCCTGCGGTCGACGCGGCGAATCCATCCTGAATCCCGGTACGCCGCGGGAGCGGAAGATAAGCAAGGTCGATCTGCTGGAAATGAAACGTGGTGATGTCCTGCTCCTTACGACGCCAAGCGGTGCGGGATTTGGCCATCCGTACGCGCGTACCGCCGAGAGCGTGCTCGAGGATGTGATCGCCGGTGTCGTTTCTCCGGAAGCCGCTCGCACGGTCTATGGCGTGGCCATAACTGGATCAGCGATCGACGCCTCGGAGACGAAGGCCCTGCGATCTGCGTCGACCAGCTCTGAGCAGCTCTTTTCCTTTGGAGGCGAGAGGGGGCAGCTCGAGAAGCTTTGGCCCTCTGTTATCCGGGCTCATTTGGCCAAGAAGATCATGCAGACGCCACAAGGTTTGAGGTCACATTTGCTCACACTTCTGCTTGGCCGCCTCAACGATACCGGCTGTCCCGTAACATCAAATAGTATTGATACCGAGATACGAGAATTGCTTCCAAACTGAAGCGCTGCGTCGTGTCGGATAGGGCTTATATTTATATTGTACTATGATATCAAAAGATACATTCGCAAGAGATATTATAGAATTAGTATTCTCATAGTATCGATTTGTTAGCGAATGCTATGAGTTGGCGGAAGACGCATTTCCAATCAGCGGAAATCAGAAAGGGGAAGACAATGTCAATCAAGATCACACGCCGCTCATTCACTTTGGGCGCCTCGGCAGCACTGAGTATCGGGGCTGGAACTGGATTCTCTCACGCGGCCACCGGGGACGTCGTTGTCGGTACCTGGGGGGGCGACTATCAGACTCTTCTGCAGAAGAATGTAGCTGACGCAATCTCGAAGCCGGCGGGGCTTGGCGTCACGATGGACACCGCCTCCGAGCCCGTGAGGAAAACCAAAATCTTGTCAGAGCGACGGTTGCCGCGGGGGTCGCTAGATGTCGCGACTTTCACCTCGCCAGCTTCCTATGAAATGTGGAAGAGCGGTGCTCTGGAAGAACTCGATGATGTAAAGATTCCCAATCTAAAGCACGTATTGCCGATTCTGCGGACTCCTTATGCTATTCCGCATATTTATACCGGCCGCGTCATTCTGTATAATCCTAAATTCATAACCACGAAGCCAACGTCCTATGCAGATCTTTGGAAGCCGGAATACGCCGGAAAAGTTGGCCTGATCGACATTCAATACCAGACGACGATCGAGTCGGCGGCGATGATCAATGGTGGGACGCTCTCCAACATTGAGCCAGGCAAGGAAAAACTTCTCGAATTGAAGAAGCTCGGCGCCAAGATTTATCCGACGAACGAAGCCATGGCGCAGGCGCTGAAGAATGAAGAATGCGCAATCTGCATCATGTGGCTTGCGCGTGGCGTGATGTGGCAGAAGGCAGGAATTCCTGTCGAGGTTGCCTATCCCAAAGAAGGCGTCGTCCTGTATATTTCGGAAATAGCTGTTCCGAAAAATGCTCGCAATAAGCCCGGCGCTTTTGCGTTTCTGAACGATGTGCTTGCCCCCGCCCCACAAATCGCCTTTGCGACGACGATGGGTTACTCGCCCACGGTCGATAACAGCGGCATTGATGCACCCTTGGCATCAAGCGTTGCACTTCCGCCTGAAGCGCAGAAAAACGCGTTGAAGCAGGATTACGAGTATCTTGCCAATAATGATGCTCAATTTCTCGATTGGTGGACAAAGGTATTCAAATCGTAGGTAATTGCTCGCCGGCGGGCGGTTTCGCAGATCGATCGCCGGCGATACTCACAACGATACCCTGATCGATCTTCGATCGTCACCAATGCAATGGCGAATTATTGTCGGCTTCAATGTTGCCGCTTACGGCTGAATAGAATGATTGCGATACAGTTTTTCTTCTACCAGTACTCACGCGCACGAAGCGGCACCTCTGCCGCCTCGCGCGCCCCCTATGCGATCTTCTGGCGGGATCTGTGTGGAACGAGGGAGGTTCCAGGTGAGCGCCATTAGATTGAGAGCGGCGCGCTTTGCGCTCAATGCAGCCGCCGCGTTCTCGCTCGGCTTTATTCTGCTGCCGCTGTTCTTCGTGACCTGGCTGGCCTTCTTCCGGCAGGAGATACCGTCGTTTCCGCCGGAAGGCTATTCACTGCAATGGTTCGCGGCGGCGGCGGCCAACAAGTCCTTCGTCGACGGCTTCATCCTAAGCCTGCAGGTCGGTATCGCTGCTACACTGATCGGGTTGCTCCTCGGCGTCCCGGCGAGTCTCGCTTTGGTGCGCCATCGCATTCCGCTCGGGCCGGGCGTGAATACCTTCCTCCTGCTGCCCTTGGTGATGCCAGGCATCGTATTGGGCACCGCGACCTATGTCTTCCAGATCGAGGTGGAGATCACGACGTCCGTTCCAGTGATGGGATCGCTGGTGGGACTGATCGCTGCCCACACGCTCGTTGTAATCCCCTGGGTCGTGCGGCTGGTGACGGCGAGCCTCGCCGGCTTCGACCGCTCGATCGAGGAGGCCGCGCAGAATCTGGGCGCCGGCCCGGTCACGACTTTTTGGCGAGTTACGCTGCCGAGCATTCGGCCGGGCATCGTCGCCGCCGCCTTGTTCGGCTTCGTGACCTCGTTCGGCAATCTCGAGATGAGCCTCTTCCTGGTCGGGCCGGGCCGCACGACCCTGCCGATCGCGATCCTCCAATATCTCGAATGGAAGATCGATCCGACGGTGGCGGCCGCTTCGCTGATCCAGATCGTCCTGATCGGCGTCTCGATGATCGTGACCGATCGCTATGTCAAACTGAGCCGGGTGGTGTGAACGGATGGCGTGGTTCTCGATTTCCCATCTCAGAAAGACCTATGGCGACTTCATCGCCGTCGACGACGTCGACATCGCGGTCGCCAAGGGCGAGTTCCTCGTGCTGTTGGGGCCGTCCGGCTGCGGAAAAACAACGACGCTGCGCATGATCGCCGGTTTCATCGCGCCCAGCTCCGGCCGTATCTCCATCGGTGAGAACGACGTCACCGACCTGCCGCCCTGGAAGCGTCATTGCGGTCTCGTCTTCCAGAGCTACGCGCTGTTCCCTCACATGACAGTCGCGCAGAATGTCGCGTTCGGGTTGGAGACGCATAAGGTGCCGGAGGCCGAGCGCGGTCCGCGTGTCATGGAAGCGCTGCGGCTCGTCCGGCTCGAGGGCTTTGAGAAGCGATATCCGCGGGAGCTCTCCGGCGGTCAGCAGCAGCGCGTGGCGCTGGCCAGGGCGCTTGCCATGGAACCGCAGGTTCTGCTGCTCGACGAGCCGCTCTCCAATCTCGACGCTAAGCTGCGTCTCGAAGTCCGGATCGAGATCCGCGAGCTGCAACAGAAGCTGGGCCTCACCACCGTCATGGTGACACACGACCAGGAGGAGGCGCTGACCATGGCGGATCGCCTCGTCGTGATGGAGAGGGGCAAGGTTCGCCAGATTGGTACCCAGCGCGAGCTCTACGAGAGGCCGGCGAACCGCTTCGTCGCCGACTTTATCGGCCGTAGCGCCTTCATCGGAGGCAAGGTCATGGCACTTGGCCAATTCCAGACGTCCGGGGGCCTCAGCGTTGCCTGTCGCTCCGCATCGGTTGTGGGTCCGGCAACGCTCGCGCTCAGACCCGAGAGGGTCGCGATCGGCAGCGAGGCGGAGGGGTTGCCCAACCGGTTTCAGGCAAAGGTCGTGCACGCCTCATATCTCGGCGCACTTCTCGACGTGCAAGTGGCGCTTAATGCGCATGACCGCCTTCTGTTGCAGATCCCGAACCGCGCAGGGTTATCGGAGCCACGACCGGGAGAGGTCATGACGATCGGCTGGGCGGAAGACGCCGGACTCGTTTTCGGGGAGGGGTGATGAGCACGATTGCCCCCGAAGCGGTCGCTGGCGGCCGTACCAGGCTCGCCGGCCTGCTCGTCGTGCCGGCGACGCTCTTCGTCGCGCTGATGCTGATCGGGCCGCTGGCGATCCTGTTCCGCTACTCGCTCAACAAGTTCGTGCCCGGCCAGTTCATGGTCGATGCGCTGGTGATCGAGAACTACATCAAGTTCTTCACCGACGGCTACTATCTGAATGTGCTCATTCGTACCGTAAGAGTCTCGGTCATTTGCACATTGGCATGCCTCGTCATGGGCTTTCCGCTCGCCTATGTGCTGGCGCGGACGCAAAGCCGCTTCAAGAACCTGCTCGTCATCGCTGTCGTGCTGCCGCTCTTCGTCGGCAATGCCGTGCGCGCCGCCGGCTGGATGACCGCCTTCGGCAGCAGGGGTGCGCTCAATGCCTCGCTGATGGGCTTGGGCCTGATCGATCAACCCTTGGAGATCATGTATACCGAGAATGCCGTGCTGATCGGCATCATCGCTGTCAATCTGCCCTTCATGGTGCTGACGCTGCAGAGTGTGATCGAGGGCATCCCGCGCAATGTCGAGGAGGCCGCCTTCAGCCTCGGCGCCAATCCCCCAGTGATGTTCCGCCGCGTGCTCTGGCCGCTGGCGCTGCCCGGCATCCTCGCCGGCACAATCCTGACCTTCATCCTGGCGATGAACGCCTATGCCACGCCGGTGCTGCTTGGAGGACCCAAGTTCCAGACCATGGGACCGCTGGTCTACGGCCAGTTCGCACAGCAGAACAATTGGCCCTTCGGTGCAGCCATCTCGTTCATCCTCATGACCGCCACCATCGTGCTAACGATGACCGCCAACTTCATCGTGCGGCGGCGGTCTCGTTAGAGCCTGTTTGGGAGGGAGGCTCTGTCGCGCGCTGGACTGTGTCTGCGACTGCGACTGCGACTTCGCGCTACCTGGCTTAATGGTCGCGATCGAGCTTTCGCAGAGAAATGCCACTGCGAACGAGACAGAAAATTCAATAGAACGCCCTCAAGCGAGGGCCTGTGCCGTTTGATACCGCCGCAGGTGCCAGCGGGGGATTGAAAGGCGCGTCAGCGTCGGTTTGACAAGGACGACGCTGCAGCCATGACGAGCGGGGCAAATGTTTGTTCTGCCTCGTCAACCGACATGGTCATGGTCGATGTGGAGATGCTTAGCCCGGCGATCGGAGCGCCTCCTGTACCGAGGATTGCCGCTGCGACCGAAATGTCGCCGAGCGATGTTTCCTGGTGCACAATCGAGTATCCACGCGTACGGACGTGCTGCAACCTGGTTCGAACGATCGCCGGATCGATTTCCGTGAAACTGGTGATCTTCTGAAAGTCCGATCGAGATAGGATATCGTCCGCTTCGTCTGTCGCCATGGCTGCAAGCATGGCAAGCCCGGCGGCGGTCGCGAACATCGGCAGCCGAGCCCCTATCATCGTTTCAGTGTTGATGAAATTTCGGCTCTGAAATCGCGCGATATAGATCGTGTCGCGGTCGTTCGGCACCATGAGATTGATGTTCGCCTCTGTCGTTTTGCTGAGATGAAGCATGATAGGCGTTGCACGTTCTATGAGCTCGTGCCCGTGAAGGTAGCGATAGCCCAAATTCAGCAGCTGGGGGCCAATCTCGTACTGTTTGGTGACTGCATTTTTTCGAAGAAGCCCCAGTTGCTCCAAGGTGAAGGCAAAGCGTTGAGCCGTGCTCAAGTCAGTTCCTATCCGTTCGGCGAGCTGTGACAGGAGAAGCTTCCGGTGCGCTCCGTCGAAGGCGGTGATAAACGCGAGAGCTTTCTCCACCGATTTGACGAAAAGGGGCGATTCTTTTCCGGCAGCGCCGGACTTGCCGCTTCTTTGTGCTGTGGGATTGTCCGTTGCCACTTGAGCCTCCGATTTGACCGGCAGCGCAGAATCATGCGCCACCCGACGGATGTAGGCTATTATATAAAAATAGTGGCTATCGCCATCCTCCGCTGACCTCACACCAAGGTTTGAGGAACGTTTCGGCCGATTGTCGGGCTTCTCTACACCCAGGCGGTGTCCTGTGCCTCAGCGCCGGTTCGAGAGCGACGAGGCTGCCGCCATGACGAGAGGTGCGAACTGTCGTTCGGCGTCCGCGATAGAGATCGTCATCGCCGACGCTGAAATGGAAAGGGCGGCGATTGGGGATCTGTCGCCATCGACGATGGCCGCCGCGACGGAAATATCACCAATCGAGGTTTCCTGGTGCGCAACGGCGTATCCGCGTTCGCGAACGAGTTCAAGGCGTTCGCGAATCTTGGCAGGGTCGATCTCTGTGAAGCTCGTGATCTTCTCGAAGGTGGACCGAGCAAACACCTCATCAACCTCATCCTGATTCAGCTGGGCCAGAAGAGCCAATCCGCCAGCCGTTGCAAAGAGCGGAAGTCGGGCGCCGACCATGATCTCCGGGTTGATAAAGTTCCGGCTCTGGAAACGGCCAATATAGATCGTGTCGATATCCTCGCGAACCATCAGGCTGATGTTCGTCTCTGTGGTCTTGCTGAGTTGAAGCATCACAGGGGTAGCGCGCTCGATCAGTTCATTCCCATGAAGATAACGGTAGCCCAAATTGAGCAACTGTGGTCCGATCTCGTACAGACGGGTTTCGGGATCCTTTCTCAATATTCCAAGCTGTTCGAGCGAGAAGGTGAACCGTTGAGCGGTGCTCAAATCCGTCTGGGCAATCTGTGCGATCTGAGACAGAAGGAGCTTTCGATTGTTGCCGTCGAACGCGAACACGAACGAGAGCGCTTTCTCGACGGAGCGTACGAAAAGGGGAGAACTCCGATCAGGGCGAGCTTTCGTCTTCCGCGTCTTATCCATGATCGATTTCACCGGTCTCATGTGGATCAGCCGCCGTGACAGGCGAGGCAAGGCGTTGATGCAGGAAGGAACGCCCCTTGAGCTGCTCAAGTGAGGTCGCACCGATGAACCCCATCGTCGTGATAAGTTCATGTCCCAGGATATCGATGACGCGGCGGGCGCCATGGACGCCGCCGCACGCAAGTCCGTATAGCGTCGCGCGACCCACCAGGACGCCGGTCGCGCCAAGTGACATAAGGCGGGCGATGTCGGCGCCTCGTCGCACCCCGCTGTCCGCAAGGACCTCGATGCTGTCGCTCACTGCATCGGCGATCGCGGGCAGGACCTCGACAGGGCCGGGGGCGCTATCGAGATTGCGCCCACCGTGGTTCGAAACGACGATGGCGTCCACTCCACAGGAACGAGCCCGCAACGCATCGTCCGGACGAAAGATTCCTTTGAGGACAAGCTTTCCGGGCCATCGGCGCCGCAACTCGTGAACATCGTCCCACGTCACGTCGGTGGCGAAGGCCAGCTCATCGGAGACCGATATGCGGCCTAATCGGGTTCGAAACTCCGGCGGGTAGTGGGCATAGGTCGGGATGCCGGAAGTGATCAGTGCGCGCAACATGACCGTGAACGCCCAGCGAGGGTGCAGGAGCACATCCAGGCCGGCGCGAGCCGAAACCCTCAGCGGAATTCCGAACCCGTTACGTCGATTGTACTCCCGATTGGGCGTGACCGGATTGTCCACCGTCAGCACGAGAGTCTGCGCGCCGGCGGCCCACGCTCTGTCGACCAAGGCGAACATGCGTTGCCGATTTCTCCAGACATAGAGTTGGAACCAGAGTTCGGCGTCTGACGCCGCTGCTATGCGTTCGATTGCCGTGATCGACTGGGTCGAGACGCAAAACGGGATGCCGGCGCTGGCGGCTGCCTTTGCAAGCTCAATTTCCCCGTCGAACCAGACAAGACCCGCGACGGCCGTGGGCGCGATCGCGAACGGAAGCGGTCGGGTTCGGCCCAGGATGTTCGCGCTCACGGAGCGCTCTGTCACGTCCACCAGCGCGAGTGGCGACAGCCTGATCGCATCCAGCTGAGCCCGATTGGAGATGATGGAAGTCTCGTCCTCGGCACCACGATCGACATACTCAAAAAGGCCGTGCGGCAGCCGACTTTTCGCCGCAAGCCGTGCGTCTTCGACGTTGAGGATATGCTCCAGCGACCTTGTGCTCATTGTGCTCGTATTCCGCTCGATGGTCCGGAGGACAGTCTGAAATGCGCTCAACCGCGTAAGTCAGCCTCGAGTGTGAAAATGGCTCAGGAAGACCTTGGTGGCCTCCTCCTTTGGATTGCCGATGACTTCGCGGGCAGGGCCCTGCTCGACGATGAGGCCGTCGCGCATGAAAAGTACGCGGTCGGCAACCTCGCGCGCGAAGCTGATCTCGTGGGTGACGATGATCATCGTCATGCCCTCGGCCGCCAATTTGCGGATCACCCCAAGCACCTCTCCGACGAGTTCCGGATCGAGAGCCGAGGTCGCCTCGTCAAAGAGCATGACCTCGGGTTCCATCGCCAGTGACCTCGCAATCGAGACGCGCTGCTTCTGGCCACCGGACAGTGTAGTTGGAAAGACGTTGACCTTGTCGCTCAAGCCGACTTTCGCAAGAAGCGCCTGAGCCAGCGACACCGCCTGAGCCTTCGGCATCTTCTTGACCGAGACCGGCCCCTCCATAACGTTCTGGAGGACGGTCATATGCGGGAATAAATTAAAATGTTGGAAGACCATCCCCGTGCTCGAGCGAAAGCGAGCCTGCTGCATGACTGCGGGAGGTTTTGAGCCAGGGCCGAACGAGAAACTATCGCTGCCCACACGGATATGCCCGCTGTTTGGCATCACCAGCAGGTTTATGCAGCGCAAAAGGGTGGATTTTCCCGATCCGGACGGCCCGATCAGCGCGACCACCTGCCCAGGCTCAACGTGCAGGTTGATGTCACGGAGCACCGTCAAAGCGCCGAAGCTTTTGCGCAATCCAGAAATCTCGATCTTCGGTGTCATCGCTCGTACTCAATTGCTTTGCGCGAGGTGATTTTCTGCGCGCTTGACGACAACGGTCAGCGGCAAGAGAACGATAAAATATATAATGGCGATCATGGTGTAGACTTCGAGCGCGCGATAGGTTTCCATTGCAACAAGTTGACCTTGATAAAGAAGGTCTGGCACTGCGAGAACTGAAACCAGCGATGTATTCTTGAATTGAATGATCGATTGATTCATCAACGGCGGAATCATCCGTTTGATCGCCTGCGGCAGAACAATCCGGCGCATGACGCTTCCGGGGGGCATGCCGAGAGCGAGCCCCGCCTCGCTCTGACCACGGTCTATCGAGACGATGCCGGCGCGGATGATCTCTGCGTAAAAGGAGCCGCCATAAAGCGTCAGCGTCATAACCGCGGAAGTCAGCGCGTCGAGCTTGATGCCCGTCATAATAGGCAGAGCGTAATAGACCCAAAGCAGAAGAACCAGCAGCGGCGTGAGCCGAAACATTTCAATGTAAAGCCAAGAGGACCAGCGCGCAGCCGCAGAATGCGACAGTTGTGCAATACCGGCGACAAGTCCAACCAGCAACCCGAGGAAAACGACGCTAATCGTCAAGCCGACGGTGATCGCAGTTCCGTTGAGAAATAACCATCGGTAACTCCAGACAATGTCAAAATGCCACTGATACATTCGCGTTCCCTGGTAGCTTGCCGGCGGGCGGCTCGTCGGCGGCACACCCGGGGGTTGAGCCCCGGGGGTGCCTTACGCGTAATCAGAAATTGATGCCCGGAGGGATGTCGTCGAGCGAAAGGTCGACCTTAGCCAGGCTGTTCACGACGGCTTCCCGGACCAGGCCGAGCCCGCGCGAATACGTGATCCAGGTCGATACAAAGTCGCGCCACGTCTTGTCGGCCTCGCGGCGGACGGCTGCGTTGGATGTCGAGCCAAAAATAGGTTGTGGAACCACCACTTTGCCGATCTGGGGATCTCGCTTCGCCGCCCGGACGGCGCCCATCCAGAAGATGACCTGCGCGTCCGCTCGTCCGCTGCGGAGAGCAAGGGTGGCTTCGTCGGTGGATTTGAAGCCGATGATCTGCGCTTTCGGGCACAGCCGGCGAATGATCTGATCCTGCGCCGATCCGCTTTCGACGGAAATCTTGCTCTTCGAGTCGTTGAGCTCGGCCCAGGTTTTCGGTTCAAGGCCCGGGCGCGCAATCACGACCAATGCGCTGTCATAGACGGGGTCGGTAAAGTCCACCGCGAGCGCACGCCTAGGAGTCGGATTGAGGCCGAACATGATGTCGATCTTGTCGGCTTGCAGATCGAGGACGGCGTTACCCCACGTCGTCTCGACGAGTTCGAGCTGGACGTCCATGTCGGCGGCAAGGGCTTTGCCGATGTCATAGAACTGGCCTGCCCATTGTCCGCTGGCCTGATCCTTCATGAACCAAGGCGCCCCGCCAGCGATCGCGCCAAGTCGAAGCTTCTTGCTCGCGAGGATACGGTCTAAGCCGTTTTGCGTGGTTGCCTGCGCGGCGGCTTGGTTTGGACTGAGCGTGATCGCGGCTGCGACCGCCCCCACACCCGCCAGAGCAGCAAAGTCGCGTCTTGTTGTCATGTTCACTCTCCCTATGCTTTTTCATTGTGTTTGATGGAGCAGTGCCCGCCGGATGGGCGGTCTCCGTTTCTGCGCCTCCCATCAAAAGCCGCAGCGGATCGGACAGTTGTGTCACGCGCTTTGAGTCAGCAATGCACCGGGGTTCATGAGTTCATTAGGATCGAACAGGCGCTTCACGCCTGCCATCAGCTCGTAGCGGAGGGGGTCGGCCAACCGCGAAAGCTCGGTGGTGAGCTTTCGCCCGATACCGTGCTCTGCACTGAATGTTCCGCCCAATCCCACGGCGACGTCGTGGATCGCTCGTTCGATCTCCAGAGCGTAGGCTTCCTGGTCGTTGAGGGCGCTCCAGAAGCTGCGCTGGAACATGAGAATGTAGTGAACGTTACCATCGCCCAGATGGCAGACGACCTGACTCCGCGACTCAGGAAAATGCCGCGCCGCGCATTCATCTGCCTGGGCGATAAAAGCCGGGACATCTGATGGGCGGACCGCCACGTCATGGACGATGCCAACGCCTTCGCTCTTGTTGGCTTCGGAAATCGAATGGCGGATGTGCCAGAATGCGGCAGCCTGCTGCTCGGACGCAGCGACGACAGCGTCGGTCACTTCGCCCGCTTCCATCAGGATCCCCAGGACATCCACTAGAATGTCGTCGAGAGCCATGCCGGGATGTTCGCTTCCCAGCTCGACCAGAACTGACCAAGCAGGGATGTGGGCAAACGGGAACCGTGCATGTCGGGCGTGGCGTCGTACGAGCTCCAGCTGAGCCGCGGACATGAGCTCTATCGCCTGAATGCACGATCCCGCCCGCTCCTGGAGCGCGCTCAGGAGCGAAAGTGCCGCATCGGGACTCGCTACCGAGAGCCAGGCATGGGCGGTATTGCGCGTCTGAGGGTGCAATCTCAGCGCTGCACCGGTGATGATCCCCAGCGTGCCCTCGGCCCCGATAAAGAGGTGACGCAACATATATCCCGTGTTGTCCTTTCTCAGTGCCGCGAGATCCGAGAGCACCCGCCCGTCGGGGAGGACGATCTCCAGGCCGGCAACGAGATCGCGCATAGGTCCGTAGCGAACGACGCCCGTCCCCCCGGCATTCGTGGAAATCAGGCCGCCAATCTGCGCACTCCCTTCGCTTCCGAGCTGGAGGGGAAACTGACGTTCCGCAGCGGCAGCGGCTTGGTGCAAATCTGCCAGAACGACTCCCGCCTCGACGGTTGCGACACCCGTCACCCTATCGATCGCTCCTATGCGGTTCATCCGGCGTAGCGAGAGCATGATCCCGGGCTTATCCGGCTTCCTGCTTTCCGGCACAGCGCCGTAACAAAGCCCGGTATTTCCGCCGATCGGGAAAACTGGCTGACCTTGCGCGGCACAGAGCGCGACGACCGCAGCGACCTCCGATGTGGAGGCTGGCAGCACCACGCAGAGAGCCTTGCCGCGCCGCCGTTCGCGCCAGTCGGTGATCCACGGCTCCATGCCGTGGGGGTCAACGACCATGCCTTTCTCTCCAACAATCCGACGCAGTTGCTCGAGCATCACGGACACCAACCTCAACCGATCCCAAGAGCTAGGCAGTGATCGGCCGTCGCTTTCAGCTTTTCTTCCGTCGCCCGGGTCGGCGGCAGAAGCGGAAGGCGCACAGAGCCCATAGGCTTGCCGACCATAGCCATGAGGGCTTTGAGCGGACCGGGGTTCATTTCCAGGAATATGGTCTCGATCATCGGGTCGATGCGGCGCTGATGGTCGAGTGCGGCAGTGAGATCGCCGGAACGGGCGAGCGCAAATATCTCGAGCCATGTCCGCGGGCAGAGCGAAGCTGAGGCGAGCACGCCGCCGCGTGCACCCAAAGCCACATGTGTCGCGAACAGCGGTTCCTCGCCGCTCAAAATGGCAATCTTATCTCCTGCGAACCTCACCGTGCGAATGAAATCGGGGATGTCCATGGAGGAGAACTTCATGCCGATGATCGAACCATCCTCTGCCATGGCCTGAATGCATTCGGGGATGGCCGCGACATTCGTCCTGCGTGGAGTTTGATAAAGCAGCACCGGGAGACCGGCGTCGTCGCGGTATCTGCGGAAATACGCTCGCATTCCCGCCTGATCTCCGGGGGCGTAGTAAGGCGTCACGGTCATGACCGCTGTCGCCCCTGATTTTCGGAAATCGATCGCAGCCTCGAGCGCGTCCTCGTAACCCGTCGCAAGAATGCCGGGAATGACGGGGGTTCCATCGGCCGCATCGACGCAGGCAGCGACAATGTCGCGTCGTTCGCGCCGCGACAGGGCGGGATACTCCCCGGTGCCCCCGATCGGAACAATTCCGGAAACGCCGGCACTGATCTGGAAGCGCGTCAAGGCTTGTAACGCTTCGATGTCAACACGTCCGTCTGACGTGAATGGGGTAACGATCGCTGTATAAAGGCCTTTCAGATGCTCGCAGATAATCGTCATGTCGCTACTCGGGAGTGTCTGGCGAAGGAAAAACTTTGCTAGATGGATGCTGGTCTGGCGAACGACTTGAGCCTCGGGCGTTTTGGACGTTCTGAGCCTTCGAATTCCACGGGGCAGTATTGAGCATTGACTGATCTCGACCGGCACCAGGCCCAAGATCAGCAAGGGTTAGGTTGCGTAGCTATTGAAATACAATAGCAATCATTTCAATAAAGTTGCATGCTGCCGAATAGGCGTCAAGCGTGCTCGTTCCGGCCGCCGCGGGGAGACCAATGAGCGCGACCTGGCCAGGCAGTGGAGGCGGGTCGATCTGACGGGAGAGGGTCGAATTCCGCCGGCGCCCACATTCCGTTGATTGACAGGGCGCTCGATTTTTAGCAATCTCTATGAGATAATAACTATTATATAAAAATAGTTACCATAACGTCTCCACTTGAAGGCGACGTTTCGCCCGTCAGCGAACAGAACAGGAAGAACCGAATGTCTCCGATCCGCCCGAACGCCAACATCGTGGAGCGCTTCAAGGCCGCTACGCCGGCTTCGGCAGTGCTTGCTCGCCGAGCCAACGAGCTGCTTCCCAGCGGCATTTCCCATGATGGCTGGGGCATGGATCCCTATCCAATCTACGTCGAAAGGGCTAGAGGACCCATCAAGTGGGACGTCGACGGCAATAGCTATGTCGACTACTTCGGCGGCCACGGGGCGTTATTGTTGGGCCACAACCACCCGACCGTCCTGGCGGCGGTGCATCGTCAACTCGATCTCGGGACGCACTTTGGCTCCTGCCACGAACTCGGAGTAAGATGGGCGGAGCTGGTGTGCCGGCTTATCCCGTCGGCCGAGCGAGTTCGATTCACGGCTTCCGGGACCGAGGCCACGCTCATGGCGCTGCGCATCGCCCGGGCCGCAACAGGACGAGCCAAATTCGTGCGGTTCAAAGGGCATTTCCACGGCTGGAACGACCATATGACGAGCGGCCACACCAACCATTTTGACGGCACACCCACGGCCGGCGTGGTAGCGGGTATCGCCGAGGAAGTTTTGTTGGCGGAACCGAACGACACCGAGGGATTGAGCGCGATCTTCGAGACGCATAAGGATATCGCCGCCGTCATCATCGAGCCGTCCGGAGCGAGCTTCGGAAGAATTCCGATCGCCCCGTCGTTCCTCCGCTTCCTTCGCGAGATCACAGAAGCGTCAGGTGCGCTGCTGATCTTCGACGAGGTCGTGACGGCGTTTCGCACGTCGCCAGGCGGAATGCAGGAAGTCGTCGGCATCACGCCCGACCTGACTACTCTTGCCAAAATCCTGGCTGGCGGGCTGCCGGGCGGGGCTGTGGCAGGACGCAAGGACCTGCTCGACCTGCTGGATTTCAACGCGATGAACCATGCGGGCCGCGAAAAGATCCAGCATCCTGGCACATACAATGCAAACCCCCTTTCGGCAGCCGCGGGAATTGCTACGCTTGAAATCATCGAGACTACCGACGCGTGCGCGAAGGCCAACGACTATAGCCAAAGGCTCAGAAACAGGCTGAACGCCCTGTTGACGGACGAGCAGCTCCCCTGGGCAGTCTACGGAAGTTACTCCTGCTTCAACATCTTCACGAACCCCGATAATGCCGACATTTCGCCGGAGTCATTCAATCCTTACCACCATAGCGCACGACTTATGCAGATTGGCCGAAATACTGGTCATAATCCGAAAGTTCGCCTGGGATTGATTTCGAACGGCGTCGACGTCAATGGGAGTCTTATGGGAGTGGTGTCTTCCACACACGGTGACGATGAGCTGGAACGGACCGTCGATGCCCTCGCCAACACCATCTACTCTCTCAGGGCGGATGGGGACCTCCCGGCCCGGCCGAAGTAACGGCGAAGCGCTCGCCGCCGACGGTTTGCCCTAAACGTTCATACTAAGAGGAAAGAATGGCCCGCTTCCCGCGATCGGGAAGCGGGCCATTCGCATTTGAACTGCGTCGGTTTGCCCCTGTGGACTTCCGAGCAGTCTTATGAGGGTGGCCCGTCCACCGAATCGGAAGTGGCCTTTACCTCGAGAGCGCCCGAACGGAGCTTTCGGCATGCCAAGGGCTGATGACGAATACAGCCATGAGGGCGCGACCAACCCGCCGACAATGCGTCTGAGGACAGCTCATGCCAGATTCCAGCGGCCCCGCGGACACCATTCTTCTGGGTGGAAAAGTTATCACCGTGCAGCCTGGTTCCTCGGACCGTTTTCAGGGTGTTGTGGTGCGTGGCGATCGGATCATGCGCTTGATCCGGCGAGAAGAGGCCGCAACGTTCGTGGGACCATCGACAAAAGTGGTCGAGCTGGGTGAACGGCCGATCTTGCCAGGATTCATCGATGCACACGCCCACGCAGAAATGGTCTGTCGGACCGGCTACGAAACCGTCGATTGCCGGACGCCCGAATGCGCGACGATTGCCGATATTCAAGATGCGCTCGCAAGTGCGGCTGCAGAAAAACCAGCAGGTGAATGGATCGTTGGACAGGGGAATCTCTTCTACGATCGAAAACTGGCTGAGAGGCGGTTGCCGACAAAGGAAGAGCTCGATCTGGTCAGCCGGACCCATCCGATCGTCATTCGCGCGGGTGGGCATGTGAGCATACTCAACTCCAAGGCGCTTGAGGTTGCCGGTATCGACCGGGCTTATGTCCCGCCTGACCATAGTGTCACAGGCAAACCAGAGGTGGTTCGCGACAGCTCGGGAGAGCCGACCGGAGTCGTGAAGGAAATGAGTGTTCTTCTTCCCATTCCGTCGCTTGAAAGGGATCAGGTTAAAGCATCACTCAAGGAAGGGCTGGAACGCGACTTTACGCGCAACGGTGTGACGACGATCGGCGAGATCTCGGAAACACTCACCGGAATCGAATGCATGAACGAACTCGCGGCCGCGGGGGAACTTCCGGTTGCCATGCGAGTCTATCTTTGGTCTCCCGGCACGATCGACATAAAGCTGGCTTGCGACTGGCAACGTCACATCAGCCTGACGGCCCGCGATCCATCCCTTCGGATTCAGGGTGTAAAGTTATTCTCGGACGGTGGTTTCTCGGCAAGAAGCGCTGCCATGAACTGTTGTTATCTAGGCCACGGCAATAGGCGCGGTGACATTGCCTTCCCGAACTACTTCTTCCGCAAGGCGTTCGAGCAAACACAAGAAGCCGGGCTCCAACTCGCAGTACATGCCAATGGAGATCGGGCGCAGGAGTGGTTGTGCCAGCTTGTCGCTGATATGGGCGGAGGTGGTGTAGGACAAACGCGTTTGCGAATCGAGCATGCTGGCAATCTAATGCCCCTCAAACGGACGGCGGATTGGTGGGCGCGGGCCGGCATCATCCCTATGCCGCAACCGGCATTCATCTATATGTTCGGCGAATATTTCGAGGATTACCTCGGTGAATACGGTACGCGCGGCCGATTCCCTTTCCGCACGTTAATGGCCGAGGGGTGGCCGTTGTCGGGCAGTACCGATGTTTACATCGGGTCGGAACGTGAGGCAAGCAGTCCGCTTTTCAGCATCTGGTGCTGTCTCAAACGACAGGCTTATTCTGGCGCCATCATCGATGCGGAAGAGGCGGTGACTCTGGAAGAAGCCTTGCGAATGCACACGCTTAACGCTGCAGCGGCGTTGGGGGAAGAAAGCGTCCGCGGCAGCATTGCGCCAGGTAAATTCGCGGACATGATCGCGCTCGACCGGGACCCATTCAGCGTCGACGTGGATGAGATCCGTGGCCTCAAGGTCGACTACGTCATGAGCCTCGGGCGTACAGTCCTCAACAACGTGCAATAGCCGCTCCGACGCATGGATATGTGCCGGCCAACTCGCGACCGGCCGTGCTCAATCTCGGTTGATATCATGTTCAGACGATGACCGTTTCGGCGGTCGCTTGCCCTCTCGTGGGTCAGAACAGTTTCATCTGGGCGTCCGGTGAACGCTCGGTCGGCCAGCGCCTTCTGCAAATCGTCGACCAGGCTGTCGGCGTCAAACGTCGACCGGCCGCGGCGGCAGCCAGAAACTGGTCAGGCGTGCATCAGGATGCGGGAACATTGCCCCGCCCAATCAAGAAGCGGGTTCGGGCCCACCATGGCAGACCCAGACGCAACTCTGGACTGGCCCTTGTCGTCACGTCGGCATTCCCGGCCTCGCCGCTGGCTTCTTGCTTCCGACCCTGGTTCGCTCAACTCTGTCAAAAGACGTGGTCTAGTGAGGAAGGGAGGCCCGCTTCACGGTACGGTCGGACCACACCCGCACAAACATCCTTCCGCCACTGGCGGCCGACGAGACCTCGCCACGCAAAGCCATCCACAGCATCACTCGGATCGCCTCTGGCGAGCGAGCTTGCCTGCCAGGCAGGTCCAAATTTCAACCTCGACATTCAGGCCCAAGGAACAGGCTGCGCCATCTGAGATCATGAGGCGTTTCACCTTGTGTCAGCCCGCGCCGCCGCCCTCTTTTTGAGCGTTCCGGAGAGGCCCGTTGAGGTGGCCCGCCCGCTGAATTGGAAGTGGCCTTTACCTCGTGGGTGCTGCAGCTGAGCTTGAGGAAGTTCGAGCGACTTAGGACGGACGGGAACCTCGGAAGGGCGGGCAAATAGCGTCGTTGACGAATAAGCGCTAAGCGATTATCGCTAGAAATGAGGGGTTACACGCAGCGACGTTTCGGGCTTCTCGCTCTATTGTATGCGCGGGGCGGTCCAGAATAGCGCTGACGATGTACGAATAGAAACGGCGCATATATGACAGGCATTCGACTAGACAAGCTCCGTAAGGAGTACGGTACCTTTATAGCCGTCAATGATGTCGACCTGACGGTCAACGACGGTGAATTTTTGACAATCCTTGGTCCAAGTGGCTCGGGAAAGACAACGCTTCTCTCTCTGATCGCGGGGCTGACCGAGCCTACGGCCGGGCAGATGATGATCGGCGGAAGAGATGTCACTATCGCCCGCCCGCAGGCACGCAATATTGGACTTGTGTTTCAATCATATGCGCTTTTCCCGCATATGACGGTCGAGTCGAACGTTGCTTTCCCCCTGCAAGTTCGCGGATGGAGCAAGGACAAGGTCTCCGCAGCCGTCCTGCGCGCGCTGGACATGGTCCAGATGGGAAGCCTGGCCCAACGCAGGCCGGCCCAGCTTTCGGGCGGGCAACAGCAGCGGGTAGCGCTGGCACGCGCCCTCGTCTTCCAGCCCGACATCCTCCTTCTCGACGAGCCACTAGGCGCTCTCGACAAGAAGTTGCGGGAGGAGCTTCAGGTTGAACTGCGCCAGCTGCAACGCCGCGTGGGAATCACGACTCTGCTTGTCACGCACGACCAGGAAGAGGCCCTATCCATGGCTGATAGGGTGCTGGTGCTCAACGATGGCTGTGTCCAGCAACTGGCGACCCCTGAAGATGCCTATCTGAAGCCAGCCAACCGGTTTGTGGCGGAGTTCCTGGGTACCGCGAACATCGTCCCTTCGACCGGAGGCCGACAGGGCGTCGTGAGGCCGGAGCGTATCCGCCTTCTGCCATCAGGCTCCGGGGGGGTTCCAGCCACGGTCCGCGAGGTCATCTATCTCGGCCAATCCGTTCGCTATCATCTCGATACCCCCGATGGCGGCCGGTTCGTTTGCCTGGCGCCGTTCGTCGGCGAAAAGCACGCCATTAACAGCGCAATCTCTCTGGCCTGGTCGCCCGAGGATGTCTGGCCGCTTCAGTAACAATTCTTCACAACAACCAGGAAAAAGGGGAATATCGTGGAACGGAGAACATTCAACAAGCTCCTGCTCGCCGGCGGTGCTCTAGGCCCGGTGGTTGGGTTCGCCTCTGCTCAAAGCCAGGTTCGCGAACTCCGCATCAATGAAGGCGGTGGCCTCAACGGCGACGCGATCGACGCCGGGTATGCCAAGCCCTTCACGGAGAAGACCGGCATCAAGGTCGTCCGCGAGAGCCCAAATAATTTTGGCAAGTTGAGAGCGCTGGTTGAGAGCAAGAGCACAACGACGACCCTGTTCGAACTTGGGACTGCATCGTTGGCTCAAGCGAAGGCGCTAGGCCTTGTCGAGAAAATCGATTGGTCGAAGGTCGACGCCCTTCCCGTCTATCCGGAAGCCAAGGACGACTACGGTATCGGATACCAGTATTATTCGACGCTCATGGCGTGGCGCACCGATGCAAAGGCGCCCAAAAATTGGTCCGATTTCTTCAACGCCAAAGACTTCCCTGGCAAGCGCTCCATACCGGATGATCCAGTCTACGCGCTGCCGATGGCGTTACTCGCGTCGGGAGTGTCAATCGAGAAGCTTTATCCTCTTGATCTTGATGCCGCATTTAAGAAGCTTGAAGAGGTCAAGAAGGACATCTCTGTGTGGTGGAAGGCTGGCGCACAGCCCCCGCAATTGCTCCGCGACAACGAGGTTCAGTATGCCGCTTCATACTCGGGCCGCGTGGTAGGCCAGCCCGGGATCTCATACACCTACAATCAGGCAAATTTGAACATCGGCTATCTAAGTATCGTCAAAGGCTCTTCTCAGGCTCAGATCGATGCCGCCTATAAGTTCATGCGCGAATTGACCGACCCCAAGAATCAGGTCGTTGCTGCCGACATTGTGCCGTATTCCGGTAATTCTCCCGATTTCGAGAAGCTGATCGACAAAGCCAGCACCAGTAAGTTTCCGACGACCGCCGATAATAAGAAGGTCCAGTACTTCAACGACTATGATTGGTGGACCGCAAACGCTGACAGCGTGCAGAAGCGCTGGCAGCAGTTCGCGCTCAATCGCTAACAACGAGGATAACGCTGATGGACCGCGGGGCTTCCACCCTTGGACCTCGGGCTGCCGGTACCCAGCCGCGCTCGCGCGGCTGGAAAGCCGCTCTGCCGTTCGTCGGTCCCCTCCTTGTCCTGGTCGTGCTAGGATTCAACGGTCCGATCCTGCTGATCGTCAACTACAGCTTTTCCGCAGCAGGTACGTACAGCTTCGTAAACTACCAAGAGCTGGCGGCCACGCCAGTTTTCCTTCGGGTCATAGGGAATACATTTCGGATCACCGTCCTCACGACTTTCGTCGTCGCCGTGCTCGGCTACATATTGGCGTACTGGATAACAAGCCTGAGCGAGCGGACCAGAAACATCGTCCTTGCTCTCGTGGTTGTCACCTTTTGGGTCAGTGTCCTTGTCCGGACTTATGCTTGGATCGTCGTGCTTGGAAACGCGGGGCTCGTCAATCGGACGCTATTGTGGGCAGGGGCAATCGATGCCCCAATCGCTTTTCTTTATAACGACCTTGGCGTGATCATTGGCATGGCCAACATACAAATGCCATTGCTGATTCTTCCGCTTTACGCAGCCATGATCAAGGTTGATCAGCGTCACTTGCAGGCTGCAGCTTCATTAGGTGCATCCGAGCGAACCATATTCTGGCGCGTATTCTTTCCTCAGACAATTCCCGCGCTTGCCTCGAGCGTCATGCTGGTTGTCATTCTCTGCCTAGGGTTCTACGTCACGCCGGCAATCCTTGGCGGCGGCCGCGTGCCCATGGTTGCG
The DNA here is from genome assembly GCA_017308235.1 of Alphaproteobacteria bacterium. GTDB lineage: Bacteria > Pseudomonadota > Alphaproteobacteria > Reyranellales > Reyranellaceae > Reyranella. The sequence goes on along the minus strand of JAFKFL010000020.1, from coordinate 52,170 downwards.
AATATGCTGGATACTTACATCAACAGCATCCCTAGGTGGGAACTGGCGAGCGCAGTGTCGATCGTCCTCCTGTTGTTCACGTTAGCTCTGTTCATGATCTACCGCCGGTTGGATAAGTGGGCGTCGGGAGAAGAAGCATGAATCCGTCGCCGGCAACCAGATTCCTTGCAATACTCAGTCTGACTAATCTGATTCTGCCGATCCTGGTGGTCGTTCCGATGTCGTTTTCGGCGGCGAGCTCGCTAAGCTTCCCGCCTCCGGGACTATCTCTGAGATGGTATCGGTCGTTCTTCGAAAGTGAGGCTTGGCTTGATGCTATGGTGATGTCGCTCGCCTTGGCGACGATATCCTCGACACTCGGCGTTATTCTGGGGAGCCTCGCAGCGTACGGCCTGCGTCGTCGGAATTTCAACTTGAAGAACGTACTTGAGGGGAACTTCATGGCTCCCGTCATCTTGCCGAGTATCATCACCGCTGTCGCGCTGTATATCGCACTGGGCAGGATTGGAATGCTCGGCACACTTACAGGGCTGGTCGTGGCCCACACGCTGCTGGTGGTGCCCTATGTCATCGTCGTTATGGTCGTGGCGATCAAGTCATTCGACATCCGGCTCGAGCAGGTTGCCTGGACTATGGGTGCATCATGGTTCACGACCGTGAGGCGGGTTGTCATTCCCCTTCTGGCGCCAAATATCGCTGCAGCCTGGATCTTCGCGTTCGTACACAGTTTCGATGAGGTTGTTGTCACGTCGTTTATTGCGGGAACCTATGAGACGATTCCGAAGAAGATGTTTAGCGAGTTGATTCTTGAAATTTCTCCGACAATCACCTCAGTTGCTTCCCTTCTGATCGGATTTACGATCCTGTGCCTAATGACCGCGATCTGGATCCAGCGGTTGGGCAAGGTTTCAGCCGCAAGGTGAAGTTCCTATACATCCGGGTTAAATGGTTGGTACCCAGGAGTCAAACGTGCCCAGTACTCGTATCTCAACCGGCTCATGGATTAAGGGCCGCGAAATCGACCTAATTAATGTCGTGCAAGACTGCTTGCTCGAAGGCCTCGGTATTCCGGATTGGGATCGAGACATCCTCCTCCATACGTTTGACGAACAGCATCGGATCCTCCCCGGGCACTGCACCGACCGGTCGACGCGCATTGAGATTATCTTATATGTGGGCAGAAATATCGAGATTAAGCGAAAATTCTATAAGATAACCGTCGATAAGCTGGAGGCGTTCGGCATTCCGCGTCTGGATACGAAGATTATCTTGCTGGAAATGCCCCGCGATAACTGGGGCATTCGTGGTGGGTTTGCTGGCTCGGATATCGATCCTGGTCCTCTCCGCTCCGAGCCCAAGGAAAAGCGGCCCGCGAAGCGTATCGTGAAAAGGGCTGGCTAGCCCAACTGTTTGCACAGCCGTGAGACACAGGAAGCTCCGATGGCCGCAAATCGTTTGATCACCCTAGGCTTCATTATGGAAGGACCTGGGCGAACCTGGACAGATTGGAGGCACCCGCGAGCTCATCCAGGCGCGATGACGGATTTCGGCTATTTCCGTCAACAAGCCCAGATGGCCGAGCTCGGGAAATTTCATTTTCTATTCCTTGCCGATAACGTCTATATTACCGAAAAGACGGCTCCTTACTCGATGAGTCGCTTTGAGCCGCTCACATTGATGTCGGCTCTAGCCTCCGTAACGAGGCATATCGGTCTGGCAGCCACTTTAAGCTCAACGTATACGGAACCCTTCAATGCCGCACGTCTCTTCGCCTCCCTTGACCATCTGAGCGGGGGGCGCGCCGCATGGAACGTCGTGACATCATTCACAGACGACAGCGCTTCGAATTTCTCCGGCGCAAAGTTGCCACCCCATGATGAGCGTTACCGTATTGCAGAGGAACATCTCGCTACAGTCAAAGGGCTGTGGGATACATGGGAAGATGGGACTCTCGTTCATGATAAGGCGACAGGTCAATTTATTGACGCCGATAAGCTCCATCGCCTGGATCATCATGGCGAATACTACAGCGTCCGAGGGCCCCTTAACATATCGAGATGCCCACAAGGACAACCAGTCATTTTTCAAGCGGGGGCTTCCGAGACAGGGCGCGATTTCGCCGCTCGCTTTGCGGATGGCATTTTCTCGATCCCCGAAAGCCGTCCTGAAGCTCTGGCGTTCTACCAGGATATCAAGCGCCGTGCGGTCTCGTTCGGACGAGATCCCGACGACCTGCGCATCATGCCATCGTCTCCGATCTACGTTGGCAGCACCGAAGCCGAAGCTCGAGCGAAAGTGCAGGAGCGCGCGGAATTGGTGGACGCGAAGGCAGCGCTCTCAGGTCTCGCAAAGTACTTTAATCAACACGATATGACACGGTACGATCCCGATGAGCCCTTCCCTTTGGATCTGATCGATCAGCATCAGGAAGGTTATCAGACAATCGTCGAGCGTGTCCGGAGCATGGCCAAGCGTGGCCTGACACTCAAGCAAGTCGCTCAAAATATTGCCTCTTCTAGGGCGAGCTTGTTCGGCACTCCGGAACAGATTGCGGATGAAATGACGCAATGGTTCGAGGGTCGATGCTCCGATGGATTTATGATCTCAAATGGCTTGCCGGGGGAGCTGGATATCTTCGTCAGCCACGTTGTGCCGATCCTCCAGGAGAGAGGCCTGTTCCATAGGGAATATGAGGGAACGACCTTGCGGGATTCTCTGGGCTTGGTTCGACCGCGAAGCCGCTTCGAAGCGCAGCCTGGCAAGGAGGCGACTTAGTAGGACGACGGCGGAGCCGCCGCAGTTTCAGCTCTTCTTTTCCAAGTCAACCGAGGGAGCATAGCTATGGATCGCCGTAAATTCTCGCAGATGGTGGCGCTGACAGGCGCTGCTGGCCTGATGGGTCGCTCAATGCCGGCCCGATCGCAGGTTCGCCAGATTCGGATCGTGAACTCAGGCGGTGCGTCTGCTGATGCGGCAGCGGCCGCTTATGGCAAGCCGTTCACCTCGAAGACCGGCATCCAGGTTGTTACCGAGGGCCCAAATCTCCTCGGTAAGTTGCGGGCGCTGGTTGAAACAGGGAACAGCAGCACGACTCTCTTTGTATTGGGCGCGATGGCGTTCGAGCAAGCAAAGTCCCTGAATCTGATACGAAAGCTGGATTGGCAAAAGATTGACCCCATGCCGATGTTCCCAGAAACGCGGAATGATTACGGTCTCGGCTTTATTTTCTACTCGACGCTGATGGCGTGGCGAAAAGGGCAGCGCGCTCCGAATGACTGGGCGCAATTCTTCAATTCGCAGGATTTCCCAGGCAAGAGAGCTCTCCCTGATAATCCCATATACGTTTTGCCGGCGGCGTTGCTGGCCGCCGGCGTGCCCATGGAGAAACTCTATCCTCTCGATGTCGACTTGGCGTTTCAAAAGCTCTCGGTCTTCAAGAAGGACGTTTCCATTTGGTGGAAATCGGGCGTTCAGCCCCCTCAGCTTCTTCGAGATAACGAGGTTCAATATGCGATGGCCTGGTCGGGGCGGGTCAACGGGCAAGAGGGGGTAGAATACAGTTTCAATCAGGCCAGCCTGGATATTTCTTTCATGGTCGTGGTCAGAACCGCTGTCGATGCAGAAGTTGACGCAGCATATAAGTATCTGCACGAAATGACGGTCGCGGAAAATCAGGCTATTTACTACGGAATTGATCCATACCCCGGGAATTCACCAAGTCTGGAAAAGCTTCTTCCTCCGGAGGCCGTGAAAAAATTTGAGACAGCAGCCAACAATAAAAGCGTGCAATATTACCATGATGCAAAATGGTGGTATACGCAAGGCGACGCTGTTGAACGGCGGTGGCAGCAGTTTAAGCTCTCTCTTTGACATCTGACCACCCGCTTTGTCTTTTTCGGTGATGCCCGAACAACAGCCAAAGATGGCGCAATAGATAGACAGAGGCGACGACGATTTGTCGAAGGAAGCCGAGATGCTCGGCGCTGCGGAGTAGATCTTGGACAGCCTGACGCGATGATTTGAGGGCCGGCGCGTCGACTGGCTTATGATCTTACATCATTGATAGCTAAAGATCAGCCCATTCGTGAGCGACATTCAGTCGATCCGTCGAGAAAGAACCTTGCCACGATAGAATTTGGAAGATCGCTTCGGTATTTCGTCTAGTCTTGCCAGCCCACGGCCAGACCTAAAGCAGTCTACAGCGTAATCAGCTTACATAGATCAGGATTGCCTCAGCGCAAGCTCTCAACTTCGCCTTCAACGTCAACCGAGGGAGCATAGAGATGGATCGCCGCAAATTTTCTCAGATGGTGGCTCTGACGAGTGCTGCAGGCCTGCTTGGTCCGGCAGCGTCGGGTCAAACACCGGTTCGGCAAATTCGAATCGTTGACGCCGGTGGCTCTTCCACGGAGGCGCTGATGGCGGCCTATGCCAAGCCTTTCACCGCAAAGACTGGTATCCAGGTGGTTTCGGAAAGTCCAAATCTTCTTGGGAAGCTGCGGGGTCTCGTGGAGACTGGCAACAGCAGCACCACGCTTTTTGTCCTGGGTGCGATGGCGCTTGAGCAGGCGAAATCACTCAATCTCATACGAAAGCTGGATTGGCAGAAAATCGACCCGCAGCCGATGTTCCCGGAAACCCGGGATGACTATGGCCTTGGTTTCATTTTCTACTCAACGCTGATGGCGTGGCGCAAAGGCGTGCCGGCTCCAAATAACTGGGAGCAATTCTTCAACTCAAAGGACTTCCCTGGAAAGAGAACCCTTCCCGACAATCCTGTGTACGTTCTGCCTGCCGCACTGCTTGCCGCAGGCGTACCGATCGCAAAGCTGTATCCTCTCGATGTCGACCTGGCGTTTCAAAAGCTCTCTGTCTTCAAAAAGGATGTGTCGATCTGGTGGAAGTCTGGCGTTCAACCTCCACAGCTTCTTCGGGATAACGAGGTGCAGTATGCGATGGCCTTTTCCGGTCGGGTCAATGGACAGGAGGGCGTCGAGTATAATTTTAATCAGGCTAGTCTCGATATCTCCTTCATGTGCGTGGTTAGGACCGCCAGAGATGCGGAAATCGAGACAGCATACAAATATCTGCACGAGATGACCTTCGCTAAGAATCAGGTTATTGCCTATGGAATTAACCCGTACCCGGGGAATTCCCCCGAACTCGAAAAGCTTCTTCCTCCAGAGGCCGTGAAGAATTTTGAGACAGCGGCGAATAATAAAGACCTACAATACATTCATGATGCGAAGTGGTGGTACATCCATGGCGACGCCGTTCAGCGGCGGTGGCAGCAGTTCATGCTCTCGCTGTGATGCTTGCTCGGCCACCAGGCTTTGTCGGGGTGGCCGAGCCGCCTTTTCAATCGCGTAGTTCGCTGACGAATGAAGGACGCACGATGTCTTCATCCATCAAATCGATCGATACGGCCCTGTTTCGCGGATTGATGCGCAAGTTGGCGTCAAGCGTCACGGTGATTACGACCTGCTTGGACAAGCATTTGCATGGCATGACCGCGACTGCCGTCAGCAGCGTATCTGCTGATCCTCCTACGATACTGATTGTGGTCAATAAGGACAATCGGAGCCATCCGCTGATACGCGAAAGCAGGTCGTTTGTTGTAAACGTGCTCGCAGATACGCAGCGGATGATCAGCGAGAGGTTTTCTGGGAAGCTAGAGTACCAGTTCGATGGGCTGGATTACCGGTTAGGCCAGCAGGGAAGCCCAATCCTAAGTGGGGTGGCGGCTCATCTCGAGTGCGTAACCCAGTCCGAAACTCAGGTCGGCACCCACACGATTTTCATTGGCCGCGTCGTGGATGGCGGAGTCACATCGTCCGATCCTCTCCTTTATCATGACGGCGCGTACAAGGCCGTGTCACCGCGGGTGAGCGCGTTTCCGATCGCGCCCATGTTCCTGGAGCGTTGGTCGCCGCGCTCGTTCACGGACGAGGACATCTGCATCGAGACGCTGATGTCGTGCTTCGAAGCCGCGCGATGGGCGCCGTCGTCGCTGAACGCCCAGCCGTGGCGGTTCATCTATGCGCTGCGGAATGACGCCATCTTCCATGAGATCCTTCAGACTTTATCGAGTACGAACCGGTCATGGGCCCAAGGGGCGGCAGCGCTGATCGTGTTCGTGTCGAAGGAAACGATGTCCTTCGAGGGGCGGGAATTCCCGTCGCCTACCCATTCTTTCGATGCCGGCGCAGCTTGGATGAGCCTGGCGCTCCAGGCCAATATTCTGGGCTGGCATACGCACGGGATGGCCGGATTCGAGCCGGAGGTGCTGAGGTCCGTGCTCGGCGTGCCGGATGGCTTCTTGATCAATGCGGTGACAGCTATAGGCAAATTGGGAGATCGGACGAGACTGCCAGAAAAGCTCCGGGACCGAGAAGTTCCTAGCACGCGCGACCAGATTGCGTTGCTCGTATCCCATGGCCGCTTTCGTGATAACTGGACATAGCCCTAGTCATCCGGGATGGCTTTCCGATTGGAACAGCCGCGCCTTTGGGAATTGCCGGGCGCCGCATCACCTCTCGCGAACCCTGGTCCCGGTTTAGTCTCTATGCCACCGCCGGCGCGAATGAGCAGGCCGCGGCCATACACCACGATTGAGGAGAACAATTAGCGATTAACGATGATCGCTATTAATTCCGTCTCAAGGAAGGCGCTCTAAATTCAGGGGCGTGGCCCGGCTATGGCGGCCCGGCGACCGCAACCTGTTTCACCTGGGCACCTCCGAAATGCGCAAGATCACATTAAAAGCGCTTCTCATTGGCGTTTTGGCATCACTCGGGCTCATGATCGCTATACAAGCTGCGGTCGGATTGAAAACCGCGGCGCTCCTGAACGGCGGCAGTTCCGATATCGGCAAGAAGTGGCTGCCGTCGATCGAGCAGGCGAGCCCGCTGCTTATAAACGTGTACCGATACCGCTCGGCTGTTATTCAGCACGTCATCGCTCAGGGTCCTATGGACTTGGCGCGTATCGAAAACCTCATCGACAGCATCGTCGAAAGCTCGCAGAAGGCGCAAGCCGACTATCAGATGGTGATAGATACTAGCGTCGAGAGGGAGTCCTACGACAAGATTAAGGTCCTTTGGAGCAAGCTTGTCGAAAACGGCAGCGCAGCGATATCGTCTTCACGGTCGGGAGACAGGGCATCCGCGGAAAAGATCCTGAAAGCGCAGGCAGCCATCATCAATGAGATCGACTCGCTCGTTTCGAAGATCGTGGTGGCGAACTCGGCAGGTGCCGCCGAGACGGTAGAAGCGTCGGCTCATCGCTATGATGTCGTATTCGCGGTGTCGATCGCTATATTTACGCTTGGGATCGGCTGCTTTGTCTTCGGCAGTATCGTCGTCCTCAGACGCGTTACCGGCCCGCTAACGGACATGACGTTGTCAATGAGCAAGTTGGCGACCGGAGACTTGAGCGGCGAGCTAAAGCATACCGATCGGCATGATGAGATCGGTCAGATCGCAAATGCGATGGCTGCTTTCAGAGAAAACGCGATGCGGGTTCGATCGTTGGAATCGGAAGAGCGACGGGCCTTAGCCGAAAGGCAAGGCCGCGCCGAAGCCATGGCTGCGCTCGTGGTGGAAGTAAGCCAGGTTGTCGATGCGTCCGCCCGCGGCGATTTCACGGCACGAGTCGGATCCCTGACAGACGACGTCGACTTGCAGAGGCTCGTCACTGGAATTAACCAAATCAACGACGTCGTGGACAGAGCGACGATCGAGTTCGCCAATGTCCTCGGCGCGCTTGCCTGCGGCGATCTCACGCAGAAAGTCGAAACTGATTACGAAGGTCGATTTCAGGAGCTGAAACTTTCGATCAACTCAACGATCGAAACGCTGGCAAAAACTGTCGACACGATCAAGATGACAACGATCGAGGTTGCGAATTCCGTCCACGACATCAATATCGGAGCCGAGAACCTATCGCTCAGAGCGGAGGCTGAGGCATCCTCGCTGGAGGAAACCGCGGCAACGACCGAGCAGTTGGCGGCGTCAGTGAAGATCAGTGCGGCCGCTTCACGAAATTCCTCGACCATTGCCGTTGAGGGCCTCGAGGTTGCCTTGCGCGGCGGGACGATCGTGAAGACCGCCGTAGAAGCGATGCGTCGGATCGATCAGGAAGCGGTGAAGATTTCCGATATTATCTCCGTTATCGAAAGCATCGCCTTTCAGACCAATCTGCTTGCGCTCAACGCCGCGATCGAGGCTGCGAGGGCTGGAGATGCCGGAAAGGGTTTCGCGGTGGTGGCTTCTGAAGTTCGTTCGCTCGCTCAAAGATCTTCAGACGCGGCTCGCGACATCGCAGTGCTGATCAACGCCTCGACAGCCGAAGCCAGCGAGGGCGTGCGTCTAGCAGCCCTGGCAGGCGACGCGCTGGATCAGATCGTCGAGTCCTCCCGCCGGGTCTCCGGCAAGATCAACGAGATCGCCGTCGCGAGCTCCGAACAGGCGAACGGTATCGAGGAGATGAGCCAGGCCATCGCTCATATGGACGGGATGACGCAGCAGAATGCGGCTCTCGCCCAGCAAAGCGCTGCATGCGCTGTGATGCTCAACAGGCAGATCGAGCGGCTCGATGGGCTTCTGGCGACTTTCCAGACGAAGGCTGATCGCGCTGAGCAAGCGTCGCGGTCCGACGAGTTGGGCTTGCAGAAGCGCGATGCTGCCTGATCTGCGAGCGCTTTCCCAACGGAGATTTTCGCGAGGGAGGCGTCGATTGGGCCATCCGCTCTGAGGTGGCTCGGTTTTCGATGATTGCCGGGACGAGAGGAACAGCCGGTCGCGTCGTTGACGATCGGATGATAAGCGATTATCGCTAGAACTAAGGAAAATAAAAACTTGCTAGGGAGATTTCAATGCGCGCGATCAAAACGCTATTTGGCTTGGCCTTTCTCCTATGTGCTGTCGCTGGCCCTGGGTGGGCGCAAAACTCCGAGCGCCCCTTCCGGTTCGGCGTGACGCGTCCTGTTCCTACGCTGGATCCCTACCACACAACGGTATTCGAGGCCACGCTCGTCGCGGGCCCGTTGATCTTCGATACCTTGATCTGGCGTGACCCGAAAAGCGGCGATTTTAAGCCCCAGCTCGCGCAGGCTTGGCAATGGGTCGACGATGTAACGCTCGATATGACGTTACGAGAGGACATTAAATTTCACGACGGGAAAGCATTCAGCGCCGATGATGTTGTCTACACAATCCGCTATGCTCTTAATCCGACGAGTAACGTTGCGCAGCCCAGCTATATAAACTGGATATCTGGCATCGAGAAGCTGGCGCCGAATAAAGTCCGGTTGACATTGGTGCGGCCATTCGGCCCAGCCTTCGACTGCCTCGCGAATTTGGTGCCCATCATGCCAGTCGGCTTTTTCGAGAAGCCGAATTCCGCCGTCGAGACGTTCAACGGGACAGGGCCCTACAAGCTGGTCGCTTATGAACCAGGCCGTCGTGCGGAGTTCCAGCTGACGGGCAAATATCCCTCAGATCTTCCGAAGGCCGAAGCCCGCTTGAAGTCAATCACGATGAGGATCTTCTCGGACAAGAACGCCGAACTCGGCGAGTTCCTCGCAGGCAATCTCGACTGGATTTACGAATTTTCGTCCGATCAGGCCCGTCGCATTCGCAGTTATCCCAATATCGAGCTTGCCTACGGCCCGACGCTTCGCGTGCGCTTCCTGGAGCTGGATGCGAGTGGCGTCGCAGGGGTGGCGGCTCTCAAAGACAAGCGCGTGAGGCAGGCGATCGCCCACGCCGTCAACGCGGATAAAATTCGCGAGACTCTTACCGAGCCCGCAACCGCACCGATCGATGCTGTGTGCTATCCTACCCAGTTCGGCTGCCAGAAGCCAAGCGTCACCTACAAGTACGATCCGGCGCTTGCCAAGAAATTGTTGGCTGAAGCTGGGTATCCGAACGGCTTCACCGCCGATTTCTACAGCAACCGGAACCGCACGTGGACCGAAGCGATGGCAGCCGACTTGAATGCTGTAGGGATAAAGACAAATATCAAGGTTCTTGATTATGTCATGCTCGTTGGAAAGCGGCGCGCCGGAGAAACACCCATTATCGACATGAGCTGGGGGTCCAATTCGATCAATGACTCTTCGGCCGTTCTGGATGTCTTCTTTGGAAAGTCGGCGAATTATCTTTCCAAAGATGAGCATCTTGCCGAGCAGCTCGATCTGGCTCGCCAGACGCGCGACCCGGCTAAGCGCCGTGAGTTTTACAAGGCCGCGATCGATTCCATCGCCGAAAATGTGTATGCGGTGCCCCTTTTCGCGCAGTCGGCGCCGTATGCCTATAACTCCAAACTGAAATTCGAGCCCTTCACCGATGCCATTCCGCGCTTTTATAAGTCGGCGTGGAAAGATCAGTAGCTCAACAGCCTGATCTCGACACGGCCCGATCGTGACGATCGGGGAGGCGTGTCGTCTTGCAGGAATCAGCAGTTCGCGCCGTATGGCCTGCAAACTGGCGACGAAATGCCGCCCCGTAGGAGATGGGTTATCGATGCGTGGAATGATCGTGGCGGCGCAGCCTGAAGCGGCGGAAACCGGGGCCGAGATCCTGCGTCGAGGCGGCAATGCCATCGATGCCGCGATTGCCTGCGCATTTAGTCAAGGCGTCGTCGATCCGCTGATGTGCGGCATCGGCGGCTTCGGCTCGATGCAGATTTTCATGCCGAAGGGCGGCATCCACGCCGTCCTTGAGTTTCTGGCGCGCGCGCCGCTGGCGGCGAAGGCGGATATGTGGGCGGACCGGTTCGCAGGGCAGACGCGGGACGGATTTGCCTTCCTGCTGAGCGATCACGCAAACGAACGGGGCCATCTCGCCGCCGGCACGCCGGGCAGCATCAAGGGCTACGCCGATGCCCTGGCGCGGTTCGGGACGATGGATTTAGAAGACGTGATGGCGCCTGCGATACGCCAAGCGCGCACGGGATTTATGATCCGGCCTTACGTTCACTATTATTGGACAATCGATCAGCGTGCCACGGGCCAGCTCAATACACAGGATAAGCTGTCTCTCAGCGATGCCGGGCGCCGGCTCTATTTCCATCCGGATGGCAGCCTGAAACGTCCGGGCGACATTGTCGTGAACGTCGATCTCGCGCGCACGTTGGAGCGCATCGCGTCGGCTGGTCCGGACATCTTCTACACCGGGGAGATCGCAGAGGAGATCGCTGCGGACATGGCGACCGCCGGCGGGCTGATCACAACGAAGGATCTCGCCGCATATCGCGTCCGCGAGAAGGAGCCGATCTGGGGCGAGTATCGTGGATTTCGGATCGCCGGCAACCCGCCGGCCTCGGGCGGTGCTTCGCTTATCGAACTGTTGCACATTCTGCAGGAGTTCGATGTTTCGCGGCTCGAGCACAACAGTGTCGAACATATCCGTATTCTCGCCGAGGCGATGAAGTGGATGACAATCGATAAGGACGCCCATATCGGCGATCCTGACTTCGTCAATGTGCCGCTCGACAGGCTACTCTCGGCCGACCATGCTGCGGAATATGCCGCGCGGATCCGGCATGGCGAGAGAGCCCATGTTCCCCGTTCCGCATTCGGAAACGAGCCTCCCGACACCACCGTGGCCTGCGTGATGGATCGCGAGGGCAACGCGGTAACGATAACCCACAGCCTCGGTTCGTCGTCCGGGGCCATCGCGGCCGGATTGGGCTTTATGTACAACGGCGTCATGAGCGGCTTCGATCCGCGCCCGGGACGCGCAGCTTCGATCGCTCCCGGCAAGGCCCGGGGCAGCGCTATGGCGCCGACCATCGTCTTCGAAGGCGAGGCGCCCATGATTGCGATCGGTGCGCCGGGCGGAACCTTCATAGTGCCGGCGATCGCACAGGCGCTGAGCAATGTCATTGATTTCAAGATGAGCATGGCGGAAGCCGTGGCTGCGCCACGCATCGTATGCCTCAGCGACACGATCGACGTCTCGAACCGTGTCCGGCACTCCGTAACCGACGCGTTGGAGGGCATGGGCTACGCGGTCGCTCGCTCGTACCAGTCCTATGCCTTCGGCGCGCCCCATGGTGTGAAGGTCGAGGGCGATGGCTGGTCAGGTGGTGCCGATCCCCAGCGGGATGGCATGGCCATCGGCGTTTGATGGGGAAGGCGGATTTCAGCGATGCGTGGCGTCAACGACTCGCACCCCGGACCATCGCATCGAAGACGACGTTCGATCTGATGATCGAGGCTGCCCTTGCGAGCGCCAAGGCTCTCGCTGTTCGCGTGAAGATCGGCGCGTTGCCGGTCCCGCCGGATCGGGGTCTCGCGTTAGGCCGAACCGGGCTCGGCCTAAGAAGAGATCACGCGGCCAAAATAAGATTTGGGTTTCCGCTTCGGCGGATCACGGCAGTGGCCGGCATTATCCCTTCGCGCATTGCAAAGTAACCTCGGAGTATATGCGATGAATCACTCCATCGATCTTCTGGAAGTGGAACGCGCACCTTTCGCGGGCGGGCACGCCTTCGGTACTGCGGGTGACTATGAGCGAATAGTCGGCAAGGTCGCTTTCAGGATCGATCCTGCCGACCCTCGGAACGGGGAAATCGTCGACCTCGGTCAGGCGCCCACGGACGCGGATGGGTTGGTCGTGTATCGCGCGGATTTCTGCATTCTAAGACCGGCCGATCTCTCGACGGGAAATCGCCGCCTTCTCTTCGAGTTCGTGAATCGCGGCAACAAGCGGTTGCTGCAGTTCTTCAACGACGCGCCGCCCGGAAACATGCCTGACAGCATCGAAGACGCCGGGAACGGCTTTCTTTTCCGTCAAGGCTACTCGCTGGTCTGGCTGGGTTGGCAGGGCGACCTTTGGCCCGGAAACGATCGCCTCGTACTCGAGGTTCCCGTGGCCCGCTCGGCGGAAGGGCCGATCGAGGGCGAGGTCTTCGCCGAATTCATCGCGGACGTGAAGGGCGTCAAGGTCTTCCCCCTTAGCGCAGCGACGACCTCGCGATCCTACCCCGTCGTCGCGCATGGGCATGCGACGGCCCGGCTGACGCGGCGTCGCTACTACGACAGCCAACGGGAAAACATTGCGCGAAAGGACTGGTGGTTCGCCCGCACCGAGGGAGGGCAGGGGGCCGACAGTCAAGGCGCGGAGCTCGCGATCATTCCCTCCGACACCCACATCTATCTTCCGGGAGGTTTCGAGCCAGGCTGGATCTATGAGCTGGTCTACACCGCCCGCGATCCGCTTGTACTCGGTCTGGGACATAGCGCCGTCCGCGACTTCGTCAGCTTTCTGAAACATGCTGATGAGACCGGCTCGGGCACGCCCAATCCGCTCCGAGGCGAGGGAATTCGTATCGAGAAGGCCTATAGCTGGGGCCGCTCCCAATCAGGGCGCTGCATCCGCGATTTCGTTTACTTCGGCTTCAACGAAGATCTGGACGGCTGCAAGGTGTTCGACGGGGTGATGCCGCACGTCGCAGGCGGCGGCACGATGTGGATGAACCAGAGGTTCGCCATGCCGACCTTGCTGCCAGGCCAGAGCCACGAAAACCATGTCGCGCCTGCCGATCGGTTTCCGTTCTCCTATGCCTATTGCCGAGACCATATCACCGGTCGACACGACGCGATCCTGCGAAGGCCGGCAACGGACCCGCTCGTGATCCACACCGATACGAGCGCCGAGTACTGGCACCGGCGCGCGTCGCTCGTTCATACCGACACCAGAGGAAACGACCTTCAGCCGCCGGATGGCGTCCGGATCTACATCTGGACAGGCTCGCAACATTGGGCACCCCCGATTCCGGCCGAATTGTCGAGCGGCATTGCGGAGCAGTACTTCAATCCGGTCGCAACCTCGATGTTCTTCCGAGCCAATATCGTTATTCTCGACGCCTGGGTCAGCAACGGCGTTGCGCCGCCCCCCAGTCAAATGCCGTCGACCCGTGCGGGAACTCTGGTTGCTGCCGAGACATGGGCGGCGGGCTTTCCCCGCATACCCGGCGTTTCACTGCCTCGCGGTCCCAGCAGACTCGAGAAGATCAGCTACGGCTCGCGATTTCGAGAGGGGCTGATCGAGATCGTCCCGCCCGAGATCGATGGCGGCGCCGAGTATGCCGTGCTCGTTCCCGCGGTGGATGAGGACGGCAACGATCGCGGGGGCCTGAGAGCGCCGATGGTTGCGGCGCCACTGGGCACCTATACCGGGTGGAGCATGCGGCGGCGCGAGTTCGGCTGCGGCGCAATGGTGGGTACGACCGGCTCCTACTTACCGTTCCCGGAGACGGAAGAGGTACGGGTTCGCAGTCTGGATCCGCGCCGGCCGATCAACGCGAGATACAGGAATGCCGAGGCCTATGCCGAAGCCATCGGCCACGCGGCGGCATCTCTCCGTGAGGCAGGGTTCATCCTCGAGGAAGACGTCGCGCGCTGCATTGCCCTGGCACGCAACTGGGGTGGAACGAGGCATCGGGTCTCGCTCCCAGTAGCATAGAGCCATTCCGCGCGGCTTGGTCCGGGCCGGGAAACGCGGCCGATATGCCGCAGCGTATCGCCTCGACCGTCAGCAATAGACCTTTTCGACGGTTCCGAATGTCTTTTCGGACCACTGCCGGTCGAAATCGCCTTCAAGCGCGGTCTTCTCGACATATCCGTCTTTGATGATCAGGGGAATCGAGGCACCCTGGCCGGTCAGGAGGTCTATCTTCTCCAGAGGATTTCCGTCGACGGCGATAAGATCGGCGATGGCTCCGACCGAGATGGTTCCGATCTGACCTTCCATTCGAACGATCTCCGCTCCGATCAGCGTCGCGCTCTGGATGATTTCGATAGGCTTCATGATTTCGGCGCGTATCGTGAATTCGTTCGACTGCGATTCCGGATCCTTGACCAGATCACTGCCGAAGCCGATCTTGACGCCAGCCCGGCGCGCGATGTCCAGAGAGCGTGCGCCGGCAGCGAGGACTTCCTCCAGCCGGGAGCGCGCCGATTCGGGATAGCCCTGCGCGCGTCCGTATTTCGAGATCGAATCGTAGGCGACGAGATTGGGAACGAGAAAGGCGCCGGCCTCGGCGATCATGCGTGCCGCGTCGTCTTCGATCAGGTTGCCGTGCTCGATGCTCCGTACACCGAGGCGAACCAGCCGCTTGACGCCTTCGGACGAATAGACATGCGCCATCACGTAGGTGCCGCTGCGTGCCGCCTCGTCGACGACTGCCCGGATTTCATCGTCGGAGAACTGCATAGTGTGCAGGGTCCCACCAGTCGAGCCAACCCCGCCGCTGGCGACGATCTTGATCTGGTCGGCCCCCAATCGGATCTCGTCCCGCGCCGCTGTCAGGACATTGGGGACACCATCGCAAACCCGGCCGAAGCTCGCATGAAGATGAACGCAGCCGCAGGGATCCGAGAGATCGGTATGGGAGCGCTTGTCACCATGTCCGCCGGTCGGGCTCAACGCATGGCCGGAAATGAAGATCCGCGGCCCCGGCATCGCGCGCTCGGCCACTGCCGAACGGTACCCGGCGTCGGCTCCGCCCGCATCGCGGACGGTGGTGAAGCCCCGCCGCAGCATGCGCAGAAGCCGCTTTGCTCCCAGAATTGCCTGGAACGTGCGCATTTTTGAATTCGGATCGGCAACATGGGCAAGCTCGCCGAGGATGTGAACATGGGCGTCGATGAGCCCTGGCATCACGACGCGCCCCTTCAGGTCGATAACTTCGGCTTTGCCGTCGCCGAGATGACCCGTGCCGATCTCAACGATGCGGCCACCCGACAGCCTGAGCGACCGGCTCTTGGATATCGAGCCGTCTTCGACGTGAAGGATGTCTGCGTTCGTCAGCAGAAGGTCCTTCGGCGGGAGGACTTCATTTTTCGGTTGCATCGCTTGTTCCTGAATTGAATAGTCGGTGCGCTAGATGGAATTCGTCGAAGACAAGGAAGTGTAGCGCTGAAGCCTATTTCGACTTCCACGAATATGAGTAGAAGCGCGGAATTTCATCGGAAAACGGTTCGAACGCGAACTGCGCATTATAGGCGTAGGCGGTTGACTGCGCGAATAGCGGGACCGCGTAGGCCTTCTCGGCGATTGCGTCGATGACATTCTTGTAGAGCTCGAGCCGCTGCCCTGTATCCCGTGTCTGACGGGCAAGGTCGAGCCGGTCCGCGATCGCATCGTCCTTGTAGAGATAATAACCAGGACGGCCGAAGAAGACGTCGAGCACGGCCGATGCGTCGTTGATCGAGTTCGACCCCCAGCTATTGTCGATCAGTGGCGTCTCTCCGGCGCGACGCCGCTCCATCATGGTGATGAAGTCGAGCGTCTTGATATTGGTCTTGATCCCCACGGCGGCGAGATCGGCGGCCATCGCCTCTGTCCATGTCCGGTTGGACCAGGTGTAGAAATCGGCGGTGAAACCGTTGGCGTAGCCTGCTTCCGCCAGAAGCTGCTTCGCCTTGGCTGGGTCATAGGCATAAGTGACCGCCGGCTTCTGGCAGCCGACCTGCGATGGATAGCAGACTGCCTCGATGGCTTGAGTGCCAGGCTCGGTCAGCACGCTCCGGATCTTGTCGGCATTGATGGCATGGGCGATCGCGCGCCTGACGCGCAGATCCTTCAAGGCTCCGACACCGGCAGCTCCCGAAGCGTCCATCTCGAGAAAGCGAACGCGCAAGGTCGGGCTGTAGGAGAGGGCGATATTGGGGTAGCTGCGGATGCGGCGCGCCTGATCCGACGAGAACTGCCAGATCCAGTCGAGATTCCCGGACAGGAATTCGCCGAGCTCGGCATTCTTGTCGGAAAAGACCCTCATCGTGATCGATTTCAGCTTTGCGTCCGACTTCGGCAATCCGCTCGGGTATTCCCCGGTCAGCTCGAACTCGGCGCGGCGGCCTGGCTCATAGGCGACCAGCTTGTAAGGTCCCGTTCCGTTGAAGGTGCCGGCCGCTGAATTGGAGTTTTCGAAGAACCCGGTCGGCATGATCGGAATGAGGTTCGCGAGATAGTCCAGCGCGGGGCCGAACGGTCGGACGAGCTTGATGCGGACTCTGTCGTCGGCAACCTTTTCGATACTTGAGATCCAGGTGATGAAGCTCGGTTGGGCAACTTTGCTCGCCGGGTCGAGCGCATAACGGATCGTATAGACGACGTCGTCCGCGCTGAATTTCTTGCCATCATGGAAGTTCATGTCGGTTCGCAGCGTGATGTCGAGCGTCACGTCGTCGACCCATTGCCAAGCCTGCGCTAGCTGGGGCTTGAACTCGTCGCTTTTCGGATCACGCCAGATCAACGTGTCGAAAATCAGCGGGCCGGCCACCAAGGTCGCCTCGCGAACGGTGGTATGGAACGGGTCGAGCGTCGGCACTGCCCTGGCCACGCCGAACCGGAAGGGCCGATCGCCACTCTGCGCCCAGGCGGGATTGGCCATTCCTGGAGTCAGAATGGCGAGGCTCAGGATCGCTGTAACAGCACGCATTTCATACCTCCTGATCGGCGGAGCCGTGTTTGGCGGCCAGGTCTTGCAAAGCCGGCAGATGAGGGACGGAATCCAGGAGTTTTCGGGTGTAGTCCTCCGATGGACTTCGAAGGACCTCGTCTGTGGCTCCCGTCTCGACCACCCGGCCGTGGCGCATGACGACGATCCGGCTGGAAATATCCTGAACGACGGCAAGGTCATGGCTGATGAACAGCATGGCCATCGACAGTTCGGCCTGCAGGTTCCGCAAAAGTTCGAGGATCTCAGCCTGGATCGAGACGTCGAGTGCGGACGTCGGCTCGTCGCATATGAGGATTCGCGGTTGGGTCGCCAGCGCCCGTGCGATGGCGACGCGCTGACGCTGCCCACCGGACAGGTCTCTCGGCGAGCGCGTCAGTGCAATGGAGGGCACGCGCGCGAGTTCGGCCACCTCGGCAACCCGGCGACGGCGTGCGCTGCCTGCAACCCCCTGGGCATCGAGGGGCATCGCGATGTTGTCGCCGACGGTCCGGCGCTCATTCAACGACGAGTAGGGATCCTGGAAAATCATCTGCATCGCCCGGGAGAGTTCGCGTCGCGAGAATTCCCGGCTGTCACGGCCCTCGATGCTGATCGTTCCCGAACTTGGGGTGGACAGGCCGATGGCCATCTTCGCAACCGTCGATTTGCCCGAGCCGGATTCTCCGACAACGGCAAGCGTTTCTGCCGGCGCGACGGTGAAGGTCACGTCGTCCACGGCGACCAGAGCTTCCCGCCGGAAAAGTGATACGGGCCGCTCGAACACCTTCCTTAGATTCGTCACGGCGAGAGCGTGCCGAGGCGCAGTGTGCTTGTCGCGTTCGGTCATGGCTGACTCCGCGCCTGCCCGGCGGTTCGAAGGCGAGGGACGGCCTCGACCAGCCGTCTCGTGTAAGCCTCCCGGGGGTTGGTCAGAACCTCGAGCGTTGGCCCGCGCTCAACCAGCGCGCCGCGATGCATAACCATGACGGTGTCGGCGATCTCGGCGACGGCGCCGAGATTGTGACTGACGAACACGATAGACAGGCTGCGCTTGCTCTGGATCTCCTTCAGCAGGTCGAGCACCTGCTTCTGGACCGTCACGTCGAGTGCCGTCGTCGCCTCGTCCGCGATGAGGAGAGAAGGCTCGCACATCAATGCCATGGCGATCATGACCCGCTGCCGCATGCCGCCGGACAGCTCATGCGGGTACTGGGACAGCCGCGCCTTCGGATTGGGGATCGCCACTTCGTTCAAGAGGTGGGTAGCTCGATCGAGCGCTTGCCGACGGCCGCCCTTGCCATGCGCGATGAACGCCTCGGTCAACTGGGTCTCGATGCGGAGCGATGGGTTGAGGCTCGACATCGGATCCTGGAAGATGATCCCGATCCGGTCGCTGCGCACGCGGTCCATCGCCACGCGCTTCAAAGCGTATAGATCTTGCCCTTCGAAACCCGCGCTGCCGGCGATCCTGCGCACGCCTGACGGCAGCAGGTCGATCAGGGACATCGTCGTGAGGGTCTTGCCGGAGCCGGATTCGCCCACGATGGCGAGCACCTCGCCGGGTCGTACCGTCAGGTCGATGTCATGAACCAACCGTGTCGGCCGTGCCACCGGGCCAGTCTCGATGACCAGGCCTCTGACATCGAGGAGCGGGGATGCATCGCTCGTTATCATCAACCCATATCCCGAGCCAGAATGTCGCGCAGTTGATCGCCGATGACATTGACGATCAGTAGAAGTCCGAACAAAGCGGCGCCGGGGAGAGCAATCACCCATGCGTCGAAGAAGATCAGATCCTTGCCCTCCGACATCATGGTGCCCCAGGTGGGCGTCGGCGGAGACACGCCGAGGCCCAGAAAGCTCAGGGACGCCTCGAGCAGGATGGCGTGAGCGACCTCGAAGGTCGCGACTACAATGAGCGGGCCTGCAACGTTGGGCAGGATCTCCCACAGCATGATGTAGACGTGGCTGCTCCCAAAGGTGCGAGAGGCCTGGACGTATTCCTTGGCGGTCTCGCGGATGGTCGCGCTACGGACGACGACGGCAAACCGATCCCAGAGAAGGCCGCCGAGAATGAGGATCAGAGTCCCGAGAGTGCCGCCGCGGACGGCGACCACGGCGAGGGCGACCAGCATGATCGGAATGCCGAGCCGGACATTGATCGCGAACAGCACGATGGCGTCGATCCGCCCGCCAAAATATCCCCCGACCAGCCCGAGCACGGTACCGATGACGGCTGCGAGGCCGACCGCAAGGAAGCCGACGAGAAGCGAGACGCGGGCCGCGTAGATCAGCCGGGACAGGTTGTCGCGTCCCAGCAGATCGGTGCCCAGCAGGAACTGCGGATCGCTGCCGGCGTGCCAGAAGGGAGGGAGAAGACGCAGAACGAGATCCTGCGCGTAAGGGTCACGCAGGGGCAATAGCGGCGCGAATATCGCCGCGAGCATCAGCGCCAGCAGAAGCGCGCCGGCGAAAGCCAGTTTTGGCCAGCGCCACAATGCGGCGGCGCCGGAGGCGATGGTCGTGGTGAGTGTGCGTGGCGGAGGCGCGACGATATCGTCACTGTTCCCGAGACCGTTCATGACCGGGTCCTTGCGCGGGGATCGAGCCAATAGTTGAGCGCGTCCATCAGCAAGGTCATGAAGGCGTAGATCAGGGTAATCACGAGCACGACGGCCTGGACGATCGCAAAATCCGCGGTCGTGATCGAGTACCAGGCGAGGTAGCCGAGACCCTTTACCGAGAACACGACCTCGATTACGACCGACCCGGCTAGGATCGCTCCGAACTGGACCGAGAGAAGCGCTACGAGCGGCGTCACTGCGTTCGGCAGCGCGTGAAGCAGGACGATCCGATACCGGCCGATGCCTTTCGATCGCGCGGTCCGCATGAAGTCGGCCCGCAGGGTGTCGATCATCCCCGCTTTCATCATCCGCGTCATCGGCGGCAGGGCAACCAGGGTGACCGCCAGGACGGGAAGGATGTAGCTCTGCCAGCCGCCTGATGCCGCGGCCGGCAGCCATCGGAGCTGAACGGCGAAAATATAGATGAGAAGCAGTGATATCCAGAAGCCGGGCATGGCTTGATTGGCGACGAGCAGGGCGGACGCGATGCGGTCGAACGCCCCGCCGCGCCGCGTCGCCATCAGGCAGCCCACCGGAACGCTGATCGCGAGCGCCAATAGGATCGCCGACAAGCCGATCTGCAGCGTGGGAGCTGCATGTTCCGTGATGATCGGCAGGACCGGGCGGCGATAGAGCACGCTGTCACCGAACTCGCCGCGGACGGCGCCGCTCAGCCAGTCGGCATATTGGACGAGCAGTGAGCGATCGAGGCCGTAGCGTTGCCGGACAATTTCGATGTCGGCCTGAGTGGCGGACTCGCCGGCCAAGGCAGCAGCGACGTCGCGGGATCCGTTGATCAGCGCGAAGCTCAGAAAAGAGGCAACCAAGGCGACTGTCACGGCTAAAAGCGCGCGCCGAAAAAGGAAACGCAGCATCGAGTTCCCGATCAAATCTAAAGCGGACTTATCCTAGCGATAATCGCTAATTATCGGAATGTCAAAGCCGGCAATCGTTGTTGAGTACCCCCCAATCCGGCTTATCTGAGCGCGGTGAGCGCGAGGGCTCCGGAACAGCGCCTTCCAATCCTCGTTCTGCGTGTCAGCGCTGAGTTTGAGACCACTGAAGCGTCACACAAGGCCGCCCGTACAGAGCCGCTACCGTCTATGCTGAACTCAGCATCCGAGATGCCTCGACGAGGTTCTCTACAATTTGGGGGATCATTTCGAGCGGTAGCCGTCCGGTCCCGATGATGATGCCCGGTTTCGGGGTGACGTCAAAATAGAAGGGTGACAGTGGGAATGCGGGAATGCCATGCCCGCGTGCCAGCTGGGCCAACGCGCTGTCGCTGTAAGAGGCCTCGGATAATCCCAAAGGCTGGAACAGCGCGGGCGCATTTCGATAGAGCTCAAATTCAGGGTGGCTGTGACGCTCGATTTGCGATGCGAATGCCTTCTGCCGCTCCCGATACGATTTCCGCATGCGGCGGACATAGGCATCGAGTTTCCCACTCGAAATGAATTCCGCGAGGACTGGCTGCATGTTCATCGCAGGAAAATAATCGAGGAAATACCTGAACCTCGTCAGGTGTTGGATCAGTTCGCGGTTGCAGATGATGTAACCTAGGCGCAGCTGAGGCGAGATCGATTTCGAAAACGTGCCCATATAGACGATGCGGTCGTTCTGTCCCAGGCTGTAAATCGGCAGCAGTGGGCGACCGTCTGCGATCAACTCGCCATCATAGTCGTCCTCGAAAATCCATCCGCCTGTCCGAGACGCCCATGCCAGCAGACGAAGCCGCCGCTCTAGGGACAGCGTCGCACCTGTCGGATAGTGGTGGGACGGTGTAATCAGAGCGGCACGCGCATCAGGAGCGCGCTCCTCCGCAATATCGACGCGCAACCCATGCTCATCCACCGGGATCGCGACGCGCCGCATCTTCATCGCCTGAATAAGCGCAACAGCTTTCGGTCTGCCCGGATCCTCGACCCAAACGGGGTCGCCCTCATTTAGCATAGAGCGCAAGAGCAGATCCACGGACTGAGTTGTGCCGGCCGTTATCAGCACCTGATCGGGAGTGGCTCTGATGCCTCTGACGCGGTGAACGAAGGTGCAGATGGCTTCTCGCAACCGTGGGTAACCCTGTGGGCTCGTTGCGCGTGTCAGATCCCGTTGGGGCTTGGACCAAATCGACGCGTATACCTTGCTCCAGGCGCTCCACGGAAAATTATCGGCGTCCGGAATGCCGAATGTCTGAAGGGGATCCTCCTCGTCCCGTTCCATACGACCGGCTTCGAGCGCCAGAGCGAAGTTGCTCGGCTGCAGTCGCCGGGCGAGCTGCACTTCGGACTCTGCGGGGGAGTAGTTGAGGAGCGAGCTTTCGACGAGTGACGAGACGAATGTGCCGACGCCGTGGCTCGCCGAAAGCAGCCCCTCCGCGGACAAATATTCGTAAGCCGTAGATACGGTGTGGCGCGAGCATCCGAATTCCAGCGCCACGAGGCGCGGTGAGGGCATTGATGCGCCTGCGGGAATGATACCTTCGAGGATGAGCCGTTTGATCTCATCGTAAAGCTGCCAGTAAACCGCTCGACCCGACGTCTTGTCGATGGCAACGCCTGGCAAGAGCGATGCACGCGCCCGATCTTTTCCGGAAGGTCTCTTGAGCATCAATGTCCAGCGAAGCCGCCTCGGCGAATTAACGATCCATCGTTGATGACAAGCCGTTGCGGCCGATTGTGGGAAGTGGCCCGAGACCACATCCGCAACTGGCCTTTCAAATGAACCGCGCGCCGGCAATCTAACGGCTTCACTACGGCTGTACAGGCCTTTTCGCGAGCGAGGACAACATGTTTCCGGCAGCAGGATCGCGGTCCGAAGAGGTCTATAAGCGTGCGCAGCGGGTGATGCCGCATGGCAGCAGCCGCAAATCGCTTTACGACATGCGCTCGTACGCGCATTGCGGCGAAGGCAGCCGGATCAGGGATATCGACGGCACCTACATCCTCGATGGTTCGAACAACTTCATGGTGCTGATCCATGGTCATCGGCACGCCCCGACTATGACGGCACTTTCAGAACAGCTTGGCCATGGCTTGAGCTTTGGCCTCCCTGTTCTCGGAGAAGTGCTTCTGGCCGAGCATCTGTGTGCACGCGTGGCGTCGGTTGATCACGTTGTGTTCTGCAGCAGTGGCACGGAAGCGGTCATGCACGCCATGAAGGCGGCGCGATCGATCACGAAACGCCAGAAGATTGCCAAATGCGAAGGCCTCTATCACGGGACCTACGATTATGCCGAGGTTTCGAACGCTGCGCCGGTCAAGCCGGGATTTCAAGGATTCCCGGTCTCGCGCCTCTCCAGCGATTTTGGCATGCCGCACGTGCTCGAAGATGTCGTCGTGATCCCGTTTAATGATGCGGCCGTCACCGAACAGATCCTCAGGGAGCACGCTCAGGAGATTGGAGGCATCGTGCTCGATCTCGCTCCGTCTCGGGTCGGCTATGTTGCGGCCGATCCGTCCTATGTGAAAGCCCTGCGGCGACTGGCCGACGAACTCGGGATGCTGCTGATCTTCGACGAGGTCGCATCGTTTCGTCTTTCCTATGGCGGCGCGCAGGAACTGTACGACGTGACGCCCGACTTGACGGCCTTCGGCAAGATCATTGGCGGCGGCATGCCGGTGGGAGCTGTTGGAGGCTCAGCGAAAGCCATGAAGATCTTCGATCCGACGGAGAAGGGAGGCGTATCCTTCACCGGCACGTTCAATGCACATCCTCTGACCATGGCCGCGGGCCTGGCGACCCTTAACCACTATCGCGTGGAGGACATCGTCGCGCTCAATAAAAAGGGCGATCGGCTGAGGGCGATGATCAGGAGCGGCATCGCAAAGCAAGGGTTGCCGGCCCATGTGGAAGGGAGTGGCTCCTT
The DNA here is from genome assembly GCA_017308235.1 of Alphaproteobacteria bacterium. Lineage (GTDB taxonomy): Bacteria > Pseudomonadota > Alphaproteobacteria > Reyranellales > Reyranellaceae > Reyranella. The sequence continues at coordinate 28,227 of JAFKFL010000020.1, read as the reverse complement.
CGTCTCGATTTTCTTCGCTCCGCGCATGGGCAACGGCTATCACGCGATCGCCCATCGGCCGGAGGAGCAAGCGCTCGTCCAACGGTTCTGGTCGGCAGCAATGGACCGACACCTGCTCGTGGACGTGTCGGCGAGACTGAATATCTCGACCGCCTATAGCGATGCCGATGTGGAAGAGGCGGCCGCGGCGATTATCGAGTCGATCGAAGAGGCTTTTAACCGTAGTCAGCCCGCAGCCGCGTAAGCTTGATACGGAAGCGATCGATGACTGAGATGGATCTTGCGCAGTTGGCCGCCATCGTCGGCGAGCGAAATGTTTTGACCGAGCCCCAGGACATGGCCGGCCACTTAATTGATTGGCGTGCCAGATTCCGGGGCAAGGCGGCCGCCGTCGTCAGGCCCGCGAACACCCAGGAGGTGTCGGCGCTCATGGCGTGGGCCACGGCCAATCGCTGCGTGGTCGTCCCCCAGGGCGGAAACACCGGCCTGAACGGTGGCGCGATTCCCGATGAGTCGGGGAAGCAGCTGATCCTGGCGCTCGGCCGCATGCGAAGCGTACGCTCGATCGACCCGATCAACGATACGATCGTTGTGGATGCCGGTTGCACATTGTCCGAGGTGCAGGCCGCCGCGGAAGAGGCGGGCAGACTGTTTCCGCTGAGCCTGGGCAGCGAAGGCACCTGCCAGATCGGGGGAAACATCGCGACGAATGCCGGCGGCCTCGAGGTTTTACGCTACGGCTCGACGCGGGAACTGGTGCTCGGTCTCGAGGTCGTGCTGGCGAATGGCGATGTGCTCGCCCAGATGCCCGAGTTACGATCTCAAGCAGCTTTTCATCGGATCCGAGGGCACACTCGGTATCATTACCGGCGCAGTGCTCAAACTCTTCCCGCGCCCGCGCTCGATCGCGACCGCGCTCTGCGGGCTCGCGTCGCCCGAAGCCGCATTGTCCGTGCTGGAAAGGCTGAAGTTCGACTGTGGCCCGCGGCTCTCGACGTTCGAGATCATGAGCGGCCTCCAGATGGACGTGATCGTTGATCACAAGGGGGGTGGCCTCCCGTTGAGCGAGCGCCACAGCTGGTACCTGCTGATCGAGGCGACGGAGCCTGCAAACGACGAGGGGCTGGGCGACAGGCTGATGCAGTCGCTCGCCGACTGCATGGAAATGGGCGCGCTCGCCGACGCGGTCGTCGCGCAGACGGAAGCGCAACGGGCGGCGTTCTGGTCCCTCCGCCATATTGTCGCTGAAAGTAACAATCGAGCTGGGCGAGCCTTGTCCCATGACACGTCGGTTCCGGTGTCACGAAATGCGGATTTCATTCGCGGAGTGGAAGCGGCCTTTGCCGACCGTGCTGATCTGAAGGTGACGTTCGTCGGTCATCTCGGGGACGGCAATGTTCACGCGGTCGCGATATTCGACCGCGGTCTTGTCCCCGATGCGGAATTCGAGGTCCGCGCCAAACTCGTCAGCAATGAAATCTATAAGATTGCAGCGTCTCTGGGGGGCAGCATTAGTGCTGAACACGGAATCGGACAATCGCTGCGCGACCGGTTGCCGTTGTTCAAAGACCCCCGCGAACTCGACCTCATGATGAGCATCAAAAAGGTTTTCGATCCCCTCTGCATTTTGAACCCCGGAAAGGTCCTGCGAACCGGCGTCAATTCCGTGCACCAAGCGTCGGAAGTCGACAGGCTACTCGCATGACAGCAAATCAGGTCGTGGTGGTTGGAGCGGGGATCGTGGGGGTGTCCTCCGCGATCTACCTTCGGCGCGCAGGTTTTAATGTGACGGTCATTGACCCACTGCCATCACCCGGAGGCGCCAGTTTCGGTAACGCGGGCATCATCAGTGCCGATACGACGCTCCCGATAGCGCTTCCCGGCATGCTGTGGAAGGTCCCAGGATGGCTTGCCGATCCGATGGGGCCCCTTACAGTTCGCAAACGCTACCTGCTCAAGGCGATGCCGTGGCTCATGCGCTGGGTTCGCGCTGGCTTTATGGACCGGGTCATCCCGATCTCCGAGGCGATCCGATCGCTTCACAAGGACGCCTGGGACGTCTATCGCGACCTACTGACACCGGATGCATTTTCGGACCTGCTGCGCCCGGGCGGACACGTGCAGATGTGGAACGGGGACGAGGTCTCGAAAACCGGCAAGCTCGAACACGAGATACGCACGCGCCTCGGTGTCGAAAGTCAGCGCCTGAGCCGCAGCGACCTGCGCAACATGTTTCCGGGAATCGCCGACAAGCCGATGACCGGCTACATGATCCGCGGGAACGGGCATACCGTCAGTCCGCGGCGCCTCGTTCGACATCTATGCGATGTTGCGCGCGCGGAGGGCGCCGTGTTCGTTCCCGAGCGTGTCATGAAACTCATTCCCGGCGAGGCCGGCGGCTGGACGATCATGACCAACGCAGCCAATCACCTCGCTGAAAAGGTCCTTGTCGCAGCGGGAGCTTGGTCCAGCAGCCTCCTTGATCCTATCGGAGTGAAATTGCCGCTAGATACCGAGCGCGGCTATCACGCGATGATCGCCGACCCTTCCATTGCGTTGCCTTACACCATCCTCCACAAGGACTGGGGCATGAGCCTGTCCCCCATGGATGAAGGACTATGTGCCTCGGGTACTGTCGAGATCGCGGGCGTCGCCGCAGCTCCCGACGAAAACCGAGCTCGAATCCTGGCGCAAAAAGCGCGGTACGTCTTCCCGGACCTCAAGGGGAGGGATCCCATATTGTGGATGGGCTGCAGGCCCTCGTTTCCCGACACGTTGCCGGTCATCGATGCCGCACCCGGACACCGCGATCTGTACCTCTTTTTCGGACATGGCCATTATGGGATGACCGGTGGGCCGACCGGCGCGCGGCTCATTGCGCAGATGATGCGAGGGAGTGCGCCTTCGATTGACATGAGGCCCTATTCCGCTACGCGGTTTTGATTAGGGATGATCCTTTCAACGAAGATAGACGACAGTTCCAACGTGGCACGCGGAACAGCTCAGCTGTAGCTACTCAAAGCAAATTCCTGCTGGCCAGATGGCGCATCAAATGGGAGATTCCGAAAGTGGCCTGCCCCCTGAAAAGTGGTCCTCCGTGAAGTAGGCTTTTGAGCCTTGGAGGATGCCGATTATGCCGCAGAAGAAGCACAAGCCTGAAGAGATCGTCGCGAAGCTGCGCCAGGTCGACGTGCTGTTGTCGCAGGGGCGCCCGGTCGCGGAGGCGATCCGGTCCATCAGCGTGACGGCGTTCACGTATTATCGCTGGCGCAAGGAGTTTGGCGGGCTGAAGTCCGACCAGGTGAAGCGCTTGAAGGATCTGGAGAAGGAGAACGAGCGGCTGCGCAAAGCCGTCTCGGATCTGACGTTGGAGAAGCTCATTCTGAGGGAAGCTGCGTCGGGAAACTACTGAGCCCCGCCCGCCGCCGTCGCTGCATCAGCCACGTCATTGAGAAGTTCGACGTGTCGGAGCGGTTGGCGTGCCGGGTTCTGGGGCAGCATCGATCCACTCAACGCAAGGTTCCGAGGGGCCGCACTGACGATGCGGCGCTGACCGCCGACATTGTCGAGCTCGCCACCCGCTATGGACGCTATGGCTACCGCCGGATCGCGGCCCTGCTGACGAACGCCGGCTGGGCGGTGAACGTCAAACGCGTTGAGCGGATCTGGCGTCAGGAGGGGCTGAAGGTGCCGGCCAGGCAACCGAAGAGAGGCCGTCTCTGGCCGAACGACGGATCTTGCGTGCGGCTTCGGCCGGAACATCCAAACCACGTCTGGTCCTATGACTTTGTCGAGGATCGCACCCACAACGGTCGGAAGTTCCGCATGTTAAATGTGATCGACGAGTTCACCCGGGAATGCATCGCGATCCGGATCGACAGGAAACTCAAGTCCACCGACGTCATCGATGTCCTGTCCGATCTCTTCATTCTGCGCGGCGTGCCTGAGCATGTTCGCTCCGACAACGGTCCCGAGTTCGTCGCCAAGGCGGTGCGAGATTGGATCACAGCGGTTGGCGCACGAACGGCCTTTATCGAGCCAGGCTCGCCGTGGGAGAACGGCTACTGCGAGAGCTTCAACTCCAAGCTGCGCGACGAAGTCCTGAACGGCGAGCTGTTCTACAGCCTCGCCGAGGCCCGGATCGTAATCGAGGGCTGGCGTCAGCACTACAATACCCAGCGTCCGCACTCCTCGCTCGGCTACAAGCCGCCAGCACCGCCCGCCGTGCTATGGCCGGCTGCGCAAACCCAACCAGCTTCGCCGGCCACCTCAACCGTGGTCGCCAAGCCCACCATGCATTAGATCAGAACCGGGCCACCTGATGGGGGCAGGCCGTCATTGCGACGCGCAAAACGCTACGCTTGCTCTGCGCTGTTGCTTTCTGCGGGCCGGCGAGGGCGGTGGCGAGCGTGGTCAGCGATGCCGCCGACAGAAGCCGCAAGAATGTACGTCTGATCATTTAGCAAAACCTCCCCAGATTTTCCTTTTGTAGCCCTGTGAGGGGCAAAATAATACTCGTATTCTCAGAACAAGTCGGTTCTAGAAATATTTAAGAGTTCCCCTTTTTGTTTTGCCAAACCGACTTCGATACGATCGTAAGACGAAAGTTGATCTTTAGTTATCGTTTATTGTTGTACGCGACCAAATTGCCGTCTGAATATTTCTTAGTTTATGCTTCAAATGAAACGGAATTGTGATTGATATAGCATCGCAGCGTGAGAATTTGTAGTACCTCTAATATCTGTTAACTCTCCCTATTTTATTTATGTTTGGTCATTAATCGTCGCAGTCAATCTTAAAATCATCAGAAAGTAGTACGTTCTCTATAATTAAAATCGAGCGGGTTATAATGCAGAGTTTGTTTTATGAAACCATAAGGAGTTACTGAATTTAAGCAGATGCCTGAATGATAAATTATATTACTGAGTAAGAAAATCGACCTCCGAAGCAGGGAATCCACCTTTGATGCCCCAGTTATCCGGCCCCATCTCGATCAGGATGGTTTTAATTTCTTTCTTTGGAATCCCCAGTGTCCCAAGTTTCTCTACTATCGACGAATAGAGCGCCCGCTTTGCCTCGATAGGGCGGCCGACAAACAGAATGATCTCGATACGAGTGTAGAAATCCGAGTTTCCACTGGGTACGATACGCTGCTGAGGCTCTAGAGCCGTTGCGATCACATCGCGATCCCAGTCGGGGATTTTCAGTGAATCAAGAAGCGCGGACTGTACGAGCTCGATCAACTCGCGCTCACGCCCACGCGCCCAGACCCCCGTCGTAATCCGCGTACTTGGCATTGGTGACTTCCCCTCTTGAAAGCAGCGGCGCAACCTGATGGGTCGTGCTGCATTCTGACGTTGCGGCCTAAGATCCGGCTCTGCGGGCCCGACGATGATGTCAAAACCTTCGGACGTCGGTCAGTCTGGAACAACCGCTGGCAATTCCATCCCGTGGAAAATGGGCCGTGTTGAACTTCGGATGGTGGCTTCGACTTTGCGGCTCGGAGCGCGCGAAAGCACCTGGGAAAGCCTAACGAGGTCAGCCCTCCTTTCCTATTTTGCGAACATTTTTGTGAGCCGAGTCACGGTTTCCCTGGCCAGCTCCGGGCTGATGGCGAAGCAGATCCGAAGATAGCCTTCGCCTCCGGGCCCAAAGGCGGTGCCATGGGCCACGCCTACCTTGGCTTCGCGAAGAATACGGAGCGCCAAGTCCAGGCTCGTCTCGTCTGTATCGACCTTGAGCATGAGATAGAATGCGCCATCGGGCGGCAGGAAAGAAAATCCCTTGATGCGCGATAGGCCGTCGAGAAGTATCGCCCTGCTCGCGCCACACCGGCTCACCATCGTTCGTATGAAGCTGTCGCCTTGGTTGAGGGCCTCGACGGCGGCATGCTGTACAAATGTTGGTATCGACGTCGTATTATACTCGCTGAGCTTTGCGAACGGCGCTTCTAGTCCTTTGGGCATAATCAGCCACCCCGCACGCCAACCGGTCATCGCCCAGTTTTTGGAAAAGGTATTGGTCACGATCAGCCGATCATAGTCGTCGCAGATCTGGAGGAAGGACGGGGCAATCGAGCCATTGTAGGTGAAGTGGGCATAGACCTCGTCCGCGATGATCCACAGCTTGCGCGCGCGACAGATCTCGACGAGCTCCCGGATGTCTTCCTTGGGCATGACCCAGCCCGTTGGATTGGATGGCGAGTTGAGCAGAACAGCACGAGTGCGTGTTGTAATGCCTCTTCGAATATCCTCGAGATCGAGTCCCCGGCGCCCATTGTCCCCGAGCTTGTAGGGCACCGAGATTGGAGACCCGCCGACCAATCGCATCGCCTCCGCAAGGTTGGGCCATGAAGGAGTCGGGACCAAAACCTCGTCGCCAGGATCGAGGATGGCTTGGGCGCTTTGCATGATGGCGTTCATGCCGCCCACGGTCACGGCAAACCGGCTCGCGGGGACCTCCACACCCCAATGCCGGCCGTGATAATCGCTGAGCGCTTGCCTGAGCGCCGGCAGGCCTAGGGAATAGGTGTAGCGTGTGTGGCCCGCGCGCATTGCGTTGTGGGCGGCTTCGATTACAAAATCCGGAGTCGCAAGGTCGCCTTCACCGATCCAGAGCTTGATCACCTCAGGATCGCTTCGGCGCTTATCGGCTACCTGCCCGATCTGAGCGGTGGCGAGGCTGTTAACTCGCGCAGAGAGAGCCGTGGCAGCGCTGAGGCTTCTTCCCTCATTCAGGGTGTTGCTATCCACCTCAATATCCTTTTTCCGGATCCACCCGGTTTGGAAGTCGCTTTCCGGCGCGATCCGCCCGTAGATTCTCGAGCAGGATATCGAGGGTCACGTCGTTGTAGCGCTCTTGATCATCGGCCCCAATGTGAGGCGTCATGATCATTCCGCGGGTTCCCCAAAGTCTGTGACTGGCGGGTAGCGGTTCCGGGACGGTAACATCGGTGAATACCGCCTCGAGCTGTTCCGATTCAAGCGCGTCGCATATCGCCTCCTGGTCCCAGACCGCACCGCGAGCGATATTGACCACACGTGCTCCCCTGCGAAGTTTGGCGATCCTTTCGCGAGAGAGGAGGTTCCGGGTGTGCTCGGTCAGCGGGCATGCAAGGAGAACGTCGTCGACACGCGGCAAAACGCTGTCCAGCTCGCTCACGGCAACGGTTTCATCACAATCAGGATGGGCCTCAGCCCCGTTGCGAACCCCAATGACATACATGCCGAGCGCGCGAGCGCGTCGGGCGACCCCGGAGCCCAAGGAACCCATCCCGACGATGCAGAGTCTGCGGCCGCGGATGGTCGAGGCGTGTACCGCATTCCAGCTGCGTTCCGCCTGAGCCTTGATGAGCCTCGGCATCTGGTTATGCAGCATGAGTAGAGCCATGAGGCCGAACTCGCCGGCCTTGTCCGAATGAATTCCGCTGTTGTTCAGCAGCGTGACCGCGCTCGGAAGCCAGTCGAAGGGCGCGAGCCGATCAACGCCCGCCGAGTTGCAGGAGATGATCCTCAACCGGGGGGCAATACGCTGGAGGTCCCCAGCCCGTAACCGATCGCGGACAATGTTGACCCACGTCAGAAGCACCTCGGCTTTCTCAAGTGCCTCATCGAACTCACGGGCGTCGTTGCTGATGGAGACTTCAATGAAGTCCATGTCCGGAGAACGGCCGAGCGCAGCCCGCCATTGCTGATCCGTGAACGAGAAGACCGGATCGTGAGGGGGATTCTGGATATGCAGTCTCAAGGCGCTCATGGCTCCATCTGTGCAGCGCTACCGACGTCGGAATTTTCTAGGCCCCGCTATCGATATCTGTGCTGTCCATTTTCTTGTCGAACCGCGGCCAGCCTCAGAAGTACCTTTTGAGTGCAGCGTATTCTGTGCCAGCGAGCGCTTCCCTGAGTTTGCCTTCACTGTCGCCGGTGATCGGACCCAGCGGGGGAAGGTTGACCTTCCAGCTTGGGCTTCCCGTGAGATCGCCCAAGGCCCATCGGATCGCCGGTACCAGCGGCACGCTGGACAGGGCGAGGCGAATGGCCGCTCCGGCATTGAGCTTGTCTGGTGCGCCGCCCTTAAAGCTTTCTGCGATGAACGGCACGGTCACGTTGAGAGAAGCGGAGATAATTCCCTTGAACTGGCCGCCAGCTACCTGGGGGAGCGCCGCTTCGGTTGCCGAGAATACGTCGAAACCCGGGACCTCACGAGCGAATGCCAAAGAGCCCTCAAGATTGCCGGAGCTGTCCTTGAGCCCGACGAAAACGCCCGGAAACGCCTTGCGAAGGCGATGAATGAGCGAAATCGAGAAGGGAAGGCCGGTGTACTGAGGGATATGATAAAGATAGAGCTTCAACGTGGAGCGATCGACGCCGCGCACGAGCGAATCGAAATAGTACATCAGATCGTCGTCGGACAGGCCCTTGTAGTAAAATGGAGGTAGCACGAGCGCTCCATTATAGCCGAGGTCGACGGAGCGCTGGGTAAGGGAAACGGCATCGGCGAGAGCCGCGGCTCCCGTTCCCACCATGAAACGGTCCAAAGTCTTCGTGGAGCCGGCGACGGCCTGCATCGCGTTCAAGCGTTGCGTGAGCGACAACGAGGTGGCCTCGCCGGTCGTGCCGAGCAAGTTGATCCCGTTCGCACCGAGAGCCAGTAGACGTTCGCAATGTGCTGCCAAGGCCTCATGATCGATTTCGAACCGCCCCGGTTGCAGGGGGGTGGCCGCGGCAACGACCAGGCCCGACAGATTTGCCATTTCCGATACCCTCGATTAGCTCTCGATTGCGTAGCGATAAGCGATTATCGCTATCATCGCAATACATCCGCTTTGCGTTTCGTGTCGAAATTCAGAATCCGAGGGGCCAATGAATGCGGTCGATAGGGCGTATGCCGATCTAGCAGACAGGATCGCAGATGACGTGCGTCGGGTCGAGCCGAGACTCGTCGATATCCGTCGCGATCTCCACGCCCATCCGGAGCTTGGTTTCGACGTGTTCCGCACGGCGGACGTCGTCGCCGCGGAGTTGACGAGCCTCGGAATTCCGGCCCGCGAAAGGGTAGGGCGCAGCGGCGTCGTTGCCGAGATCCGGGGTGCGCGGCCAGGCAAGTGCCTGATCATACGCGCCGATATGGACGCTTTGCCGATCAACGAAACGACAGGGCTCTCATACGCCAGCCGTACACCAGGTTTGATGCATGCATGCGGCCACGATATCCACACTGCCACGTTGATAGGGGTGGCCGCCGTACTCCAGGGGCTCGTGCCGCAGTTGCGGGGCACGGTCCGTCTAATGTTTCAGCCGGCCGAGGAAATCTCCACAAGCGGAGCGTTGGCGATGATCGAGGATGGCGTCCTGCAGGGTGTCGATCTCGCAATAGGCTTTCATAACAGTCCCTCGATACCCGTTGGTATGTTCGGCTATACGAGGGGAGCCAGCATGGCAGCGGCGGATAATTTCGTCGTTGATGTCCATGGTCGATCGGGTCACGCCTCGAGCCCGCATGTGGCAATAGACCCCATAATCGCGGTCGCACACATCCTGACTCAATTGCAGACTGTGGTGTCGCGCGAGATCGATCCGGCTCTGGGGGCAGCCCTGACGGTCGCCCATATTCAGGGCGGTACGGCTGACAACATCATTCCCGACTCGTGCCGGTTCGGTGGAACAATCAGATCGCGGTCGCCAGAGATGCGGGGAGCTGCCGAAGCAGCATTCAGGCGTATTCTCGCTGGCGCCGAAGCGACTTTCAGAGTTCGATGCGAGCTTGCGTGGCGCCGAGGTGTGCCGGCCGTCATGAATGACGAAGAAACACTCGACACGGTCATCGCTGCGGTGCGCGAGCAGTGCGGGCCTGTCATTGCGGCGTGTAAACCCTCCTTCGCCAGCGAGGACTTCGCGTATATCTCCGACTTGGTTCCGTCGGCTCATCTCCACATAGGATCGGGGGCACCAGGCCGAGCAGACAGTCTGCATAACTCCGATTACCAGCCTGACGAGGCTTGCATCGGTTTCGGGGTCTCCGCTCTGGTCAGGTCAGCCCTTAAGATGGGCTTGGAAACCCGCGCGGCAGACGGGCAGCGGCGGCGCGAGCTTTGACAACAATAGGTCGAGCGATTATCGCTAAACAAGGCTGGCTCTGCGAGATGATGCCTTTCGGCGCTCCGACAGACCGCGTACCTATTGGAGCTACGATGTCTCACCAAACTCAGCTTTTTATCGCCGGTGTCTGGCGCGACGGCAGCGATCGCCGAACCCTGGATGTCGTCAATCCCGCGACCGATGACGTTATCGGAACCGTCGCGTGCGCCGCCATCGGCGATCTCGACGATGCCCTGAATGCCGCTGCCGCAGGTTTCAAGGTGTGGAGGGCCGTTTCCGCACTGGATCGCTACAAAATACTGCGGCGCGCCGGCGAGCTGCTCCGCGAACGGGTCGACGCTTTGGCGTCCATCTTGACGACGGAGCAGGGAAAGCCGCTTCCCGAGTCGAGGGTCGAAATTCTGCTTTCGGCCGACGTGCTCGACTGGGCGGCGGAGGAAGGGCGCCGCGCCTATGGCCGGATTATTCCCGGTCGGAGCAATCACATCCTTCAGTCCGCAGTCCGCGAGCCGGTCGGGCCGGTCGCGGCATTCACGCCCTGGAATTTCCCGATGTCCCAAGTGGTGCGAAAAATCGCACCGGCGCTCGGTGCGGGATGCTCCGTGATCGTTAAGGCAGCGGAAGACACGCCGGCTTCGGCTGCTGAATTGGTCCGGGCCCTCGCGGATGCGGGAATTCCTGCCGGCGTGCTGAATCTGGTCTTCGGGGACCCCGCTGAAATCTCGAACTATCTCATTCCCCACCCCGTCATTCGCAAGATCTCGTTCACAGGATCGGTCCCGGTCGGGAAGAAGCTGGCTGCCCTGGCTGGCGAGCACATGAAGCGCGCCACGATGGAGTTGGGCGGCCATGCGCCGGCCATCGTATTCGACGATGCGGATCTCGAAGAGGCCACGGCCTTGCTCACGGGTTCGAAATTCCGCAATGCCGGCCAGGTTTGCGTATCCCCGACCCGTTTTCTCGTTCAGGAGAGCGTCTACGACAAGTTCGTCGAACGCTTCGCTGCGAATGCGAATGCGATCAAGGTTGGAAACGGGCTTGAAGCCGGGACCGGGATGGGGCCGCTGGTCAACCATCGGCGGCTTCAAGCCGTGGAGGATCTGATCGCGGATGCCGCCCAGAAAGGCGGAACCATTCGTGCTGGTGGTTCCCGCCTCGGAAACAAGGGCAGCTTCCTGGAGCCTACAGTCTTGACGGAAGTTACCACGTCGATGCGCATCATGAATGAGGAGCCTTTCGGCCCGATCGCGTTGATTGCGCCGTTCCGTCACCTCGACGATGCCGTGGAGGAGGCGAACAGGCTTCCCTTCGGCCTCGCAGCCTACGCCTTCTCGCGGTCTGCGAGGACGGTGGCCGCCCTTGGCGCCCAGGTCGAGACCGGGATGCTGACATTCAATCACCTCGGCCTGGCATTGCCGGAAGTTCCCTTCGGCGGCGTGAAGGACAGCGGGTATGGGCTGGAAGGCGGTACGGAGGCTATGGACGCCTATCTCGCCACCAAGTTCCTGACGCATGCGCCGTAACGGTCTTCGCTGCGGTTCTTCAAAAGGCGCCTTCGACGCTTCCCGGCGTCGCAGGCGCGTGCTGGCACGAAAAATCCGTGGAGCTGTAATATGAAACTGGCGAGTTTTAAGGTCGGGGGCCTTTCGACCTGGGGCCTCATCGAGCGAGACCAGGCCATCGATGTCGGCACGACGTTGAGGGAAAGGTTCGGCGATCTGAAAAGATTCCTTGAAGGTGGAGATCTTGCACTGCTGGATAAGGCGAGCGCGGCTTCGCGACGCTATGATCTTGGAGACATTGTCTGGCTCCCGGTGATCCCGAACCCTGACAAGATAATTTGCATCGGCCTTAACTATGAGATGCACCGGGAGGAAACAGGGCGGGCCGAAGTCGGGTATCCAACCGTATTCACCCGCTTTTCCAACACCCAGACCGGGCATCTCACCGCGATTGAACGGCCAGCTGTGTCGCTGGAACTTGATTTTGAAGGTGAGTTGGCAATCGTAATCGGGAAATCCGGGCGTCATATTAAGAGGGAGCGAGCCTTCGACCATGTCGCAGGCTATGCGTGTTACAATGAAGCGAGCGTGCGCGATTTCCAACGGCACACGCACCAGTTCGCACCCGGCAAGAACTTTCCGCGGACCGGGGCGTTTGGGCCTTGGCTGGTCACCGCCGATGAAGTCACCGATGTAACGAAGCTTCGCCTGCAGACGCGCTTGAATGGCGAGGTCGTGCAGGACGCGTTCATTGAGCAGATGATCTTCGATATCCCCGCTCAGATTGAATATTGCTCTTCCTTTACGGAGCTTGTGGTCGGCGACGTGATCGTGACCGGAACTCCTGGTGGAGTGGGATCGCGCCGCACGCCCCCGCTCTGGATGAAACCAGGCGACGTGGTCGAGGTGGAGATCGATCAGGTGGGGTTGCTCCGGAATCCAATTGCGCAGGAGTCATCGACCTAGCGGTCGGTTCGGCCGCTAAACGGGTTCGGCCAACAGAGACTGTAGGGGCGCCGCCGCACGCTGATCGATTATCTCAACTATCGCAGCGCATATTTTGAGGCGGAGCATGACCAAAAATATGCACAGGTCAACCGTCCAGCGCGCGAAAACAGCTGCTGACATGAGCATGTCTGAGAAGGGGCAAGTATAATGCTTTCGCACAATGAGCAAGCTTTCAGCGAGCACTTCGGCCCACTCAAGCGGCCAACGCCCGGTGTCAAGAGGGATTTGGCCTATCGCCCGACCTTGCTAGGAACCAATTTTGGAGCTTCCACGACCCATTATCTGGCGACGCTAGCTGCCACGGACATTCTCAAAGCGGGTGGAAACGCAATCGACGCGGGAGTTGCTGCAGGGCTAGTCTTGGGGATTGTCGAGTCGCATATCACCTGCTTCTCAGGTGTCGCGCCGATGCTCATCTACAGGGCTTCGGACAAGTCTTTTCATACTATCGATGGGCTGGGTGTATGGCCAGCCTCCGCCAGTTGTGAGTATTTCACTTCGCGGGGCCATAAAAACATTCCTCCGGGAATTCTCCAGACCATCACACCGGGAGCCCCGGCGGCCTGGATACGAGCGCTCGCGGATTTCGGGACGCTCAGCTTCGGAGAAGTTGCCTCTGCTGCAATTCAGATCGCGAAGCAGGGCTTTCCCGTAACAGCCCAGTTGGCCAATGCCTTGGAAAGGAAAGCCAACGCCGAATTCAAATCTGATCCGGAACTCATGCGCGTGTTCTTTCCAAATGGCCGCGCGATGGTGCCAGGTGATATATTTCGTCAAGAAGACATGGGAAACACCCTACAATACCTAGCGGATCACGAAGCGGCAAACGCAAAGCGCGGTCGCGTTGAAGCCTTGCACGCAGTTAAGCAGGAATTCTACACTGGAGATCTTGGCAAAAAGATTGTCGAGTTCCATCAGGAGCAAGGCGGACTACTCACCAGGGAGGATATGGCCGGCTACGAGGTGACCGTCGAGCCACCGCTGTCGCAGACCTACGGTAACATCGACGTGCTGACGTGCGGACCTTGGTGCCAGGGGCCGATGTTGTTGCAGGTGCTCAACATCATCAAGCAGAGTGGCCGCAGCAACTTTCAGCACAACTCCGCAGAATACGTCCATTTCGTTGCCGAGGCATTCAAGCTCGTCGCGGAAGATCGTGAGCTGTACTACGGCGATCCGAAGTTTACCGATGTTCCTCTCGATCGCCTCCTGTCAACGGCGCATGCGCGCGAACTGCTGGAAAAGATCGAGGCCGGGCGGGCCCGAATCCTGGACCAGTTTCCCGGAGCAACCGATGCCGAAACCCGCAATGCCGTTCCCGGAGGCAGAACATTCGATACAAGCTACGCTTGCGTCGTCGACGCAGAAGGCAACGCAATCTCGTGCACACCTAGCGATGGAGTGCTTCGCAACGCGCCCATGATACCCGGCACCGGGCTCATCATCTCGGCGCGGGGCTTGCAGTCCCGTGTTGACCCAGCTCATCCATCATCGGTGCAGCCGCGCAAGCGCCCTCGACTTACACCCAATCCTGCGATGATTGTCAAAGACGACGAATATGTCATGCCGTTTGGGACCCCGGGAGCCGACTATCAAGTCCAAGCCATGCTTCAAGTACTCCTCAATATTCAGGGCTTTGGAATGGAGTTACAGGAGGCTATCGAGGCACCGCGCTTCTTCTCCTGTAGTTTCCCCGATTCATTCTCACCGCACGCCTACTATCCGGGGGTTCTGCAATTGGAAAGCGGTTTCGAACAGGATGTATACGTTGAGTTGGCCAACCGCGGCCACAAGGTTCAGCCTTGGCCGGAATCCGTTTGGCCTCAGGCAGGTGTATGCGTGGTGAAACGCGACGTCAGAACTGGGCTGGTTTCAGCCGGCGCGGATTGCCGAAAGGTGAGCTACGCCATCGTCTCATAGACGAATACGGGAGCACGACACGCAATTGCGGTGCGCTCTAGCCTGCGCCTTGTGGTCCTCGTCACGCCCTCCGGGGAGGGAGAGACCACCTGTGAAATAGATTTGAGCTGATATCTTCGAAGCGCGCCGGTGCGTGGAGATGACGAAATTGCCGCTGTAAGTCATCCGTATTCATCCTGGTCAGGATCTTCGTTGCGTAGCTCAACGAGCCTGCGGTGGACTTTGTTCAAGGGGAATCTGCAGCGTGGAGGCAGTGATTAATCTGCAGGTGATACCGAGCGGCAGACGGGCGACGCAGAGTGGTGTCGGCGATCTTATCGAGTTTAGTTGCGAAATATGCGGCTCTCCCCACGTTTTGATCCCGCACCAGCTGCATCCGGAAAGCGCTGTCCGCTGTGGTCGGTGCAATTCATTTGTCGCTACCTGGGCGGATTATCGGCAAGCGATTGCACTTGTCATCTTGTCCTGCGGCGGAGTTACAGCTGACCCAATCTCTTTGACCTAAGTGGAACCGATTGGGATAATCTGATAATCTGCAAGGCGAGCTTTGAGCTTACCCCGCCCCGACAAGCTGTTGCAACCGGATGGAAATGTCTCAGGTGGCAGCAAATTAGAAATGTCACAGTGCGCTACGGAGCCTCTGCCGGGGCTGCGGAGAGCTCACGTTTCGCAGCAGCGCCGGCAGAGGCGGTGCGATTGGCTTGTTTCGCCGCGGCGTGGCGATCGGCGAAAGAGATCGGTCCTCGGCGTCCTTTCGGGCGCGGGATATAGCCACGGGCTTCGCTGTTCGTCTTGGTTCGCACCGGTCGGCTCTCATCCTGGCGTGCCTTCACCCACGCAAGAGCTTCCGAAAGCCGCTTGTTCTCGACAATCGCGGTGTGCGTCACGCGCTGCTTCTTGTCGAACACGCGATGCGGCAGAGCGATGCCTTTCCAGCGAACCTCGAGCCGACCATCAGGATACTCGTAGGTCTCGACATATTTGCCGACCAGCCCGGCCGTCAGCGGCGTCTCGTCCAGAATGATCCGCTTGCTGTCGTAGGAAAGCGCCAGCTGTTGCGTGACATAGCGCTGTTCCCGCCAGGCCAGAATCGTATCGAGCTGTCCGGGCGCCCGCTCCAGCGGACGATGGAGATTCTCCGGCCGAGGTGCTGCCGTCGCAAAGCGCTCGTTGAAGCGCGCCATGAAGGCAGGGAGGTAGGCGTTTGCTGCCTCGATCGTGGAGATTCCTTCGAGCCGCAACTCTTTCACGAGGCGGTCCTGCAGCGTGCGGTTCACACGTTCCACCCGCCCTTTGGCCTGGCTCGAGTTCGCACACAGGATCTCGATGTTCAGTTCGCTCAGGGCTCGGACGAACTGGGTCATGCCCTGACCGCCTTGAGCCTGTGGCTTCGACACCCGGAAGATGGAATGCTTGTCGGAATAAAAGGCGAGGGGGCGCCCGTAGCTCGTGAGATAGCCCTTCAACGTCTCAAAATACGCAAAGGCGCTCTCCGATGGAACGAAACGAAGCCCGACCAGGCGCCCCGTCGCATCGTCGATGAACACGATCAGCGTGCATCGCGGGCCACGATCCTCGAACCAACGATGTTCGCTACCGTCGATCTGAACTAACTCGCCAAAATGGTCGCGACGAAGCCGTGGCTGATGAAACTGACGCCGCTGCTTGCGCGAAAGCCAGAGACCTTCCTCGCTCATCCACTTGCGCAGCGTCTCCCGGGAAACGCTCAAGCCGTGGCGTTCAACAAGCATCTGGCTCGCAAAGGTCGGCCCAAAATCCCGATAGCTCTCGGTGATGTAGGCCATGGCCATCTGTCGAACATGCGGTCCCAGCAAACGGTTGGAAGGACGCCCACGAGCGCGGTGACGAAGGCCGGCCGCGCCTTGTTCCGCAAACTGTCGCGCCAGCCGATGCGCCTGGCGCCGCGTCACATCCATCAACTCGGCTGCCGCGGTCATCGTCAATCGGCCTGCCAAAACCGATGCCAGCACCTCAGCGCGGCGAAGCTCCCGTTCGCTCATCTCGACCCAGCCCATGCCAGACTCCCATGCTCACGCCGAGGGGGAGTGTGACATTCCTACTTTGCCACGGTGAGACATTCTAACTTTGCGCCTACACAAGCGATTCGGATAACCTTTATTATGGAACGGGCAGGCGGTTTGAAGGATGTTGCATTTCACCTTAAACCGCCTTTTATCAGTCGCGATGAACGTCGCGGTTCGCGAACACCGCAGATCTCACCAATTCGGATCTGGCCATTCTGATCCGTCCCACTGCAGGAATTCGTGAGGGTCGACGAGATCTCTCTCTTCGTTCCGCGCTCTTTCAGCATAGCTAAATTCGTATGCACTGGAAAAGCTTGCAAGCAGGTTTTTGAACTTTCGAGCCCGCTCGATCTTGGACCATGAACAGAATAATCCGCCACGGCTATGTAGCTTCGCAACGCCCCGCAAGTCGGTCGGCAGTTGCTTCCACAGTTCGATGATATCTGCGCTGCTCGCTGGAAAATCGGCTTTGATCGCGACTTCTATGACGGATTCCAGTGCGTAGGTCATCGCCTGGTCCAAGGCAGAGCTATCTATATAGGCAAGCGAGGCACGCATGATCCTCTGCTGCACCAAGAGAACGGGCCACAGGATGTTCACTCCGTAGCGTACGCCGATCTCTTCGAAATGCGCAGGCGGCTCGATCGTCTCACGCTGACGCTCAAATGCCTTTCGAACATCATAGGCGAGGCCGAGGAACAGACCTTCCTTGTCGTCGATTAGCGGCGAACGCTCATTGATGTCGTGCAGAACCGTGTGAAGTGATCGCAACGACGTGTAATCCCCGATCAGGACGACACCAGAGCAGCTTTTGGAAAGATCGTAAGACAGCACGTCGAATCGCTCGTGTTTGGCCGAGTTCAATAGGCCACCGCAGGACGCTATCGTCTATCAGACTTCGTCATCGCCGAACCCGCGCTGGAGCCTGTCGAGCGTTGCTGCCGCCTCGGCGATCGACGTGTTCGCGGCGGGCCATTCGCCCAGAGCCTGTTTCATCGTGGCGAACATCGCATTCTGCTCCTCGCCGACAGCCGAGATTACCCTGCGGAGATCGCAATCCTCGCCAGCGGGTGACGGTGGCGCTCCGAGCCTCAGTTCTCGCGACTGCTTCGGCCGCGATGCAGGCGCAACAACTTTCACGGGCTCCGATGGTGTCTGCGCGCGGCCGCCCGCGGGTACAGCTTGCTCAGTCGGGGTTGTGGGTTGTCTCATCGCCTCAATTTGCTCGAGCTTCGTAGTTACGTCCTCTCCCAGCTCCTTCTTGCCCCGCCCGGGTTCGGCCGAAGAACCCATCGCGCCGCCGTGTGGCTCATCCCGCCATTCGCGCAAGCGCGGCAGCTCCGGAGATGATTCCTTGGTTGCCTCGTAGAAGCGCCGATAGGGCTTGTCCTGATAGTGCCGGATCTTGGTGAGCTCGAACGAAGGCGAGTTCTTCACCATCAGGATCGAGAGCCGCGACGACATCTCACGCAGCTCCAGCGGGCTCCTGAGCGGGCGCGGCGTATAGTGCGGCGCCCAGACGCGCGGTGCGAAGATCCCCTGTCCCGGTCGCATCACCGGCGTCTTGTAAACCTGCGTGGTCGCACCGAGCATCTCCGACACGAATTCAGACGTCTCCAGATCGTTTATCTGGATGAAGAGCTTGATCTGCGAGCCCGAGACCGTGGTGATGCGGGTGTTGCGGCCGTAGAGCTCATCGAGCTGGGCAATGTCCTGCATCACGATCGCCATGCGGAAGCCATAGCCGGCCGAGATGGTGATCTTCGAGATCAGCGAGTCCATGCGCCCGACATGATAGAACTCGTCGAGCATGAGGAGGACCCGGTGCGGCTCGTCTGGGCCCGGTATCTTCTCCATCAGCAGGTCGTGGATCTGTTGGAACAGGATGCGGATCAGCGGCCGGAAGATCGCGAGCTCGGCGATGGTGCAGCCGATGAAGATGGTCATCGGCTGCCGGCGAAGTCCACGGATATCGAAATCCGAGGTCTCGGTCGCAGCCGAAATCAGCCCGTTGTTCCAGAGGCTCATCGCCATGTTGACGTTGAAAACGGCGCTGTTGCGGGTTTCGGGCTCGAGCGCGATGTACTGGTTGAAGCTGTCGACGACCCAGGTTGGCAGATGCTGGGATTCCGTCTTCACAATCGCGCGCAGCACGGTCGAGATGTCCTTGCCAGTCGTCGTCATGCGGGCGACGCTGCGCATGTGCTGAGCGGATGCCGTCAGCGGCGACGAGAGCACGTAGCCGATCAAGGCCGAGAGCAGCAGGCGCCCTGCCCCTGCCCAGGTGTCATCGGCTTTTTCGGGAATGACGAAGCTTGCGACGACAAGGCAATCCGTCGCCATGCGCCCGTCGCGGCGCACGAAATCGAGCGGGTTGTAGCGATGGGTATCGGGCGAGCCCGGCGAGAACATGAAGACCTTGTTGCCCTGGCGCTGTCGGTGACCGGCCAAGGCTTCAAAGTTCTCGCGCTTCGGATCGAAGAACACGGCCGAGCCCTGCCAGAGATAGCCGTTGGGCAGTACGAAGCCGGCGCCCTTGCCAGATCGCGATGGTCCAACGACGAGGATATGGGCCGGCTCGTCCGAACGAATGGTGACGCCGTTCAAGGTGCCGAGGATGATGCCCTGCTTGGCAGTGAGGCCCTGTTTCGCAGCTTCCATGATGGTGCCGAAGCGGGCCGCGCCAAACGGCATCTGCCGGCGGTTGATCAATCCAACGATGACGAGGCCGATGCCAATCGCGACGACGGCGCCGGCGGCATAGCCTGCGCGGATCAGCCCTTCGATCTGGGTCGGTGGATAGATGAGCCGCTCATAGAAATGCCGCCAGGCGATCAAGGCGAAGCCGGATGAGCGGTCGGCGTTCTGCATCCGAAGCAAGGCCCAGCGCTGCGACCCTTCGCTCGGAAAGCGCGACGGCGCCCAGCGCAGGCCGACGACGACCTCATATGCGAGGCTCCAGAGCAGCCAGAACGCGATCAGCGCCAGGATGGCGACGCCGATCCTATGGACGACGATGCGCGCCATGGCCGCCCTGCCCTCCCTGGCGCTCCTCAAGCCATTCCGCCATCCGCGCAAAATAGACCGCGGACGTGCCGCGCCAGCCGCCTATCTTGGTCTGCTGGATCACGATCGGCAGGACGGACTTGATGTAGGCGATGATCTCCTCCCGCTTCAGCCCGAGCCCAGCCTGCATCACCATGAGCGC
Organism: Alphaproteobacteria bacterium; assembly: GCA_017308235.1. Taxonomy (GTDB): domain Bacteria; phylum Pseudomonadota; class Alphaproteobacteria; order Reyranellales; family Reyranellaceae; genus Reyranella. The sequence continues at coordinate 8,447 of JAFKFL010000020.1, read as the reverse complement.
GAGCTGCTCGAAAGCGCCGGCGGGGCTGTCGGCATGGACTGTCGTGATGCTGCCGGGGTGGCCGGTGTTGATCGCGCGGAGGAAGGAATAGGCCTCCGCACCCCGGATCTCGCCGAGGAAGATCCGGTCGGGACGCAGGCGCAGCGACGCCTGCAGGAGCATCTCGACGGTGACGCGCGCCTCGCCCTGATCACCCCTCGAGGCGATCAGCGGCAGGTAGTTCGGCTGGATTGGCCGAACCTCGCGGGTGTCCTCGATTGTGATGATCCGCTCGTCGGGCGGCACCTCCTTCAAGATGGCGTTGAGGAACGTCGTCTTGCCGGAGCTCGTCCCGCCCGAGAGCAGGATCGAATAGCGACTGACCACGGCGAGCCGGATGAATGCTTCGATCCGCCCGGCATCGAGATGCTCGCAGAGCGCCCGGTCGGTCGCGCCGAGCGCTCCCTGCCCCGCCGTCTCCACCTGCTTGAACGAGCCGAGCTTGCGGTAATCGTCGAGCCGCATCTCCTTGATCACCTGCTTGCGGATCGCGAAGGCACCGCCGGCGGTGGTCGCCGGTGGCATGACGCCCTGGAAGCGCTCGCCGGTCGGAAGCGCTGCCGAAAGGAGCGGGTGCTCCTCGTTGACGCTCTGTCCGGAATGGCCGGCGATCCGCTCGGCAAGGTGGCGGATCGCCTGCTCGGTCAGCTCGGAAACGTCATGGCGCTCCATGGCGGACTGGCCGAAGCGCTCGACCCAGACCACACCCGGGCCATTCGCGCAGATCTCGACGACCTGGTCGTCATCGAGCCAGGGCCGCAGCGGCCCAAGCGCGCGATCAAGGAAGACCGTGAGGTTTCTGGATGGTGCGCTCACGCCTGAGCTCCCGCAGCGCCTCCTTCACCGGATCGGGGTAAAGGGACGAGAAATCGAGGTCCCGCCGGACGAAGACGATGATCCGGGTACCCTGGTCGAGATGGATCGTCGGCGGGATGTTGATCGAGTTCTTGAGAGCCTCCTGGGCGATGTTGGTCAGGGTCTGCGAGACATTCTGGGCGGCGATCTGCCTGGCCTGAAGCGAGAGCTGGTTCTGACCGACGCCGGTCTGGGTCTGCGTGACCACGCCGGTCGCGGGATCGGTCGTAGTGATGACCGTACCGTTGCCGGTGTTGTCTTCGTTCTGGCCGAAGCCGCTGAGGAACTGCGCCGCGCCGCCGACGAGGGACAGCATGATCGCTGCACCGAAGCGCTCGAGATAATGGTTGTCGACGGTGCCGGCACTGCCGGCCCGGCCGAGATCATCGGTGCCGTTCGAGCCGAGCTGCACCGAGACGCCGTCGGAACGCAGCATCCGCGTCCAGACGATGAAGACCCGCGTCTGACCGCGCGTGATGCCGGACTTGTACTCGCCGACGAGCCGGCTGCCGGCCGGAATCAGGATCCGTCGGCCGTCGAAGGACCAGACATTCTCGGTGACGACCGCGCGCACCATGCCCGGCAGATCGCTCTGGACCGCCGTCTCCAATACGCCGCGGATCATCGTGCCCTGGGCAACCAACGCGTCGATGCGGCTGTTCCGGGCCGCGCGCGAGACATCGACGCCGGCGGCGGAGACCGAGGCGAGGAAGCGACGATTGGGATCGTCGTCCGCAGCGGCCGCAGTTCCGGAGGGGCCCTCCGGATTGATTGCGCCGGCCGCCGTCGCGCTATTGTCCGAGATCACCTGCGGCGCGCGCAGGCGCTCCCATTTGCGACGCTCCTCTTCCGCCAGCCGTTGGCGCTCGAGCTCGGCCAGTCGGCGTGCCTCGTCGTCATTTGGCATGGCGGCCGGAAGGGGAGGTTCCGGCGCGGGCGGCGGCTGGATGGTCTGGGGCGGTGGTGGCGGCGGCGCCGGTTCGGCCGGCGCCGGCGGGATGACGATCGTGCCCTGGTCAGTCTGGGGCCGGGGCGTCGACAGCGACGGCGCTGGAAACTGCGTCGTCGTGAATTCCTCTCGGTCCGGCGTCGTCATGACGGTCGAGCGCTGACTGGTCGTGCGATAGACCAGCCAGCCGGCGACCACGAGCGCGCCGACCGGAACGCCGACCGTGAGCAGACGGCCGAGCACGGTGCGGCCGCGGGCGACCGAGGTCGCGGCGGCGGCGGCCTCCAGCTCGAAAGCGCGATAGTCGTCAGCGCTCGGCATCGCTCCTCCTCATTTACCCGTCGCGCCGACGCGCTGTGGCGCATAGGGCTCGAGCCCGGTCGGCTCGTGCAGATTGGTGCGGCGGCGATTGAAGATGCAGGTCGCGTCCTGGCCATTGCGCAGCGTCCACTGCGCCGCGACCTTGTCGACAACGACATAGGGGCCTTCCGTCCGGAAGTTGACCAGGCTCTCATTGCGCTCGCCATCGACGATATAGATCGCCGGCGTCTCACCCTCGAAGCGGAACCAGGTCTTGGTTCCGTCGTCAAAGACCGTCACCGGCTTGTGCGCCGAGGCCCCCCTGTAGCCATAGTCGCTATTGGCATTGGCGATGTTGAGCGCCTTGAGATTGGGGTGGGCCGCGCGCTCTTTGGCGGCGGCGAGCAGGCGCGCATCGGCCTCGTCATCCGGGAAGCGGAAGCGCACGGCATAGGTCTGGCTCTGGACGGGATGTGTGTTCGAGCGCAGCAGGAAGACATAGACGCGCTTGGTGGTGACGACATTGAGGTTCGACTGGGCGTTCTTCTCGACCGGCTTGACGAAGATGATGTCGCCCTTGCGATTGGGTTCGACCTTCCAAGCGATCGCGTCCCCGAGCGCGAGCGTCTCGATCTTCTCGTCGGACTGCAGCTGGATCATCGTCGAGGTGCCGTAGCTGGCATCGACCGCCGTGACATTGTCGCGGTTGTAGGTGACGTCGCGGATCCGCGCGTCTGTCCGGCCCGGCCGCGGCGTCGCCTCGGCGAAGGCGGCGGAGATTGTCACGGCTGAGATCGCGAGGCCAAGCAGAGTTCGCCGGATCACGGCTGGCTCCCGGCCGTGCCCGGCGTCGGGGCCGTCTCCTGGTCACGGCGATACTCGAGCGTCTGGAAGCCGAGCGGGTTGTCGAAGCGCCACTGGTTGCGCATCGGCGTCGCCGTGTAGCGGAAGCGGACGAGCGAGACCCAGTGGCGGGTCAGGATGTTGGTCGCCGATTTCTGGTCGGTCGAGAAGCGGACCAGTGCCGTGCGGTTGTTCGGGAAGGTCACCGATTTGATCGTGACGGCGACCTCTGTATTCGAGCCGAAAAGCTTGACCGGATTGTTCGGATTCGCCGGCGAGTAGATCTCGGTGAGCTCGCGCGAGGCATCGGCGGCCGAAAGCAGCTGGGCCAGGTCGAAATTGTCCTTGAGTGCGCGAGGGTCATAGGTCTCGCGCGCCTTAATATAGCGCACCACGCTGAACATGGTGACGGCCTCGTCCTGGGTCAGCGCGCCCTCGGCCATGGGACGCTTGACCTCGACGAAGCCCGTCGTTTTGTCGACCACGACCATATAGGGCTCGTAGGTTTTCAGCGGCACGAGCAGGGCGAGCAGCCCGAGCGCGACCACGGCGACGACGGTCATCACCGCGGCGACGATCCAGGCGAGCGCCCGCGAATTCCGATTGCGGCGGGCGAGATCGTGTTCCCAGGTCGCTCCTTCGGCATAGTAGCGGGGATCGACCTGCGAGGACCCAGGCGCGGAGACCTCGCTCATGAGCGCCCTCCCCGCTCGCCGGTTGCGGGCGCGGCGGCCTGATCGCGGATCTGGTCGGCGAGCCGCCGAAACTCCGGCGTCTCAGCCCAGCTTCCGGCGCGCAAGCCCACACGGGCACGCTGACGGGCGGTGAGTTCCTCGCGCCGTGACAGCGATGCAGACCTGAGTGGATTGCGCAGATCAAGCCGGGCGCGGTTGGCGGCGCGCCCCAGACGATAGCCGGTGGCGGTCGCGAGGACGGTTCCGATCTGCGGCGCGTAGACTGGAACGCCGCCGGCGATCGCCGCGGCGACATTGTTGATCTGGGCAAGCAGCAGAATGCCGATGATGGCGAGCAGGACAACTGGACCGATCGTGGCCCAGGTCGCCGATTTGCTGCCGGCGACGCCGTTCAGCGCGTCGATCGATTGCTGGATCAGCGAGACGTAGAAGGCGAGAAAGGCATAGACCAGGACCTGCACCACGAAATACTGCGCGATCGCGCCGAGCCAGCCGCTGAAGAAGCGGCTCGTCGCGCCGAAGAGCAGCAGGATGATGAAGAGTGGCGCGAGCGCGAGCAGCAGCCACATGAACATCTTCGACAGGATGATCAGGAAGATCGCGAAGCCGATCAGGATAGCCATCGCGACGTAGAAGACGGCGGCGAAGATGTAGGGCCCCCAGTTGGTGATGCCGGCGTTCTGCAGAAAGGCTTCGGTGGCACTGTTCGTCGTGTCCCACATGTTCTGCAGGGCATTCTGGACGCCGTTGACCGAGGTGAGATTGGCCGAAGTGCCGGTGTTGTTCGCGGTTGTGACGACGCTGAGCAGCGCATTGCCGATCGCGGAGGGGCCGCTGTTCATGGCGTTGTAGACGAGCGTCTGGAAGTCGCTCCAGCGCGTCGCGAGCGCGTAGATCAGGAAAGCGCGCAGCAGCCGGAAGGCATGATCGGCCGGCCCACCGGTTGCCGTCCCCTGCCAGATGCCGACACCCCAGAAAATCACGTAGAGCGTGAGCATGAGCCCGGTCACGCTGGTGGCGCCGCCCGAGGTCGCTGCGTTCGCCAGCGCCTGGTAGGCGCTCGACACGTAAGTCTCGCCGATCTGGTCGACCGATTGCAGGAGCGTGGTGATGCTGAAGGAATTGGCCATCATCGCCCTCAGATCGGCCGCATGGGCCCGCAAGGGTCGAGTGAGGTGAACGCCGCCGGCGGTAGGGTTTCACCAGCGTCCCGCGATGTGGCCGCCGCCGCATCGTCGTCGGACGAGCAGGGTGCCTTCAGCGGCTTGTAGGCGCAGCCGCTGAGAAGGGCGAGGAGCAGGACCAGGGTCGCAAATCTGCCGGCGATGCTCATGGCTGAGGCGACTTCGGTTGCGTGAAGGTCATGGCGCGGGAGGCCGCCTTCGCCTCTTCGTCGGAGCTCTGCGTGATGGCTGGTGTTGCCGGCCGCATCCACCTGGACGTCGAAAAGCCGATCGCCGCTGCGACGAAGGCGATGACCAATCCGCCGAGGCACCACAGAACGACCTTCCCGGTGTCCGGCGTCATTGGGTGAACCTCATGGCGCGCGCCGCGGCTGATTCCGCAGCGAGGCGATCGAGATTGGCCTGGTTGGCTGCGGCCGCCGCCGTGTTCACCGTGCCGTTGAGCTCGTTGATCGTCTGACCGGTCTGGACCTGAACCTGCGTGTTCTGGTCGACGCTGCCCTTCAGATCCTGGGCCTTGCCGATCTCCTGTCCGCCGTTCGTGAACGCCTGCGAGCGCTGTTTCACCGCGCCTTGCGTCGAATCGATCAGGCCCGACAGGGTCGCGGTGACATTGACGGAGTTCTTGTAGGCCGTATCGACGGGATGGGTCTTGCCGCTGACCATGCCGGTGATGGTCTGCACGAGCTGAAGGCCATTGATCAGTGTCGAGACGATGTTCTGCGATCCGGACCCCATGCCGGCGAAGGAGAGTGTCCCGCCGGAGATCACCGAGCCGAGCGAAGGGGCCGAGCCCATCGAGAAGCCGCCGCCGAGCGCCATCTGGGCGAGGGTGCCCTGAGCTTGAGACGACCGGTCGCCGGTGACGGCAGCCAGCGTCTTCTGCGTGAACTGCATGATCGCTTGGTCCGCCGTCAGGATCTGCCGGGTCGTCGAAGCGATCTCCTGGGCCTTGGTGAGATTGGCGTCGTCACGGGTCGGGACCTGCGCGAAGACGGGGTTCGTGATCGCGATCGCGAGTCCTGAGAGCAGCAAGCGGAAGCGCATCGATCTCTCCTTATCGGTTGCTGGCGGCCGCGGCTGCGGCCTGGATCTGCTCGAGGAAGAACAGGACGTTGCCGGCGGTATCGACATAGCGGGGGCTGACACAGGCCGGGTCGTCCGAGGCTCCAGCCTCACCGGACTGGCAGTTCGATAGCGTTCGGCAGGGGTCGAGCGCGGTCCCGGCACCACTCGTCCCCGGGGGACAGGCCGCGCCCGTCGTTGTCGGGCGGGCCACACCGCTGGCGCGCATTCCGCCGGCTGCGCGGCTGCGATCGCTGTTGCGCGCGAGGTTGAAGGCGTTCAGCGCCGTGGCCCACAAATTCGTGGAGTTGATCGCCTCGTTCCAGGCGAGATTGTTCTGGGTCCGGACGGCGCTGTTTTCGTCGAGGGCGGCCATCACCGTCTCGGTCTTTCCAGCCTGCTGTCCCGTCGTACGAAACCCGTTCTGCGCTCCCTGCATTGTCGAGCGGCTGGCATCGAGGCCACCGACGACAGTGCCGGCTGATTGGAAAAGCGTCTGATGATTGAGCGTCGCGCCCTTCGCGCCGGCATCGGGTGTAACGGAACTATTCGGGCTATAGGACTGCACCTTGCGGGCGCCGTCACCGCTCTGCGGCTGCACGGTCGGGTTGGTGACGTTGGCCTTCTTGCCCGTCGTCACCGCACATTTGACGCCCTTGTTGGCATCCTTGCGTTGGGTTGTGATGGGCACGAGCTTGATCGTCGTCCCGGCCGTCTCCGACTGCTTCGTCAGCAGGACGGCGTCATTGATCGGGACATTCGCGAGCGCCTGCGGCGCGCTGAGCAACGTCAGCGTCGCGATGATCAGGTGGGCATGCTTCATGGCGCTTCCCTCCCGAGGAAGATCGGCAGCCAGGCTGCGGGTTCATCACCAACCCGGGCGCGCAGTGCATCGAGCTCGGCGACGGTTTCGGTTCGGCCAGACAGAACCTTGATGAGATCGGGCATGCCGGCGAGGTTGAGACGCGCCACGACACTGTCGCGGCCATGCTTGATCAGGAAGGAACGGCTTTCGGGCGCAGTCGAGCGGATCCAGGCGACCTCGCGGCCGGACAGGCGGAAGGCTTGGGCGTAGCTGTCGTCATCCGCCTTCGGGTTCGGGAAGAAGATATTGGTGGCAGTCTGTTCGATCAGCGTGTTGGAGGATTTCGAGCGCACGATATCGGCGGCCGACTGTGTGCCGAAGCCGATGATGCCGTTCTGCTTGCGGATCGTCTTCAGCTTGTCGCGGATGAAGAAGGCGAAGACGTCGTCATCGAGCAGGCGCCAGCCCTCGTCGAGGAAGATCATGACCGGATCGCCGGTGAGAAGCTCCTCGGTCCGATGGAAGATATACATCAGCGCCGCGGTACGAATGACGGGATCGTCGAGCACCCGCGTCATGTCGAATCCGAACACGCTCGAGATCGAAAACCGGTCCTCGTCATTGTCGAAGAGCCAGCCGCGCTGGTCGGCCCGCATCCAACTCTCGAGCCGGGCGAGCAGATCGCCCTCCCCTGCCCGAATGCGGCCCCGCAGCAGGGTCGAGAAGGCCTTCAGCGTTCGCCCTTCGGGCCCGGCACCGAGCGAGGCGGCGATCGCATTGCGGATGACCTGTTCCTCGGAGGCCGAGAGCTCGCCGCCATGGGGCGGCCGCAACATGAAGGCGAAGAGCTGGAACAGGAATTCCCGGTCGGATGCGGTATCCGGCAGCGAAAGTGGATTGAAGCCGGTCGGCTCGCCCGGCACGAGCGTCTCGTACTGGCCGCCGAGCGCGCGGATGAAGATCTCGGCGCCGCGGTCCTTGTCGACGAAGACCAGTTTTGGCCGCGGCTCGATCCGCTGGGTCTGCGCCGCGATGAAGGACAGGAACACCGTCTTGCCCGAGCCTGTCGGGCCGACGACGGTGAAGTTGCCGATGTCGCGGATATGGTGGTTGTAATAATAGGCCGTCTGCGAGGTCGTCTCGAAGACCGAGATCGCCGGCCCCCAATGATTGCCCGCAAGCTTGCCGCTCGGGTAATTGTGCAGCGAGGTCAGTCCCGCGAAATTCTTCGACGAGAGGATGGATTTGCGGGCGACATAGCCGAAATTGCCCGGGAGCTGAGCCCAGAAGGCCGGCTCGCAATTGAGGTCCTCGCGCACCCAGATCACCGAGCGATCGGTCAGCGCGGCGCCGACCGCGGTGACAGCCGCGCCGACCTCGGCGAGATCGCGACCGAGGCACATCACGGTCATATGGTGCTCGCCATAGATCGCCTCGGAGGCGAGGAGTTCGTCGCGCGCAGCGTCGAGATGCTCGGCGACGATCGAGCCGGCCTCATCCGACATGTCGACCTGGCGGGAGACACGCTCGATCTGCTTTGCCGCTTCAGGCCGGTCGACGATGGCAAAGCTCTGCGTCGCGATGATTTCGTGCGGGACGCGCAGCAGATTGTCGAAAGAGCCCGGCCCGGTCTGGGCCGGGTATTCCCGGATCGAGACCATGGCACCGAAGCGAGTGTCAGAGGGACCGGCGCCGCGCAGCTCGATCGCGTT